>NZ_BBLU01000005.1 GCF_000759715.1 Demequina mangrovi
CCGGGGCGGAGGCCTGCGGCGCGTCCGCGCGCTGGGACGGGGGCGGCGGCGGGGGCGGAGGAACCGTCCCGGAGGGCTGCGGGGGCGTGGCGGGGGTGGGGGACTGCCCGGTGCCAGGGGTCTCCTGGGGCGCGGCGGCCTCGCCCGGTGTCGCATCGGCCCCGTGCGCGCCGCCCAGGATGAGCGACGCAACGGACGGGGCACCTGCAGCACGGGCGATGGAGACGCGGTCGGTATCGGGCGCAGAGGTGTCTGGGGACACGGTTGTAGCCGCTCGCTTTCTTGGCGCATCAGCGTCGATGGTGATAAGTGCTCCTATCATCGTCGGAACTTCGGGACTGGTGAAACCACCGGGCCGTCATTTGGGCAAACTTTTACGGCACCGACGGAAGACCCTGACGGTTCCCAGGGAGTACGCAGACTCTCGCCGAGGTCGCGGCGCCGCTGTATCCTTGCGACACCATGGACCCTGACAGTTCCAGCCCCTCATGACCGCCTGGATCCTCGTGGGCGTCGGCGTGCTCCTCACGCTCGGCACCGCGGTGTTCGTCGCCGCAGAGTTCTCCCTCGTCGCTCTCGACCCGTCGCACGTCGACGACGGTCCGCGCGCGAGGCGCGTGCGCTCCGCGCTCCGGCACCTCTCGACGCAGCTCTCCGGCGCGCAGGTCGGCATCACCATCACCACCATCCTGCTCGGCTACACCGCGCAGCCCGCGCTGGTCGAGCTGCTCTCGGTGCCGCTGTCCTCGAGCGCGCTGTCGCGCGCCGCGGTCGCGGGGCTCGCGGGCACGCTCTCGCTGGTGCTCGTCAACGCGTTCTCGATGATCGTGGGCGAGCTGGTGCCCAAGAACGTCGCGCTCGCGGACGCGATGCGGACCGCGCGGGTCGCCGCGCCCCTCAACATGGCCTTCACCACGGCGCTGCGCCCGGTCATCGCGACCCTCAACGCCGCCGCGAACGCGATCCTCCGGCTCATGGGGATCGAGCCGAAGGAGGAGCTCGCCGGCGGGCGCTCGCGCCAGGAGCTCGCGGCGCTGGTGAGCCGCAGCGCCGAGGCGGGCACGCTCGCGCCGGCGACCGCGCTGCTGCTCAAGAACTCCATCGAGCTCGACGACCTCGCGGCCATCGACGTCATGACGGACCGCACGCGCCTCCACACGCTCGGGCGCGACGCGACCGCCTGGGACGTCATCGCCGCGTCGCGCGCCACGGGCCACTCCCGCTTCCCGATCGTGGGCGAGGGCACCGACGACATCGTCGGCATCGTCCACCTCCGCGCGGCGATCGCCGTGCCCGCGCACCGCCGCGGCGAGGTGCCCGCGGGCGCGCTCATGGCCGATGCGCCGCGCATCCCGGAGACGATGCAGATGGGTCCGCTCCTCGTCGAGCTGCGCGGGCTCGGGTACCAGTGCGCGATCGTGGTCGACGAGTACGGCGGCACCGCCGGCTTCGTCACCCTCGAGGACGTGGTCGAGGAGCTCGTCGGCGACGTCGCGGACGAGCACGACCGTCGCCGCGCCGCGGTCCACCGCGCGCCCGGCGGCGCATGGATCGTGCCGGGCGACCTGCGACCCGACGAGGTCGAGGAGCGCACCGCCCTCGTCATCCCGGAGTCCCCGGCGTACGAGACCTTGGGAGGCTTCGTCATGGCCCGGCTGGGCCGCGTCGCCGCCGCCGGCGACGAGGTCGAGGCGCCCGGCGTGCGCGCACGCGTCGAACGCATGGAGGGTCGTCGCATCGACCGCGTCCGCCTCACCCCCGTCGCGACGGAGGAGCACGCATGAGCCCCGGCATGACGCTCGCGATCATCGGGCTGCTGCTCGCCAACGCGTTCTTCGTGGGCGCCGAGTTCGCGATCATCTCCGCGCGCCGCAGCTCGATCGAGCCGCGCGCGGCCGAGGGGTCGCGCGCCGCCCGCACGGTGCTGTGGGCGATGGAGAACGTGTCGCTCATGCTCGCCACCGCGCAGCTGGGCATCACCGTGTGCTCGGTCGCGCTCGGCGTGGTCGCCGAGCCGGCGCTCGCGCACGCCCTCGAGCCGGTGCTCCACTCGCTCGGCCTGCCCGAGGGCAGCGCGCACGCGGTCGCCGTCGCGATCGCGCTGCTCGTGATCGTGGGCCTGCACGTCGTGGTGGGCGAGATGGTGCCCAAGAACGCCGCGGTGTCGAGCCCCGACCGCGCGGCCATGGTCTTCGGGCCCCCGCTCGTCGCGATCGCCCGCGTCGCCCGCCCCATCATCGGCGCGCTCAACTGGGTCGCCAACGGCATCGTGCGCCTGCTCGGCTTCGAGCCGAAGGACGAGGTCACCAGCGCGTTCACCGCGGACGAGGTGCAGAGCATCGTCGAGCGCTCCTCCGCCGAGGGGACCATCTCCGACCCGTCGGGGCTGCTCACCACGGCGATCGAGTTCTCGGAGCGGTCCGTGGGCGAGGTCATGGTGCCCGCCACGGGCGTCACCGCGGTCGAGCTCGGCGTCACGGTCGACGATCTCGAGCGCGTCGCGACCGACACCGGCTTCTCGCGGTTCCCCGTCACCGACGGGGGCGTCTACGTCGGCTACCTCCACATCAAGGACGGCCTGTTCGCGCGTCCGGGCGAGCGCGAGGAGCCCATCCAGGCGTGGCGCGTCCGCGACCTGCCGTCGGTCGGCTTCGATGCCGAGGTGGAGACCGCGCTGGCCCTCATGCGTCGCTCGGGCGCGCACGTGGCCGCGGTGGCGCAGGACGGCGCCACGGTCGGCGTCGTGTTCCTCGAGGACATCCTCGAGGAGCTGGTCGGGGAGGTGCGCGACTCCCTCGCGCGCCGCCAGCGGCAGCGATAACGACGTTGTGCGATCGCCCATCTACCAGGGTAGATGCCGCTTGACGTAACGGTGTGATGCACCTCGCAGAAGCGGGGCTTGGAATGACCGTTACCGTTTGGTAATAATTGACTCGGCCCCCCGGCTGAGAACGCTCTCCCGGGGTGCTGTCCTATCCGACACGACCCCGGGAGCACATGGTGAGCATGCGCGGCGCACTCCACGCACCGCGCTCGACGCACCGCTCCCGCAAAGAGCGTCGGATCGAGCGCACGCAGGAGATCCAGGTGCGCACCAGCAAGCGACGCCAGCGCGTGCTCACGCGCGGCGGCGTGCTCTTCGGCTTCCTCGCCGCGATGGTCGTCTACCCCGTGATGGGCACCATCGCGCCGTACGCGAACGCCGCCGAGCAGATCCCCGGCGTGGTCAAGGGCGAGTCGCCCACCACGGCGACGGCGATCCTCGGCGCGGCGCCCCAGTTCGAGTCGTCGGACCTCCCGCTGCCGTCGGTCGACGAGCAGGCGGGGGCGATCCTCACCTCCGCGGACGTGCCGGTGGCGTCGAACCTGCTGCCGGACTGCGATCCCGACTACGACCCCGACATGTCGAACGGGCGCCTCTCGAGCGACCAGCTCTGCGACCTGTGGGTCGCGGGCGAGTCGATGCGTCCCGATGCGGCGCTCGCCCTTGCCGCGCTCAACGAGCGCTTCCGCGCTCAGTTCGGCACCGACATCTGCATCGCCGACACCTACCGCGACATCTACAGCCAGTACGCGACCAAGGCCTCGCGCGGGTATCTCGCGGCGACGCCGGGCACGTCGATGCACGGCCTCGGCCTCGCGGTCGACCTGTGCCGCTCGCACGCCTCGGGCGTCTACTTCTCGTGGCTGTCGATCAACGCCGGCAACTACGGCTTCATGAACCCCGACTGGGCGAAGACGAGCAAGTACGAGCCCTGGCACTGGGAGTACCAGACGCAGGACCAGTACTGAGCCGTCCCGCTCACGTGAACGCCCGCGCGCTTCCGGCCGCGGGCGTCGTCATGTCCGCGGCGGCATCCGCGGTGTAGGACTGGAGGGGACGGAGCCGTCCACCGTCCCAGGAGGAGCCCGTGATCATCGGGGTCCCGGCGGAGACCAAGCCGGGCGAGACGCGCATCGGTCTCGCGCCCGCGGGGGTCCATGCGCTCGTCGCGCGCGGTCACGCCGTGGCGGTCGAGGCCGGCGCGGGCCGGCGGGCGGGCATCGGGGACGATGCGCTGCGCGAGGCGGGCGCAAGCCTCGTCGATGCGGACGAGGCCTGGGGCGCGGACCTGGTCGTCAAGGTCAAGGAGCCGCAGTCCGGCGAGCTGCGACGGCTCGGACCCGGCATGCTCTTCACGTTCCTCCACCTCGCCGCCGACCCCGCGCTGGCGGACGCGCTGTGCGCGGCCCGCACCACGGCCGTCTCGTACGACACCGTCCGGCTGGACGACGGCACGCTGCCGCTCCTCGCACCGATGAGCGAGATCGCCGGGAGGCTGTCGGTCCTCGCGGGCGCGCATCACCTGCTGAGCCCTTACGGCGGTCGCGGGGTGCTGCTCGGCGGCGTTCCCGGGGTGCCCGGTGCGCGGGTGGTGGTGATCGGGGCAGGGGTCGCGGGCGCGCAGGCGGTCGCGCAGGCCGTGGGGCTGGGCGCGGACGTCACCGTGCTCGACGTCTCGCTGCCGGCGCTGCGCCGGCTCGACGCGCGTCACGGCGGGCGCATCCGGACCATGACGTCGACCGGCTACGCGGTGGCCGAGGCGGTGGCGGGCGCGGACCTCGTCATCGGCGCCGTGCTGGTGCCCGGGCGCGAGGCGCCGCGCGTGGTGACGCGCGCCATGGTGGACTCGATGGCGTCCGGCGGCGTGCTGGTCGACATCGCGATCGACCAGGGCGGGTGCATCGAGGGCTCCGTGCCGACCACGCACGACGACCCGGTGCGCGCGGTCGGCGACGCGCTCGTGTACTCGGTGGCGAACATGCCCGCGGCGGTCGGCGTCACGGCCACGCTCGCGCTGACCCAGGCGACGCTGCCGTACGTGCTCCGCCTCGCCGATGCGGGCGCGGCCGCCTTCGACGCGGACCCGGCGCTGGCGCACGGCGTGAACGTGCGGGACGGGCGCATCGTCCACCCGGCGGTCGCCCAGGCGCTCGGGGCGGTGCGCGGCGACGCCTAGGCTGAGCCCATGTCCGAGACCCCCGACGGCGAGACCGCGCCGCGCACCTGGCTTCCGCTCGTCGTCGCGCTGAGCATCGCGGCGGTCATGGTGATCGGCGCGTTCGTGGCGGCGGGCCTGCGGTCGGGCATGAGCGCGGCGAAGGCGGCCGGAGTCGAGGCCTGCGAGGCGGCCTACGCCGCGACCGGGGAGGGCGGGCAGCCCGCCGCGATCGTGGGCGGCGACGTCTACGGCGCGGGGGAGTGGCGCGACCTGCGGGAGCTGCTGCTCGAGCAGGGCGTGATCGACGACGCCGACGTGCCCACGGACGATGCCGAGGCGCGCGACGCCGAGGCCGCGTCGCTCGCGTCGGCGGGGACCGATCGCATCACGGTGGTGTGGTGGCTCGACTCGGACGCGCACCTCGCGTGCACGGTGGACGTCACGGGCGAGACGGCCGACGTCGAGACCGTGGTGCTGCGGTCGCTCGAGTCGCTCGCCACGCCCGGGTCGCCCGCCTGAGCGCTACTCCCGCCCGTCCTCGAGCGGGATGAGCATCGTCCGGAAGGCGCCGGGCGCCGCCTGGATCTCCCAGATCCGCTCCGCGACCTCCTCGAGCGTGTAGCGGAGCTTCGGGATCGCGCCGGGGATGACCAGCTGGACCACGCGGACGCCCTCTCCCGCGAGCGACTCGTGCAGCATCTCGCCGTAGGCGCTCTCGGCGGGGAACGCGACCGACGTCCCGGCGAAGCCCGCGCGCGCCTGCGCCGAGGTGCCGCCGTTGATGAGCACGATGCTGCCGTCGCCGGCCTCGCGCATGGCGGGCAGGACGGCGCGCGCCGCGTGGATCAGCCCGAGCGCGGAGAACCGCAGCGCCTCGAGCGCCAGCTCCGGGGTGAGGTCCAGCACCGGGTGGAGGTAGTCGCGGGACGGCAGCGGGCTGTACTGGAGCGCGGCCACCGGGCCGAGGTCCGCCGCGGCCCGCGCGAGCGCGGCCTCGAGGCCCGCGCCGTCGCGGACGTCCGCGGCGTAGCCGCGCGCGGTCAGGCCCTCGCGCTCGAGGTCGGCGGCGAGGGCGTCGAGCCTGGCCTGGTCGCGTGAGATCAGCGCGATCGCGAACCCCTCGCGGCCGAACCTGCGGGCGACGGCGGCTCCCAGACCGGGACCGGCGCCGACGATGGCGAGAGTGGGCATGGGCGCTCCTTCGCGTCGATGGGGTCTCGCCCGACCCTAGCGCGCGCGGCGGCCACGGCGTCGGGCGCCCGGACACGACGAAGGCCCGGTGCATGCACCGGGCCTCGAACGAGAAGCGCCCCCGACAGGAATCGAACCTGCGACCTACGGTACCGGAAACCGGCGCTCTATCCGCTGAGCTACGGGGGCCCGCCCGGACTGGCCGGGCCGAATGAGGATATCAGCAGCGCACGCCGCCCTGAACCCAGGCGGGAGCCGCCGCGTCCCTCGGCTTCGAGGCGACCGCGTGGGATGCTGAGGCGTGCGCATCGTCTCCGGCCTCGCGACGGCCCTCCTCGCCCTGTCCCTGGCGGCGTGCGAGTCCCGCGGCGACGACGTCCGGGAGGCCCGCGAGGCCGATGCGATCGGGACGGTGACCAGCGTCGAGGGCGACGGCGACACGGTCGCGCTCGGCTTCGCGCCCGACCCCGGCTACGAGTACTTCGAGGGCACGGTCTTCGAGTTCGCCGACCACGGCACGCTCGCGACCGCCGACGGCGAGGCGGCGACCGCCGCGGACGTCGCCGTCGGGGACCACCTCGAGGTGTGGGTCGAGATGTGCGCGGAGTCCTTCCCCGTCCAGTGCCCCGACCCGATCGGGCGGCTGGGCGAGTAGCGGAAGGACGTCGCGCCGCGGTCGCGGGAGGCGGGCCTTCCGCGCGCGTGAAGGGCTCTCGCGCGCGCCTAGAATGGCCTGGTGACCCCCGAAGAGCTCTCCGCGACCATCCGCGCCGCCCTCCTGGCAGGCATCGACGACAGCGACTTCCAGCTGTCCCCGTTCGACGTCCCGGAGGTGAGGGTCGAGCGACCCCGCCAGCGCGACCACGGCGACTGGGCGACCAACGTCGCGATGCAGCTCGCCAAGAAGGCGGGCACCAACCCGCGCGAGTTCGCCGAGACGCTGGTCGAGCGCCTCGCCGTGATCGACGGCATCGCGACCGCCGAGGTCGCGGGACCGGGCTTCATCAACATCCGTCTCGACGCCGATGCGGCCGGCCTGCTCGCCAAGGGCATCGTCGACTTCGGCGACGGCTACGGCAGCGGCGAGTCGCTCACGGGCCACACCGTCAACCTCGAGTTCGTGTCCGCGAACCCCACCGGTCCGGTGCACCTGGGCGGCGCCCGCTGGGCCGCCGTCGGCGACTCGCTCGCGCGTCTGCTCGAGTTCCACGGCGCGACCGTGATCCGCGAGTACTACTTCAACGACCACGGCGTGCAGATCGACAACTTCGCGAAGTCCCTGGTCGCGGCCATCTTGGGCGAGGACACCCCTGAGAACGGCTACGGCGGCGCCTACATCCAGGAGACCGCCAACCGCGTCCTCATCGAGGCGATGGAGGCCGGCGACAAGGATCCGCTCGAGCTCCCGCGCGAGGAGATGCAGGAGTTCTTCCGCGCCCGCGGCGTGCACCTCATGTTCGACGAGGTGAAGAGCTCGCTGCACGACTTCGGCGTCGACTTCGACGTGTTCTTCCACGAGGACTCGCTGCACAAGTCCGGCAAGGTCGAGAAGGCCGTCACCGAGCTCAAGGAGTCGGGCGTCCTGTACGAGGCCGACGGCGCCTGGTGGCTGCGGTCGACCGAGTACGGCGACGACAAGGACCGCGTGGTCATCAAGTCGGACGGCAACCCGGCCTACATCGCCGGCGACATCGCCTACATCCGCGACAAGCACGAGCGCGGCGCCGACCGCTTCATCTACCTGCTGGGCGCGGACCACCACGGCTACATCGCGCGCCTCAAGGCCGCGGCCGCGGCGCTCGGCTACGACGCCGACTCGGTCGAGGTCATCATCGGCCAGCTGGTCAACCTGGTGAAGGACGGCGAGCCGGTGCGCATGTCGAAGCGCGCGGGCAACGTCGTGACGATGGCCGACCTGGTCGACGCGACCTCCGTCGACGCGGCCCGCTACGCGCTCGCCCGTTCGAGCGCCGACTCGACCATCGACATCGACCTCGACCTGCTCGCCTCCGCGTCGAACGCCAACCCGGTGTTCTACGTGCAGTACGCGCACGCCCGCACCGCCGGCGTGGCCCGCAACGCCGCCGAGTACGGCATCCGCCGCGAGGACGGCTTCGACCCGTCGCTGCTCACGCACGAGTCGGAGGCCGCGCTCCTGGGCGTCCTCGGCGAGTTCCCGCGCATCGTCGCCCAGGCGGTCGAGTTCCGCGAGCAGCACCGCATCGCGCGGTACCTCGAGGACGTCGCCGCCGCCTTCAACCAGTGGTACGACCGCACGCGCGTCACCCCGCAGGGCGACGAGGAGATCACGGACCTCCACCGCACCCGCCTGTGGGTGAACGATGCGACGGGCCAGGTGCTGCGCAACGGCCTGCGCCTGCTGGGCGTCTCGGCTCCCGAGAGGATGTGACCGTGAGCGCAGCCGTCTTCTCCCGCACCGTCACGCGCGGCGACGACGGCGCGCTCAGCGTCGGCGGCGCCGACGTCCGCGAGCTCGCCGGCGCGCACGGCACGCCGCTGTACGTCATCGACGAGGTGGACATGCGGGCCCGCGCCTGCGCGTTCCGCGACGAGTTCACCGCCGCCTTCGGCCGCCACGGGGCGAAGGTGGACGTCTACTACGCGTCCAAGGCCTTCCTGTCCTCGAAGGTCGCGCGGTGGATGCGGGCCGACGACCTCTGCATGGACGTCGCGAGCGGCGGCGAGCTCGAGCTCGCGCTGCGCGGCGGGATGCCCGCGGCGCGCATCGGCCTCCACGGCAACAACAAGTCCGACGCGGAGCTGCGCCGCGCGCTCGAGGTGGGCGTGGGGCGCATCATCGTCGACTCGTTCACCGAGATCGAGACGCTCGACGCGATCGCGCGCGAGCTCGGCGCCGTCGCCCCGGTGCTGGTGCGTGTCACCACGGGCGTTCACGCCGGCGGCCACGAGTACATCGCCACCTCGCACGAGGACCAGAAGTTCGGGCTCTCGCTCGCCTCGGGCGCCGCGTTCGAGGCGCTGGTCGCGTGCCAGGACGCCGAGGGCCTGGACCTGCGCGGCATCCACACCCACATCGGGAGCCAGATCCTCTCGCTCGAGGCCTTCCAGGAGAGCGCCGAGCGCATGCTCGGCCTCCGGGCGGCGTTCTTCGCGGAGCTCGGCGTCGACCTCCCCGAGGTGGACCTGGGCGGCGGCTACGCGATCCGCTACACGCCGCACGGCGAGGAGCTCACGCCGCGCGATGCGGCGTACGGGATGGCGGAGGCCGTCGCCGCGGCCCTCGCGAAGGTCGGCGGCACGTGGCCGCACCTCAGCATCGAGCCCGGGCGCGCGATCGCCGGTCCCGCCGGGATGACGGTGTACCGCGTCGGCGTGGTCAAGCACGTGAACCTCGACGAGGGCGGCGAGCGGCAGTACGTCGCGGTCGACGGCGGCATGAGCGACAACATGCGCACGGTCACGTACGGCGCCGAGTACACGGCGACGGTGGCCTCCCGCCTGTCGGACGCCGAGCCCGCGCTCAGCCGCGTGGTGGGCAAGCACTGCGAGAGCGGAGACATCGTGGTGCGTGACGTGGACCTGCCTCACGACGTCGCGCGCGGGGACCTGCTCGCGGTGCCCGCGACGGGCGCGTACGGCCGGTCGATGGCGAACAACTACAACGCCGCGCTCCGTCCGGCGGTGGTCTCGGTGCGCGACGGCGAGGCCTCCGTCCACATCCGCCGCGACACGCTCGAGGACCTCTTCTCCTGGGACGTCGCGCCCGACTGAGCCCGGCACCGTCTCTCGCCGCGCGCGAGGTGCCTCGCCGGGGTTGACTGGTGGGGAGCCCCCGGTCAGCGAAGGGAGTCATCATGGGCGAGGAAGCCGACGGCGCGAAGAAGCGGAGCATCTTCGATCCGTTGCCCGAGGAGCAGTGGGACGAGCCGGACGACGATCCGGGCGACGTGATCCCTCCGGTCGCGGTCGACATGGAGATCCTGCACCCGGTCGAGCGCCACTCCGGATGATGCGACGACGGTCGAGGTAGGGGGCTCATCCGAGCGCCGAGGGAACGCCGCGGTCGGCGCACGGCGTTGACAGAGCAGGGCGACCGCGCGGCACGCCGATGAGGACGAGGAGGTCCTGAGATGAGCGACACGTACGACGACGGCACCGAGGCGCTCAAGAAGCTCGCCGAGGAGGTCGAGCACGAGCGCGACGAGGGTCGCCCCGAGTTCGACATCGTCGAGGAGGACGAGGCGGAGGCCGTCGACGACGAGGCCCCCGCGGACGGCCCGTTGGAGCCGCTCGACCCCGATCCGACCGAGGGCGCGCCCGAGACCCGCTACCTCTAGCGCCGCTGACCTGCGCGACGTGCCGCGCGACGGCGCGTGACCGCGCTCGGCACGTCCTCGGGCAGCCCGTCGAGCACGCCCTCGAGGTGCTTGAGCGCGGCGACGATGACGAAGCTCAGCGACACCAGCAGCGCCCACGACCCGACCTTGCCGACATGCACCATCGTCCACGACACCAGCTGGTCGGGGTACCTCCACGCGCCCAGCAGCGTCGCCGCGTTCTCGGCGCACCACAGCGCGAGCCCGATCGCGACGAACGACAGCGCCAGCGGCATCCGGTAGCGACGGCCCCGCACGCCGAAGTGGACGCGCGTGCCCCGGAGCTCGAGGAGGAAGCCCGCCGCGATGAGCCAGCGCAGGTCGGGGATCCAGTGATGGGTGAAGAAGTTGGCGTACGCCGCGAGGGCCAGGACCGTCATCGGCCACAGACGGAAGCCGGTGGCGCGCAGCTCGAAGCGCCGCCAGGCCTGCACCAGGTACGAGCCGACCGCGGCGTACATGAACCCGGCGTACAGCGGCACCCCCGCGACCTTCGACCATGCCTCGTCGGGGTAGACCCAGGAGCCGACATGCACCTTGAACAGCTCGAGGGCGAGCCCCGTGACGTGGAACACGAGGATCACGCCCACCTCGCGCGTCGTCTCCCATCCGGTCGCCCACAGCACCGCGGTGAGCACGAGCGCGAAGAGCAGCAGCGCGTCGTAGCGGGGGATCGGCAGCTCGATCACGGAGGTGAGCGCGAGCGCCGCGAAGATCGCGAAGGCGAAGACCAGCGACTGCAGCTCGAGCCGGACGAAGCCCACGCCGAACCGCCAGAGGCGCCCCCACCGCCAGCGCTCCGGATCGAGCACGTCCCGTTCCATCACGCGGACCATCCTGCCCGACATGTGGGATCGGGCGGGTGAGCGCTCGGCTAGGCTGGTGGCCGTGTCCACCCCTCTCGCCCCAGTGAAGGTCGCCATCCTCGGCCCTGGAACCGTCGGCTCGGAGGTGGTGCGCCTCCTCACGCAGGAGGCCGGCGACCTCGCGGCCCGCGTCGGTGCCCCGCTCGAGATCATCGGCGTCTACGTCCGCGACACGTCCAAGGACCGCGGCCCGCACCTGCCCCCCGCGCTGCTGACCTCGGACGCCTCCGCGCTCGTCGCGCAGGCCGACGTGGTCGTCGAGCTCATGGGCGGCATCGAGCCCGCCCGCACGCTCATCCTCGAGGCCATCGCCTCGGGCGCGAGCGTGGTGACGGCCAACAAGGCGCTCGTCGCCGCGCACGGCCCCGAGCTCTACGAGGCCGCCGACGCCGCGAACGTCGACCTCTACTTCGAGGCCGCGGTCGCCGGCGCGATCCCCCTGGTCCGTCCCGTGCGCGAGTCCCTCGCCGGCGACCACATCACCCGGATCCTGGGCATCGTCAACGGCACCACCAACTACATCCTCGACGAGATGACGCGCCGCGGCCTCGACTACGACGTCGCGCTGAAGCAGGCGCAGGAGCTCGGCTACGCGGAGGCGGACCCGACCGCCGACGTCGAGGGGCACGATGCGGCGGCCAAGGCCGCGATCCTCGCCTCCCTCGCCTTCCACCAGCGGGTCGCGCTCGACGACGTCTACTGCGAGGGCATCTCGGCGATCACCGCGGACGACGTCATCGCGGCGCGCGAGACGCGCCAGGTCATCAAGCTGCTCGCCATCGCGGAGCGCACCGGCGGCGGCGTGACGGTGCGCGTGCACCCCGCGCTCGTGGGCGAGGACCACCCGCTCGCGGGGGTCCACGGCGCGTTCAACGCCGTCTTCATCGAGGCCGAGTCCGCCGGCGGGCTCATGTTCTACGGCCAGGGGGCGGGCGGCACGCCGACCGCGTCCGCCGTGCTCGGCGACATCGTCTCCGTCGCGCGTCACAAGGCGACCGGCGGCAAGGGTCCGCTCGAGTCGAACTACGCGGTGCACGAGGTGCTGCCGATCGACGCCGCGCAGACGCGCTACTGCATCCGCATGGCCGTCGAGGACCGCCCGGGCGTGCTCGCCGCGGTCGCCGCGGTGTTCCAGGAGCACGGCGTGGGCATCGAGATCGTCCGGCAGGTGCCGGGGCAGACCCACGCGGGCCTGATCCTGTCGACCTACGCGGCGCCCGAGCGCGACCTGCGCGCGACCGTCGAGGGGCTGCGCGCGTCGGACGCCGTGGCCGAGATCAAGTCCGTCCTGAGGATCGAGGGGGAGTAAGTGGCGCACGTCTGGCGCGGGATCATCCGCGAGTACCTGGACCGTCTGCCGTTCGACGAGGGCGACCGCATCGTCTCCCTCGGCGAGGGCGGCACCCCGCTGGTCCACGCCCCGTCGATCTCCTCCGAGGTCGGCGCCGAGGTCTTCGTCAAGGTCGAGGGCATGAACCCGACCGGCTCGTTCAAGGACCGCGGCATGACCTCGGCCGTGACCCAGGTGGTGAAGGAGGGCGCCCACACGGTCGTGTGCGCGTCGACCGGCAACACCTCCGCCTCGGCCGCCGCCTACGCGGCCCACGCGGGCCTCCGCTGCGTCGTCATGATCCCCCAGGGCAAGATCGCCGCGGGGAAGATGGCGCAGGCCATCGTCCACGGCGCCGACCTGGTGCAGGTGGACGGCAACTTCGACGAGTGCCTCGACATCGTCCGGGACCTCTCCGAGAAGTACCCGATCGCGCTGGTGAACTCGGTCAACCCGTACCGCCTCCAGGGTCAGAAGACCGCGGCATTCGAGATCGTCGACCAGCTGGGCGACGCTCCCGACATCCACATGCTCCCGGTGGGCAACGCCGGCAACATCTCCGCGTACTGGATGGGCTTCACCGAGGCGCTCGAGAGCGGCGCCGCCACCCGCGCGCCGCGCGTCTGGGGCGTCCAGGCCGCGGGTGCCGCGCCCTTCGTGGCCGGCCACCCGATCAAGGACCCCGAGACGGTCGCGACCGCGATCCGCATCGGCAAGCCCGCGTCGTGGGACCTCGCGATCGCCGCGCGGGACGAGTCCGGCGGCTGGATCCGGGCCGTCTCCGACGCGCAGATCCTCAACGCCCAGGCCCGCCTCGCGGCGGACGTCGGCGTGTTCGTCGAGCCCGCCTCCGCGGCGCCGATCGCGGGCCTGCTCGCGGCGGCCGCCCTCGGCGAGGTGCCGCGCGGCGCGACCATCACCTGCACCGTCACGGGCAACGGTCTCAAGGACACCGCGACGGCGCTCGGCGACCGCTCGGTCGAGCCGACCGTCATCCCCGTCGACGTCGAGGCCGCCGCCGCGGCGCTCGGGCTCTAGCGGGGCCCGCCATGGCGATGCGGCTCGCGGCGGACCACGTCCGCGTCTCGGTGCCCGCGACCGCGGGGAACCTCGGTCCGGGCTTCGACTCGCTCGGCATGGCCCTCGGCGTGATCGACGACCTCGAGGTGCGGGCCGTGGCCTCCGCCTCGGTGAGCGTCGAGATCGAGGGCGAGGGCGCCGCATCGCTGCCGCGCGACGAGTCCCACCTGGTGGTGCAGGCGCTGCGCGCCGCGCTCGACCACGTGGGCGCGTCCCAGACCGGGCTCGAGATCCGCGCCGTCAACCGCATCCCCCACGGCAGGGGCCTCGGCTCGTCGGCCGCGGCGGTGGTCGCCGGCATCGTCGCCGCCCGGGCCCTGATCGCCGAGCCCGAGGCGCTCGACGCGGCGCAGACGCTCTACCTCGCCAACGCGTTCGAGGGGCACCCCGACAACGCCGCTCCGGCCATCTACGGCGGCGCGACCGTCGCGTGGAAGGACACCGAGGGTGCGCACGCGCGCCCGCTCGTGGTGGCCTCCGAGATCGAGACGGCCGTGCTGGTGCCCTCCTCGACCCTGCCCACCAAGGAGGCCCGCGCGGTCCTGCCGGCCAAGGTGCCGCACGTCGACGCGGCCTTCAACGTCGGCCGCGCCGCCCTGCTGGTGAACGCGCTCGCCGGACGCCCCGAGGACCTCTTCGCGGCGACGGAGGACAAGCTCCACCAGGGCTATCGCGCCGACGTGCTCGGCCCCGCGACGCACATGGTGCGCGAGCTGCGCCGTCGCGGCCTCGCCGCGGTGGTCTCCGGCGCCGGACCGTCGGTGCTGGTGCTCGGCACGGGCCTCGAGGCGGCAGGCCTCGGCACGGGACGCCTCGCGTGGGCGGACGGCATCGGCGGCGACTCGTGGGCGTGCGTCCACACCGTCGAGCGGGTCCCCGGCGCGACCGGCGTGAGGCTCTAGCCTCCCTGCCGACTGGCCGGGGCGCGGATCCGCGTGCGCGGCTGCGCGCGCGCCGTTACGCCGGCTGCTGCTCCTCGGCCTCGCCGGACTCCCCGGTCTCCTCGTCCTCGAGCGACGCGATCCACTCCTCGGCCGCCGAGGACGAGCCCAGGCCGGGCGAGTACTCGTCGATGTAGATGGTCTCCGCCTCCGGCTCGGCCGCCACGGGCTCGTCCTGCGGCGCGAGCGCGGAGATCGACTCGGGATCCTCGGCCAGCGCGGGGACCGCGCCGAGCCCGGAGACCGCCGCCAGCGCGCCCGTGCCGGGGGCGAGATCGCCGAGGCCCTCGGGGAGGGTGCCCTCCTTGCGGGCCCGCTTGAACGCGGTGCGGACCTTGAGCTCGTAGGCGTGCTTGCGCGGCTGCGGGACGCGGGTGTGGAACAGCGGCCCGGTCAGGCGCACGCCGATGGTCGCGGCGGTGGCGAGCACGGTGGTGAGGATCGGGTCGACGAAGGAGATGAGGACGCCGTACGTGATCGCGCCGGCGAGGCCCGAGACCGCGTTCGGCGGGCCGAGGTACATGATCGACGAGGGGCGGCCCTGGAGGATGTCGGTGAGCATGAGGCCGCCGACCGAGGCGATCATGCCGATCACGACGGCCGGCAGGATCTTCACCCCCGCGAGCAGCGCGGTGTTGACGCCGACGCACGCGAACAGGCCGATGATGATCGAGTCCAGCCACCACAGGAAGCGGCCCAGCTTGTGGAGGTAGTAGAGGAAGCCCATGCCGATCGCCGCCGCGACGAAGGCCGCGACGAAGTACAGGGGATCGCGGATCGCGGCCGGCGGGAGGTTGCCGAGCAGCACGTCGCGGATGATGCCGCCGCCGAACCCCATCGCCGCCGCGAGGGTGAAGACCCCGACGATGTCGGTGTGCTCGTCCTCTCCGGCGCGGATGGTGCCGCCGAGCGCCCCGAAGAACACCGCGAGCAGATTGATGGCGAGGGGGAGCTCGAGGAGCTCGGGCAGGACCGTCACTACACGAGGGTACGTCCGTCGCCCTAGGCTCAGCGCATGACAGCGTCATCGTCCCGCCTGCTCCCGCCCGGACCGGCGCTCCGTCTGGCCGCCGTGCTCATCGTGATCCTGCTGGGCGTCGCGGTGACGGTCGGCCTCGTCCTGGGTCTCGGCGCGGGCGTCGGTGCCGCGCTCGGTGGCCTCATGGTGCTCGTGATGGCGCTCCAGCGCGGTCCGGTGTGGCATCCGGTGGCGTTCGGGCTCGCCGTCGCCGGGCTCGCGGCGGGGGCGACCACGCTCGACGACTCGCCGCTCGGGGTCGGCCTGCTCACGGCCGCGGCGGCGCTCGTCTCGGCTCCCGTGGTGCTGCGCTACGGCCCGGTGGTCGGCATCGCTCCCGTCGTGGTCGCCGCCGCGGGGACGGACGTCGCGACCATCGGTCCAGGCGCGGCGTTCATCGGGGTGGCCGCCGGCGCGGCCGCGCTGCCGGCGATCGCCGCCGCGATGGGGCTCGCGAAGCTCGATCCGACGCCTCTCCCGGCGAGGATCGCGTGGCCGTACGTGGCGGCCCTCGCGCTCGGCGGCGGAGCCGCGATCGGGGTGGCGCGCGCCCTCGACGTCTCCCATGCGATGTGGGTGGTGATCGCGCTCAGCGCGGTGCTCATCCCCGTGCGCGGCGAGACCTCCGCCCGGGCCCGCCGGCGCGTCGTCGGCACCGTGATCGGGACGCTCGCGGGCGCGGTGCTCGCGTCGCTCCTGGTGTCCTGGCTCGCGGGGGCGCTGGCGGTGCTCGCCGCCGTCGTCGGCACCGGTTGGGCGCTCGCGCGCGACGAGGTGCGCGGCGCGGCCTTCACCGCGGCGGCGCTCGTGCTCGTCGCGGGCGTGGCCTCGACGGCGGGCGCCTGGGACGCGGCGGTCCAGCGCGTCGAACTCACGGTCGTCGGCGTCGCGCTCGCGGTGCTGCTCGCGCTCGGGCTCGCGCGGCTCGAGCGGATGGGCGAGCGCCCGTGATCCGTCCCGCGACCGCACGGGACCGCGCCGCGATCGCGCGGATCTGCCTCCTCACCGGGGCGCACGGCGCCGACGCGACCGGCGTCCACGGGGACGATGCGCTCCTCGCCGACGTCTATGCGCTCCCGTACCTCGACGGGCCCGGCGGGTTCGGGCTGGTCTGGGACCAGGGCGACGGTGCGGTCGGCTACGTCCTCGGCACGTCGGACACCGCGTCCTTCCAGCGGTGGTTCAGCGGCGAGTGGTGGCCGCGCGTCGCGCCCACGCACACACGCGTCAACGAGACGGGCGCCGCGCTGGCTGAGGAGGCTGCAGATCCGAGGCGGATGCTCGACGCGGATCTCGGCGCCTATCCCGCGCACCTCCACGTCGATCTGCTGCCCGAGGCGCAGGGCAGGGGAGCCGGGCGCGCGCTGATCGAGGCGGCATGCGCGCTGCTGGCCGAGCGCGGTGTCGCGGGCGTGCACCTGGGCGCCTCGCGCGCCAACGCGGGCGCGCTGGCGTTCTACCCGCGGGTGGGCTTCGCCGAGGTGGGCGGGGACGAGGCGGGGGTCACCTTCGCGCGTCGTCTCGGAGGCGCTCAAGTTGCGGAGTGAGTGCTCACTCACTTAGTGTGAGCCGGTGACCACCAAGGCGCGACGCGCGGCCCCGATGCCTGTCGAGGAGCGGCGCGCGCACATCGTCGACGCCGTGATCCCGCTCATCCTCGAGCGGGGGGTCGAGGTCACCACCCGCGAGATCGCGGAGGCCGCCGGCATCGCCGAGGGCACCGTGTTCCGCGCCTTCGCCGACAAGGAGGCGCTCATCGACGCCGCCATCGTGAAGGTCATGGACCCGTCCGAGATCCTCGCGTTCCTCGAGGACGTCGACCCCACGCTCAGCCTCGAGGCCAAGATCGAGCTCATCGTGAGCGTGCTCCACAGCCGCGTCTCGGGCGTCGTGCGCTTCATGACGGCGCTCGGTCCGCGCGATCACGCCCGGCATGCGGGACCCGAGGGGCACGGCCATCGCAAGCCGCCGCTCGGCGAGGTCACCGGCGTGGTCGAGCGCCTGCTCGAGCCGGACAAGGACCGGATCCGGGTGCCCGTCGCGACAGCCGTCGATTACCTGCGCATCCTGGTGTTCGGCACCACGATGCCGTTCCTCACCACCGGTGGTGCCTCGGATCCGTCCGAGCTCGCCGACTTCATCCTGCGCGGTATCGCCAAGGAAGGGGACTGATCCCATGCTCTGGAGGCTGCTCGTCGCCTCGGTCCGGCCGTACTGGAGGCTCCTCGTCGGGGTGATCGTCTTCCAGTGCGCGCAGGCCATCGTCAACCTGTACCTGCCGACGCTGAACGCCGACATCATCGACAAGGGCGTCGCGACGGGTGACACCGACTACATCTGGCGCATGGGCGGCTGGATGCTGCTCCTCTCGCTCGCGGGCATCGTCTGCACCATCACGGCCGTGTACTTCGGCGCCAAGATCGCGATGCGCGTGGGTGCCGACCTGCGCCGCGACATCTTCGGCAAGGTCGCCTCGTTCTCCGAGGCCGAGGTCCAGCGCTTCGGCGCCCCCTCGCTCATCACCCGCACCAGCAACGACGTCCAGCAGGTCCAGATGCTCGTGCTGATGACCTGCACGCTGCTCATGACCACGCCCTTCACCCTCATCGGCGGCGTGATCCTCGCGATCGAGCAGGATCCGGCCCTCAGCTGGATCATGGCCGTCGCGATCCCGCTGCTGCTCGTCATCGTGCTCCTCATCGTGTGGCGGATGGTGCCGCACTTCCGCCGCATGCAGGTGCGCATCGACGGCATCAACCGCGTGCTCCGAGAGCAGCTCACCGGCATCCGCGTGGTCCGCGCCTTCGTGCGCGAGCCCGTCGAGGAGGCCCGTTTCGCGGATGCCAACGCGCTGGTGACCGAGTCCGCGGTGAAGGCGGGCCGGCTCATGGCCGCGATGTTCCCGCTGGTGCTCCTCGTGGTGAACACGGGATCCGCGGCCGTGATCTGGTTCGGCGGCTACCGCATCGACGCCGGCGACATGCAGGTCGGCGCGCTCACCGCGTTCCTCAGCTACCTCATCCAGATCCTCTTCTCGGTCCTCATGGCGACCTTCCTCTTCGTGCTCGTGCCGCGCGCCGCCGTCTCGGCGGACCGCATCGGCGCGGTGCTCGACACCGACAGCTCGGTGCGCGAGGACGATGCGGCGGTCGAGGTGCCCCGCACCGGCGAGGTGGTCTTCGACAAGGTGACCTTCACGTACCCGGGTGCGGAGCAGCCGGTGCTCGCGGACATCTCGTTCACCGCGCGTCGCGGCACCACGACCGCGATCATCGGCTCGACGGGCGCGGGCAAGACCACGCTCATCAGCCTCATCCCGCGCCTGCACGACGCGACGTCCGGCACGGTCAGCGTGGGCGGCGTCGACGTCCGCGAGGCGCAGCTCGAGTCCCTGTGGGCGCGCATCGGCCTGGTCCCCCAGCGTCCGTACCTGTTCGCCGGCACCGTCGGCAGCAACCTCCGCTACGGGCGCGAGGAGGCGACCGACGAGGAGCTGTGGGACGCGCTCGCGATCGCGCAGGGCGAGGACTTCGTGCGCGCGATGCCCGAGACCCTCGACAGCCCCATCGCGCAGGGCGGCACCACCGTGTCGGGCGGTCAGCGCCAGCGTCTCAGCATCGCCCGCGCGCTCGTCCGCCAGCCGGACGTGCTGATCTTCGACGACTCGTTCTCGGCGCTCGACACCGCGACCGACGCGCGGCTGCGCGCCGCGCTCGACCGTGAGGTGACCGACGCGACGGTCATCGTCGTCGCGCAGCGCGTCTCGAGCATCGTCGACGCGGACCAGATCCTCGTGATGGAGGACGGGCGCATCGTCGACCGCGGCACGCACAGCGAGCTGCTGCAGACCTCGCCGACCTACCAGGAGATCGTCAGTACCCAGCTGCGAGCCGAGGAGGTGGCCGGATGAGCGACAACGTCACCGAGGAGAAGCAGGACGCGCCCCGTCCCCCTCAGCAGCGCCAGCACGGCCCGGGCGGCCCCGGCATGGGCGCGCCGACCGAGAAGGCCGGCAACTTCAAGGAGTCGGGCAAGCGCCTGGTCGGGCTGCTCACGCCCGAGCTCGCGCTCGTCGCCGTGGTCATCGTGCTCGGCATCGGCTCCGTCACCCTGTCGGTGGTGGGCCCCAAGATCCTGGGCAACGCCACCACCGTGATCTTCGAGGGCTTCCTCGCGGGCGGGGTCGACTTCCCCCGGCTCCACGAGATCCTCCTCCAGGTGGTCCTCATCTACATCGGATCGGCGATCCTGGGCCTCCTGCAGGGCTTCATCCTCAACGGGGTGACCCAGCGCACGGTCTACCGGCTGCGCCAGAGCGTCGAGGACAAGATCCACCGCCTGCCGCTCAGCTACTTCGACCGCCACCAGCGCGGCGACCTGCTCAGCCGCGTCACCAACGACATCGACAACATCTCGCAGACGCTGCAGCAGACGCTGAGCCAGATCTTCACGTCCGTGCTCACCGTGATCGGCATCCTCATCATGATGTTCTCGATCTCGTGGGAGCTCGCGCTGGTCGCGCTCGTGTCGATCCCGCTCACCGCGATCGTGGTCGCTCAGATCGCCAAGCGCTCGCAGCCCAAGTTCGTGGCCCAGTGGAAGCACACGGGCGACCTCAACTCGCAGATCGAGGAGGGCTACACCGGTCACGCGCTGGTGAAGGTCTTCGGTCGCGGGAAGCAGTCGCGCGAGGAGTTCGCGGCCAAGAACGAGGAGCTCTACGAGGCGAGCTTCGGCGCGCAGTTCATCTCCGGCATCATCATGCCGTCCGCGATGTTCATCGGGAACCTCGTCTACGTCGCGATCGCCGTGGTCGGCGGGCTGCGCGTCGCGAGCGGCACCATGACGCTCGGCGACGTCCAGGCCTTCATCCAGTACTCGCGCCAGTTCCAGCAGCCCGTGAGCCAGCTCGGCTCGATGGCCAACCTGCTGCAGTCGGGCGTGGCCAGCGCCGAGCGTGTGTTCGAGCTGCTCGACGCCGAGGAGCAGGGCGCGGACCCCGAGCCCGCCGAGAGCCCCACGGACGACCATGGGCGGCTCGTGTTCGAGGACGTGTCCTTCCGGTACGTCGAGGACAAGCCGCTCATCGACAACCTCGACCTCGTGGTCGAGCCGGGCCGCACGGTCGCGATCGTCGGCCCCACGGGCGCGGGCAAGACCACGCTGGTCAACCTGGTGATGCGCTTCTACGAGCTCAGCGGCGGGCGCATCACGCTCGACGGCACCGACACCGCGGCCATGACCCGCGCGGACCTGCGGGCGAGGACCGGCATGGTGCTGCAGGACACGTGGCTGTTCGGCGGCACCATCCGCGACAACATCGCGTACGGGCGCACCGACGCCACGGAGGAGGAGATCCTCGCCGCCGCGAAGGCCGCGTACGTCGACCGCTTCGTGCACTCGCTGCCCGACGGCTACGACACGGTCCTCGACGACGACGCGACCAACCTCTCCGCCGGCGAGCGGCAGCTCGTCACCATCGCCCGCGCGTTCGTCGCGCAGCCGCAGGTGCTCATCCTCGACGAGGCGACCTCCTCGGTCGACACCCGCACCGAGCTGCTGGTGCAGCGCGCGATGGCCAAGCTCCGCCAGGACCGCACCGCCTTCGTGATCGCCCACCGCCTGTCGACCATCCGCGACGCGGACCTCATCCTCGTGATGGAGAACGGGTCGATCGTCGAGCAGGGGAACCACGCGCAGCTCCTCGAGGCCAAGGGCGCGTACGCGCGGCTCTACGAGGCGCAGTTCGCGGCGCCCCTCGAGGAGGTCGAGCCCCCCATCGACCCGGTGGACCCCGCGACGGGCGAGCTCGCGACGGTCTTCGACGACCCGTCGGTCCCGCATCCTGGCGCCCCGCCGCACCGCGGCGAGGAGCTGGACGATGCGGAGGTCGACCGGATCTGACGCGCGCCTCCCGCCCCGCCGCCGTACCGTGGTGGGGCGGGTACGGACCGCCGTGGGCCGCCCGCGAGGGAGGCGATCATGGAGGTCGAGATCGTGGCGGTCGACCCGATGCCGGTGGCATCCGCGACCCGCCGGACGCCCATGGAGGAGATCGGTCCGGCCATGGCGGAGGGCTTCGGCGCCGTCATGACGGCGATCGACGGCGCGGGGCTCACCCCCGCCGGTCCGCCGCTCACGTGGTACCCCGAGTCGATGATCGAGGGCGAGCCGCTGCTCATGGTCGTCGCGGTGCCGATCGCGCCGGGGGTGGAGTCCCTCGACGGCGCGGACGTGCAGGTGCTGCCGGGCGGACGGGTCGCGACGGGGACCCATATGGGCCCGTACGCGGGTCTGGGCGCGGCCTACTCGCAGCTGATGGCGGCGATCGACGAGCGCGGTCTCGAGGTGACCGGCGGACCCCGCGAGATCTACCTCGACGACCCCGACACCACCCCCGAGCCGGAGCTGCGCACGCGCATCGAGTTCCCCGTCGCGGGGTGATCAGGGCCGGGACCGCGGGCGCGCGGTCCCGGTCGCGGCGCCCCTACGATGCTGGGATGACCGACGACGCTCTCAAGTCCCCCTCCGGCATGTCCGCCCTCTGGTACGGCGGCGACTACAACCCCGAGCAGTGGCCGCGCGAGGTCTGGGACGACGACATGCGGCTCATGCGCCGCGCGGGCGTGACGGTGGCGACGGTCGGCGTGTTCTCGTGGGCGCGGCTCGAGCCGCGCGAGGGCGAGTACGACTTCGCGTGGCTCGACGAGCTCATGGACCTGCTGCACGCCAACGGGGTGCGCGCGGACCTCGCGACCGCGACCGCGTCGCCGCCCAAGTGGCTCGTCGACAAGCACCCGGAGATCCTGCCCGTGACGCAGGACGGCACCGTGCTGAGCTTCGGCGGCCGCCAGCACTACCGGCCGTCCTCGGCCGCGTACCGCACGCACGCGACGCGCCTGGTGCGCGCCATGGCCGAGCGCTACGGCGACCACCCCGCACTCGAGGCGTGGCACGTCAACAACGAGTACGGCTGCCACGTCTCGCGCGACTACTCCGACGAGGCGGCCGTGGGCTTCCGCGTCTGGCTGCGCGAGCGCTACGGTGACATCGACGCGCTCAACGAGGCGTGGGGGACCGCCTTCTGGTCGCAGCGGTACACGGAGTTCGCCCAGGTGGACCCGCCGCGCGTGACGCCCGCGGGCACCAACCCGACGCAGACGCTCGACTTCGACCGCTACAGCTCGGACGAGCTCCGCGCATGCCTGCGCGCCGAGATCGCCGTCCTGCGCGAGGTCACGCCCGGCATCCCGATCACCACCAACTTCATGGGCCTGTTCAAGAACATCGACTACTGGACGTGGGCGGACGACCTCGACTTCATCTCCGACGACCTCTACCCCGACCCCGAGGACCCCGACTCGCCCATGACGGCGGCGATGGCGCGCGACCTCATGCGCTCGCTCGGCGGCGGCGCCCCGTGGATGCTGATGGAGCAGGCGACCAGCGCGGTCAACTGGCGCGAGTTCAACGCGCCCAAGCCCGCGGGCATGCATCGTCTGCTGTCGCTGCAGTGCGTCGCGCGCGGCGCGGACGGGATCATGCAGTTCCAGTGGCGCCAGTCCAAGGCGGGCTCGGAGAAGTTCCACGCCGCGATGGTCCCGCACGCGGGCGAGGACTCGCGGATCTACCGCGACACCGAGGCGCTGGGCGCCGAGCTCGCGTCGCTCGCGGACCTCCGCGGGACGCGATGCGAGGCCCGGGTCGCGATGGTGATGGACTGGCCGTCGTGGTGGGCGCTCGAGCAGGGGTCGATGCCGTCGACGCTGTCCTACCTCGACCAGCTCACCCGCTGGTACCGCGAGCTGTGGAGCCGCGGCGTGCTCGTGGACTTCGTGCCGGCCTCCGGGGACCTCGACGGCTACGACGTCGTCATCGCCGCCGGCGCGCTGGCGTTGGACGATGCGGCGCTCGAGAACCTCGCGACGGTGCCCGAGCGCGGCGGCAGGCTCGTGGTCGGCTACCAGACCGCGGTGCTCGACGAGAGGGCGCACGCGCGCCTCGACGGCTACCTCGGTGCGCTGCAGGGCGCGCTGGGCGTCCGCGTCGAGGAGCTGTGGCCGCTGCGCGCCGGACGCATCGACGGCCTCGCCGGGGGAGCGGTGACCGAGTGGGGCGAGATCGTGCGCACAGTCGACGCCGAGGCGCTCGCGACCTTCGTCGGATCCGACGACCTCGACGGGCTGCCCGCGATCACGCGCAAGGCGAGCGGCGACGGCGCGGCGTACTACGTCGCGACGGCGCCCGCCGCCCTGGGCGACCTCGTCGAGCACGTGCTCGCCGAGGCGGACGTCGACTTCGCGCGGCTGCCCGCGGGCGTCGAGGTGGTGACGCGCGGCGACCGGACGTTCGTGCTCAACCACGCCACCGCATCGTGCACGGTCGCGGTCGACGGCCGCGCGGTGGAGGTGGGTCCGCGGGACGCGGCGATCCTGCGCCGCTAGCCCGTGGGCGCCTCGAGGTGCTCGGAGTCGAAGCCGTACGCGGGGATGAACTCGAGGTCGATGAGCGAGACGTCCAGCCCGTCGTCCTCCATCGCCTGGTAGACCGCGGCGACGTCGGGCAGGGGCGGCTCGCCCTTGACGATCACGAGGATCCGGCTCGACTCGCGCGGGTCGATCGACACGATCTCCCACCGGCTGCCCTCGGTCGCGTCCTGGACGAAGGACGTGACCTGCGCCATGCGCACGCGATCGTCGATGGTCTTGAGCGACGAGTAGGTGAGCGGGACCGACACGACGAGCAGCAGGATCAGGGTGGTGAGGTACGAGCGGGCGCGCCGGCGGCGCTCGGCCTCCTTGTCCTCCGCCTGCTCGATGCGGAGTCGCGCGTAGCCGTAGATCGCCATGACGACGGCCCCGGTGGCGAGGATCGCGGCGACGTTGGTGGTGAAGAGCAGCATCGCGCCCGCCGCCTGCGCCCAGTGCCCCGACTCGAGCGTGAGACCCACCACCGCCAGCGGCGGCACCAGGGAGATCGCGATCGCGACCCCGGGCAGCGCGTCCGAGATGTCGGACCGCAGCAGCGCCACGGAGCCGACGACGCCGGTGGCGAGGGCCGCGAGCAGATCGACGAACTTCGGGGAGACGCGGCCCGCGATCTGCGCGTTGGTGCTCGCGGACATGTCCTGGATCAGCACGAGACCGAACAGCAGGCCGATGCCGATCACGGCGGCGACGCCCGCGAGCATGATGAGCACGGACCGGATGAGGTTGCGCCGGTCGCCGAGGACGGTCGAGAGCATCGTGCCCTGGATGGGCCGCATGAGCGGGGCGACGATCATCGCGCCGATCACCGTCGCCGTGGAGTCCGCGACCACGCCGGCCGTGGCGATGATCGAGGCCAGGATCAGCAGCAGCCAGAAGCGGGTGTGCTGCGCACGCACGCGCTCGCCGTCGAAGAGCACGGCCTCCCGCATGTAGTCGACGGTGTTGAGCTTCGCGCCGTGCCGAGACTCCCGCGGCGCCGACGCCGGGGTGCTCACCCGAGCAGCTTCGCCTTGGCCGCCGCGAACTCCGCGTCGGACAGCACCCCCGCGTCCTTCATCTGCGCGAGCTGGCCCAGCTTCGCCATGAGGTCGTCGCCGCCGGCTGCCGCCGCCGTCACCTGCGGGGCCGGCTGAGCCTGCTGCAGCTGCGCGAGCTCCGCCTGCATCGCGGCCATCTGCGCCTGCGACTGCTGCTGCTGGTACACCTGCTGCTGCGCCTCGAACTCGGCCGCCTGCGCCTGCTGGTCCTTCGCCGCCCACTTCCGGTTCTGGCGGCGCGCCATGTTGCCGCCCACCGCCTGCGCGGTGCCGCTGATGACCGCCGTGCGTGCCATCGTCCCGATGAGACCCGGCCTGCCTACCCTGCGCACCATCGTGCTCTCCTTCTCGTCAGACCTGCGTCAGGCCTCGGCGCCCACGGCGTCGAGGACCTCCTGGACCACCGTGCCCGGCACGCGGACCGTGTCGAGCAGCTCGCCTCCGTTGGCGGCGATCGCATCGCGCAGCGGCACCACCCACGAGTGCTCGAAGCACAGGATCGCGGCCGTCCCGCCCGGGGGGAGCGCCTCGACCACGATCTCGGCGTCCTCGTCGCTGAGGAGCCCGTCCATGCGGGCGAGCAGGCCGCTCAGCGCCGTCACGTCGGGGTCGTCGGTGACCTCTGACAGCTCGATGATCTCGACGTTCTCGTCCGTGTCCTTGCGCACGATCACGGCATCGACGAGCGAGATGGTGCCGGTCTCGACGAGCCGCGTGAGCTCCGGGAGGATGCTGCCGTCGAACCTGTCCTCGGGGAACGCGATGGTGACGATCTCGACTGGTCCGATCACGGCGCTGCTCCTTGGGTCGCGGGACGTCCGGAACGCGAGGAATGCGTCCCTTTCGGCAGGCTAGGCCCCAGGGCGGCGCCCGGCAACAGGAGCGGCGACACCCGGGCTCATCAGGGGTGATTGTGTCGCGAGCAGGCGCGATGGTAGCCTGGTCCCGCTTCCACCGGAAGGCGCACGTCGCCCCGGGGAGCGCAATCCACGTTGCAGGCGTCTGACGATGATGTCTTGGTCAGCCGTACCCACGTGGATGATCTCGCACTTCTGGAGCCACAGGGGCTCGTGCGACGAAGGGAATTTACGTGACAGACACGACCGTGGCGCCCGACCAGACCGCCACCCTCACCGCGATGAAGCTTCCCCAGCTCCAGGCGCTCGCCGCCGAGCTCGGAGTCTCGGGAACCGCGCGGATGCGCAAGAAGGACCTGGTCGAGGCCATCAAGAACGGCGGCGTCGTGCCCGCCAAGGAGAAGCCGGCGAAGGCCGCTCCCCGCACGTCGAAGAGCACCACGGACGCCGAGGCGGAGGCGCCTCAGCAGGACGCGCCCGCGTCCGAGGCGCCCAAGGCGCAGCGCCCCGCGCGCTCGCGCCGCGCCTCGTCCCCGCAGTCCTCGCCGCAGTCGGCCGAGACGCGCACCGACGAGCCCGCCGCCGACGAGGACGCGGAGACCCGCGCCCGTCGCGCCAAGGAGGCCGTCGCGCTCGATCTCGCCCGCGGCACCGAGCGCGGCGGCGAGCGCCCCGCGCAGCGCGAGGGCGAGGACGACCGCGCCCGCCGCGCGAAGGAGGCCGTGAGCCTCGACCTTCCCCGCGGCGAGCGCGAGCAGGAGGACGGCGAGCAGCAGGGCGGCGAGCGCCGCCAGCAGGGCCAGCGCCCCCAGCAGCAGGCCCAGGACGACGACGAGCGCGGCGGTCGCCGTCGCCGCGGTCGCGGTCGCGGTCGTGGCCGCGGTCGCGAGCGCGAGGGCGTCGAGGGCGCGGCCCCGGCTCCGGCCCCGCAGCACGACGAGGACGACATCCGTGACGACGAGGAGCTGACCCCCGTCGGCGGCATCGTCGACATCCTCGACAACTACGCGTTCATCCGCACCACCGGCTACCTGCCGGGCAAGTCGGACGTGTACGTGTCGATGAACCAGATCAAGAAGTACGGCCTGCGCAAGGGCGACGCCATCACCGGCACCGTGCGCCCGCCCCGCCCGGGCGAGCGCGGCCAGCGCCAGAAGTTCAACGCGCTCGCGGACGTCGACAAGGTCAACGGCCTCTCGACCGAGGAGGCGCAGGGCCGCCCCGCCTTCGGCGACCTCACGCCGCTGTACCCGCAGCAGCGCCTGCACCTCGAGACCGAGCCGCGCAACATGACCAACCGCGTGATCGACCTCGTGGCGCCCATCGGCAAGGGCCAGCGCGGCCTCATCGTCTCGCCGCCGAAGGCCGGCAAGACCCTGGTGCTGCAGTCGATCGCCAACGCGATCGTCACCAACAACCCCGAGGTCCACCTCATGGTCGTGCTCGTCGACGAGCGCCCCGAGGAGGTCACCGACATGCAGCGCACGGTCAAGGGCGAGGTCATCGCCTCGACCTTCGACCGCCCCGCCGACGACCACACGACGGTCGCGGAGCTCGCGATCGAGCGCGCCAAGCGCCTCGTCGAAATGGGCCACGACGTCGTCGTGCTCCTCGACTCGATCACGCGCCTGGGCCGCGCCTACAACATCTCCGCGCCGGCCTCGGGCCGCATCCTCTCGGGCGGCGTCGACTCGTCGGCGCTGTACCCGCCCAAGCGCTTCTTCGGCGCCGCGCGCAACATCGAGAACGGCGGCTCGCTCACCATCCTCGCGACCGCGCTGGTGGAGACCGGCTCGAAGGCCGACGAGGTGATCTTCGAGGAGTTCAAGGGCACCGGCAACATGGAGCTCAAGCTCTCGCGCACGCTCGCCGACCGCCGCATCTTCCCGGCCGTCGACGTCAACGCGTCGGGCACGCGCCGTGAGGAGATCCTCATGAGCCAGGAGGAGCTCAAGATCATGTGGAAGCTGCGTCGCGTGCTCACCGCGCTCGAGCAGCAGCAGGCGATCGAGCTGCTCCTGGGCCGCCTCAAGGAGAACAAGACCAACGCCGAGTTCCTCATGCAGGTCGCCAAGACCACGCCGGGGATGGACGAGGAGAAGTAGCCCTTCCGCGTCTCTCCTGCTTCCGCTCTGGCAGCCTCTGAGTGCTGAGATTCTGCCGATTCGCAGCACTCAGAGGCTGCCAGGGCGCTATCGGGTGCGTCTCCACACCCGATCGGCCCGGCACCTCCATCCACAGCCGTGCCGCCCAGGGATGCGGCGGGCGCGTGCGGGCGGTCGGATGCGCGCATGCGTCTGCTCGCCGGCATCACCGACCTCGATCGACCTCTGACCAGCTTCCTCGGCGCGAACGCGCACGCCTTCACCCGAGCCGAGCTGCTCGGTCCCTGGACCCGTCACGCGCTCGACGCCGCGGTGCGTGCCGGGACGGTGGCGCGGGTGCTGCCCGGCGTGTACTGCGGTGCCGCTCATCGCGACTCGCCGTCGACGAGAGGCGAGGCGCTCAACCTGTGGGCGCCGCGGACGCTCGTCACGGGAGCTCTGGCGCTCCACCTCTGCACCCCCGCTCTCGCCGCTCCGCGCGTGGCGGACCTCGCCGCTCGCAACGGGGATCGGCTGCACCCGCCAGCATGGGTGCGCGTGCATCAGGCGGGGGTGCCGCTCGTGTCGTCGTGCCTCGGAGGCGTCAATTGCGTCACCCCCGAGCGCGCGTTGCTCGACGCCTGGAGGTATGCGCCGGAGCACGAGCGTCGCAACCTCCTGTGGGAGGCGCTGTGGGCGCGAGCGTGCACGTGGCGACAGGTCGAGCGCGAGCTGGAGCGCGCTCCCAGGGTGGCGGGCCGCCGAGATCTCGAGCGCGTGCTGGGCTGGTTCGCCGAGGGCGCGACCACGCCGCTCGAGGTCCTTGCGAAGCACGAGGTGTTCACGGGCGCACGCTTCGACGCGTTCGAGCGGCAGGTCGATCTGGTGCTCCCGTCGCGACGGGCGACCGTCGACATGCTCCACCGGCGCGCGAGGGTGGTCGTGGAGCTGGACGGTGACGCCTACCACTCGACCCGGAAGGCGCGTGACGAGGATCGCAACCGGCAGACCGATCTGGTGGCGGCAGGCTACGCGGTGGTGCGGTTCGGCTGGCGGGACGTCGTGGACCGGCCCGAATGGTGCCGCGAGCGGCTCCTCACCGTCGTCGCGGGCAGGCTCACGCGCCCTGGCAGTCGATGACAGCCGGGAATCCGTGGAATCCCACCACTCCACGGCTGCCAGCGCGCGGGAGGGGGAGCGGCCGGGCCCGCTTGACAGGCATGGCAGAATAGTGCGTTGGCCCCGTCTGCTGACGGGACTCATGGTCGCCGGTTCACCGTCGTGAGATACGCGTCGGACCCGGTGGCGAACCTAAGGGAGATCATGAAGAAGGACATCCACCCCGAGTACGTGGCCACCACTGTCACGTGCACCTGCGGTAACACGTTCGAGACCAAGTCCACCGTGAAGTCCGGCGCGATCAGCGTCGAGGTCTGCTCGGCCTGCCACCCGTTCTACACGGGCAAGCAGAAGATCATGGACACCGGTGGTCGCGTGGCGCGCTTCGAGCGCCGCTACGGCAACAAGAAGTAACCCGCTTCACCCGCGCGACGACGTGGCCGAAGCCTTCGCAGCCGTCCAGCCGATGCTGGACGAGTACGCCGACATCGAGCAGCAGCTCGCCGACCCTGCCGTTCACGCGGACGGTGGTCGCGCACGCACGCTCGGGCGTCGCTTCGCGGAGCTCGGCCGCGTCGTCGCCGCGCATCGTGCCTGGACCAGCGCCCAGGACGATCTCGAGGCCGCGCGCGAGCTCGCGGACCTCGACCCCGAGATGGCCGAGGAGATCCCGGCCCTCGAGACCGCCGCGGAGGACGCGACCGAGCACCTGCGACGCATCCTCATCCCGCGCGACCCCGACGACGCGCGCGACGTGATCCTCGAGATCAAGTCCGGCGAGGGCGGCGAGGAATCCGCGCTGTTCGCGGGCGACCTGCTGAAGATGTACCTCAAGTTCGCGGAGTCCAAGGGCTGGAAGGCCGAGGTGCTCGAGGCCGTCCACACCGACATGGGCGGGTACAAGGACGTCTCCGTCGCCGTCAAGGCGCGCGGCTCCGTCGAGCCCGAGGACGGCGTCTGGGCCCAGCTGAAGTACGAGGGCGGCGTGCACCGCGTTCAGCGCGTGCCGGCCACCGAGTCGCAGGGCCGCATCCACACCTCCGCCGCGGGCGTGCTGGTCTACCCGGAGGTCGAGGAGGTCTCCGAGGTCGAGATCGACATGAACGAGGTGCGCGTCGACGTGTACCGCTCGTCGGGCCCCGGCGGCCAGTCGGTCAACACCACGGACTCGGCGGTGCGCCTCACGCACCTGCCCACCGGCATCGTCGTGAGCTGCCAGAACGAGAAGAGCCAGCTCCAGAACAAGGAGTCCGCGCTGCGCATCCTGCGCGCGCGCCTGCTCGCCGCGCAGAAGGAGGCCGCCGAGGCCGAGGCCCAGGACATGCGCAAGTCGCAGATCCGCACGGTCGACCGCTCGGAGCGCATCCGCACGTACAACTTCCCGGAGAACCGCATCGCGGATCACCGCACCGGCTACAAGGCCTACAACCTCGACCAGGTGCTCCAGGGCGACCTGCAGCCGGTCATCCAGTCGGCGATCGACGCGGACGAGGCGGCACGCCTGTCCGCAGCCGACTGAGCCCCGGAAGCCGTAGACTCCGACCGTGCCCACCGTAGGCGCGCGCCTGCGCGACACCACCCGACGCCTCGCCGATGCCGGCGTCCCCTCGCCCCGCCACGACGCGATCGTGCTCATCGCGCACACGCTCGGGCTCGAGCCCAGCTACATCCGCACCGCGGCCGCGCGTGACGACGAGTGGCCCGACGGCGCCGACCTCGACCTGCTCGAGGCGCGCGTCACGCGGCGTGTCGACCGCGAGCCGCTCCAGCACATCACCGGCAAGGCCTACTTCCGCTCGCTCGAGCTCCAGGTCGGGCCGGGCGTGTTCATCCCGCGCCCCGAGACCGAGGTTGTGGCCGGCGTCGCCATGGCCGCAGCCCGCGAGGCGCTCGAGATGCGCGGCACGGTCCGCGTGACGGACCTGTGCGCGGGCTCCGGCGCGATCGGCATCTCCATCGCGACGGAGATCCCCGAGGCGCACGTCTCCATGGTCGAGGCCTCCGAGGAGGCGCTCGTCTATCTCCGGCTCAACGCCCGCGCGCAGCCGGCGGACGTCCGCACCCGGCTGCGCTCCGTCTACGGCGACGCCCGCAACTGCCTGCGGCAGTTCGACGAGTGCGCCGATGTGGTGGTGACCAACCCTCCGTATGTGCCCACCGCCGCCGTCCCGCGCGACCCCGAGGTCGCGCAGCACGATCCGCCCCAGGCGCTGTACGGCCTGGGCGACGACGGCCTGGATGTGCCGCGCGCGATCCTCGACGAGGCGCAGCGCCTGCTGCGCGTCGGCGGCACCGTCGTGATGGAGCACGGCGACGAGCAGGGACCCGCCCTGCGCGCGTACGCGGAGTCCTCCGAGTGGTGGGGAGACGTCCGCACGCTCACCGATCTCACGGGACGCGACCGCATGCTCGTCGCGACCCGCGTGGGCGTCTGAGAGACTGACGGCGTGATCCTGCCCGTCCACGACCCCGCCGCCTGGGGGCCGTCGCTCGACGCCGCCGTCGACGCCGTCAACCGCGGCGCCGTCATCGTCCTGCCCACCGACACCGTCTACGGCGTCGGCGCCGACGCCTTCAGCCCGCCCGCCGTCGCCGGCCTGCTCGCGGTCAAGGGCCGCGGACGTCAGATGCCGCCGCCCGTGCTCATCCCCGACGTGCGCACCGTCGACGGCCTCGCCCGCGAGGTCCCCGACGCCGCGCGCGCCCTCATGGAGGCGTGCTGGCCCGGCGCCCTCACCGTCATCGTCAACGCCCAGCTCTCGCTCGCGTGGGACCTCGGCGACACGCACGGGACGGTCGCGCTCCGCGTGCCCGACCACCCCGCCGCCCTCGCGCTGCTGTCGCGCACGGGACCGCTCGCGGTCACGAGCGCGAACCGCACCGGGGAGCCCGCCGCCACCACGGCGGCCGATGCGGAGTCGCAGCTGGGCGAGTCAGTCGCCGTCTACCTCGACGCGGGGGACAGCCCGCTCGGCGTCGCCTCCACCATCGTCGACGCGACGGGGGAGCACCTGCGCATCGTGCGCCAGGGCGGGATCTCCCGCGCCCGCATCGTCGAGATCGTGGGGGAGGACGCCGTCGCAGGTGACGACGGGTGAAGGTCTACCTGACCCTCATGGCGATCGCGGCCCTGGTCGCCTACGTCGCCACCCCCGCGATGCGCCACCTCGCCTTCCGCGTCGGCGCGATCACCGCCGTGCGCGCGCGTGACGTCCACACCACCCCGATCCCGCGCCTCGGAGGCGTCGCGATCTTCCTCGGGCTCGCGGTCGCGGGCGTCGTGGCATCCGCCGTGCCCTTCCTCTTCCCCGTCTTCGAGGCGGGCCGCGAGGCCTGGGCGGTGCTCGGCGGCGCCGCCATCGTCTGCGCGCTCGGCATGGTGGACGACATCTGGGACCTCGACTGGATGGCGAAGCTCGCCGGGCAGTTCCTCGCCGGGGTCGTGGTCGCCTCGGGCGGCGTGCAGCTGGTGACCGTGCCGATCGGCGGCGTCACCATCGGCAGCTCGTACGTCTCTCTCATCGCGACAGTGTTCGTGGTGGTGATCGCGATGAACGCCGTCAACTTCGTCGACGGGCTCGACGGCCTCGCCGCCGGGATGATCGCGATCGGCGGCATGGCGTTCTTCACGTACACGTATCTGCTCGCACGCTCGGCATCCCCGGGCGACTACTCGTCCCTCGCGACCATCGTGGTCGCGCTGCTCGTGGGCGCATGCCTGGGCTTCCTTCCGCACAACGTCCATCCGGCGCGCATCTTCATGGGCGACTCGGGGTCGATGGTGCTGGGCCTCATGCTCGCCGCCGCCGCGATCATCGTCACCGGGCAGATCGACCCCGCCGTGATCTCCGAGCGCGAGTCCATCCCGGCGTTCATCCCGATCCTGCTGCCGATCATGGTGCTCGCGGTGCCGCTGGTGGACATGACCGCCGCCGTCATCAGGCGCGGGCTGCGCGGCTCGTCGCCGTTCTCGCCCGACAAGCACCACCTCCACCACCTGCTGCTGCGCCGCGGGCACTCCCACCGGTGGGCCGTGACCGTCCTCTACATCTGGACCGCGGTGCTGTCCTTCGGCACCGTGTCGGTCGTGTTCCTCAGCCCGGCGGGCGCGATCGCGTTCACGGCCGTCGGCGTCGCCGCGGCCGCCGCGATCACGTTCTCGCCCAGGCTCGCCCGGTTCTTCTCGCGTCAGTGGCGACGGCTGGGCCACGCGCTCTTCGCGCTCCAGCGCGTCACGCCCGAGGGCCGCCACCCCGCCTCCGCCCGGCACGATGCCGCGCCCGCGGCCGCGCACGGCCTCACCGGCGCATCGTCCGTCCCCAGCGCTCCCGAGGAGGAGAAGTGACCCCAGAGGAAGCCGTCTACCGGCAGGCGATCCGCCTGACGATCGTCGTGCTCGCCGCGATCGCCGTGGTCGGCGCCGCGATCGCGTGGGTGGTCGTGGGCCCCGCGGGCGCGGTGGCCGCGCTGGTCGGCGCCGTCGTCGCGGCGATCGGCGCGATCCCGACGCAGGTGTCGATGCTCGTCGGTCACCGCAAGCCGCCGCACGTGATGGCGGGCATCGTCGCCTTCTCGTGGCTCGGCAAGATGGCGGTCATCATCGTCGCGCTGCTGGTGCTCGGACAGGTCGAATCGTTCCATCGCGCCTCGTTCGCGGCGACCGCGATGACCGGGATCGTGGCGTCGCTCGTGGTCGATGTGCTGACGCTCCGCAAAGCACGCATTCCGTACGTCGAGCCGGGTCCTTAGTCCCGCTGATCATGGGCTAGGCTTTGGGCCAGTCAACGGCGTCGGACGATGGTCCGCGCCCAAGAAGCCATTCGCACAGGAGACTTCGTGGGGAACCTACTGGCAGCGGTTGTCAGCGCTGAAGCCGCCGACTCGGGAGAGTCGAAGAGCTACTTCGAGCAGATGTTCAGCTCGGACGGCTTCCATGCCCCGTCGATCACCGACTTCTTCCCGCCCGCCATCTTCGGCGACGGCACCATCTTCGAGTTCAACCGGATCATGATGGTCCGCCTCATCGCGGCCATCGCCCTGATCGTGGTCTTCGCGATCGTGGCGAACCGCGCGAAGGTGGTCCCGGGACGCTTCCAGGCCTCGATCGAGTTCCTGCTCGACTTCGTCAAGGACCAGATCGTCGAGCCCGTCATGGGTCACGAGGGCAAGCGCTTCCTCCCGATCCTCACGACGATCTTCCTCGCGATCGTGTTCTTCAACATCACGGGCGTGATCCCGTTCCTCAACATCGCGAGCACCTCGCTCATCGGCCTGCCGATCATCATGGCGCTGTGGGTCTACGTGCTGTACCTGGTCCACGGCGTGAAGAAGCACGGACTGGGCGGATACCTCAAGAACTCGCTGTTCCCCCCGGGCGTGCCGAAGGCGATCTACCTGCTCCTTACCCCGATCGAGTTCCTCCAGGTCTTCATCCTGCGTCCGGCGACGCTCGCGCTGCGACTCGCGGCGAACATGATCGCCGGCCACCTGCTCCTGGTCCTGTGCTTCTCGGCCACGCAGTACTTCTTCTTCGCCGCCTCCGGCGCGATGAAGGCGACCGGCGCGGTGACCTTCGCCGCGGGCTTCGCCTTCACCCTGTTCGAGATCTTCGTCGCCCTGCTTCAGGCGTACGTCTTCACCATGCTCGCGGCCGTGTACCTCAACATGGCGCTCGAGGAAGAGCACTAAAACCAAGCCTGCGTGGTCGGAAGCCCCGGCCTCGTCACAACGGAAGGAAACACAAGTGGACGTCACCACTCTTGCCGCCGTCGAGGGCAACCTCGCGACCATCGGTTACGGCCTCGCGGCGATCGGCCCCGGCATCGGTCTGGGCATCCTGATCGGCAAGACCATCGAGGGCATGGCTCGCCAGCCTGAGGTCGCCGGCCAGCTCCGTGCCACGATGTTCATCGGTGTCGCGTTCGTCGAGGTGCTCGCGCTGCTCGGCCTGGTCACCGGCTTCATCTTCTGATGATGCTCGCCCAGACTCTGCTTCTCGCGGAGGAGGCGCACGCCACCGAGGTGGAGGGTGCGGACCTGATCCTGCCCGCGCCGTACGACCTGCTGTGGTCGATCGTGATCTTCACGATCATCGCGGTGGTGTTCACGCGGGTGATCCTCCCCAAGCTGCAGACGGTGCTCGACGAGCGCGCCGAGCTCATCCAGGGCGGCATCGAGAAGGCGGAGAAGGCTCAGGCCGAGGCCGCCGCCGCTCTCGAGGAGTACACGGCTCAGCTCACCGAGGCCCGTGCCGAGGCCGCGCGCATCCGTGAGGACGCGCGCGTCGAGGCCGCCCAGATCCTGGCCGACGCCCGTCGTCGCGCCGGGACCGACGCGGAGCGCATCGTCGAGACGGCCCAGCGCCAGATCGACGCCGAGCGCCACCAGGCGGTCGTCTCGCTGCGCACGGAGGTCGGTTCGCTGGCCACCGAGCTCGCGTCGCGCATCGTGGGCGAGTCGCTCGCCGACGACGCTCGTCAGCAGCGCGTGATCGACAGCTTCCTCGACGACCTCGAGTCGACGGTCAAGGCGGAGGGCTGATCGCATGCGTGGAACGAGCCAGGTGTCGCGTGACGCGGTGCTGCGTGAGCTCGCCCCGATGATGGCGGCGAACCGCAAGGACGGCATCGTCCTCGCGGAGCAGCTCTTCGCGGCGGTCGACGTGCTCGACGCGTCGGCCTCGCTCCGCCGTGCGCTGACGGACCCGGCGCGGTCGTCCGAGGCGAAGGGCGCGCTCGCGCGTCAGCTCTTCGGCGCGTACGACCCCCGCGTGGTGGACGCCCTCGCGGCGTTCTGCGGCGCGCGGTGGTCGGACGAGGACGACCTCTCCGACGCGATCGACGATGCGGGCGAGCGTGCGATCTTCGCGTACGCCCACGATGCGGGCACCCTCGACGACGTCGAGGAGCAGCTGTTCCGCGTGGAGCGGGCGATCGCGGGCGACCGCGAGCTGCTCACCGCGCTGGGCAACCGCTCCGCGACCAAGGAGGCCCGTCTCGCGCTGCTCGAGGGCGTGCTCGGGGGCAAGCTGCTCCCGACCACCGAGGCGCTGCTGCGTCGCGTGGTGGGGGTGCCCCGCGGGCACCGCCTGCTGCCGGCGATCGAGCGTCTGCTCGAGGCCGCCGCGGAGCACCGCGACAAGGTCCTCGCCCACGTCACGGCCGCCGTCGAGCTCAGCGCGGCGCAGCGCACGCGGCTCGCGGCGCTGCTGACCGAGGCGTACGGCCGCGAGGTCACGATCAACGTCGCCGTGGACCCCGAGGTCCTGGGCGGCATCCGAGTCCAGGTCGGGCACGAGGTGGTGGACGGCACCGTCCTGTCCCGGCTCGACGAAGCACGACGACGACTTGTCGGTTGAACCGACGCACCACCGGCCGCCCCGGCGGCACTGACAGGAGAGATGGCATGGCAGAGTTGACGATCAGCCCCGACGAGATCCGGGCTGCACTCGACAGCTACGTGAAGTCCTACGAGCCGAAGGGCGCCGTGGTCGACGAGGTCGGCCGCGTGACGCTTGCGGCCGACGGCATCGCGCAGGTCGAGGGGCTCCCGGGCTGCATGGCCAACGAGCTGCTGCGCTTCGAGGACGGCACGCTCGGCCTCGCGCTCAACCTCGACGTCCGCGAGATCGGCGTCGTGGTGCTCGGTGAGTTCACCGGCATCGAGGAGGGCCAGACGGTCCAGCGCACGGGCGAGGTCCTCTCGGTCGCGGTGGGCGACGGCTACCTGGGTCGCGTCGTCGACCCGCTGGGCAACCCGATCGACGGCCTCGGCGACATCGAGACCGAGGCGCGTCGCGCCCTCGAGCTCCAGGCGCCCGGCGTCATGCAGCGCAAGTCGGTGCACGAGCCCCTGCAGACCGGTCTCAAGGCGATCGACGCCATGATCCCGATCGGCCGCGGCCAGCGCCAGCTGATCATCGGCGACCGCCAGACCGGCAAGACCGCGATCGCGATCGACACGATCATCAACCAGAAGGCGAACTGGGAGACCGGCGACCCGACCAAGCAGGTCCGCTGCATCTACGTCGCCATCGGCCAGAAGGGCTCGACCATCGCCTCCGTGCGTGGCGCCCTCGAGGAGGCCGGCGCGCTCGAGTACACGACCATCGTCGCGGCCCCCGCGTCCGACCCGGCCGGCTTCAAGTACCTCGCGCCCTACACCGGCTCGGCCATCGGCCAGCACTGGATGTACGACGGCAAGCACGTCCTCATCATCTTCGACGACCTGTCGAAGCAGGCCGAGGCCTACCGTGCCGTGTCGCTGCTGCTGCGCCGCCCGCCGGGCCGCGAGGCGTACCCCGGCGACGTCTTCTACCTGCACTCCCGCCTGCTCGAGCGTTGCGCGAAGCTGTCGGATGAGATGGGCGCGGGCTCGATGACGGGTCTCCCGGTCATCGAGACCAAGGCCAACGACGTCTCGGCATACATTCCGACCAACGTCATCTCGATCACCGACGGCCAGATCTTCCTCCAGTCGGACCTGTTCAACGCCAACCAGCGTCCCGCCGTGGACGTCGGCATCTCGGTCTCCCGCGTGGGTGGCTCGGCGCAGGTCAAGGCCATGAAGAAGGTCTCCGGCACGCTCAAGCTCGAGCTCGCGCAGTACCGCTCGCTCGAGGCCTTCGCGATGTTCGCGTCGGACCTCGACGCGGCCTCGCGCCAGCAGCTGACCCGTGGCGCGCGCCTCATGGAGCTGCTCAAGCAGCCCCAGTACTCGCCGTTCCCGGTCGAGGAGCAGGTCGTGTCCGTGTGGGCCGGCACCAAGGGCAAGCTCGACAAGATCGCCGTGGGCGACGTCCTGCGCTTCGAGCGCGAGCTGCTCGACCACCTGCGTCGCAACACCTCGATCCTCGACGACATCGCCTCGACGGGCCAGCTCTCGGACGACAACGAGTCCGCGCTGCACACGCACGTCGACGACTTCGTCTCGACCTTCCTCGAGGGCGAGGGCGTCGCCCTCACCACCGACTCGACGGTCGACGACGGCGAGGGCGTGGCGGTCGAGCAGGAGCGCATCGTCGCGGAGAAGAAGTAACCGATGGCCGGACAGCAGCGCGTCTATCGGCAGAGGATCAGGGCGACCAGCTCGCTCAAGAAGATCTTCCGCGCGATGGAGCTCATCGCGGCCTCGCGTATCGGGAAGGCCCGCCTCCGTGTGGAGCAGGCCACCCCGTACGCGCGGGCCATCACGCGCTCGATCAGCGCGGTGGCGGCGCACTCGAGCGTCGACCACCCGCTGACGACGCCGCGGACGGACACCGGCCGTGCGGCCGTGCTGGTCATCAGCGCGGACCGCGGCATGGCGGGCGCCTACTCGGCGAACGTCATCCGTGAGGCCGAGCGCCTTCGCGGCCGCCTCCAGGCGGACGGCAAGGAGATCGTGCAGTTCGCCGCCGGTCGCCGTGCGGTCTCGTACTACTCGTTCCGTCGGCGCGAGATCGCGGGCCAGTGGACCGGCGCGTCGGACGCCCCGGACCGCGAGACCGCCCGGGAGATGGCCAAGGCGCTGTTCGAGCGCTTCCAGGCGTCCAAGGAGGACGGCGGCGTCGATGAGATCTACATCGTCGGCACCCGCTTCGTCTCCATGGTGACCCAGCAGGCGATGGTCCTGCGGCTGCTGCCGCTGGAGATCGTCGAGGGCGTCGAGGAGACCGAGGAGGGCGAGATCGAGCCGCTGTACGACTTCGAGCCGTCGCCCGAGCTGGTGCTCGACGCGCTGCTGCCGCGCTACATCGAGTCGCGCATCTTCAGCAGCCTCCTGCACTGCGCGGCCTCCGAGCTCGCGAGCCGCCAGCGCGCGATGAACACCGCCACCTCGAACGCCGAGGACATCATCCGCAACTACACCCGACTCGCCAACCAGGCGCGTCAGGCCGAGATCACCCAGGAAATCAGCGAGATCGTCTCGGGCGCCGATGCGCTCGCGGCCTCGTGACCGGAAGCGAGACTTCAATGACCACCACCGCAGAGACCACCCCGGCCAACGCCGCGGACGCGCCCGTCGTCGGTCGCGTGTCGCGCGTCGTCGGCCCGGTCGTCGACATCGAGTTCCCGGCCGACGCCATCCCCGACATCTACAACGCGCTCACGGTCGACATCGACCTGTCCGCGCAGGGCGAGGACGAGGGCGTGCTGCACATGACCCTCGAGGTCGCGCAGCACCTGGGCGACAACATGGTGCGCGCCATCGCGCTGAAGCCCACGGACGGCCTCGTCCGCGGCGCCGAGGTCACCGACACCGGCGCGCCGATCTCGGTGCCCGTCGGCGACGTCACCAAGGGCCACGTGTTCAACGTGACCGGCGAGGTCCTCAACGCCAAGGAGGGGGAGAAGGTCGAGGTCACCGAGACCTGGCCCATCCACCGCAAGGCGCCGGCCTTCGACCAGCTCGAGTCCAAGACCCAGATGTTCGAGACCGGCATCAAGGTCATCGATCTCCTCACCCCGTACGTGCAGGGTGGAAAGATCGGCCTCTTCGGTGGTGCGGGCGTCGGCAAGACCGTCCTCATCCAGGAGATGATCTACCGCGTCGCCAACAACCACAACGGTGTGTCGGTGTTCGCGGGCGTCGGTGAGCGCACCCGTGAGGGCAACGACCTCATCGAGGAGATGACCGAGTCGGGCGTCATCAAGCAGACGGCCCTGGTCTTCGGCCAGATGGACGAGCCGCCGGGCACGCGTCTCCGCGTCGCCCTGTCGGCGCTGACCATGGCGGAGTACTTCCGCGACGTCCAGAAGCAGGACGTGCTGCTGTTCATCGACAACATCTTCCGCTTCACGCAGGCGGGCTCCGAGGTGTCGACGCTGCTCGGCCGCATGCCCTCCGCAGTGGGCTACCAGCCCAACCTGGCGGACGAGATGGGTCAGCTCCAGGAGCGCATCACCTCGACCCGTGGCCACTCGATCACCTCGCTGCAGGCGATCTACGTGCCCGCGGACGACTACACCGACCCGGCGCCGGCGACCACGTTCGCGCACCTCGACGCGACCACCGAGCTGTCGCGTGAGATCGCGTCGCGCGGTCTTTACCCGGCGGTGGACCCGCTGACGTCGACCTCGCGCATCCTCGACCCGCGCTACGTGGGCCGCGACCACTACGAGACCGCCAACGCCGTGAAGTCGATCCTCCAGCGCAACAAGGAGCTGCAGGACATCATCGCGATCCTCGGTGTGGACGAGCTCTCCGAGGAGGACAAGATCATCGTCGCGCGTGCGCGCAAGATCCAGCAGTTCCTCTCGCAGAACACGTACATGGCGACCCAGTTCACCGGTGTCGAGGGCTCCACGGTCCCGCTGACCGAGACCGTCGAGGCCTTCTCGGGCCTGGTCAACGGCAAGTACGACCACATCTCGGAGCAGGCGTTCTTCAACATCGGCGGCCTCGAGGACCTCGAGCGCAACTGGGCCCGCATCCAGAAGGAGATCGGCTGATCATGGCCGGTCCTCTCACCGTCGACGTCGTCGCCCCCGACCGGGTCCTCTGGTCGGGGTCGGCGGAGCGTCTCGTCGCGCCCACCGTGGAGGGCGAGATCGGCCTCCTCACCGGCCACGAGCCCGTGCTGTCCGTGCTGCGCGCGGGCACCGTGCGGGTCCGCGGCGGTGCGGACGGCGACGCCGAGTTCCCCATCGCCTCGGGCTTCGTGTCCTTCGACCGTGACGTGGTCACGGTCGTGGTCGAGCCCGTCGCGCCCGCCGAGGAGAAGGCTCCGGCCGCCTCCTGATGCGAGTGGTGATCGCGCGCTGCGCGGCCCGGTACACCGGGCGGCTCTCGGCGCACCTTCCGCTCGCGACCCGCGCCATCATGGTCAAGGCCGATGGCTCGGTCCTGCTGCATTCGGACGGCGGCTCGTACAAGCCGCTCAACTGGATGAGCCCGCCGTGCACTCTGCGGTCCTCCTCCGTCACGGAGGAGGCCGCGGAGCGCGGCGTCACCGAGGTCTGGGTGGTCCAGCACGACAAGACCGACGACCGTCTCGAGATCGAGCTCCACGAGGTGCTCTCCGACACGGAGCATGAGCTCGGGGTGGACCCCGGCCTCATCAAGGACGGCGTCGAGGCGCACCTCCAGGAGCTCCTCGCCGCGCAGATCACCATCCTCGGCGACGGGCACACGCTGGTCCGCCGCGAGTACATGACCGCGATCGGGCCCGTCGACATCCTCGCGAAGGATGGCGGCGGCGCGTCGGTCGCCGTGGAGATCAAGCGCCGCGGCGAGATCGACGGCGTCGAGCAGCTCACCCGATACCTCGAGCTGATGAACCGCGACCCGCTGCTCGCGCCCGTCCAGGGCGTGTTCGCGGCGCAGGAGATCAAGCCCCAGGCACGCGTCCTCGCCGAGGACCGCGGCATCCGCTGCGTGCTCCTCGACTACGAGGCCATGAAGGGCGACATCGACCTGAGCGATCGGCTTTTCTGAGCCTGTTCGCTCGCGACATCGCCTCACGTGGGCGCCTGAGCAGTGGGATCGGGCCGAACAGCACTGCTCAAGCGCCCAGTAGATGATGGCGGTGCGGTCCGAGACCGCGTGACGAGTTGTCGAATCGTTTCGGATAGGCTCGCCGCATGACGACGACGTTCCCTGACGGCTTCCTGCTCGGCGCGGCCACGGCCGCCTACCAGATCGAGGGTGCGGCGACCGAGGGAGGTCGCGGCCCGTCGATCTGGGACACCTTCTCCCACACGCCGGGAGCCGTCACCGGCGGCGACACCGGCGACGTGGCCTGCGACCACTATCACCGCTGGGAGAGCGACGTCGACATGATGGTCGACCTGGGACTCCAGGCGTACCGGTTCTCGATCTCGTGGCCCCGCGTGCAGCCCACCGGGTCCGGCGACTTCAACGACGAGGGCATCGCCTTCTACCAGGCCCTGGTCGCGCGCCTGCGCGAGAAGGGCATCGTCCCCATGGCGACCCTCTACCACTGGGACCTCCCCCAGGCCCTCGAGGACGAGGGAGGCTGGCTCAGCCGCGCCACGGTCGACGCCTTCGTGACCTACGCGGTCCGCATGGTCGAGGCGCTCGGCGACGACGTGGTGACGTGGGCGACCTTCAACGAGCCCTGGGTGAGCTCCTTCGTGGGGTACGGCGCCGGCGCGCATGCGCCCGGGCACACGGACGATGTCGAGGGCCTCACCGCCGCGCATCACCTTCTGCTCGCGCACTCGCGGGCCTACCGCGCGATCAAGGCGGTGCGACCCGAGCTCCAGGTGGGCATCGTCAACAACTCCCACACGCCGCGCCCGTTCGACCCGTCCAACCCCGCCGACCGCGCGGCCGCGGAGCACATCGACGCGCTCGCCAACACGATGTTCCACCAGCCGCTGGTGGAGGGCGCCTATCCCGCGATCCTCAAGCCCAACACGGCGCACCTCACCGACTGGTCCTTCGTGCACGAGGGCGACCTCGCGGAGATGAAGGACTCCGTCGACTGGTTCGGCGTGAACTACTACGCCTCGCACGTGGTGCGCCACAACCCGCGCAAGGCCGCGGCCGTGTCCGAGGTCGCGACCCTGGCCGATGGCCACAAGGCGGGCGGCAACTCGCCGTGGCCCGGCGACGAGGAGATCGAGTTCATGACCCCGCCGGGACGCCTCACCGCGATGGGCTGGAACATCGACCCCGGTGCCCTGCACGCGCACCTCCTCAAGGTCCACCGCGAGACCGGCCGCCCCATCTACGTCACCGAGAACGGCGGCGCCTGGGACGACGTGCTGGACGCCGACGGCCGCGTGCGCGACGCCGACCGCGTCTCCTACCTCCACGATCACCTTGGCGCCGTGCTCGCCGCGATCGACGAGGGCGCGGATGTCCGGGGCTACATGGCCTGGAGCCTCATGGACAACTTCGAGTGGGCGCAGGGCTACGCCAAGCGCTTCGGGCTCGTGCGGGTGGACTACGCGACGCAGGAGCGCCGCTGGAAGGACTCGGCGTACTGGTACCGGGCGACGCTCGCGCGCCGCGCGCCGCTGCCCGTCGAGGACCTCGAGGAGCAGGTCGAGACCCCGGCCCGCACCTACTGAGACGACTGCCAATGACAGATGTGGCAGATGTGACAGCCATGGCCGACGGCGCCCGGTGCCGGCGGTCGCACCTGTCACATCTTCCATTGGGAATCACTCCGTAGACTGGTCCGCATGCCCTCCGGTCGTCGCTCCTCCAAGCGCCCGTACGGCCGGCCCCATGAGGAGCTCGACGTCGGTCGGGTGTGGGGCAACCGCGCCCGCATCGAGCGCGGGCCCCGCGGCGAGGACTTCTACGTCGCGACCCCGCGGCCGACCGATCGCACCTTCGTGTGCCCGGGCTGCCAGGGCGAGATCTCGGGCGAGCTGCCGCACGTGGTGGCGTGGCCGGTCGAGAGCATCATGGGCGCCGAGGCGGCCGCGGACTCGCGCCGCCACTGGCACACGGGCTGCTGGCAGAGCTTCGGGCGCGCACGCTGAGAGAGGACCTATGACCGACGACCTGGTCGAGCTGCGCTCGATGACGGTGCTCCCCGCCGACCGCGAGGAGATCGAGCTGCGCACCGAGGACGGGCTCACGCTCGTCGGCGAGCTCGCTCTGCCCGCCGAGGGACCCGTCACCGGCACGCTCATCACGCTGCACCCGCTGCCGACGCACGGCGGCTTCATGGACTCGCACGTCTACCGCAAGGCCGCGTGGCGCCTGCCCGCGCTCGCCGGGCTCGCGGTGCTGCGCTTCAACACGCGCGGCACGTCGTCGCCGCGCGGGACCTCCGACGGCGAGTTCGGCGAGGGGATCGCCGAGGCGGCCGACGTCCGCGCCGCGGTGGACTTCGCGGTGAGCCGCGGCCTCCCGAACCGCTGGCTCGTGGGCTGGAGCTTCGGCACCGAGCTCACGCTCATGCACGGCGCCGATCTCGACGTCGAGGGGGCGATACTGCTGTCCCCGCCGCTGCATCGTGCCACCGAGGACGACATGCGCCGCTGGGCCGCGACCGGGCGCCCCGTGACCGCGCTGGTCCCCGAGCACGACGACTTCCTCAAGCCCGACGAGGCGCGCGAGCGCTTCGCCCCGCTCACGCAGCTCGAGCTCATCGCGGTCCCCGACGCCAAGCACCTGTGGGTCGGGGAGAGGTACGTGCGCATCGTCCACGACGCGATCGTCGAGCGCGTCGCCCCGGAGCGCGCGCCGCTGCCGGGCGAGGTGCCCGCGTCCATGGTGGAATGAGCGTGGGATAAGACCTGGCACGACGCGAAGGAGTTCCCCCGTGAGCCTCGTACCCGACGGCACGCCCCTGGTCCTGCTCAACGCCTTCCCGGTCGACCGGTCCCAATGGGATCCGCTGCTCGAGGCTCTTCCCGGGATCCCCGGCGACATCATCACCTTCGACGTGCCCGGCATCGGCGACATGCCGCTGCCCGACGAGGAGCCGTCGCTCGAGCTCATCGCCGATGCCGCGGTGCTCGCGATGCGCGAGGTCACCGGTCACGACAAGGCCGTCTGGGTCGGCTGCTCGATGGGCGGCTACATCGCGATGGCGGTGGCCGAGCGCCACCCGGGTGCGGTCGCGGGCCTGGGGCTGCTGGGCACCAAGGCCGAGGCGGACACCGAGGAGGCCAGGGAGGCGCGGCTCGCGCTCGCGGAGAGCGTGGAGGGGGCGGAGGGGCATCCCGACCCCCGCGGCGCCGCGGAGGGGCTGATCGGCACCACGGGAGAGGCGCGCGAGGCGCTCGTCGCCGCGATCGAGTCCAACATCGCGCGGCACGGGGGCGACGGGATCGCCTGGGGCCAGCGCGCGATGGCGGCGAGGCCCGATCGTACCGAGGTGCTCGCGGCGCTCGACGTGCCGGCCGTCGTGGCGGTGGGGGAGCACGATGCGATCGCCGGCGAGGAAGCCGCGCGCGCCATGGCCGCCGCGCTCGGGGTCGAGCCCGTGGTGCTGCCGGGGGTCGGGCACCTGTCCGCGTTCGAGGCGCCGGGCGCCGTGGCGCCGCTCGTCGCGGGGCTGCTCGACGGCGCGGAGGGCTGACCGGGCGAGGCTCCCGGGACGTCCTGCGTTACCGATATGTGAAATTTGCCCGAAGGGTGTAGCGCGCGCCGCGACGCCATGCCACCATGCTGGTGCGGGGGCACCTCACCACGAGGGGGGCGTGAGGTGCCCCCGCCATCATGGCCGTGGGATCAGGGACGATGCTCGCGCGGGGCGCGCGGCTCAGCCCCAGGAATCGCCGCCGGCGAGCCGCTTGCGGAGCGCCTCGTCGAGGGGCAGCGACTCGCCGTCGCGGGCGCCGCGCCCGAGCTCGAGCGGCGGGTCCGCCGGGGAGAGGTGGGCGCCGCGCAGGCGCTCGCGCAGCCCTCCCGGCGTCGACAGCACGTAGAAGCTCCCGTCGGTCCCGACCCCGACGGACCGGTCCCGCTTGAGGTACCAGCCGGTCACCGAGGTCCGCACGCGCGAGCGCCCGTCGTAGGTCCGCGCCGTGAGGGTCTCCGGCGCGAGGCCGGCCGCGACCGCGTCGCTCACGAAGGCCTGGATCAGCGCCGAGGCGGCACGCGACTCCGCCTGACGCTGGCGCGCGAGCGCGTCCGCCATCTCGAGGCGGTCGTCGCGGGCGTCCACGGTCACGCCTCCGAGGGCTCTGCCTTGGCGTCGTGCTCGGCCTGCAGACGCGACGCGCGGGCGAGGTTGCCCACGGGGTCGGACGAGAGCAGCCCGCGCAGGTCGTCGAGGTACGTGGTGATGGACTCGCGCTGACGGTTGAGCTCGTCGACCTCCCGCGTCGCCATGGTGCGCTCGCGCTCGGCGTCGCTCACGGCCTCCGAGATGATCGCCTCGGCGTGCTCGCGCGCCTCCGACACGATCTCGTCGGCGTTGTTGCGCGCGTTCGTGAGCAGGGTCTGCGAGTGGACCTCGGCCTCGCGGCGCACGGCCTCCGCGCGCTCGAGGGTCGCGCTGAGACGGTCCTCCGCCTCGGCGGTGCGGCGCTTCGCGTCGTCGACCATGGCGGCCGTCTCGGCGGTGGCCTCGTCGTGGCGCTGCGAGAGCTCGCGCTCGGCCTGCTCGCGCTTGGTGGCGACGTCGAGCTCGAGGTCCTCGCGGGTGCGGCGGGCCTCCTCGTGGGCGGCCTCGGCCTCCGCCTGGGCCTCGTCGCGCAGCTGCGCGGCCTCGGCCTGCGCGGACTGCACGAGGCGCTGCGCCTCGGCCTGCGCCGCGGCGAGGGCGTCCTTCGACTCGCGCTCCGTGGTGGCGCGGAGGTCGGAGGCCTGCTGCTGCGCGCTGCCCAGCGCCGCCTCGGCCTCGCGCGTGAGACGCGTGGCGTCCGCGTCCGCGGCGGAGCGGAGCTCGGCGAGCTCGGCGTTGACCGTCGCGCGGAGGTCCGCGGTCTCGGCGTCGGCGGCCTGACGCAGCTGCAGCGTCTCGGTGGTCGCGGCGGCGCGCAGCGCGCCGATCTCCTCGTCGGCGGCACGGCGCGCGTCCTTCGCGGCGCGACGGACGTCCTTGGCGTGGGCCTCGGCGTTCGCGCGCAGGCTCTCGGCCTCGGCCTCGGCGCTCTGGCGGAGCTCGGCGAGCTCGGCCGCGACGGTGTCGCGCAGCTCCGTGACCTCCTCGTCGGCGGCCTCGCGCTCGCGGGTCGCGTACGCATCGGCGTCGCGGCGCTGCTGGGCGGCGTAGGCGTCGGCCTCGCGGCGCTGCTGGGCGGCGTAGGCGTCCGCGGCGCGGTGCTGCTCCGCGACGTAGGCCTCGGCGGCCTGGCGCTCCTTGGCGGCGTAGGCGTCCGCCGTGCGGCGCGCCTCGCCCGCGTAGGCCTCGGCCTCGCGACGCGTGTCGGTGTCGAAGGCCTCGGTCTCCTGGCGCTGAGCCGCGACCCAGGTCGCGACGGCGAGGCGCTCGGCCGCGAGCTCGTCGGTGGTGGCCTGGCGCAGGTCGACGTCCCACGTCTCGGTGTCGTGGCGCAGGTCCGCGGCCCAGGCCTCGGTGGCCTGGCGCAGGTCCATGTCCCAGGTCTCGGTCTCCTTGCGCAGGGCCGCGGCGAAGGACTCGGCCTCGTGGCGGACCGTGGCGGCGTAGGCCTCGGCGTCCTGGCGCAGCGCGGTGGCCGCGGTCTCGGCGTCCTTGCGGACCCCGGCGGCGTAGGACTCGGCGTCGCGGCGCTCCGCCGTCACGGCGGCCTCGGTCTCCTTGCGCAGGGCCGCGGCGAAGGACTCGGCGTCGCGGCGCTCCGCGGTGGTCTCGGCCTCGGTCTCCTGGCGCAGGTGCGCGACCCACGCCTCGGTCTCCTGGCGGAGCTCGGCGGCGTAGGCGGCCGCGCTGTCGCGCAGCTCGGTGGACTCGGTCTGGGCCGCGGTCCGCAGCTCGGCCGCCTCGCGGGCGGCCGCGGCACGCAGCTCGGCGGTGTCCTGGTCGGCCGCGTGGCGCAGCTGCGCGACCTCCTCCTGGGCCGCGTGGCGCAGCTCGGCCACGTAGGCGTCCGCCTCGCGGCGCTGGTGACCGGTCTCACGCTCGGCGAGCGCACGCAGCTGAGCGGTCTCCTCGCCGGCGACCCGGCGCATCTCGGCGGCCGCAGCCTCGGCGGCCTCCCTGGCCTCCTGCGCCTCCTCCGCGGCGCGCGCGAGCGCGGCCTCGGCGTCGTTGCGCATGGTCGAGGCGTCGCTCTCGGCGGAGATGCGCATGTCCGAGGCCTCGGCCTCGGCCACGGCGCGCAGGTTCGCGGCCTCGCGCTCCGCCTCCGCGATCGAGTGGCCCGCGGCCTGCTCGGCGGCCTTGCGCGTCGCACCGGCCTCGTCCCTCGCCTCGGCGACGATGCGCGTGGCCTCGGCCTTGAGCGACTCGGTCTCGACGCGGGCGGCCTCGGTCAGCTCGTCGGCCTCCGTGTGGGAGGCGGCGAGGAACGCGGCGGCCTCGTCGCGAAGGCGGCTCGACTCCTGGTGGGCGTGCGCGAGCTTCTGCTCGGCGTCGGCGCGCGCGGCGTCGACGAGGTCGGCGGCCTCGCGCTGGCTGGTGACGCGCAGCTCGGTGGTCTCGCGCTCGACGGTGGCGCGGACGGTGTGCGCCTCGCGCTCGCCTGCCGCGCGGACCTCGGCGGCCTCGGTCTCGGCGGCGGAGCGGATGCGGTCGGCCTCGCGCTGGGCGCGGTCGACGGCCTCGCCCGACTGGCGCTCCGCGGCCTCGCGGACGCCCGCGGCGAGGTGCTCGGCCTGCGTCTTGATCTCATCGGCCTCGCGGCGGCTCTGGGCGAGGATCTCCGCGACCTCGTTGTCGGCGCGGGCGCGCAGCTGCTGCGCGGCGACGTTCGCACGGGCGACCGTGTCCTGCGCGTGGGTGTTGGCCCGCGCGATCACGTCGGAGGACTGCTCCTCGGCCGAACGCAGGAGCTGCTCGACGCGCGCGCCGAGCCCCTTGTACGTCGGCTGCTCGGACTCGCGGAGGGCCTTCTGGGCCTCGTCGAGGGAGCCGCGCGCCTGCTGAGCCTCGCGTCGTGCCTGCTCCGCGGCTGCAGCCTGCTCGCGCGCCGCGTCCTCCAGGCGTGCGATGTGGGCGGCGACCGCCTCCCGGTCGTAGCCGCGCATCGCAAGCGGGAACGGCAGGTTCTCTTCGGCCATGACTCTCCTCGATCGCACGGGCTGGTCCGTGCAGGTCTCGCATTCGACCCTCAGGGTAGTGCCGGTGCGGTGCGGGGAACAAAGTCGTGAGGGGTGATGTTCGCCGCATGTCTCGTAGAGTGAACAGCGAGACGAACGGAGACACACGTGACTTTGCGCACCACCGCGCTGATCGCGGGCGCGCTCGGGCTGCTCCTCCTCATCGGCGGACTGATCGCCGATGCGATGCGCCCGGCGGCCTTCGGCACCCCTTCCGCCTCGCTTGAGACCCCCGTCCTGGTCATCGACCCGGACATGGTCGCGATGGCACCGGGAGGCACCATCACCATCGAGGGATCCGGCACCATCACCGCCTACTCCGGCCGCGTCGACGACGCCGACGAGTGGGCCGCGTCGCGCGACGTCACCACGCTCACCGGCGTGCCGACGTGGGAGGAGCTGTCGACGGAGACCCAGACGGCGCCCGCCCCCTCGACCGAGCCGAGCGCGGAGCCCTCCGCATCGGCCTCCGCCTCGACGTCGGCCTCGGAGTCGTCCTCGCCCTCGGCCTCGGCCGAGGCGTCGGCCTCCCCGTCCGCATCCGCGAGCCCCGCGGCGCAGCAGGAGATCGCCGACATCTGGCGCGACTCGTGGAGCGCCGACGCCGGCACGCTCGAGCTGGAGAACGACGCGCTGCCCGTGGGCCTCGCGATCGTCGTCGAGTCCGAGGACGGCTCACCGCTGTCCTCGGTGACGATGCGGATCGACCGCGTGGTGAACGACGGCTGGGTCACGCCCCTCAAGTGGTGGGGCGCGTTCCTCGCCGCGGTCGGGCTCGTGGCGCTGATCTTCGTGTTCATCGATCACCGCGGCGCGGGCTCCAAGGTCGAGACGGCCGTCGCGAGCCGCCGTCAGGCGCCGCCGGCCACCCCCGGCGGCAGGCGCGAGCGCCGCGAGGCGCTCACCGCGGGTGAGGGCATCCCGGTGGTGGCGTCCGACGACGAGGAGGACTCCGAGCAGGGGGCCCCCGAGCACGAGGCCCCCGAGCAGGACTCCGACGAGGCGTCCGAGGAGCCGTTCGAGCCCACGTGGGAGCCGGTCGGGACCGAGGCCGAGCCCGACAGCGAGCCCGAGGTTCGCGTGGACGGCGCGACGGAGGACGATGCCCCCGTGGGGGACGACGACGAGCGGGAGGATCGCGCATGAGGCGCCAGGCAGCCATCGCCGGAGCGGTCGCGCTGGGACTCGCCGTGCTCGCGGGCTGCACGCCCGACGTCCCGCCGGCGGTCACCGCGCCGGACGCGCAGGAGACCTCCGCGATCACCCAGACCCAGATCGACCGCATCGTCCCCGCGACCTTCGCGGAGCTGGCGGCGGCCGACGAGGCCGCGGACGCCGACCTCCTCGGCGAGCGCGTCGGCGGCATGGTGCCGCGCATCCGTGCGGCCGAGTACGTCAAGGTCGAGGCGGGTGACGACGCTGCTCTCGAGGAGATCCCCGACACGATGCAGGCGGTCTACGTCTCCGCGGAGGGTGAGTTCCCGCGGATGATGGTCGGCGTCACCGAGGCGCCCGAGGGCAACACCCCGCTGGTGCTGCTGTGGCTCCAGGACGACATCGACTCGGAGTACCAGCTCCAGAACTGGGCGCACATGATCCCGGGGGCGACGCTCCCGGCCATGCCCGGCATCGCGGTCGGCTCGGACCAGCTCGCCCTCGACGGCGCCGAGGTGTCGCCGTCGCCCCAGCAGGTGGTTCAGGACTACGTCACGCTTCTGCAGGAGGGCGCCAAGAGCGACCTGGCGGACGAGTTCGAGGACGACACGTTCCGCGAGCAGCTGTTCGCCGCGCGGAAGGTGCTCAACACCGCGGCGAAGAAGGGCGACGGGAAGTACGTCGACACCATCGAGCCCGACGAGGACGGCACCTACGCGCTCGCGACGGCCGACGGCGGAGCGCTGGTCTTCGCGCCGCTCCTCGTGAAGTCGTCGCTGCGGGTCGAGGGCGACGCGACCGTCTCCATCTCGGACACGGACAAGGCGCTCGTCAAGGGCAAGCTCACGGACCGCGTGACCCACACGTATCGCGACCTCGTGGTGATCCACATCCCGCCGGCGGACGCGGAGGACGCCAAGCCCGCCGTCGTCGCGGCCGACCACCACCTGGTCAAGGTCGAGGCCAAGTAGCCGGACCGAAGGACAGAGGAGACTCATGACTGACATCCCCGGCGCCATGCGCGGCGCCGTCGATCTGGCGGCGCTCGCGGCGCAGTCCCGTCGCGCGGACACCGGCCTCGCGACCATCGACGAGGAGGCGTTCCAGGAGCTCGCGCAGCAGTCGATGCAGCGCCCCGTGGTGATCGCGTTCGTCTCGAGCGCCTCGCCGCAGAGCGAGGAGCTCGCCCGCACGGTCGAGGAGGCCGCCGCCGCGCTCGGCGTGACGGCCGCCGCCTGCGACGTCGACGCGCAGCCCGCGATCGCGCAGGCCTTCCAGATCCGCGGCGTGCCCGCGGCGGTCGCGATCATCGGCGGCCGCCCCGCGCCGCTGTTCCAGGGTGCCGCGACCCGCGAGCAGATCGACGAGGTGCTCGGCCAGGTGGTCGCCGCCGCCCGTCAGATGGGCGCGGCGGAGGGGCTGACCGAGGGATCGGCCGCCCCCGCGCCCGAGCCCGAGCCGCCGCTCCCGCCGCTCCACCAGGAGGCGTACGACGCGATCGAGCGGGGCGACCTCGAGGCCGCCGAGGCGGCGTACGACCGCGCCCTCCGCGAGAACCCCAAGGACGCCGATGCCCGCGCCGGCCGCTCCCAGGTGCGCCTCATGGCGCGCTCGCGGACCGCGGACCTGGGAGCGGTGCGCAAGGCCGCGGCGGACGCGCCGGACGACGTCGACGCGCAGCTCGCGGTGGCCGACATGGACGTGCTGGGCGGGCAGCTGGACGATGCGTTCGGACGCCTGGTCGACCTGGTCCGCGTCACGGTCGGCGACGACCGCGAGAAGGCCCGTGCGCGCCTGCTCGAGCTCTTCGACGTGGTCGACGCCGCGGATCCGCGGGTGCTCCGCGCCCGCCAGGCGCTCGCCTCCGCGCTCTACTGACGCTGGACGTCACGATGCCCCCGCTCGCCGAGCGGGGGCATCGTCGTCCTCGGCTCAGCGCGAGGGGCGCAGGACCACGGCGCCCAGCGGCGGCACCCTGATCTCGGCCACCGCCGGGTAGCCGTGCATCGCGCGGGCGCGCGCCTCGACGTGCCCGAGGTTGCCCACCCCGGAGCCGCCGTAGTGCTCGGCGTCCGAGTTGAAGACCTCGTCCCATCCGCCCGCGAGCGGCAGGGGCAGCGCGTAGCGCTCGTGGGGCACGCCCGCGAAGTTCACGACGACGGCGAGCGGGTTGCCCGCATCGTCCATCCGCAGGTAGGCGAGCGTGTTGCGGCGCGAGTCGTCGGCGTCGATCCAGCGGAAGCCGCTCGAGTCCGAGTCGCGCTCGAAGAGCTCGGGAGCGTCGCGGTAGAGGTGGTTGAGGTCCGCGACCATGCGGCGGACTCCCTCGTGGAGGTGGTCCTCGAGGTGCCACCAGTCGAGCGAGCGTCCCTCGGACCACTCGGCGTACTGGCCGAACTCGCAGCCCATGAAGAGCAGCTGCTTGCCCGGATGGGTCCACTGGTACGCGAGCAGCGCCCGCAGACCCGCCATCTTGTTCCAGTGGTCGCCGGGCAGCCGGTCGACCAGCGAGCCCTTGCCGTGCACCACCTCATCGTGCGAGAGCGGCAGCATGAAGTGCTCGGAGAACGCGTACATGAGCGAGAAGGTCACCGTGTGGTGGTGGTACGACCGGTGGACGGGCTCCTCGCTCACGTACCGGAGCGTGTCGTTCATCCAACCCATGTTCCACTTGAGCCCGAAGCCCAGGCCGCCCTGGCTCGTGGGCGCCGTGACGCCCGGCCACGCGGTCGACTCCTCGGCGATCATGACGATGCCGGGAGAGGTGCGGTACGCGGTGGCGTTGGCCTCCTGCAGGAAGGCGATCGCGTCGAGGTTCTCGCGGCCGCCGTGGACGTTGGGCCGCCACTGGCCGGCCTCGCGCGAGTAGTCGAGGTAGAGCATCGAGGCCACAGCGTCGACGCGGAGGCCGTCGGCGTGGAACTCCTCGAGCCAGTACACGGCGTTCGCGACGAGGAAGTTGCGCACCTCGGCGCGGCCGAAGTCGAAGATGAACGTGCCCCAGTCGGGCTGCTCGCCGCGCAGCGGGTCGGGGTGCTCGTACAGCGGGGTGCCGTCGAAGCGGCCGAGGGCCCACTCGTCCTTGGGGAAGTGGCCCGGGACCCAGTCGAGGAGCACGCCGATGCCGGCCTGGTGGAGCGTGTCGATGAGGTGGCGGAGCTCGTCGGGCGTGCCGAAGCGCGCCGTCGGCGCGTAGTAGCCCGAGACCTGGTAGCCCCACGAGCCGCCGAAGGGGTGCTCCATCACGGGCAGGAACTCGACGTGGGTGAAGCCCATCTCGGACACGTACGCGGTGAGCTGGTCCGCCAGCTCGAGGTAGCTGAGGCCCTGACGCCACGAGCCGAGGTGGACCTCGTAGACGCTCATGGGCGCGCGGTGGGGCTCGGACGCCGCACGCTGCGCGAGCCACTCGTCGTCGCCCCACGCGTAGCCGGTCTCGTCGACCACCGAGGCGGTCGCGGGCGGGTTCTCGGTGCGGCGGGCCATCGGGTCCGCCTTCTGGCGCCAGTGCCCGTTCTTGTCGAGGATCTCGAACTTGTACTTGGTCCCGGCCGCGACGCCCGGGATGAACAGCTCCCAGATGCCGGACGAGCCGAGCGTGCGCATCGCGTGCGTCGCGCCCTGCCAGCTGTTGAACTCCCCGACGACGCGCACGGCGCGCGCGTTGGGCGCCCAGACGGCGAACTCCGTGCCCTCGACGGCGCCGAGCACCGAGTCGAAGCGTCGCACGTTGGCGCCCAGCGCCTCCCAGAGCTTCTCGTGCCGGCCCTCGCGGATGAGGTGGAGATCGAGCTCGCCCAGCAGCGGCATGAACCGGTACGGGTCGTCCGACACCGCGGCGGAGTCGCCGTACGCGGCGTGGACCCGGTAGTCGGGCACCTCGGCCTCGGGCAGCAGCACGCTCCAGACGCCGTGGTGCTCGTGCACCGCGGGGAAGCGCCCTGCCAGCGTCTCGATCTCGACCGCGTCGGCGAGCGGGCGCAGCACGCGGACGACCACGCCGTCCGCGCCCGGGTGGGGTCCCAGGATCGCGTGCGGATCGTGGTGCATGCCGCGCGCGATGTCCGCGAGCACGGCGGGGTCCAGGCGTCGAGGCATCAGCACCGTCCAGTCGGTCGAAGGAGACGAGGGGTCATGCGGGCTTCACCACCGCGACGTGGGTGAGCGAGACCGCGGGATCGAGGCGCACGTAGAAGTCACGGCTCCACGTGTAGGTGCCGCCGCCCACCACGTCGTCGACCACGAGGCGGGCGTCGTCCGCGAGCCCGAGCGCCTCCATGTCGAGCGTCACGACGCCGGACTGCACGTGGTGCGGGTCGAAGCTCGCGACCACGATCACGGTGTCCGCCTTGCCGGTGGGGGACTCGGCCGCGGGTACGTGCCGGGTGAAGCACAGGATCTCGGGGTTGGTCGTCTCGTGGACGCGCAGCCCGCGCAGGCGTCGCAGCGCGGGGTGCCTGCGCCGCGCCGCGTTGAGCGTGGTGAGCAGCGTCGCGATCCCGTGGCGGTCCGCATCGGACCAGTCGCGCGGCTTGTACTCGTACTTCTCGTTGTCGATCTGCTCCTCGACGCCGGGCCGCGGCACGTCCTCGACGAACTCGTACCCCGTGTAGATGCCGTACGAGGGGGAGCCCGTCGCCGCGAGCACGGCGCGCATGCGCCACAGCGGCGGTCCGCCGTGCTGCATGTCTGGCGTGAGGATGTCGTGCGTGGTGGGCCAGAAGTTCGGGCGCATGTAGAACGACGAGTCCCCGGCGAGCTCCTCGAGGTACTCGCCCATCTCCTCGGCGTTCTGCCGCCACGTGAAGTAGGTGTAGCTCTGGTGGAAGCCGATCTTCGCGAGGGTGTGCATCATCGCGGGGCGCGTGAACGCCTCCGACAGGAAGATGACGTCCGGATGGGCCTCGGCGATCTCGCCGAGCAGCCGCTCCCAGAACATCAGCGCCTTGGTGTGCGGGTTGTCGACGCGGAAGAGCGTGACGCCCGCGTCGATCCACACCTGCAGCATGTCCCGGATGGCGTGATAGATGCCCTCGGGGTCGTTGTCGAAGTTGAGCGGATAGATGTCCTGGTACTTCTTGGGCGGGTTCTCCGCGTACGCGATGGTGCCGTCGAGGCGCTGCGTGAACCACTCGGGGTGCTCCGTCACCCACGGGTGGTCGGGGGAGCACTGGAGCGCGACGTCCATCGCGACCTCGAGGCCCACGCTCCTGGCCGCCTTGACGAAGGCCCGGAAGCCGCGCATCGTCCCCAGGTCGGGGTGGATCGCGTCGTGGCCGCCCTCGGCCGCGCCGATCGCGTACGGGCTGCCGGGGTCGCCGGGCTCCGCCTTGAGCGAGTTGTTGCGCCCCTTGCGGTGGGTGGTGCCGATCGGGTGGATCGGGGTGAGGTAGACGACGTCGAAGCCCATGTCCGCGATCGCGGGGAGCCGCTTCGCGGCGGTGGTGAACGTGCCCGAGTGCCACTCGCCGGTGCGCTTGTTGAGGCGCGCGCCCTCGGAGCGCGGGAAGATCTCGTACCAGGCGGACACGAGCGCCTTCTCGCGCTGCACCAGCAGCGGGTACTCCGGGGAGGTGCTCACCGAGTCGCGCAGCGGGGCCGCCGTCATGGCCGCCCGCAGCTCGGGGGACGATGCCGGCGCCAGGCGGGCCTCGGGGTCGAGCGAGCCGTCCTCGAGAGAGGCGATCGCCTTCTCGAGCAGCGCCTTGCGCGCCGGAGTGTGGCGGACCTCGGTGAGCGCACGCGTGAGGACCAGCACGCCCTCGTCGAGCATGAGCTGGACGTCGACGCCGGCGTGGATCTTCACCTCGGCCGCGTGGAGCCAGGTCGAGAACGGGTCCGACCATGCCTCGACACGGAACGAGTGGAGCCCCTCGTGCTTCGGGATGAACGCCGCGCGGTAGCGGCTGGTGCCCCAGTCGTCGAGAGGCATGGGCATGCGCTCGTGGCGCCCGTCCGGCTTGGTGATGACGACGGTCGCGCCCTCGGAGTCGTGCCCCTCGCGGAAGATCGTCGCGGTGATGGGGACCGCCTCGCCCACGACCGCGCGAGCGGGCCACCTGCCCTCCTCGAGCGAGGGTTGGACCCCCACGATGGGGATGCGACCGATGGACGTCTCAGGGGAGCGGGCCATGCCCCGAACCTACTCGGATTGCGCGGCGATGTGTACCTGAGGCGCGCAGGGCGCGCCGAGGCGCGTGCCAGCGGCTTCACGCTCCTCGGGCCCCGGGAGCCGAGGTCCGGGACCTCGGTGACTTGCGCTCCCCGCGCGACGATGTAGGGTGTGGGCCACGGTTGATGTAACCGCTTGCATCCAAAGGAGGTTGTGCGCGGTCACAGTTCGATAACGGAGTGCTTCCGTAAGAGTCACGGAGCGCCTGTCGACTTGCGCGGGCATCTGCCCGGGGAGTAGAACTGTGAACGGTCCCAGTCGGGGCGGCCGATGATGGCCGCCGCAGCAGCAAGGCTCCTCCGGGGGCCGCGAGGAGTGTCATGACGGCAGCAGCGAGCTGGCCCAGCGTCGAGGGTCTCGCCTACGGAGGCGACTACAACCCCGAGCAGTGGCCGCGCGAGACGTGGGACGAGGACATGCGTCTCATGCGCGAGGCGGGTGTGAACCTCGTCTCCGTCGGCATCTTCTCCTGGGCGATGCTCGAGCCCGAGGAGGGCCGCTACGACTTCGCGTGGATGGACGACCTGCTCGACCTCCTCCACTCCCACGGCATCGCCGCGGACCTCGGCACCCCCTCGGTCTCGCCGCCGGCATGGTTCTTCCACCGCTACCCGGACGCACGCGTCACGGACAAGAACGGCACGGTCATGGGCTTCGGCGGCCGCGGCATGGCCTCGCACGCGGCGCCCGAGTACCGGGAGGCGATCGCCCGCATGGCCGGCGCGCTCGCGGAGCGGTACGGCGAGCACCCGGCCGTGGTGATGTGGCACATCCACAACGAGTACGGCGTGCCGATCGCGGAGGACTTCGGCCCGCGCGCCGTCGTGTCGTGGCGACGTTGGCTCGAGGAGCGGTACGGCACGCTCGACGGGCTCAACGCGGCATGGGGCACGGCCTTCTGGGGTCAGCGCTACGGCGCCTGGGAGCACGTGGTCGCGCCGGCCGCGACCGCGACCATCACCAACCCGGCGATGAAGCTCGACTGGGCGCGGTTCACCGACGACCAGCTGCGCGAGTGCTACGTGGTGGAGCGCGACGCGATCCGCGCGCACGCCTCGCAGCCCATCACCACCAACTTCATGGCGCACCAGGCATGGAACACGGACCTGTGGAAGTGGGCCGAGCTGGTCGACGTGGTCTCCGACGACCACTACCTCTGGTCGCCCGACCCGGACGCCCACGTGGGCCTCGCGCTGTCCGCGGACCTCACGCGCTCGGTCGCCGGCGGCAAGCCGTGGATCCTCATGGAGCACTCGACGTCCGCCGTGAACTGGCAGGGCCGCAACATCGCCAAGCGGCCGGGGGAGATGCGCCGCAACGCGCTCACCCACCTGGGCCGCGGGGCCGACGCGATCATGTTCTTCCAGTGGCGCGCCTCGCGCTCCGGCGCGGAGAAGTTCCACTCGGCGATGCTGCCGCACGCAGGCGAGAGCTCCCGCGTGTTCCGCGAGGTCGTCGAGCTGGGCGGTCACCTCAAGGACGCCGCGGAGGTGCGCGGCTCCGAGGTCGAGGCCGAGGTCGCGGTACTCTACGACTGGGAGTCGCTGTGGGCGCAGGACCTCGAGTGGCGGCCCTCGGACGACGTGCAGTTCCGCGAGCGGATGCGCACGTTCTACGAGCGCCTGTGGCGCGACGGCGTCACCGTCGACTTCGCGCACCCCGACCAGGACCTGTCGCGCTACAAGCTCGTGGTGGCTCCCGCCTCGTACCTGCTCACCGCATCGTCCGCCGCGAACCTCACGCGCTACGTCGAGGGCGGCGGGACGCTGCTGGTCAACTTCTTCTCCGCGATCGTGAACGAGAACGACGCGGTCCACGAGGGCGGGTTCGTCGCGCCGCTGCGCGACGCCCTGGGCCTCACGGTCGAGGAGTTCCTGCCGATGCGCGAGGGCGACACCGCGGCGGTGCGCTGGACGCGCGGCGCCGAGGTCGAGCTGCCCTCGGACGTGTGGCAGGACGACATCGTTCTGGCGGGCGCCGAGGTGGTCGCGGAGAACATCTCCGGGCCCGGCGCGGGCAAGCCCGCGATCACCCGCAACACCCACGGGGAGGGGGTCGGCTGGTACGTCGGCACCAAGCTCTCCGTGGAGGCGCTGAGGACCGTGGTCGACGCGGTCTACGCCGACGCCGGCATCGAGGTCTCGGGGCTGCCCGAGGACCTCGAGGTCGTGACGCGGCGCGGCGCGGCTGAGGACTTCGTCATCGCCGTCAACCACGGCGACGACGCAGCTCGGCTCCCGGTGGCAGGGAAGGACCTGCTCTCGGGTGCCGAGACCGATGGAGAGCTCGAGGTTCCTGGCGGCGGTGTCGCCGTGATCCGGACCTCGCGGGGAACCGGAGGTGACGGGGTCTGACCCGTGGGGAGGGGTCGGGCTGCGCCGACCTCGATCCCAGATCCCATGGCAAGGATGAAGACACGGGGCTCCCGCCCGGGGGCCTCGATCGGATTAACCTGTCGCAGAGACGCGAGCTCACCAGAGGCGCGCAATGTGGCACCACTCTGGAAGGAAAGAAAGATGCGTAACACGATCGGAAAGGTCGTCATCGCGGCGACGTCGGTCGCACTCCTGGCCGCCTGCTCGTCGGGCACCACCGACGACGAGCCCTCGGACGCGATGTCCGAGGAGCCCACCCCCGCCGCCTCCGAGACCTCGGACGCCATCGACGCCACGGGCCTCTCGCTGACCATCTGGGTCGACGAGAACCGCGAGCCCGCCGTCGCGGCTGCGGCCGAGACCTTCATGGAGGAGACCGGCGCCACCGTCGAGCTCGTCCAGAAGAACTTCGAGGACATCCGCGCGGACTTCCTCGCCCAGGTCCCCACCGGTGAGGGCCCGGACATCACCATCGGCGCGCACGACTGGCTGGGCGCGCTCATCGAGGGCGGTGTGGTGAACACCGTCGACCTCGGCGAGAACGCCTCGAGCTTCGCCCAGGTCGCGGTCGACGCGATGACCTACGACGGCCAGCTCTACGGCATGCCGTACTCGACCGAGACCATCGCGCTCATCCAGAACACCGACCTCGTCGGCGAGGACGCCCCCGCCACGTGGGACGACATGATCCAGGCCGGCATCGACTCCGGCGCGGACCGTCCGTTCTGCATCAACACCAACGGCGAGACCGGCGACGGCTACACCATGTACCCGTTCCAGACCTCGTTCGGCGCCCCGGTGTTCGTCCAGGAGAACGGCTCGTACACCTCCGAGGTCGGCATGGGCGGCGAGGCCGGCGAGGCCTTCGCGACGTGGCTCGGCGAGAACGGCGAGAAGGGCGAGGGCTACATCTCGACCACCGTCGACTACGACATCAACAACCAGCTCTTCAACTCCGGCGAGTGCGCGTACACCATCCAGGGCCCGTGGGCGCTGGGCTCGTTCACGGACGTCAACTTCACCGTGAACCCGGTGCCGTCGGCCGGCGGCGAGACCGCCTCGCCGTTCGTGGGCGTCCAGGGCTTCTACGTCTCGTCGCAGTCGGAGAACGCGCTCCTCGCGAACACGTTCCTCACCAACTACGTCGCGACGCCCGAGGCGATGCAGGCGCTCTACGACGCCGACCCGCGTCTCCCCGCGTTCGAGGGCGTCGACACCGCGTCGGCCCCGTACCCGGACGCGATCGCGGGCTTCCAGGCCTCGGCGGAGGGCGGCGTCCCGATGCCGTCGATCCCCGAGATGGGCTCGGTGTGGGACTTCTGGAACGCGGCTGAGTCGGCCATCATCAAGGGTGCCGACCCGGTCGAGACCTGGAACAAGATGATCACCGACCTCACCGCCTCTCTCGAGGGCTAAGAGGATCCACCCCCGTGGGGCGGGGCGCGCGAGCGTCCCGCCCCACGTCGGCGGGTCATCGCCGACATACTGAGAGAACGCGGAACCAGGAGACCAGATGTCCACGGAGACAGCGACACCGGTGACGAGGCCGGAGGCGCCCGCACGCAGTTGGAGAGGCCTCGGCTGGGGCTTCCTCGTGAAGCTGCTGCTGATGATGATCGTCAACGCCGTCGGGCTGTCGATCATCATGTCGGCATGGGCCGTCGAGGCCTGGGCGGTCCTCGCCGCATCGGCCCTGCTGCTCGTCGCCGCGAACTGGGTCTACTTCGCGCGGCGCACCCTGCCGCTCAAGTACATCTTCCCCGGACTGGTCTTCCTCCTGATCTTCCAGGTGTTCGTCATGGGCTACACGGCCTACGTGGCGACCACCAACTACGGCGCCGGCCACAACGTCGACAAGGGCCAGGCGATCGACGCCGCCCTCATCAACGCCGAGCGCCGCGTCGAGGACTCGGCCACCTACCCGCTCACCGTGGTGCGCGACGGGGACACCATCGGCTTCGCCGTGACCTCCGCCTCCGGCGCCGTCCAAGTGGGCACGGAGGAGGAGCCCCTTGCCGCCGTCGACGGCGCCACCGCCGACGGCTCCGGCCGGCCGACAGAGGTGCCCGGCTGGGAGGTCGTCTCCCTCAACGAGCTGCTGTCGGACCAGGCGCTCGCGCAGGAGGTCACGCAGCTCCGCGTGCCGGTCTCGGACGAGGCCGACGAGGGCTCGCTGCGCACCCGCGAGGGATCCACGGCCGCGGTCTACCGCTCGTCGCTCACGTGGGACGAGGAGGCCGATGCGCTGGTCGACTCCGACTCGGGCGTGACCTACACCGCGAACGAGTACGGCACGTTCGTGGGCGACGACGGCTCGACCCTGCCGGTCGGCTACCGCGTGGGCATCGGCGCCGAGAACTTCGTCAAGGCGGTCACCGACCCCGACCTCGCGGCCCCGCTGCTCAAGGTCGCGGCGTGGACGTTCGCGTTCGCGTTCCTCACGGTGGCCACGAGCTTCCTGCTGGGCCTGTTCTTCGCGCTGATCTACAACGACGACAGGCTCAAGGGCAAGAAGACGCTGCGCACGCTCTTCATCCTCCCGTACGCGTTCCCGGCCTTCCTCACCGCGCTGCTGTGGCGCGGCATGCTCAACGCCGAGTTCGGCGTCATCAACGACTGGTTCTTCTTCGGGGCCAACATCAACTGGCTCGGCGACCCGTGGCTCGCGAAGTTCTCGATCCTCTTCGTCAACCTGTGGCTCAGCTACCCGTACTGGTTCCTGGTCTGCACCGGCGCGCTCCAGTCGCTGCCGTCCGAGACCACCGAGGCGGCCAAGATCGACGGCGCCGGACGCTGGCGCCAGTTCCGGTCCATCACCTTCCCGCTGCTGATGGTGTCGACGGCGCCCCTCGCGATCGCGTCCTTCGCCTTCAACTTCAACAACTTCACGATCATCTACATGCTGACCAACGGCGGTCCACGCTTCACCGACACGTCCGTGCCGTTGGGCTCCACCGACATCCTCATCACCGCGATCTATCAGATCTCCGGTGTCGCGGGCGGCCGCGCCGACTACGGTCTCGCCTCCGCGCTGTCGATCGTCGTGTTCGTGGTCGTCGGCATCGTGTCCGCGATCGCCTTCCGTCAGACCAAGAAGCTGGAGGAGTTCTGATGGCCACCACCGCGCCGTCCGCGCCGTCGACGAGCCGTCGTCAGCCCACCCGCCGCTCCCGCTGGTGGCTCGAGGTCGGGTGGAAGTACCCGCTCGCCGTCCTCATCATCTTCTACGCCGCGTTCCCGCTGGTGTTCGTCCTCTCCGCGTCGCTCGACGAGGGCGGCAACCTCCGCGGCACGGAGAGCCTGTTCAGCTCGATCAGCTTCGAGAACTACGCGAACCTCAACGACACGCTGTTCTGGACGTGGGTGGGCAACACGCTCATCATCGGCGCCGCGGCGGCCGTGGGCGCGGTGCTCATGGGCGCCTGCGCGGCCTACGCCTTCTCGCGGTTCCGCTTCCAGGGCCGGCGGTTCTCGCTCACCGGTCTGCTCATCCTCCAGATGTTCCCGCAGACGGTCGCGTTCGTCGCGGTGTTCCTGCTGCTGCTCGCGCTCGGCGAGGTGGTGCCGTCGCTCGGCATCGACTCGAAGATCGCGCTCATCTGCGTCTACTGGGGCACCGCGCTCGGGGCGAACACGTTCCTCATGTACGGCTTCTTCAACTCGATCCCGTCGGAGATGGACGAGGCGGCCAAGATCGACGGCGCGACGCACGCGCAGATCTTCTGGAAGCTCATCATGCCGCTCGTGACGCCCATCCTCGCGGTGGTCGGGCTGCTCGCCTTCGTCGCGGCGTTCGGCGACTTCATCCTCGCGAAGATCATCCTCGTGTCGAACGACAACTGGACGTTGGCCATCGGCATGTACGCGTGGGTATCCGACCAGCTGACCGCGCGCTGGGGCATCTTCTCCGCCGGCACCGTGATCGCGGCGCTGCCGGTGCTTGTGCTGTTCCTCACGCTCCAGCGCTACATCGTGGGAGGCCTCACGTCCGGGTCCGTGAAGGGCTGACAGGCTCTCCTTCCAGAGAGGGGCCCGGGGCGGGAGACCGCCCCGGGCTTCTCTGCGTCCCCCCGTCCGATTCCCAATGACACATGTGACGCGTGAGGTTCGCGGGGACGATGCGGCGGTCGCCTTCGGAACATCCGCCCCACGGTGCACGTGTGTCATTGGGAATCGCTGGCCGGGACCGGTCACAGAAGTGTCACGATCTTCGCGATTCGCCTCGCGCTCCGCGGCGTCCTGTGCCAGTCTGAGAGCGGTCCCAGCCACCACGGGCTTCCCGCCCGATCAACGACGATCCGAGGGATGAACCATGCTGCACACCGTTCGTGCCGGCGTGACGGCCGCCGCCGTCGCCGCGCTCGCGCTGGTCCTGGCCGCACCTGCCGGCGCCAAGCCCCATCAGGACGACGGCCCCGTCGACGCCGAGATCTTCGTCGACAAGGTCGAGAACCTGCCCGACGGCTTCATGAAGGGCGTCGACGTCTCGTCCGTCATCGCGCTCGAGGAGTCGGGAGTGGTGTTCCGCGACGAGAAGGGCAAGCCGCGCGACCTCTTCCGGCTGCTCGCGGACGCCGGCGTGACCGACGTCCGCATCCGCGTGTGGAACGACCCGTTCGACGCGGACGGCAACGGCTACGGCGGCGGCGCCGTCGACGCCGAGCGGGCCGTCGAGATCGGCGAGCGCGCCACCAAGGCGGGGCTCGACGTGACGGTCGACTTCCACTACTCGGACTTCTGGGCGGACCCGGGCAAGCAGCAGGCGCCCAAGGCCTGGGCCGACTACACCGTCGAGGAGAAGGCTGCCGCGGTCGAGGAGTACACCGCGGAGACCCTCGAGGCCATGAAGGCCGCCAAGGTCGACGTGACGATGGTCCAGGTGGGCAACGAGACCAACAACGGCGTCGCGGGCGTCACCGGCTGGGACGGGATGGCGCAGATCTTCAGCGCCGGCTCGGCGACCGTGCGCGACGTCTTCCCGGACGCCCTGGTCGCGCTCCACTTCACCAACCCCGAGACCGCCGGACGCTACGCGGGCTACGCCGCGGCGCTCGATGAGCGCGGCGTCGACTACGACGTGTTCGCGAGCTCGTACTACCCGTTCTGGCACGGCAGCCTCGAGAACCTCACCTCGGTGCTCTCGGACGTCGCGGAGGACTACGGCAAGCAGGTCCTCGTCGCCGAGACCTCGTGGGCGTACACGCTCGAGGACGGCGACGGCCACCCCAACGTCATCGACCTGCCCTCCGAGGCGACCGCCTACCCGGTGAGCGTCCAGGGTCAGGCGCGCGAGGTCGCGGACGTCATCCAGGCGGTCGCGGACGTGGGCGAGGCCGGCATCGGCGTCTTCTACTGGGAGAACGCGTGGCTGCCGGTCGGCACGCCCGCGCAGCTGACGCGCAACAAGGTTCTGTGGGAGACCCACGGCTCGGGCTGGGCGTCGAGCTTCGCGGGGGAGTACGACCCGCACGATGCGGGGGTCTGGTACGGCGGATCCGCGTGGGACAACCAGGCGATGTTCGACTTCGACGGCAACCCGCTGGCCTCGCTCAACGTGTTCAAGTACGTCGACACGGGCGCCGTCACCGAGCTCGCGATGGAGGCGGTCGGGAACCCCGAGCTGACCTTCCAGGACGGTGAGACCGTGGTGATGCCCGCGACCGTCGAGGTCAGCTTCAACGACGGCAGCACCGTGGACGAGGCGGTCACCTGGTCCGGCTCCGAGGCCTTCATCTCGGGCCCCGGCGTCTACACGGTGTCCGGCACCACGGAGGGCGGCTACGCGACGGTCGCGACCGTGACGGTCGAGGCGGAGAACCTCGTGGTGAACGGCGACTTCGAGAACGGCGACGACGTCTCGCCGTGGTCCTTCGAGGCCGACCCCTGGCCCTCGCAGTTCTGGGTCAAGCAGGAGATCGACTCGCAGAACCTGCGGGGCGAGTGGGCGGTCAACGTCTACGACGCGGCGGCCTACGAGTTCGAGATGAAGCAGACCGTCAGCGGCCTCGCGCCGGGCGAGTACCACCTGTCCGCCGCCGCACACGGGGTCGCGGCGTTGAGCCTCAACCTCTACGCCTGGGCGGACGACTCGGCAGGCGGGAGCGCGGACTTCGCGCTCACCGGCTGGGCGGCCTGGGACGAGCCGGGCTTCGACGTCACCGTCGGCGACTCCGGCGTCCTCAACATCGGGATCTGGGGCTCCGGCGAGGCCGGGGCGTGGGGCTGGATCGACGACGTCACGCTGGTGCGCGCCGTCGCCTCCGATGTGGACACGTCCGCGCTCGCGACGCTCGCGCACCGTGCCGAGGCGATCGACCGCGACGTCTACACGGACGAGTCGCTCGCGATGCTCGATGCGGCCCTCGAGGCGGCGTCGAACGTGCTCGCCTCGTCCCGTCCCGCGCAGGAGGACGTCGACTCCGTGACGCTCGCGCTGCAGGCCGCGCTCGACGGCCTCACGCTCGAGGACGGCGCGACGCCTCCCGACCCGACCGTCACCCCGGTGGTCGTCGAGGCGGTGCTGGGCGAGGAGATCCCGCTGCCCGCCGAGGTCACGGTCACCGCGTACGACGGCACCGCATCGTCCGAGCCGGTCACGTGGTCCGACTCGGTCGCGTGGATCACGTCGCCGGGGGAGTACATCGTCACCGGCGTCACCGCGGGCGGCTGGACCGCGACGGCCACGGTCACCGTGACGGACGGGCCGCTGCTCGCCAACCCTGGCTTCGAATCGGTGGACGATGCGGGTGAGCCCGACGTCACCCCGTGGGTGTTCAGCGCCGACCCGTGGCCCGAGACCTTCTGGGTGTTCGCGGACGACTGGAGCGTGATCGGCGAGCAGGGCGCCAACGTCTGGGACGACGAGCCGTGGGCGTTCTCGATCGCCCAGGACGTGGCCCTGCCCGCCGGCACCTACACGCTCACCGCGGGCGCGCACGGCGAGGACGTCGCCGAGGCGGATCTCGCGGTGGAGCTGACGGCCACGGTCGACGGCGTCGAGCAGGCGGCGCCGTTCTCCCTCACCGGCTGGGGCGCGTGGGACTACCCCGAGCTCATGCTCGAGGTGGCCGACGGCGCCGCGGTGACCGTCGGGGCCCAGGGCTCCGGCGGCGCGGGCGACTACGTGTGGATCGACGACTTCGCGATCACGCCGGTCGCGACGGCCGTGGACACGGCGGCGCTCGAGGCCGCGGTGGACGAGGCCGAGGGGCTCGACCGCGACGCCTACGACGGCGACGCGCTCGCGGCGGTGGACGATGCGCTCGAGAAGGCGCGCATCGTGCTCGCGGCGGACCGGCCCACGCAGGAGCAGGCGGACGAGGCGACGGCGCTCCTCGAGGAGGCCCTCGCCGCGCTCGGCGAGCTGCCGGCGGCGTGCACCGTGGCCTACCGCGCGACGGACACCGCGGACGGCTTCCGGGCCACCGTGCAGCTCCGCAACGACACCGACGCGACCATCCGCGGCTGGTGGCTCGCGTGGGACTTCGCGGGCGATGAGCGGCTCACCTCCGCCGAGCCGGGGGACTACCTCCAGGCCGGGTCGAGCGTGGTCCTGGTCGACTCGAGCCGCACGGACGAGCTGCGACCCGGTCGCGCGGTGACCGTGCGCCTCGCGGGCACCACGGAGTCCGGCGCGGCGGCGGTCGAGTCCTTCACGCTCAACGGCGAGGAGTGCGCGACCGCGGAGTCGCTCGGGAAGGCGAGGAACGCAGGGAAGGTCAGCCGCCGGGGACGGTGAGGTAGAGGCGCAGCGACAGCGCCTCCATCGACTGGGTCGCGCCCGGCTCGACGAGCGAGTCGGTGCGTGACGCCAGCGAGTCCCAGGCGCTGTCCCAGGCGAGCCTCCACGGCGCGCCCTGGTCCTCGGGCACGCGGACGTCGACCGCGTGCCCGTTGCCGTTGATGACCACCAGCGCATCGGCCTCGGCCTCGTCGGACAGGGACCGCATGAACTGCACCACCCGGGTCTCGGGGTCCTCCCACCACTCCTCGTCCTCGTGCTCGCCGTCCCGGCGGAACCACGCGGAGTCGGCGCGGAAGAGCGCGTCGACGGGGTTGTAGTCGACGCCGTCGTAGAAGCGCCCGGGGCGCAGCACGCGGTGCTCGCGCCTGAGGCGCAGCAGCTCGGCGACCGACTCGCGCATCTCGACCTGCCACGGCTCGTGGTCCCAGTCGAACCACGAGATCTCGTTGTCCTGGCAGTACGCGTTGTTGTTGCCGCCCTGGGAGCGTCCGAACTCGTCGCCGCCGAGCAGCATCGGCGTGCCCGCGGAGATCAGCAGCGTGCCCAGCATGTTCCGCATCGACCGGCGGCGGGCGTGGAGGATGTCCGGGTCGTCGGTCGGACCCTCGGCGCCGTGGTTGAACGACCGGTTGTTGTCGGTGCCGTCGCGGTTGTCCTCGCCGTTGGCCTCGTTGTGCTTGTGGTTGTAGGACGTGAGGTCGTGCGCGGTGAAGCCGTCGTGCGCGGTGATGAAGTTGACCGAGGCGATGGGGCCGCGCATGCCGTACGGCTCCGAGTGCCCGAAGAGGTCCGACGACCCGGCGATGCGGGTCGCGAGCTCGGGCGCGGTCGGGTGGTGGCGCTGCCCGGACGATGCGGCGCCCCACTGGAGCCAGAACGCGCGCGCGTAGTCGCGGAAGCGGTCGTTCCACTCGGCCATGGGCTGCGGGAAGTTGCCCACCTGCCAGCCGCCGAGGCCCACGTCCCACGGCTCGGCGATGAGCTTGAGGCCGCTCAGCACCGGGTCGGTGATGAGGCCCACCAGGAACGGGTGGTCGCTCGAGAAGCCCTGCATCGTGCGGCCGAGGGTCGCGGCGAGGTCGAAGCGGAAGCCGTCGATGTGCATCTCGGTGGCCCAGTAGCGGAGCGAGTCGAGCGCCATCTTGGAGACCATCGGGTGCGAGAAGTCGAGCGTGTTGCCGGTGCCCGTGGTGTCGTCGTAGTGCTGCGGCGCATGCATCTGGCTGCGGTAGTAGACGCGGTTGTCGAGGCCCTTCCACGACAGCACGCGGTCCGAGCTCGACCCCTCGCAGGTGTGGTTGTAGACCACGTCGAGGATGACCTCGAGACCGCCCTGGTGGAGGAGGTCCACCATGCCGCAGAACTCGTCCTGGACGGCCTGCGCGCCCGCGGCCTGCGCGGCCTCGGTCGCGTAGCCCGCGTGCGGCGCGAAGAAGCCGAGCGACGAGTAGCCCCAGTACGAGTCGAGCCCGCTGTGCTCGAGGTGCGGCTCGGGCGCGAAGGCGTGGACCGGCAGCAGCTCGACCGCGGTCACGCCCAGGTTCGTGAGGTACTCGATCGCCGCCGGGTGCGCGAGGCCCGCGTACGTGCCGCGCAGCTCCTCGGGGACGCCGGGCATGGTCTTGGTGAAGCCCTTGACGTGGGTCTCGTAGATGACGGTGTCCGTCCACCGCACGTGCGGGTGCGGCGTCTGCCACGGGCCCGACGGCTTGTGGGTCACCACCGAGCGCGGCATGAGCGGCGCGGAGTCCGTCGCATCGCGGGAGCTCAGCAGCGCGCGGGAGCCCGGGTCGGTCATGGGCGCGATGCGGCCCTCGATGCCGCGGCCGTACGGGTCGAGCAGCAGCTTGGCCGGGTTGTAGCGGTGACCCTGCTTGGGGGCCCACGGTCCCGAGGCGCGGAAGCCGTAGCGCTGGCCCGCCTCGATCCCGCGGATGAAGCCGTGCCAGATGCCGTTGCGCGGGCCGCGCAGCGCGATGCGCGTCTCGGTGCGGTCGTCGTCCGAGAACAGGCACAGGTGCACGGCGGTCGCATGCGGCGCGACCACCGCGACCGTCGCGCCGCCCTCCACCAGATGGACCCCGAGGCGATGGGGGTTGGGGGAGGGCTCGACCGACGGCTGGCTCATGTCCATATTGTTAGTCGACAACTGTGAACGTTCGCAGGACATTCCGCGCGTCCAGGCGCGATGCGTCCCTCGGACACGGCATCGTCCGCCTTCCTATGCTGGGAGGATGCGGACCGCGCGGTTCCTCCAGATGAGGCGTGAGGCGTACGGCTTCGCGCTCGGGTCCCTGTGCTTCCTGGTCGGAGCGACCCCGCTCTACGCCGATGCGGTGGGGGCGGTCGTCGCGAACGCCACCTTCGCCGTCGGCTCGGTCCTCTTCACCGGCGCGGCCCTCCTCCAGCTCCTCTTGTCGGGTCGGCGCCCGCCGCGTGCCGCATCGTCCCGCGCCGACGCCTACGACTGGTGGGCCGCCGCGATCCAGCTCGGCGGTACCGTGCTGTTCAACGTCTCGACGTTCCGCGCGTGGCGGGCCGCGGTCGCACGGCCCGACGAGGTGGGCGTGGGGTGGACGGCCGATGCCTGGGGGTCCCTGGCGTTCCTCGTCTCGAGCGCGCTCGCGCTCGCGGCGCTGAGCCGGCGCCACGAACTCTGGGACGTGCTCGCGCGCACCCCCGGCGCGGTGTGGCTCAACGCGGCCGGCTCGGTCGCGTTCGGCGCGTCCGCAGCCGGGGCGTACGTGGTGCCCGCGACCGACGAGCTGCTGAGCCTGTGGTGGACGCTGTTCGGCACGTGGCTGGGCGCGCTGTGCTTCCTCGTCGCGGCGGTGCTCACCCGGCCGTCGGTGACGGCGCCCGAGGAGCGCGCCGGGATCAGTGGGTGAAGCCCGGCCCCTCGTGCTCGGTCGGGATCGGGCCGTCGAGGTTGTCGAGCCACGCCACGCACTCGTCGATGTCGTCGAGCAGGTCCGAGGCGAGCGAGTAGCCGAAGCCGTTGCGGACCACGATGCGCTGCACGACGATGTCCTGAAGGTCCTCGGGCAGCGGGTAGGCGGGGATGAGCCAGCCCTTCCCGCGGAGCCGGTCCGAGAGGTGGTACAGCGTCCAGTTCTCGGTGTAGCCCTCCTTGAGGCGCCACGCGAAGACCGGGATGTCGCCGCCGTCGCTCACGAGCTCGAACGGCGCCATCTCGCCGATGTGCTTGGCCAGGTGCATCGCCACGTCGCGCGTCGCCGACTGCACCGCGGTGTAGCCCGCGTGGCCCAGCCGCAGGAACAGGTAGTACTGCAGCAGCACCTGCGCGCCGGGTCGCGAGAAGTTGAGCGCGAGCGTGGGCATGTCACCGCCCAGGTAGCTCACGCGGAAGATCATGTCCTCGGGCAGGCGCGACTCGTCGCGCCACACCACCCAGCCCAGCCCGGGGTACACGAGGCCATACTTGTGCCCTGAGGCGTTGATCGACACGACGCGCGGCAGCCGGAAGTCCCACGGGAGGCTGCGATGGACGAACGGCGCGACGAAGGCGCCCGACGCGCCGTCGACGTGGACCGGCACGTCCAGCCCGCTCTCCGCCTGGAGCGAGTCGAGCGCGGCGCAGATCTCCGCGACCGGCTCGTAGATCCCGGTGTAGGTGACGCCCATGATCGCGATCACGCCGATGGTGCGCTCGTCGACGTAGGGGATCACGGTCTCGCCGTCGAGCGACGGATGGTCGGCCGAGACAGGCACCAGCCGCATCTCGATGTCCCAGTAGTTGCAGAACTTCTCCCAGCACACCTGGACCGCGGAGCTCATCACCAGGTTCGGGCGGTCGATGTCGTGCCCCGCCGCGCGGCGCCGGTTCCGCCAATGCCGCATCATCGCGAGGCCGGCGAGCATCGCCGCCTCGGACGAGCCCACGGTGGACGTGCCGATCGCCTTCTGCGGATCGGGCGCGTGCCAGAGGTCGGCGAGGATCCGCCAGCACCGCGTCTCGATCTCCGCGGTCTTGGGGTACTCGTCCTTGTCGATCATGTTCTTGTCGACGGTCTCGGCGTAGAGCTCGCGCGCCTTCTCGTCCATCCACGTGGTGACGAAGGTCGCGAGGTTGAGCCGGGCGTTGCCGTCGAGCATCGCCTCGTCGTGGACCAGCTGATACGCGGTCCAGGGGATGAGGCCGCGGTCGGGCAGCGTGAAGCGCGGGATCTCGGCCGTCTCGCCCTCGCGCGCGAAGATCGGGTTGATGTCGAGACCCTCGGGCTCGCGGCCCTGAGGTGTGGGTGCGGAGCTCATGGCCTCTCCTTGGATTCGACCGGGGACCTCCCTCGAACGTAGCCCCGCGCGAGGGGCCTGTCGCGGGATGGAGGTGGCGCCCGCATCGTCCGCCGCTACGCTGTCCCGTATGCGCATCCTGGTGACGGTGAAGTTCGTCCCCGACCTGCAGTCGCAGCGGTCCTTCACGGACGGCGCGGTGACGCGTACCGGGGACGATGGCACGATGAACGAGCTGGACGAGAACGCCGTCGAGGCGGCTCTCCAGCTCAAGGAGGCCGCGGGCGAGGGCGAGGTCTACGCCCTCACCGTCGGCGGGGACGATGCGGTGGCGGCGGTGCGCAAGGCGCTCCAGCTGGGCGTCGACCACGCGATCCACGTCTCCGACGCGGGCGTCGCGGGCTCGGACGTGTTCGGCACCGCGAAGGTGATCGCCGCGGCGGTCCGCAAGGTCCACGAGGAGGACCCGCTCGACCTCGTCATCACGGGCATGGCGGCCCTCGACGGGCTCACGTCGATGCTCCCGACCGCGCTCGCGGCGGAGCTCGGCTGGTCGCAGCTCACGCTCGCCTCGGGCCTCACCGTGGAGGGCGGCGCGGCGAGCATCGTGCGCCACCTGCCCGACGCGCACGAGACCGTCTCGGCTCCGCTGCCCGCCGTCGTCTCGGTCACGGACGAGGCGAACACGCCGCGCTACCCCAACTTCAAGCTCATCATGGCGGCGCGCTCGAAGCCCGTCGCGACGTGGACGCTCGAGGACCTCGGGGTCGACCCGTCGTCCGTGGGCGCGGGCGCGGCCCGCACCGTCGTGGTCGACGCCTCGCCGCGGCCGCCGCGCGAGAACCGCGTGACCGTCACCGACACGGGGGAGGGCGGCGTCGCCCTCGCCGACTTCCTCATCGAGAGGGGCCTCGCATGACCACCGTCGCCGTCCTGGTCGAGTCCCGCGGGGGAGAGGCCACCCAGCCCACGCACGAGGCCATCACGCTCGCGCGCACGCTCGGCACCCCCGTCGCCGTCTGGCTCGGCGCCGCACCCGACCCCGCCCAGAACGCCCGGCTGGGGATCCACGGCGCCACCGAGGTGCGCGTGGTGCCCGCGGCGGAGGATGCGCGCCAGCCCGCGCGCGCCGCGGCGGCGCTCGCGGCGGCCACGGCCGACGCCGACATCGTGCTGATGATCTCGACGTTCGTGAACAAGGAGATCGCGACGCGGCTCGCGCTGCTCACCGGGGCCGGCGTGGTGGTCGACGCCGCCGGGGTGGAGCTGGTCGACGGTCACGTCGAGACCCTCCAGACGGTGTTCGCGGCGACCTGGAACGTGCGCACGCGCATCGCGGCGGAGAAGGCGATCGTCGCGATCCGGCCCAACACGACGCTCGCGTCCCCCGCCGAGGAGACCGGCGCCGCGACCACCGTCGTGGTCGACGCGGAGCTGCCTGAGGTCCCCGAGGTCATCGCCTCGGTCGAGCCCGTGCCCGCGCCCGAGGGCGTGCCGCTCGCGGAGGCGCCCGTGGTCGTCTCCGGCGGTCGCGGCACCAACGGCGACTACACGCTGGTGCGCGAGCTCGCCGACCTGCTCGGCGGTGCCGTGGGGGCGTCGCGCGACGCGACCGACGAGGGCTGGATCTCGCACGAGCACATGGTGGGCCAGACCGGCACCACCGTGACGCCCGCGCTCTACGTTGCGTGCGGCATCTCGGGCGCGGTCCACCACCGCGGCGGCATGCAGGCCTCCGGCACCATCGTCGCCGTCAACATCGACCCGGACGCCCCGATCTTCGAGATCGCGGACTTCGGCGTGGTGGGCGACCTCGGTGACGTGCTGCCGCAGGCCATCGCGCACATCGAGAAGCACCGCGCGGGCTGACGCGGCGCGGCCTCAGGTCACGGCGTTGAGCAGGTAGCCGGCGCCGACGATGCCGAGGGCGACCGCGGCGACGAACGTGACCAGCGTGCGCCGGTCCATCACCTTGCGCAGCATGAGCAGCTCGGGGGCGGACAGCCCGACGACCGCCATGATCATCGCGATCAGGGTCCCGATCGGCACGCCCGCGGCGTAGAGCGGCGCGACCAAGGGCACGGCCGTCGCGGTCGCGGAGTACAGCGGGATGCCGATGACGACGGCGGCGGGCACGCCCCACCACTGTCCGCCGATCTCGGCGATGAGCTCGGTGGGGACCCAGCCGTGGACCACCGCGCCGAGCGCGATCGCGATCAGCACGTAGGGCCACAGCTTGCGCAGCGTGGTGCGGGTCTCGGCGAGGCCCGCGCGCAGGCGGTCGTCGAGCGACGGGCGGCGCACGGTGGTCGCCATCGTGAGCATCGTCCTCGCAGGCGCGTCGTCGCGAGGTGCGGTCGCGCCGACGAGCGCGCCCGTGCCGAGCGCGATCGCGATCCCGACCACGAGGTACGTGACGGCGATCGCGGGCCCCACCATCGCCGCCAGCATCACGAGCGCGACCTCGTTGACCAGGGGGCTCGCGACGAGGAAGGACATCCCGACGCCGATCGGCACGCCGGCGCGGGTCATCCCCACGTACAGCGGCACCGACGAGCACGAGCAGAACGGGGTCACCGCCCCGAGGCCGGCGGCGAGCACATGCCCGACGCCGCGGCGGCGTCCGCTCAGCAGCCTCTGGACGCGGGCCGGCGTGAGCCACGTGCCCAGGAAGCCGACCGCGAAGACGATGAGCGCGATGAGCGACAGGATCTTGCCGGACTCGTACAGCGCGAAGTGGACCGCGCCGCCGGCGGCGGTGTCGAGGTCGAGCCCGAACGCCGTGAGCAGGCGCGCCCAGGCCTCGTCGGCGACGGTGAGCAGGAGGATCGCCCCGAGGCCGGCCGCCGCCAGGCCGGCCCGGAGCCTGCGTGGATCGGAGGGGTCGTCCTGGTCGCCCTCCTCGCCGCAGCAGGACGCGGCGGAGGCGGGCGCGGACGTGCAGCAGGAGTCCGCGGCGGTCGCGGGCGCGCAGCACGCGGCCGACTGGTCGGAGCCCAGCACCGGCAGGGACACAGGGGTCGGGGCCGATGCGGGCGTGCAGCAGGCCAGGTCGGACGGAGAGGTCATGAGGGGCTCCCGAGGTCGAGCGGCAGGGCCGCGGTCAGCCGGGCGGCGGCGTCCTCGGCGACGCGGTAGTGGACCCACCGCCCGCGCCGCTCCGACGTCACCAGACCCGCGTCGCGCAGCGTCTTGAGGTGGTAGCTGAGCAGGTTCCCCGCGATGGGGATCACCGCCTGGATGTCGCAGACGCACTGCTCGCCCTCGCGGTCGAGGAAGCGCAGCACGCTGTACCGCAGCGGATCCGCGATCGCCGCGAGCAGCGCGGCGTTCTCGGTCGCGAGCGGCGCGGCGTCGTCGCGCGACGTCAGTTCAAGAGGTGTTGAATCAACCACGATTGAAATGTATCGCCCGCGGGGTCGTCGCGCAAGGGGTCGACATCCGGGCGCGGCGGGGTACGCGAAGGCCCCCGGGCGCGACGTGCGTCCGGGGGCCTGGGCCCACGATGGCGGGGTGGGCGGCCCGTCCGGGTCAGCCGAGCAGCGGCTTGCGGTCCCCGACGAAGCCCGGGCCGCCGATCGTCTCGATCTGGCTGCCCTTCGCGGAGTAGCGCTGCGCGAAGACCAGCGTGGTCGGCTGCCCGCGCTCCTGCGCGAGGACCATGATCGCGGTCTCGTCGCCCTCGGGGCCGCGCAGGCTCCCGTCCCACACGATCGCGACCCGCTCGGCGGTGCTGGTGCCGGCCTTGGTGCGCGCGGCCTTGACCGCTGCCTCGAGTCCGACGCCCGTGAAGGTGGTCATCGTGCGCTCGCCGGTGCCGGTCTCCTGAGCCAGCGAGACCGGGAGCCCCTCCGGCTTGGGCAGCGAACGCATGCCGTGCTCGAGCACGGCGAGCACCAGCGCGTGCAGGGCGTTGCCGCCCGGGATCCCCGCCATGATCAGTCCTCCCTGTCGATGCTGAGGGAGAGATCCTCCCATCGATCGACCTCGGCGCCGAGCCGTGCGAGCTTCGCGCGTGTCTGCGTGACCGCGTGCTGACCGCAGATGAGGTGCATCGGAGGCTCGGGCTCGTCCGCGAGGCGCAGCATCGCCTCGGCGGCCGCGGCGGGGGAGCCGGGCTGGTTGCCCGGCAGCGCGTGGATGCGCTCCCAGAACGGGCGCATCACGTCCTCGTAGTCGGGGAGCGTCTCCTCGTTCTTCGCGCCCGAGGGGATCCACAGGGTCCGGATCGGGCCCGGCTCGAGCAGCGTGACCCGGATCCCGAGGTGCCCGACCTCGGCCGCGAGCGCCTCCATGAAGCCCGACACCGCGAACTTGGATGCGCAGTAGTAGCCGAGCCCGGCCGAGCCGCGTACGCCCGCGATCGACGAGATGGTGAAGATGTGGCCCGAGCGCTGCGCGCGCAGGTGGGGCAGCAGCGCCGTCGTGACCTTCGCGGCGCCCCAGAAGTTGGCGTCCATGACCTCCTGAGCGTCCTCCGCGCCGGACTCCTCGATTGTCGAGAAGAAGCCGATGCCCGCGTTGTTGACCAGCACGTCGACGCTGCCGAAACGGGCGATCGCCGCCTCGACGGCCGCCGCGATCGCCGCATCGTCCCTCACCTCGAGGGGGAGCGCGAGGACGGTGTCGGCGAAGCGGGCGACGAGGTCGTCGAGGGTCTCGGGGCGACGCGCCGTCGCGACGACGTGGTGGCCGGCCTCCGCGGCCTTCTCGGCGGTCGCGCGGCCGATGCCGGTCGAGCAGCCGGTGATGAACCAGGTGGCCATGAGGGGCTCCTTCGCTGTCGTGTCCTGCTCGTCACGCTAGCGCGGAAAGGTCCCGGTTCGTGACCTCTCGCCGCGGGGTGCTCGCCGCATTGTTCATCGCGCCGCAACCGAGGCTTAACCGCGCGGACGCACCGGGTGTCAGAACCCTCAATAGCCTGACTCGGGTGACTATCACCCCACCTAAAGGCCTGTATCGCGCAGGCGCAGCCTCCCTCCTGGGCGCCCTGAGCGTCTCCGTCCTCGCCGCCGTCCCGGCCGTCGCCGACGTGGCGATCACCGACCTGCTGATCTCCGAGTACGTCGAGGGGTCCAACAGCAACAAGGCGTACGAGCTGTACAACGGCACCACCGACGAGATCCCCCTCGCGGGCTACTCCGTCGAGCTGTACGCGAACGGCGCCACGTCGCCCAACAACACGCTGACCTTCAGCGACGAGACGATCGCGGCGGGCGCCACCCTCGTGGTGTACAACTCCTCGGCGTGGACGGAGTTCAAGATCGCCGGCGGCATCTCGAGCACCACGACCTACTACAACGGTGACGACGCGCTCGTGCTGAAGTACGGCGCCACCGTGGTGGACTCCATCGGGCAGGTCGGCACCGACCCCGGCAGCAGCTGGGCGGTCGGCACCGCCGGCGCCACGGGCGAGCACACGCTCGTGCGCGACGCCGCGGTCTGCGAGGGCGACACCGACGCGACCGACGCGTACGCACCCACCGACGACGACTGGGACGTGCATCCGCAGAACACGTCCGCGTACCTCGGCTCGCACACCACCACGTGCGCCGCGGGCGCCTACGTCCCCGCCGAGGCCGGCGAGGAGCCGGTCGAGGAGGTCGTGGTCACGCCGATCTCCGCGGTGCAGGGCTCGGGCAGCGCCTCACCGCTCGCCGGCAGCACCGTCACCATCACGGGCGTCGTGGTCGGCGACTACCAGGGCGTGAGCGGCGACTACCAGCTCTCCGGGTACTTCGTGCAGTCGCTCGCCGGGGACGAGGACGGCGACGACGCGACCTCCGAGGGCGTGTTCGTCTACGACTACCGCAACGCCGTCTCCGTCGGCGACGTGGTCACCGTCACCGGCCTGGTGAACGAGTACTACGGCCTCACCCAGATCAAGTCCGTGAGCTCCGTCGAGATCGAGGGCACGGCGACCGTCGAGCCCGCGGCGGCCGCGCTTCCGCAGGCGACCGAGGACCAGCTCGAGCGCGTCGAGGGCATGCTCGTGACCTTCGCGCAGGAGCTGACCGTCTCGGACGTCTACGACCTCTTCAACTTCGGCGAGGCGACGCTGTCCGCGAACGGTCGCCTGATGAACCCGACCTCGGTCGCGGAGCCGGGTGAGGACGCGAACGCTGTCGCCGACGCGAACGCGCTCAACATGCTCGTGCTCGACGATGCCTCGGCGAAGACCTACGACGACATCGAGGAGATCCCCTACGGCATCGGCGGCGAGCCGACCACGGCCGACAACCCGCTGCGCGCGGGCTCGACCGTCGAGGGGCTCACCGGCGTGGTCGGCTACGGCTACAACGACTGGCGCCTGTACTCGAACGGCTCTCTCGCAGCCGCGGGCGAGGACAACACCGCCGCCTTCGTCGACGCCAACGCGCGCCCGACCTCGGCGCCTGCGGTGGGCGGGGACCTCACCGTCGCGAGCTTCAACATGCTCAACTTCTTCGAGACCCTCGGCTACGGCGAGCCGTACTGCGGACCGACGGCCGACTCCGACTGCCGCGGCGCGTCCACCGAGGACGAGTACGCGCTCCAGCTCGGCAAGCACGTCGAGACGGTGACGATGCTCGACGCGGACGTCGTGGGCCTCATGGAGGTCGAGAACACCGTCGACGTCGAGGCGCTCGACGGGCTGGTCGCCGCGGTGAACGAGGAGCTGGGGAGCGAGCGCTACGCGGTGCTCGACACCGGGCTCATCGGCACCGACGTCATCAAGGTCGGCCTGATCTACGACCAGACCACCGTCGCGCCCACCGGCGACTTCGCGATCCTCGACTCGAGCGTCGATCCGAACTTCGACGACACGCTCTCGCGGCCGGCGCTCGCGCAGACGTTCACCGAGCTCGCCTCGGGCGAGTCGTTCACCGCGATCGTCAACCACCTCAAGTCGAAGAACTGCTACTCGTCCGCGACCGGCGGCGACCTCGACCTCGAGGACGGCGCCGGCTGCTACAACACGTCCCGCACCTCGGCGGCCGAGGCGCTGGTCGAGTGGGCGAACGCGGACCCCACCGGCACCGGCGAGGACCGCACGCTGATGATCGGCGACTACAACGCGTACGAGAAGGAGGACCCGATCGACGCGATCCTCGCGGGCGGCTACACCAGCCTGGTGTCGGGTGACGACTACTCGTACGTCTACTACGCGGCGTGGGGCCAGCTCGACTACGCCTTCGCGTCCGCGGCGCTGGTCGACCACGTCACGGGTGCGGAGCACCTGCACATCAACGCCGACGAGGTCTCCGACCTCCAGTACTACGGCGACCTCGCCGCGTGGGAGGAGGGGACGGCCTACCGCTCCTCGGATCACGACCCGGTGCTCGTCGGGCTCACGCTCGCCGCGGAGGAGGCCGAAGGCGGGACGATCGACGACGCGGAGGGCACGTCGGGAGACGAGGCGACCGCGGGCGGCGCCACGCTCACCGTCTCGGACGGCTCGATCACGGCGTTCGCGCGGTACGAGGAGTCCGAGCTCAGCGTCCAGGACCCCGACCACAGCTTCCCCGTGGGGCTGTTCGGCTTCCGCATCGCGGAGCTCGCCGAGGGTGCCAGCGTCGAGGTGACCATCGCGCTCGACGACCTCTACGACACCGAGTCGTGGGTGCTGCGCAAGCTCATCGGCGGCACGTACGTCGATGGGCCCGAGGTCGAGTTCGGCGTCGCCGGCGGGGTCACCACCATGACCTTCGTGCTCACCGACGGCGGCGCGTTCGACGCCGACGGCGAGGCCAACGGCGTGATCGTCGATCCGGTCGGTCCCGCCGTCGCGGACAGCGACGACGACCTGCTCGCCGCCACGGGCGCCGACGGCGTCGAGGGCAGGCTCGCGGGCACGCTCGCCCTGGTGCTGGCGGGAGCCGCGCTGGTGACCGGCGCGCGCCGCCGGTTCACGCTGGGCTGACGCAGCTGCGACGGGGCCGGGCCGCGAGGCCCGGCCCCGTCGTGCGTCCGGCGCGCATCGTCCCCCAGGTAACCGACGCTTCACGGGATGTTCACAGCGCGGCAAACTGGACAAAGGTGTGCATTCCCTACGGTGGCAGGGTCACGTCACCGCACCAGGGAGCCCCCATGCAACGCCGCACCATCGTCCCGCCGCTGGTCCTCGCGCTCGCCGCGACGGCCGTCGTCTCCGCGCCGGCCTCCGCGGCCGCGCCGGACCTCTTCATCTCGGAGTACGTCGAGGGCTCCGGCTTCAACAAGGCGGTCGAGATCTTCAACGGCACCGGAGCCGCGGTGGACCTCGCCGACTACGCGGTCGTGCCGTACCACAACGGCAGCACGGACCCCTATACGACGATCGAGCTCAGCGGCACGCTCGAGCCCGGCGACGTCTTCGTGGTCGCGAGCAGCACCACCAGCAGCACCAACGACGTCGCGGCGCTCGCGGACCTCACCACCGGCTCGGTGGCCTGGAACGGCAACGACGCCGTCCTCCTCACGCACGACGGCGCCACGATCGACGTCCTCGGCACCGTCGGGGACGACTCGAACTGGGGCGCGAACGTCACCCTGCGCCGCCTCGAGAGCATCTGCGCGGGCGCCGCCGCGTACTCCGCCGGCGACTGGGACTCCTACGCGAGCAACACGGTCGACGGCCTCGGCACGCACACCGCGAGCTGCGACGGCGGTCCGGTGGACGATGCGGCGCCCGCGCTCGCCTCGTCCTCCCCGGAGGACGGTGCCACGGGCGTCAACGCCGCCGCGGAGCTCACCGTCACCTTCACCGAGCCCGTCGCGGCCGAGGGCGCCTTCGCCCTCGTGTGCGACGACGCCACGGTGCCGGCCGCCGTCACGGGCGGACCGACCACGTGGACGGTCGCGCCGGAGACGGAGCTCGCCGCGGGCGCCGTCTGCGTCCTCACGGTGACCGCGGCCGCGGTCACCGACCTCGACGAGACCGACCCGCCGGACGCCATGGAGGCCGATGCGGTCATCGGCTTCACGGTCGCGGACGGCCCCACGCTCATCCACGACGTCCAGGGCACCGAGGACACGGCCGCCATGGTCGGCGAGACGGTGACCATCGAGGGCGTCGTGGTCGGCGACTACGAGGGTCCCAGCCCGACGCTGCGCGGCTTCTACGTCCAGGAGGAGGACGCTGACGCGGACGCCGATCCGTCCACCTCCGAGGCGATCTTCGTCTACCACGGCAGCTCCGACACGGTGGAGGTCGGCGACCTCGTCTCCGTGACCGGCACGGTGGCCGAGCGCTTCGGCCAGACCCAGCTGGGCTACCCCTCGGCGCTGACGGTCCTGGATTCGGGCCTGACCGTCACCCCGGCGGCGGTCTCCCTGCCCTTCGCGGACGCCGACGAGGCCGAGCGCTACGAGGGCATGCTCGTCGAGTTCGCGCAGACCCTCACCGTCACCGAGCTGTACGAGCTGGGTCGCTTCGGCGAGGTCACGGTCTCCTCGGGCGGACGCCTCGACCAGCCCACCGCGGTGGTCGAGCCCGGCGCGGACGCGATCGCCCTTCAGGAGGCCAACAACCTCCGCACGGTCATCGTCGACGACGCCACGAACGCCCAGAACCCCGACGTGCTCATGGGGCGCGGAGGCGACCCGCTCAGCGCGGAGAACACCCTGCGCGGCGGCGACACCATCACCGGCCTCACCGGCGTGATGACGTTCGGCTACGACGGCTACTACTCGAGCTCGAACGCGTGGCGCGTGCGCCCCGTCGACGCGCTCCCCGCCTTCGAGGCGGTCAACGCGCGGCCGACCGAGGTCCCCGACGTGGGCGGCGACGTCCAGGTCGCGAGCTTCAACGTCCTCAACTACTTCCTCACCCTCGACGCCGGCGACAACCAGTGCGGGCCGGTGGGATCCGAGAACGACTGCCGCGGTGCCTGGAACGCCACCGAGCTCGAGCGTCAGACCGACAAGCTCGTCGCGGCGCTCGCGGGCCTCGACGCGGACGTCATCGGGATCATGGAGATGGAGAACACCACGGGGGTCGAGCCGCTCGCGTACCTCGCGGAGCAGCTCAACGCGTACCTCGGCACCGACACGTGGTCGTACGTCGACACCGGCACCATCGGCACCGACGTCATCCGCGTCGGCATCCTCTACGACTCCGCGGTGGTGAGCGAGCTGGGCGACTTCGCGGTCCTCGACTCGACCGTCGACGCGCGCTTCGACGACACCCGCAACCGCCCGTCGCTCGCGCAGACGTTCGTGACCGAGGACGATGCGGCGTTCACGGTGGTGACCAACCACCTCAAGTCGAAGGGCTGCTCGGAGTCGAGCGGGGCCGACGCGGACCAGGGCGACGGCGCGGGCTGCTGGAACGAGTCCCGGACCCTCGCGGCCGAGGCGCTGGTCGACTGGCTGGCCTCCGACCCGACCGACGCGCACGACGCCGATGCGCTGGTCATCGGCGACCTCAACTCCTACGGCATGGAGGACCCGATCGACGTGCTCCGCGAGGCGGGCTACGTCGAGCTGGGCGGCGGCGACTACTCGTACGTCTTCTCCGGCCAGTGGGGCTCGCTCGACTACACCTTCGCGTCGCCGTCGCTCGCGGCGCAGGTGACCGGTTCGGCGCATGTCCACATCAACGCGGACGAGCCGAGCATCCTCGACTACACCACCCGCTACAAGCCCTCCGCCCTGGTCGAGTCGCTGTACGCGCCCGACTGGTACCGCACCTCGGACCACGACCCGGTGGTGCTCGGGCTCGACCTCGACACGCCCGTGTGCGAGGTGAGCTACGCGGTGAACGGGACGTGGCCCGGCGGGTTCATCTCGCAGCTGTGGATCCGCAACGTCTCCGACGAGCCCATCGACGGCTGGCAGCTCGGCTGGGACTTCGCCGGCGACGAGGAGGTGTCCTCCCTCTGGGGCGGCACGGTGGCGCAGGACGGCGCCGCGGTGACGGTCGACGCGATGCCGTGGAACTCGGTCCTCGCGCCGGTGAGCGAGGTCAAGGGCAAGAAGAAGAGCCTCGGCACCACGCTCGGCTTCCTGGGCACGTCGCAGGCGGGCCCCGAGGACGTCACGGCCTTCACCCTCAACGGTGAGCGCTGCTCGGTCGGCTGATCCGCCACGCACCCGGCGGCCCCCGCGCGACGCGCCCGGGGGCCGCTCGGTCGTGTCGCGCCCCGTTCTTAGACTGGGCGCGTGACCTACCTCGACCATGCGGCGACCACGCCGCTGCGCGCGAGCGCCCGCGACGCGTGGCTCGCCGCGAGCGAGGAGGTCGGCAACCCCTCATCGCTTCACGCGGCCGGCAGGCGCGCCCGCGCCATCGTCGAGGACGCGCGCGAGAGCATCGCCGCCGCGCTCGGCGCGGACGCCCCCGAGGTGATCCTCACCTCGGGAGGGACGGAGGCCGACAACCTCGCGGTCAAGGGGCTGCACTGGGGTCGCGTCGCCGAGGATCCCGAGCGGCGTCGCCTCGTGGTGTCGGCGGTCGAGCACCACGCCGTGCTCGACCCGGCGCGCTGGCTCGCGGCGCACGAGGACGCGGACCTGGTCGAGCTGCCAGTGGACCCCGCGGGCCGGGTGGAGACGTCCGCGCTCGCGGACGCGATCACCGCGGAGACGTCGCTGGTGAGCCTCATGTGGGCGAACAACGAGGTCGGCGCGGTCCAGCCGCTCGGCGCGGCGGTCGACGCGGCCGCGGCGCTCGGCGTGCCGGTCCACACCGACGCCGTGCAGGCCGTCCCGTACCTCGACGTGCACTTCCACCGCTCCGGCGTCGACGCCATGACCGTGTCCGCGCACAAGCTGGGCGGTCCCGTCGGGGTCGGCGCGCTCGTCGCGCGTCGCGGGCTGCCGCTCGCGCCCGTCGCGCACGGGGGAGGGCAGCAGCGCTCGGTCCGTTCGGGCACGCTCGACGCGCCCGGGGCGGCGGCCTTCGCGGCGGCGCTCGCGGAGACGGTCGAGGAGCGCGCCGCCGAGCGCACGCGTCTCGAGGCGCTGCGCGACAGGCTCGTCGCCCGCGTGCGGGCCGCGGCGTTGGACGCCGTGCCGGGGGCGACCGCTACCGGGCCGCGCGACCCCGCGCAGCGCCTCCCGGGCATCGTCCACCTGGTGATCCCGGAGGTCCGCGCCGAGCCGCTGCTGTTCCTCCTCGACGCTGCCGGCATCGCCGCGAGCTCGGGCTCCGCCTGCACCGCCGGCGTGGTGCAGTCGAGCCACGTCGCGATCGCGATGGGCTGGAGCGAGGACGATGCGGCATGCACTCTGCGCCTCAGCCTCGGGCGCACGTCGACGGCCGAGGACGTCGACGCGCTGGTGGCGGCCCTGCCCGACGCCGTCGCGCGGGCGCGCGCGGCGTCGGCGCGCTAGTCGCGAAGGACGATCCGCAGCCGGTCCGAGCGGTAGGCGCGCACATGGAAGGTGCGTGCGACGCCGTCCGCATCGACGTTGACGCCGCTGCGGCGCAGGATCGGGGACCCGGGTTCGACGTCGAGCAGCGCGGCCTCGTGCCGACGCGCCGGGACCGCGTCGAAGGCCCGCCAGGCGCTGCGCAGCGAGGTGCCGACGAGCGCCTCGAAGCGATCCGGCAGCCACGGGCCGTCGAGCTGCGCCCTCGCCTCATCCGCGGTCGCGGCGCTCGCGATGGAGTAGACGGTGTGCATCACGGGAGCGTCCGAGAGCAGCGCGAGCGTCTCGATCTCCAGGCCCTCGTCGACGCCCAGCTCGGTGCGCGCCTCTCCGGTCAGGCGCGTCCGGCGGACGTCGAGCACGGGCTCTCGGAACGTGGCCATCGCCGTGCGCGCGGCATCGCCCGCGGGGCGCCCGGCCGCGTCGAGGTCGATCCGCAGCGGCGGCGTGGCGACGAACGTGCCCGAGCCCTGGCGTGCGACCACGCGGCCGGTGCGCCGCAGCGACGCGATCGCCTCGCGCACGGTGAGGCGGTTGACTCCGAAGCGCGCCGCCAGCACGGGCTCGGCGGGGAGGCGCTCTCCCGGCTGCCACGTCCCCGCGTCGAGGTCGGACAGCAGCAGCTCCTCGACCTGCACATGCAGGGGGATGGGCAGCGAACGGTCGACCGGCATAGCCTCAGCGTAGGCAGGCGCGGCAGTATTCATCTAGATGAATGTTGCGCGTCACCGGGAGTTCACCTGGGCGTCACCGGATGTTCCGCCGGGCTCCCTAGCGTGCATCGCACCTGATTCATCTAGACGACCTGCGGGGCGCTCTCGACGTGATCGCCGCGCTCGAGATCCCCGCGGAGGAAAGAGGTTCGCATGACCGCCGAGACGCTCACCGCGCTCGCCAACGCCCGCGATGTCGCCCACGCGGCTCCGGGGCTGCGCCCGGGGCGGCTGTTCCGCTCGGACGCGCCGCTCGCGGGGGACGATGCGCCCGAGGGGCTCTCCCCGTGGCCGCCCGCCACCGTCGTGGACCTCCGCGACGCGCGCGAGTCCCGGGGCGGGCATCCGTTCGCGGAGTCGGCGCGCGTCCACGCGATGCCGGTGCTCGCCGAGGCGGCGCTCGACGCCTCGCACGCGGGCGTGACGCTCGTGGAGCTCTACCAGGGCATGATCACCGGCGAGCCGGGTCGCACCGTCGCCCGCGTGGTGGCCGCGATGGCCACCGAGCCGGGGCCTGTGCTGGTGCACTGCTCGGCGGGCAAGGACCGCACGGGCGTCTCGGTCGCGCTGGTGCTGAGCCTCGTGGGCGTCGAGCGCGAGCACATCGTCGCGGACTACGTCGCGACGTCCGCCAACATGCGCGGCGTCCTGGCCCGCATGGCGGCCGCGTGGGGCGGCGCGACGCCCGGGCTGCCCGAGGGCGTCGACCCGACGCAGATCCCCGCGGAGATGATCACCGCTCCGGCGCCCGCGATCGGGTCGGTGCTGGACACGTGGGCCGCCGCCGGGGGAGCGGAGGCCTGGTTCCTCGCGCACGGCGGCACCGCGGAGGACATCGAGGCGCTCAAGGAGCGTCTGCTCGGCTGAGTGCGTCCCGGCGCCTCCCCGCGCCGCCGCCGCGGTGCACGCGTTGCCCTGCTCCACACGGATTCTGCAACTCTCGGCACGTCACCAGGGGTGATGTGCCGAGAGTTGCACCATCTGCACGCAGATCGGCCGCCTTTGTGTGGAGGACGGTCGGGAGGGCGGTCGGAGGCGAGGGCGAGAGCCGGGGTCAGCCGAGCGGTGCCCACTCCCGCGTCTCGATGCCGTCGCGCCAGACGCGGTCGACCAGCGGCACGCCCGGGCGGTAGGACAGCTGCACCGGGTCGGGGGCGTCGAGCATCACCAGGTCCGCGCGGGCGCCCACGGCGATGCGGCCGACGTCCTCGCGACGCAGCGCCTGCGCGCCGCCGAGGGTCGCGGCGCGCACGGCCTCGCCCGGGGTCATCCCCATGTCCCGCACGGCGAGCGCGATGCAGAACGGCATGCTGGTCGTGTACGAGGAGCCAGGGTTGCAGTCGGACGCGATCGCCCAGGTGACGCCCGCGTCGCGCAGCCGCTCGATACGCGGGTACGGCTGGCGCGTCGAGAACTCGGCGCCCGGCACGAAGGTCGCGACGGTGTCCGAGCCGGCGAGCGCGTCCACGTCCGCGTCCGAGAGGAACGTGCAGTGGTCGATGCTCGCGGCGCCCATCTCGACGCCCAGCGCGGCCGCGCCGGACATCGTCAGCTGGTTCGCGTGAAGGCGCAGACCCAGCCCGGCGTCGCGGCCCGCGGCGAGGATGCGCCGGGTCTCCTCGACGTCGAACGCGCCCTCCTCGCAGAAGACGTCGATCCACCGGGACAGGGGAGCGGCGGCCTCGAGCATCGTCCCCGCGACCAGGTCGACGTACTCGCCGCGGCGGTCCGCCATCTCGGGCGCGACCACGTGGGCGCCGAGGAACGTCACCTCGTCGGTGAAGCGCGCGGCCACCTCGAGCAGCCGGCGCTCGGTGGCGACGTCGAGCCCGTAGCCGCTCTTGATCTCGGCGGTGGTGGTGCCCTGGCGCAGCGCCTCGGTGAGAAGGGCCTGCGTCCGCTCCGCGAGCTCCTCGGTGCTCGCCGCCCGGGTCGCCGCGACGGTCGAGCGGATCCCGCCCGCGGTGTACTTAGCGCCGGACATGCGCGCGTCGAACTCCGCGGTCCGGTCCCCGCCGAACACGGCGTGCGTGTGCGAGTCGACGAAGCCGGGGATCACCGCGGCGCCGCCCGCATCGGTCACGGTGTCGGCCGCGGGCGCCGCCGTGGACGGTCCCACCCACGCGATGCGGCCGCCGTCGACGACCACGGCGGCGTCTCGCAGGACGCCCATGACGCCCTCGCCGTCGTGCATCGTCGCGAGCATGCCGATGTTGACGATCGCCTCAGCGGGCATGGGAGGCCTCCTCGAACGCGTCCCACGCGCGCTCGCGCAGCGCGGAGGACTCCTGGTAGCTGCCGCGGACGATGCTCGCGGTCACGTCGTCCGCCGCCGCCGTGGTGAGCAGCTCCTGCGGTCGGGCGCCCGCGAGCCGCGGAGAGCGCGGCGCGATCGCGAGCAGGTCGAGCTGGTCGCCCGGCCTGATGCCCGTCGGGTCGTCAGGCCGCAGCGACGCGTGGCCCGCCGTGGTCGCGGCGTCCCACAGCACGGGCGTCGGAAGCACGCCGCGGCGGCCCGAGGCGAGCCTGGCGCCGCCCTCGAGCCTGCGGAGCTCGTCGAAGGGGTCGATCACCACGTTCTGGTCGGAGCCGACGGTGAGCCGGGCGCCCGCGGCGTGGAGCTCCTCGGAGTGCCCGAGCCCGTCGCCCAGGTCCGCCTCCGTGGTGGGGCACATCGACACGCTCACGCGCGCGGCGCCCAGGCGGGAGACGTCCGCGTCGGTGAGGTGGGTCGCGTGGACCACGGTGGTCCGAGGCGACAGAGCGCCGCTGAGGTCGAGCAGCACCGTGGGCGTCATGCCCGTCGCGCCCACGCAGTCGGCGTTCTCCGCCGGCTGCTCCGACAGGTGCACGTGGAGCGGGACATCCGCGGGCAGCCCGCCGACCGCGAGGCCCAGGTCGTCGGGGGCGACGGCGCGCACCGAGTGGATGGCCGCGCCGACCGTGACCTCGGGGTGCGAGGTCGCGAGCGCGTCGCGCACGCTGTGCCACCGCTCGAGCCAGCGCTCGGCGGTGCCGTCCGAGTAGCGGATCTGGGCGCCCTCGGGGGCGCGCCCGAAGCCCGCGCGCAGGTACACGGTGTCGAGCAGGGTGAGGCGGATGCCGGCTGCCTCGGCGGCATCGGCGAGCGCGACCTCCATCGCGTGCCCCGCATAGGGCAGCCCGCCCGGGCCGTGGTGGAGGTAGTGGAACTCGCCCACCGCGGTGTACCCGGCGGCGACCATCTCGGAGTAGACGGCCGTCGCCACGGCGCGCATCCGGTCGGGGTCGAGCGACTCCGCGACCCGGTACATCGTGTCGCGCCAGCGCCAGAAATCGCCGCCGCCCGCATGCGTGCGGCCGCGCAGCAGGCGGTGGAACGCATGGCTGTGGGTGTTGGCGAGACCGGGGATCGCGAGCGCGAGGGTGCGGTCGGCGCGGGCGCCGGGACGGTCCCGCTCGATGCTCACCACCCGTCCGGCATCGTCGAGGTCGATCACCGCATGCGCGAGCACCTCGTCACGGGTGACGAGCCTCTCGCACGCGACCCTCACGCGGAGGGCCCCGTCAGGTCGCGCAGCACCGCGGTGAGCGCGTCCACGCCGGCGCGGATGTCCTCGTCGGACGCGCCCTCGTGCGGCGAGTGCGAGACGCCGTCGGGGTTGCGCACGAAGAGCATCGCGGCGGGCAGGTGCGCGGACAGGATGCCCGCATCGTGTCCCGCGCCCGTGGGGATGCGCGGCACCTCGCCGAAGCCAGGCTCGAGCGCGGCGGCCATCCGGTCGGTCAGGGGGACGTCGAATCCGACGCGCGTCGAGAAGGACTCCTCGGCGACCTCGACCGTGCACCCCTCGGCCGTGGCGGCCTCGCGGGCGTCCGCGAGCACAGCCTCCACGAGCGCGCGCACGTCGGGGTCGTGCTCGGCGCGTGCGTCGAGCCACAGCGCCACCTCGGACGCGATGGCGTTGGAGCCGCCGGGGACGATGCGCATCTTGCCGACCGTGGCGCGCGACCGCGTCTCGGGGGAGGCCTCGAGCGCGCGGGCGCGGGCGGCCTGCACCACCGCGGCGGCGACGAGCATCGGGTCGTGACGCGAGTCGAGCTCGGTCGCGCCGGCGTGGTCGCCGCGGCCGGCGACTGTCAGCCGCCAGCGGCCGTGCGCGAGGATGCTCGTCGCGAGACCGACCGGCGCGCCGAGCGGCTCGAGCTGACGTCCCTGCTCGACGTGGAGCTCGACGTACAGCGCGAGGTCGCTCAGGCGGTCCTCGTCGCGTCCGATCGCCTGCGGGTCGTGGCCCGCCGCGGTCATCGCCTCGGCGTACGTGGTGCCGGCGACGTCGGTGAGCCTGCGCACGCGATCGGTGTCGAGCTCGCCGGCGAGCAGCTGCGAGCCGAGGCAGGGCACGCCGAAGCGCGCGCCCTCCTCCTCGGCGAAGTTCGCGACCCGGATCGGGCGCGACGGGACGTGGCCCTCGGCCATGAGGCGCGACACGGCGGCGAGCGCCGAGACCACGCCGAGCGGGCCGTCGAGCGGGCCGCCGCCGGGAACGGAGTCGAGGTGGCTGCCGGTCGCGATCGCCCGGCCCGCGGCGCCCTCGGGCGCCCAGGTCGCCCACTGGTTCGCGTTGGCGTCCGTCTCGACGCTCAGCCCCAGGGACTCGGCGGTGCGCACGAACCACGCGCGCATGTCGCGGTCCGCGTCGTCGAGCAGGTGGCGCGACCAACCGCCGCGGACCGGGTCCGCCCCGACGGGGGCGAGCTCGGCCAGCGCGGCGACGGCGTCGAGGGCGGCGGGCGCCTGGACCTCCGTCATCAGGCCTCCAGCATCGGGACGCGGAGGCCGCGCTCGCGCGCGACGTCCTTCGCGTGCTCGTAGCCCGCGTCGACGTGGCGCATCACGCCGGTGCCCGGGTCGTTGACCAGCACGCGCGCGATCTTCTCGGCGGCGAGGTCGGTGCCGTCGGCGACGATGACCTGGCCGGCGTGGATCGAGCGGCCGATGCCGACGCCGCCGCCGTGGTGCAGCGACACCCAGGTCGCGCCCGAGGCGGTGTTGAGCAGCGCGTTGAGCAGGGGCCAGTCCGCGATCGCGTCCGAGCCGTCCTTCATCGCCTCGGTCTCGCGGTAGGGCGAGGCCACCGAGCCGGAGTCGAGGTGGTCGCGGCCGATGACGATCGGCGCGGACAGCTCGCCGCTCGCGACCATCTCGTTGAACTTGAGGCCCGCGAGGTGACGCTCCTGGTAGCCGAGCCAGCAGATGCGCGCCGGCAGGCCCTCGTAGTGGACCTTCTCGCCCGCGGCCGTGAGCCAGCGGTGCAGCGACTCGTGCTCGGGGAACAGCTCCATGAGCGCGCGGTCGGTCTTCGCGATGTCCTCGGGGTCGCCCGAGAGCGCGGCCCAGCGGAACGGGCCGCGGCCCTCCTCGAACTGCGGGCGGATGTACGCGGGCACGAAGCCGGGGAAGGCGAAGGCGCGGTCGTAGCCGCCCAGCTCCGCCTCGGCGCGGATCGAGTTGCCGTAGTCGAAGACGTCGGCGCCGGCGTCCATGAAGCCGACCATCGCCTCGACGTGCTTCGCCATCGCCGCACGGGCGTCGCGCGTGAAGCCCTCCGGGTCGGCCTCGGCGCGGGCCTGCCACTCCTCGACGGTGTACCCGAGGGGGAGGTACGACAGCGGGTCGTGGGCCGAGGTCTGGTCGGTGACCAGGTCGATCGGCACGCCGCGCTTCAGCAGCTCGGGGAAGACCTCGGCCGCGTTGCCGACCACGCCCACCGACAGGGCCCGGCCCTCGGTGCGAGCCGCGACCGCCTGGGCCACCGCATCGTCCAGGTCGGAGGCGACCACGTCGAGGTAGCCGTGCGCGACGCGGCGCTCGAGGCGGCTTGCGTCGACGTCGACGATGAGGCACGCACCCTCGTTGAGCGTGACGGCGAGCGGCTGCGCGCCGCCCATGCCGCCGGCGCCGCCGGTGAGGGTGAGGGTGCCCTGGAGCGAGGCGGTGCGCGGGTCGCGTCCCTCGCGCTCGGCGCGCTGGCGGGCCGCCGCGGCGAACGTCTCGTACGTGCCCTGGAGGATGCCCTGGGTGCCGATGTAGATCCACGAGCCCGCGGTCATCTGGCCGTACATGGTGAGGCCCTGGGCCTCGAGGCGGCGGAACTCGGGCCAGGTGGCCCAGTCGCCCACGAGGTTCGAGTTGGCGATGAGCACGCGCGGCGCCCACTCGTGGGTGCGGAACACGCCCACGGGCTTGCCCGACTGGACCAGCAGGGTCTCGTCGGCCTCCAGATCACGCAGCGTCGCGACGATGGCGTCGTAGGCCTCCCAGCTACGCGCGGCGCGGCCGGTGCCGCCGTAGACCACCAGGTCCTCGGGGCGCTCCGCGACCTCGGGGTCGAGGTTGTTCATGAGCATGCGCATCGGCGCCTCGGTCTGCCAGGACTTCGCGGTGATCTCGCTGCCGCGCGCGGCGCGGACGGTGCGGATGGGGGTCTCGGTCATGAGGGGCTCCTTAGGCGTGGTGGAGGGTGCCGATGCGGTCCTCGACGGCGCGCAGCACGGTGCCCGTGCGGACGGCGTCGACGGCCTCGTCGATGTCGGGGGAGAGGAAGCGGTCGGGTCCGGGGACGGCTCCGGTCGCGAGGGTCGCGGCGGCGGCGCCGGTGGCCGGGGAGGGCTCGAGCGGTGCGCGCAGCGCGAGGGCCCGGGAGGCCGTCATGAGCTCGATGCCGAGCACGCGGGACAGGCCGTCGACCGCGGTGCGCAGCTTGCGCGCCGCGTGCCAGCCCATCGACACGTGGTCCTCCTGCATCGCGGAGGACGGGATCGAGTCCACCGTGGCCGGGGCGGCGAGCCGCTTCATCTCGCTCACCACGCCCGCGGCGGTGTACTGGGCGATCATGAGGCCCGAGTCGACGCCCACCTCGTGCGCGAGGAACGGCGGGAGCCCGTGGCTGCGGGCCGGGTCGAGCATGCGGTCGATGCGGCGCTCGGACATGCTCGCGAGGTCCGCGACGGCGATCGCGAGGAAGTCGAGCGCGTACGCGACGGGGGCGCCGTGGAACGAGCCGTTCGACTCGACGCGCCCGTCGATGGTGACGACGGGGTTGTCGACCGCGGCGGCGAGCTCACGCTCGGCGACGGTGCGGGCGTGCGTGAGGGTGTCGCGCACCGCGCCGCTCACCTGAGGCGCGCAGCGCAGCGAGTAGGCGTCCTGGACGCGCGTGCACTCGGGCGTCTGGTGGCTGGCGACGATGAGCGAGCCGGCGAGCACGCGGCGCATGTTCTCCGCGGCCGCGGCGATGCCCGGGTGGGGGCGCAGCGCCTGGAGGTCCGCCGCGAACGGGGAGTCGGAGCCGAGCAGCGCCTCGACGCTCATCGCGGCGGTGACGTCGGCCGTGCTCACGAGCACCTCGAGGTCCGCGAGGGCGAGCGCGAGCTGACCGAGCATGCCGTCGGTGCCGTTGATGAGGGCGAGGCCCTCCTTCTCCTCGAGCTGCAGCGGGGTGATGTCCGCGGCCGCGAGCGCGTGGCGCGCGTTCATCGGGGTGCCGGCGGCGTCGCGGACCGGGCCCTCGCCGATCACGGCGAGCGCGACGTGGCTCAGCGGGGCGAGGTCGCCGCTGCAGCCCAGCGAGCCGTACTCGTGGACGATGGGCGTGATGCCCGCGTTGAGGATCGCCGCGTAGGTCTCGGCGACCACGGGGCGGGCGCCGGTGCGGCCCGTGAGCAGGGTGGACAGGCGCAGGAGGGCGAGCGCGCGGACCACCTCGCGCTCGACCTCGGGGCCGGATCCCGCGGCGTGCGAGCGCACCAGGCTGAGCTGGAGCTGCGCGCGGCGGTCGCGGTCGATGAAGGTCGTGGCGAGGGCGCCGAAGCCGGTCGAGACGCCGTAGTGGGGCTCGGGGTCGGCGGCGAGCGCGTCGATGACGGCGCGGGACTCGGCCATGGCGGCGAGGGCGTCCGGCGTGATCTCGATGCGCGCATCGTGGCGGGCGACGGCGACCACGTCGGCGAGGCTGATGGCGTCGCGACCGACGCGGACGGTGGTGAGGGTGTCGAGCGTGCTCATGCCTCCATGGAACCGCCGCGCGAAGGCGCGTGCCGCCCGTTGACGACGGCCCGTGTCTCATATGTGAGACTGGACTCGTGCCCGAAACGTCCGTCCCGCGCCGGTCCGCGGCGCCCGCCGTCGATCAGGCGCTCGCGCTGCTCACCTTCCTCGCCCGCCAGCGTGGTCCGGTGACCGCCGGCGCCCTCGCGGCCGCGCTCGACATCCCCCGCGCGTCGCTGTACCGCCAGCTCGCCGCGCTCACCGATCACGGCTACGTGGTGCACCTGCCGGAGGAGGGGCGCTACGGACTCGGCGTCGCGGCCTACGAGCTGAGCTCGGGCTTCTCGCGCCAGCAGCCGCTCGCGCGGCTCGGCGCTCCCGTGCTCGCGGCCCTCGTGGACCGCGTGGGGGAGTCGGCGCACCTCGCGGTGCTGAGCGGGCGCGACGTGGTCTACCTGGTGGAGGAGCGCGCGCCGCGCAGGCCGCCGCTCATCACCGACGTCGGGGTGCGCCTGCCTGCGCTCGCGACCGCGACGGGCCGCGCGATCCTCGCGGCCCTGCCCGACGCGCAGATCCGCGCGACCTACCCCGGCCGCGATGCCTTCGCCGGCGTCGCCCCCGGGCTGCCGTCGAGCTATCGGGCGCTCAAGGAGCTGGTGCGCGAGACGCGGGGGCGCGGCCACGCGCAGGAGGACGGTGAGGTGACGCCCGGCCTCGCCTCGGTCGCGGTCGCGGTGCGCGATCACGCGGGCTGGCCGGTCGCGGCCATCGCGGTGACGTTCGCGGCGCACCGGGTCGACGCGGCCCGGCGCGAGGGGCTCGTGACCGCGCTGGAGCGCGACGGCGCGGAGCTGGAGCGCCGCATCGGCCGCAGGTGAGGCCCGCCTCGCGCTCCAGCGGGACATGAGGGTCGGATCCGGCTCGGATCCTGCACCCACGTCCCGCCAGGACGCGGACAGCCGGCCGGCACAGGCGCCCCCGTACACTTGTGGGGTCCATCCCCAGGAGGTCCCCATGCGCGTGCTCGCCGCCCTGTCCGGCGGGGTCGACTCCGCCGTCGCGGCCGCGCGCGCCAAGGACGCCGGCCACGACGTCGTCGGGGTCCACATGGCCCTCTCGCGCAGCCGCGCGGAGCACCGCACCGGATCGCGCGGGTGCTGCAGCATCGAGGACGCGAACGATGCGCGCCGTGCCGCCGACAGGCTGGGCATCCCGTACTACGTGTGGGACCTCAGCGACGAGTTCCACGACACGGTGGTCCAGGACTTCCTCAGCGAGTACGCCGCGGGCCGCACGCCCAACCCGTGCGTGCGCTGCAACGAGCACATCAAGTTCGACACGCTCCTCGAGCGGGGCATCGCGCTCGGCTTCGACGCGGTCTGCACGGGCCACTACGCGCGCATTGACGTGCACGACGACGGCTCGCGCGAGCTCCACCGCGCCGCGGACATCGCCAAGGATCAGAGCTACGTTCTTGCGGTGATGGGGCAGGAGCGCCTCGCGAGGGCGATGTTCCCGCTCGGCACCGTCGCGTCGAAGGCCGAGGTGCGGGCCGAGGCCGTCGCGCGCGGGCTCGGGGTGTCGAACAAGCCCGACTCGTACGACATCTGCTTCGTCGCCGACGGCGACACCAAGGGATTCCTCGCCCGCGAGCTGGGGGAGCGGCCCGGCGACATCGTCGACGAGACGGGCGAGGTCGTCGGCGCGCACGAGGGCGCCTACGCGTTCACCGTGGGCCAGCGCAAGGGGCTGCGGCTCCCGCGGCCGGCCGCGGACGGGGCCCCGCGCTACGTCACGGGCGTCGACACCGCGCGCAACGTGGTCACCGTCGGGCCCGAGACGCTGCTGAGCGTGCGCACCCTGGTCGGGGAGGACGTGGTGTGGCTCGCGGACGACGTCCCCGCCCTCGAGCCCACCCCCGTCGAGGTGCAGGTCCGCGCGCACGGCGCACCCGTGCAGGGAGTCGCGACGCGGGACGATGCACGGCTCACGGTCGCGCTGGAGGAGCCGATCCGCGGCGTCGCCGCGGGCCAGTCGCTGGTGGTCTACCAGGGGTCTCGCGTGGTCGGCCAGGCGACCCTGACGCGCGCCCCGGCCTAGCGGTCACGGATCCGGGCGCTCGCGCTCGGGGTGCCGACGGGCGCCCGAGTTCGTGTCCGCGCATGCCGCGGCGACCGTGCCGCGGCGGATCGATCACGCCTTCGTAACGTTTCGGCTACGAACGCGAACTCGCGATCGAAACGGTTTGACACGGCGCCCGCGCCGCAATACTTTGAAGCCGATGCGAGAGAGCGCTCTCACAGCGAGAGCGCTCTCACGATCACACATCAGTACGGACACAAAGGAGTGAACGTGAGCCTCTCACGACGTAAGACCGCCCTCGGGTTCGCCGCGGGAGCTGCGACCCTCGCCCTCGCCCTCGCCGGCTGCTCCAGCTCGGGCGACACGGACTCGTCGGCTGCGCCCAGCGACTCTGCCGGCGGCGGAGACACCATGACGAACGACGAGCCCGTCACCCTGACGCTCGCGACGTTCAACCAGTTCGGCTACTCGGCTGACTCCGAGGGCGGCGCGGACTACATGTACGACCTCATCGCGGAGTACCAGGAGCTGCACCCCAACGTCACGATCACGTACAACGTGGCGGACACCTCCAACACCGCGCGTGAGAACTTCTTCACCAAGCTCGGCCCCGGCGGTCTCGCGGACGTCGAGGCGATCGAGGTGGACTGGCTGCCCGAGGCGATGCAGTACTCGGACCTCCTCGCGGACCTCACCGGCGGCTCGCCCGACGGCGACTGGCTGCAGTGGAAGGTCGACGCCGCGACGGACGCCGACGGCCGTCTGATCGGCTACGGCACCGACATCGGCCCGGAGGCGATCTGCTACAACGCCGACGCCTTCGAGGCGGCGGGACTGCCGACCGACGCCGACGAGGTCGCCGCGCTGTTCGACGGTGACTGGGACACCTTCTTCGAGGTGGGCCAGCAGTACGTCGACGCGACGGGCAACGCCTTCTACGAGGAGAACGCCGCGATCCTGCAGGGCATGATCGGCCAGCTCGAGGCGCCCTACGAGGACCCCGAGACCGGTGAGGTCATCGCGCTCGACAACGCCGAGGTGAAGGACGTCTACGACACCCTCACCGCCGCGTCCGAGGCGGGCCTCTCGTCCGGCCTCCAGCAGTGGGGCGACGACTGGGCGGCCGGCATGGCCAACGGCGACTACGCCGTCACGCTCTGCCCGGCCTGGTTCCTCGGCATCATCGAGGGCAACGCCCCCGACGGCAACTGGGGCATCGCGAACGCGTTCCCGAACGGCGGCGGCAACTGGGGCGGCGCGTACCTGACCGTCCCGGCCGGCGGCGAGAACGTCGAGGCTGCGACCGAGCTCGCGGCGTGGCTGACCGCTCCCGAGCAGCAGGCCAAGGCGTTCGTGAACGTCGGCGCCTTCCCGAGCTCCGAGTCGGCTGCCGCCTCGGACGAGGTGACGTCGTACGTCCGCCCGTACTACAACGACGCACCGGCCGGTGAGATCTTCGCCGAGCGCGCCGCTGCCGTCGAGGTCTCCCCGTTCAAGGGCGAGTTCTACTTCCAGGTGAACGACGCCATGGTCAACGCGCTCCGTCGCGTCGACGAGGGCACGATGAGCGCCGACGAGTCGTGGGCGCAGTTCGAGTCCGACGTGACGGCGATCGGCTAGCAGGACGACCGGTGCGGGCCGTCTCCCTCGGGAGGCGGCCCGCACCCTTCGCCCGCATCGTCACCACCACCAGGGGAACCGCCTCATGACCACCACCCAGCCTCAGACCGAGGCACCCGCTCCGCGCGAACCCGACCGGAAGCGCACCCCGCTCACCTGGCGTCAGCGCCTCGGGCGCTGGGACGTCAAGCTCTCGCCGTACCTGTACATCTCGCCGTTCTGGATCGTGTTCGGCCTCGTCGGGCTCTTCCCGATCGTCTACACGGCCTTCATCGCGTTCCAGGACTGGGACCTCGTCCGCAACAGCGGCACCTTCACGGGCTTCGACAACTTCGCGTTCGTCCTCCAGGACCGCGAGTTCTGGCTCTCGCTGCGCAACACCTTCTCGATCTTCCTGCTGTCGTCGGTGCCGCAGATCATCGTCGCCACGTTCATCGCCGCGATGCTCGACAAGAACATCCGCGCGAAGACCTTCTGGCGCATGGGCGTGCTGCTTCCCTACGTGGTCGCGCCCGTCGCGGTCGCGCTGATCTTCTCGAACATGTTCGGCGACAAGTACGGCCTCATCAACTCGCTGCTCAACGACATCGGCATCGACTCGATCCGCTGGCACGTCGACGTGATCCCCAGCCACTTCGCCATCGCGACCATGGTCAACTTCCGCTGGACCGGCTACAACGCGCTGATCCTCCTCGCGGCGATGCAGGCGATCCCGCGCGACCTCTACGAGGCGGCCGCGATCGACGGCGCCGGGACGATGCGCCGGTTCTTCTCCGTGACGCTGCCCCAGATCCGCCCGACCATGATCTTCGTCATCATCACGTCGACCATCGGCGGCCTGCAGATCTTCGACGAGCCGCGCATGTACGACACCGTGGGTCGCGGCGGCTCCAACCATCAGTGGGAGACCATCACGCTGTACCTCTACAACATGGGTTGGGGCGAGTTCAACTTCGGTCGCGCCGCAGCGGTCGCGTGGATCCTGTTCCTCATCATCGTCGCTTTCGGACTGCTGAACTTCTTCGTCACACAGCGGTTCATCGCGAGCGAGACAGCCGGCAAGGCTGCGAAGCCGAAGAAGGTGACCAAGTGACCGCCATCGCCAACCCCCTCAAGCGCAAGAAGACCGGCGCGAGCGCCGTGTCGACGATGCGCCCCGGCTGGTTCACATACGCCGCCCTCGCGATCTTCCTCATCGCTTCCGTCTTCCCGTTCTACTGGTCGTTCCTGATCGCCTCGGGCGACCGCTTCACCATCAACGACCCCAACATGTCGTGGTGGCCGGGCGGCAACTTCTTCGACAACGCCGCCACGGTGATGAACAACCCGGCGGTGAACTTCTGGAAGGCGCTGTCGAACTCGATCATCGTGTCGACCACGGTCGGCGTCTCGACGGTGGTGCTGTCGACGCTCGCCGGCTACGCGTTCGCGAAGCTGCGCTTCAAGGGCTCGGGCCCGCTGCTCGTCGGCGTGATCGCGACCATGGCGGTGCCGGTCCAGCTGGGCATCGTGCCGCTGTACATCCTCATGCAGAAGTTCGGCTGGACGGGCTCGCTCGGCGCGGTCATCATCCCGACGCTGGTGACGGCCTTCGGAGTGTTCTGGATGACCCAGTACATCTCGCAGGCGCTGCCGTCGGAGCTGATCGAGGCGGCGCGCGTCGACGGCTGCTCCATGATCCGGACGTTCTGGCACGTGGGCCTTCCCGCCGCACGGCCGGCCGCGGCGATGCTGTTCCTCTTCACCTTCGTGACGAGCTGGAACAACTTCATGTGGCCGTACATCGTGCTCGACTCGACCAACCCGACGCTGCCGGTGTCGCTGTCGATCCTCCAGGCGAACTACTTCGTCGACTACTCGCTCGTGCTCGCGGGCGTGCTGCTGGCAACGGTGCCGCTCATCCTCCTGTTCATGTTCGCCGGACGTCAGCTGGTCTCCGGCATCATGGCGGGGGCGGTGAAGGGCTAGGCGCGACATGACGCGCACCTGCCGCGGGCATGGGGTGATCTCCGCAAGGATGGCCCCATGCCCGCAGGCAAGGACCCGACCGTGACCGCCCCCGGGCGGACCCCGCCGCCGACTCTCGAGCAGGTCGCGGCGCTGGCAGGAGTCTCACGGGCGACGGTGTCGCGCGTGGTGAACGGCTCGACCTCCGTGTCGCCGCCCATCGCCGAGGCGGTGCGACGCGCGGTCCAGGAGCTCGGCTACGTCCCCAACCGTGCGGCACGCTCGCTGGTGAGCCAGCAGTCCCAGGCGATCGCGCTCGTCGCGCCCGAGGACGTCAACCGGTTCTTCGGCGATCTCTTCTTCGCCGAGATCGTCAAGGGCATCGACGCGCGGCTCGAGGACTCCGACTACGTCCTCAACCTCATGATCGCCAACCACGACCCGAGCGGGAAGACGATGCGCTACCTCGGCGGCGGCGCGGTCGACGGCGCGATCGTGGTCTCGCACCACACGAGCGACCGCTTCCTGCGCCGCATCACCGAGTCTCTCCCCGTGGTCTACGGCGGTCGGTCCGCCGTCGCGGGGGCCGACACCTACGTGGTCGACGTCGACAACGTCGCAGGCGGCGCGATCGCGACGCAGCGGCTGATCGACCGCGGCTGCACGCGCATCGCCACCATCGCCGGCCCGCTCAACATGCAGGGCTCGATCGACCGCCTCACCGGGTGGCGACAGGCGCTCGACGCCGCGGGCGTCGCGGCCGGGCCGGTGGTCGACGGCGACTTCACCATGCTCGGCGGGGCCGCGGCGATGCGCGAGATCCTCGACTGGCGCGAGCCCGTCGACGGGGTGTTCGTGGCGTCCGACCTCATGGCTTCAGGCGCCGTCCCGGTGCTGCTCGATCGCGGCTACCGGATCCCCGAGGACATCGCCGTCGTCGGCTTCGACGACAGCGCGGCGGCGATCGCGACTTCGGTGCCCCTCACCACCGTGCGCCAGCCGTCGCGGACGATGGGCTGGCACATGGCCGACGTGCTCATCGACGTCCTGCACGGCAACACCTCGCGCGAGCGGGAGCTGATCCTGCCGCTCGAGCTGGTGGTGCGCGACTCCGCCTAGGGCCGCCTACGGGACGATGCGCGAGGGGGTGCCCGCGGCGCCGAGCCCGCGCATGAGCAGGTCCCAGGCCTGCGCGACACGGGCGTGCCGCGACCCTGCGGGCGCCCGCACCACCAGGGCGGCGAGCATGCCGATCGCGAGCATGACGTCCTCGACGGTCGTCTCGTCGGCGATGGTGCCGTCGGCCTTCGCCGCGGCGACCTTGCCCGCGATCGCGGCCTCCATGCGCTCCTCGAGCGCGCGCATCTCCTGCCGCTCGGAGCCGCTCGCGTAGGCGATCAGCGCCGCCGTCCCCTCGATCTGGTGGGTGACGAGGTCGGTCACGTCGCGGAGCGTCGCCTCGGGGCTCGCGGCGAGCCGCTCGATGCTCGCGAGGTTCTCCTCGAAGACCGCGTACGCGAGGGACTCGCGGGTGGGGAAGTGGCGGTACAGGCTCGCCTGCCCGACCCCGGCCCTGCGCGCGACCGCGGAGATCGGGCCGTCGACGCCCTGCTCGGCGAACACGTCGCGCGCCGCGGCGACGAGCGCGGCGCGGTTCTCCGCCGCTGCGCTCGGACCCCGGTTCGACTTGGTGGCCATGGGTCGAATGTATAGGGTTGGGCTACCGGACAACGTTGTCCGGTAGCAGAGGGAGCACGATGTCCGACCGATGCCGGCCGTCCCGCGGGGCGGAGACGCGCGCGCGTGCCTTCGCGGCCGTGCCAGGGGCGCCGGCCTCGCGACGCATCCCTCCCTGGCCATCCCCGGGGCCATCCGCGTCCGCACGCTCGCGCGTGCAGGGCGCAGTCCCGCCATCTCCACACGAGAGGTAGACATGTCCATCACCATCCCCGACGGCGACACCAAGGTCGCCGACTGGCTCGCGCACCCCGTCGCCGGCGACGTCATGCGCGAGATGCTCGCCGAGTCCGGTCAGTCCGAGCGTGCGCTCGGACCCGTCAAGCGGTTCTCCATGAACAAGCTCATCAAGATCTCCGGGGGGCGCTTCAGCCAGGAGATGCTCGACGGGCTCGTCGCCGAGACCGAGCGCCGCGCCGTCGGCGGCGCTCCCGCCGCATCGTCCACCGCCCCTGTCGAGCCCGCCGCCGAGGTTCCCGACGCCGTCGAGGCGCCGGAATGGGAGGAGCGGATCACGGAGGGGCGCTTCACCGGCAAGACCGTGGTGGTCACCGGCGCAGGCTCCGGCATCGGTCGTGCCACGGCGTCCCGCGTCGCGCGCGAGGGCGGCCGCGTCATCGCGCTCGACATCTCGGCGGAGCGCCTCGCCGACTTCAAGGCCGAGCTCGACGGCCTCGACATCACCGTGGTGACCGCGGACGTCACCAAGGAGGAGGACATCGCGCGCGTGCTCGAGGCCGCGGGCGACCGCATCGACGCGCTCGCGAACGTCGCCGGGATCATGGACAACATGACCCCGCTCCACGAGGTCACCGACGACGTCTGGTCGCGGGTCTTCGCGGTCAACGTCGACGGCGTCATGCGGCTGTCACGCGCGGTCCTGCCGCGCATGCTCGCCGCGGGAGCCGGCTCGGTGGTCAACGTCGCGTCCGAGGCGGGCCTGCGCGGCTCCGCGGCGGGCGTCGCCTACACCGCGTCGAAGCACGCGGTGGTCGGCATGACCAAGTCGAGCGCGTTCCTCTACGGCCCGTCGGGCATCCGCGTCAACGCGGTCGCTCCGGGTCCCGTCATCACCAACATCGAGGCGCGCTTCGACTCGCCGCTCGCGCAGGAGCGCATCACCACGGCCATGGCCGTGCTGCCGGCTCCCGTCGAGGCGGCGCAGCTCGCGGCGTCGATCACGTTCCTGCTCTCGGACGACGGCGTCAACCTCAACGGCGCGATCCTGCCGTCGGACGGCGGGTGGTCCGCCGCCTGACGGGGGCCGTGCGCCCCGCGACCCGGGGCGCGCGCGAGGACAGGGGTCCGCGGCATCCTCCGCGGGCCCCTGTCGCGCGTCCGGGGGGCTCTCTACGATGGTCCGCATGATCGTGAGACACCGTGGATGCACCCCGACCATCGACCCGACCGCGACCGTCGCCCCCACGGCGGTGGTCTCGGGGGACGTGACGCTCGGCCCCGGGGTGCGGGTGCTCCACGGTGCCGTGCTCACGGCGGAGGACGGCCGCATCGCCGTCGGCGCCGACGTCGTGGTGATGGAGAACGCCGTGGTGAAGGCGCGCAAGGGCCACGACGTGGAGATCGGCGACTCGGTGGTCATCGGTCCGCACGTGCACCTCAACGGCGCCCACGTCGGGGACGAGTGCTTCATCGCGACCGGCGCGGCGCTGTTCCCGGGAGCCGTGCTCGAGCACGGCTGCGAGGTGCGCATCCGCGGCGTGGTCCAGGTCAACACCACGCTCGCGGCGGGCACGGTGGTGCCGATCGGGTGGATCGCGGTGGGGACGCCCGCGAGCACCCTGCCGCCGGACCAGCACGAGGAGGTCTGGGCGATCCAGCAGGGCCTCGACTTCACCGGCACGGTGTACGGCGTCGAGCGCGGGGCGTCGATGCGCGAGATCGTGCGCGGCCAGAGCGACTTCTACGCGGCGCACGCCGACGACGTGGTGGTCGGCTGACCCCGCCGCCCGCGCCAGCGGTTCAGCCGCGACCCAGGTGCTGCAGGGCTCGGACCATCGCGACCATGCGGGCCACGGCGGGCTCCGACGTCGGCTGCCTGGCGATCTCGGTGCCGCGCGTGCTCGCCAGCGTCGCCTCGAGCCTCGCCTGGGCCTCGGCCAGAGAGTCGCCGGCGGCTGCAGGGCCGGCGCCGCGTGCGGCCGAGCCGGCCCGCACGCTGCTGCGGCTCGTCCCGGTGAACCTGCTGGTGACGCCGGTGAGCGTCGTCGGCCATGCGATCGTGTAGCGGTGCGTGGTCATGATCTCTCCTCCCGATTCCTCCCCTGGCATCCGACCGCCGCGCTAGGGTGCTGAGAGCGGCGCCGCCCCGCGTCGTGCCTGGTGCGTCGACCGGGTCCGGCGCGGTGCGGGATGCGGTTCCAGCCTCGGGGGAGGAGGTTGACACGTGGTTGACGCGGCGTTGACGCCCGGTTCCCGTGGGACAGGCGCGTGTGAGATCCGCGCATTCGGCGACATCGCGATCCTCGTGGGAGGCACGACCGTCCCCGTCGCAGGCTCTGGTCGTCGAGGGCTGCTCGCGCTGCTCGCCATTCGACGTGGCGAACCCGTCGCCGTCGAGTCCATCGAGGAGGCGCTGTGGCCCGAGGGGAGGCCTCCCAGCGCGGTCAAGGTGGTCCGCACCTATGTCTCCCACCTTCGGGCGCTCCTCGGCGGCGGCGAGTCGGCGAAGCAGGTGCTGCGCACCGGTCCCGCCGGGTATGCGCTCGTGGTTCCAGACGAGAGCGTCGATGTGCGGCGCTTCGAGCGGGCGGCCGCGTCGGCCACGCGAACGCAGGGCCCGGGGCGCCTCGCGAGGCTCGAGGGTGCGCTCGCGCTCTGGACGGGAACACCGTTCGCGGGGATTCGACTGCCCTTCGCGGAGGCCGAGTCGGCGCGGCTCGCCGCCATCCGGGATGCGGTCGAGGTCGACCTCCTCGCGGCGCGTGTCGAGGTGCGCCGCGACCACGCGGCCGTGCAGGCGCTCGAGGAGATCGCGAGCGAGAGGCCCGCGGATGAGCGCGTCGGTGCGGCGCTCATGGATGCGTACAGACGGGTGGGTCGCCGCGCGGACGCGCTGCGCGCCCACGAGCGCCTGCGAGCCGCGCTCGCGGACGAGCTCGGGGTGGATCCGGACCCGGAGATCGAGCGGCGCTATCTCGCACTGCTGCGCGGCGTCGCAGTCGCGTCCACGCCGCCCGCACGTCGGAGCGAGGCGGCGGCGCAGGCGCCGTCGCTCCCTCTCGAGCGGACGCGCCTGATCGGACGCGAGCGCGAGGTCCGCGAGGTGGCCGAGCTGATCGCGCGGCGCGACGTGGTGACGGTCATCGGCGCCGGCGGAGCGGGCAAGACCCGGCTCGTGCTCCGTGTCGCGCACGAGGCCGTACAGGCGCGTGAAGTGGTGTGGGTGGGGCTGGCGGGGGTCGCGGACGGCCGGCATGTCGCCGTCGAGGTGCTGCACGCGTTCGGCCTCGCGGACACGGAGGAGCGCGACCCTCTCGACGCGATCGCCGCGCACGCGAGGAGCCGTGGCGTGCTCGTGGTCCTCGACAATTGCGAGCATGTCGCCGAGGCCGTGGCGCCGGTGGTCGCCGCGCTGACCTCGGGCGGCCCGGAGTCGAGGGTGCTCGCGACGAGCCGCGCGCCGCTGCGCGTCCCTGGCGAGCAGGTATGGCGCATCCCCGCGATGACCATGCCCAGCGCGGCGACTCCGGAAGACGTCGTTCGCAGCGAGGCGGGCAGGCTCTTCGTCGAGCGGGCGAGGCTGGTCGACGCCGGGTTCGAGATGGATGACGACGCGGCGGCCAGCGTCGCGGCGATCTGCGCGCGGCTCGACGGGCTCCCGCTCGCGCTCGAGCTCGCGGCAGCGCGCGCGAGCGGGTTGCCGCTGCGATCGCTCTCCGAGGCGCTGACGTCGAGCCTCGGCCTGCTGACGGCGGGAGGCGCGACCACTTCTCGTCATCGGACGATCGAGGCGACGATCGCGTGGAGCCACGCCCTCCTCTCGCCTGAGGAGAGCACCCTGCTCGCGCGGCTGTCGGTCTTCGCCGCGTCGTTCGATCTCGATGCGGCGGCGATGGTGTGCGGCTACGAGCCGCTCGCGCGGGACGGTGTGGCCACGCTTGTCGCGAACCTGGTCGACAGCTGCGTCGTGGAGCGCACCGAGGACCGGTACCGCATGCTCGCTCCGGTGCGGCAATTCGCATCGGAGCGTGTCGGGGCAGAGCGGGATCTGCTCGACGGACGCCATGCGGCGTGGGTGTACGGGGTCCTCGAGCAGGTGTCGGACGACTGGTGGTACGCGGTCGAGGGATGGGCGATCCCGCTCGACCGCGTCATCCTCGATGCCCAGGCCGCCATCGAGAGAGCCCTCGACCGTGGGGACCTCTCGAGTGCGGCGGACATCGCCCAGAGCGGCGGCAGCTCGTGGGGCGACCGCGGCTATGGCGCTCGCCAACGAGACTGGGTGAACCGGATCATCGATGATCCGCGCCTGGCCGAGCTCTCCGCCGAGCGTGCCGCACAGATCCTGCACACTGCGGCGCACATCGCGGCGATCGACTGTCGGCTCGGGCGCGCGCGTGCACTGCTCGCGCGTGCCGAGGCGGCGTTCGCCCAAGCTCCACACGTGCCGGGCGCGGCGTGGTTGCCGTTCACCCGTGGAGTCATCCTCGGCAACGAGGGGCGCCTCGCCGACGCCGTCGAGGCCGCCCGCGAGGTCTTCGAGCAGGATCCTGAGGACCCTCAGCTCGTCGTGTTCGGAGCGGTCCAGCTCGCCGAGCTGAGACTCGCGCAGGCGGTGCGCGGAAGCGTCGAGGTGGCACCCGCGCTCGCTGAGGCGAGCGCGCTCCTCGCGCGTGCGCGGGCCGTGTCGACGGCGCACGGATTCGTCAGCCCGCTGGTGTACGTGGACTTCATGGATGGGGTCGTCGTCGCCGCGCACGGTGATGCGGAGGCGGCGCTCGGGCCCTGTCTCGCCGCGCTCGCGCGGTGGAGGGAGATCAGCGCCGACTTCCCGCTCGCGGCGGGCCTGAACGCGGTCGCCCGGGTCGCCCTCATCGCGGGGCGGGCCGAGATGACGGTCGCATGCCTCGATGAGGCGTGGGCCGTGATGGCGAGCACCGGGTGGTCGTCGGCGACGCGGGCGGCGACGCGGACCGCCGTCGCGCTCGCGGCGGAAGCCGCTCCCGTCGAGGCTGCCATGCTGCTCGGCGTCGCGCGTGAGCGCGAGGAGGAGCCGGCTCTCACGGTCGCGTGCGACCTGACGGCGGCGTGCTCGGCGCTCGATCGCGCGCTCGGTCCCGAGGAGACGGCGCGGCTCGCGGACGTCGGGGCGTCGCTGCCCCTCGACATGGTCGTAGCCCACGCGCGCACGGCGCTGCGCGCCGTGCGTCCACGGCACGCGTGAGGCCCCGAGGAGGGGTCGCTGCTCGGGGCCTCGTGACGTCCCCGGTCTCGGTCAGCTGGGGGCGGGCCGAGTGCCGGCCTCGATCTGCCGGCGCGCGGTCACGTCATCGGTCGGTGCTGACCTGGATCCGGCGGGGCTTCGCGGACTCGGCCTTCGCGACCGTGACCGTGAGCAGGCCGTCCTTGTACGTCGCGCCGACCTTGTCAGGGTCGACGCGGTCGGGCAGCCGCACCGCGCGGTGGAAGCTGCCGAAGCGGCGCTCGACGCGCCGGAAGCCGTCGGCGTCCTTCTCGTCGTAGAAGTCGCGCTTGCCGGACACGGTGAGCACGTTCTCCTCGAGCGAGACGTCGACCTCCTCGGGCTTCACGCCCGGCAGCTCGATGTGCATCGTGAAGCCGTCCTCGGTCTCCTCGACGTCGAGGGCGGGGGAGAAGGCTCCCGCGAGCGACGTGCCGGTGTCGCCGAAGAACTGCTGGACGATGCGCTGGAAATCGTCCGGCCAGGGACCTGCGGCCGCGGCCGGAACCGAACGACGAAGAACCTCTCGTGCCATGATCTGACCTCCTTCAAGGATGGGTGGCCCGGAAGGGTTGGCGCCCTCTCGGGCGGGCGCTCTCGGCGCTCCACGTTCAGGATAAGACTTGAGCGCGCAAGACTCAAGTCTCCATGTCCAGCCTGGCAGATAGCCGCCGCTAGGGTCCTGTCATGGGCGTGCGGCGGCACGCATGGCGGAGCGTGCGGTGACCGTTCCGACATGCGGGAGGGTCCGAGCACGTATGTCGGACGATGCGCCGGCGGGCCCGGCAGGGCGCGCCGGCGCCTGGCGAGCCGGCGGGCGGTGCGGCTCAGACCTGGTCGTAGGCGAGCCGGTCGAGGCGGCCCGGGTGCGTGATGTGGCCCAGCCAGGCCACGCCGAGCGTGAGCAGCGCCGAGAGCGCCATGCCGGCGCCGATGTGCACCTCGAGCAGCAGCGCGCCCGTGAGCGCGCCGGCGCCGATGAGGCCGATCGCGCCCGCGCGGCGCTTCCACGGCTGGCCGCCGCCCGAGCCGAGCGTCGAGTCGGAGGCGAGGCCCGTAATGGTGGAGGTCACCACCACGGTGGTGACGTCCTTGACCGCGACATGGCGCGCGGCCGCGGCCTGACAGCCCATCGCGATGCCGAGCGTCGCGGTGATCGCGTACTGGAGAGCGACGTGCTCCGTGTCGAGCAGCGATGCGGGAACGGCGGCGAGCGCGATCGCGACGCCGACCGCGCCGAAGAGCACCGTGTGCCGGGCCGTCCACGCCGCCGCCGCGCCGCGCAGCGCGCGTCCGCCCGCGGCCGCGCCGCCCATGAATCCCACTAGGGCGATGAGCGGGCCGACCACCGGCAGATCGGTGTCTCCGGCGAGCGCCATGCCGAGGATCACGACGTTGCCCGTCATGTTGCCCGTGAACACGCGATCGAGGCCGAGGTAGCCGACGGCGTCGATGATGCCGGTGGAGAACGTCAGCACGAGCATGAGGCTCAGATGGGCGTTCGACGGGTTGCGACGCATGCGGTCGAGCACGGGACCTCCGATGGGGGACGGCCCCGGTCAGGCTCCGAGACCGCGTCCCGGGGCGGCTGTAGTCTCGGCCCAAGACTAGGGCACACCGTGCATCGGCCACGGAGGGGAGGCCGTGTGGGCGACTACCAGGGCACGCTTCAGCCCGGCGCGCGCGTCCACGACACGCCGTACGTCCCCGCCGAGCCGGGTCTCGTGCACTGGGGACGCCTGCCGCGACGCGGCGACGCGCCGGTGCTCGCCGTCGACCCGGGCGCCGAGCTCACCGTCGACACGGTCAGCCATGAGGGCCTCCTCCCGGATCAGGGAGGCGACCCGCTCGCGTTCTTCGGCGGTCACGGCGTCGCTCCCGAGGACGTGCTCGAGGACGCGATCGCGATCGCCGCCACCCGCACCCGCGACGCCTCGGACGGCCCGCACGTGGTCACCGGACCGATCGAGGTCCGCGGCGCGCGGCCGGGCGACCTCCTCGCGATCACGCTGCTCGACGCGACCCCGCGCGTGCCGTACGGGGTGATCTCCAACCGTCACGGCCGCGGCGCGCTCCCGGGTGAGATGCCCGCCGGTCCCGAGGACGTCTCCGTCTTCACCCCGATCGCTCCCGATGCGGACGGCGTCTGGCACGGTCGCCTGCCGCTCACGCCGGACGGCGAGCGCAGCGTGAGCTTCCCGCTCGCGCCGTTCCTGGGGATCATGGGCGTCGCGACGGACACGGACGAGCGCGCCCACTCCGTGCCGCCCGGGCCGCATGGCGGCAACATCGACATCCGTCACCTCACCGCGGGCGCGACGCTGCACCTGCCCGTCCAGGTGGACGGCGCGCTCGCCTACGTGGGCGATCCGCACTTCGCGCAGGGCAACGGCGAGGTCGCGCTCACCGCCCTCGAGGCCTCGCTGCGGGTCCGGATCCGGCTCGACGTCATGGACGCGACCGAGGCCGCGCGGGAGTTCGGCGAGCTCGCGGGACCGCTCGCGGCCGATGCCACGCACCTCATGCCCACAGGCATGGACGAGGACCTCGACGAGGCGATGCGGGCCTGCGTCCGCCAGGCGATCGCGCTCCTGGGCGCGCGGTACGGGATGGCGCCGCACCTGGCCTACGCGTACCTGTCCGCCGCGACCGACTTCGAGATCTCGCAGGTGGTGGACCTGGTCACCGGGGTCCACGCCCGCATCCGCCGCGCCGACTTCGAGGGGGTCCGATGAACATCGTCGTCGAGGGGGGCGCACCCGCGCCCGAGGGTCTGGTCGACGCCGTCCTGGCGTACGAGTCGGCGCTCGCCGCCGACGACCTCGACGCGCTCGCCTCCGCCTTCGAGCACGGGCCGCACCCGCTGCGCGGCGACCGGAACGGGCTCCTCATCGGCCACGAGCGGATCACCGGCTTCCGCTCGCGCCGCGGCGGTGCCGGACCGCGGGACGTGCTCGAGCTCCGCATCCACCTCGCGGGGGACGATGCGGCCCACGTCACCACGGTCAACGCGCCCTCGTCCGGCGGCCGGGGCCTCGTCACCCAGCTGTGGCGGCGCGGCGCGGACGGCGCCTGGCGCATCGTCGCCGCGCACGTGACCGCGCCCTCGCCCGCGCTCGACCCGCGCATCTGGCGCGTCCTGGGCGTGCCGCTGGTCGCGGGGGCCGGCGAGGGCCCGCTCGCGGGTGAGACCGTCGCGGTCAAGGACCTCTTCGCGATCGCGGGGCAGCGGATCGGCGTCGGGGTGAAGGCGTACCTTGCCGAGGCGCCGGTCGAGGACGAGAACGCGCCAGCGGTCCAGGCGCTGCTCGACGCCGGGGCCGACGTGCTCGGCATCGCCCAGACCGACCAGTTCGCTTACTCGGTCGCGGGCCTCAACCCCGACTACGGCACCCCGCCCAACGCGGTGGTGCCCGGAGCGATCCCCGGCGGCTCGAGCTCGGGCCCCGCGTCCGCGGTCGCGCTCGGCCAGGCGAGCATCGGCCTCGGCTCCGACACGGCCGGATCGATCCGCGTGCCCGCCTCGTACCAGGGGCTGTGGGGGCTGCGCCCCACGCACGGCGCGGTCAGCCTCGAGCGCGTGGCGCCGCTCGCGCCCCGCTACGACACCGCGGGATGGCTCACGCGCGACGGGGAGACGATGCGCAGGGTCGCCGCGGTCGGCCTCGCCGGGCGCGACGCGGTCGCGCCCGCGCCGGGCTTCCTCGCCGCGCCGGCCGCGATGATGTCCTGCGCCCGCGGCGTGCGCGACGCGTTCGACGCGGCGCTCGCGACTCTCGCGGGCGCCGGAGTGAGGCCGCTGCCCGTCGACGTCCCCGCGCTCGACGACATGCTCCTCGCGTTCCGCCTCACGCAGTCCGCCGAGGCGTGGCGCGCCGACGGGCCGTGGGTCGAGGCCCATCCGGGCGCGCTCGCGCCCGACGTGCAGGAGCGCTTCGACTTCGCCCGCGACGTCACCCCCGAGCAGGAGGCCGATGCGCTCGCTGACGCGGGCCTGCTCGCGGCGCGCCTCGACCTCGAGCTCGGCGACCGGATCCTGCTGGTGCCGTCCACCGCCTCGGCCGCGCCGCGACTGGATGCCGACGAGGCCGAGCTCGAATCGCGCCGTCGCGCCACGCTGAGCATCACCGCGATCGCGGGGCTCACGGGGCGGCCCGCGCTGTCCGTGCCGGTGCTCGACACCCCGGACGGACCCGTCGGGCTGTGCCTCGTCGGCCCCCGCGGATCCGAGCTCGCGCTCGTCGACGCGGGCCTCGCGCTCGCCGCGATCCTGCGCAATCCAGGCGAAACATCGTTCGGGCACACTGTGTAAGTCTCATCAACATTCCGTGGAGGCTTCGATGTCCCTGCCAGGCCCGATCGATCCGCCCGCGCGGCTGCTCATGGGGCCCGGACCCATCTCCGCGGACCCGCGCGTGCTGCGCGCGATGTCCGCGCAGCTGGTGGGCCAGTACGACCCGTTCATGACCGAGGCCATGAACGAGGTCATGGGCCTGTACCGCGAGATCTTCGCGACCGCGAACCAGCAGACGCTGCTGGTGGACTCCACGTCGCGCGGCGCGATCGAGGCGGCGCTGGTGTCGCTGCTCGAGCCCGGCGACCGTGTGCTCGTGCCGGTGATGGGGCGCTTCGGCCACCTGCTCGTCGAGATCGCGGAGCGCTGCGGAGCCGAGGTCCACACCGTCGACGCGCCGTGGGGCACCGTGGTGCCGCTCGAGGACATCGCCGCGGCGATGGAGCGGGTCCGGCCGCACCTGCTCGCGATGGTCCACGGCGACACCTCGACCACGATGATGCAGCCCTTCGACGGGCTGCGCGAGCTGTGCGACCGCTACGAGTGCCTGCTGTACGCGGACGTCACCGCGACGCTCGGTGGCAACCCGTTCCCCACCGACGAGTGGGGGGTCGACGCCGCGACCGCGGGGCTCCAGAAGTGCCTCGGCGGGCCCTCGGGCTCCGCGCCCGCGACGTTCTCGCCGCGCGCGGTCGAGGTCATCGAGGCGCGTCGCTCGATCGAGGCCGGCATCCGTGCCGACGGCGACCCGGTGACCGCGCACCCGATCCGCTCCAACTACTTCGACCTCGCGATGATCTTCGACTACTGGTCGCCGCGGCGCCTCAACCACCACACCGAGGCGACCACCATGCTCTACGGCGCGCGCGAGTGCGCGCGCCTCATCCTCGAGACGGGCCTCGCCGCGAACCAGGAGCGCCACCTGCTCCACGGCAACGCGATGCTCGCCGGTGTCGAGGGCCTCGGGCTCGAGGTCTACGGCGACCGCGCCTACAAGATGGCCAACGTTGTGGGGGTGGTGATCCCCGACGAGGTCGACGGCGAGGCGGTGCGCGCGGCGATGCTCGCCGACTTCGGCATCGAGATCGGCACGTCCTTCGGCCCGCTCGCGGGGCGCGTGTGGCGCATCGGCACCATGGGCTACAACGCCCGCAAGGACGCCGTGCTCGCGACGCTCGCGGCGCTCGAGTCGGTGCTGCGCCGCCACGGCGTCGCGGTGCCCTCGGGCGGCGGGGTCGATGCCGCCTACGACGTCTACGGGACGGCCGCATGAGGCGCGCGCGTCGGGCCGCATCGTCCGGCGCCTCGCTCGAGGACGCCCGCGAGGTGATGCGCCGCTGCGACGTGCTCGCTGGGATCTCCTCGATGGAGGGCGGCATCGAGCGCATCTACCTCTCGCCCGAGCACGCGGCCGCGAACGCCCAGGCGTCCGAGTGGATCGAGGCGGCGGGCATGCGCGCGTGGCAGGACGCCGCGGGCAACGTGCGCGGCTCGTACCCGGGCGCGACGGACGATGCCCCCGTGCTGCTGCTGGGCTCGCACCTCGACACCGTGCCGGACGCCGGGCGCTACGACGGGATCCTCGGGGTGATGATCGCGATCGCGGTGGTGCGCCGGCTCGCCGCGCACGGCGCGCGCCTGCCCTTCGCGATCGAGGTGCTGGGCTTCGCCGACGAGGAGGGCGTGCGCTACGGGCGCACGCTGCTGGGCTCGTGCGCGGTGGCCGGCACGTGGGATCCCGCCTGGCTCGACCTCGAGGACGCGGACGGCGTGACGATGCGCGACGCGCTCACCGCCTTCGGCCTCGACCCCGACGCGGTGGGCGAGGCGGCGCTCGACCCCGCGACCGTGGTCGGCTACCTCGAGGCGCACATCGAGCAGGGTCCGCTGCTGTTCGACGCCGGGCGGCCGCTCGGCGTGGTCTCCGGGATCATGGGCGCCAAGCGTTTCGACCTCGTGATGGAGGGGGAGGCCGGCCATGCCGGCGGGGTGCCGATGCGCCACCGCCGCGACGCGCTGCTCGGCGCCGCGGAGACCGCGCTCGCGGTCGAGAAGGTCGCGCTCGCGCGGGACGTGGTGGGCACGGTCGGCGAGCTCACGGTGGCGCCGGGCGCCGCCAACGTCATCCCCGGACGCGCCGAGTTCTCGCTCGACGTCCGCGCCGCGACCGACGCCGACCGTGACAAGGCGTGGGAGGACATCCGCGCGAAGGCCCTCGCCGCCGCGGGCGAGCGGCGGCTCACGTTCACCGAGCGGCTGCGGCACGAGGCGCGCGCGACGTCGACCGAGCGCCGCCTGAGCGAGGCGATCGAGCACGGCGTGCGCGCCGCGACGGGGGAACGCGACCCCATGGAGCTGCTGTCGAAGGCGGGCCACGACGCGATGGCGATCGCGTCGCTCACGTCCTACGCGATGCTCTTCGTGCGCAACGGCAACGGGGGAGTGAGCCACCACCCCGACGAGGTCGTCACGGTCGAGGACGTCGCGCTCGCGATCGACGCGATGGAGGCCGCGGTGCTGGCGGTGGCGCAGCGGATGACGGACGGGTCGCCTCTCTGAGGCGGCGGCGCCCGGCGCCGGGTGCCAGTTCCGCGCGCCGCGGACCTGTGCCGGCGCATCGTCCGCGCCTAGGGTCGACGGCATGACTTCTCTTGCCTTCCGTCAGGTCGACGTCTTCGGTGCCGAGCCCTACACCGGCAACCCCGTCGCGGTGATCCTCGGCGCCGACGGTCTCACCGACGCGCAGATGGCCGCGATCTCGGTGTGGACCAACCTGTCCGAGTGCACGTTCGTGCTCGAGCCGACCACGCCCGAGGCGGACTACCGCGTCCGCATCTTCACTCTGAGCGCCGAGCTGCCGTTCGCCGGTCACCCCACGCTCGGCACCGCCCGCGCGTGGCTCGACGCGGGCGGGCGGCCGCGCGAGGCGAGGCGGATCGTCCAGGAGTGCGGGATCGGACTGGTCGACGTGTGGGACGACGGCACGCGGCTCGCCTTCGCCGCTCCCGAGCCCCTGCGCTCAGGACCGGTCTCCGACGAGGACCTCGAGCGCTTCTGCGCGGTGCTCGGCACCTCCGTCGACCGCGTGGTCGCATCGCGGTGGGTGGACAACGGGCCGGGCTGGGTGGGCATCGAGCTCGCCTCGGCCGAGGAGGTGCTCGCGCTCGAGCCCGACGCGGCGGGGCACCCGGGCGACTGGTTCATCGGGGTGGTGGGTCCTCAGCCGGAGGGGTCGGAGACCGCGGTCGAGGTGCGCGCCTTCTTCACCTCGGACGGCAGCGGCCTGCGCGAGGACCCGGTCACCGGCTCGCTCAACGCGTCGCTGGGGCAGTGGCTGGTGTCGAGCGGGCGGGTCGAGGCGCCCTACGTCGCCGCGCAGGGCACCGCGATGGGGCGACGCGGGCGCGTGCATGTCACGCCCGCCGACGAGGAGCTGTGGATCGGCGGCGCGACGGACGTGTGCGTCCGCGGCGAGATCGAGGTGTGAGTCAGCGCGTGTCGACGTCGGCGGCGACGCCCAGCCCCGTGCAGTCGACGGGTTCCGCGCGGTGCGCGTCCAGGTAGTGCGAGGCGCCGCGCGTGCCGCCGACGGTCGCGAGCAGCGGGCGCAGGTGCGCGCCGCCGATGAGCACCGGGTGTCCCGGGGTCTCGCCGTCGACCGCGCGCGCGAGGACCTTCTGATCGCCGGTCCATCGCTCCGCGACGCGCTCGACCGCCTCGGGCTGCAGCGTCGGCAGGTCCACGAGCGTCACCAGCACCGCCTCGGCGTGCACCGACTGCGCCGCGGTGAGCGCGACGTGGAGGCTCTCGCCGATCCCCTCGGACCACCGCGTCGCGATGATCGCGTGCGCGCCCTTGGGGAGCAGGTGCCTGGCCTCCTCGGCCTCCGCGCCGAGCACGGCGAGCACCGTGCCGCAGCCCGCGCCCGCGAGCAGATCGCAGGCGCGTGGGAGCCACGCCCCGTCATCGTCCCGTGCCAGTGCCTTCGGCGCGCCGAAGCGCGAACCCGCACCCGCGGCGAGCACCACGCCGACCAGTCCGTTCGCCATACTGGACATCGTAAGGAGGGACGATGATCGAACCCACCCCGGAGGACCTTCTCACCTGCCTGCGCGTGAGCCGCTGGGCCGAGGAGCTGTCCTCGCGCGCCTACGGGACGCTGCTCGAGCTCGAGCGTGCCGCGGTCTCGGCCGCGACGCCGCTGTCGCCCGAGGAGATCGACGAGGCGCTCGCGGCGCACCCGCGCATCGGCGAGCGTCGCGACGGCGACGACGCGGAGTCGCGCTTCTCGCAGTCCGAGCAGGCGTCGTCCGCCTCCGGCGACGAGGCGCTCGCGGCGCGTCTCGCGGAGGGCAACCGTGCGTACGAGCAGCGCTTCGACCGGGTGTTCCTCATCCGCGCGGCCGGGCGCTCGCGCGAGGAGATCGTCGGGGAGCTCGAGCGGCGGCTGCGCAACGAGGACGCGGTCGAGCTTGCGGAGGTGGCAGATCAGCTGCGGGGGATCGCGCTCCTGCGCCTCCGCGCGACCTACGGGGAGGTGGCGGCATGAGCCACGTGACCACGCATGTGCTGGACTCGGTGCACGGGAGGCCCGCGGTCGGGCTGCCCGTGCGGCTGCTGCACGGCGACGTCGAGATCGCCACGGGCGTGACGGACGCGGACGGCCGTGTCGGCTCGCTCGGCCCGGACGTGCTCCACGAGGGCACGTACCAGCTGGTCTTCGCGACCGGCGCGTGGTTCGCCGACCACGGGATCGCGACCTTCTACCCCGAGGTGCGCATCGCCTTCGGCGTCGACGGCGACCCGCACTATCACGTGCCGCTGCTGCTCAGCCCGTTCGGCTACTCCACCTACCGCGGGAGCTGAGCGGTCAGGAGGGCGCCGCCGCATGCGGTACCTTTCTGCGCCATGACAATCCAGATCGACGTCTGGTCGGACATCGCCTGCCCGTGGTGCTACCTCGGCAAGCGCCGCCTCGAGGAGGCCGTCGCCGCCTCGGGCGAGGACGTGTCCGTCCGATACCGCAGCTTCCAGCTCGACCCGAGCATCCCCGCCGACTCCGCGATCCCGCACGCCGAGGCGCTCGCCGCGAAGTTCAACACCACCCCCGAGCGGGTGCGTGAGATGAATCAGCGGCTCATCGACCTCGGCTCCGAGGTGGGGATCGCGTACGACTTCGACCGCTACATGGCGGCGAACACCCGTGACGCGCATCGGCTGCTGCATCTCGCGCACGCCCGCGGGCTCGGTGCGCAGATGAAGGAGCGCCTCATGCAGGCGCAGATGATCGACGGCGCGATCGTGTCCGACCACGGCGTGCTGGTGGGCCTGGCTGCCGAGCTCGGCATCGCGGAGGACGAGGTCCGGTCGGTGCTCGACTCGGACGCCTACGTCGACGCCGTCGAGGCGGACATCGCGCAGGCCGCGGCGTACGGCGCGACCGGCGTCCCGTTCTTCGTGTTCGACGAGGCCTTCGCTGTCTCGGGCGCTCAGCCGGTCGAGACCTTCGCGCTCGCGCTGACCAAGGCCCGCGAGGCCCGCGAGGCGGCGGCCGCCCCCGCCTGACGGTCCCACCCGCCCTCGGAAGTGGTAGGTGAGTGTCGCTTTCTCGGGATCGCGAACTCGCAGTGGTCGATGGTGGTCGCGTCCCGGTCGACGCAGACGACGAAGGGGGCCGGCCCAGCGGGCCGGCCCCCTTCGTGCTGTCTCGGGTCAGGCCCGGTTCGCGCGGTAGAACGCGATGAGCGCCTGGGTGGACGCGTCCTGCGCGGACAGCGCCGCATCGTCCCCCTCGATCGCCGGGGCGATCTCGAGCGCGAGCTTCTTGCCCAGCTCGACGCCCCACTGGTCGAAGGCGTTGATGCCCCACACCACCGACTGCGTGAAGGTGATGTGCTCGTACAGCGCGATGAGCTGGCCGAGGACCGACGGGGTGAGCGACGGCGCGAAGATCGACGTGGTCGGCTTGTTGCCCGCGAACGTGCGCGCCGCGACGAGCGCGCCCGTGGTGCCCTCGGCCTCGACCTCCTCGGCGGTCTTGCCGAAGGCGAGCGCCTTGGTCTGCGCGAGGTAGTTCGCGAGGAACAGCGCGTGGACGTCCTGGCCGCCGTCCTCGAGGGGGTAGGCCGGGTTCACGACGGCGATGAAGTCCGCCGGGATCAGCTTGGTGCCCTGGTGGATCAGCTGGTAGAACGCGTGCTGGCCGTTGGTGCCGGGCTCGCCCCAGAAGATCTCGCCGGTCTCCGTGGTGACGGGGGAGCCGTCCCACATCACCGACTTGCCGTTGGACTCCATGGTGAGCTGCTGGAGGTACGCCGCGAAGCGGTGCAGCTGCTGCGCGTAGGGCAGCACGGCGTGCGACTGGGCGCCCAGGAAGTTGACGTACCAGACGTTGAGCAGCCCCATGAGGACGGGCACGTTCTTCTCGAGCGGGGTCTCCGCGACGTGGCGGTCGACGGCGTGGAAGCCCGCGAGCAGCTCGCGGAACGTGTCCGGGCCCAGCGAGATCGCGAGCGACAGGCCGATGGCGGAGTCCACGCTGTAGCGGCCGCCGACCCAGTCCCAGAAGCCGAAGGCGTTGGCGGGGTCGATGCCGAAGGCCGCGACCTTGTCGAGCGCGGTCGAGACGGCGACGAAGTGGTGCGCGACCGCATCGTCCTTCTCCGCGTCGGTGGCGACGGAGACGCCCGCCTCCGCGAGCGAGTCCCACAGCCAGTCGCGCGCGAGACGCGCGTTGGTGAGGGTCTCGAGCGTGGTGAAGGTCTTCGACGCGACGATGAAGAGCGTGGTCTCGGGGTCGAGGCCCTTGACCTTCTGGCCCATGTCGGTCGGGTCGATGTTCGACACGAAGCGCGCCTCGATGCCCGCGTTCGCGTACGGCTCGAGGGCCTCGTAGACCATGACGGGGCCCAGGTCCGAGCCGCCGATGCCGATGTTGACGATGTGCGTCACGGCCTTGCCGGTGACGCCCTTCCACTCGCCCGAGCGGACGCGGTCGGCGAAGGCGTCGATCGCGGACAGCACGGACTGGACGTCGCCGTCGACGTCCTGGCCGTCGACCTCGAGGGCCGGCTCCATGCCGGCGGGGCGGCGCAGCGCAGTGTGGAGGACGGCGCGGTCCTCGGTGGTGTTGATGTGCTCGCCGGCGAGCATCGCGGCGTAGCGGTCGGCGACGCCGGTCTCCTCGGCCAGCTTCACCAGCGAGGAGAGGATCTCGTCGGTGACGAGGTTCTTCGACAGGTCGACGTGGAGGTCGGCCAGGGGCAGCGAGAAGCGCTCGACGCGGGTCGCGTCGGAGGCGAACCACCCGCGGAGATCCGGGGTGAACGATGCCTGGTGGGCGGACAGCTCGGCCCAGGCGGACGTGGTCGTGGGATCGATAGGTGCAGTCACGGTTGCCAGGCTAGTCGTGTCGGGGACGATGCGCCCAGGACCTGCGCGCCCGGTGGCCCGTGCGGCTATCGACGCCGGTCCTGGCGGCCTCGCCAGGGCCCGGTCCAGAGCCGGATCGCGGCGAGCAGCCCCGCGCCCGCGATGGCGAGCGAGATGAGGATGAGGACGATGTACCGGGGCTCCGTCACCGCAGGGTCGTAGGGCTGCGCGTCGGACCAGGCGAGCGACGCCTTGACGAAGACGAGCGCGAGCGCGAGTCCGGCGGCTCCTGCCGCGATCGCCCAGCCGCGCCGACGCATCGTCCCGCGCCTACTGGAGGCCGAGCTCGGCATCGAGCCTCTCGCGCCAGTCGGGACCGGCGAGCGCGGCCCGGTCGAGCAGGTCGCGCCAGTCGTCCCGCGCGTGCTCGAGGGCGTCCTCGAAGAGGGTGAGGTCGCCGCGGCCCGAGAGCAGCACGGCGGCGTGGACCCGCTCGGGGTCGGCGCCCGGGGTGACGGCGAGGCGTTCGAGCGCGCTCACGATGCGCGGCGCGGACCGTCCGAAGTCCTCCGCCGCGCGCTCCGCCACCCGATCGCTCACCACTGCCACGGCGGCGATCCTCTCACGCCGCGCGGTGCGCCCGGGCACGACGAAGGCGGGGACCGGAGGGATCCCCGCCTTCGTGGAGGAGGTGCTTAGGCCGGAACGGCGCTGAAGGCCTCGACGGCCTTGCGGGCCTCGTTGCCGTAGACGGCCGAGGGGCCGCCGCCCATGAGGATCGCGACGCCGATGGTCTCGTAGACCTGCTCGGGGGTCGCGCCGGCGGTGAGGGCGTCCTTGACGTGGCAGGTGATGCAGCCGCCGCAGCGGACCGAGATCGCGATCGCGAGGGCGAGGAGCTCCTTGGTCGACTTGGGGAGCGCGCCGTCCGCGAGGGCGGCGTGGTGGAGCGAGAAGAAGCTCTTGATGGTGCCGGGGATGTGGTCGCCGAGGGCGCCGATGCCGCACATCACGTCGTCGTAGTGCTCCTGGTGGTTCTGCATGACCTGGTTCCTTTCGGTGGGGATCCCGGCGACGGTGCCGGTGGGTGATTCCACGGTAAGTAACAGGTGTCAACCATCCTAGGGACGATGGTCCCCACCCCAGGAAGAACGCGGCATCGATCCGGCTCGACGAGGCGACAACCGGGTCAGGCCTCGGTCGGGTGCTCAGTGTCCTCGGTGGAGGCGTCCTCGCGCGTGGGCGCCAGCACCTGGATCACGACCGCGGCGCACACCAGGGCCGCCGCGATCGGCACGGCGAAGAGCCGCAGTCCGCCGACCACGTAGTTGAGGAACCAGAACACGACCTCGTCGCCGGCGCCGGTGGCGTAGCTGGCGCGACTCATGATCTCCGGACCGGCGATGACCACGAACGTGCCGATGAGCACCAGCCCGGTGGCCCACTGGGCGCATCGCTTGGCGGTGGGGTGCATGCGTTGAACATAGCCCTCACCAGGGAGAACGACAATGACCTACCGCTCCGGCGCAGAGACCCGCTGAAACCGACGCTCACCTACCACTTTCGGGCGACGGCAGGAGAGGCGGCGGTGCTACAGCTCGGGCGCGACCGCCTTCTCGCCCGCGACGTAGACCGCCGCGATGGCCGGCTGACGCAGCCCCACCAGGAGCGTGAAGAGCTCCTCGAGCGTCGCCTGCTCCTCGTCGTCGGAGCGGATGCCCATCGACAGCATCCCCTCGAGCGGCTCCCAGCGGGACGTCTCGATGAGCAGGAAGTCCGCGTCCTTGCCCACGTCGAGGTTGCCGAAGGCGTGCTCCATGTCGAGCGCCCGCGCGCCGGCGAGGGTCGCGGCGAAGAGCAGCTCGGCGGGGTGGATCGCGGTGCCCGCGTCGCCCTCCTCGGAGATGTGGACCTTGTAGCAGTCGCCCGCGACGCGCGAGATCAGCCACTCGTCGCCCGCGCCGATGTCCGAGCCCAGCGCGATGTTCACCCCGGCCTCGACGGTCGCCCGCCACGGCATCGTTCCCGATCCCAGGAACAGCTGCGAGGTGGGGCAATGCGCGATCGAGGTCCCCGTCTCCGCCATGCGCGCGAGCTCGCGCGGCTGCGAGTGCACCGCGTGCGCGAGCGACGAGCGCCGGCCCAGCAGCGAGTGGCCGCCCGACTTCGAGCCCGGCAGGAAGCGACCGTCGTAGGTGTCGAGGTAGGCCTCGACGCCGTACGAGCCCAGCACCGCCGCGATCTCGCCGTCGCCCTTGCGGTTGTTCTCGTTGAGGTGGCTGTGGAAGTAGACGCCGGTCATGCGTGCCTCGTCGTAGAGCTCGCCCAGCGCGGCCAGCGTGCGAGGGGTCACGGACAGCGAGAAGCGCGGCACCACGGCGACCTGGACGTGCGCGGAGCGCGGGTCGCCGGTGTCGACCGCGTGCCAGCGGTCGATCTCCTCGGCCACCAGCCGGATCGCGTCCTCCTCGGACGTGATGAGCGCGGAGGCGGCCTCGGGTCCGACGGTCTGGATGCCGCGGCCGGAGACCACACGCAGCCCCGCCTCGAGCGTCGCGCGGTAGAGGGCGTCCTGCGCCACCGGGAACGCGCTGCCGAAGACCATCGCAGCCGTGGTGCCCGCGGCGATGCGGCGACGCGTGAAGTAGCGCGCCGCCCGGTCGGCGAACTCGAGATCCGCGAACTGCGCCTCGGTGGGGAAGATGCAGTGGTCGAGCCACTCGAGCAGCTGACCGCCGCCGTGCGCCGCGGTCGCGTACGACTGCGGGAAGTGGACGTGCGAGTCGACGAAGCCGGGGACGAGGTAGTCGGCGCGGGTGACCGGGGCGCCCGCGAAGGCCGCGGGCAGCGCGGCCCAGTCGCCCAGCCAGACGATGCGGCCCTCGCCGTCGACCACGAGCGCGCCGTCGGGCAGCGACACCAGATGCGACGCGACGTCGGTCTGGTCGGGTGCGCCGGCGATGTGGAAGACGTGCGCGCGGTAGACGCGCACCTCCCCGCCGGACGCGAGATGCGACGGCTCGGTCATGTCTGTGCCCCCTCCTCAGCCCCCTTCTCCGGGCGAAGGGGAGCGCACATCGTCACCGTAGACCGGCCCCGTTTCCACAGCGTTTCGGGGCGCGCGCGGGTCCCGTCCCTGGGTGACACGGCGTGTCGCGCAGACCGGGCGGAGTTACCCACAGGCGACACGCGGGGCTGTGTGTAAATTGTGGGTAAATTTGTGGATGAGACACACCATCTAGTGGTGGCATCGGCGGCCAGACCCCATATATAGTGGCGCCTACTCAGCCCGCTCTCGCGTCTCGAAAGGACGTCCCCATGACGATCTCGGTCTACTCGAAGCCCGCCTGTGTGCAGTGCACCGCCACCAAGAAGGCGCTCGAGCGCGCCGAGCTCGAGTTCCAGATCTTCGACGTCACCGAGGACCAGGACGCGTACGACACCGTCATGAAGCTGGGCTACCTCCAGGCTCCCGTCGTCATCGCCGGCGACGAGCACTGGTCGGGCTTCCAGCCGGACCGCATCGCCGCGCTGGCCGAGCGGGTCGCCTCCTAAGCCAGCCGCCTCATGGCCTCGCTCGTCTACTTCAGCTCCACCTCGGGCAACACGCACCGCTTCGTGCAGAAGCTGGGCGTGCCCGCGGACCGGATCCCGCTGTACCCCACGGACGAGCCCCTCAAGGTCGACGAGCCCTACGTGCTCGTCCTCCCCACCTACGGCGGCGGCAACGACCGCGGCGCCGTGCCCAAGCAGGTCATCAAGTTCCTGAACGACGAGCACAACCGCTCGTACATCAGGGGAGTGATCAGCGCGGGCAACACCAACTTCGGTTCGGCCTACTGCATCGCCGGCGACATCGTCGCCAGCAAGTGCAAGGTCCCGCACCTGTACAAGTTCGAGCTCTTCGGAACGCAGGACGACGTCACCGCCGTCCGCGATGGATTGGATGACCTGTGGAAGCAACAGTGATCGACGCCCCGCGCACGGGCATGGACTACCACTCGCTCAACGCGATGCTCAACCTCTACGACACCGAGGGGAACATCCAGTTCGACAAGGACCGTGAGGCGGCGCGCGAGTACTTCCTCCAGCACGTCAACCAGAACACGGTCTTCTTCCACTCCCTCAAGGAGCGCCTCGACTACCTGGTCGAGAAGAAGTACTACGAGCCCGAGGTGCTCGCGCAGTACGACTTCACCTTCATCCAGGCGCTGACCGAGCGCGCCTACTCGAAGAAGTTCCGCTTCCCGACCTTCCTGGGCGCGTTCAAGTACTACACGAGCTACACGCTCAAGACCTTCGACGGCAAGCGCTACCTCGAGCGCTACGAGGACCGCGTCGTCATGGTCGCGCTCACGCTCGCCGCCGGCGACGAGGGCCTCGCGACCGCCCTGGTCGACGAGATCGTCTCGGGCCGCTTCCAGCCGGCCACCCCGACCTTCCTCAACGCGGGCAAGGCCCAGCGCGGCGAGTTCGTCTCGTGCTTCCTGCTGCGCATCGAGGACAACATGGAGTCGATCGGCCGCTCGATCAACTCCGCGCTCCAGCTGTCGAAGCGCGGCGGCGGCGTCGCGCTGTCGCTGTCGAACATCCGCGAGGCCGGCGCGCCCATCAAGCACATCGAGAACCAGTCCTCGGGCATCATCCCCGTGATGAAGCTCCTCGAGGACTCCTTCACCTACGCGAACCAGCTCGGCGCGCGTCAGGGTGCCGGTGCGGTGTACCTCTCGGCGCACCACCCCGACATCATGAAGTTCCTCGACACCAAGCGCGAGAACGCCGACGAGAAGATCCGCATCAAGACCCTCTCGCTGGGCGTCGTGGTGCCGGACATCACGTTCGAGCTCGCCCGCAAGAACGAGGAGATGTACCTCTTCTCCCCGTACGACGTCGAGCGCGTCTACGGCGTGCCGTTCGGTGACATCTCGATCAGCGAGAAGTACCACGAGATGGTCGACGACGCCCGGATCCGCAAGACCAAGATCTCGGCCCGCCAGTTCTTCCAGACCGTCGCGGAGCTGCAGTTCGAGTCGGGCTACCCGTACGTCGTGTTCGAGGACACGGTGAACAACGCGAACCCCGTCGCGGGCCGCATCAACATGTCGAACCTCTGCTCGGAGATCCTCCAGGTCAACACCCCGTCGACCTTCAACGAGGACCTCACGTACGAGGAGATCGGCAAGGACATCTCCTGCAACCTCGGCTCGATGAACATCGCCACCGCGATGGACGGCGGCGACCTCGAGAAGACGGTCGAGATCGCGGTCCGCGGCCTCACCGCCGTGTCGACCCAGTCGGCCATCGACGCGGTGCCGTCGATCCGCTACGGCAACGACCGCGCCCACGCCATCGGCCTCGGCCAGATGAACCTCCACGGCTACCTGGGCCGCGAGCGGATCCACTACGGATCCGAGGAGGGTGTGGACTTCACCAACATCTACTTCTACACGGTGCTGTTCCACGCCATCGCGGCCTCGAACACCATCGCCAAGGAGCAGGGCACGGCCTTCGAGGGCTTCGAGAACTCGAAGTACGCCTCGGGCGAGTTCTTCGACAAGTACACCGACCAGGAGTGGGTCCCCGCGACCGCCCGCGTCGCGGCGCTGTTCGAGGACGCCGGCATCGCGATCCCGACCCAGGAGGACTGGCGCGAGCTCAAGGCCAAGGTCCAGGAGCACGGCATCTTCAACCAGAACCTCCAGGCCGTCCCGCCGACCGGTTCGATCTCCTACATCAACAACTCGACGTCCTCGATCCACCCGATCGCGTCGCGCATCGAGATCCGCAAGGAGGGCAAGCTGGGTCGCGTCTACTACCCGGCGCCCTTCATGGACAACGAGAACCTGGAGTACTTCCAGGACGCGTACGAGATCGGCCCCGAGAAGATCATCGACACGTACGCCGCGGCGACGCAGCACGTGGACCAGGGCCTGTCCCTGACGCTGTTCTTCAAGGACACCGCCACCACGCGCGACATCAACAAGGCGCAGATCTACGCGTGGCGCAAGGGCATCAAGACCATCTACTACATCCGCATCCGCCAGCTGGCGCTCGAGGGCACCGAGGTCGACGGCTGCGTCAGCTGCATGCTGTAATCGCCGCCGGAACCCCTCCAGAAGTCTCAAGAAGGAACAAGACATGACCGAGAAGCTCACGCTGGTCAGCCACGTGGACGCCATCAACTGGAACCGCATCCAGGACGAGAAGGACGTCGAGGTGTGGAACCGCCTCACGGCCAACTTCTGGCTGCCCGAGAAGGTGCCGCTGTCCGGCGACGTGCAGTCCTGGGCCACCCTCACGCCCGAGGAGCAGACGCTCACGATGCGCGTGTTCACCGGCCTCACGCTCCTGGACACCATCCAGGGCACCGTGGGAGCCGTGTCGCTCATCCCCGACGCGCTCACCCCGCACGAGGAGGCCGTCTACACGAACATCGCGTTCATGGAGTCGGTGCACGCCAAGAGCTACTCGTCGATCTTCTCGACGCTGTGCTCGACGCCCGAGATCGACGCCGCGTTCCGCTGGTCGACCGAGAACCAGAACCTGCAGCGCAAGGCGCAGATCGTCCTCGACTACTACCACGGTGACGACCCGCTCAAGCGGAAGGTCGCCTCGACCCTGCTCGAGAGCTTCCTCTTCTACTCGGGCTTCTACCTGCCCATGTACTGGTCGAGCCGCGCGAAGCTCACGAACACGGCCGACCTCATCCGCCTCATCATCCGCGACGAGGCCGTGCACGGCTACTACATCGGCTACAAGTTCCAGAAGGGGCTCGAGGCCGAGTCGGAGGCCCGCCGCGAGGAGCTCAAGGACTACACGTTCTCGCTCCTGTACGACCTCTACGAGAACGAGGTCCAGTACACGCACGACCTCTACGACCCCCTGGGCATGGCCGAGGACGTCAAGAAGTTCCTGCACTACAACGCCAACAAGGCCCTGATGAACCTGGGCTACGAGGCGCTGTTCCCGTCCACCGTCACCGACGTGAGCCCGGCGATCCTGTCGGCGCTGTCGCCCAACGCGGACGAGAACCACGACTTCTTCTCGGGCTCGGGCTCGTCGTACGTGATCGGCAAGCACGAGGAGACCACGGACGACGACTGGGACTTCTGAGCCCCCGCATCGTCCACGCGCAGAGGCCCCGCACCGAAAGGTGCGGGGCCTCTGCGCTGTCCGGGGACGATGCGGCGCGCGGCTCGCTCAGACCAGGCCCGAGTACTGCTGCCACGCCGGACCGGCGGGCGGCGCATCGTCCGTGGTCACGGACGCCTGGATGAGGCCGTAAGGGCGGTCGTCGGCGTGGAAGACCTCGTTCGCGTTCTCGATCCCGAAGGGCGCGAGGTCGTACGTGAAGTGGTGCTTGTTCGGCGCGGACAGCCGCACCTCGACCAGCTCGGGCACCGCCTCGATCGCGGCCTTGCCCATCTCGTACAGCGTCTGCTGCAGCGCGAGCGAGTGGAAGCCGGCGAAGGTCTCGACGAGCGCGGTCTTGATCGCGGCGTAGGCCGCGTCGAAGTCGAAGGTCGCGACGTCCACCGCGCCGAAGCGCCACTTCGCGACGAGGGAGGTCGCCATGATGCGGTCCGAGGTCGGCTCGAGCACCGTGTACTCGTCCTTGAGGAAGCCGTGGAACTCCGAGCCCGACGACTTCAGCACCACGAGGTCCTTGAGGCCGCCGGTGATCCAGGTGCCCTCGGCGTCGTACGTCACCGCGACGGTGCGGACCTCCTGGCCCTTGCGCACCCACGAGAAGTCGTGCTCCTCGCCGCCGACGCTCACCCGCTCCCACGCGAACTCCTCGAGCTCGACGCGTGCCTGGTCGACGGGCTCGACGTCGTCGACGAAGTGCGTGGCGAGCGCGTACGCGTACCGCTCGAGCGAGGCCAGCCCGACCGTCTTGGCGAAGGCGTAGGAGGTCTGCTTCTGCGTGTCGGTCGGCAGCACCGCGCCCTGGTCGCCCGTAAGGTGCGCCTCGTCGAAGCGGCCGCGCAGGCAGCTGGACACGTTGACGTCCCGGATCTCGTGGCGAGGGGTGTCGCGCACGATGCGCACGATGCGGTTCTCCGCCTTGCCGTACTGGTGGTCGCCCAGGATGATGCCCATGGCTGCCTCTCGTTCAGGCGTGCACGCGTGCACGCGGTGCGAATGCGCCCACGCTAGCCATCGATGGTTTCGCCGGCGTTTCCGCGCATGACGGGCATATGGCCTGGTGCGGGGTTCCCCGATTACAGTCGCCTCATGGCGGAGGCCTCGGGGGGTTCTCGACGTGCTGCGGTGCGTCCGTGGTGGCAAACCGCGCTCGTGGGCGTGCTGGCCGCCGTCGGCGTGCTCGCGGTGCTCGTCGTGGCGGTGCCGCTGGGCGCGATCGCCTTCGATCAGCGGTCGAAGGACAACGACGCGGAGTCGGGCGCGCGTGGGTCCGCCGCCGCGGCCTTCGGCGCGGTCACCGCCTGCACCGCGCTCGCCGTGAGCGAGCTGGCCGAGGGCGCGGGAGGGGACGATGCGGCGGTCGCGGCGCGCGCGTGCGCGGAGGGCGAGTCCGGGAGAGGGACTACGGCCGTGCTCGGCAGCGAGGTCGACGGCGGTGTCGCGCGCCTGACGATGCGCACCTCGGCGTCGGTCGAGACCGGGGGCGGCACGGACTGGTTCGCGGGCCATGGGAGCGCCGGCGGGTGCTGGCACATGACCCTCGATGTCGCCGCTCGCACGATGACGGACCTGGCGGACGTGCGGTGCTCCGCCCTCGACGACGAGGACGCCGCCGTCGCGCACGAGACGGGCCTCCTGGCGCTCGACGGCGATGGCTCGCTCGACCCGCTGACGGCCGCACCCGGGGCGCGGGGAGAGCTCACCGCGCTGTACGTCACGACGGGGGACAGGCTCTGGACGGGGGACATCGTCGCCGAGATCGACGGCCGGCCCGTGGTCGCCTACACGGGCCCCGCGCCCTTCGACGAGCCTGGCGCATGGGACGACGATGCGCGCATCCCGTACTCGTGGACCGTGACGCACGGGATGCAGAAGATGCTGGGCGAGCTCGGCTACGACACCGGCGGGATCGACGGTGTCTACGGTTCTCTCACGGCGCAGGCGATCCGCGACTTCAACGCGGACCACGGCATCGCCGGCGACGAGCTCGACGAGTCGCTTCTCGTGTGGGTCGGCGACGTCGACCGCTCTCTCGACCGCGACCGCGACGGCACCGTGGTGACCGCGGTGCTCGCGGAGGTGGGGGACCGGGTCTCGGGCGACGCGCTCGTCGCCCTGGGCCGCACCTCCTGAGGCGGCGGGTCTAGGGCCGCGGGACCATGACCCCCTCGGCGTCCTCGGAGCCGCCGAGCCAGACCCGCCGGACCCGTCCGGCGAGCGCGGCGCCGTCGTACGCGCTCACGGGGTTCTTGTGGGCGAGCTCCGTCGCATGGACCTCCCACGGCACGTCCGCCGCGAATGCGACGAGGTCCGCGTCGCGTCCCGCCTCGATCGCGCCCTTCCCGCCAAGCCCCGCCCACGCGGCGGGACGCGTCGACATCCACTGCATGACGTGCGCGAGCGAGTAGCCGCGCAGCCGCGCGCCGGTCCACACCGCCGCGAGCGAGGTCTGCAGCCCCGCGATGCCGCCCCAGGCGGCGCCGAAGTCGCCGTCGCCGGCGAGCTTGAGGTCCGCGGTCGCGGGCGAGTGGTCCGAGGCGACGAAGTCGATCAGCCCCTCGGCGAGCGCCTCCCACAGCCGCTCGCGGTTCTCCTCCGAGCGGATGGGCGGGCAGCACTTGTACTGGGTCGCGCCCTCGGGCACGTGCGCCGCGTCGAACGTGAGGTAGTGCGGGCAGGTCTCGACGGTGAGCGGCAGCCCCTCGGCCTTCGCGTCGGCGATCATCGGCAGCGCGGCCGCGGCTGACAGGTGCAGGATGTGCGCCCGCGCCCCGGTCTCGCGCATCGCATGGATGACCGTCGCGATCGCGCTCGTCTCCGCCGCCTGCGGGCGCGTCGCCATGAACGCCCCGAAGTCGCGGCCCGGCGCGACGTCGTACGCGTCGAGCACCTCGGGGTCCTCGGCGTGCACGATGAGCCGCCCGTCGAAGCCTGCGATCTCCTCCATCGCCCGCAGCAGCTGGCCGCCGTTGAAGTGACCGAACTCGTCGACGCCGCTCGGCGCGAGGAAGCATTTGAAGCCGAATACGCCCGCGTCCCACAGCTCCCGCATCGTCCCGAAGTTCTCCGGCACGGCGCCGCCCCAGAACCCGACGTTGACGTGCGTCTTGCCCGCGGCGGCCTCCTGCTTCACGGCGAGGGCGTCGACGGAGACCGTCGGCGGGATCGAGTTGAGGGGCATGTCGATGAGCGTGGTCACCCCGCCGGCGCGGGCGGCGCGCGTGGCTGAGTCGAAGCCCTCCCACTCGGTGCGACCCGGCTCGTTGACGTGCACGTGGGTGTCGACCACGCCGGGGAGGAGCACCTCGTCCGGGGCGAGCACGACCTCGGCGATCCCGGGGGCGGGGGAGTCCACCGGGCCGACGCCCGCGATGCGGCCACCGCTGACGAAGACCGCGGCGGGCACCTCCCCGGTCGGCAGCACGGCGCGCGCGGCGCGGATGACAAGGTCGTGGCTCATCTCTTCCCTCCGGGTGGGGTGCAAGACTGTCGGGCGTGTTCGAGATCGCGCGCGAGGCGCTGGGGGTGCTCCACGAAGGGGGCGCGCTCGGCGTCGTCGTGGTGACGGCGGTCCACGGCTCGACGCCCCGCGCGCCGGGCTCCGCGATGGCGGTGACGTCCGACGGCCGCGCGCTCGGCGCGATCTCCGGCGGCTGCATCGAGTCCGAGGCCTACGAGCTCGCGCTCGCGTGCCTCGGCGCCCCCGAGCCCGTGACCGAGACGCTCGGCGGCGAGGGAGACCTGCTCCGCCCCGGTCTCGCGTGCGGCGGCGCGGTGGACGTCCTGGCCTTCCGCATCGGGCCCGGCGACCGGGAGCTCATCGCGGCCCTCGAGGCCTCGCTCGCGGACGGCGAGGTGACGATGACGCTGCCCGGCGGGCGGCGCATCGTCCGGGAGCGCGCACCGAGGCTCGTCATCGTGGGCGCGGTCGACTTCACCCCGGCCCTCGCGGCCGCAGGCGACGCCCTGGGCTACCGCGTCGTCGTGGTCGATCCGCGTCCCGTGTTCGCGACCGCCGAGCGCGTCCCCGCGGCGCACGAGGTCCACGTCGCGTGGCCCGACGCCTTCCTGCGCTCCTTCGAGATCGAGGAGTCGACCGTGATCTGCGTCCTCACCCACGACGACCGCGTCGACGTCCCCGCGCTCGAGGTCGCGCTCGCGTCGCGGGCTGCCTACGTCGGCGCGATGGGCTCGCGCGTCGCTCACGAGCGTCGGCTCGCCCGCCTGCGTGAGGCCGGCGTGGGGGACGATGCGCTGGCACGGCTGCGCTCGCCCATCGGGCTCGATCTGGGCGGGTCCTCGCCCGCGGAGACCGCCGTCGCGATCCTCGCGGAGGTGATCGCGGAGCGTGCCGGGGGCACGGGTCGGCGGCTGAGCGAGCTGGACGGGCATATTCACCGGACCTGAGCGTCCCGGGAGGGCTCGGATCCGCCTCCGGACCGGTACTGAGCGTCCCGAGCCGGGGTGGTGGAGGTGGCGGGCGTGGCTGACGCGGCGAGGCGCCACACGCGGTCGCGGGTCATCGGCAGCTCCATGGGCCGCACACCGATGGCGCGGCGGATCGCGTTCGCCAGCGCGGGCGCGACCGGGTTGTACGGCGACTCCGACATGGACTTCGCGCCGAGCGGGCCCAGCGAGTCGGAGGTCTCGGCGAAGTACACCTCGGTCTCCGGGACGTCCGAGATCTGCGGGACGCGGTAGACGCGGAAGGCGGGATTCGTCGGCGAGCCCTGATCGCCGATGAGCACCTCCTCGTACAGCGCGGAGCCGATGCCCTGCGCCACGCCGCCCTCGATCTGGCCGCGGCACTGCGCGGGGTTGAGCACCACGCCGGCGTCCGCGGACTGGATCGACTGGAGGATCCGCACCGCGCCGGTCTCGACGTCGACCGCGACGCGGAAGGCCTGCACGTTGAAGGCGAGCGAGCGGACCTTGCCGTCGGTCTCGCCGTGCGCCGTGAGGCCGCCCTCGGGGATCTCCGTCCCGTCGTCGAGCAGCTCGCGCAGCGCGAGCGCGGCGGCGTGCACCGCCTTGCCCGCCACCGTGATGCCCGTCGAGCCGAAGGCGCCGGTGTCGTACGTGGTCGCGTCCGTGTCGGAGGTGCGCAGCCGCACGGCGTCGGGAGACAGCCCCAGCGCCGAGGCCGCGATCTGCGTGAGGACGGTGTGGGTGCCGTTGCCGAACTCGACCGTGCCGGCCGCGACCAGCGCGCTGCCGTCCGGGAAGGCGGTGACCGAGGCGGTCGCGTGGTGCCCGCGCGGTGGGATGGTCGCGATCATGCTGAGCGCCATGCCCTCGCCCACGGCCCAGCCGTCGGGCGCCTCGACGCCGTTGCCGCGGCGCAGCGCCTCCTCCGCCAGGTCGAGGCACTGGTCGAGCCCGTACGAGCCGAAGATGAGGTCGTCCTGATGCCGCCGCTCGGTGACGCCGAGCTTGTCGCCGTCCTTTACCGCGTTGATGCGGCGCAGCTCGAAGGGGTCGATGCCCAGCTCGAGCGCGAGATCGTCCAGCGCGGACTCGACCGCGAAGATCACCTGGCCCAGCCCGTAGCCGCGGAACGCGCCCGAGGGGGTGGTGTGCGTGTAGACCACCTCGGCGTCGAGGCGCTTGGCGGGGGAGCGGTAGGCCTCGAGCGACTCGGCGCAGCCGTGGAACATCACGCCGATCGCGTGGTTGCCGTACGCGCCCGTGTTGCTCAGCACCTGGATGTCCATCGCGGTGAGCCTCCCGTTCGCGGAGGCGCCGAGCGTCGCGGTCACGCGGAAGGGGTGCCGGGTCGCGGTGCGCGTGAACTCCTCCTCGCGGGTCATCTCGTACGCGACGGGCCGGCCGGTGCGCAGCACCGCGAGCCCCACGATGTCCTCCGCGAAGATCTCCTGCTTGCCGCCGAAGCCGCCGCCCACCCGGGCGGTGAAGACGCGCACCGACTCCGGGTCGCGGTCGAGGATCACGGCGAGCTCGTCGCGGACCAGGAACGGGACCTGCGAGCTGGTGCGCAGCGTGAGCCGCCCCTCCTCGTCGATCCATCCCAGTGCGCCGTGCGTCTCGAGCTGCGCGTGGCTCACGCGCGCGTTGGACCAGGTGCCCGTCGCGACGGCAGCGGCGCTCGCGAGCCCCGCGTCGACGTCGCCGTAGCCGCCCTTCCACGAGGCGATCACGTTGCGCGACGCCTCGGCGACGCCGTCCTCGGGCGTGCGGTCGGGATGGACCAGCGGCGCGCCGGGGGAGCGGGCCTCCTCGGGGTCGAGGACCGCCGGCAGCACCTCGTACTCGACCACGATCGCCGCGCAGCCCGCCTCGGCCAGCGCGGGGGTGTCCGCGACGACGGCCGCGACCCGCTGGCCCCGGAACCGCAGGACCGAGTCGAGGATCCGGGTGTCGCGGGGGTCGTCCATGCGGTTGTCGTGACGCGCGGTCGAGAAGCGCGTCGCGGGGGCGTCCTCGTGGGTGAGCACGGCGTGCACGCCGGGGATGGCGAGCGCCGCGGTCGCGTCGATGGAGACGATGCGCGCGTGGGCGTGCGGGCTGCCGAGCACCCTGAGGTGGGTGAGGCCCGGCACGTCGGTGTCGAACGTGTACGGCTCGCGGCCCTGCACCACGCGGTCCGCCGCGGGGGGCCGCGCGCTCGTGCCCGCCTCCGCCGACGCATCGTCCCCGGTGGCGCCGTCCGACGCAGGGCAGCCGAGGCAGCCCCCGCCGCAGCCGCGGACCGCGTGCTCCACCGCCTCGCGGATGGGTCGGTACCCGGTGCAGCGGCACAGGTTGCCCTTGAGGCGGCGGTCGAGGTCGGGCAGGTCGTCCTCGGTCAGTGTCGACGCGGTGACCGTCATGCCGGGCGTGCAGAAGCCGCACTGGAACGCGAAGTGGCGGGCGAAGGAGTCCTGCACGGGGTGCGGCTCCTCGCCCGGCGCGAGCCCGCCCGCGGTGGTGACCTCCCGACCCTCGGCCCGCTGCGCGGGGTAGAGGCACGAGTGCACGGGGCTGCCGTCGACGAGCACCGTGCACGCGCCGCAGTCGCCCGCGTCGCAGCCCTTCTTCACCTCGAAGCGACCGTGCTCGCGCAGGTAGGTGCGCAGGCACTGGCCGGGTGCGGGCTCGCCGTGGACCTCGGCGCCGTCGACGTCCATCCTCATGCGAGCTCCTCTGCCACCTCGGCCGCGAGCACGCCCGCGACGTGCCGGCGCCAGTCCTCCGCGCCGAGCGCGTCGGTGTAGAAGCCGTCGGCCGCGCGCGCATCGTCCCGCGCCTCGGTGGGCGTCGGTGGAGCGTCGTAGCGCAGCACCGTCGGCGTGAGCGTGGCGGCCGTGACGACGATGACGGTGCGCCCGTCCTCGTGGACGCGGCCCGTCACCACCGCGCCCGAGCGTCCCAGCTCCGCCAGCGCGACCTTCCGCAGCGCGGTCCGGGCCCGCAGGGCGTCGGCGCCGATGCGCACCTCGCGGACCAGGTCGCCGTGACCGAGCGTGGTGGTGCCGTTCCCCGTGGGCAGGCTCGCGACGGGGACGATGCGCTCCTCGCCGTCGGCGGTCCAGATCACGGCGGCCGCGTCGAGGGTGACGCAGGCCGCGAGCATCGCGGCCGCGGCGTACGAGCGGCAGATGTTGCCGACCACCGTCGCCTCGTTCCAGATCTTGAAGCTCGCGAGGAGCGCGTTCGCGGCCTCGGCGAACAGCGGCTGCGCGGCCCACCCGACGTGGGGCGGCAGCGCGAGCAGGTCGGCGATGGTGCACGTCGCGCCGATGGCGAGTCCGTCGCGGCTCACCTCGAGCCGCGGCCAGCCCATGCCCTGGAGGTCGACGAGGCCCGTGACGTCGCGGTTGGGCTCCGAGAACAGCCACGTGCCGCCCGCGAGGAAGCGCTCGCCGGGGGCGAGCGCGAGGTCCGCGCGGGTGGTGGCGCGGCGGTATCCGGTGACCGTCATGAGGTCCATGACGCCTCCCTTCCGAGCCGACTTCCGGCGAGTCTGCCACGGACGAAAGTCACGGTTGTGTCACGGAACCCTGAATTTACGAGGGCGAAACACAACGACGCATGTTCATGAAATCTACATTCCATAACGTCGTCGGCGACGTGCCGGGAGTGTGCCCGGATACCGCGGGAGGCGACCCCACCACCTGTCTTCCCGGTCGATCGTGCGTCGATTCCAAAGGGAGAACACATGCGTTTCATCAGTGGCAAGGCGAGCCGTCGCGCGGCCGTCGCCGGTCTCGCGGGCGTCGCGGCGCTCGCGCTCGCGGCCTGCTCGTCGGACTCCGAGCCCGCGGCCTCGGAGTCGGGCAGCTCCGACGACGTGGCCATGGAGGCGCCTGAGTACGGTGACCTCGCGGTCCAGCTGTCGTGGATCAAGAACGAGGAGTTCTCGGGAGAGTTCTTCGCGGACACGAACGGCTACTACACCGAGGCGGGCTTCGACGCCGTCACCCTGACCCCCGGCCCGTCGACCGGTGTCGCGGAGCTCCTCTCGGGCTCGACCGACGTCGCGCTCTCGGACGCGGTCTCGATCGGTTCGGCCGTCGCCGCCGAGGAGGCGCCGCTCAAGATCATCGGCACCACCTACCAGAAGAACCCCTTCACGGTCCTCTCGCTGGCCGACGGCGGCAACATCGTCACCGCCGAGGACATGGTCGGCAAGAAGATCGGCGTCCAGGACTCCAACACCGCGCTGTTCATGGCGCTGCTCGCGGCGAACGGCCTCACCGAGGACGACCTCGAGATCGTGCCGGTCCAGTACGACCCGGCGCCGCTCACCAACGGCGAGGTCGACGGCTTCATCGCCTACCTCACCAACGAGTCGATCACGGTCGAGGCCGCCGGCTACGACACCGTGAACCTGCCGTTCGCGGACAACGGCCTGCCGTTCGTCGCGGAGACCTTCACCGTCACCGACCAGGCGATCGCCGAGGACCGCGAGAAGCTCAAGGCCTTCCTCGTCGCCGAGATCAAGGGCTGGACCGACGCCGTCAACGACCCGGAGGAGGGCGCCCGCCTCGCGTACGAGGTCTACGGTGCCGACCTCGAGCTCAACCCCGAGAACTCCATCGCCGGCGCGATCGCGCAGGCGGAGGACCTCGTGGTCTCGGACGAGACCGCTTCGGCCGGCCTCTTCACCATCTCCGACGCGCTCCAGGCGTCGACCATCGAGTCGCTCGCCGGTGCCGGCATCGAGCTCGAGCCCGCGGACCTCTTCGACCTCAGCCTCCTGGCCGAGGTCTACGAGGAGCACCCCGAGCTCGTCGCCTACGCAGGTTGATCTGAACCAGTGACCGACGTCACCGAGACCGGTGCCCGGGGCGAGTCCGCCCCGGGCACCGGCCTGCAGATCACGGGCCTCAACAAGGTCTTCACCTCCGGGAAGAAGACCGTCACCGCGCTCCAGGACGCGAACCTCCACACCGACCGCGGCTCGTTCCTCGCGCTGCTCGGTCCGTCGGGGTGCGGCAAGTCGACCATCCTGCGCATCCTCGCGGGTCTCGAGGAGCCGACGAGCGGCAGCACCCGCGTCGACGGCCGGTCCCCGAAGGATCTGCGCGCCTACAACGAGCTGGGCATCGCGTTCCAGGACTCCGCGCTGCTGCCGTGGCGCTCGGTGTACGCCAACATCAAGCTTCCCTTCGAGGTCGCCGGCAAGCCCGTCGACGACGACTACATCGAGGAGCTCATCGAGCTCGTGGGGCTCAAGGGCTTCGAGAAGGCCAAGCCCGCGCAGCTCTCGGGCGGCATGCGCCAGCGCGTGTCGATCGCGCGTGCGCTGGTGCTCAAGCCCTCGGTGCTGCTGCTCGACGAGCCCTTCGGCGCGCTCGACGACATGACCCGTCAGCGCCTCAACCTCGAGCTCATGCGCATCCTCGCGGCCAAGCCCGCGACCACGCTGCTGGTGACGCACGGCATCTCCGAGGCGATCTTCCTCGCGGACCAGGTCGCCGTCATGAGCCCGCGCCCCGGACGCGTCAAGGAGGTCATGCAGATCGACCTCCCGCGTCCCCGTACCCCGGACATCCAGCGCAGCCCGGAGTTCCACGCGTACGTGGACCAGGCCTCGGAGCTGCTGTTCGGCGCGGGCGGCGCGGCCACCGAGGACCACTGATGGGCCGCCGCCTCCCGCCGTGGGCCACGGCCGCCGTGAGCGCGGTCGGCCTCGTCGCCGCGTGGTGGATCCTGTCCGTCACGGTCTTCGCGAACGTGGGCTCGGGCGACACCAAGGCGATCCCGTCGCCGCCCCAGGTGGTCTCCGAGTACGGCAACGTGGGCTTCGACTTCTACGTCACGCACTTCTCGGTCACGCTCAACGAGGCCGTCCAGGGCTACCTGTGGGGCAACGGCATCGCGCTGATCCTCGCGGCGCTCGTCATGGTGATCCCGCGCCTCGAGGGCGCCGTCACGCAGCTCGCGGTGATCTCGTACTGCGTCCCCATCGTCGCCATCGGCCCGCTGCTGGTGCTGATCTTCGAGGTGCCGGCCAAGGGTGAGCCCTCCGGCACCGCGATCTTCATCGCGGCGCTCAGCGTGTTCTTCACCACCGTCGTCGGCTCGCTCCTGGGCCTCCACGCGGCGGACAAGGCGAGCCTCGACGTGGTCTCCGTCTACGGCGGCAACGCGTGGACGCAGCTGCGCAAGGTGCGCGTGGTCGCGGCCCTGCCCGCCGTGCTCACGGCGCTGCAGATCGCGGTGCCCGCGGCCTTCCTCGGCGCGGTGCTCGGCGAGTACTTCGGCAAGGTCGAGACGGGCATCGGCCCCGCGATGGTGATCGCACAGCAGTCGCTCAACTCGCCCCGCGTGTGGGGCATCGCGCTCGCCTCGGGCGCGGTCGCGCTGGTCCTCTACCTCGCCGTGGGTCTGCTCACGCGCATGTCCACGCCCTGGGCGAAGGGAGCGGCAGCCTGATGGCCGTCACGCAGCAGCCTCAGCAGCCCGGGCCTCAGGTCGCGGAGCTCGCCCAGCAGGTCCGTCGCCAGGCGCGGCGCGCGACCCTGAAGTCCCTGGGCTCGTCCCTGCTGGTCTTCGGGCTCACGCTCGTGAGCGTCGTGGTGATGTGGCAGGTGGTCCTCTGGGCCTCGGACCTCTCGCCGTACGTCGCGAAGGGGCCCGCCGACGTGTGGAGCTTCCTCTTCGTCGAGGAGGACGCGGCCGAGAACCGTGCCGAGATCGCCACCAACCTCGCCGTCACCCTGCGCGACGCGACCATCGGCTTCGTCGCCGGACTGCTGCTCGCGCTCGCGGGCGCGATCGGCTTCCGGCTGTCGCAGGGCTTCGAGCACGCGGTCATGCCGCTCGCGCTCCTGCTCCGCTCGGTGCCGCTCATCGCGTTCGCGCCGGTGATCATCATGATCTTCGGACGCGAGTTCATGACCGTCGCGGTCATGGGCGGCATCGTCGTGCTGTTCCCGGCGCTCGTCAACATCGCGTTCGGCCTCAAGCAGGCCTCGACGCAGATGCTCGAGGTGGTCGAGGTCTACGGCGGCAGCCCGCTCAAGCAGCTCACCACCGTGGCGCTCCCGGCCTCGCTGCCGGCGTTCTTCGCGGCGGTGCGCGTGTCCGTTCCGGGCGCCATCACCGGTGCGCTGCTCGCCGAGTGGCTCGCGACCGGCGGCGGCATCGGCGGCGTGATCAACGGCTACGCGACCTCGGCGAAGTTCGACGAGCTGTGGGCGTCCGTGGTCGTGGTGACGGGCGTCTCGCTGGTGCTCTACAACCTCGTGGCGATCCTCGAGAGCACGGTGCTGGCGCGCATGGGCATGCATCCGGAGAAGCGGGTCTAGGCGTGACCGCGGCCGGCGGCGAGCCCGACGAGGCCGCCGCGAGGTTGGGGACGCGCCTGCGCGAGCTGCGGAAGGCGCGGAGGCTCACGCTCGTCCAGCTGGCGGACGCGACCGGGTTGTCGCATCCGTTCCTCAGCCAGGTCGAGCGTGGCCTCGCCAACCTCTCGCTGCAGTCGCTGCGACGCATCGCGGTGGCGCTCGAGACCAGCCCGGTCGAGCTGGTCGCTGCGGCCGAGCCGGGGGAGGGCGCGTCGCCGCGTCGCATCGAGGTGGTGCGCGCGGGGTCGCGCCGGCCCACGCCGGAGGGCTTCGCGCGCGGGGAGGCGGTCTCGCTCGCCCGCGGCGCGCGTCCCTTCACGCCGATCCTGGTCGAGTCGGACGCCGTCGAGCCGGGAGAGACCTTCGTGCACGCCGAGGACGAGTTCGTGTACGTCGTCGCGGGCTCGCCTCAGGTCGAGGTCGACGGGAAGGTGCACACGCTGCCGGCCGGCGACTCCGTCTACTACGCGGGCGGGGTCGCGCACCGGTGGTGGTCCGAGCGGCCGTACCGGCTGCTCGTGGTGAAGCAGCAGGTGCGGTAGCCCGCAGCGCGCGGGCGTGGCGGCGACGCCGTGTCGGCGGCGTGTCGGCCGGGCACGGACCGATGCATGCACGACTCCTCGCACATTTCACGCACGACGGTTCGGTCCAATCCGGCGGCCGGAATCCGGCGGGCGGAATCCAGTGTGCGGCGTTCGGCGTTCGGCGTTCGGCTTTCGGCGCACGGCGGTGCTCGTTCGTGCGTGAAATGTGCGCGGACGGCGACTCGAACCCGTCGGCGCCGCGCACCGCGACGGCTCCTTCCGCCAGCTCCGATGCCGCTCGGTCGTGAGGGCGCGTGCGGGATGTCCCCGGGTGGCCCGCGGTCAACCGCGCAGGAGCGCCGCAGCCTCCGTGACCCGGCCGACGATCGCCCGCTCGTCTCCGCGCGCGAGCCGCCCGTCGACCACCACATCGTTCCCCTGCACCAGCATGCGCCGCACCGTCGGCAGCGAGCCGAGGCCCAGCGCGGCCACGGGGTCCGCGATGCCCGCGTGCTCGACCTCTCCGAGCTCCCACAGCACGATGTCCGCGAGCTTGCCCGGTTCGAGCGAGCCGATCTCCTTCTCCCGCCCGAGCACGCGTGCCCCGCCCATCGTCGCGAGGCGCAGCGCGTCGCGGACCGGCATCGCCGTCGCACCGTCGCGCAGCCGGGACAGCAGCGAGGCCTGGCGGATCTCCGACCCGAGCCGGCCGTGCTCGTTCGAGGCGGCGCCGTCGACCCCGAGGCCCACCGGGGCGCCGGCGTCGACCAGCCCGCGCACCGGGGCGATCCCGGCGGCGAGGCGCGCGTTCGAGGACGGGCAGTGGGCCACGCCCGTGCCGGTCGCGGCGAAGCGCGCGACGTCCTCGGGCGAGAGGTGGACGCAATGCGCCATCCACACGTCGGAGCCCAGCCAGCCGAGCGACTCGAGATAGTCGGTGGGGCTCATCCCGAAGCGCTCGCGGCAGAACGCCTCCTCCTCGACCGTCTCGGCGCCATGGGTGTGGAGCCGCACGTGCAGGTCGCGCGCGAGGGTCGCGGCCTCTCGCAGCAGGTCGCTCGTGACGGAGAACGGCGAGCACGGAGCGATCGCGACGCGGACCATCGAGTCGAAGGACGCGTCGTGATACCGGGTGACGGCCTCCGCCGAGGCGCTCAGGGCATCGGCCGTGGTCTCGACCGCGAAGTCCGGCGGGAGGCCGCCGTCGGACTCGCCCAGGTCCATGCTGCCGCGCGTCGCGTGGAGGCGGAGGCCCAGCTCGGACGCCTCGTGCACGATCGATCCGACGATGTCGCCCGACCCCTGCGGGAAGATGTAGTGGTGGTCGCCGACGGTGGTGCAGCCCGAGCGGGCGAGCACCGCCATGGCGCCGGCCGCGGCGGCACCCGCGGTGTCGGCATCGATGCGCGACCACGTCGGGTACAGCGCGACCAGCCAGTCGAACAGGATCGAGTCCTGCGCCCAGCCGCGCGTGAGCCACTGGTAGAGGTGGTGGTGCGTGTTGACCAGCCCGGGCGTGACGAGCGCGCCGCGCGCGTCGATGACGTCGGGGAAGGCGTCGCGCACCTCGGAGGGGGCCGCACCCTCGCCGACGTCGACGATGCGCCCGCCGCGGACCGTGATCCACCCGCGGGTGAGCTCCGCGCCGGCGGCGTTCATCGTGACGACGTGCCCGCCCTCGATCAGGGTCGGTCCGGCCATGTGCCCTCCTCGGGAGACGGGTGCGTCGTACCAGGGTAGTCAGAGGTTGGTCGCGGAGAAGTGCATCCAGTCGTCGAGCTCGACCCAGTTGCCGCCCCAGCTCCAGCCGATCTTCTCGAAGTCCGAGACGGTCCTCTGCTTCGCGTCGATCATGCCGGGCCGGTGCCAGTCGCGGTCGAGGTAGGCGCGCGCGAGCTCCGGGAACACGTAGCCGTCGCGTCGCCAGGGGTTGTGGAACGGGTTGATGTCGATCGCGAGGCCGCTCGCGTGCTGCGACCAGCGGTCGTAGCCGCCCGTGACGTGGCGGCACTCGAAGCTGATGGTGACGTTCTGGTCGCCGGTGTGATCCCCGTTGACTTCGTCCCACGTGGTGACGCGCATCTCCTCGATGGGGAAGCGGCGCTCGTACATCTTCTCGAACACGGTGACGATCGCCTCGGCGTGCTCGGCGGAGGTGATCATCTCGCCCGTGTGCGGCTCGTCGTCGAAGCCCCAGAACGGCATGACGATGTAGGCGAGGTCCTCGGGCGGGACCGGGCACTCGTCGCGCCAGCTCGAGCGCGCGAGCACGTCGTCCGGGACCGCGGACACCTCGGCGAACCACGCATCGTCCTCGGGGTCGGGGTAGGCGCCCGGGCGCGGCTCGAGCTGCCGGTCGCGCAGGGCCGCCGGCGTGCCGCCGGGCTCGCCCAGGCCGTTCTCCTGCTTCTCGAGCACCGTGGCGCCCAGCCACTCGGGGCGCGCATACGCGTTGACCGTCGCGCTCGGGGAGGGCGAGGCGCTCGGTGCGGCGCTCGCAGTCTCGGTGGGCTCGGGCGACGCCTCGGACGATGCGGTGGCGGAGGGCGACGGGCTGGCGGCCGCCGTCGGGCTCTCCACGGCGGAGGTGGGGGAGGCCTCGGCACCCGTGGTGTCGGTCGACGCCGAGCACGAGGCGAGCGCTGCGGCGAGGCCGATCGCGGCGAAGGCCGCCGTGGTCGCCGTGGCCGCCGCGGCGCGCACGGCGCCGCGCGACGGACGGGCGTGGCGCGGGGACATGCGGCAAGGGTAGTGCCGGTGCATGGGTGTCGGTAGGCCGTGGTGGGATAGGACCGTGACCGACCCCCGCGCCCGCCATCAGGAGCTCGTCCAGGAGATCGAGGCTCACCGCCACGCCTACTACGAGCTCGCCGCCCCGACCGTCTCGGACGCCGAGTACGACGTCCTCGAGCGCGAGCTGCGCGACCTCGAGGCGCAGTGGCCCGAGCTCGCGACCCCCGAGAGCCCCACCCAGAAGGTCGGCGGCGCGGTGGCCCAGGGCTTCGCGTCGGTGCGCCACCGCGAGCGGATGATGAGCCTGGACAACGCGTTCTCGATCGAGGACGTCGAGGCGTGGCTCGCGCGGGTCGAGAAGGACGCGGGCGAGCAGCCGGTGGTCTGCGAGCCCAAGATCGACGGGCTGTCGATCTCGCTCACCTACGAGGACGGCACGCTGGTGCGCGGCGTCACCCGCGGCGACGGCACCACCGGCGAGGACGTCACGGCGAACGTCCGCACCATCGCGGGTCTGCCCGAGAGCCTGTCTGGCGACCACGTCCCCGCGCTGGTCGAGGTGCGTGGCGAGGTCTACCTCCCGGTCGCGGCCTTCGAGGAGCTCAACGCGCGCCTGCTCGAGGAGGGCAAGGCGCCGTACGCGAACCCGCGCAACACGGCCGCGGGTTCGCTGCGCCAGAAGGACGCCGCGGTGACCGCGACGCGGCCGCTCGCGCTCACGGCGTACGCGCTCGGCGCGCTCGAGTGGGGCGACGCAACGCCGCACCCGGCCATCGGGACCCAGCACGGCATCTACGACGTCCTCGCCTCGTGGGGGCTGCCGGTGACGGCGCACGCGCGGCGCGTGAACGGCGTCGCCGAGGTCGAGGCGTACCTGCGCGACCTCGAGTCCCGGCGTCACGACCTGGTCCACGAGATCGACGGCGCGGTGCTCAAGGTCGACGACCGTGCGGTGCAGGGGGCGCTGGGCTCGACCAGCCGCGCGCCGCGCTGGGCGATCGCGTACAAGTTCCCGCCCGAGGAGGTCCACACCACGCTCGAGGACATCCGCGTCGACGTGGGTCGCACCGGCCGCGTCACGCCGTACGGGGTCATGACGCCGGTGCTGGTCGCCGGCTCCACCGTCACCTTCGCGACGCTTCACAACGCACACGAGGTCAAGCGCAAGGGCGTCCTCATCGGCGACACGGTGGTGCTCCGCAAGGCGGGCGACGTGATCCCCGAGATCGTCGGCCCGGTGGTCGCGGCGCGCACCGGCGCGGAGCGCGAGTGGACGATGCCCGCCGACTGCCCGTCGTGCGGCACGCCCCTGGCGGAGCAGAAGGAGGGCGACAAGGACCTGCGCTGCCCCAACTCGGAGTCATGCCCCGCGCAGATCGTCGACCGCATCGCGTTCATCGGCTCGCGCGGCGCCTTCGACATCGAGGTGCTCGGCGAGAAGGCGGCGGCCGCCCTGGTCGAGAGCGGCGTGCTCGCGAACGAGGCTGGCCTGTTCGCGCTGACGGCCGAGGATCTCCGGAACGTCCCGCTCTTCGTGCTCGAGAAGGATTCCAAGATCAAGGGTGTGGTGCGCCAGGCGGGCGACCTCTCGGCGAACGCGCAGAAGCTCCTCGACAACCTCGCGGCCGCGCGGAGCCAGGCGCTGTGGCGGGTCATCGTGTCGCTGTCGATCCGGCACGTGGGCCCGACGGCCTCGCGCGCGCTCGCGACCGAGTTCGGGTCCATGGACGCGATCCGCGCCGCCTCCGAGGAGGAGCTCGCGGCGGTCGACGGTGTGGGACCGGTCATCGCGGAATCGGTGCTGCAGTGGTTCACGGTGCCGTGGCACGCGGAGATCGTCGAGCGCTGGGCCGCCGCCGGGGTGCGCATGGCCGACGAGCGCGACGAGACCATCGAGCGCACCCTCGAGGGGCTCACCATCGTCGCGACCGGCTCGCTCGAGGGCTTCACACGCGACTCCGTCAAGGAGGCGATCATCTCCCGCGGCGGTAAGGCGGCGGGCTCGGTCTCCAAGAACACGGACTACGTGGTGCTCGGCGCGAACGCCGGCTCCAAGGCGGCCAAGGCGGAGGCGCTCGGGGTGCCCATGCTCGACGAGGCACAGTTCGTCATGCTGCTCGAGGGCGGTCCCGCGGGGCTGTCGTAGCCGAACCGGGTTCGTGCTGATCCCGGTCGCGGACCCCTCCCTGCGACGCCCTGCCGTGGGTAGGCTGGCGGCGAGGGGGAGGGAGGAACACCTCATGAACACCGCGCTCATCATCGGCATCGTCGCCGGGGTGGTGGTGCTCGCCGTCCTCGTCGCCGTGGTCGCGATCAGCCTGGCGCGCCGCCAGCCGCCCGCGCCGCGCGAGGACCCGGGCCGCGGGCCGACCGGCCAACACCCCGACCCCGTCGAGGGCACCCCGTCCGACACGTCCACCCCGCACTGGGACCGCCGCATCGACCCGAACGAGGGGCCACAGTGAGATCTGCCGTCCGCGTCATCAGCCCCGACGACAAGTCCCGGCTCCAGGAGATCGGCGAGCTCACCGCGCTCGCCTACCTGGCCGACGGTCTCGTCGACCACGCCCATCCGTACCTGCCGCAGCTGCGCGACGCCAAAGCGCGCGCCGAGGGCGCCGACCTGCTCGCCATGATGGACGGCGAGAAGGGCGAGGGTGCGATCGTGGGCACCATCACCCTGGTGCCGCCGGGAAGCCCGTTCATCGAGCTCGCGTCCGACGACGAGTACGAGCTGCGCATGCTCGCGGTCTCGCCGATCGAGCGGGGCCGCGGCATCGGACGCGACCTCACGCGGGCCGCGATGGAGCGCGCCGTGGCGGCTGGTGCGAGCCGCATCGTCCTGTCGACCATGGACACGATGCACGTCGCGCACCGCCTGTACGAGCGGATGGGCTTCTCCCGGCGAGCCGAGCTCGACTGGGTGGTCGTCGACAACGCGGACGGCTCGATCACGCGGGTCCCCCTCGAGGGCGGAGAGCCGCCCGAGGGCGCGGTGCGGCTGCTGGGCTACTCGTGGGAGCCGCCCGCGGCGCCGTGAGCGGCCGCATGCGCCACTAGACTCGTCGCCATGTCTTCCCTTGAGCGATCCGATGTGGCGCGCCTCGCGGCGCTCGCCCGCATCGACATGACCGACGCGGACCTCGACCGCCTCTCGGGCCAGCTCGCCGTGATCGTCGACGCCGTCGCCAAGGTGGCCGAGGTCGCCGGCGAGGACGTCCCGGCGACGAGCCACCCGATCCCGATGGCCAACATCCACCGCGAGGACGTGGTCCGCCCGTCCCTCGCGCAGGACGATGCGCTGGCCGCCGCCCCCGAGGCGGAGGACGGACGCTTCCGCGTGCCGCAGATCCTGGGGGAGGAGGCCTGATGAACGACTGGACCCGGGCCACCGCCGCCCAGATGGCCGACGCCCTCGCCGCCGGCGAGGTCACCTCGGTCGAGCTGGTGCAGGCGCACCTCGACCGCATCGCCGCTGTGGACGGACCCGTCCACGCCTTCCTCCACATCGACGCCGAGGGCGCGCTCGAGACCGCCCGCGCGGTCGACGCGGACCGTGCCGCCGGGGTCGAGCTCCCCCGCCTGGCCGGCGTGCCGATCGGCATCAAGGACGTGCTCGTCACCAAGGGCCTGCCCACCACGGCCGGCTCGAGGATCCTCGAGGGCTGGATCCCGCCCTACGACGCGACGGTGACGCGCCGCGTCCGCGAGGCGCGCATGCCCATCCTGGGCAAGACCAACATGGACGAGTTCGCGATGGGCTCCTCGACGGAGCACTCGGGCTACGGTCCGACCCGCAACCCGTGGGACCTCGACCGCATCCCCGGCGGCTCGGGCGGCGGCTCGGCCGCGGCGCTCGCGGCCTTCGAGGCGCCCCTCACCATCGGCTCCGACACGGGCGGCTCGATCCGCCAGCCCGCGTCGGTCACCGCGACGGTCGGCGTGAAGCCCACCTACGGCGGCGTGAGCCGCTTCGGCGCGATCGCGCTCGCCTCCTCGCTGGACCAGCTGGGGCCCTGCGGCCGCACGGTGCTCGACACCGCGCTGCTGCACGAGGTCATGGGCGGCCACGACGAGATGGACGCGACGTCGCTCGACGAGCCGGTCCCCGCCGTGGTCGACGCGGCGCTCGAGGGCGCACGTCAGGATCTGACGGGCGTCAAGATCGGCGTGGTCCGCGAGCTGAGCGGTGCCGACGGCGGCTACCAGGCCGGCGTGACCCAGCGCTTCGAGGAGTCGCTGTCGCGGCTGCGCGAGATGGGCGCCGCGATCGTCGAGGTCTCGTGCCCGTCCTTCGAGTACGCGCTCGCCGCGTACTACGTGATCCTCCCGTCGGAGGCCTCGTCCAACCTCGCGAAGTTCGACTCGGTGCGCTTCGGCAAGCGCGTCGAGAAGTCGACGATCGAGAAGACGATGCTCGCGACCCGCGCCGAGGGCTTCGGCGACGAGGTCAAGCGCCGCATCATCCTCGGCACCTACGCGCTGTCGGCGGGCTACTACGACGCCTACTACGGCTCGGCTCAGAAGGTCCGCACGCTGGTGCAGCGCGACTTCGACGCGGCCTTCGCGCAGTGCGACGTGCTGGTGTCGCCCACGACGCCGACCACGCCGTTCAAGATCGGCGAGCGCATCGACGACCCGCTGGCGATGTACCTCAACGACATCGCGACCATCCCCGCGAACCTCGCGGGCATCCCCGGCATGTCGCTGCCCTCGGGCGTCGCGCCCGAGGACGGCCTGCCGGTCGGCTTCCAGATCCTGGCGCCGGCCCACGAGGACGCCCGTCTGTACCGCATCGGTGCCGCCCTCGAGGCGTCGCTGACCGCCGAGTGGGGCGGCCCGCTGTCCGCGCAGGCCCCGGAGCTGGAGGTGGCCGAGTGACCACGATGACGTACGAGCAGGCGATGGAGGAGTTCGACCCGGTCTTCGGCATCGAGGTCCACGTCGAGCTCAACACGAAGACCAAGATGTTCTGCGGCTGCGCCAACGAGTTCGGCGCCGAGCCCAACACCCAGGTCTGCCCGGTCTGCCTCGGTCTCCCGGGCGCGATGCCGGTGACCAACGAGAAGGCCGTCGAGTCGGCGATCCGCCTCGGGCTCGCCCTCGGCTGCTCGATCCGCGAGTCCTCGCGCTTCGCCCGGAAGAACTACTTCTACCCGGACCTCGCGAAGGACTACCAGATCTCGCAGTACGACGAGCCGACCTGCTACGAGGGCTCCCTCGACGTGGTCCTCGATGACGGCACCGTGGTCGAGATCGGCATCGAGCGCGCGCACATGGAGGAGGACGCCGGCAAGAACACCCACGTGGGTGGCTCGGGCGGCATCCAGGGCGCCGACTACTCGCTGGTCGACTACAACCGCGGCGGCGTGCCGCTGGTCGAGATCGTCACCAAGCCGATCACGGGCATGGGCGACCGCACCGCCGAGGTGGCGCGCGCCTACGTCGCGACCATCCGCGACATCGTGCGGGCGCTCGGCATCTCGGACGGCCGCATGGAGCAGGGCTCGGTGCGCGCCGACGTCAACCTCTCGCTGCGCCCCAAGGCCGTGGCGGGGGAGTCGCAGGACGACGTCCCGTTCGGCAAGCGCTCCGAGACCAAGAACGTGAACTCGCTGCGCGCGATCGAGCGTGCGGTGCACTTCGAGGCCGCGCGTCAGGCGACGCTGCTGCTCGGCGGCCAGCCCGTGGTGCAGGAGACCCGCCACTGGCACGAGGACACCTCCTCGACCACGCCTGGCCGCTCCAAGGAGGAGGCGGAGGACTACCGCTACTTCCCGGAGCCGGACCTGCTGCCGGTGCAGCCGTCGCGCGAGTGGGTCGAGGAGCTCCGGAGCACCATCCCCGAGCACCCCGCCAAGATGCGTGCGCGCCTGCGCGAGGAGTGGGGCTTCAGCGACCTCGAGATGCGCGACGTGGTCGCGGCCGATGCGCTGGTGCTCATCGCTGCCACCGTGCAGACGGGCACGTCCGCGCAGGCCGCGCGCAAGTGGTGGATGGGCGAGCTGTCCCGTGTCGCGAACGACCGCGAGGTCGCGCTCACCAGCCTGCCCGTGACCCCCGACCAGATCGCGGAGCTCCAGGGGCTGATCGACGAGGGCAAGATCAACGACAAGCTCGCGCGCCAGGCGCTCGAGGGCGTCCTCGCGGGTGAGGGCTCGCCGACCGAGGTGGTCGCGTCCCGCGGCCTCGAGGTCGTCTCCGATGACTCGGCGCTCGAGAAGGCCGTCGACGAGGCGCTGGCGGCCCAGCCCGACGTGCTCGCGAAGATCCAGGACGGCAAGGTCCAGGCAGCGGGTGCGATCGTCGGCGCCGTGATGAAGGCGACGCGCGGCCAGGCCGATGCGGGCCGCGTGCGGGAGATCATCCTGCAGCGCGCCGGCGTCGAGGGCTGACGCCACCGGTCGAGAGGACCCGAGCCATGCTCAGCGAGACCCCCGTTCGCCGCGTCGCGAGCGGGGGTCTCGCGCTTCCCGGCCCCGCCTGCGCGCTGACCTTCGACGACGGCCCCAACGGCCTCGACACGATCCGTCTGCTCGACTTCCTCAAGGCGCGGGGGATCCGGGCGGTGTTCGCGGTCATCGGCGCGGAGATCCAGCGTCCCGCAGGCACCACGGCCGATGGTTCCCCCATCCCCTCGGGGGCGGAGGTGCTGCAGCGCATCGTCGCGGACGGTCACGTCCTGTGCAACCACTCGACGTCCTTCGAGGACATGGGCTCCTGGCACGCGCTCGACGTCCGGGACGACATGTTGAAGAACCTCGCGATCATCGAGGAGGCGGTCGGGGACGAGGTGCCGGTGCCGTACTGGCGCGCCCCCAACGGTTCGTGGGGTCAGACGGCCCCGGTCGCGGTCCGGCTGGGGATGCAGCCGCTCGACGTGGCGAACGTCATCGAGGACTGGGTGGACCAGGATCCGGCGGTCCTCGCCTCGCGTCTCCGGCTTGCGATGACCCCCGGGGAGCTGGTGCTCCTCCACGACGGCGGCGGCAACCGCTCCGGCACCGTCGACGCGGTCATCGAGGTCGTCACGGAGCGCCTCGCCGAGGGCTGGAGCTTCGTCCTCCCCGAGATGCCCTGACCCCCATACCGTCGCGCTTGCTCACCTCCAAGCGTCCCTCGCCTTCACCGACGCGCGCTTCGCCGTGCCGGGGCCGCCAGGTCCGGTGTCAGGAGGCGTCGGGTGGTGGTGCTGGTTCGGCGTCGGGGTCGTGGCGAGCTGCGAGTCCGTGGGGTGCGTGGAAGCGGCGTCGGCCTCCAGGGCGGGGCCGTCGCGCGGGGTCCACGCTGGTGGGCGGGATGAAGTCGATGGTGGTGGCGGTGGCGTGGATGTCCCAGCCTTGGGTGTGGACCGTGGTGTGGCAGTGGCCGCACAGGAGCACGCCGTTGGCGAGGTCGGTGAGGCCGTGGTCGCGTCCCCACCAGCGGATGTGGTGGGCGTCGGTCCAGGCCTGGGGTGCGCCGCAGAAGGCGCAGCCGCCGTCGCGTTCGCCCAGGGCCAGGCGCTGCGACCTTGTGAAGAGGCGTCGGCGCCGTCCGAGGTCGAGCAGCTCGCCTCGGGAGCCGAGGACGGCGGGGATGAGGTGCGCGTCGGCGGCCATCCGGCGCACGGTGGCCACGTCGACCGGTGTGGAGGTGCCGTCGACCTCGCCCAGCCCGAGCCCTTCGTGGAGGTCCTTCTCGGCTACGCGTACGACGACGGTCACGGTCGACAGGGGCAGGTCCGTGGCAGCGCAGCCCAAACCGTGACGGGATAGCCCGGCGAGCGCGTCGGCGCGCATCTGGTCGGTGGAGCGCGTGTCTTCGCCGACGGCGTCCTTGGAGCGGCGCATCGCGTCGCCGACGAGAGCGTCCAGGGCCGCGCGCACGGGTGCGGCGGTCTCGGGGTCGAGACGGCCGTTCAGGACGATCATCCCGTCGCGGTCCTCGTGCATGCGTACCCACCGGCCGGCCCGCATCCGCGCCAGGCTCTTCTCGTGTGCGTGGATGTCGAGGGCGGCGCGGGTGCGGCGCACCACGGCCGCGAACCGTGTCGCCGACATCCCCCGCGCCCGCGCCACCAGCTCCCGTTCGGCACGCGTCAGCCGGTCCGGTTCCACGCGCTCTTCGAGGGCGTCGAGCATGTCGATGATCTGGGTGGCGCAGTCCACCGAGATCTCGAGGCGATCCAACGCGGCCGCGACATGAGGGTGACGCGGCGCCGGAACAGGCACGGGCACGGCAGTCCCGGCCGCATCGGCCGCACCATCCTCGCTCGCACCGGCTCCGCTCGCGGCCGGTGCAGGCTCGACCCCCTCGAGCGCCCGACCGGCATCGAGGAGGCGTTGAGCCTCGGCGCGGGTGCCGCCCGTGGTCGACGCCACCAGGTCCGCGGCACCGCGATGCCCGTGCCGGCGTGCCAGCCCGCCACCGGGGGTCTCGTCCGACAGGCGCTGCGCCTCCCGGCTCAGCCGCGCCAGCACCATGTCGACCTCCCGGGCCAGCAGCGCCACCGCCTCGAGCTGTCCGAGAACCTCCCGACCCGGCGACCCGCCCTCGGCCGTCAGCGCCCGCATCGTCCCCACCGACTCCCGCGCCGCCGCGCACGCCCGCGCGAACCCGCCGACAGCGGTCTCACCCCCGCCAGGCTCGGCATCAAGAAGGCTCGGAACGTCCATAGCCCCTAGTCAAACAGCAGGGTCTGACAATCAGGACAAGACGGACGCGCCCTGTGGAGGGGCGGTGTGCTGGTTCAGACGCCTCTCAGCCGAGCAGGCCGACCCCCGCCGCCGCGATCCACATGAGCGCGACCGCGAACCCGAAGGCAGCGACGGTCGGGGCCCCGTAGCCGAGCCACAGAGCGCCCACCGCGGCGCGACGGTTCCGCGCGCTCCCGGCGCGGAACCGCCCGAGGCTCACGTGGCCGAGCACGATCGCGAAGGGGAACAGCAGCATCGTCCCCGCGGCGAGCGCGAGGCGTCCGATCCAGTCGTCGCGGCGCCGCGGGTGCGCGCCCAGATACGGGAGGTAGCCGTGCGGCAGCTCGGGATGCCCCACGAAGCCGAGCTCGTCCTTGTAGGTCATCGCAGCCTCCCCAGGTGCGTCCCACGGGGCGCCCTCACGCCCGTCCTCGCAGGCTATCGCCGCGGGGCCGGTCGGGGAAGAGCGAACGATGCAGGGAGGACCGGAGCCGCAGGTCAGCCCTGGGCGCCGAGCTTCTCCAGCAGCAGCGCCTGCGCGACCACCATCCGCTCGATCTCCGCCGGGTCGACGCTCTCGTCGGACGCGTGGATGCGCGACAGCTCCATGTCCTCGGGCCCCCACAGCACGAACTCGGCCGTCGGGCAGGCCTCGTGCAGCGTCTGGAGCAGCGGGATCGAGCCGCCCGAGCCGACCTCGCTCACCTCCATCCCGAAGGCCTCCGCCATGGCCTCGCGCGCCGCCGACACCGCCGCGCCGCCGCCGGGCACCAGGAACGCGGGCGCCGCCTTCACGCGCTCGACCGCGACCTGCGCGCCCCACGGCGCGTGCGTCTCGAGGTGCGCGACAAGCGCGTCGAGCTCCGCCTCCGGGTCCGTACCGGGCACGATGCGCATCGAGATCTTCGCGCTCGCCGCCGGGTGGATGACGTTCGAGGAGTCCGCGATCGAGGTGATGTCGACGCCGATCGCGTTGATCGACGGCTTCGCCCACAGCCGGTCGGAGATGGTCCCGGTGCCCACGAGCGAGACGCCGGGCAGCAGCGGGCAGCCCTCGAGGAAGCTCTCCTCGCTCTGCACCGCGCCCGCCCACGAGCCGCCGGTGACGCCGGCGACGGCCACGTCGCCCGCATCGTCCACGAGCGAGGTGAGCAGGCGCGCGAGCGCCATCATCGCGTCCGGGGCGGCGCCGCCGAAGACGCCCGAGTGCAGCGGGTGGTCGAGCGTGCGGACGGTGACCTTGCAGGAGACGTCGCCGCGCAGCGCGGTGGTGAGGACGGGCTCGCCGGCGACCAGGTTGCCCATGTCGCACACGACGAAGAGGTCGCACTGGAACAGGTCGGGGTGCGCCTCGACGAACTCCTCGAGGTTGCTCTCGGTCTCCTCCATGCCCTCGAGGATGATCCGGAGGGTGCACGGCGGCTCGCCTCCGAAGGCGCGCAGCGTGCCCAGGTGGGTCGCGATGCCGCTCTTGTCATCGGCGGCGCCGCGGCCGTAGATGCGCCCGTCGTCCTTGCGGGTCGGGGTGAACGGCTCGGAGGTCCACCCCTGCGACATCGCGGCCGGCTGGACGTCGTAGTGCGCGTAGAGCACGACCGTCGGCGAGCCCGCAGGGCCGGGGATCTCGCCGTAGATGGGCGGGTAGCCCCACGGCACGTCCATGAGGCGCGCGTCGGCGAAGCCGGCCTCGCGCACCAGCTCGAGCGTCCGCGACGCCATCGCGTTCACCGGCTCCTCGGGGTAGCCCGGGAACGCCACGGACGGGATCGAGATGAGCTCCTCGAGATCTGCGATGACTCCGGGCATGAGGTCGCGAACCTTCGCGGCCATGGACGATGCGGGCATGGGTGAACGCCTTTCCGTGCGGATGCGGGTCAGAAGAATGCGCCGATGAGCGCGCCGACCCCGACTGTAGTGACCGAGAGGATGAGCATCGGCACGAAGAAGCTGTGATCGAGCAGCTTGGTGCCCAGCTTGGTCGACCCGGTCTCATCGAAGTTGGCGGCCGCGATCTGCGGACCGTTGGCGGGGAGGGTGTAGACGCCGCCGAGGCCGCCTGCCCACATGCCCGCCACCGAGCCGACGGGCAGCCCGGCCGCGAGTCCGATGGGGACGATGGTGTTGGTCGCGGTCGACTGGCTGGTCGTCATCGCCGCGACGAGGAACACCGCGAGCGCGAAGATGAAGCGGAAGTCGGTGACCCAGGAGCCGACCGTCGACACGATGTACTCCTCGTGGGCGGCGATGAAGGTCGCCGTCAGCCACGCGATCCCGAACAGAGCGATCGCGGCCACCATGCCCGCCTTGAACACGGACTGGTCGGGCACGGAGCCGACCTTGGGACACCCCACGAAGATGATGATCGCGCTGACGACGAGCATCACGAGGATGATCGTCACGCCCATGTCGACGCGCACGGTCTCGCCGTCGACGGTGTACGACGGACGCAGCCCCTCGAAGATCCCGAACGCCACGATCGCGAACACCCCGAGCAGGAACGCGATGGCGGCGTTGCGGCCCCGCGCGGTGAAGGTGAGGTGGGCGGTCGAGCTGCCGCCCCCGCCGTCCCTCAGCGCGGCGACGGCGCCGGCGGCGATGCGCTCCTGGATCTCCGGGTCATCGTCCATGTCCCTCCACATGCGGTTGACCACGAGCGACGTCACCACGATGCCGATGACGCACGCGGGGAAGGTGATCGCGAGGATCTGCGCGAGGCCGAGGTTGTACGGCGCGACGTCGGTGAAGGTCAGCATCGCGGCCATCGCCGCGGACACGGGCGACGCGGCGAGCGCGATGCCGGACTGCACCACGGTCACGGTGAGGGGTCGCGCGGGCCGGATGCCGTTCTTCACCGAGAGGTCGTAGACCACGGGCAGCAGCGGGAACACGATGTTGCCCGTGCCCGCCCCCGCGCAGAACAGGAACGCGGTGAGCGGCGCGATCACGGTGATCTGCTTGGGGCGTTTCTCGATCACGCGTGCCGCCATCGCGACCATCCAGTCGATGCCTCCTGCGGCCTGCATGAGCGCGGCGGCCGTGACCACGCCGAGGATGATGCCGATGGCGGTGATGGGCGCCCCGCCGGGAGCCTCCCCGAAGAGGAAGACGAGCACGAACGTGCCCACGCCGCCCCAGACGCCGACGCCGATGCCGCCGGCGCGCGTGCCGAGCACGATCGAGCCGAGCACCACGATCGCCTCGAGCACGAAGCTGATGGTCATGTCCGCCCCTCCGGGGCCGGTGGAGGCCCTGAATACGGACATTACGCGCGCGCTCCGACAGGCGCCCGTCGAGGGACGATGCCGTGGTCGGGGCGGGGCTGTCCGACCGTGCTCGTAGGGTGTCGTCATGTTCGTGACGGAACGCGGTGAGGGTCGGCCCGTGGTGATGCTCCACGGATTCGGCGTCGACCACAGGATCGTGCTGCCTCTCGATGATGCGCTGTCCGGTCGCGGATGGAGGCGCCTCTACGTCGACCTGCCGTGGGCGCCGGGCTGGACCGGGCCGCAGACCGGCGGAGCGCAGAGCATCGCCGAGGCGCTGGTCGAGGGGATCGCCGACCGGCTCGGCGACGAACCCTTCGCGGTGCTCGGCAACTCGTTCGGGGCGCAGCTCGCGCGGTACATCGCGCACGTGAGCGAGCCCCGGGCCCTGGGGCTCGCGACGCTCGTCGGCGTGTTCGAGCCTCGTCACGAGTCGCGACGTCTCCCGACACCGCGACCGCTCATGAGGGACGATGCGCTCGTCGAGCGTGCCGGCGCGGCGGGGGAGGCCTTCCGCGAGATCGCGGTGATCGAGACACCGGAGACCCTCGCCGCGCAGCTGCGCTGGGTGGAGCCGGGGCTGAGGGACGCCGATCAGGCGGTGATGGACGCGGTCGCCGCCGACTACGCGCTGGACGCCGAGCCCGAGGACGCGCGTCCGGCGCCGTTCACGCGGCCGTCGGTGCACGTGTTCGGCCGGCAGGACCATGTCACGGGTTACGAGGATGGCTGGGCGCGCCGCGATCACTATCCGCGCGGCACGTTCGCGGTGCTGGACGCGGCGGGCCATCACGCGCACCTCGAACGACCGACGCTTGTCGCCGCGCTGCTCCAGGACTGGCTCGACCGGATGGACGCCGATCAGCCGAGATAAGCGGCTGCCGCCTCGCGGTGCTGCGCCATGATCGCGGGCCTGGTGTCCTGCGGGGGTGCCGCGACGACCGCGAGCGGCCAGTCGGGGCGCTCGCCCGTGAGCGCCCAGGCCGCCTGCACGGCGGCGCCGGCGGCGACGTACTCGCCGGGCTCGGGCACCTCGACGGGCACGTCGAAGACCTGGGCCGCGATCGCCTGCACGGCCGGGTTCTGCGCCGAGCCGCCCACGAGCAGCGCGCGCCTGGCGGTCACGCCCGCGGCCAGGATGGCCTCCATACCCACGGACTGCGCGGCGAGCATGCCCTCGATCGCGGCGCGGGCCATGTTCTCGCGCGTCGTGTTGGCCAGCGTCATCCCGGACAGCGACGCGGTGGCATCCGGCAGGTTCGGGGTGCGCTCGCCCTCGAAGTACGGCACGAGCGTGAGGCCGCTCGCGCCAGGCTCGGCGTCCATGGCGAGCGTGCCGAGCTCGTCGTAGCCGACCCCCAGCACCCGCGCGAACGCGTCGAGCACGCGCGACGCGTTGAGGGTGCACACGAGCGGCAGGTGCTCGCCCGAGGCGGACGCGAAGCCCGCGACCGTCCCGCTGGCATCGCTGAAGCCCTGCTCGGTCACGGCGAACACCGTTCCGGAGGTGCCGAGCGAGACGATCACGTCGCCCACCGCGGCGCCGAGCCCGAGACCCGCCGCGGCGTTGTCGCCCGCGCCGGGGCCCACGAGGCAGCCGGCGTGACCGGCGATCTCCTCGAGCACGGTTCCTGCGCTCTCGCCCGGGCCGAGCACGCGCGGCACCGTCGCATCGTGCCCGAGCGCCGCGGCGAGGAGCTCGCGGTCGTACTCGCCGGTGGCCGCGCTCCAGTAGCCGGTGCCCGAGGCGTCGGAGCGGTCCGTGGTGAGCGCGTCCAGGTCCGGACCGAGCGGGGCTGTAGCCGCGGGGCCGTAGCCCCGCAGGCGCCACGTCAGCCAGTCGTGGGGGAGGGCGACGGCGGCGACGCACGCGGCGTTCTCCGGCTCGGCGTCGCGCAGCCAGCGCAGCTTGGTCGACGTGAACGATGCGACGGGCACCAGGCCCGTGCGCTCGGCCAGCGCGGAGGCGCCGAACTCCGCCACCAGGTCGGCGGCGGCCCCGGCCGAGCGGGTGTCGTTCCACAGGAGCGCGTCGCGGATGACCTCGCCGTCGGCGGAGAGCGCGACCATGCCGTGCTGCTGGCCGCCCACGGAGATCGCGGCCACGTCGGCGAGGCCGCCGGCCTCCGCGAGGGCCGCGAGCAGCGCGTCCCACCAGTACGCGGGATCCACCGAGGTGCCGTCGGGGTGCGAGGCGCGCCCGATGCGCACCACCGCGCCCGTCTCGAGGTCGCGGACGACGACCTTGCAGGACTGGGTCGAGGAGTCGACTCCGGCGACGAGGGTCATCTGGTGCTCCATTCGAGATCGGGACGCTCAGCACCGGTGCCACGCGCCTTCGGGCGGCGATCGGGACGCTCAGTACTGCCGAGGGGAGGGGCGCCCCGCCCGCTCCAAGGAGGGAGAGCGGACGGGACGCCAGGGAGGGGGAGGGTCAGCGGGCGCCCATGAGGTGCTCGACGGCGAGCTGCTGGAGACGGACGTAGCCGAACCCCTTGCCGTCGAAGTACGCGTCCGGGTCGAAGTCCTCGAAGGCGGAGGTGTCCGCGAGGAGGTCGGCGGTGGACTCGCCCTCGGCCAGCGTGGTCTGCGCGAGCTCGCCCTGACGGGTGGCGGCGATCGCCTCCTGGACCTCGGGGTCGGCGCGGAACGCGGCCGCGCGCTCCTTGAGCATGAGGTACATCCGCATGTTCGCCTTGGCGGACTCCCACACGCCGTCGAAGTCCTCGGTGCGCGAGGGCTTGTAGTCGAAGTGGCGCGGGCCCGTGTACGCGGGCGAGCCGTTCGGGCCGCCGTTCTCGAGCAGGTCGACCAGCGAGAACGCGTTGATGAGGTCGCCGTGGCCGAACACGAGGTCCTGGTCGTACTTGATGCCGCGCTGGCCGTTGAGGTCGATGTGGAACAGCTTGCCGTGGTCGAGCGCCTGCGCGATGCCCGCGGTGAAGTTGAGGCCCGCCATCTGCTCGTGGCCCACCTCGGGGTTGAGGCCCACCAGCTCGGGGTGGTCGAGCGTGTTGATGAAGGCCATGGCGTGGCCGACGGTCGGCAGCAGGATGTCGCCGCGGGGCTCGTTCGGCTTGGGCTCGATCGCGAACTTGAGGTCGTAGCCCTTCTCGAGCACGTAGTCGCCGAAGATGTTGGCCGCCTCGCGGTAGCGCTCGAGCGCGACGCGGACGTCCTTCGAGAAATCGTACTCGGCGCCCTCGCGGCCGCCCCACATGACGAACGTCTTCGCGCCCAGCTCGGCGGCGAGGTCGATGTTGCGGAGGATCTTGCGGATGGTGAAGCGACGTACGTCGCGCGCGTTCGACGTGACGCCGCCGTCCTTGAAGACGGGGTGCGAGAACGTGTTCGTGGTGATCATGGGGATCGTCATCCCCGTCTCCTCGCACGCCTTCTTCAATGCGTCGATCGCGGCCCGGCGGTCCGCGTCCGAGGACCCGAAGGGGAAGAGGTCGTCGTCGTGGAAGGTCATGCCGTAGGCGCCCAGCGCGGCGAGCTTGTGGATCGCCGCGACGGGGTCAAGCGGCCCGCGGGTCGCGGTGCCGAACGGGTCGGCCGCCGGCCAGCCGATGGTCCAGAGGCCGAACGTGAAGTGATCGGCGGGGGTGGGGGTGAGCGACATCGTGGCTCTCCTTCGTCGTTGAGGGATAAAATGTTCCGGGAGAGAACATATACCCGCGAGGGGGTCAGGTCAAAACCCGCCGCGCCGCGCCGACCGTCCCGAGGCCCAGCGACGGGGTTCCGGCGCCCCGCGATGTGTCGAGAGCCTCGCGGGCGGGCATACTGACGGGCACGAAGGAGGATCGATGCCAGAGGACACGGTGCACGCGGACACCCCGGCGGAGGCGCGCATCGCCGCCGCGCGCGGCAGCCGCAACGACCACACGCGTCGGCGCAACCTCTCGTCGCTCCTCACTGCGGTCCACTACGGCGGCCCGCTCACGCGCGCGCAGCTCACGCGGGACACGGGCCTCAACCGCTCGACCATCGGCGGCCTGGTCGCCGAGCTCTCCGAGCTCGGTCTTGTGGTCGAGGACGCCGCTGCGGAGACGGGGACGGTCGGCCGCCCCAGCCACATCGTGCGGCCCCGCCGCGACGTCGTCGCGCTGGCCCTCCACGCGGACGTCGACGCCCTCGAGCTCGGCGCCGTCGGGATCGACGGCGCGGTGCTCGCACGCCGCCGGGCCAACCTCGACGCGCCGCCCACGCCGGACGATGCGGCGGCCTTCTCCTGGGAGGCCGCCCGCGAGGTCGCGGCGGAGCTGGGCGGCGTCCGCGCGGCCGGCATCGGCGCCGCGGTGCCCGGGCTGGTCGGCATCGACGGCGCGACCGTCGTCGACGCGCCGCACCTCGGCTGGCGCGATGTCGCGCTGGGGGAGCGGCTGCGCGGTGCGCTCGGCATCCCGGTGGTCGTGGGCAACGACGCGAACATGGGTCTGCGGGCCGAGTGGAGCTTCGGGGCCGCGAAGGGCGTCGACACGGTCGTCTACCTCAACGGTTCCGCGTCCGGCATCGGCGGGGCGGCCTTGGTCGGCGGACGGATGCTGCGCGGCGGGCGCGGCTACGGAGGCGAGTTCGGCCACATGATGATCCGGTCGGACGGCGACCGCTGCTCGTGCGGCCGCCGCGGCTGCCTCGAGACCGAGGTCAACGCGGCGCTGCTCGACGAGGCCGCGCACGACGCCGCCGCGCTCGACCGCTTCGCCGAGGTCCTCGCCGCCGCGATCGCGAACCTCGAATGCGCCTTCGACCCCGACGCGGTCCTGCTCGCCGGCTACCTGGGCGCGCTCTTCGACGTCCGGCGCGAGCTGGTGACCGATCAGGTCCGTGCGATGGCCTTCCGGCCGGACGCCGAGGACGTGGTCATCGCCCGCGCCGCCCTCGGCGGCAACCGGCTCCTCATCGGAGCCGCGGAACGGGCCTTCGCCCCGCTCCTGCGCGATCCCGCGGGCACGGCGCTGGCCGCGCTCGCGTGACGGTCCTGCCTGGCACACTGGCCGCATGATCACCGTCGCCGTGCCCTCGCAGGAAGTCGCCGATGCGCTGGGGGACCCCGGGCCGGACGCACGGGTGATCGTGTGGAACCCCGCGGAAGGCGACGCCCCCGAGGCCGAGCGCGACCGGATCGCGCTCGTGTGCATGCCGCACTGGACCGCAGGACGCCGGGTCTACGGGCGGCTCGCGGCATGCCCGGAGCTCAAGGTCATCCAGATCGCGTCGGCGGGCTACGAGCACGTCGCGGCGCTGGTCCCGCCCGGCGTCGCGCTCGCGAACGCGCGCGGGGTCCACGACACCCGCGTCGCCGAGATGACCCTCCTGCTCGCGCTCGCGTCCCAGCGGCACCTCCCGCAGTTCCTCGACGCGCAGCGGCGGGGCGTGTGGGAGCCCGATCAGGACACTCCGTCGCTGGCCGATGCGCGGGCCCTGATCGTCGGCTACGGCAGCATCGGCGAGGCGATCGCGGTGCGTCTGAGCGCGAGCGAGGTCCACGTCGAGGGCGTCGCCCGCACCGCCCGTACGGCGCCAGACGGGACCGAGGTGCACGCGATCGAGGACATCCGCGGCATCCTGCCGCGCTTCGACATCGTCATCGTGGTGACACCGCACACCGAGGAGACCGACCGGCTGGTCGACGCGGGCTTCCTCGCCGCGATGAAGGACGATGCGCTGCTCATCAACGTGGGCCGCGGCAAGGTGGTCGACACCGATGCCCTGCTCGCGGAGCTCGAGTCGGGGCGCCTGCGCGCCGCGCTCGACGTCACCGATCCCGAGCCGCTGCCCGACGGCCACCCGCTCTTCGCAGCGCCCGGGTGCATCGTGGTGCCGCACATCGCCGGCACGGAGCGGCTCACCAACCGCCGCTACACGGACCTCGTGCGCCGTCAGATCCAGGCGCTCGCGCAGGGGGAGCAGGCGGTCAACCAGGTGCTGATTGGCGCCTTCCCCGCGTAGCCCCACCTCCGCGGGGAAGGCACCGCCCCTCAGCCGTGGCTCTCGCGCGGTGCAACCGCGCGGCGCCTCCCCTCGACAGGCTAGGCCGCAGGTGCGCGACCCGCAGGGGTCGTGACCGTTTCGTGACCTTTCTCCGCTCTGCTACGCCTCGTCGCGCATCGCGATCCAGGCCGCGACGATCGCCTCGAGCTCGGTCCGGCGCTCGTCGGCCTCCGCGACCGAGGCGAACGTCATGGTGCGACCCTCCTTCCCCTCGCCGAGGAGGTGGGGGTGGTCGCCCGGGATGAGCGCGCCCTGGTGGAACATGAGCGTCGCGTGCTGCTTCGAGCGGGGGAAGAAGCTCGCGAGGTTGCCCCGGTAGGTGAAGGTGGGCGCCTGCCACTTCACGCATTCCTCGAGGCGAGGGTCCGCGGCGAGCAGGATCTCCCGCACGTGCGCGACCACGTCCTTCATCGGGTTGTCGTACGCCGCCATCCAGGCGTCGACGTCGTTGTCGGCCATGCTCCGAGGCTAGACCCGCCTCATGCGCCGCGCTCGTGCGCGAGCAGCCATCGCTTCCGGTCCACGCCGCCCGCGTACCCGGTGAGCGAGCCGTCCGCGCCGATCACCCGGTGGCACGGCACGGCGATGGTGAGCGGGTTGCGCCCGATGGCCCCGGCGACCGCGCGCGTCGCGCTCGGCCGGCCCAGCGCCTGCGCGATCTGCGCGTACGTGCGCGTCTCGCCCGCGGGGATCGCGCGCAGCGACTGCCACACGTCGCGCTGGAACGGCGTCCCCGGCGCGACGTCGTCGACGGGGACGTCGGCGGCCTCGCCCGAGAAGTACGCCTCGAAGGCTGCGGCGGCCTTCTCGAGCACGGCATGCGAGTCCGGCGCCGCGACAGCGTCGAGCTCCGGGCGGCGCCGATGGTCGGCGAAGTAGGCGCCGAGCAGCGATTCCTCGTCCGCGACGAGGGTGAGCGGGCCCAGCGGGGTGGGGATGTCGCGGCGGGCGAGCGGGGTCATGAGCGTCCTTCCGAGACGGCGGTCCAGAGGTGAAGAGCGGCGTAGGCGCGCCAGGGGCGCCAGGCCTCGGCGGCCCGCTCGAGCGCGGGGCCGTCGAGCCCGGTCGCCTTGCGGAGCACCAGGTCCCCGTTGGGGAACGCGTCGGGGTCGCCGAGCGCGCGCAGCGCGACGTACTCGGCCGTCCAGGGGCCGATGCCGGGGATCGCGAGCAGCGCGCGGCGCGCCCCGGCGCGGTCCGCGCCCGGTCCGAGGTCGAGGTCGCCGTCGAGCATCGCGCGTGCAGCGCCGGAGACGGCACGCCACCGGGCCCGCGGCATGAGCCCCATGCCGGGGTCGACGTCCGCCAGCGCCTCCGGCGCCGGGAACACCCGGGTCGGGACGCTCAGTACTGCTGGCTCGCGCTCCGGCGCCCCTCCCGGGACGCTGAGGTCCGCTCCGAAGGTCGCCACCAGCGTCCCCAGCGTGCTCCGGGCCCCTGCGACGCTCACCTGCTGGCCGACGATCGCGCGCACCACCATCTCGAACGGCTCGACCGCGCCCGGCACCCGCAGTCCTGGCGCGGCGGCCACGTGGGCGTGCAGCAGGGGATCGGCGGACAGCGCCTCGTCGATCGCGACCGGATCGGCGTCGAGATCCAGCAGTCGTCGGCAGCGGGCGACGGCGGCGCTGAGGTCGCGCACGTCCTCGAGCTCGAGCTCCGCCTCGACGTGCCCCTCGCGCGACGAGACGAGGACCCGCGCGCCGCCGTGCGGGAGGCGCATCGTCCTCGCGTACGCCTCGCCGTCCCAGGTCTCCATGCCGGTCACGGCCCGCGCTCCCAGCCAGGCGAGCACGCGCGGGATGTCCGCCGGGGCACGATGGCGCAGCCGCAGCCGGACCCGCGTCCAGCCCTCGGCGGCGCCCTCCGAAGCCGCGCGAGAGCGCCCCCGCACCTCGCTCGGCGTGAGCGCCCACCCCGCGCGCGCGGCGTCGTTGAACTGGCGCACGGACCCGAAGCCCGCCGCGAATGCGACGTCGGCGACGGGCAGTGCGGTGGTCTCGAGGAGCGTGCGCGCGTGATGGAGACGATGCGCGATGGCGAGCGCCTGCGGCCCGGCGCCGAGCTCGTCGGTGAGGACGCGCGTCACGTGCCGCTCGGTGTACCCGAGCCGGTGCGCGAGGCCCGCGACGCCCTCGCGCTCGACCACGCCGTCGTCGATGAGCCGCATCGCGCGGCTCGCGACATCCTCGCCCACGCGCCACCGCGGCGAGCCGGGGGAGTCGTCGGGGAAGCATCGTCGGCACGAGCGGAAGCCTGCGCGCTGCGCCGCGGCCGCGCTCGGGTAGAAGTCGACGTTGGCGCGCGCCGGCGTGCGCGCCGGGCACGACGGGCGGCAGTAGATCCCAGTGGTCCGGACGGCGGTGACGAACTGCCCGTCGTACCGCGCGTCCTTGCCTCGGATCACCGCGTAGCGCGTCTCGTCGTCCCACATGCTCCCGAGTGTGACGCATCGCGGACCTGCCGCGCTCGCGGTCATCGGACATGGCCGTAGGCCCTGCGCGGACCGCCCCTCGGCAGCGGTCCGCGCGTCGCGTCAGGCGGCGCCGCGGGTCATGGCGGCGTGTGCGGCGACGGCGAGGTAGGCGATCTGGACGGCGGCCGCGACCCCGTATCCGATCACGAGGCCCGCCTTGGCGCGACGCTCGGCGCCGGACTCGCCGTTGCGGACCGCGCGCAGGCTGAGGTGGCCCAGCGTGATCGCGACCGGGAACAGGAGCACCACGCCGGCGGCGACGGAGGCGGTCGCGAGCCAGTCCTTGCGCTGGTCGGGTCGGCGGCCCAGGTACGGGTAGTACCCGTGCGGGAGCTCGGGGTGGCCGACGTATCCCAGGTACTCGGTGTCTGCGGGCGGCATGGCGTTCCCCTTCCCCGGTGGGAGGAGGGCGCCCGGCGTCGAGGGCGTTCGGCGGGGCCGTGCGCCCGGTGCGGGGCGCCCTCTCTGGCGTGCCTCACGGTACGGCGCCGATGTGTCGCCGCGGTGTCGACAGGGAAATAACTGTGTTACGCCGCGCGGTGCCGTATGGCGGGACGATGCATGGGCTCAGCCGCCCGCGCCGGCCCGCGCGCGCTTGTGGTCGGCGAGGGCCGCGGCGCGCTCGGCGGCGTGGTCGACCATCGGCGCCGGGTAGGCGGGGGTGTCGACCTCTGCGACCCAGCGTTCGATGTAGCGGCGCTCCGGGTCGTAGCGGCTCGCCTGGGCCGCCGGGTTGAAGATCCGGAAGAACGGGGCGGCGTCCCGCCCGGTGCCCGCGACCCACTGCCAGTTGAGCTGGTTCTGCGCGTGGTCGTAGTCGAGGAGCGCTCGGCGGAAGTGGTCGGCGCCGCGCTGCCACGGCAGATGCAGGTCCTTGACCAGGAAGCTCGCGACCACCATGCGGACGCGGTTGTGCATCGTGCCCGTCGCGGCCAGCTCGCGCATGCCGGCGTCGACCAGGGGGAAGCCGGTCCTGCCGTCGCGCCACGCCATGAACGCCTGGTCCGCGTCGCGGCCGGTCGTCCACGAGTCGTCGGGCAGCACGGTGGTGAGCGACTCGCGCTGCGCTCGCGGGTGGCGGAACAGCACGTCCGCATGGAAGTCGCGCCAGGCGAGCTCGGCCTCGAGCTTGCGAGGTCCCTCGCCGGGCATCGCGGCGGTCGCGGCGAGGACGGTCCGGGGGTGGATCTGGCCGTAGGCGAGCGGCACCGAGAGGTGCGAGGTCGAGTCGAGGTCGGGGCGGTCGCGCTCCTCCGCATAGCGGGCCAGGGGCCCGTCGACATAGCCCTCCCAAGCCTCCCGCACGCGCTCCTCGCGGAACTCGTGGCGGGCCGTGAGGGGGTCCTCGGCGTCCGCGTGGGCGGCGCGCTCGTCCAGGTCGACGTCGGACTCGACCGGCACGAACGCCTCCGGGTCCGCGTGCGCGGCGGGGGAGGGCCACCCGTGCTCGCGCCACGCGTGCGAGAAGGGCGTGAAGACCCGGTACTCGCTGCCGTCGCTCTTGCGCACGCGCCCCGGAGCGACGGCGTACGGCGTGCCGACCAGGCGCAGCTCGCGGCCGTCCGCCGCGAGCGCGGAGGCCACCGCGTCCTGCGCGCCGATGCCGGCCGGCGACCCCTCGCGTGCGGCGACGACCACCCGCGCATCGTGCTCCCGTGCGATCGCGAGGACCGCATCGGCCGCCTCGCCGCGACGGACGCCGAGGGCTCCGCCGATGTCCTCCTTCAGGCTCCACAGCACGCGCGCGAGGTGCGCGCGTCGACGGCCCGACCACAGGTGAACGCCGCGGTTCCAGACGAAGACGGCGGCGGCAGGTCCGTCCTCCTGCGCCGCGAGCAGCGCGGGGTTGTCCGCGAGGCGCGCATCGCGCCGCACCCACCACACCGTCGTCATCGGACCCAGCCTGTCAGCGTCATGCCACTCCCAACGCGGCGAGAGTGTCGCGGGATTCCGGCGGGCGGCCGCTCAACCGTCGGAGGCGGGCGTGACGAGCGCGGCGGCGCCGTCGCGGACGACGATGCGGTCGGGCGGGCAGACGGGCCCCACGACGCTGAGGTTCGTGCCGTCGGCGAGCGTGATCGTCACGTCCCCCTCCGTGCACCCGTGGTCGAGGTAGATCACCCCGCCGTAGGGCTCGACCATGTCGACGATGCCGTCGACGTTCACCTCGATGCCCGCGTCGGTCTCGTTCATGATCTCGAGTCCGCCCGCGTCGGTGCAGCCGGCGAGAGCGACGGCGGCGAAGGTCGTGGCGACGATGCTCGCTTTGCGATGACGGGACATCCCTGCTCCCTCCGCGCCGGCGGAAGCCACGCGGCGCTGCGAGCATCGTGCCTCGAAAGGCGGTCGACCGGACGGTGCGACGCGCCCGGGACTGCGGACGAGCAAGGGTGCAGCCGACGTGGCGAAGGCCCCCGCCCGCCGTGACGCCGGACGGGGGCCTTCGCCTTGGAGGGCGGGTGCTAAGCGACGGCGACCGGCGCGTGCTTCTCGACGTGCGCGATCGCGGCCGCGAGGAAGCCCTCGAGCACGGGGCGCGCCGAGTCGAGCACCTCGCCGTCCGCGGAGAACACCGCGGTGTGCTGGAGGAAGACCTCGGGCTGGCCAAGGGCGTGCGCCGCGTGCGCAGATGAAGTCCTCGTCGGAGAATCTGCGCAGGCGCGACGAAGGCGGGGACCGGAGGGATCCCCGCCTTCGTGAATGTGGTGCTTAGGCCGGAACGCCGGCGAAGGCCTCGACGGCCTTGCGCGCCTCGTTGCCGTAGACGGCCGAGGGGCCGCCGCCCATGAGGATCGCGACGCCGATGGTCTCGTAGACCTGCTCGGGGGTCGCGCCCGAGGCGAGGGCGTCCTTGACGTGGCAGGTGATGCAGCCGCCGCAGCGCACCGAGATCGCGATCGCGAGCGCCAGGAGCTCCTTGGTCGACTTCGGCAGCGCACCGTCGGCGAGGGCCGCGTGGTGGAGCGAGAAGAAGCTCTTGATGGTGCCGGGGATGTGCTCGCCGAGCGCGCCGATGCCGCACATCACGTCGTCGTAGTGCTCCTGGTGGTTCATCGTGGACCCGTCCTTTCGGGGTATGGGATCCGGCTTCGTCGCCGGTGCTTGGGTACCTGTCCACGGTAAGCAACAGATGTCAAGCAGTCTCGGGACCATCGTCCCCGCGGCAAGCGCGCTGCGGCGCGAGGCGAAGCGATGCGATCGTCGGCGCGAGCAGTGCAAGGCCCCGTCCGGCGATAGCCGGACGGGGCCCACGGCCTGAATGCAGGAACTACGCGACGGCGATCGGCGCGTGCTTCTGGACGTGCGCGATCGCGGCCGCGAGGAAGCCCTCGAGCACCGGGCGGGCGGAGTCGAGGACCTCGCCGTCCGCGGAGAACACCGCGGTGTGCTGGAGGAAGACCTCGGGCTGGCCGGGCCGACCCGCGTTCGGCGAGCCGTTCACGCTCGCGCGAAGCGCGCCTCGATTCCTGCGAGCGAGGCCCGGCGCTGCTCGAGGGTGCGCCCTGCCGGGTCGGACTCGTTGATCCACGTGAGGTTCTTCACGCCCATCTTCCGGAACGTCCCGCGGAACATCATCTTCGTGAGCGGGCTGCCGAAGACGGTGCGGTAGATCCACTGGGGCGTGCTCATCACGGTGAGCGCGGTGACGCCCTGGAGGCGGTCGAGGTGGTTGACGAAGGGGCGGCCCTTCTTGGGCTCGGAGTAGACGATGCCCTTGGTCAGGACGCGGTCGAGGAAGCCCTTGGTGAGGGCGGGCATGGACTCCCACCAGATGGGGAACGCGAAGACGAGACGGTCGGCGGCGAAGACGCGCCGCTGGTAGTCGGCGACCTGGGGGTCGACGACCTTCTTGGTGCGCCACGCGGCGAGGTCGTCGGCGCTCATGACGGGGTTGAAGCCGTCGGCGTGCAGGTCGATGAGGTCGATGTGGTGGCCTGCGCGCTCCAGGCCGCGCTCGGCGGCGGCGGTCATGGCCGCGGTGAAGCTGCGCTGGTGGGGCACGTTCTCGGATGCGGTGCGGGTGTACGGGTGGTCGAAGACGATCAGGGTGTTCATGGTGCACTCCTTGCAACAGTTTGATACTCAACCATCCCATGAAGAGCGTTGAGCGTCAAACGGTTGAGCGCTAGACTTTCCGACGTGACGAGCGAGACGACCCCTGCCGAGCAACTGTGGTTCGCCATGCGCAAGGCGGCCACGATGATGGAGCGCCACGCCGATGCCGTGGTCGCGCGCGCGACCGGCGTCTCGTTGGGTCAATACATGGTCTTGAGCGTCGTTCACGCGCGGACCGGTCCTGTGACCCAGCAGGCCATCGCTGATCGCCTGGGGCTGACGAAGGGCACCGTGAGCAGGCTCCTTGACGGCGCGCGCAGGGCGGGGCATGCGGAGACCGCGCCGTCGGAGACCTCGCGTCGAGAGCGGGTGGTGACGCTCACGCCCGCGGGGCGGGCGGTGGTCGACGCCGCGGACGTGGCGATGCTCGGGTCGGAGATGGCGACGTTCGCGATGCGCGAGCCCGCCCTGGCGGCGACGATGGTGGAGGGCCTCCACGCCCTCATTGCCAGCCTGGAGGAGGCGGATTGACCAACGATGCCGTGATGCTCGGCGCGGTCGTCTCCGCGGTCGGCCCATGAAGCGGCGCAACGGGCGACGCGGGCGGTTCGTCGGCCGCGCGTCGGGCGAGGAGCGGGCGGAGTCCCTCGCGGAGGCCATCTACGTCGCGTTCACGCTGGTGGCGGTGATGATCGCGACCGCATCCCACGGCGGCGAGGAGACAGCTCGGCTTGCAGGGACGTTGGCCGTCACCGCGGTGGCACTCGCGGCGACCATGATGCTCGCGCATGCGATCTCGCACCTGGTGATCCACGAGCGCGGGCTCGAGCGCGGCGAGCTCCGGCATGCGGTCCGTGCCGCCCTCATGCCGCTCGCGGTCGCCGTCGTCCCGGTCGTGGTGCTCGCAGGCGGAGCCGCCGGTTGGCTCTCCGAGCAGATGGCGACGTCGGTGGCGCTCGTCGCCGTCGCGGTGGGGCTGGCCGTGGTGGTGTGGCTCGCCGCGCGTGGCGTCGGCGCGACGTGGGCGCGGCGCGTCGTCCTCCTCGGCACCTTCGCGGTGCTCGCCGCGGCGGTCGTGGCGCTCCAGATGCTCGCGCACGCCTGAGCGCCCGGACGTGAGAGGGCCCCGCCCGGCGCGACGCCGGACGGGGCCTTCGGGTCTGCGCGAGTGCTTACGCGACAGCGACCGGCGCGTGCTTCTCGACGTGCGCGATCGCGGCCGCGAGGAAGGTCTCCAGCACGGGACGCGCGGTCTCGAGCAGCGAGCCGTCCGCAGCGAAGACGTTTGAGTGTGTCAAGAAGACCTCGGGCTGACCGAGCGTCGGCGCGTTGAAGTGGCCGAGGATCGCGCGCAGGTGCTGCTGCGCCGCCGCGGTGCCGATCGCGCCGACCGAGGAGCCGGCGATCGCGACGGGCTTGCCGTTGAACGAGTTGGTGCCCCACGGGCGCGCGGCCCAGTCGAGCGCGTTCTTGAGCACGCCCGGCAGCGAGCGGCTGTACTCGGGGGTGAGGATGATGACGCCGTCGACGCCCTCGATCGCGGCCTTCCACTCGCGCGCCGCGACCGGGTAGTCCGCGTCGTGGTCGGGCGTGTAGAGGGTCAGCGCGGAGAAGTCGAGCTCGACGAGCTCGATGCCCTCGGGTGCGAGCGTCTCGAGCGCGCGTCCGAGCTGGCGGTTGATGGACGTGCTCGAGAGCGAGCCGACGATGTAGCCGATGCGGGTCATGGTGTCTCCTGGAAGAGGGTGCGGATGGAGGCTCCGACAACGGCGTCGGATGGTCACCGCAACGACGGTGACGTATCAACTATTCCAGAAGATGACGCATCAACAAACCGGGATGGACGATGCCTGGTAGACCAGGCGGGACGCGTGCGAAGCGGTACCGCTCAGGCGGGTGCGCCCGTCGTCGTGTCCATGCTGATGGTGCCGAGGACGGGGTCCGCGGTGATCGCGAGCGGGTCGGGGGTCGACGCCGTGTCAGAGAAGGCGGGGATCCCGTCGGCGGGGCTCCGCGGGGCCGGAGTGCGCGCCGCGCGCACCGCGCGGATCGGGTCCGTCGGCACGGACGGGAGCGACCCCGGGCCGCCCACGCGGACCACATGCGCGACGTATCCCGCCGCGGCGCTGAGCAGCTCATGGGCCTGCGAGTCGAGCTCCGCGCTGTGGCAGTGCCCGTGCGCGCTGAAGTCGCTCGCCTGCGCGGTCAGCGTGCGCTCGGGCTGGCGCATCACCAGCGCGCCTGCGTCGCTCAGGACGCTGCGCAGGTTGACGAGCGCCATGAAGCTGCCCTGACGGGGTGCCGCGGCGCCGGCGATCACGACGGGCTTGTCCACGAGCGAACTGCGTGCGGCGACCGCCCAGTCGAGCGCGTGCTTGAGGGTGCCGGGGATCGCGCGCTCGTGGGTCGGCGTGATGATCAGCAGCCCGTCGACCTCCTCGAGCCGTCGCTTCCACTCGAGCGCGGCGGTCGGCACCGGCGCGTCCGTGTACGGGCCGTGGAGAGGGAGGTCGGTCGGCGTGAGCTCGACGAGCCTGGTTCCCGACGGGGCGGCCGCATGCAGCAGCGACGACAGCAGGCGCGTGGTGCGCGCCTGGGGCAGGTTGCCCATCAGAAGTCCGATGACCGGCATGGGGAGGGTCCTTCCTCAGGTGCTCGCGCCATCGTCGTATGGCGGCCGCCGACGAGGCGGTCGGCGGTGCAACGCCCCAGGTGGGGCGCCGCATTCCCGTCAGCCCTCGAGACCCTCGGCGTAGACGGCGATCGCGTCCCGCAGCAGCTCGGCCGTGCCGTCGCCGAACTTCTCGTAGGTCGCCCGGAAGCGCGGGTCGTCCGCGTACATGCGCCCGAGGCCGACGTAGGCGTCGCGGTCGGGCGTCCAGAAGAGCGAGACCCAGGCGTGGTGGCGTGCGACGAGCGCCTGCACCTCGGCGTCGCCTGCGTCGACGTCGGCGGCCGCAAGCCGCGCGATCCCCGCGGCGATCTCGCCGTGCTCCGCGAGGTGCGCGCGCTGGCCGTCCTGCCCGAGCGTGGCCCACGCGGCGTTCGAGCCCTCCACCGCGTCGTCCCCCCAGCGCTCGCGGGCCTCGGGCTCGTAGCGCTCGTGATCGAAGCCCTCGAACATGTCGTCGGCGGTCATGGGCAGTCCCTTCTCGAGGCGGATGATGGTGCGCTCGACGGTCTCCGCGAGCGCGTCGAAGCGGTCGCGCCGTGCGAGCAGCGCGGAGTGGTGGTCGCGCATGAGCGCGGCGGTGAGCGCGGGATCGTCCGTGTCGACGATGCTCGCGACGGTGTCGAGCGGGACCTCGAGCTCGCGGAGCACCAGGATGTGCTGGAGGCGGACCAGCTCGGCCTCGCCGTAGCGCCGACGGCCGTCGTGGCCGGTCGCCGCGGGCGCGAGCAGCCCGATCGCGTCGTAGTGACGCAGCGTGCGGCTCGTCACGCCGGTGATCCGGGCGACGGCGGAGATGTCGAGGTCCATGTCGACCACGGTAGGAGTTGACGTCGCGTCAACGTCAAGCGGGGCCCGGACGCGCGGTCGGACGTGCGACCGGACATGCGGCAGGCCGGGCATGCGGAAGGCCGGACCGGGCAGCGCCCGATCCGGCCTCCTGTGCGCGGCGCGTCAGCGGCGACGCTTGCCCTTCTTGCCCTGCTTCGACGCCTTGTCCTTGAGCGTCTCGACCGAGAACAGCGTCGTGGTGCCCGAGACCTCGTTGCCGACCGCGAGCATCGCCTCCGTGGTGGGGGAGTCCTTCGCGGCGATGAACGCGAGGCCCTCGGGGCCCAGGTCGCCCGCCTCGGGGGACTCGGGGTCCGCCTCGAAGTCGCGGTTGTTGACGTAGGTGACGAACTCCGGCGAGACCGGCGAGGTGATGTCGTAGACCATCACGCCGCCCACGCGCTCGAGCCCGACGAAGGCGTAGGTCCGGCCGCGCAGCTCGCCCACGGTGACGCCCTCGGGCTCGGGGCCCTTGGCGTCGGAGCGGCTGTCGAACTCGGTCTCGTCGTTCGTCGAGTTGAAGTAGTCGGGCAGCGCCTCCGCGGTGAGCTGCTCGAAGTCGTCGCCCGAGTCGAACACCAGGTCGCCGTCGGTGGTCCAGATCGAGAACGACCGGCCGCCGAAGGCGTAGAGCTCGTCGTAGCACCCGAGCTCCTCGCTGTAGCCCGAGGCGGTGGTGACGTCGAGCCGGCCGAGCACCTCGCGTTCGAGCTGCTCGTCGGTGAGAAGGCCGTCGCACAGCAGGCCGTCCTCGGCGAGGTCCTCGATGCGGGTCGACTCCTCGTACTCGTCCGTGCCCTCGTTCCAGTCGTCGCGCGCGTCGCCCTCGTTCGCGGTCACCAGATAGGTGATGCCGCGCGAGGTGTATGACGCGATCGAGTCGGGCATGTAGAAGCTCCGGAGCGGCACGGTCTGGATGGCGATCGCATCGTCCTTGTCCGACGGGTCGATGCCGTTGCCCTCGATCGAGAGGTCCTTGGTGCCCATCGACCACAGGTCGGCGACGGTCGCGGAGCGCAGGTCGACCACCGCGATCGCGTTCGCCTCCTGGAGCGTGACGTACGCCGTGCGGGACCTCGCGTCGACCGCCACATACTCCGGCTCGAGGTTGCGCGACACGGGGTACGCCTCGCCGTCGTCGGCCGTGGGGCCGAACACGCGGACGCCCTCGGGGAGCGCGTCGCCCTCGTAGGCGTGGAAGTCGGCGGTGCGGACGGCCGACTGGGCCGGGGGCGCGACCTTCCTCGGGAGGGAGACGATGCTCACGGTGCCCTCGGGGTCGATCTCGTACGTCTCGTTCGGCTCGCCCTCGTTCGCCGAGACGGCCATGCGGCCGTCGGGGGTCACGGTCACCATGTCCGGCTGCGCTCCCACCTGCACCGCGCCGAGCGCCTCGCCGTCGAGGTCGAAGAACGCGAGCCAGCCCGGGTCCGTCTTGGTCGCGGCCTCGACGGCGACGACCACGAGGCCGTCGTCGCGCACGGCGACGGAGTTGGCCTCGGAGCCGTCCGGGATCGAGGTCCCGGAGGCATCGACGATGCCGGCCACCTCGAGCGTGCCGAGCAGCGTCGGCGCGGTGGGGTCGGAGGCGTCGAGCACGTTCACCGCGCCCGCGTTGGCGTCGACGCTGTAGAGCTGCGCGCTCTTCGCGTGGAAGGCCACGATCTCCGCGGCGGACTCGTCGAACACGCCCGTCTCGTACGTGCCGAGCGGCGTGAGGGCGAGCGAGGCGCCGTCCGCCGAGAGGGCGATCGGGTCGTCGACGATGGCGGCGCCGGCGGGCGCGGCGGCCGCGACGGCGAGGGTGGCGGCCGCGCAGGCGGCAAGGAACGGCTTCATCGGGTCCTCCGGGTCGGTCTGCGGCCTCCGGGAGCGCATCGTCCCTGCCAGAACGGGCGCGGGGCCGTCCTCAACGTATCGACGCGAAGGTGACGAACAGGACATCGCGCGGTGAATCCTCGGTGAACGTTGGCGGCGGTCGCGATCCGGCCCTCCGCGGTCCTCGCACCTTTCACGCACAAGCAACCGAAGCGCGGTGGGGCAAGGGTCGCGGTCCTCGCACCTTTCATGCGCGAGCGTCGCGCTCGCACGGCCTGACGATCCCAAACCGCCGCACCGCCGCGCCGCCGCCCGTCCGCCGCCGCCCGTCGCCGCCGCCCGTCCGCCGCCCTTCGTGCATGAAATGCGCGAGGACCTCGCATAGAACCCCTTGACCCCGCGCTGCGCGCCCCGGCGGCCCGGCCGCGCATCGTCCGTGTCCACGATGCGGGCGCCGCGTCCCACGCGAGCGCCCTAGACTCGCGCGTATGACGCAGACTCCCGACATCAAGCCCCGCTCGCGCCAGGTCACCGATGGCCTGGAGGCGACCGCGTCGCGCGGCATGCTCCGCGCGGTCGGTCTCGGCGACGACGACTTCGCGAAGCCGCAGATCGGCATCGCCTCCTCGTGGAACGAGATCACGCCCTGCAACCTCTCGCTGCAGCGCCTCGCCGCCTCCTCGAAGAACGGCGTCCACGCCGGCGGCGGCTACCCGCTCGAGTTCGGCACCATCTCCGTCTCCGACGGCATCTCGATGGGCCACGAGGGCATGCACTTCTCGCTCGTCTCGCGCGACCTCATCGCCGACTCGGTCGAGACCGTGATGATGGCCGAGCGCCTCGACGGCAGCGTCCTGCTCGCGGGCTGCGACAAGTCGCTGCCCGGCATGCTCATGGCCGCGGCGCGCCTCGACCTCGCGAGCGTCTTCCTCTACGCCGGCTCGATCATGCCCGGCCACGTCAAGCTCTCGGACGGCACCGAGAAGGACGTCACCATCATCGACGCCTTCGAGGCCGTGGGCGCCTGCGCCGCCGGTCTCATGTCCGAGGAGGACCGTCTCGCGATCGAGAAGGCGATCTGCCCGGGTGAGGGCGCGTGCGGCGGCATGTACACGGCCAACACGATGGCGTCCGTGGGCGAGGCGCTCGGCATGTCGATCCCCGGCTCCGCCGCCCCGCCGAGCGCCGACCGCCGCCGCGACTACTACGCGCACAAGTCCGGCGAGGCCGTGGTCAACATGCTGCGCCTGGGCATCACCGCCCGGGACATCATGACCAAGGAGGCGTTCGAGAACGCCATCGCCGTGGTGATGGCCTTCGGCGGCTCGACCAACGCCGTCCTCCACCTGCTCGCGATCGCGAACGAGGCCGAGGTGGACCTCACGCTCGACGACTTCGCGCGCGTCGCAGCCAAGGTTCCGCACCTGGGTGATCTCAAGCCGTTCGGCCAGTTCGTCATGAACGACGTCGACCGCGTGGGCGGCGTCCCTGCCGTCATGAAGACGCTGCTCGACGCGGGCCTCATGCACGGCGACGTCATGACCGTCACGGGCAAGACCCTCGCCGAGAACATGGACGAGCTCAAGCCCGCCGCGATCGACGGCCGCGTGGTCCGCGCGCTCAACAACCCGATTCACAAGTCCGGCGGCATCACCATCCTCAAGGGCTCGCTCGCCCCTGAGGGCGCGGTGGTGAAGTCGGCGGGCTTCGACGACGACGTCTTCGAGGCCACCGCCCGCGTCTTCGACCGCGAGCGTGCCGCGCTCGACGCGCTTGAGGCGGGCGAGATCCAGAAGGGCGACTGCGTCGTCATTCGCTACGAGGGCCCCAAGGGCGGCCCCGGCATGCGCGAGATGCTCGCCATCACCGCCGCCATCAAGGGCGCGGGCCTGGGCAAGGACGTGCTGCTCGTCACGGACGGCCGCTTCTCCGGCGGCACCACCGGCCTGTGCGTCGGCCACATCGCGCCGGAGGCCGTCGACGGCGGCCCGATCGCGTTCGTGCGCGACGGCGACAGGATCACGCTCGATGTCGCCAACGGCACCCTCGAGGTGCTCGTGTCCGACGAGGAGATGGAGGCCCGCAAGGAGGGCTGGGAGCCCATCCCCGCGCGCTTTACCAAGGGCGTCCTCGGCAAGTACCAGAAGCTCGTGGGCTCGGCCTCGAAGGGCGCCGTCCTCAGCTGAGCCGCGTCGCACCATGACGGAGGCCCCGCATCGTCCCTCGGAAGGGACGATGCGGGGCCTCCGCGCGTTCCGATCCTGCGGCGATCAGGCGGTGACCGTGGCGCGCTCGCGCTCGACGGCCGCGGCCGCGAGCTGCGCGTCGGACGCACCGGGGATGGTCTCGACCACGCGGCGGTAGGCCGCGGTGTCGTCGTAGATCTCGACCTTGAGGGGGTTCTTGCGGCCGGTGACCATCTTGCGGATCTGGAGGACGGCGAGCGCGACATTGGCCGCGAGCGCGATCGCGGACACGGTGAAGAGCGCCGCCGGGTCGTGCGAGGAGTCGACCGCGAAGGACGAGTCGGAGACGAAGGCCGGCACGGCCATCGTCCACATCATCCAGAACGCGAGCGTGTGCGCCCGGTGCTGGAGCCATGCGCCCTTGCGCAGGAAGAACGCGGGGATGGTGCAGGAGATGAGCAGCGCGGCGCCCGCGTAGAACGAGTGGTCGCCGACGCAGTTGTAGACGTAGGCGAAGTTCCACAGGTCGTACGCGATGATCCAGGGCCAGATCATGTCGGGGAAGATCATGTCCTTGGTCTTGTCGCGGGAGATGTAGATGCCCATCCAGCCCGTGATCGCGAGCAGGTTGATGAGGCCCGCGACGCCGTTCATCCAGTTCCAGGACCCGGACAGCATGTACACGCCGTCGACCATGCCGTCGGCGCCCATCGCGCCCACCTCGAAGTCGCGGAGGCAGGCCTCGAAGATGTTGAGCGCGAGGATCGCGGCGGGGAACATGAGCGCCCAGCGGTTCTTCTGCAACCGCGGGATGTAGCGGATCGCGAGGAAGCCGAGGCATCCGGCGAGCGCGGAGTAGACCTTCACCCAGTGGAACCAGGTGCCGGTCGACGAGTCCTCGCCCGCGGTGTGCGGCCACACGAAGATCGTCAGCACCACGGGCACGGCGATGAAGAAGAACATGCCGGCCCAGGGCCCTCGTCGTGACAGCTCGTTGAGCCCGATCAGGGCTCCGAGGACCACGAACCACATGACCCCTTGGGCCAGCGTGATCGATTCGAACAGGAACATCTCACTCTCCTTCGAGCGGTTGGTCCCGGTCGGGGCCCCGGGAGGGGGGAGAAGCCAGACGGAGCGTCTGGCGGACCAGATCGGCGAGCACGTCGTCGCCGATGTCGGGGGTGGTGCGCATCACGCCGACGATGCCGTGGAGGAGCATCGCGAACGTGGCGCGCACGTGGTGGATCTCGATGGTGTGCCGCGCCGCGTACGCGGGGATGGTGGTCGCCTCGAGGACGTCCAGCAGCGCGTCCACCGACTGGTCGAGGTAGCGGACGTAGAGCCCTGCGTCGTCGAACCGGGGCAGAGGCCTCGCGGTGTGCGCCTCGCCGTCGATGCGATGGGGGAGGTTGCGCCGGAACAGGTCGACGTAGGTCCGCACGGCGCCGTCGATGTCGCCGGGGGTGCGTGCGGCGTCCCATGAGCGGAGCTCGTCGGCGAAGTCGGCAACGCATGCGTCGAGCACCTGCGTCACCAGCTGATCCATCGACCCGGCGTAGTGGTAGACGAGGCCACGCGTCACCCCGACCTCGTCGGCGATGTGCTGGAAGGTCGTGCCGCGGACCCCCTGGCGCGAGAACATCAGGCGCGCGGCGGCGACGATCTCGTCGTGGCGCTCGTCGGGAGCCTTGACGATGCGGGAGCGGCGCTGGTCCATGCCGTGACCGTAGCGCTCATTGACAGAGTGTCAATAGGTACCGACGTCCCTGGTGCAAGGATGGATGGCGAGAGCTTCCCAGAAGGGGCGAATGCCGCGCCGCTCGTGGCTCCGTCTCATAATTCAAGATGGTGAACCACGATGTGAGATTCATGTCACATATGGCGACACCCGCCCGGACCCGGGCGTAGAGTCGCTGACATGCAGACGATCCTTGTACGAGTTACCAGGCGCGCGGACCGCGACCGGTAGCCCCGAACTCGTCCGCGCGCTGACCCCGATGCCACCCGGCTGAGGGGTCTTTCCATGCGAGGCGGACGCAGGGACCGCCTCCACCTCGATCGACCAGGAGAGAAGATGGCACAGGTTCAGGCCAAGCCGGGCGTGCCCGCGGCCCGCATCGCCCGCCAGGCGCCGGGCGCGCCCACGCTGGCACGCCCCACGCCGCAGTCGAACCCCGATCCCGCGCTCAACGGCGCGCAGATGACGGGCGCCGAGGCGATCATCCGCTCGCTCGAGTGCGCCGGCGCGACCGACGTCTTCGGGATCCCCGGCGGCGCGATCCTCCCGACCTACGACCCGCTGATGGACTCGCAGAAGCTGCGTCACATCCTCGTCCGCCACGAGCAGGGCGCGGGGCACGCGGCGCAGGGCTACGCCCACGCGACCGGCAAGGTGGGCGTCTGCATCGCGACCTCGGGTCCCGGCGCCACCAACCTCGTCACCCCGATCGCCGACGCGAACATGGACTCGATCCCCATGGTCGCGATCACCGGCCAGGTGGGCGCCGCCATGATCGGCACGGACGCCTTCCAGGAGGCCGACATCGTCGGCATCACGGCTCCCATCACCAAGCACAACGTGCTGGTGACGGACCCCGCCGAGATCCCCAAGGCGATCGCGGAGGCCTTCTACATCGCGAGCCACGGCCGCCCCGGCCCGGTGCTCGTCGACATCGCGAAGTCCGCGCAGCAGGCGACCACCACGTTCCAGTGGCCCGGCCGCATCGAGCTGCCTGGCTTCAACAACGGCGCCCGCCCGCACCAGAAGACCATCCAGGAGGCCGCGCGCCTGCTCGCGACCGCGCGCCGCCCCGTGCTCTACGTGGGCGGCGGCGTGATCCGCGCCGGCGCCTCGGAGGGCCTGCGCAAGCTGGTCGACCTCTCCGGCGCGGCCGTGGTCACCACGCTCATGGCGCGCGGCGCGCTGCCCGACTCGCACCCGCAGCACCTGGGCATGCCCGGCATGCACGGCACCGTGGCGGCCGTCGCGTCGATGCAGAAGGCGGACCTCGTCGTCTCGCTCGGCGCGCGCTTCGACGACCGCGTCACGGGCGCGCTCAACTCGTTCGCCCCGCACGCGACCATCGTCCACGCGGACATCGACCCGGCCGAGATCGGCAAGAACCGCGCGGTCGACGTGCCGATCGTGGGCGATCTCAAGGACGTCTTCGCCGCCCTGGTGCCCGCGCTCGCCGCGGAGCACGAGCGTCACGGCAAGCCGGACCTCGAGGCCTGGTGGGCGCAGCTCGACGACTGGCGCAGCACCTACGCGCTCGGCTACACGCCCACCAACGACCAGCTCTCGAGCCCGCAGCACGTGATCCAGCGCCTGGGCGAGCTCAACGACCCCGACCGCACCATCTACACCGCGGGCGTGGGCCAGCACCAGATGTGGGCCAGCCAGTTCATCAAGTACGAGCACCCCAACACGTGGATCAACTCGGGCGGCCTGGGCACCATGGGCTTCTCGGTCCCCGCCGCGATGGGCGCCCAGGTCGGCGCGCCCGACAAGCAGGTGTGGGCGATCGACGGCGACGGCTGCTTCCAGATGACCAACCAGGAGCTGGTCACCTGCGCCATCAACGAGATCCCGATCAAGGTCGCGATCATCAACAACTCGTCGCTCGGCATGGTCCGCCAGTGGCAGACGCTGTTCTACGACCAGCGCTACTCCAACACGGACCTGCACACCGGCCACGGCACGCGCCGCGTCCCGGACTTCGTCAAGCTCGCGGAGGCCATGGGCTGCGTGGGCCTGCGCTGCGAGTCCGACGCGGACGTCGACGCGACCATCAAGCGCGCCAACGAGATCGACGACCAGCCCGTGGTCGTGGACTTCACCGTGTCGCGCGACGCGATGGTGTGGCCGATGGTCGCCGCCGGCAAGTCGAACGACGAGATCCAGTACGCCAAGGGCATCGCGCCCCAGTGGGACCGGGAGGACTGACCCGCATGACGAAGCACACCTTGTCCGTGCTGGTCGAGAACAAGCCCGGCGTCCTCGCACGCGTCGCCGGCCTCTTCTCGCGCCGCGCGTTCAACATCCACTCGCTCGCGGTCGGCCAGACCGAGCACCCCGAGATCTCGCGCATCACCGTCGTCGTCGACGTCGACGAGCTCCCGCTCGAGCAGGTGACCAAGCAGCTCAACAAGCTGGTCCACGTGCTCAAGATCGTCGAGCTCGAGGAGGGCCGCTCGGTCCAGCGCGACCTGCTGCTGGTCAAGGTCCGGGCCGATGCGCGTCAGCGCACCGACGTCCTGCAGATCGTGGACCTGTTCCGCGCCCACGTGGTCGACGTCTCCACGGACTCCGTGGTGATCGAGGCCGTGGGCACGCCCGACAAGCTCGAGGCGCTCCTCGCGGCCCTCGCGCCGCACGACGTCCGCGAGATCGTCCAGTCCGGCACCGTCGCCATCGGCCGCGGCGCCCGCTCCATCACGGAGCGTGCGCTCGACCGCGTCGCCACCGCCTGATCGTCACCCCTAGCAAGTCACCCCAAGAAGGAGATATCCGCATGGCTGAGCTGTTCTACGAGAAGGACGCCGACCTCTCGATCATCCAGGGCAAGAAGGTCGCGATCGTCGGCTACGGCTCGCAGGGCCACGCCCACGCCCAGAACCTCCGTGACTCGGGCGTCGATGTCCGCGTCGCGCTGCGTGAGGGCTCGAAGTCGATCGCGAAGGCCGAGGAGGACGGCTTCACCGTCCAGAACGTCGCCGACGCGACCGCGTGGGCGGACGTCATCATGATCCTCGCGCCGGACCAGCACCAGCGCACCATCTACGCGAACGACATCGCCCCGAACCTGGCCGAGGGCAAGACCCTCGCGTTCGCGCACGGCTTCAACATCCGCTTCGGCTACATCGAGGCCCCGCAGGGCGTCGACGTCATCCTCATCGCCCCGAAGGCCCCGGGCCACACCGTGCGCCGCGAGTACGTCGCGGGCCGCGGCATCCCGGACATCATCGCGGTCGAGGTCGACGCGTCGGGCTCGGCGTGGGCGACCGCGCTGTCCTACGCCTCGGCGATCGGCGGCACCCGTGCGGGCGTCATCAAGACCACCTTCACCGAGGAGACCGAGACCGACCTGTTCGGCGAGCAGGCCGTGCTCTGCGGCGGCACGTCGCACCTGGTCCAGTACGGCTTCGAGGTCCTCACCGAGGCCGGCTACCAGCCCGAGATCGCCTACTTCGAGGTCCTCCACGAGCTCAAGCTCATCGTCGACCTCATGTGGGAGGGCGGCATCGCCAAGCAGCGCTGGTCGATCTCCGACACGGCCGAGTACGGCGACTACGTCTCGGGCCCGCGCGTCATCACGCCTGACGTCAAGAAGGCGATGCAGGAGGTCCTCGCGGACATCCAGTCGGGCGCCTTCGCGACCCGCTTCATCGGCGATCAGGACGCCGGCGCCCCCGAGTTCAAGGAGCTCCGCGCCAAGGAGGAGAGCCACCCGATCGAGAAGACGGGCAAGGAGCTCCGCGCGCTGTTCTCGTGGTCCGGTGCGACCGCGGACAAGGACTACGTCGACGGCTCCGCCGCGCGCTGATCCCGCTCACCGGAACGACGCGAAGGGGAGGTCCCGCACGGGGCCTCCCCTTCGTCGTGCCTCAGGACGATGCGTCGTACGGCTCGTCGCCGAAGCCGCACGTCGATCGCCACTCACCGAGCGGGGCGAGGTAGGCGGCCCACTCGTCCGCGGTGAGGTCACGGCCCGCGGCGGCACACGCCGCGTCGCGCAAGGCGTCGGGATCGAGCGTCCAGATGCCGATGCCTTCCGACTCGTCCACCGCGACCTCGAGGCCGTCCTGGCGGAGCCACGCGGGCCAGGCGAGCGGCGCGTGCGAGGGGAACGGTCCTGCGATGCGCCGACCGGTGGCGGAGTCGTAGAGCATGCTGCGCTGGCCGAGGTCCGCGGTGAGGAACACGTCGCCGTCGACGGAGAACTGGAAGCGGCCGATCTCCGCGCGCGAGCCCTCCGTGGACGCGAGGAGGTTGAGCTCGAGGTCGTAGCGGCCGATCAGCGACCCGATCTGCGCGACGACGAGGCCGTCGTCGTTGACCGCGGCCTTCTCGAGGCCGTCCACGAAGGGGGAGAGGGGCGCGCCCGTCTGCAGGTCGAAGACCTGCGCGCCCAGGCCTCCGCCGGCGAGGTGGGAGGACACGACCACGTACCGGTCGTCGGGCGAGGTGACGATGTGCGCCGCGACGCCCTCGACGTCGATCGTCGGGCCATCCGGCTCGCCGCTGGCGAGGTCGAAGGGCCACACCGTCCCGTCGGGGTCCGCCGCGAGCTGGCGGTCGCCGGCGTCGCTTCGGAAGTGGTGGTCGACCTCGGCGCCGATCGGGTAGGTGAGGGTCCGGCGCTGCTCGCTGAGGTCGTACCGGCCGATGTCGTCGGTGGACGGGAAGTACGCGACCACGGTGTCCTCGGACGCCCAGCTGAGGCCGTCCGCCTCGCCTGTGACGATGGTCTCGGCGGTGTCCTCCGGGATGCTCCACACCCCGTACGTGCAGGGCTCATCCTCGCCGTGCATCTCGCAGAGGAGCAGCGCGAGCCCGTCGTCACGGTAGCCGTCCCCGACGATGTAGCCGGGTCCTGCGATCACACGGTGGATCGGACCCTTCGCGTCGAGCGCCCACCGCGTGAGGACCGGCGAACGCCAGCTGAAGGCGAGAAGCTCGGTAGAGGAGGCCACGAGCGTGCCGGCGGACCCGTGCTGCACGTCGAACGCGCGCCCGGTGGGCCCGCCGCGGTCGAGCGTGCGCTCCTGGACCTCGCCGAACGCGCCGCCGCAGTAGAAGTTCTCCGCGGCGACGGGCACCACCATCGTCATGCAGGCGTACATCTGCGGGTCCGGCAACGTCACCATCCATGCCGGTTCTCCGGTCGCGAGGTCGGTGAGCGCGACGTGGTTCGGGCCCGAGGTGAGCGCACGCCCATCCGCCGTGACCGCGATCCCGAGCCCGGTCGCGCTCGTCTCGACCGCCCACGACTGCAGCACCTCTCCGCTCGTCGGATCGACCACGCTCACCGATCCCTCGGATCCGATCACGAAGGCGCCATCCGGCTCTGCGGCCACCGTGATCCTGTTGGGGGTGGGTGTGGTCACCCGTACCGAGGTGACCACACCGAGCGAGCGCGCGTCGCGGAGGTCGACGCTTGCGCGACTGTGGTCGACGGTCGCGACCACGGCGCCGGAGGCGTCGATGGCGACCTGGAGCGGGCTGTCCGAGACATCGGGGACCGTCGCAGGCTCGGAGGCCAGCACCGTGCCTCGGACGAGGTCGTACGACGTGATCCTCCCGCACGCCGCGCCGGTGTCGCAGCCGCTCGCCTGAGCGAGCACGACCGCGACCGACCCGTCGGGAGCGACCGCGACCGCACGGTCCCCTCGCGTGAGCCGCGCGTCCGCGATCCGCGTCCGTGCCTCGAGGGTGCTCGGGTCGTGGACCTCGAGGCCCGCCTGCGTGGCGACGATGATGTCGCCGGCGGCGTCGGACGCACCGGCGATCCCGGTTGCGCCGTCGGTGACGACGGACTGTACGAGGTCGGGGTGGGCGGCCGCGACGTCGAACAGCGCCGCCCGCGCGCGGGGGTCGTCAGGCCAGCGCTGCGCCAGCTCGGCGGCGATGAGTGCGGCAGCCTCGCGCGAGCTGTCGGCGAGCGTCGCGACGTCGTCCGCGAGGGTCTGCACCAGCGCATCGTCCGCCTGGCGTGAGGCGCTCCGGTGCGATGCGACCGCCATGCCGCCGAGCACGAGGGCGGCGAGCGCCGCGCCCGCGCCGACGGCGCCGAGGAATCTTGCGCGGCGGCGGGTGCGGTGGTCGCGCGCGTCGGACTCGGCAAGGGCGGCCGCCTCCTGGTCGTGTCGCTCCGCGGATGCCGCGAGGAAGTCCTGCTCGACCTCCGCGAGCGCATCCGCCGAGTCGTCCTGCCATGCGAGCGCCGCCGTCAGTCGCGAGCCGCGGTAGAGGTCGTCCGCGTGTCTTCCGCTCGCGTCCCACGCACGCGCGCTGGCGGCGAGATGCGCGACGAGCAGGTGAGTGTCGACGTCGTCGTCCAGCCACGCCGCGAGTCGGGGCCACTCGCGGGTGAGGGACTCGTGCGCGACGAGGAAGTCGTCCGCGCGCGCGACCAGCAGACGAGCGGCGACGAGCCGCGCCACGGCCTCCGTACGCGCAGGCACGGCATCGACCGCGGCGGCATCCGCGGCGTGAAGCGTGACGGCCCCGGTGGAGTCGACGGTCACGAGGCGACGCATCACCGCGTGGCACTCGTCGCGCTGCTCCGCCGTCAGGTTGCCGAACACCCTCTCCGCGGAGCGTGCGACCGCGCCCGCGAGCCCGCCGGTCGCCTCGTAGGCCTCGATGGTCAGGGTGGTGCCGTCGCGGCGCTCCCACGTGGCGGCGAGCGCGTGCGAGAGGAGCGGCAGCGCCGACTCCACACGTGAGGCGTCGTGGAGCACCACGTCCACGAGCCCGTGCTCGACCGTGAGGCCGCTGTGCACCGCGGGGCGTTCGACGACGTCGCGGATCGCCGCCGCCGTCGGCGGAGCCACCAGGTGGATTCCCGCGGTGACGAGCGCGCCGATGGCCGGCTGGGCGGCGCACGCGTCGAGATGCCGCGACTGCACCGCGATGCACACGAGCCTGCCTTCCTCGTGCGCCGACGCGAGCGCGGAGCACAACGCGCCCGCGCGGTCCGCGTCGGTCAGGGCTGCGCCGAGGTCGTCGACGATGATCGGCGCTCCGGCGGCAGCAGCCACGACGTCGACCACGCCGGCGGTCGCATCGAGCAGCACGGGCTCGGGGCCGCGGCGGCGCAGCGCCGGCACCAGGCCGGCGCGCAGGATCGACGACTTCCCGATGCCCGACGGCCCTGTCACCGTGACGAAGCCGGTGCGCTCGAGCGTGTCGAGGACGGCGCGCACGTCGTCGTCGCGACCGAAGAAGAGCTCGGCGTCCTCGGGCTGGTACTCGGCGAGTCCCTTGTACGGGCAGTCGGGGCTCGGCGGCCGCGCCGCCGGCGCCGCGAGAAGCGACTCGTCGTGTCGCAGGATCGCCTGCTCGAGCGCGACGAGCGATGCGCCCGGATCTATGCCGAGCTCGTCCACCAGCCTCCGCTGGGCCCGGCGCACCGTGGCGAGCGCATCGGCCTGGCGCTCGCATCTGTACTGCGCGAGCGCGAGAGCGTGCCACCGTCGCTCGCGATACGGCTCGGCCGCGCACAGGCCGGAGGCGTGCTCCGCGACCGCACGGTGATCCCCGGCGGCGAGCCTCGCCTCGAGCAGATCATCCTCTGCTGCCGCGCGCAGCTCGCTGAGCCGGTCGGCCTCGTCGTGCGCCGGGGGCCACTCCTCGAGATCGGCGTAGGGTCGTCCCTCCCAGAGGGCGAGCGCCCGCTCGAGCACGGTCGCCGCGCGCGGATGCTCACGGGCTGCGCTGAGCTCTCTCGCACGCGAGATGGCCTCCTCGAACTCGTCGACGTCGACCTCGAGCGGTCCGCCGGCGCCCCGGGGGAGGATGCGGTATCCGCCGGCGACGGTCACGATCGCCGCCGCGCCGTACGCCTTGCGGAGCCGTCCGATCGAGGCCTGCAGCTGCTTGGCCCAGGTCGCCGGCGGATCCTCCCCCCACACCGCCTCGGCGAGCGCGGCGGAGCTCGCGTCCGCCGGTCGGCTCACCAGGAGCGCCTCGAGCACAGCGCGCTCCCGTGGGCTGACTCTCGGCTCGTCCGAGACGCCCCTCCCCCCGAGGACCGCGACCCTCACGTCTCGAGTCTCGGCGGGAGCAGGACCCGGGTCAAGGACCAGCGCGCGAGCGGATACCGGACGCATACCGCGCCACGCGCTCTGCATACCGAGGCCATACGCGCCTCGCGTCGACTGAGGGCGACCAGAAGGAGGTCATCATGATCACCACCACCACATGGATCGCCGCTGGCGGGACCGCGGCCGCGCTGGTCGCGGGTGCCGCCTTGGTGTCGCAGGTGAGCGCGGACGCCCGCGCGCCGGGAGCCGCTGTCTGCGAGCCCGCGGCCGTCTGCGTCCCTCACGCGGTCGGTTCGGACGGGTACTCCGTGCTGGTGCCGCCGGACGACTCCGGCTCACCGATCGCCGGATACCGACCGCTCGACGTCGCTTACCCGCCGCTCGACGTCGCGTACGAGCTGCCCGAAGGCTGGTCCGCGACGAGGCTCCCTGAGGGCGACCTCGTCCTCCGCCTGCCCGACTGGGTGGTGCCGGGGGCGGTGGCGGTGCCGTCCGTCGAGGTCTTCGCGAACCCGCTGACCCCCCGCTCGCCGTGCGGCGACACCGCGGCTCCCAAGGTCGGCAGCGACCTCGAGGCGATCCACCATGCGCTCGCCACGCGATCCGCGCTCGATGTCGCGGTTGACGAACCCGCCGAGGTCGGCGGGCTGCCCGGATATCGGATGGACCTTGCGCTCGCGCCGGACTGGGAGCTCACCTGCCCCGGAGCGGTCGGGGAGCCGGCAGCCGCCTACCTCATCGACGACCACGGCACCCACCTGCACCGGACCATCACGGCGACGTCGCCCGTGCGCCTGTACCTGCTCGACGGGCCGGATGGCGTGATCGCCGTCGAGGCGGCCGTCCCCGTTGAGCGGGTCGGCTACGACTGGTACGTCACCTTCGTCGACAGCGCGATCGAGGGGCTCGACTTCGTCGGTGAAGGGTGATCGAGCACCCCTCCGCATCTCGCTATGCGAGACGCTGTCCCCAACATGTGGACACTTCCCCTAGGATGAGCGTGAAGCCGTCGCCCCCCGATCGCGCGGCGCGACATCATTCGACCGAGGGAGCCTCGATGACCACGTACCGCCTCGCAGTAGTCGCCGGCGACGGCATCGGCCCGGAGGTCGTGGCGGAGGGGCTCAAGTGCCTCGCCGCCGCGACCGAGGGCACCGACATCACGTTCGAGACCACCGAGTTCGACCTCGGCGCGAAGCGCTGGCACGCGACGGGGGAGACCCTCACCGACGCGGACCTCGAGGCGATCAAGGGCCACGACGTCATCCTCCTGGGCGCGATCGGCGACCCGACCGTGCCGTCGGGCGTGCTCGAGCGCGGCCTGCTGCTCAAGCTCCGCTTCGAGCTCGACCAGTACGTCAACCTGCGCCCCAGCCGCCTGTACCCGGGCGAGGTCTCGCCGCTGAGCGAGCCTGGCGACATCGACTTCGTGGTGGTCCGCGAGGGCACCGAGGGTCCGTACGTGGGCAACGGCGGCGCGCTGCGCGTCGACACGCCCCACGAGATCGCGACCGAGGTCTCCGTCAACACCCGTCACGGCGTCGAGCGCGTGGTCCGCTACGCGTTCTCGGTCGCGACCGGGCGCGAGCGGAAGCACGTCACCCTGGTGCACAAGCACAACGTGCTCGTCCACGCGGGTCACCTGTGGCGCCGCACGGTCGAGGCCGTCGCGCCGGAGTTCCCGGACGTCACGTGGGACTACCTGCACGTCGACGCGGCGACCATCAAGCTGGTCACGGCGCCCGCATCGTTCGACGTCATCGTCACCGACAACCTCTTCGGCGACATCCTCACGGACGAGGCCGCGGCGATCTCCGGCGGCATCGGTCTCGCGGCCTCCGGCAACGTCAACCCCGACAAGACTGGGCCGTCGATGTTCGAGCCGGTCCACGGTTCGGCGCCCGACATCGCCGGCGAGGGCATCGCGGATCCGTCCGCGACCGTCCTGTCCGTCGGCATGATGCTCGACTTCCTGGGCCACAAGGAGCTGGCGCAGAAGGTCGAGGACGCGGTCGCGGCCGATGCCGCGGCCAAGGTCGCCGGCGGCGCCGAGGGCAACGGCCCCCGGTCCACCTCGCAGGTCGGCGACGCGATCGCCGCCCGCATCCGCGGCTAGCCCGCATCCGTGCGCTGGCAGTCGGTGAGTGCGGAGTCTGACCCAGATTCCGGCACCTACCGACTGCCAGGGCGCACTACTCTCTTATCCACTCAGCATCACAGGAAGGCTTCGACGTGACCGACACCGCTGCATCGTCCACCGCGGAGGCCTTCCGGGTCGTCCGCAACCCGAACCCGGCCACCGACGCCGAGCGCGCCGAGCGCCTCAAGGACCTGGCCTTCGGCCTCCAGTTCACGGACCACATGGCCCACATGACCTGGACCGCCGACGAGGGCTGGGCCGACCGTCGCGTCGAGCCCTACGGTCCGCTGCAGATGGACCCCGCCGCCTCCGTGCTTCACTACGCGCAGGAGATCTTCGAGGGGCTCAAGGCGTACCGCTGGGCCGACGGCTCGGTGCACCTCTTCCGTCCTGTCGCGAACGCCGAGCGTCTCAACCGCTCCGCGTGGCGCATGGCGCTCCCGGAGCTCCCGGTCGAGGACTTCATGGAGTCGATCCACGCGCTCGTCGAGATCGACCAGGCGTGGGTCCCCGACGCTCCGGAGACCTCGCTCTACCTTCGCCCGTTCCTCATCGGCACGGACGTCTTCCTGGGGCTTCGCGCGCCGAAGCGCGTCGACTACCTGCTCATCGCCTCGCCCTCGGGGCCGTACTTCAAGGGCGGCGTCAAGCCCGTGAGCATCTGGGTCGAGCGCGACTACCACCGCGCCGGCCCGGGCGGCACCGGCGCCGCGAAGTGCGGCGGCAACTACGCGGCCTCGCTGCGCCCGCAGATGGCGGCCATCGAGCGCGGCTTCGACCAGGTCCTCTACCTCGACGCGGCCACCGGCTCGGTGCTCGAGGAGCTGGGCGGCATGAACGTCTTCGCGGTCCACAAGGACGGCACCGTGCTCACCCCGATCCTCAACGGCAACATCCTCGAGGGCGTGACGCGCTCGTCGATCATCCAGCTGGTCGAGGACGAGGACCTCAAGGTGGTCGAGCGCGACATCACCCTCACCGAGCTCCGCCAGGGCATCGAGGACGGCGACATCGTCGAGGTCTTCGCGTGCGGCACGGCGGCGATCGTGACCCCCGTGGGCCGCATGGCCTCGGAGGACTTCGACGTCACCGTGGGCGACGGCGAGCCCGGCCCGGTCACCCTCAAGGTCCGCCAGCGCCTCACGGACATCCAGTACGGCCGCGCCGAGGACACCTACGGCTGGATGACGCAGGTCATCTGACGCGGACGATGCGCCGCGCGGCTTTCGTGCGCGTTCCTTGACCCCGGTCGATCCGGCGTGCCTACTGTGAAGGCGCGCTGAGGCCGAATCCGGGGGGACGAGACCATGCGGGGCTCGGGCTGGCGCGTGCGCGCGTGCGTGGTGATCGGGGCAGGTCTGGCGGCGCTGGGCGCGTGCAGCCCGGCCGTGACGTCGGAGCAGGAGTCGGCGTCGGAGTCACCCCCCGTCGCGGCGTCCTCAGCCGAGCCCGCGGTCGCGGTCGCGCCGTCGGAGACACCCACGCCGGACACGCCTGTCGTCGGCGGTCTCGAGGCGATCACGGAGTACGTCTCGGACGCCGACTGGTCGTTCGCCAACGCAGGCTGGTTCGCACCGATCCCGATCGAGATCCGCGACGGACGCGCCGAGCCCGATGTCGAGACCGTCTACTACCTCGACGAGGGGGTGGAGGTCGACATGGACGGCGACGGGCTGCTCGACGCGGTGATCCCCATCGTCGAGGAGCGCGCCTTCACCATGCAGACCCTCTGGTACGTGTGGTTGGCGCGTGAAGGGCCCGACGGCGAGACGGTCGCCGAGCAGGTGATCTACCCGGTCGCCAAGGACGTCCACTGCGGCGACCGGGTCAACTCGGTGACGGCGCTCGACGGCGCGATCCGTGTGGACGAGGTGCTCTGGGTGACGTCGGACGTCGACCTGTCCTGCGCGGACTACGGCACCGGTCTGCTGGTGAAGGACGTGGCGCTGCGGGAGATCGAGGGCGAGCTGTACCCGATCCAGATCGCGCCCGTCGTCGCCTGGGGCGGGGTCTGCCCTCAGACCCGGGTCGAGGGCTACTACCAGGGCGTCGGCATCGTCGGCATCGAGGTCCGTGCTGCGCCGCCGGCGTCGGCGCCCCTCGCGGTCGAGCCCGAGCAGAGGTTCTGGATGGGTGCGCCGGAGTATGCGGAGCTCATCGACGACGGGCTCGCGGCGATGTACGTCCCGTTCGTCACTGAGATGCCCCGAGAACCCGGTGGCGTCGAGCACTGCGGCTTCCAGAACTCCTTGATCGCTGGTTGACCGCTGACGGGCGTCGCAGCCCTGTGGCACCGCCGCGCGTGCTCGCGCATGATGGACACGGACCGGAACGGAAGGAGCCTCTCGTGGCCGTGAAGGATCTCGCACTCGCCAGCCCCGACATCGCCTGGGGCGAGCGCATCGATGACAAGTTCGCCGGTCAGCACGGCGCCGACACCCCGCGCATGGTGGTCGCCGGCATCCCCGAGGGCACGGTCGAGCTCGCGCTCGTGTGCCACGACCCCGACGCCCCGATGGCGCACGGCTTCACGCACTGGACGCTCTACGGGCTGCCCGCGGTCGAGGGCGAGATCGACGTCGACGCCGGCAGGCCCGGCCCCCACGACGACGGCGGCATCGGCTACGTGGGCCCGTTCCCGCCCTTCGGCCACGGCGACCACCGCTACTACTTCTGGGTCTACGCGCTCGCGCGCCCGGTCATCGGCGAGCCCTCGCGCGACGCGTTCCTGCACGCGTACGACGACGCGGTGATCGAGCAGGCGAGGCTGGTCGCGACCTATTCCCGGTAGCGCCGCAGAAACGGACCTTGACCTGTCCGTGTTCGCCCTGGTTAGGGTGGAACCCGTCGACCAGACGGGGGGATGGGACGATGCGACGCTCTGCCGTGCGTGCAGGTGTGATGGTGCTGGTGGTGAGCGCGGCTACGGGGTGCGCGGGAGCCGAGGGGGACAGCGGTGAACCGACGCCTTCGGCGTCGTCGATCGCGGTCCCGGAGGGACCGACGCCCGAGGCCGACGCGCCGAGCGCGGAGACGACGCCGACCCCTGAACCGAGCCCCTCCACCCGCGAAGGCATCGCGGCGATCATGGACTGGGCGGCCGACGCCGAATGGTCCTACGCACCCGGAGGCACGGGCATGCCGATGACGGTGCAGCTTGCCGAGGGTGCGGCGAGCGACGCGCCGGGCGGTGGTGACTTCGAGCTCGGATGGGGCGTCGAGGCGGACGCGGATGCGGACGGCGTCCTCGATGCGGCGCTGCCCATCACGAGGGTGCTCGGCGACACCACGGAGGTGCTCTGGTACGTGTGGCTCGGAGTCGAGCACGCGGCGGAGGGCGAACCGACCGCGATCCAGGTGCCGTACCCGATCGCGCGCGACGTCGCGTGCGGCGACCGTGTGCGCTCGGTCGAGGCGACAGGTACGGGATTCCGCATCGACGAGGCGCTCCGCATGCCCTGGACCGACGCGCAGCTCGCATGCGAGGACGAGGGGTCGGGAGTTCAGCTCCGCGAGGTGGAGATCGTCGAGGTCGAGGGCGCGCGGTACCCGGTGCAGACCTCGCCGGTCGCGGCGTGGGGAGGCGTGTGCCCGCGTGCCCCCGAGCTGGACGGATTCGAGGAGACGGGCTTCGAGCTGCGCGTCGGGCCGCCGCAGACGGCCGCGCTCGCGGTCGACCCCGCGCGGACGTTCTGGGTGTTCGCACTGGACCCCGTGCCGCTCCTCGCCGATGGCGACCTCGCATTCCTGGGCTTCAACCAGGACATCGCGGGTGATGCTGCCGTCAAGCAGCACTGCGCGTTCTACGACTGACAAGGCGGCGTCACACGAAGCCCGCGAAGTGCGAGGCGTCGACCCCTGACGCGATCCGGCGGCCCCAGGCGCGCAGCTCTGGGACCGCGCCGACCGCGTCGATGGTGGAGAGCGGGGTCGGCGCTTCGGCGTCGTAGCGCGTGTAGGTGAAGAGCGGCGCGGCATGGACGGGCAACCCCTCGACGGCGCCCACCTCCTCGTCGAGATCCAGGCCGTGGCGCACGGTGCTCAACGACCGGCACGCGAGGTCCTGCTGCACCGCGATCGAATGCATCAGCGACAACGGGACCTCGTTCGCGTGGTCCCAGAGCATCCGCTCCGGTGTCCCTGGCGCCACCGTCACCGGGGAGGACCCGGTGCCGACGCTCACCAGCAGCAGACGGTCGGGCCCCGTCGCCCAGCCGAGGCGGTACTCCGGCATCGTCGCCATGAGGAAGAGCTGGAACGCGGGGTTGTTGAGCGGCGTCGTGCCGCCGTCGGTGAACTCGAACGAGACGCCGTCGAGCGTGATGCGCTCCGCCGGGAAGTAGGTCGGCGCGGCGGTGCTGGCGCGGACCAGCTGCCACAGAGGTATGCGCAGGTTCGAGCTCGCGAGCGCGGGGTCGTTGAAGGCGGCTCGAGGATTGCTGCTCACCGGCCAGGGCGAGTCCGTGGTCGCGTTCCGGACGCCCACCATGAGCAGGCACCGCAGGCGCGGCGAACCCAGCAAGGTGTCGGTGCCGAGCTCCCGTTGGAGCAACGCGGTCAGGCCCCGATGGTCGTAGCGATGCCTCAGCCGGGCGAGCCCGTTCGCGCGGTGGAAGATGCGCCGAGCCTGCGATTGGTAGAGGTCCAGCACCTCATGAGCGGATCTCCCCAGCGCGAGCGCTGCCGCGATGATGGCGCCCGTGCTGGTGCCGGCGATGTAGTCGAACCAGTCGCCCAGCCTCAGGTCAGGGTCGCCCGTCTCGCGACGCAGGACCGCCTCGATCTCGACGATGGTCTCGAGCGCGACAACCCCACGGATCCCGCCGCCGTCGATCGCGAGCAGCCTGCGACGCTCCACCGGTCGTCAGCCGTCCGCGTCGCCGACCGCGAGGCCCACCGCAGCGAGCAGCTCCGGCAGGTCGCGCACGCGCATGAGGTCAAGCTCGCGCGTCGCATCGTCGAGCTCCCCCCACTCCACGAGGTCGGGATGTGTGCCGCGGCCCGATGCGCGCGTGAAGCGCGCCCACCGCAGGTGCTCGATCCGTCCTCCTGCCTCGACCTCCTCTGGGGTGAGCCTCGAGCGGGCACCCGGCGCCTCTCGTGGGACGATGCGGAGGCCGAGCGCCGCGGCCAGCGTGGGCTGGAAGCGCGCCCAGGCGCGATTCGCGTCCCGCGTGTGCTCATCGAGCGCGCGCCACTCGACTGCAGCCGGAGATGCAGGTGCGGCATCGGCGAAGCGGGCGTGCGCGAGCTCCGCCAGCCGTTCCATCTGAGCCTCGTTCACACCCTTCACCCCTCGTATCCGATATGTGAAGATACTCACAGCATCACGCGTAGGGGGGAAGTCGCGATGCGACATCGGTTGTGGGCGCACTGGGACAGGTCCGGCTGGATCGTCATGCTGCTCGCGGTCGCCGCGGTCTACCTTCTGGGGCTCATCGGGCTCACTCGGTACGCGGATCTCGTCGGCGAGGACTGGTCGCTCGGCACCCGGCTCTATCTCGCGCTCACGCTCTTCTTCCTCGAGAACGGAGACGCCGAAGGGGCCGTGCCCTGGGCGCTCGAAGTCGCGCGTTGGCTCGCGCCGCTGGTGCTCGCGACGGCGGCGGTCGGCACCGCGCTGACGCTCGCGAGGCGCCGTGCGGGGGAGTGGTGGTCGCGGTGGTATCGCGGTCACGTGGTGGTGGTCGGCCTGGGCGAGCGCGGGTGGCGGGTGGCGCACAGCGCCCGGAACCGGGGCCGCCGGGTCGTCGTGATCGATGCCGACGCGGAGAGCCCGCGGCTCCGCGACGCGCGCCGGGCGGGCATCCCGGTGGTGCTCGGCTCCGGAGCGGATCCCGAGCGGCTGCGCGCGGCGCGCGTCGACCGGGCGGAGCGGATGATCGTCCTGGTCGGAGACGCAGCCCTCGGCGCCGCGGTCGCCGATGCGCTGGCCGAGGTCGAGGCGAGCGTCGGGGCGATGCACGATGACTTCTGCTGCTTCGTGGAGGTAGGCGACGGTCGGGCCGTCCACGATCTCAACGCGCTCCTCACGGCCACGCGTCGGCCCGGCAGCAGGGAGTTCTTCAGCCTCGAGGGTCGTGCGGGGCCGCTGGTGGTGGACCGGTGGGCCGGCTTCATGGGCGCGACCCACGCGGATCCGGTCGTGGTCGTCGGTGGGACGACCGCTGCGCGATCGGTGACGGCGACCGCGGCGCGCCAGTGGCGTGCGCGGGTCCGCGACGGCTCGACCGCGAGCGGGATGAGCATCCTCTGGATCCGCCCGGAAGGGGTCCCGGCCGGAGGTGTCGTCTCGACCGCGGAGGCCGCGGTCGACTCGCTCGAGGCGCCGCGTGGCGCGCTGCGGACGCGGTTCGCCGACGCGCTCGACGGGCTCGTACGGCCGCCCGGACTGGTGGTGATCGCGCACGACGACGATGCGGAGGCGCTGGAGCTGCTCCTCGCCGCCGATCTGCGCCTGCGTGGCGGAGACACGCGCGTGGTCGCCGTCACCATCACCCGGTCGTTGGTGTCGCTCGTGCGCGACCATCCGCGCATCGAGGTCTTCGACGTGCTCGACGAGCTGTGCTCCGAGGAGGCGATCGCGCGGGGTCAGCTCGACGAGATGGCACGGGCTCTCCACCTCGGCTACCTGCGGCAGCTCGACCGGACCAGAACGCTCGACGAGCGGAGGCTCAAAGCCGCCTACCGGCCGTGGGACCGGTTGTCGCCCGAGTACCGCGCCGATAACTACGCGGCGGCCCGGGACGCGTGGGTGCAGCTCAGGCTGCGCGGCTACGACGTGGTGCCGTTGGGTGCCGTCGCTCCCGTGGTGGAGTCCTTCCCGCCCGACGAGCTCGAGGAGCTCGCGGCCGCCGAGCACGCGCGATGGTTCGCCAAGGAGTTCCCGCAGGCTCCACCGCCGGAGTGGGCCGATGTCACGCCCGAGAACGCCGCCCAGAGCCGTGATCAGATCCGCCGCATGCCCGGCGTGCTGGCCGCGGCCGACCTGCAGATCGCGAGGATCTCATGAGCGAGCAAGCGCAGCCGCAGAGCCGCGGCACCGGGAGGCGCTACGACGTCTTCATCTCGTACTCCCGCAAGGCCGACGGACAGTTCGCGCCGTCGCTCCAACGCGCGCTCGCTCGCTTCGGGCGGCCGTGGCATCGGCGCCGCTCCTTCGAGGTGTTCCGCGACCAGACCGGCCTGTCGGTGAATCCCGATCTGGAAGACTCGATCGTCGCGGCGCTCGACAGCTCGGAGTACTTCGTGCTGCTCGCCTCGCCCATGGCGGCGGGATCGGATTGGGTGGGCAAGGAGATCCGGCACTGCCTGGAGACCAAGGGGCCCGAGCGCCTCATCGTGGTGATCACGGAGGGCGAGGCCGAGTGGGACCACGAGGCGGGGGACTTCACCGCCGATTCCACGGCGATCCACCCGGCGCTGCGCGGCGTCCTCGACGCGGAGCCGTTCCTCGTCGATCTCAAGTGGGCAGAGCGCGCGGCCGACTTGACCAGCGACAACAGCCATTACCGCGCGGACGTCGCGCGCATCGTGTCGCGGGTGACGGGCGAGAGCGTGGACGATGCGATCCGGCGCGACCTCGCTCAGCGTCGGCGCACGCGCGCGATGGTGGGTGCGGCTGTCCTCCTCATGGGGATCGCTGCCGCCGCCGCGGTGGTCGCGGCGCTCGTCGCCCAGGAGAACCAGCGTGTCGCGGCGGCGGAGAGGGATGCCGCGGAGGCGGAGGCGCGCGTGGCGCTCGGGCGCGAGTTCGCGGCGCTCGCCCGCGGGCAGGAGGACTCGCGTGCGGCGCTCGCGCTGGCAGCGGAGGCGTACGCGCTTGCGCCGAGCGCTGAGCCGGCGGGGGCGATGCTCGAGATCGCCGCCCGAGCCGACCATGAGGGCGGCATCGACCTGTCGGCGATCCTTCCGGCGGGCGTCGGCGCCGGCATGGTCCAGGGCTCGTCCGCGACCGGTCGCCTCGTGGTGAGCACCGGCGGCGGCGCGATGGTGATGGACGCCGTGACGGGCGAGACGTGGACCGCGCTCGAGGAGGGGATCGCGCTCTCGCCCGACGGCACGGTCGCGCTGGGGCCGTCGGGCACGGTCGTCCACCTCGAGGACGGAGGAGCCGTGACGGCGGGCGCACAGCTTCCGCCGCCTGTGTCGGAGGTGGCCTTCGCCGAGTCGGCCGGAAGCGCGGCGTATCTGGCCGACGGCCCTGACGGTCCGGATGTCGTGCTCGCGGACCTGGCCTCCGGAGGCGAGCGGCGAGCGCCGCTCGATGCATATGTCGACTTGTGGTGCCCCGAATGCATGGCGATCGACGTCACCGCGGACGCTGAGAGCGTGGCGGTCCGGGTCTCCGGCTCGAGCACGTACGCGGGGGCCGGAGCCACAGTCCTCGCCTTCGCGTCGGCTGCCGATGCGCTGACCGAGGTGATGCGCCGGGAGTCGACCGCGATCGGCACCGCGCGCTTCAACGACGACGACACGGAGCTCTGGGTCCGCGACGGCGCGGAGATCCTGGTCCTCGATCCGCGCACCCTCGAGGAGGAGGGCGACGCGATGCAGATCTCGTCTCCAGGGCCGCTGGTGTTCCTCAGCGACGAGTTCGCACTCACGAGAGCGCTCGCCTGCGAACCGCCGGCGCTGCTCTCGGTGCCGACGATGTCGCGCGTGGCCAGCCTGCCGGTCGACGGTCCGCCGCCCACGGAGGGCGTCGGGTGTCAGAACGAATCCGGCGCCGGGGCCGTGGTCACCGGTCTTGAGGCCGGTCGCTACATCCTGAGCGAGCTCGGGGTCTGGCCCGTGCGTGGCGAGGATCTCGAAGGGTACGTCTGCACGGCGCTCGGCTCCGTGCCGACCTCGGCGGAGTACGAGGCCTGGACCGGGCTGGCCCACACGCCGGTCGCGTGCGGGGCCGAGGGTGCCGCATGACGACGCCGACGATCTACCTCTGCGCCGCCGACGGGCCGGACGCGTCCCTCGCGGATGCCTTCGAGAGCGCTCTTCCGCGCGCGGCGGGCCGTCGCCGGGTGCGGGTGGTGCGCGCCGGGGACCCGGCCGCGCGCGACTGGTTCCTGCTCCTCGCCTCGCCCGAGGCGGCCGCGAGCGAGGCGGTCGAGCGGGCCATCGTCGCGCGCACCACGGCGGTCGGGGTCGCACGTTTCCAGGTCGTGGTGACGGCGGGCACCTGGGACTGGGACGTGAGCCGTGGGTCGCTCGATGCGGCCTCGACGGCGGTGCCGCGAGCGCTGGTGACGGCGTTCCGCACGCCTCCGCGGCACCTCGACTACGGCGCCGACCGCACCCGGCATGTCTCGCTGCGCAACGCGGTCTTCGCCGAGCAGGTCGCGGAGATCGTCGCCCCGGCGATCGGTGTCGCGAAGGACCAGATCTTCGGGGAGGAGGTCCGGGCGCGCAGACGCACGCGATGGCTCACCCGGGCGACGGCGTCGCTCCTGGCAGTGCTCGGGCTTGCCGCCGGTGCGGGCGCGGTGCTGGCGACGGCCGCCGCAGCCGAGGCCGAGCGCGAGCGCGATCGTGCGGTGCTCGAACGTGCCGCGAGCGAGAGCCGTCGGCTCGCGGCGTTGGCGGACCAGGTACGTTCCGAGGACGGTGCGCTCGCGACGTTGCTCGCGATCGAGGCCGGCCGGGCGGCGGAGACCGAGCAGGCCGCCGCCGCGCTGGCGGCCGCGCAGGTCGCCGACAGCTCGGTCGTGCGAACCGAGCGGGCCACGGCGGAGACGCGCCGCCTGCTCGGCCACGACAGCGGCGTCGCGGATATCGACGCGGGGCTCGCGCACGTCGCCACGGTCGATTGGCGCGGCGTGGTCCGCATCTGGCCCTTGGCCGAGGCGGGGAGCCCGGTGGAGGTCGATACCGAGGGCGCCGCCTACGCGATCGCATGGGCGCACGACGGTGAGACCTTGGGCGCCCTCGTCGGAGGTGAGCTGCGGACCTTCGACGCGACCGGCATGCCGCTCGACACGGTGGCGGTGGAGCCGGGCGCGCTCACGCTCGCGTCGTGGGGGCCGACGGGTTTCGTGGCCGCCGGGCAGTCGGTCACGCTGGCCTCCGACGGCGAGGTCTCGGCATCGGGTCTACCGGAGCGCATGCTCCCGGGTGACACGATCCTCTTCGCCCAGGGCAGCGCCGACGGTGCGAGCGTCGTGTTCGGCACCGGCCAGTCGCAGGTGGTAGCGGTCGACGGGAGCCTGGAGGTGCTGTCCTCGTGGAAGTACGAGGTGTCCCGGACCGGGTACCTCGCGACCATGGAGGTTCCGATCACCGTGTTGGCCTCGGACGGCGCGACCCGCGTGATCTTGCCCCCGGACAACGTTCGCGTGGTGATGTCCCATCCGGCGACGAGCGCGGCGGGCGAGTCCACGGGACCGATCGCCGCCGTGGTCGATGTTCAGACCGGGCAGGTCGTCGAGGAGCTGGTCGGTGACGGGTACTTCCCGCTGCCTGCCGGAGCCGCAGGGCTTCTTCCCGACGGAAAGGCGGTCGCGCTGTCGACCGGGGGGCTCGAGGCCGGAGCGTCGCTCGCAGTCTCGGGCTTCGACCTCGACCTGGCCTCCGTCCCGTTCCCGGAGAGCATGCGGATGCTCGAGCTCTCGGATGACGGCACGTGGCTCGTTCTCGCCGGTGGCGACGACGAGGCCTACATGGTGTCGACCGGTGTCGTGCCGGCGTCCGTCGACGAGCAGCCGGACGCGGCCGTCGCCGGTGCCGATCAGGCCTGCGGCGTCGCTGGTCGCAACATGACCGAAGGCGAGTGGCGTCTGTACATGCTCGACGAGCCGTACCGCGCGACGTGCGATGCGTATGCGGCACCGCACATCGAGGCGGATGCGGAGGCCGCGCAGACGTGAAGGGCGCACGCGTCGAAAGCGAGGTCCTCGACTGGCTCCTCGCCGGCGACGTCGCGGTCCGGTACCAGACCCACCGCACGCTGCTCGGCTCGCCCGAGCAGGTACTGGTGCCGGTCCACGCGCTGCACGTGCTCGCGCACTTCGACGGCGAGATCGCGCCCGACGGTGGCGAGGAGCGGCCGAGTGGCGCATCCTGAGGGATAGCCCCCACGCGCTCTCGAGGAGTGGAACGATGACCGCCGTGGTCCCACGCGTCTCCAGACGGGACGATGCCCGCTATCGCGAGGCCGAGCAGGCCGTCTGGGCGCACCACGGCATGACCCCGGTCGAGCGGTGGGTGGACGTCCCCGGCTACGGCATCCGGGTGCGCGCGCTCGAGCACGGGGAGGGGCGCCCGGTGGTGCTGATCCACGGCAACCCGACCGCCGGCAACGTGTTCGTGCCGCTCGTCGCGGCGCTGTCCGGGGTGCGGGCCATCGTGGTCGACCGCCCGGGCTGCGGGCTGAGCGACCCGCTCGACTACTCGGACATGACCCCGGAGGGCCTCCGTTCCGCGGTGGCGGCGTACGTCGAGGCGGTGATCGGCGCGCTCGTCGACGGCCCGGTGGACCTGCTCGGCAACTCGGCCGGGGGAGGGGCGGCGGTCCTCGCCGCCGCGCGGCTTCCGGCGCTGGTGCGCAGCGTCGTGATCGAGGGGGTCCCGGCGATCAGGGGGATGCGACTGCCGCGCGAACTGCGCCTCACCGCGCTCAGCCCGATCGCGCGCCTCGTCGCCGGACACAAGGTCAACGAGGCGGACCTCAGGCGCTCGTTCCGCGCGATGGGTCACGGCTCGCTCATCGACGCGGGCGGACCGCCGCCCGAGGAGCTCGCCTGGCGCATGGCCCTGTCGCGCTACACCGACACGTACTGGCACGAGCTCTCGCTCATCCGGCGCACGGCCACGCTGCGCGGGCTTCGGCCGGAGTGGGTCGCGGGCAAGGAGGAGCTCGAGGCGCTCCGCATGCCGAGCCTGTGGATCGTGGGGGACCTGGACCCGTTCGCGGCGCCCGAACGGGTGCGGGCGTGGGCCGGGCACGCGACGCGCGCGTCGGTGCACGTGATGGAGGGCTCGGGGCACCAGCCGTGGCTCGACGATCCGGACCGCCACGCCCGCATGATCCACCGCTGGTGGGCCGAGCAGGTGATCGTCTGACGTCTGGGCCGTTCGGCTCACACCAACCTACGGTGGCGTAGGTTAGGCTTTCCCCATGCAGAGCAGCATGACGTCCCCCGCCCTTGCCACCGTCGACGACCACCTCCACCTCACCGCGCTCCTGCGCGCGCGTGCCGCAGCGGATCCCGCCGCGCCCTTCGCCGAGGTCAAGGACGGGTCCGACGGCTGGATCCCGGTCTCGCTCGGGGAGTTCGAGGAGCGGGTGCTCACGGTCGCCAAGGGCCTCATCGCCTCCGGCGTCGCCGCGGGCGACCGGGTCGGGATCATGGGCGACACCAGCCTCGAGTGGTCCGTCATGGACTTCGCGGTGCTCGCCGCGGGCGGCGTCACGGTGCCCATCTACCCGTCCTCGTCGGCCAAGCAGTGCCAGTGGATCGTGGACGATGCCGGCCTCGCCTTCGTGGCTGCGCAGACCGAGGACCAGCGCACGATGCTCACCGGGCTCGACAACGCGCCCACCGCGCTCGAGCTCTCGGTGGAGGGTCTCGACGCCGTGGCGGCCGCCGGCGGCGACGTCGACGATGCGACGCTCGCCCAGCGCACCGCCGACGTGGTGCTGGGCGACCTCGCGTCGATCATCTACACCTCCGGCACCACGGGCCGGCCCAAGGGCGCGATGCTCACCCACGGCAACCTCGTCGCCCACTGCGCGAACATCGAGCGCGACCCGCACTTCGGCGCCTTCGTCCAGGGCGACACCCGCGTGCTGCTGTTCCTGCCGCTCGCCCACGTGTTCGCGCGCCTCGCGATGGTGCTCGCGCTGTCCTCGGGCGCCGTGATCGGCTATTCGCCGAGCCACAAGACGCTTGCCGCCGACCTCTCCTCGTTCCGCCCCACGTGGATGCCGCTTGTACCGCGCGTGCTCGAGACCATCTACAACCGCGCGGACGCCGCGCAGACCGGCCTCAAGAAGAAGATCTTCCGCTGGTCCGCGTGGGTGGCGCGCAAGGTGTCGCAGGCGGAGGAGTCGGGCGGCCACGGCATCGTCCTCAAGGTGCAGTACGCGGTCGCGAACGCGCTGGTGCTGAAGAAGATCCGTCACCTGCTCGGCGGACAGCTCGGCTTCGTGCTCGCCGGCGGGGCCAAGCTCACGCCCGGCATCGGCCACTTCTTCCGCGGGCTCGGCGTCACGGTGATGCAGGGCTACGGCCTCACCGAGACCACGGCCGCGCACATGGGCACGCCCTCCACCGGCCAGGTGATGGGCACCGTCGGTCACCCGATCGCCGGCTGCGACATCACGCTCGCGGAGGACGGCGAGATCCTCGCGCGCGGCGTCAACCTCTTCGCCGGCTACTGGAACGCCCCCGAGGCCACGGCCGAGGTGATGCGCGACGGCTGGTTCGCCACGGGCGACCTCGGCGAGATCCAGGACGGCAACCTCACCATCACGGGCCGCAAGAAGGAGATCGTCGTGCTCTCCTCGGGCAAGAACATCCAGCCCGCGGTGCTCGAGGACTCGATCCGTTCGCACCCGGCGATCCAGGACTCGGTGGTGATCGGCGACGGCCGGCACTTCGTCTCCGCGGTCGTCACCCTGGACGGCACGCTGCTGCCCGCATGGCTCAAGGGGCACGACCTCCCCGAGATGACGGTCGAGGAGGCGTCGACCGACGAGCGCGTCCGCGCGCTCATCGGCCGGGCGATCGCGCACGCCAACGAGCACGTGTCCCGCGCCGAGGCGATCCGCGAGTTCCGCATCCTCCCGCGCGAGTTCACCGAGGAGCGCGAGGAGGTCACCGCCTCGCTCAAGGTCCGCCGTGCGGTGGTCATCGAGCACTTCTCCGACGTGATCGAGTCGATCTACGCGCCCGCGGGAGGGCCGTCGCCGGCCAACCGCGCGTAGCGGCACGGGGGCGCCGATGCCCCCAGAAGTGGGTCCTTCACGCTGTCGGAGGTCGGACGTAGCCTGACGGGGTCGCGCCGCGGCGCGGCCTGGAGGTGCCCATGTCCGAGCTCGCGATCGAGACCACCGGTCTCACCAAGGTGTACGGCGACACGCGCGCCGTCGACGGCATCGACCTCCGCATCCCACGCGGGGGAGTGCACGGATTCCTCGGCCCCAACGGAGCGGGGAAGACCACCACGATGCGCATGCTCGCGACCCTGACCAGGCCCGACGGCGGCTGGGCCGAGGTCCTCGGCTACGACGTGCTGCGCCAGTCGGACGAGGTGCGCAGCCGGGTGAGCCTCACGGGTCAGTTCGCGTCCGTGGACGAGGACCTCACGGGCGCGGAGAACCTGCGCCTGCTCGCACGCCTCTACGGCTTCGACGGCAAGGGTGCGCGCCGGAGAGCGGGGGAGCTGCTCGCGGCCTTCGGCCTGGACGATGCGGCGGACAAGCAGGTGAAGAAGTACAGCGGCGGCATGAGGCGCCGCATCGACATCGCGGCGTCGATCGTCGTGACTCCCGAGATCCTGTTCCTCGACGAGCCCACCACCGGTCTGGACCCGCGCAGCCGCAACGAGGTATGGGACATCGTGCGCGCGATGGTCGCCGTCGGGACCACCGTGCTGCTCACCACGCAGTACCTCGACGAGGCGGACCATCTCGCCGACCGCATCTCGGTCATCGATCACGGCAAGGTGATCGCCGAGGGCACCAGCTCCGAGCTCAAGGCCTCGGTGGGATCCGGATCGCTTCACGTGAGGGTGATGCATCGCGCGGACCGCGAGCGCGCCCGAGCGGTGCTCGTGCACCAGCTCGGAGTCGAGGTCTCGGCGGCTCATGACCCGCACCTGCTCGTCGCGGCGCTGGAGGAGCGCGGCCGCGTGACGCGCGCGCTGACCGCGCTCGACGAGGCGGGCATCGAGCTCGCCCAGTTCGCACTCGGCCAGCCGACCCTCGACGAGGTGTTCCTGGCGCTCACCGGCCACGAGGCCGAGCCCGACGAGGAGGAGGGGGAGGCGGCATGACCACCTCGACCCGCGCCGAGTCGCCTGTCGCGCAGGCGGAGGCCATCGCCTCGGTGCTCACGTCATCGTCCCGTCCGCGGCGTCCCAACGCGCTGCAGACCTCGACCATCTTCGGCTGGCGCGCGCTGCTCAAGATCAAGCACGTGCCGGAGCAGCTCTTCGACGTCACCGTCTTCCCGGTGATGATGACGCTGCTGTTCACGTACCTGTTCGGCGGAGCGATCGCGGGCTCGGTCACCGACTACATCGCGTACATCGCACCGGGCGTCCTGGTGCAGTCGGTGCTGTTCATCACCATGTACACGGGATCCACGCTGCGCACCGACATCGACCGCGGGGTCTTCGACCGCTTCCGGTCGCTGCCGATCTGGCGGCCGAGCCCGCTGGTGGGCATGCTGCTCGGCGACGCGGTGCGCTTCCTCGTCGCCTCGCTGCTCACCGCGGCCGTGTGCCTCGCGATCGGCTGGCGTCCCGAGGGGGGAGTGCTCGGCGTGGCCGCGGGCATCGGCCTGCTGCTCATCTTCGCGTTCTCGCTCGGCTGGATCTGGACGTTCCTGTCGCTGATCCTGCGCACGCCCGGAGCGATCATGGGGGTGGCCGGCTTCACGCTCATGCCGCTGCTGTTCGGGTCCAACATCTTCGTCGACCCCGCCACCATGCCGGGCTGGCTGCAGGCGTGGGTCGAGGTCAACCCGGTCTCCGACCTGGTGACGGCCGTCCGCGCGTTCATGAACGGCACCGAGGTGGGCGTCGAGGCGCTCGCGTCGCTCGGGTGGTCCGCGGCGCTGGTGCTCGTCTTCGGCTCGCTGACGATGTGGCGCTATCGCGATCCTCGCTGATCGCATCGTCCCTGGTCCCTTCGGGGGTGCCGCGGGAGTGCCCGGCCGACGGGACCAAAGGTGTCACGGAGTGCCATCCGGATGCCCCAGAATCTTCCGGTGACAATCTCACAGGACATCGAGCCCCGCACCTATTTCCGCACCCTCGAGGCGGCGCTGGCGGACTTCCGCCCGCCGGCCGAGAACGTCGAGATGATCCTCGACACGGTGCGCGGGCTGCGCTACGAGCACGTGTACATCCCCGAGTCGCGCGCGTTCATCGCGCTCGAGCCCGCCGGCGGCGGCAGCCCCCTCGCGTTCATCGCGAGCGGCTACGTCGCGGTGCACCCCGAGGACGGTGACAACTTCTGGGTCGAGCTGCCCGCCCACCAGGCGAGCGCCAAGGGCTTCGCCGCGGTGGCGGAGAAGGTCGAGGAGGCGGTCATCCCGACCTGTGCGACCTGCTTCACCAACCTCCCGTCCACCGGCGCGTGCGACTACTGCGACTGAACGCCGGGTGAACGCGGCGCGCGCGTCGCGTGCGGGAGCGTTCATCGCGGATAATTGAACCGACTCCGAGGTCGGGTGCCCTTTCCTTCCAGTTCCGGGTTCCCGATCTCGGAGTCCTTTCATGTCCGGGCTCCCAGACCCGCGTCCCCTTCGCCGTGCAAGCGTGTACCTTGACGCTCCGTGCACGTTCGAGTGCCGCATCGTGCACTCGCCGTCGAGGTCGGACGTCGCCGCGTCAGAGGACGTCGTACACGAGCGTGACGTGACCGCTCGGCAGGGTGTCGATCTCCGTCGGGCGCAAGTGCCGCGGGTGGCGCAGCCCCGGGGTCGCGGTCCGTCCCTCGCCGATGAGGACGGGGACGATGCGCAGGCGCACCTGGTCGACCAGCTCCGCCTGCAGCAGGGCACCGGCGAGCATGAGACTGCCCCACAGGATGATGTCGCCCGAGTAGCGCTGCTTGAGCCGGCGCACGGTGTCGCGCGGCTCGCCCGGCTCGACGGTGGCGGAGGCGTAGTCGCCCCAGGGAGCGCTCGCCAGGGTGTTGCTGACCACGTGCTTGGGGGCGCCGTTGATGAAGCTCGCGATGGTCTCGTCCATCGCGCTGCGCTCGGGCCAGTACTCCGCGAACATCCCGTACGTGTTCCGGCCCAGGAGGATCGCGTCGCAGCGCGCGACCATCGCGAGCTGGCCCGGATCGTTCGGATCGAAGTCTCCCGGGGCGCGCATGAAGTCGATCTCGCCCTGCGGTCCGGCGGCGAAGCCGTCCGCGGACACGATCTGCTCGACGATCAGCCGGCCCATACCGTCAGGATAGGTCGCGGTCGTCAGGCGGGCGCGGACTGGACGGCGGCCTCGGCGCGGTGCTGCCGCGCCCTCGCCTTCCGCAGGTCGCGCGCCACAATGACGAGCGTCGCGAGCGCCGCCAACGCGGCCAGGCCGTCGCCCGCGTCACCCGGGAATCCCATCCCGATGACGCCGTCGGTGGGCCGCGACGCGATCCATTGGGAGGCCGCGAGCACGGCGATCCACGGGACCATCGCGATGGCGGTGACCCACGCGCACGCCCGCCATACGCGGATGCCCCAGCCGTCGCCGGCCGCCGCACCGTTCCTGCGGGATCGGAGGCGGACGGCCCATCCCGCGATCAGCGCGATCGCGGCGGCGAGCATCACCGGGCCGAGCAGCCAGTTGGCGGCGTAGGGCATCGTGTGCTCGGTGGGGATCGTGGCCGCGGACGGATCGTCCCACGTCTCCAGCTGCTCGAGCGGGGCCAGGCCCACGAACACCGCGCCGAGCGCGGGCACGATGCGCACCGCGAGGGATGCGGCTGCTACCGCCGGCGAGCTCCAGGCCATGTGATCATCGTCGCTGGTGCGAGGGTGTCGCGCTAGCGGCCGCGGGTCACGTTTGGGCCACGGCCTGCGCGGCGTCGGCGCGGTCCGCGACTAGGGTCGAGGCCTCATGAGCAGAGCAGAGTTCTTGGACGCGATCTGGGCGGACGTCACCGCCGTGGTCGAGCCGACGCCGCGGGCCTTGTGGATCTCGCTCGCGGTCGTGGCGGTCAGCGTGGCCGTTCCCTTCCTGTGGCATCTCGCGCGCCACATGGTGACGTTGGTCCACGAGGCCGGCCACGCCGTGGTCGCGACGCTGCTGGGTCGCGAGGTGCGGGGGATCCGGCTCCACGCGGACACCTCGGGGCTCACGACCTCGCGCGGAGATGCCCGGCGGCTCCCGCTCGCGTTCAAGGCGTTCGCGGGCTACCCGGCGCCGGGCGTGGTCGGGCTCGCCGTGGCGTGGGCCGTGGCCGCGGGGCACGGCGTCGCGGTGCTGTGGGTGGCGGTCGCGGTGCTCGTGGCGGTGCTGATGCAGGTGCGGAACGTCTACGGCGTGCTCGTCGTGGTGGTCATGGGTGCGGCGCTCGGGGTCGCGGCGGCAGCGCTGGACGATGAGTGGCGCGTGGGACTCGCGAGCGGGCTGGCCTGGCTGCTCATGGTCGGGGGAGTGCGTGCGGTGGTCGAGCTGCAGACGTCGCGAGGTCGCGGGGCCCGCGGCTCGGACGCCGATGCGCTCGCACGGCTCACCCACGTGCCCGGGGCGGTCTGGGTCGCGCTGTTCTGGCTGACCTCGGCGGCGTGCCTCGCGGCCGGCGCGTGGCTGCTGCTCGGCGCGCTCTGATCAGGCGCGGCGCTCGCGGACCGTCGCGACGATGGTCGCCGCCACCTCCGCGGGTTCCTCGTGCTCCCAGAACCTCAGCACCAGCCAGCCGGCATCCGTGAGCGTGCGCGTGGTCTCGGCGTCGCGCTCGCGGTTCCGTTCGAGCTTGGGCAGCCAGTAGTCGCTGTGCGTGCGCGGGCTGGTCGCGTGCACCGGGCACGAATGCCAGAAGCATCCGTCGATGAACACCGCGACCTTGGTCGGGCCGAAGAGCAGGTCCGCGGTGCGGCGCACGCCCTTGAGCGGGGGAGCCGCGACGCGGTAGCGCAGTCCTGAGGCGTGGACGAGCCTCCGGACTGCGAGCTCGGGCCCGGTGTCGCGCTTCTTGTTGCTCCGCATCGAGCGCGCGACGCCCGGAGACGAGGCCCACGAGGCTTGTGCGTCCACCCCTCGACGGTACGGCTGTGCAGTCCTCAGTAACCGATGAGGAGGATGCCCTCGAAGGGGAGACGCAACCGCTGTGAGGCGTAGATCGCATCGAGCTGGTCTCGCGAGTTGGCGTACGCGCGGAGGGGCCGCGCGCTTGGGTTCGACCGGTACGCCTGCGGCTGCATGAGTACGAGGAATCTGGCGTCGAGGATCAATGCCGTCCGAACTATGTCGCGGTAGTCGGCGTTGTTCGCTGCGCCTCGTCCGGCTTCGACCTCGATCGCAGCGCCGAGGTGGTCGTTGAATGCGTCGATGTCGTAGTTGACTTCGGGGCGACCGTTCTCGCCAAAGAGCACGGTTCGGCGCACTTTCTGATGAGCGCCTTTGCCGCTCTCGACTTCGAAGCCCAGGCCTTCGAGCCCCGGGCGCAGCGCGGCGAGGACCTGGTCCGATGACAGCCCGGTATGGCCCTCAACGGTCGAGATCGTCAGCTCCGCGCGGTTCACCACGTCGACCACCTCGAGCGCCCACTCGGGCGGAATCGAGTTCAGCGGGTAGTGCTTCCAGAGCGGATATGGGATCGACACGGTCGCAGCTTGCCGCAATCATCAAGGAGAAGCTAGTCAGCGTTCGTCCTCGGTATCCGCACCCGCACCCCGACAGGAGCCCCCGCCACTATGACCACCATCGGCATCATCGGCGCCGGCCGCATCGGCTCCAACGTCGCCCGCGCGGCGATCGCCGCCGGCTACGACGTCGTCCTCTCCAACTCCCGGGGCCCCGCGACGCTGGGTTCCCTGATCGAGGACCTCGGCGACCGTGCCAGCGCGGCCGCGCCCGCCGACGCCGCCGAGCGCGGAGACCTGATCCTCATCGCCGTCCCCCTCGGGCGCATCGATCAGATCCCTGCGGAGCAGCTCGAGGGCAAGGTCGTCATGGACGCCAACAACTACTACCCGCAGCGCGACGGCCGCATCGCCTCGCTCGACGACGACACCCGCACCACGTCGCAGCTGCTGCAGGACCTCGTGCCGAGCGCCAGGGTCGTGAAGACCTTCAACAACATCTACGCGCACGAGATCCCCGCCGACGCATCGCCCGCCGGCACCGCGAACCGTCGCGCGCTTCCCATCGCCGGCGACGACCGGGCGGCCAAGGATGCGGTGACCGCCTTCCTCGACGCGATCGGCTTCGACGCTGTCGACGTCGGCCCCCTTGCCGAGTCGTGGCGCGTCGAGCGCGACACCCCGGCGTACGGCAAGCGCACCACGCGCGCCGAGCTCGAGGCGATCCTCCCCACCGTGGAGCGCGTCAAGCAGGTGTGATGCCTGCTGGCTCGATAGAGTGGCGGCGAAGACCTGGGGGTGTCGCGATGGACCTGTCCGCTGGAATCCACAAGCCGATGATCGGTCCTGCCGCCCATCACACGTCGACGGCCCGGGACCCGCGGCTGCCGGAGGTCTCGCCCGGCGGCGACGGCATCGGGGAGCCGGATGCCACCTCGCGTACCTGGGTCATCCCCGTGGCGATGGTGCTGGTGATCGCTCTCGCGATCGGCGGGTGGGCCCTCCTGGGATCGCGCGGGGACGATGCGGCGCGTGCCGCCGCGGCGGCCGACGGCATCGTGATCCTCCCCGCGCACAGCGACGAGGTCACGGTGACCGAGGCGGGGGACGGCTACCGGATCCTCCGCGAGACGGTCGCATCGGACGGCGCCACGGCGGCCGTCGCCTACTTCATCCTGCCGGCGGAGGCCGCGCCGAGCGGGGATGCGTGGACCGCCTTCGAGTGGCCGGGCGTCGAGGCCTATGTGCAGCGCGGCGCGGACGCGCAACTGTTCGTCGAGGCGGGGGCGCAGGACTGGTCCGTCCTGCGCGACCCCACGTTGGGCAACGCGAGCGCACGGGCCGTCGCAGGGGCCTGGGGCGACCTCGTGGACATCGTCGCCTTCGACGCCGGAGCGTAGTCCGCGCGATCGCCGCTGGCAGCGGCCCCGTTCGGCGCACAGGCACCGCGCACGCTGGCCTTCGCATGCCCACGGTGGGAAGATGAACAAGAGGTGAACGAGTCCGCAACGGAGCGGAGGAGCGGAGGGGATCATGACGCTCGCCCCTGCCAACGGGTACGACCGCGAGGCGCACCCCGAGCACGTCGAACGTGCGCTGGTCGATGCGATCGACCATCTCGCTGAGCACTTCCCTGAGTTCGAGCGCGACGAGGTGGCCCGCGTGGTCCGCCACTCGTACGCGTCGCTCAGCCGCCGCGCGCACGTGCACCAGCACCTCGTCACGCTCGCCGAGCATTCCGCCTGGCAGCACCTCCACGACCTGCGCGCCCTGGAGGCCCGCGCCGCCAAGGGATAGTCGCCGACACCGCCCAGGGTCCCTGGTCGGTCGGGGGTGGCTGCCCTAGGGTCGAGGCATGTCCATCGACTGGTCGATCCTGGTGCCGGGCCTGCTCATCGCGGTGGTCGCCGGCGCATCGGTCGGCGGCTACCTGGATCTGTCGCGTCGCGTCACCGACCACTGGATCCGCCGCCGCGCATGGGCGGAGGAGGCGCCGCTCGCCCTCGCGAGCGCGCACGACACCCTCATCCCGCCGCTGGCCAAGGACCCTTCCTCGCTGGTTCCCCCGGAGAGCCTCACCCGCGGGGTCCGCGAGCCCGCCGTCCGCCTCGCGCGGGGCACCGCCCGCCAGAAGGCCGCGGTGCCCGCGATCGACATGGTGCTCGAGATCGACCGCGCGCTCGAGGACCTCGCCGTCCGGGGCCGCGCGCTCGACGGCACGCTCGCCCGCGTGATGGGGGATGCGCCGCAGTCGCTCGAGCATCGTCTGGTGCTGCGCCTCGCGACCCAGGCGGTGCAGAAGGACCCGGTGCCGGGCAACGTCATCCCGCGCATCGAGAACCCCGAGGCGCAGGCGGCCTTCGAGGGCGACCCGGCGCTGGTCGCCGACGTGATCCGCTACCGCCGGGCCCAGCAGCTCCTCCACGAGGCGCGCGACGCCTTCGTCGACCACTGGTGGACGGTCCGCGACCTCCGCCTCGCCGCGGAGACGCGCCTCGCGACCGCCCGTCACGAGCCGGGGGAGAGCGGCCGCCGCGCCGCCCGCGCGGTCGAGCGTGAGCTTGCCCAGGCGATCGAGCTCGACTTCGCACGCAACTGGGCGCGCATCGACCATGGCGTCGCGCTGGCCGATGTGGCCGATGCGACCCCGGCCGCCCCGTCTGCCGCACCGGAGGGGCCGGGGGCTCCGACGTCCGAGGGGCCCGCCGCGCGGCCCGGGCGGATCCAGCTCTGATGCGCTGGCTCGGCGCGGGACTCGTGTTCCTCTCCGAGCTCACGCTTCTGACCGCGCTCGCCTGGTGGCCGGTCGCCGCCATCGGCGGAGCGCTCGGCTGGGTGCTCGCGGTCGTCGCCCCGGTCGCGGTGGCGGCGTTCTGGGGCGTGTTCCTCTCGCCCCGCGCCCGCCGCCCCATCGGCAGCGTGCCCACCCTGGTCGCACGCATGATGCTCCTCACCGCAGGATCCCTGCTGTACGCCTCCCTCGGCGCGGGGATCATGCTGTGGATCCACACGGCGGCGTGGGCGATCGGCACGCCGGTCTCGGTCGCGTGGCCGGTCGACGGGCGTCCCGCGGCGAAGTGATACCGCGGTGATACCATCGCCTCATGGCGATGACACTGCGCACCACCCCCGAGATCGACTCCGTGATCGAGCGGCTCGCGCAGCGCTGGGGTGTCTCGAAGACCGAGGCGATCCTGCGCGCCGTTCAGGAGGCAGACCGCTCGCGCAGTCTCGAGGACGACGCGATGGAGGCCTACGCGCGCGTCTCATCCGAGTATCGGGATGCGATCGACAGGCTCGGTTCGGTGTAGCCGGTGACGCGCGACGTCACGTTCGAGATCGCCGTACGCATCATCGACGCCGAGCGGATCGGGCCCATCCGCGACGCGGGGCTGCTGCAGTCGGCGCTCGCACGTCCTGCCACCACCATCTTCGGGCGGGATGCGTACCCGAGCCTGCCGGAGAAGGCCGCAGCGCTGATGCACTCCGTGTGCGGAAACCACGCGCTGGCCGACGGGAACAAGCGTCTGGCGGCGATCCTCATGCTGGTCTTCGTCGATCTCAACGGCCATCGCGTCATGCTCGACAACGACGGTCTCTTCACGCTGACGATGGCCGTCGCCGACGGCACCCTCGACGACGTCCCCTCGATCGCCGCGCGGCTTCCGCTCGCTCCGCGGGACTAGTCTCGGAACATGGAAACGCAGGCCCCTCCCGCATCGTTCACCGTGATCCCGAACCGCCACCCGGCGTCCGAGGAGGAGCGGTGGCTCGCGATGGAGAACCCGGTCTTCGGGAAGGTCTTCACCGACCACATGGCGCGCGCGACATGGCGTGACGGGGAGGGCTGGGTCGACCGCCGCATCGTCGCCCTCGCCCCGCTGCCTCTGCACCCCGGCGCCGCGGTGCTGCACTACGCGCAGCAGGGATTCGAGGGGCTCAAGGCGTACCGGCACGAGGACGGCTCCATCTGGCTCTTCCGGCCGGAGGCCAACGCCGCGCGTCTCGCGGCCACGTGCCGCCGCATGGCGCTGCCGGAGGTGAGCGAGGAGGACTTCCTCGGCGCGCTCGAGGGCATCGTCTCCGCGGACCGCAACTGGGTCCCGGGCACGCCCGGCGCGAGCCTGTACCTCCGGCCCTTCATCATCGCGACGGAGCCGAGCCTGCTGGTACAGCCCGCGAACGAGGCCGACTTCCTCGTCACCGCCTCGCCCGTGGGGGCGTACCTCTCGACCGCCGGCGACGGCGTGTCCATCTGGGTGTCGCGAGGCTTCCACCGCGCCAACCCCGGCGGCACCGGCGAGGCGAAGACTGCGGGCAACTACGCCGCGAGCATGCTGCCGCAGCGCGAGGCCAAGGAGCACGGCTGCCAGCAGGTGCTCTTCCTCGACGCGCGCGAGGACACGTACGTCGAGGAGCTCGGCGGCATGAACCTCATCGCCGTCCGCGCGGACGGGAGCGTCGTCACTCCCCGCCTCGGCGGCACCATCCTCCCCGGCATCACCCGCGACTCGATCCTCATGCTCCTGCGCGACGAGGGCCGCACCGTCGAGGAGCGCGACATCGCCCTCGCCGAGATCCTCGAGGGCCTCGAGTCGGGGGAGATCGTCGAGCTGTTCGCGTGCGGCACCGCCGCGGTGGTGACCCCGATCGCGCGCCTGGTCTCCGACGACTTCGACGTCGCGGTGCCGCCGCGCGAGGGCGAGTCGGTGGCCGATGCCGTCCTCACCCGGCTCACGGACCTCCAGTACGGCCGCGCCGAGGACCCGCACGGCTGGATGCGCAAGGTGGTCGACGCCCCGGAGGGCTGAGCCGCCCGGCGGACGATGCGCCTGGGGAGAACGCCCGGCGGCGTCGGATCGCGCGCCTACAGTGTTCGCATGTCCGGACCGGTCCCCGCGTACACGCTGACGCGCAAGCGCATGAAGAACCTGCGCATGGTGATCTCGCCGGGCACGGGCGAGGTCCGCGTGAGCGCGCCGATGCGGACGCCGCAGCGCGAGATCGACGCGTGGGTCCGCTCGAAGTCGGCGTGGATCGCGGCGAAGCAGGTCGAGGCCGCCGCGCAGCCGGCGGCGCTCGCGCCCGGACCCGAGGCCGATGCGCTCCGTCGCGAGCTGCGCCCTCTGCTCGCCGCGCTGATCGACGAGTGGGTGCCGCGCATGGGCGTGCCGCACCCCACGTGGCGGATGCGGGTGATGCGGACGCGCTGGGGGAGCTGCAACAAGGTCAAGCGCTCGCTCACCTTCAACGTGGAGCTCGCGCGCAAGGACATCCACCTGGTCGAGTACGTCGTGGTGCACGAGCTCGCGCACCTGATCGAGCCCAACCACGGACCGGGCTTCTACGCCGTCATGGACCGTCACCTTCCCGGCTGGCGCGAGCACCGCGCCGAGCTCAACGGCCGCGCGATCGACTGACCGTCGCGGTGTGCTCCGGCGCTACTCGGGTGCCAGCGACGAGTCGCCCGCGTAGTCGAGCGGTGTCTCGAGCACGAGCACGCGCGACCGGTCCGTGAGGAACGGCACCATCGTCTGGAGCGTGGTCGTTCCTCCGCCGCGGATCGCGCGGACCACGGCGTCGACATCGATGGGCTCGTCGCTGGTGAGCAGCCCGGGGAACAGCGGGTCGTGGCCGTCGATGCTCTCGCCCGCGCGCACGACGCGGTTCATCCGCGTCGTGTCGAGCAGCACGGCGCGCGTCCCGTCCGCCTGCCACGCGCTGGTGCGGGAGACGACCGTGCGCCCGAGCAGCGCGAGGCTCTCGCCGTCGTCCCGGCTGCTCTCCGGTCGCGGCTCGACCACCACCTGCCAGTCCGCGGCCTGGACCGTCATTCCGGAGGCGTTGAGCACCTCCCAGTCCGCGCTCGGCGCGACACCGCGTTGCGTCAGGGTGAGGGAGCCCGCATCGCGCAGCACGACCCGCGGGATCCAGCCGGGTTCGCAGCTCGCCTCGACCCAGGTGTAGGGCCGGGAGGCGTCCGAGGAGGCGCGGGCCCGGAGGTGCTCGGGCACCTCGCACAGCAGCACGGCCTGCGCGCCGGTGCGCACCTCGCCGGGGCTGCGCGACGTGAAGCCCGCGACCAGCGCATCGGCCGTCGCGCCGGGACCCGCATCGGCGAGCGTGGTCTCGGTCTCGAGGAACAGCTCACGCGTCGTCGAGAGGCCGAAGGGTTGGCTGCGGATCTGGATGCCCAGGGTCGGCTCGGCGCCGGCGGCGATGTCCCAGACGGGATCGCGTCGGGCACCGGCGGAGGGCATGGTCGCCTCGAAGACGGTGGTGCCGCGCACGAGTCCTCCGGGAGCGACCTCGACCGGGCGTGCGCCTCCCGAGAGCGCGGCGAAGCGCTGCGTGTTCGAGGCCCACAGCGACGTGCCGGCGTACTGGTGGTCTCCGAACCGATGGTCCGTCGCGACCTGGTCGGGATCGGTGGTGAGGGAGATGAGCACTCCGGCGGTGTCGAGCTCGAGGGGAGCCGCACCGGTGTTGCGCACGGCCCATGCGACCGTGACGATCGCGTGGCCGCCCCCGACGGAGACACGGACGTCGGTGGCGTCCGTCGCGACCTCGATCAGCGGCCCGTCCGCCGCCCATCCCGCCGAGCAGGCCTTCTCGATCACGCCGACGTCCTCCGCCGACGACCACGGGTTGCGGCCCTCGCGGACGGAGCACAGCACCGCCGCCTGCGCGGCGCGCGCCGGATCCACGCCGCGGGCGCGCTCGACGACGGTGCCGATGAGATCCTCGGCGTACAGCGTCGGCGCGGGTGGCGCGGCGACGGGGGAGGGCGGTTCGGCGCCGAGGTCCATCGTGCGCAGGGCGAGCGCCGCCGCGACCACCAGCGCGAGGCCTCCCGCGCCCCAGATCAGCAGGCGCATCCGCCGTCCGCGCAGCGCTCGCCGGCGCGCACGTTCGGTGACGGCATCGACGTCGTCCGAGGCGGGTCTGTGGTCCGCCTCCGCCTCGAGCGCCTGGGCGAGGGGGCCGGGAGTCATGCCGCGCCGATCACGACGACGTCCTGCGCGAGCGTTCCTCCCTCGAGCGCATCGCGTACCGACAGGCGCAGCTCCGGGTGCGTGTCCGAGAGGGACTCGACCGCGCGGGTGAGCGCATCCTCCACTGCATGCGTCGCCAGCCCGGTCTCATGCGCGATCGCCGGGACCGCGAGCCCGTCGACGTACCGCATCGCCAGTAGCGCGCGCTCGCGGACCGGAAGCGTGCGCAGATCGGCCGGCAAGTCGTCGTCCTCGTCTGCCGCCTCAGAGGTGGGTGCCGACGGGGTCGGGTGGGCGCGGACAGCGGCCCGTCGCATCGCATGCTGGAGCAGCGTCCAGGCCTCGTCGACCGTCCGCGGGTAGGCCCGACGGCCGAAGACCGCCGCCAGCGCATCCTCCACGACCGCCGCGGCGATCGCATCGTCCCCGGTCAGGGTGTGCGCGTAGGCGAACAGCTCGGCGGCGCGCGCATGCGTCGTCGCCTCGAGCACCCGTTCCCAGTGGCTCACTCCGCGGCTCCCTTGACGACTCCTCGATCCTCCCACCGCGAGGTGCGGCGCGCATCGTGAGACGTCGTCAGGCAGATCGCGCCGTCGTCATCCCGAAGTGGCGGCGTCTCCGTTCCACGGCATCTCGAGGAAGAGCTCGCTCGCGCCGACGGTGTCGTCGATGGCGGCGACCCTGATCTGCAGGGTGAGCCGGACGGTCGCGAGGTCGCCGAGCTCCGCCGCGGAGACCTCCGCCTCACCGGAGATCAGCTGACCAGGCAGCACGGTCTCGATCGCGCTCGCGCGCCTCACCACCGCATGGCGCTCGGTGTCGGAGGTCCAGAGGCTGGTGGCGAAGATCGCGCCATCGCCGGTGAAGGTGATGCTGCCGTTGTTCAGCGGTTCGCGTTCGATCGGCTGCTCGAACGCGAGGGTGACCGCGCCGGTGTCGACCGCGACCGGCAGCGCGCCGGAGCTCCTCGCGGACCACCGCACCCTCACCGTGTCGTGAACCTCGTCGAGGTCGAACGTGGCCTCGGTCACGGTCATGAGCGGGGCCTCGTCCGTGAGCCACACGGCATCGCAGACCGGGTTGAACGCATCCTGGCCGTCGAGATCGCCGTCGGTGCGCGGATTGGGCCGCGACGCGAGCGCGCAGTCGAGGCCCGCCTGCGCGGACCCGCGGTCGTAGTCCTCCCGATGGCGGGCGACCGCGTCCTCCCGCAGGCCCTCGGCAGTCAGCACCGCGTTCGAGGCGGCCGCACCGTCGCCGGACGCGGTCACGGGAGTCGAGCCGACGTTCGCGAGCAGCCACAGCTCCCGGGCGTCGGCAGCGTCCGAGAACGGGACGCGCACCAGCGTGCTCAGGTCGATCGCCGTACCGGGCGTCACCGCCGAGCTGGAACCGAGCGCCACCTCGGTGAAGCCCTGCTCCGTGGCGCCTGCCGCGAGGACCGTGGCGTGGCCGTCATCGACGAAGCCGAGTCCTTCCAGGGCCGCCGCAGCGGTCTCGGTGATGTCCCACGTCGGCTCGATCAGCGGCAGGGTCGCCCACGCGACGACCATGAGACCCGCCTCGGAGACGTTGGTGAAGCCCCATTCGACCTCCGCCGCGCCCGTCGCGCCGGAGACCCGCACCGCGGTGGCGGCGGGGTCGATCTCGAGCATCCACGTCTGGCCGATCCAGACCTGCGCGCACGCGCGCGGCGCGGCGGGCTCGCAGAGCCAGGCGATCTGCGCCGCGGCGTGCGGCGAGGTGGTCGACTCACGCAGCAGGTCCTCGGCCGTCAGCGCCTCACCGGAGATGTCGGTGGCGACTGTCGACTGCGTCGCGGACGTGGTCGGCTCGGGCGAGGCCGTGGCCGGCGCCACCGTGGGCCGACCGCCGGTCGCGATAGCGACGGTCGTCACCGCGCCCACCGCGATCGCCGCGAGTCCCGCGGTGCCGAGGGCACGGGTGGCCCGCGCGCGACGCACACGCGCCCGCGCCGGCGCCACCAGCTCCTCGGCGCGCTCCGAGTACATCGCGCGACCCTCGGCGGCACGCCTCTGCATCGCTTCCTCGAGCTCGTTGCTCATCGTGCGCCTCCCCTCGTCGTGATGACCACCGTGTGGTCGCTGCCGCCGTCGACGGCGTCGTCGGGATCCAGACCGAAGTCTCCGTGGGTCCTTCGCAGGGTCGTCAGCCCGTCGTACAGGTACCGACGTACCGCGCCGGGGGCGATGCCCAGCTCGGCACCGATCGCCGTGGCGTTGAGGCCGTCGAGGTAGCGCATGACCAGGCACGTGCGCTCGCGAGGGGGTAGAGAGGTGACGGCATCCATGAGCGCGTCGAGGGTGGCCGCGGAGTCGGCGGGATCGGGGCTGACGCGTACTGCGTCCCGATCGTCTCGTTGCGGCCGCACCTGAGCGCGCCGGTGGGCGTCGATCACCGCGGTCTGCATCGCGCGCTTCACATACGCGTGTGCAGCGTCCACGCCTTGCGGCGCGCCTCGCCTGCGGAAGGCTCGCACCAGCGCCTCCTGCACGAGGTCCTGTGCGCCGTCCACGTCACCGGTCAGCACGTAGGCGTACGCGTACAAGGCGCCGCCCCGTTCCCGCACCACGGCCTCGAGCGTGTCCCCCCAGCTGTTCACGCCGCTCCTTTCGTCGCTGCTGAGAACGCATCCTTGCGTGCAAGTGTTGGGAGCGGCGCGGAGAAACGCGTGCGTAGGGCCAGGAAGAGCTGCCCGCCCCCGCATCGGAGCACGATGCGGCGGCCGTGCCGGCAGGAGAACGTCCGATCCAGATCGGCGGACCGAGCTGTGCTTCGGGCGGCAGAACTGTCGCGCGCGGGGCCGCGAGGTCGGTTCACGGGCTTGATTCGCTGCCCGCCGAGCGGCTCCGCCGGTGCGAGCGCTCGGGCCCTCCGGAGGATGCCCGCGACGTACCTGGTGTCACCAAGTTATGGCCGATCTGGTTGGACAACGCTGAAACATGTGTGTAACTTATTCCGAGTTGCCAGCGAGCAGCCCGGAAGGGCGAGACGCGGTGACAGAGGGTCCATCGGACGCCTGGAGAGCGGTCAGCGAACCGGTCAAAAGGATGTAAGATGGAAACCCGCTCGGAACGACGAGCTCACACCGAAAGCCGCGAGGCGATTGGACAAGGAGCCGCGAACCGAGTAACATGAAGAGGTTGCCCCGAGCGAGATCCTGCGAAT
>NZ_BBLU01000004.1 GCF_000759715.1 Demequina mangrovi
GACCACATCGGGGGGTCTTTTGCATACCGCCAGGAAGATGTCCGACACCCGCCGCGGTGGTCGGCGAGCGGTCGCGCTCGCCAGGGGGCGCGTTCGTTGTGCTCACGCCGGAGGGATTGCCGTTCGTCGATCCGTCGAGCTCGGCTGTGCGCAGCGGTGCCGGATTCCTGCAGCCGGTCGACTTGTCTCGAAGGTCGGGCTTGACCCATATACGATCTGGCACGACGATGGTGACGGCGTCGGCGGCCATCGACTGAGGAGTCGTCGGCGGGCGGTGCGGTGTCCGTGCTGAGCGACAACGGGACGCCGGTTGATCGTTGTGTGGGGGGCGACGTGAGTCTGACGGTTTCGACCTTGCTTTGTCATCGTGATACGCGGATGGCGTTGGCGTGCCTTGGTTCGCTCGTGCGCCATAGTGATGTGCCGGTCCAGATCCAGATCCATGACGACGGCAGCCTGACCCAGGCGGATGTCGAGGCGCTGACGCAGGCGCTGCCCGTAGCGCGCGTGATCTCGCGCGCCGAGTCGGACGCGCGGATGGCTGAACTGCTCGCACCGTTCCCGCGCTGCCGCGAATTCCGGAAGGCCCAGGTCTACGGGCTGAAGTTGTTCGACGCTGCGCTCATGGCTCCGGGCGGTGTCCTGCGCTTCGTGGATTCGGACATCTACTTCCTTCGCGCGTTCACGGGCCTGTTCAGCGCGGACGCTGACGCGGCGTGCACGTTCATGGCGGATCGGCGGAATGCCTATGCCTTTCGTCCGTGGCACCTGATCGGGGGCAGGGTCGAGGTGCCCGTGCGCTTGAACTGCGGGCTCTTCGAGATCAGTTCTGAGCACTACAGTCTTGAGGCCATCGAGGGGCTCATGGACCGGTACGAGGCACTGTTCTCGTCGCGATATCACTGGGCCGAGCAGACGAGCTGGGCGGTGCTGGCGATGCGGGCTCGCGGCAACCTGTGGAGCGAGGATCAGGTGCGGGTGATCTCGGCCGACGATCGCAGCTTCGACGGTCTTGTGGCGGCTCATGTGGTGACTCCTGCGCGGGCACGGCTTGCCGATCTGTACGGCTACGACCAGGCGCAGACGGAGCCGGTCGTCGTCGAGGCACATCCGTTGGAGAGGCTCACCAGCGTCTCGCTCCTGCGCGAGCAGGGCATGCGGCGTGCGACCCGCATGCGCGAGCGGTGGCAGCTCGCAGGCGCCCCGGTTTGAGGGGCGCCATGCAGGTTCGACGCACTGACGCGGCGTGCTGTCCGGCGCTCGGGCGGGTCCGTCGAAGCTCGTCCGGGACGGGTTGCCTGGGCCGAGGGTGGTGAACCGTACGATGCATGTCGCCGTGGTGTTTCCCGACACGAAGGTCGAGTTCGATGGCATCGGCGACCATTCGAAGAGACTTGCGCGCGAACTCGTGGCACTCGGTCACGCGGTGACCTTCGTCGGGCGGGGGGCTTCCGAGTCCCCAGTTGCCGGCGCGCGCTACGTCGACGGTTGGCCGAGCGGCGCCGTCCGCGATCTGGCGGGCGTTGTGCGGGCCATCGAGGAGATTCGGCCCGACATCGTCCTGCTGCAGTACCAGCCGTTCGCTTACGGACGGCGGGGATTCAGCCCCGCTCTGCCCTGGCTCGGCCGTCGGATCGGACGCGTGTGTCCCGGTGCGAGCTTCGTCGTGTTCATGCACGAGACCTACGTAGGTCACACCAGCCCCGCCACGGCTGTCATGGCCGCGTACCAAGCAGTGCAGGTCAAGCTGCTGGCCCGTTCGGCGGATCTGGTCCTGGTCAACTGCGCGCTAGGAATGCGCCGACTGCGCCACCACAGCAGGAGAATTGAGTCCGTGCCCGTGCCGTCGAACATCGACCGCGTATCGGCGAGTCGCCGAACGGCACGGCTCGAGCTGGGTCTCGATGCGCGAGCGAGGATCATGGTGCTGTTCGGTCGTGTCGACGCGACGCGTGTGAGGCTGCTGCGTGCCACCCTCCTTCGGGCTTCGGGAATGGACGGCACCGAGCTCGTTTACATTGGCAAGGACCGCGCGAACGTGGCTGCGCTGGTGGATCCGCTGCCTCTGCCCGCGCACTTGTACATCGGTGCCGACGACCGCACCGTCTCCCTCGCGATGACGGCGGCAGATCTCGCGCTCGCGCCGTTCGCCGACGGCGCCACGGGGCGGCGCGGCAGTCTCGCGGCGCACCTCGAGCATGGGGTCACGACTCTGTCGACCGTCGCGGCTGGTACCGACGACTTCCTCAAGGACATCGCGCTCAGCGGTGGGCTATGCCTCGTCGCCCCCGATGCCGACGAAGTGGCCGATGCGGCGGAGACTCTTCTCGGCGATCCTCAGCGCCGTGCACGCGGCGAGGAGTCGCTGGCGGCGCTGGCCGGAGAGCTCCCGAGCTGGCGGCGTACCGCCGAGGCGGTGCTGCATGCAAGGCCCGGTGGGACGGAGGAGGGGGCGCGCCCCCGGGCGTCGCGACGAGTCGCCGGAGTGCGCTCCAGCGGCGAGGGCTAGGGGGAGATGCGACTTACTCCGTGCTCGGCGCGGGGAGCTCGGTGACCGTCACCGGGATCACGACGAGCTGCAGCGCGGGAGCGCCGGCGAGGGGGAACACGGACGCGAGGTCCGACTGCAGCACGCTCAGGTCCGGCGGATCGCCCGCGCCCTCGATGGTGACGCGGACCCCATCGGTGTTCACGACGATGTCCTGGATCACGAAGCCGGAGTCCTCGCCGAGCCAGTCCTGGACCGCGCGCTCCGTGCTCCGTTCCTGCGCGGAGCGGCTCAGCTGGCCCTCGGACGCGAACATGAGCGGCAGCAGGATGAGCCCCGCGAGGATGACGAACGGGGCGAGGGTGAGCAGCACCCGCCGCGGCTCCTTGGACAGCGCGGACGGCCGCGCGAAGCCGGTGAGCACGAAGACGGCGCAGGCCGCGAGCACGATCGCGACGAAGTTGGTGAGGAACAGCAGCAGGGCGCCGCCGGCGTCGCCGATGCGAGCCTCGCTCAGGCTGACGCCCGCGACCGCGAGCGGCGGCACCAGGGCCACCGCGATGGCGACGCCGGCGATGGACGAGGACACCCGGGTGTTGACGGTCGCGTACGCGCCGGCCGCGCCCGCGGCGAGCGCGATGAGCATGTCGACGGTGGTGGGCGTGACGCGCGACGTGATCTGCGAGTTCGTGCTGAACGTGATCGCGACCGGCGACCAGGCCGCGAGGCCGTACGCGAGGGCCACCGAGCCCACCACTCCCGCGCCGACGAGCCCCGCCGAGTGCAGCGCGCGACGCGCCCAACCGTTCACCAGGGCGCCGGCGAGCGCCACGATGGGGGTCATGAGCGGCGCGACCAGCATCGCGCCGATGACCACCGCGGTCGAGTCCGCGAGCACCGCGTACGTCGCGATGGCGACCGAGAGCGCGAGCATCACCCACCAGGTGCCGAGCTTCTGATGCCGGCCGGGGTTCTCGAAGTAGAGCGCCTCCACCTGGGTGCCCCGGGCGTCGTCGCCGATGTCGGAGCCGCGGACCCAGTCCCACAGCACCTGGGGGATGGACGCCTGCGCCGGGTCGAGCTCGCTGCCGCGATCGGCGCGGCGCAGGCCCCAGGCGATCAGGATGAACCCGGTGATCATCGCGACGACGGCCGTCGAGACGAGCACCGCGCTGGCGATGGTCTCAGGGAAGCCTGCCGCCAGCACGCCGCCCACGAGCGCGACCCCGCCGCCCGCGAGGCGCGGGAGCGAGCCGGGTTGGCCGCGGCGCAGGAGCGCGCCGATGATCGCGATGAGGCCGCGCGCCGCCACGTAGACGCCGAGGGCCGCGATGACGCCCGAGAGCGTCACCGGTCCGGCCTCGGGGAACAGCTGCTCGATCCCGATGAGCAGCGTCACGATGACGAGGCTGACGAGGCCGCGGATGAAGGCGAGGACGCGGTTGCTCCGCCGCCCCAGCCAACGGCGCCCGGTGAGCGCGTAGAAGACGTCCATGAGACCCGCGGCGCCGAGCGCGACCACGGAGACGAACTGCGCGACCGACGTGGTCGCGTCGGGGAGCATGAGGACGACGCCTCCGAGGAGCACGAGCGCGAGGCCCCGGAGCGAGGCGCCGTTCGAGACCGACGCGACGAACTCCCAGGCCTGCTCGCGGAAAGGCGGTATCGCCTCGCGTGATGCGCCGTCCATCCAACCCTCCCTCGGTCACAGCGTAGGGCGTGACGTGCCCCACACTCCGGCTGAACGGGACATTGGGGTTGCCGTGCGGCGCTCCGCGTGTCGTATCATTCTTTACAACGTTGGAAACCGTCCACGACTCAACGACGAGGAGACCCACCCGTGTCCCAGGACCCCATCCCCAACCCGATCGTCCTCCAGCGCGCCGACCCGTGCGTGCTGCGCCACGACGGCCAGTACTACTTCACCGGCTCGTACCCGCTGTACGACCGCATCGTGCTGCGTCGCGCCGAGCGTCTCGAGGACCTCCAGGCCGCCGACGAGGTCACCATCTGGACCAAGCACTTCGAGGGTCCCCAGTCGAACCTCATCTGGGCCCCGGAGATCCACCGCGTCAACGGCGCCTGGTACATCTACTACGCCGCCGCCGAGATCGGCCACCCGCACGCCGACGTGCCCGACACGGCCGAGACGTTCTGCCACCGGGTGTTCGTGCTCGAGTGCACCGACGAGGACCCGATGACGGGCGAGTGGGTCGAGCGCGGCAAGGTCGACACCGGCTGGGAGTCCTTCGCGCTCGACGCGACCTCCTTCGTCAAGGACGGCACCCAGTACCTCGTGTGGGCGCAGCAGGACTTCGCGATCCGCGGTAACTCGAACCTCTACATCGCGCGCATGGAGAACCCCTGGACGCTCGCGACCGAGGCGGTCATGCTGACCAAGCCGGAGCTGGACTGGGAGATCGAGCGCTTCTGGGTCAACGAGGGCCCCTCGGTGCTCCAGAAGAACGGCAAGCTCTACCTGTCCTACTCGGCGTCCGGCACCGGCCCCGAGTACGCGATGGGCGTGCTCATCGCCGACGCGGAGGCCGACCTGCTCGACCCCGCGAGCTGGACCAAGAGCCAGGAGCCGGTCTTCACCTCGGCGCCCGAGAACGGCATCTACGGCCCCGGCCACAACTCGTTCACCGAGGACGAGGACGGCGAGACCGTGCTGGTCTACCACGCCCGCACCTACACCGAGATCCTCGGCGACCCGCTGTACGAGCCCAACCGTCAGGCATGCGCCCAGGTGCTGCCCTTCGACGCGGAGGGCAACCCCGTCTGGGGCACGCCGCAGCCGATGTCGCGCCCCGTGCCGACGGCGCTCGACGTGCTTCCCCCCGAGGGCATGACCGAGGTCGCGCCCGCGTAGTTTTCCTCCTCGAGACGCACCGGCCCGGGTGCATCGTCCCTGCAAGGACGATGCACCCGGGCCGTTCTCGTCCCTCTCCAGTCGCGTCGCCCACGCCGCTCCCCTAGGGTGCGAGGAGGCGTGCTCACACGCGACGACCGAGGAGCGACCGTGCCCGAGACCATCCCTAATCCGATCGTCCTCCAGCGCGCGGATCCGTGCGTGCTGCGCCACGACGGCTGGTACTACTTCACGGGTTCCTACCCGCTGTACGACCGCATCGTGCTGCGTCGCGCGGCGCGTCTCGAGGACCTCCAGGCGGCGCCCGAGGTGACCATCTGGACCAAGCCGGACGAGGGCCCGCAGAGCAGCCTCATCTGGGCCCCCGAGATCCACCGGGTGAACGGCGCCTGGTACGTCTACTACGCGGCCGCGCCGAACATGGACGTGACCTTCGACGTCCCCGACGCGGACGACACGTTCAACCACCGCGTCTACTGCCTCGAGTGCCTCGACGAGGACCCGCTCACGGGGACCTGGACCGAGAAGGGCCAGGTGGACACCGGCTGGGAGTCCTTCGCGCTCGACGCGACGAGCTTCGTCAAGGACGGCGAGCAGTACCTGGTGTGGGCGCAGCAGGACTTCGCGGTCAAGGGCCACTCGAACCTCTACATCGCGCGCATGGAGAACCCCTGGACGCTTGCGACGCCCGCGGTGATGCTGTGCAAGCCCGAGTTCGACTGGGAGATCGTCACGTTCTGGGTCGCCGAGGGGCCGAGCGTGCTGCAGAGGGACGGACGGCTGTACCTCACCTACTCCGCCTCGGCGACCGGTATCGAGTACGCGATGGGCGTGCTCACCGCGGACGCCGACAGCGACCTGCTCGACCCCGCGAGCTGGACCAAGAGCCCCGACCCGGTGTTCACCAGCGCGCCCGAGAACGGCATCTACGGCCCGGGCCACAACTCGTTCACCGAGTCGCCGGAGGGGGAGACCGTGCTGGTCTACCACGCGCGCACGTACACCGAGCTCGAGGGCAACCCGCTGTGGGAGCCCAACCGTCAGGCCTGCGCACAGGTGCTGCCGTTCGATGAGGACGGCGACCCCGTCTGGGGCGCGCCCCTGCCGCTGTCGCGTCCCGTCCCCACCGGCGTAGAGGTGCTGCCGCCCGACGGGACGATGTCGTGAGCCGCCCCGCAAGGACGATGCGGTGAGCGCGCCGGGCGGCGAACAGGCCGCCGGCGGCGCGAGCATCCTCGACTCGGTGAGGCGCGTGGTCCTCTGGAACTACGGCGGCATCTACTTCTTCTACTTCGTCGTCTGGCAGTTCATCTTCACGTACATGGGCCTGTGGCTCGACGACGCGGGGATGAACGGCGGCAGCATCGGCCTGGTGAGCACCGTGATGGCGCTCGTCGCGATGTGCCTGCAGCCGCTCTACGGACTGCTCCAGGATCGGCTCGGCTACCGCAAGCCGCTCTTCGCCTTCGTGGTGCTGTCCGCGGCGATGGTGGGGCCGTTCTTCCAGTTCGTGTTCAAGCCGCTGATCGACGTGGCGCAGACGCTCGCGGCGGTGGTCGGCGGCGTCTTCCTCAGCCTCGTGACCTACGCGGGCGTGTCCGTGGTCGAGGCGTTCAACGAGCGCGCGAGCCGCGCCAACGGCTTCGAGTACGGTCACGCGCGGCTGTTCGGCTCCCTCGGCGGGTCCTTCGCCTCGGCGGTGGGCGGCGTCATCTGGGCCGCGAACCCCGACAACATCTGGTGGGCCGCGACGTTCTCCGCGATCGTGCTGGGCGTGCTGCTGTTCGTGGCGCGCGTGCCGCATCAGGCGCAGGAGGAGCACCATGCCGTGGGCGAGGCGCACGCCCCGAAGGTGAGCAAGGACGCGATCGTCGGGCTCATCATGGACCGCAACTTCCTGGGCTTCGTGGTGCTCATGATGGGCACGGCCGCGCTGTACGACGTCTTCGATCAGCAGTTCTCCATCTACTTCACCGATCACGTCCAGCACGGCGACCCGGAGGGCCTCTTCGGCACGGTGGTGTCGATCCAGATCCTGCTCGAGGCGGTCGTGATGATCTTCACGCCGGCGATCGTCAACCGGATCGGCGCGAAGCGCGGGCTGCAGATCTTCGCCGCGATCCTCGTGGTCCGCGTGCTCGGCTCGGCGCTCGTCACCACCACGGAGGCGCTCATCGCCTGGCGCCTGCTCGCCGCGATCGAGATGCCGTTCATGCTGGTCTCGGTGATGAAGTACATCACTCGTATGTTCGACGTGAAGATCTCCGCGACGGCGTACATGCTCGGCTTCGGGGTCGCGAAGTCCCTCGGCGTCGCGCTGTTCTCGGCGGCCTTCGGTCGCTCGTACGACAACGTCGGCTTCGCGCAGTCCTACCTGGTGATGTCGGTGGTGATCGCGGTCGTGACCGTGCTCGCGAGCCTGCTCATGGGCGACGACCGCGGGCGCGAGGCGCCCACCGGAGAGCTCGCGGACGGCGCCGACGACGGCGTCGACGACGCGGAGCCGACCCCCGCGCGCTGACAGGCCGCTCGGCTGAGCAGCCCGGTAGAACCGGGTTATGGGCGGAACGTCCCAATATTGTTGTATGCAGCCAACTAATATGGTTCGGACACAGGGTGACAACAGGGTCTCCTGCGGGTCGGTCACGGTGTGATCGCGCGGGCCAAGGCGGCCCGCGAGCACCGTTCCGGCCGGGCCATGGCGGCCCACCTCTCCGAGAATCCCCGAAGGGACGTGCGATGAGCGCACCCACCACCACCACGCCCGCCACCGGCGGCGGGTCCATCCTCGCGTCCCTCAAGCGCGGCGTGCTGTGGAACTACGGCGGCCTCTACTTCTTCTACTTCGCCGTGTGGCAGATCTTCTTCTCCTTCCACGGCCTGTGGTTCGACGAGAAGGGGATGGACGGCGGGGACATCGGCCTCATCAACACGGTGATGGCCATCACGGCGCTCTGCCTGCAGCCGCTGTACGGCTATCTCCAGGACCGGCTCGGCCTCAAGAAGCACCTCTTCGCCTTCGTGGTGCTGTGCGGGGCGATGGTCGGACCGTTCTTCGCCTTCGCCTTCCCGCCGCTGATGGCCTGGAGCATGACCGGCGCCGCGGTCGTGGGCGGCATGTTCATGGCGCTCGTGCTGCTCGCCGGCGTCAGCGTCGTCGAGGCGTACAACGAGCGAGCGTCCCGCGCCAACGACTTCGAGTACGGCCACGCGCGCCTGTTCGGCTCGATCGCCGGTGGAACCATCACCCTGGTCGCCGGCTGGATGTGGGCCAACCTCAACCCCGACAGCATCTGGTGGGCGGCCTCGTTCTGCGCGCTGGTGCTGGGCGTCCTGCTGTTCGTCGCGAAGGTTCCGGACGGCGCCAAGGATGCGCAGACGGCCGCCGGCGGCTCCTCCGGGACCGCGATCACCAAGGCCACCCTGCTCCGCCTCGTCACCGACCGCAGCTTCATCGGCTTCGTGATCCTGATGTTCGGCACCGCGGCGCTGTACGACGTGTTCGACCAGCAGTTCTCGATCTACTTCGCGCAGCACGTCGCCCACGGCAACCCCGAGCAGTTCTTCTCGTACGTCGTGACCGTCCAGATCTTCGCCGAGGCCGCCGTCATGGTCGTCGCGCCGTGGTTCGTCAACAAGATCGGTGCCAAGCGAGGCCTCCAGCTCTTCGCCGCGATCCTCGTGTTCCGCGTGCTCGGCTCCGCGCTGGTCACCACCACCGAGGCGCTCGTCGCCTGGAGGCTGCTCGCGGCGATCGAGATGCCGCTCATGCTCGTCTCGGTGATGAAGTACATCACCCGGTCCTTCGACGTGAAGATCTCCGCCACCGCGTACATGCTCGGCTTCGGCGTCGCGAAGTCGCTCGGCGTCGCAGTGTTCTCGCTGCCCTTCGGCGCGGCCTACGACACGATCGGCTTCGCCAACGCGTACCTCGTGATGACCGTCGTCATCATCGCGGTCACGATCCTGGCCAGCTTCCTCATGCGCGATGACCGGGCTCTTGATGCGGCGGACGCACCCGAGCCGGAGGAGCGCGAACGCGTGCTCGTCGAGGCCTGATCCGACGAATGACCCGAGGGGCCGTCCCGCGCCGCGCGGGGCGGCCCCTCGGCGTCTCCCTACCCAGGGAGGACGCCGGGCCGTAGGGTGGGGGCGCTGAGGGATCTGAGGGAGGTTCGATGCGCCGCATCGCCGTGCTGTCCGCTGTCACGGGTGCCGTGACGCTCGCGCTGGCGGGGTGCACCCCCGCGGACGACGGCGGGTCGCCTCCCGACGCATCGTCCAGCGTCAAGCCGCTGCCGGCCGTCACGGCCGGCGCCGCCGGCGCCGAGGTGCCCGACCCGGGGACCTCCGTGGTCGCGGCCGAGCCCGCCACCTCCTACATCGCGCGCGCGAAGTCGACCACGGTCGACGTGCTCACCGAGCCGGGCGGGGAGAGCCAGGTCACCGTCAGCGCCGACGACGTGCTCACGGTCCCCGACCTGACCCCGCTCGTGTTCCTGGTCGACCGCATCGAGGGCTCCTGGGTCGAGGTCTACCTGCCCGTGCGCCCGAACGGGTCCACAGGCTGGGTCGCCGCGGACGACGTGGTGCTGAGCGCCACCGACTTCAGCGTCGACATCTCGCTCAGCGACTTCACCCTCACCGTCTGGGACGGCGACACCGCGGTCCTGGAGGCGGAGATCGGGCTCGGCACCGAGGAGCTCCCCACGCCCGGGGGCACCTATTACGTGCGCGAGCTGCTCCAGCCGCCGGATCCCGGCGGCGCCTACGGCCCCTACGCCTACGGGCTCTCGGGCTACTCGCCCGTGCTCGACGAGTTCGCGGGCGGCGAGGCGATCATCGGCATCCACGGCACGAACGACCCGACGTCCTTCGGGCGGGCCGTCTCCCACGGCTGCATCCGGCTGCCCAACGACGTCATCACGGAGCTGGTCGAGGAGATCGGGATCCCTCTCGGGACGCCCGTGCGCATCGAGGAGTAGCGGCGGCCGCATCGTTCACCCGGACATGACGGTGCCCGGGGGACGCGGCCCGCTGAGGAAGGTCGCGTCCGCCCGGGCGGCACACCAGGGATCAGCCGGTGTACGTCGCCACTCCCGTGACCGCGATCGCGGGCGGGGCGTCCAGGACGATCACGATGTCCGTCGGCGGCTCCGAGTTGCACTCGGGCGTCGCCGGCGGGTAGCTCACCGTGAACGATGCCGTCGGGTTGGTCCCGATGATCACCTCGGTGTCGGGCTCCCGGGTCCAGCCGTAGTTGCCGTCTCCGATGGGGTCCCACTCCTCGGTCGAGGGGTTGTACTCCCAGCCGGGCCAGCCGTCCGCGACCCCGTCCGCGTCGACCGAGGCGCCGGGCCACAGGATCCGGCCCTCGCCGATGTCGACGGTGCGGGTCACGTTCTGGCTCGGGTCGGTCGGGTGGACGAACGTGATGGTGGCGGTGCCGTCATCGTCCGACTGGCCGTCCGGGTCATCCACGACGATCGAGTAGCCGAGGTACGGGGCGTCCGCGGTGCAGACCGCGCCGACGATGGTGCCGTCGAGCGTGGGCTCCTGCGGCTCGTCGACCTCGCAGCCCTCGGTGAGCTGCGCCTCGACGGTGTACTCGAGCGTGAGGGTGACCGCGCCGCCGGCGAAGGCGTGGCCCTCGTTCGCGGTGAACGTCACCGAGTGCTCGCCCGGCTCGGTCGCCGGGGCCTCGTCGACGGTGGCGTGCTCCATGGTGACCTCGTCGATCGCGCCGGGAGCGGCGCACGAGGCGGGCGTCACGGTGATCGCGGCGCTCGCGTCCTCGCATCGGAGGACCTCGTCGAGGTTGACCCGCTTGTGGATCTCGCGCGGGGTCACCTTGTCGACCACCCACGAGTAGCCGGCCTCGCTCTGCTCGAGCGTGTAGGTCGTGGCGGTCTCGATCGCGGAGAGCAGGTAGTAGTTGATGCCGCAGACGGGCTCGCCGCTCCACTCGCCGACCTTGACGGTGGCCTCCTTGTAGCAGGTGCCGTCGTCGAGCATGAGGCCCTCGGGCACCTCGGTCTGGACGCCGTCGATGTTGAGGCAGACGTCGACCGGAGGCTCGACGCAGTCGCCCGCATCGTCCTTGACCATGCCCTCGGGGACGGTCGCCTGGTCGCCCTTGAGGTTCGGGCAGACGTCCACCACCGGGGGCTCGCAGGGCTCGCAGGTGCCGTCGGGGTTGACCTTCCAGCCGGCGGGCGCCTCGTCCTGTTTCCCCGGGACGTTCGAGCACACGTCGACCACCGGCGGCTCGTCGCACATCTCCGCCTTCTCGTCGGCGGTCATCGCACGCGAGCTGTTCTCGACGACCGTCTTCGGCGCGTCGCTCAGCACCCATGCGCCCTTCGAGGAGTCCCACACCCACTTCGTGGTGGTGACCTCGCGCATGATGTCGACGGTCTCCGACTCGCAGCTGTAGTCCGAGACCTCCCATGCGGTGGTCTCGACCTTGTCCTGGGGCTGCTCGGGCTTCTCGGGCTCGCCACAGGTGAGGCCCGTCTTCCAGTGGAAGTTGGTGCCGTTCACCTGGACCCAGTCGACCGAGTAGTAGCCGGTGGCCGCGAGCGTGACGGTGACCACCTGACCGACGGTCGCGCCGGTGTTCGGGTGGTAGTTCTGCGTCTTCTGCGAGCCGCCGGGCAGCGGGGTCCACTTGATGTTGACGTCGATCGAGTCGATGCCCTTGGGGTAGGTCACGGTGACGGCGTCGCAGCTGACCTCGTAGTCGACGGGCATGGAGCCCATGCAGACGATGTAGTGCGACACGTCCGCGGGCTGGCCACCGTGATTCTTCGGTGCGGCGTACGCGACGCCCGCCTTCGGGAAGAGCGTGACCTTGTTGCCCGCGCCGTCGGGTCCCTCGTTGCCGCCCTTGACGATGAGCGCGACGTAGCCGGTGCCCATCCAGTCCGGATCGTGGTCGGGGAGCGTCACGGACTTGCCGTCGTTGGTGACGGCGCCGTACGCGTCCTTGTAGCAGGTCACCGAGCCGCCGCCGATCTCGTTCGAGATCTCGGTCTCCCAGTAGTCGGTGCCGTTGGTCTTGTCGACGACGCCGGCCTGCGCGGCCGGCACGACGCCGATGATCGCCAGGGCCGCCACCGTGACGGCGACGACCGCATCCCTCAGTCTCATGTTGTCCTCCCGCCTGGGAGGTCGATCCGGCACCCTCAGCGATACCGGTACTCCCCCCAGGACGCACCCATGCTGGAGTCGCGTGATGGCACCGTCAAAGGTGTGGCGAACTCCACATGCACGCCTGAGGCTCGGATATACGAGCGTGAAGGATGTGACAGAAGTGAGAGTGTTATCGGCTTAAGTCTTGCCGCCTTCGGCCCGAGCGGCGCGCACGTCGGCCCGGCGTGTCGAGCGCATCGCCCCAGGTGGGAGGGGGTCGAGGCGTCGATCGGCGCGGCGCCGGGCCCTCGCGGGGTGAGGGCGATGTCTCTCAAGCGAGGTTGAGATACATTGGCTCCCATGTCCGACCGCATCGCCGTCCTGGGGGCGCTCGCCGACCCCCATCGGCTCGCGCTGGTCGACGCGCTCGCGGACAGCGACCTGGCGCCCGGCGAGCTCGCCGAGCGCAGCGGGCTCGCCTCGAGCCTCCTCGCGCATCACGTCCGGGTGCTCGAGCGTGCCGGCGTGGTGGTGCGGCGCCGGTCCGACGCCGACCGCAGGCGCTCGTACCTCGCGCTCGTGTGGTCGCCGCTCGTCGCGGCGGCCGTCGGGGCGCGCGACGGGACCCCCGAGACGCCCGCCGCGCGCGTCGTGTTCTCGTGCACCGGCAACTCGGCGCGGTCGCAGATGGCGGCCGCGCTGCTCGCCGCCGAGCGCATCGTGCCCGTCGCGTCCGGCGGCACCGATCCCGCCGTCCGCATCCACCCGCTCGCCCTGGACGAGCTCGCGCGCCGCGGGCTCGCGCCCGTGTCCTTCGCCCCGGCGCGGCTCGACGAGGTGCGCCGCGACGGCGACCTCGTGGTGGCCGTGTGCGACCTCGCGTACGAGGAGTGCGGCGGCGACGTCCATTGGTCCGTCCCGGACCCCGCGGTCGAGGGCACCAGCCGTGCCTTCGCCGCCGCCTTCGACGCGCTCGCGCCCCGCGTGCGCCGTCTCGCCGCCGACCTGGCGGCCCCCGCCCGATCAAGGAGTACCGAATGACCGACAAGCCCGCCGTCCTGTTCCTGTGCGTGAAGAACGGGGGCAAGTCCCAGATGGCCCTCGGCCTGTTCGCCCACTACGCGGGCGAGCGCGCGACCTCGTGGTCCGGCGGGTCCCAGCCGGGCGAGGCGCTGAGCGCGGGCGCGGTCGCCGCGATGGCGGCGGTCGGCATCGACATCACCCACGAGCACCCCAAGCGGTGGACGGACTCGCAGCTCCAGGAGGCCGACGTCATCGTCACCATGGGCTGCGGCGACGCCTGCCCGTACATCCCCGGCAAGCGCTACGAGGACTGGGCGATCGAGCCGGGGCCGTCGGAGGACCAGCGCGACCAGATCGACGCGCGCGTCCGGGCGCTCATGGACAGCCTGGGCCTCGAGCCGGGCCCCTCGGTGGTCCCCGCCTGACCCGGTCCGTGCCGCGGGGCGTGATCCGGGACCGACGCCCCTGGCACGACCCCGACCCGCGGGTGGAAGAATGGCGCGCGTGACGACCACCGCGCACCCGATCGCTCAGCCCGGCTCGACCGATCTGGTCGCCGCGCTCGCGCGGGCGATCGACGGCGAGGTCGACGCCGCCCCGCGTCGCCTCGCGGAGTACAGCACCGACGCCTCGAACTACCGGATCCCGCCGCAGGCCGTCGCCTTCCCGCGGGACGCCGACGACGTGCTCGCCGCGCTCGCGGTCGCGCGCGAGGCGCGCGTCCCGGTGACGATGCGCGGCGGCGGCACCTCGGTCGCGGGCAACGCGATCGGTCCCGGGCTCGTCCTCGACGTCAGCCGGCACATGAACCGCATCCTCGACGTCGACCTCGAGGCCAGGACCGCGCGAGTCCAGCCCGGCGTGATCCTGTCCGACCTCCAGCAGCGGGTCGCGGGCGCCGGGCTGCGCTTCGGGCCCGACCCGTCGACGTCCACGCGCGCGACCCTCGGCGGCATGATCGGCAACAACGCGTGCGGCCCGCACGCGGTCGCGTTCGGACGGACGGTCGACAACGTCCTCGCGCTCGACGCCGTCGACGGGCTGGGACGGCGCTTCGCCGCCGGGCCCCGCGCGGCGGGGGAGGTGCCGGGGCTCGAGGAGCTGGTGCAGGCCAACCTCGCGCTCATCCGCACCGAGTTCGGACGCTTCTCACGTCAGGTGAGCGGCTACTCGCTCGAGCATCTGCTGCCCGAGCTGGGCGCGGACCTCGCGAAGCTCCTCGTGGGAAGCGAGGGCACGCTCGCCACGGTCCTCGAGGCGACGGTGAGGCTCGTCGACGTGCCGGCCGTACGGCTCACCGCGGCCTTCGGGTACGCGGACATGCCCGCGGCGGCCGATGCGGTGGTGCCGATGCTCGCGCACGCGCCGCAGGCCGTCGAGGGGCTCGACGCCCGCCTGGTGGCGCGGGTCGCCGGCGCGACGGGACCCGTGCCCGACCTTCCGCACGGCGCCGGCTGGCTCTTCGTCGAGGTCGGCGGCGACACCGAGGAGGAGGCGCGGGCGACGCTCGCGGCGCTCGCCGCGGACTCGGGCACGGATGCCTGGCGCGCCATCGAGGATCCGAAGGAGGCCGCCCGGCTGTGGGCGATCCGCGCCGACGGGGCCGGGCTGTCGGGGCGCACCCCGGACAACCAGGAGGCCTGGCCCGGCTGGGAGGACGCCGCCGTCCCTCCCGAGCGGCTGGGCGCCTACCTGCGCGACTTCGACGCGCTCATGGACCGCCACGGCGTGGTCGGCCAGCCCTTCGGGCACTTCGGCGACGGCTGCATCCACGTGCGCCTCGGGATCCCGATGCAGGAGGACGGGCGCCCGCTGCGTGCGTTCATGGAGGACGCCGCCGCGCTCGTCGCCTCGCACGGGGGTTCGCTCTCGGGGGAGCACGGCGACGGCCGCGCGCGCTCCGAGCTGCTGTCCGCGATGTACTCCGACGAGGCGGTCGCGCTGTTCCGCGGCGTCAAGCACCTCTTCGACCCGGAGAACCTGCTCAACCCCGGCGTCATCGTCGACCCCGACCCGCTCGACGCCCACCTGCGCCGCCCGGCCGCGCCCCGCACGCCTGCCCTCGGCCTCGCGCTCGAGCACGACCACGGCGACCTGGCGGAGGCCGTCCACCGCTGCACGGGCGTGGGCAAGTGCCGCGCCGACGCGATCGGCTCCGGCTCCGGCTTCATGTGCCCCAGCTACCAGGCGACCGGGGACGAGAAGGACGTGACCCGCGGACGCGCGCGCGTGCTCCAGGACGCGATCAACGGCACGCTCATCGGCGGGCTCACCGCGCCCGAGGTGCGCGAGAGCCTCGACCTGTGCCTCAGCTGCAAGGCGTGCTCCGCCGACTGCCCGAGCGGCGTCGACATGGCCGCGTACAAGTCCGAGGTGCTGCACCGCACCTACAAGGGCCGGCTCCGCCCGATGACGCACTACTCGATCGGATGGCTGCCGCGCTGGCTCAAGGTGGTCGGCCTCGCGCCGCGGCTCATCTCCGCGGTGCTGCGCCCCGACTGGATCCAGCGGCTCGTCGTCCCGATCGCGGGGATGGACAAGCGTCGCCGCCTGCCCGAGTTCGCGGTGCCGTTCCGCAGGTCCCAGACGGCCCGGACCCGGCGCGCCGACCCCGCCAAGGCCACCCGCCTCGACAACCTCGTGGTGCTGTGGGCGGACTCGTTCACCGACGGGCTCGACCCCCAGATCCCGACCGCGGTGGTCGAGGTGCTCGAGGACGCGGGGCTCGACGTGGTCGTGGTGGCCGGCGACGCCTGCTGCGGCGTCACGTGGATCTCGACCGGGCAGCTCGACGGCGCCAAGACGCACCTGTCGCACCTGCTCGGCGTGCTCGGCCCGTGGGCCGTCAACGGCGTGCCGATCGTGGGCGTCGAGCCCTCGTGCATGGCCGTCCTCCGCGGCGACCTCACGGACCTGCTGCCGGACGACCCGCGCGCCCACGCCGTCGCATCGTCCACCTACACGCTGGCCGAGGTGCTCACCGGGAGGGCGCCCGCGAAGCCCCGCGAAGGCTGGCGCCTCCCGGACCTGGGCGACGTCACCGCCGTGGTGCAGCCGCACTGCCACCAGTACTCGGTGATGGGCTACGCCGCGGACCGCGAGCTGCTCGCGCGTGCCGGCGCGACCGTCACCGAGACGGCGGGCTGCTGCGGGCTGGCCGGCAACTGGGGCACCGAGAAGGGCCACTACGACACGAGCGTCAAGGTCGCGGAGAACTCGCTGCTGCCCGCGCTGCGCGAGGCGCCCGCCGGGTCGATCTACCTCGCCGACGGGGTCTCGTGCCGGACGCAGGCCGACGACCTCGCGGGGGTCGAGGGGCGCCACCTCGCCGAGCTGCTCGTCGAGCGCCTCCCGGCGCGGTGAGCGGCGTGCGCGCCGCGCTCCTCGCGCTCGCGATGACGATGGCCGCGTGCTCCCCGGGCGGCGGCGGAGGGTCCCCGACCGCGGGAGCCGAGGTGCTCGAGGTGGTCGCGGTCGGCGACTCCCTGATGTTCGGCGACTCGACGTCGTTCACGGCGGAGGGCCTGGGGCAGGGCTCGTTCCTGTGGTGGGCGCTCGGGGACGAGGCGCGTCTCGCGGGCGGCACCGCGGTCCCCGGCGCGACCTCCGTCGAGCAGCGCGACCGGGTGCGTGCCGCAGAGCCGGTCCCGGATGCGGACGTGCTGGTGCTCGCGCTCGGCACCAACGACCTCGCGGTGGGCCTGCCGTTCGCGCGGACCTCGGAGGCGCTGATCGAGATCGCCGCGCTGGTGGACGCGCCGCGCACGCTCCTGCTCACGGTGCCGCCCATCGATCTCGGCGGTCCGGTCGCGACGGCGCCGCTCAACGCGAGGCTCGCCGCGCTCGCGGAGGCGCAGGGCTGGGAGCTGGTCGATGCTCCGGCCGCGGTGCGCGACGGCGACGGGTGGGCGGACGGGATGACCCCGGACGGCGTGCACTACACGTCGGACGGCGCCCGCGTGGTGGGCGAGGCGCTGGGCGCTGCGCTCTCTGCTGCCTGAGCCGACCCGCTAGGGTCTGCGTGTGGGCCGGGGGATGAGGATCGTGATCGCGCTGCTGGCGTTCGGCCTCGTCTTCGCGGTGGTCGGATGGCCGTTCTTCGTCGCGCCCGCGCACGACGAGCCGCGCGCCGTCGACGCGGTGTACGTGATCGGTCCGCCGACCGACGCGCGGATGGCGCTCGCGGAGACGATGGTGGCCGACGGGCTCGCCGACACGGTGGTGGTGTCGCTCTCGGACAGCGCCGAGGAGCGCGAGGTGCTGCCCGAGGCCTCCCGTGTATGCGACGAGCCGCAGGACTACGCGGTCCTGTGCTCGCAGCCCGAGCCGTTCACCACCCGCGGCGAGGCCCGATGGATGCGCGACCTCGTCGCCGCCGAGGGGTGGGAGTCGGTGGCCGTCATCACGGTCACCCCGCACCTCACGCGTACGCGCGTCATCATGGAGAGGTGCTGGAACGGGGACATCGTGTACATCGACTCGCAGGAGACGCTCATGCCATGGGAGTGGGCGCACCACTACCTCTATCAGTCCGCGGCCTTCGTCAAGGTCGCGTTGGAGGACGGATGCTGAGGCGGCTCGCCGGCCTGGTGGCGACGGCGGCCTTGCTCGCCGGGTGCTCGAGCACGCCCCCGCCTCCCGACGAGCTCGCGCAGGAGATGTTCGACCTCGCGAACGAGGAGCGCGTCGCCCAGGGCGTGGAGCCCGTCGAGTGGAGCGACTGCCTCGAGGAGAAGGCGGCTGATCGCGCCGAGCCCTTCATCGACGATCCGGACCTCGAGCACGAGACGCTTATGTCGTCGTGCCACGAGGGCGCGAAGGCCGGCGAGAACCTCGCCCGCTCGAACCTCTCCGCAGCCGAGGTGGTCGAGGCGTGGATGAACTCCGCCGGGCATCGCGCGAACCTGCTCGACGCGGACTTCACGATCGGCGCGGTCACGTGCGTGCTCGCGGACCCCGGGCCTGAGGGCGAGGACTCCGGCATGCGCGCCTGCTCGTTCCTTTACGAGGGCGAGTCCCCCGAGTAATCTCGCCCGCCTCCGAGGCGTCGCGCTGCGCGCGGGCACGCTTCCACGCGGCTTTCCTGCATACCAGAATGGCGCGAACAAGAAAATAGCGACATTCCGCCCTCGCGGTGCTAGCGTCGAAGGAGCAGCCGTGGGGTCAGGGGGGCCATGCGGGTGGAGGGGGTTGAGGGACCATGTTCGGTCGTGCTTTCGTGGGTGCAGTCATCACGGGTGGCGTCCTGCTCGCACCTGCCGCAGCGTTCGCCGGCACCGACGGTCAGTCGGAGTATCCGGAGGGCGAGTACCCGTCGGCCACTCCGCGCATGCTCTGCACCCCGTTGTTCACCCCGCCGGGGCTGCCGTTCAACGTGCTGATCTCCGGGCCCGAGGGCGGCATCGCGACCGTGCAGGCCACCAATGCGGACGGCGATCCGACGTTCGTGGACGACGCGCCCGCGGTCGCCGGGACGGTGACATCGGCACCCAAGGAGCTCACCGAGTTCCTTGAGACGGACGTGTTCGGTGCGCGGTTCCAGATCATCGTGCCCGAGAACACGGTCGGGTCGACCGTCGCGGTCGGCTTCGTCGACGGTGTCGAGGTGGGGACGTGTGAGATCGGTCTCATCGAGGTGTTTTCGACGCCTACGCCGACGCCGTCCGAGTCGGAGACCAGCACTCCCGAGCCGTCGGAGTCGGAGACCAGCACTCCCGAGCCGTCCGAGATCGTGGTGGTCGAGGACGCGCCGCCCGGCGAGGTCACGACCACCGGGGCCGTGCTGTCCGGCACGGGCTTCGACGGGCTCCCGATGGCGGCTGGTGCCGCGGCCGTGCTGCTCGGCGGAGCGGCCGCGGTGGTCATCGCGGGTCGTCGCACAGCCTCGGGGGCGGACGAGTAGCAGTGGGCCCGGCGTGCGCCGCCGGCACAAGGTCTCGATGACGCTGATGGGGGGTCGGTGATGTCGATCGCAGTCGTAGCGCCGGCACGCGTGAACGTCCGCAGGGCGGGCGCATCGCTGCAGCGGCGCATCGCGCTCACCGACGTGCTCGTGGTCGCCCTCGTCATGGTGATCTCCCACGGGCTGAGGTTCGGTTGGGATCCCTTCGTGGGGTGGCTCGGGCCCGCGGGTCCTGCGCCGTGGTGGGTGACCGTCGCGATCGCCGCGATGTGGATCCTCCAGCTCTCCTGGACGCGGTCGCGTGACATCCGCTTCCTCGGCCAAGGGCCGGAGGAGTACGCCCGCGTTGCGAGCGCGGGATGGCACACGTTCGCTGCGGTCGCGATCGTCGGGTTCTTCACTCAATGGACCATCAGCCGCGGCTATCTGCTCTTCGCGCTCCCGCTCGGCACGCTGGTGCTGTTCGGCTACCGGGCGGCCTGGCGCGCGTGGCTGCAGGAGCAGCGCTCCGTCGGGCGCATGCGCCAGCGGGTGGTGCTGGCGGGTCCGCAGCGCACGGTCGAGCAGATGATCCGCCGCTTGCGCCGGGACCAGAAGGACCACCCGTACGAGATCGCCGGTGTGTGCCTCTCGGGCGGGTCGAGCGGGCCGCTCGCGCCCGACATCGGTGCGGTGGCGGTGCTCGGTGCGATCGGCGACGCGCCGGATGCGGCCGGTGAAGTCGACGCCGAGTTCATCCTGCTCGCGGGGACCGAGGAGGTGTCGCTGCCCGAGGCCCGACGGCTCGAGTTCGCGCTCGAGGACACGGGGGTCGGGCTCATCGTGGCGTCCTCGGTCGCGGACGTCGCGATCCCGCGCGTCGCGGTGAGCCAGGTCGCGGGGCTGCCGCTCATGCACGTCGACCCGCCGCGCTTCACCGGGCCGACGCTCATGCTCAAGTACGCGGCGGACAAGGTCGGGGCCCTCGTGGTGCTCGCGGTCGCGGGCATTCCGATGATCGCGATCGCGATCGCGGTGAAGGCCACCAGCCCCGGTCCGGTGCTGTTCCGGCAGCGTCGCGTGGGCATGGGCCACGAGCCGTTCGAGATGCTGAAGTTCCGGAGCATGTACGTCGACGCCGAGGCGCGCAAGGACGAGGTCATGGGCGCGGGCGACGACGGCAACGGCGTCCTGACCAAGCGGCATGACGACCCGCGGGTCACCAGGATCGGTCGCGTGCTCCGCCGCTACTCGCTCGACGAGCTGCCGCAGCTGTTCAACGTGCTCCTCGGCGATATGTCGCTCGTGGGTCCGCGGCCGCCGCTGCCCGCCGAGACCGAGATGTGGGATGAGGACGTGTCGCGCCGCCAGCTGGTCCGGCCGGGCATGACGGGGCTGTGGCAGGTGAGCGGACGCTCCAACCTGTCGTGGGAGGAGAGCGTGCGGCTCGACCTTCACTACACGCAGAACTGGACGCTCGCGCTCGATGCGGTGATCGTGCTCCGCACGGTGCGCGCCGTGCTCGCGGGACGGGGTGCGTACTGATGGCGACGGGGCGTAGGGCGGTTGACGCTGCTGTCTGGTTTGAGTCGATTGAGCAGTCGGGGCGGTTTGTGCTTTGATAACGACGTCATGTCAATGACGTCCGACGGTAGGGGGGCCACGGATGGACATCGAACGCGTACTCGTGACGGGAGGGGCGGGCTTTCTCGGCTCGCACCTGGTGGATCGGCTGATCGCCGAGGGCCACGAGGTCCTGTGCGTCGACAACTTCTTCACCGGCTCGCGCCGCAACGTCGAGCATCTGCTCGGCCACCCGCGCTTCGAGCTGCTGCGGCACGACGTGACCTTCCCGCTCTACGTCGAGGTCGACCGGATCTACAACCTGGCCTGCCCTGCGTCGCCCATCCACTACCAGCGCGACCCCGTGCAGACCACCAAGACAAGCGTGCTCGGGGCCATCAACATGCTCGGTCTGGCCAAGCGGCTGCACGTGCCGATCCTCCAGGCGTCCACCTCGGAGGTCTACGGCGACCCCGAGGTGCATCCGCAGGACGAGTCCTACTGGGGCCGGGTGAACCCGGTCGGCACGCGAGCCTGCTACGACGAGGGCAAGCGGGCCGCCGAGACCCTGTTCTTCGACTATCGGCGTCAGCACGGTCTGGACATCAAGGTGATCCGCATCTTCAACACCTACGGCCCGCGCATGGCGGAGAGCGACGGTCGTGTGGTGTCGAACTTCATCGTCCAGGCGCTGAAGGGCGAGCCGATCACCATCTACGGTGACGGCTCTCAGACCCGGTCCTTCTGCTACGTCGACGACCTCATCGACGGCATGGTGCGTCTCATGGGGACCAAGTCGGGCTTCACGGGTCCGGTCAACGTCGGCAACCCGGTCGAGTTCACGATCGCCGAGCTCGCCGAGGCGGCCGTCCGGCTCACGGGAAGCACATCCACGATCGAGTATCGGCCGCTGCCGGCCGACGACCCGCGCCAGCGGCGTCCCGACATCGGCATCGCCCGCGACGGGCTCGGCTGGACCCCGCGGGTGCCGCTCGAGGAGGGCCTCGCGAGCACCGTGGAGTACTTCAAGGGCGTCCTCGACGCGCAGCGGTCCCTCGAGGAGGCCGCGTGAACGCGTCCGGCTCCGGAGCATCCACCTCGACGACCACCACCGCAGCTGAAGGGACGGACGACATGTCGCTCTCGCCGGCGGCCGACACCCAGGCCGCCATGACCGCTCTGCCGATCTCGATCATCCTCTTCGCGAAGAACGAGGCCGAGACGATCGGGAACACCCTGTCCCACCTCGGCGCGTTCGAGGACGTCGTCGTGATCGACTCGTTGAGCGAGGACGGGACGGCCGACATCGCCCGCGCGGCAGGGGCGCGCGTGGTCGACTTCGACTGGAACGGCGAGTACCCGAAGAAGAAGCAGTGGAGCATGATGCACGCGGGCTCGAAGCACCGCTGGGCGCTGCTGCTCGATGCGGACGAGTACCCGAGTGCCGAGATGGTCGATGAGCTCCGCGATCTGCTCCCCGAGCTCGAGAGCGGCCGGTACGGCGCCTACGAGATGCACCTGCGCTACCGCTGGGAGGGCGAGTTCCTCAAGCACGGCCACCGCGTGACCAAGCGGTCGCTGGTGGACCTGGAGCGCAGCTTCTTCCCCGAGGTCGACGACCTCTACGCTCCCGGCATCCGCGAGATCGAGCTGCACTTCCAGCCGCAGACGGAGGCGCCCATCGGGATGATGAGGACCCGCCTCGTGCACGACGACCGCGATCCCGTCACCTCGTGGTTCGCACGTCACAACCATTACTCCGACTGGGAGGCGCACCTCCACATGCATCCGGAGGCACGCCGCGACCTCGCCACCAAGCGCACGTCGAAGGGCGAGTTCTGGGATCGCGTGCCCATGAAGCCCCTCGTGTTCTTCGTGTACTCGTACATCGCGCGGCTGGGCTTTCTCGACGGCCGCCGCGGCTTCGACTACGCCTTCGGGCTCGCCGCGTACTACTGGCAGATCGGGGTGAAGGTGCGCGAGCTCGAGCGCCGCGAGACCGCCGCCGCATGACCCCGACCGAGCCCGCGAGCCTCCGGGTGCTGCAGGTGGTGAACACGCTCGCGGTCTCGGACGGTGGTCCCGCGCTCCATTCCCTCGACGTCAACGCGGCGCTCAACGCGCGGAGCGATACGAGCGCCCATCTCGCGTGGGTGACGGGGCGCCCAGACGAGTCGCACCTCGCGGACGGCGTCCCCGCAGGCGTGTCGACGTCGCTTGGGCGCAGCGGGTTGCGCGAGTTGTGGCGGCAGGTGCGCGGCGCCGATGCGGTCATCGTGCACGGCTTCTACCTGCCCTGGGTGCCGTGGGTCGCGCTCGCGTGCCGAGCCCACGGCGTGCCGTTCGTGGTCATGCCGCATGGGGTGTTCACCCGCTATCAGCGGCAGCGCTCGCGCGTAAGGAAGGCGGCGTTCGACGCGCTCGGCGGGCGCGCGACGCGGCGCGCGGCGGCGTCCTTCGTCGTCGCGACCGTGGGCGAGCAGGAGGAGCTCGCGGAGGCGTACCCGGGCATCGTGAGCACAGCCGTCGGGGTGGGTACCGCGATGCCGTCCGCGCCGGCCACGGGCGAACGCCATGAGCCCATCCGGCTCGTCACCCTGTCGCGGATCGCGCCGAAGAAGCGGATCGACGTCGCGATCGACGCCGTCGCGCTGCTGCGCGACCGGGGTGTCGACGCGCGGTTGACGATCGCGGGGACGGGACAGGACGAGCTGCTGGACGGGCTGCGCGCCCAGGTGAGGAGGCTGCGCCTCGAGGACCGCGTCGTGTTCGCGGGAGAGGTGCGCGGAGGAGCGAAGACCGCTCACCTCGTGCGCGGGGACGTGCTCGTCGCGCCGAGCGAGGACGAGAACTTCGGGATCTCGATAGCGGAGGGGCTCGCGCACGGCCTGCCGGTGGTCGCCACGCGCTTCGTGGGTGCGGCGCTCCCGGCCGATCGCGTCGCGGGACGCGTGATCGACGAGGTCTCGGCGGCGAGCCTCGCCGATGCGGTCGAGGCCCTGCGCGCCGTCGCGGACTTCCCGCAGCTGCGCGAGCGCGCGCGGGGCGTCGCAGTCGAGCGCTACGGCTGGGCCTCGGTCGCCGGCCGGTGGCGCGACGCGCTGGCGCGCGCGACGGAGGAGCGGGACGGCGAGCTGTCGCCCGCCGCGGGTGGTGGAGGGCGCGCATGAGCGCGTTCGCGCTCGCGGCACGGCTCGTACGGGCCGTGCGGGTGCGGCTCGAGGACCTGGCCGCGACGCTCGCGGTCGACGCCCACGCGCTCGTCGCGCGGCGGCCGCTCGTCGCCGAGGACGGCTACGGCATCGTCACCTACACGTCGCACGGCGAGCGCGCCTCGAAGGCCTGGCGCGCGGCGGTGTCCATCGGCCGCGGCGCGCAGCGGCCCTCCCGGCTGATCCTCTGGCTCGAGCCTCGGGACCTCGCGGCGGCGACCGGCCGGCGCTGGGACCGGCTGCGCGGGCTCGGGCTCGAGGTGCGCGAGGCGCGTCCGGGGCTGGGGCCGCACACCAAGTACTTCGGCGCGCTTGAGCTGTCGGTCGCGAGCGGCGAGCCGATCGTCACCGCCGATGACGACGTCATCTACCCGCGCCGCTGGCTCGCGGCCCTGCGTGGGGCCCAGGAGGCGGAGCCGGGGCGTCTCGTCGTCTCCTGCTTCCGGGCGCGCGTGATGCCCGCGGACGGCGGCCGTGCGGCGCGATACGACGCGTGGCCGCTCGCGACGCGCGCCACGCTCGCCGAGGACCTGTTCCTCACCGGCGTCTCCGGCGCGGTCTACCCGAGCGCCTTCGCGGCGCTCGCGCTCTCGCGCGGCACCGAGTTCCTCGACCTCTGTGCCCGTGCCGACGATGTCTGGCTCAACCGGCTCGCGCGCGACGGCGGCTTCGCCATCCGGCTCGTCGACGGCGTCAGCGTCGACTTCGCCGCCGTCATCGGCACCCGCAACACAGGTCTGAGCCGCCGCAACGTGGTGGGTGACGAGAACACCGCGCAGATCGAGCGGACGTTCAGTGGGATGGCAGGGTGGCCGCGCTAGCGGATCGTTCAGGTGTGAGGAGGTGGCCGGCATGGCCGTTGACCTTGTTGATGTGATCGTCCCGACCTACAAGCGGCCCGATCTGCTCGAGGAGGCGCTGGCGAGCATCGCCGACGCGTCGCCTGCCGGGTGCATCCGCGCCATCCTCGTGGGTGATGACACGCCTGACGACCGTGTGGCCGCCAAGAACCGTGAGGTGATCGCCGCCAGCACGTTCGCAACCCGCACGCAGTATTTCCGGAACCGGCCGTCGCTGGGCAACTATCCGAATCAATGGGCGCTCGCGTCGCAGGTCGAGGCTCCATATATGTTGATCCTCCACGACGACGATCATCTCGCTCCCGGGTCGATCGACACTCTCGTGGAGATGGCGGGCGCGGACAGTGACGACTCGGTGGTCTTGTGGTTCGGGCGACACGATCTCATGGGCCCTGACGGTGACGTCGAGGCGGAGGCATCCATCGCGAACAACGCCCACTTCAAGCGCGGCGGCGATCCGTTCACACTGCCTCTGTGGCGGCTCGCACTTGACCAGACGGTCCCGCCGAACAGCTTCCTCATCCGTTCGGGGGCCTATCGCGAGTTCATGGGTGGCGCCCGCGAAGGCAACGTGGGTGACATCACGCTGATCATCAGGCTCGCGAACGCCGGGTTCTCAGGCAGCTACGCGCCCTTCCACAACTTCACGTACCGTCGCCACCCGGACTCGAACACCGGCAGAGGCGGTGAGGACGTGCACTACAAGTTTGAGGCATTCGAGTCGCTGGTGGTGCCGCACGACTTCGAGGCCCAGAAAGCCACGGTGCTGCGCTACTACGCGCCGGTCGCCGCACGCTGCTACGCACGCCGCGGCGAACGCGGTCGCGCTTGGGCGGTGCTCAACTCGAAGGTGTTCCCAGGCAGGCTGACCAAGGAGGGTGCCAAGACAATCGTGACGATGGTCCTGCCCGTCTAGCCTCGGCGCTCGGGCGAGAGGCACGTCGGCGCGACCGGTGGACCGCGCCGGCGGCGCGGCGTTCGCCCTAGTCCGCGGGCGTGTCGTGGACGGGTTCCCGCTCGATGGGCTCGACCCCTTCTTTGCGGCGGATGCCGGACCCCGCTTGGAAGGCTGCGGTGATCAGCCCGGGGAGCGCGCCTGTCGCCATGAAGATCGCCGCTCCGGTCTCGGTCGAGAGATCGAGCAGCAGATATCCGGCCGTGAACCACACGATCGTGGCCGGAGCCATGATCCACGAGCCGCCCGTCCAACCGCGGGACAAGTTCATCGTGCCGGCGCCGGCGGCAAGCGCTCCCAGGACGGAGCCGGCGTTGACGATGAGGAACTCCGCGGTCAGGTGCGAGTACTGAGGGCCCAGCAAGGAAAGGAGGGGTACGCGCGCGAGCGCCGCGACAAGATAGATCGCGCTCGCTCCGGCGAAGACTCCGAGCAGCACCATCGCGTAGCGGCGTCCGATCTCTGCGGTGGAGCCCTTGGAGCGCGCGAATGCTGGGCTTAGCACCTGTCCGACGATCGTCGATAGCAGTCCGAATATCAGGCCGTAGCGTGAGACTGCGGTGACGCCTGCGAGCGCGGTGGTCGCGCCGAGGGCGCCGAGCAGAAAGCTCGCGCCTTGCGACTGGGCCACCACCACGAGGTTCAGCGGAAGCAGTCGCCTCACCGCGCGCTTCATCTCGGCGGTGTCGCCGGGGCTGATCGTCCTGTCGCCCAGGTCGAGCATGCGGCGCGTCCGGAATCTCAACCAGATGGTCTGCACGCCCGTGGCGACGCCGTTCCCGACGGTGGGTGCGAACACGCTGAGCGCGGCGAAAGGGATGAGCGCGACCACGCCGATGAGTCTGATGACGGCTGACGCGAGGCCGGACCGTTGCATCACTCCGAACTCGTACATCAACTGCAGCAGCGCGCGATACAGCGATCCGTTGAGTGTGATGAACACGGTGCCGATGGTGATCGTGGTCAGGGCCAGCGACGTCGCAATCCCCGCGCCGTTCTGCAGCAGCAGCCAAGCGAGCAGGGGGCCTACGGCGACGGAGAGGGCACCCGCGATCACATTGCGATAGAGACGGGCGGTGTGCAGCAGACCGCCCAGCCTCGATGCGTCGGGCATGTGCCTGCCTCCGATGGCCACCACTTGGCTGCCGATGCCCGAGTCGCCGACCACGGTGATCGCGGTCGCGGTAGCGACCAGGAGCGCGTACTGCGCGTACCCCTCGACGGAGAGGAGCCGCGCTGCCAGAAGTCCCGCGACCATCCCGATGGCTTGGATCCCGCCTTGAGCGAGGCCGAACGCAGCCAGCCGGCCGCCCCACCTTCGGAGCCGCGCGCGATCCAGTGCAAAACGCGTCATGAGGTGGCGTCCGATCCGGCGAGGCAGGTCATCGGCTGGTCACGCGCGACGGTAGAAGCGTCCGATGAGCGACGCTGTCTGCTGCGAGGCCTTCATGCGGGAGAGCTCGCGCCGGCTATGGCTGCGTACGGGGCCGTCCGCGTAGTGCAGGTAGAACTTCGCTGCCTTCGAGGGCGGGGTGCCTCCAAGGGCGTTGCGGATGAAGCGCCCGCGCCATGGCTTGCGTGCGCCGATTGCGTGCGATAGATACTCGCCGCCGGCGGCGAAGTCCATCGAGGCGGGGTCCGCGAGGCCGACGGTCACGTCGGTCACCATCAACGCCATGTTCAACGCGTCCTGGTCTGGAGTGGAGAACAGGCTGGTGCCATGGCCTACATGGAGGCCTGCATCCTCTCCCATGATCTCTCGTGCGTCCGCGCACAGGCGCTGCCACGTAGTCAGGAACAGGGATGCGTCGCGCGAGGCGCTGACGAAGCCGCCGTTGACGTACGAGTCGATCGCGCGGACTTCGATGAGAGCCTTGGCCGCGAAATGCTGGCGCCACAGGGTACGCAGCGGAGCGGTGTTCGGAAGGCGTCCGTTGACGTCCTCGATCGCGCACACATCGGCGCTGATGAGCCAGGGGGCGAGGTTGTGCCACGGGCATTTCACGACGATGTCGGGATCGATGTAGGCGACGACATCGGCGTCGCGTGCGTGCTCGTTCAGCACCTCCAGCATGAAGGTCGGCTTGAAGAGGGTGAGGTGCATCGTCGTGTCGAGCGGTACGAACCGGAGCGTGAGGGCGGGCGTAGCGGAGAGTGTGACCGGCCCGCTGTCACCGGCCGCACCGGCGCCGGCCCACGCTGGTGGCCGACCCCGGACGCCCACGACGAGCTCGCCCGCGAAGCCGCTTGACGCGAGCGAGTTCGCCAACGCGGCTACGCCATGGTGATAGTCACCCTCGTACAAGGTGCACAGAACTATGCTCACGCGCGATCCCCCCTCAACTGGTGCGAAGCGCGATCGAGCCTCGCGGAGCGCGACCGTGTCTTGATCATGCCGTGTCCGAGACGCGGTGTGAAGGGTGTTCTGCGCGATATGTCCTACGTTCCGTGGGTGTTCATGCGGCGCTGAACACCTCGGTGACCGTAGCGCCCAGGGCGGCACGATGTGCGTGCCACGGCAGCTGGGCCGCGCGCGAGAGCGCCGCTTCGCGAGATGCCTCGCGGGCGTCCGCATCATCCGCGAGCAGGGCCAGGCGGGCGGCGATGGCGTGGGAGTCGCGGATCGGGACGATCCACCCCGGAGCCGCCTCGCCGGTGAGGCCGCCGATCAGCTCGGGCCCGGCCGTGTGGTCGGTCGCGATGAACGGCGTCCCCTGCGACATCGCCTCCGCCAGCACGAGGCCGAACCCCTCGAACAGGGACGGCAGTACCAGCACGTCGTGGTCGCGCATGAGCGCGAGCACCTGGGTCAGCGGCAGCGAGTCGATGTGCTTGACTTGCATGAGAGCCCGGCGCAGCACATCGTTCTCCGGGTCGCTCGGGCGTCCGACGACGGTGACGTCGACAGCGCCCTCGAGCGCGCGCACGGCCTCGAAGAAGTACGAGAGCCCCTTGCGCTGCGAAAGGCCCCCGACGTAGAGGACGCGCAGCCGCCCCGTCGACGGGGCGCGTGGAGCGCGGTTCGGCTCCGGCACGCCGTACGGCACCACCGTGATGTCGAGCGATTCCCCGCCGGGTGCGCTCGCGAGCGTGCGGCGGGTGAAGCTGCTCGCGCAGATGATCCGTGAGGCGAGCGCGATCTCACGATCCTTGCGCTCCAGCTTCTCCGGCGCTTCCCTCAGCGCGGAGATGGTCGACGCCCACGCGGGCGCGAGCTCTGCCTCCTCGCTGAGGATGCGCCTCGACTCTCGCCAGTAGCCGATCGGGAGGTCATAGATACGCGCCAGACCAAGCGCGTGCGCCGCGGCGAACGATGTCGCGGCGCCGTCCTCGTACAGGTAGACGCCCGCGAAGCCACCGGTGCGGAGTCGGCGCTCCACCGCCGCATCGACGGCCTCGGCGCGCCGCCGGATCGAGAAGTAGCCGTTGCGCATGTCCGTGCGGATGACGCGCTGCCGCTCGAGCGCCAGCCGCATCGCCTCGGGGATCGGGTGCGTGCGGATCGCTCGCGCGAGACGTGGATCGAAGGCGCGGCGTTCGAGCTCGCTGCGCAGGCTCCGCGGTACGCGCCGCGCGAGCGCGGTGGTGTCGAGACCCACGTGGAACTCGGCGAGCAGCCCCGCCTCCTCGAGCGCGAGCGCGGCCTCGCGCACGTTCGTGTTGGCGTTGGGGTGCCCGAGGATCAGTCCGTTCATGTGATCGCCTCATGGGCCCGGGCGAACGCGTGCCGCGTCGTGACGGGGCGCTTCGACGCCTTCGCGGCGGGCGTGCCTCCATGGTCGGGTGGGGAGAGCGTGCCGCTGGTCAGCGCGATGATGGCAATCGTGACCGCGAATCCGCCTTGGATGCTGGGCTGCTGGGTCACGCCGCCGAGTGACAGAGCCGCGGCCAGCACCGCGAGGGCCATGAGTCGCGTTGGCGGGGCCGAGCCGGCACGGATGACGATGTGCACTAGCGCCCAGAGAGCGCCCACCAGCGACAGGATCGCAAGCCCGTAGCCGACGACCCCGAGCTCGGCCATGTACTTGAGCTTGTCGTTCTCCGCCCAAGCGGTTCCGAGCCTCTGCACGCCCACCGAGGAGTGCGCGCCGGCACCTGACCCGAGCAGTTGTACCGGCTCGGTGATGAACCCGACGATGCCGGAGAAGATGCGTGCACCGGTGTCCTCGGACCTCGACGCCGTATCGACGCGCGTGGAGAAGGCCTCGAGCACGTCCGCGAACACGCGGTTCGCGATGACGAGCCCGAGCGTGATGGCGCCGAGCATCCCCAGCACCGACACTAGGGAGCGGATCGTGAACCGTCGGGCGGCGATGTACAGCAGCACCACTACCAGCATCACCCCGACGATCGCGATGGCGCGCGAACCGCTGACCGCAGACATCAACGTCAGGGCACCGAGCGCGCAGCCGTGCAGCAGACGGCGGTGCGTGCCGAACGTGACGCGCGCGACAGACATTGCCAACCCGAGCCCGATGAATGGTGCGAAGCCGGCGGGCGCCGTGAACGTCGCGGACGGCCGCACGGCCGTCCCCGCGTTCACGAAGCTCGCGTCCTCGCCTGCCGTCTGCCGGTTGATCCATGCGGACGGTTCGGAGAGGACCTGAAGGATCACGATGGGCAGCAGGATGAGCGCAAGGACGGCGATGGTGTCGGTGACGGCGTCGAGCGCGGTCGCGTCGGCGTACGTCATGGTGAACACCAGCAGCAGCAGCCCGGAGACATACCCGCGCAGGCCCAGGACGAGCACCTGGGTGTCGACGGTGCCCATGAGCATCGCGACGGTCCCGTGGATCGCGAGGAAGAAGGTCGCGGCCCAGAGAACGGGCCACCAGAGGTGGCGCCGACGCGGCAGGCCCTGAATGTAGAAGGCGGCCATCGCGCCCACGAGGGCCGCGTCGCGCGCAACGTAGAAGGGCTGATCGAGCGCTCCGGGTCCCCATTTGCGGATGGCTCCTTCGAGCACCCACAGCGCCACGTACCCGGCGAGCACGCGGCGCGCCGCCATGCGCGTGGCGATCTCCTGTGTCTCGCGTGACACCGCCCGCGTGATCAGCCTCGCGCGGGGCATCGCGACGGGCACCTGCCTCTGCGGCGTCGCTACGGGTACGCGCATCCGGCGACCCCCCTCGTCAATGCACGGGGCCCGAACGCCGGCCATCCTCAACGGCCGACGGGCCCTCGCACCGATCGTAACGGTGTGATGCGGCGCATGCCTAGGGCGGAACCGGCGTCCCCCGAGAGCGCGCTCGCCCGTGATTCGAAACCGGGCGACCAGGATCTCTGGGAGGAATGGGTCCATACCCCTATGCTGGAACGTAAGTGGGCGGGAGGGGGACCCGGCATGGAGTTTCGCGACTACCTCGACGTGCTGAGATCGCGGTGGCTCTCGATAGCGGTGTGCACACTTGTGGTGGGCGCCGTAGCGTACCTGTGGTCGGATATGCAGCCGCGCGTCTACAGCACCTCGGCAGAGGCCCTGGTCACGCCTGCGGGGAGCCTGGACGAGGTGGGTGATGCCGCGACGGTCGAGTCGCGTATGGCGGTCTACACCCGGCTGGCGACGTCGGACCAGGTAGCGGCGGTGGTCGCCGAGTCGATCGGAGGCGACGCCGACGCGTTGCGCTCGCGGATCTCCGTATCGGGCTCGACGGAGACCGCGATCATGCTCTTCACCGGCACGGGTTCTGCGCCCGAGTCCGCGCAGGAGCTCGTGAACGCCTGGATGGACGCGACCTTCCTCGTGGTGAGCGATGTCGAGCGCACCTCGCGGGGTATCAGCAATCCGGAGCGGACCGTCATCAACGTGATGGTGCTGCAGCAGGCTCGGCTGCCGTCGGTTCCCGCATCGCCCGCGATCAAGCAGAACACCGCGGTCGGGTTGATGCTGGGGCTGGCGCTCGGCGTCGCCTACGCGTTCGTGCGTGCCACGCTCGATCGCCGGCTGCGGTCCCGCAACGATGTGGAGATCCAGTTCGGTGTGCCGGTGGTCGGCACGGTCCCGTGGGATGGCGCGATCGCGAAGAAGGGGCCGCTGGGCGCCGTACCCGGCTTCGCCTTCACCGAGGCCATGAGGCAGCTTCGTACGAACCTCCAGTTCATGAATGTCGACCATCCGCCGCGCGTCCTCGTCGTGACCTCGCCGGTGCCCGGCGACGGCAAGTCGACCATGGCGGTCATGCTGGCGGCGGCGATCGCGGAGTCCGGACGCGACGTCGTGCTGGTGGACGCCGACCTCAGGCGACCGACGCTCGCCAAGGCGCTCGGAGTCTCGCCCGAGGCGGGGCTGACGTCGGTGCTCGCGAGCCAGGCTTCCATCGAGGAGGTCACCCAGCAGGTCGGGGACTCAGGTCGCTTCTCGGTCGTCACGGCAGGCGTGATCCCGCCCAACCCGTCGGAGCTGGTCGGGTCGGACACGATGCGCTCCCTGCTGTACTCCTTCCCTGAGGACACCATGGTCATCGTCGACAGCCCGCCGCTCGTTCCCGTCTCCGACGCGGCGGTGCTTGCGGCGCGCACCGACGGCGCGCTCGTGGTCGCGCGTGCGGGCGCCACATCGGCCGACATGCTCGAGGAGGCGCTGCGGATCCTCGACAGGGTCCAGGGGCGTGCGCTGGGCGTGATCCTCGACGGAGTCGCTCCTGTCGGTCCCCGCGTCAAGCACTACGGCTATGGCAACACGTCGCCGGGCCTGTCGAGCCTTGGCGGTGCGCCGGCCCAGCATGACGAGGACGACTCGTGGGAGCACGACGAAGCGCTGCGCAAGGTCTTCCCTGAGGACGTGCTGCACCGGGCGGACGACGTGCCGGTCCTGGCCGAACGCGACGACGAGCTCGTCTTCGGCCAGGCGCCCGAGGGTGCCGAGAAAGGTCCGGGTGGGCACGAGTCCATCGACGAGACGCATTCCGAGGAGCGCCCGCCTGGCGAGATCTCGTTCGGGCACTCCGTCGACGCGGTCGAGGTCGCGGTGAGCGGTCGCAGCGCGGTGCGCGACACGATGCACCTGAGGCGCCTGTTCCGCACCTGAAGAGCCAGGTTCAGTCGGTACCGAGCACCCAGTCGGAGATCTCTGCGACGGCGCCGCGGATGAGCCCGTAGGACTCGCGGTAGGCGGTCGCGTCCTTGCGGTACGGGTCCGGGACGTCGTCGAGCTCGCAACCCGCGAGCACCGCGCGGTGAGCCGCGACCGCGCGCGGGAGGTCGCGTAGGCGCTCTTCCGAGGTCTCTCCTTCGAGGACGGCGCCGGTTCCGGCAGCCGCAGCGAGCTCCGACAACGTGAAGGTGCGCTTGAGGGCGAACGGGCCCGTGGACACCGCGAGGCGCCGGTGCTCGGCCGTCATCGCGATCACCAGATCCGCCTCGTGCATGACCCGCTCGGTGAGCAGGCGTGCGCGGTGAGCGGCGCCGTCGATCCCATCCTGCGCGAGCTCTGCGAGCATGTGCTCGGGGATGCCGTGGTCGACGAGCGCATGGGTGCCGGCGCTCGCCACGGTGGCGTGCCCCTCGAGGGCGCGAGCCAGCAGGAGCTCGGCGGCCGGCGAGCGGCAGATGTTGCCGGTGCACACCGTGAGAATCGTCGTCATGTCGCTCCTGGTGTCTCGGGGGACGGGGCTCGACCCCCGACGGCAGACACTACCGGAAGGGGTGCGCGCGAAGCAGACAGGAGTCTGGTGGTGACCGACTCGCCCCTGCTGCGTATTCTCGGAGAAGAGGGTCGGTGCCGAGGCTGGGGGTCGCGGGGCCGGGCCCCACTGGGGGAGGCGCGGCATGGAGTCTGGTCGGCGGCGGGTGCCGTGGAGATGGGTCGCCACGGGCATGGTCGTCTCGGTGCTCGTATGCGGTGGCCTCATGGTGTGGGACGCGTGGCATGCCTACCGCGCCTCGGAGGACCTCTCGGCGCACGCGGTGCAGGCGCGCGATGCGCTCCTGGCGCGTGACGCGGACGGTCTCCGCGCTGAGGTCGGTGCGCTCCAGGATGCCGCGCATCGGCTCGACGGTGCGACAGACGGACCCCTGTGGGGTGCCTCGGCGGTGCTGCCGTGGATCGGGGACCAGGTCCAGCCGGTCCAGGCGATCGCGCGGGCGTCCGTGGCGGTCGCCGACGATGCGTTGGGCCCGCTCGCAGAGCTGGCGGACCTCGATGCGCTCGCCGGCCCGAGCATCGTCGACGGGCGGTTCGACCCTTACCTGCTCGAGCCTGCGCGTGAGCCGCTCGGGCGGGCCGCCGCAACCCTGCTCGAGCAGTCCGAGGTGCTCGGCGCGGTGCCCCTCGCGGGGGCCGTGGAGATCCTCGCGGAGGAGTACCGGGAGGCCGCTGACCAGGTGACCGAGATGGCGGCGCTGGTCGATGGTGCGCATCGCGCCGCGACGCTGATGCCGACCATGCTCGGCGGCCAGGAGAAGCGCACCTACCTGGTCATGGTGCAGAACAATGCGGAACCGCGCGCGACGGGCGGGATCACCGGCGTCGTTCTGGAGCTCACCGTGGATGACGGGCGGTTGGCGAGCGGTCGCTTCGTGCCCGCACGCGCCCTCGTCGCCGCGCGCGACGCGTCCGCGGTGGACAGCATCACCGATGAGGAGGAGCAGGCGTTCACCGCGAGGATGGCGGTCTTCCCGCAGGACGCCAACTTCACCCCCGAGTTCCCTCGTGCGGCGCAGCTGATCTCCACATTCTGGACCCGTGTGCATCCCGGCGACGTCGACGGAGTTCTTGCCGTCGACCCGGTCGCGCTCGGCTACCTGCTGTCGGGTGTCGCTCCGATCGAGGTCGATGGTGTCATGCTCGACTCGCAGAGCCTTGCGGCCACGATGCTCAACTCGGCGTACTCGCTGTTCGAGGACGCCGAAGAGCAGGACGAGTTCTTCGCGGAGGCCGCCTCGGCGATATTCGACGCGATCATCGCCGGCGCGCCAGGCATCTCCACAGGAATCGAGCGCGGGATCGACGAGCGGCGGGTCCTCCTCTGGTCCGCGCACGACGCTGAGCAGAAGGTGCTCGCGGGCTCTGCGATCGCGGGCACCTTCTTCGAGGATGACGCGTTCGGCGTCTTCCTCAACGACGGCTCGGGCTCGAAGATCGGCTACTACGTCGACACGGCCGTGGACGTCGCCGACCGCGTATGCAAGGACGGTGCCGTCGTGAGCCAGGAGGTCACAGTCACGCTGACACACGCATTCGACGGTGATGTTGCGGAGCTTCCGGATTACGTGGCCGGCGGCACCTTCGTCGATGCGGGGGAGTTTCACGCGAACCTCATGGTGGTGCCGTCGCCCGGCATGCGGGTGCTGTCGGCGCGTGAGGGGGGCGAGGCTGCCTGGGTGGCGACCTCGTCGCTCGAGGGGCGCAGCGTAGTGTCGACCCGCGTCGTGCTGCTCCCGGGGGAGGAGGCGACGTACACCTTCGAGACCGACGCGATCGAGGGGGCTGTCCCGGCAGGCGATGTCGTGGTCACGCCTGGCGCCCGCACCGCGGTTGTGGAGCGCACCGAGCGCGAAGCGGTGGGGTGCTGACCGCCGCCGCACGATTCGTGCCCGCATCGGGCAGCCGGGTCGCAAAAGTCCCATTTCCCCTTTTCACGCCGATCTATCCGTTCTAGTCTCGGGGGAGGTGGAGCCGTGGGGGGCGGCTCGCCGAAGGGGGAGACGTGACAGTCGAGGCTGGGGGACGTGGCATCGCCATCGTCGGGATCAACTACCCGCCGGAGCGCACCGGGATCGCACCTTACACGGGGGCGCTCGCGCGCGGTCTCGCGGCGCGGGGCTGCGATGTCACGGTGGCGACCGCGCAGCCGCACTACCCGGAGTGGCACATCCACGAGGGCTACCACCGCTGGCGCGGTGACGAGGTCGACAGCGGCGTCGAGGTGCACCGTCGCCTCCACCTGGTGCCCGAGCACCCGCAGGGAGTGGCGCGGCTGGTGTCGGAGCTGTCGTTCGGCGGGCGGGTCTCGCTCGACGGCGGGCTGGGCCACCCGGACGTGATGCTGCTCGTCTCGCCGGCGCTCTTCGCGACCGCGCTGCTCGAGATGCGGACGCGGCTGATGAGCCGCCGCACCAAGGTGGTCGTGTGGGTCCAGGACCTCTACGGCAAGGGCGTCGCCGAGACCGCCGGCGGCGGCGTCGTCGAGCGGACGATGCGCGCCGTCGAGGGCCGCGTCCTGCGCGCCGCGGACCGGGTGGTGGTGATACACGATCAGTTCCGCGAGACCATCTGCGACGAGTACGGCGTCGACCCCGCGAAGGTGGCCGTGGTGCGCAACTGGACGCACCTGAGCGCGCACGCGCCGATCGACCGCGCGGTCGCGCGCGCCGCGCTCGGCTGGGGCGACGAGACCGTGCTGCTCCACGCGGGCAACATGGGCGTGAAGCAGGGGCTCGACCACGTGGTGAAGGCAGCGAAGGTCGCTTCCGAGCGCGGCGAGAGGCTGCGCTTCGTCATGGTCGGCGACGGTGGGGAGCGTGCGAGGCTCGAGGCGCTCGCGGCCGGCGTGGCATCCATCGAGTTCATCGACCCGCTCGACGACGAGCCCTTCCGTCAGGCGCTCGCGGCCGCCGACGCGCTGCTGGTGCACGAGGCGCCCGGCGTGTCCGAGATGGCGGTGCCGAGCAAGCTCACGTCGTACTTCGACGCCGGACGCCCGGTGGTCGCGGCGACCGACCCGTTCGGGATCACGGCGCAGGAGGTCCGCGCGGCCGACGCCGGGATCGTGGTCCAGTCGGGCGACTTGGACGCACTCATCGGGGCGGCCCTGCGCCTCGGTGCGGACGCGGTCCGGGCCGATGCGCTCGGCCTGAACGGGCGCGCCTACCGCGAGCGGGTGCTGTCCGAAGCTGCAGCGATCGATGCCTTCGCTGCGTTGCTGGGGATCCGCGACCGGCGTCGGGCCTCGGTCGACGCGTCGACCTTGCCGTTCCCCGATCGCCGTGCGCCGCGCACGGCTCCGGTGCAGGCGCCCAATGTGGCGTAGGGGATCTCTACCGCTGGAGGTCGAGGTCAGCGTCGGGCTCGGGGTCCTGCGCGCACTGCGTCTCCCGGGCCGCCTGGTCCTCCTGCGCGGCGGCGGCATCGGCCCCTGCGTCGAGCTGCACCCGCGTGAGGCGGCTCTTGAGGCGCAGGAACGGCCGCTCCGCCAGGTGGTGGCTCGCGACGGCGCTGCCCGCGATCGCGGGCAGCGCGACCCACCACGAGTCCGTGAGGGTGCTCTCGCCCACGAAGAGCTGCTGCCACAGATAGATGCTGTACGACAGCACACCGACGGTGACGTTCGGCCGCGTGAGAGCACGCTGCCAGGCGCCGTGACGAGGAATGCGATGAGCACCGCCGCGCACGCCTGCTCGAGCGTCCACCTGATCGAGTGCTGGTAGCGCGCCGCGAAGTGCTCGGTGAGGAACGGCGAGGTCCCGAAGAGCAGCACCAGCGCCGGCGCCACGAGCCGCGCGGACCAGCGCGCCACCTGCTCGCGGTGGCGGAGCAGCAGGATCGCGACGAGCGCGCCCCACAGCAGGGCGTCGTAGCGGCTGTGGAACATGATGCCGATGTAGCCGCGCTCCGAGGGCACGAGCAGGCTCTCGACCACGCGGATCACGGGCGCGGCGGCGATCGCAGCGACCAGCACGCGGGTCCGATGCCGGGACCGCCACAGCATCAGCGCGAGGATCGCGGGCCACACCACGTAGAACTGCTCCTCGACCGCGAGGCTCCAGGTGTGGCGCAGGTACCAGGCGCCCGCGACATCGTGCGCGTAGTTCCACACGAACAGCCCCGAGACCGCGAACTGCTCCCAGCCGATGTGCTCGATGACGCCAGAGAACGACAGCGCGGCCGTGGCGCCGAGGAAGACCGCGAAGGCCGGCAGGATCCGCAGCGCGCGGCGGGCGTAGAACGCGACCAGGTCGAGCCGCCCGGTGGTGCGCAGCTCCTTCGCGATGAGCGCGGTGATGAGGTATCCGCTCAGCGCGAAGAACAGCGTGACGCTGCGCCCGCCCTGGGCGAGCACCGTCAGCGGCGCGGGCGCGTCGCCGTGGAGCAGGTGCCCGGTGATGACCAGGGTGACCGCGACGGCGCGGAGGCCGTGGAGGGGCCGGATGCGAGTCGAGACCGCAGAGCCACCATGTCCCACCCCCGCAGCCGGCGTGCTGCGGTCGTCGCGCGGCTCCCGTTTCGCATCGTCCATCCCCGGGTCCCCCCTCCCGTCGGGCGCCTCGCCTATCCGCGCAGGCTGGCCGCGTTCTCGAGGTACCACTCGTAGGTGCGTCGCAGGCCCTCCTCGAGCGGGATCTGCGCGGTCCACCCCAGCGAGGCGAGGTACGAGACGTCCAGCAGCTTCTGCGGGGTGCCGTCGGGCTTGCTCGTGTCCCACTCGGTGGCGCCCTGGTAGCCCACCACGGAGCCGATGGTCGCCGCGATCTCCCGGATGGTGACGTCGGTGCCGGTGCCCACATTGACCTGCGACGGACCGTCGTAGTGCTCGAGCAGGTGCAGGCATGCATCGGCCATGTCGTCGCTGTGGAGGAACTCACGCCTCGGTGTACCGGTGCCCCAGTTGGTCACGGACGACGCGCCGGAACGCGCAGCCTCGTCGTACCGGCGGATGAGCGCCGGGAGGACGTGCGAGCCCTGCGGCGAGAAGTTGTCGCGCGGCCCGTAGAGGTTGGTCGGCATCGCCGAGATCCATGCCTTGCCGTGCTGGCGGCGGGCGGCCTGGATGTGGAGGATGCCGGCGATCTTCGCGATTGCATACGCATCGTTCGTCGGCTCCAGGTGACCGGTGAGGAGGCTGTCCTCGCGGATCGGTTGCGGAGCGAACTTGGGGTAGATGCAGCTCGAGCCCAGGAACAGCAGCCGCTCGACGTCGTGGGCGAGCGCCGCATCGATGACGTTGGTCTGGATGCGGATGTTGTCGCTGAGAAAGTCCACCGGGTAGGTGCTGTTCGCGAGGATGCCGCCCACCTTCGCGGCCGCGAGCACCACGAAGCGCGGCTTGGTCCCGGCGAAGTACGCGAAGGTCGCGTCGCGGTCCTTCAGGTCGAGCTCGGCGGACGTCCGGCCCACCACGTTCTCGAAGCCCGCGGCCTCGAGGCGTCGCACGATCGCGCTGCCGACCAGGCCGCGGTGTCCCGCGACGTAGAAGGTCGCGGTGCGATCGAGCGGTGCGGGAGTGTACTCGACTCCGTCGATCGCGGTGGTCGGCACGGCGTCAGCCGGGGGAGAGGGCTCCACGACGGCGCCGGCCGAGGCGTCGGGCACCGGGCTCAGGCCGCTCGCCACGACTGGAGGTTCACGACGTCGTGCCACGGCTTGGCCTCGTAGCCGATCGCGTCGAGGTCGGCGTCCACCATGAGCCGGGCGAGCGCGCGGCCGTCCACGGTGGCCTTCCAGCCGAGCTTCTCCTCCGCCTTCGAGGCGTCGCCGATGAGCGCGTCCACCTCGGTGGGTCGCAGGTAGCGTTCGTCGAACTTCACGTAGTCGTGCCAGTCGAGGCCGGCGTGCGCGAAGGACTCCTCGAGGAAGTCGCGGACCGTGATGCCCGTCCCCGTCGCGAGCACGTAGTCATCGGGCTCGTCGGCCTGGAGCATGCGCCACATGCCCTCGACGTACTCGGCGGCGTAGCCCCAGTCGCGGACGGCGTCGAGGTTGCCCAGCCAGAGGTCGTCCTGGAGACCGGCCTTGATGTGGGCGACCGCCCGGGTGATCTTGCGCGTCACGAAGGTCTCGCCGCGCCGGGGCGACTCGTGATTGAACAGGATTCCGTTGACCGCGAACATGCCGTAGGCCTCGCGGTAGTTCTTGGTGACCCAGTACGAGTACACCTTCGCGGCGCCGTAGGGGCTGCGCGGGTAGAACGGGGTCGCCTCGCTCTGCGGCGGCGGCGAGGCGCCGAACATCTCTGAGGACGATGCCTGGTAAAAGCGGGTGTCGATGCCTGCCATTCGCACGGCCTCGAGCAGTCGGACCGAGCCGACGCCGGTGACGTCTCCGGTGTGCTCGGGTTCGTCGAAGCTCACGCGCACATGCGACTGCGCGGCGAGGTTGTAGACCTCGTCGGGGTTGATCGAGGCGAGCAGCGAGACCAGGCGGGCGCCGTCCGAGAGGTCGCCGTAGTGCAGGAACAGCCTCGCGTCCGGATCGTGCGGATCGACGTACAGGTGATCGATGCGCCCGGTGTTGAAGGTCGACGCCCTGCGGATGAGCCCGTGGACCTCGTAGCCCTTGTTCAGCAGGAGCTCCGCGAGGTACGAGCCGTCCTGGCCGGTGATGCCTGAGATGAAGGCCTTCTTCGTCATGGTTCCCCCCAGTGACCAGGGAGCGAAGAAGTGCCCCCTTGCGGGGACTATAGTCCTTTTATCCCATTTACGAAATGGGGGGTGGTCGGTTCGAGAAGGCACGGCCCCTCAGAGCACAAGGACGGCCGCCGACCGCCTAGATGACGTAGTGGTCAGCGGTGCCGAGCAGCATCGTGGCGACGCGCTCGGCGGCCACGTCCGGCGTCTCGCCGGCGAGGCCGACCACGATGTCCGCATCCTTGGGGGTCTCGTACGGGTCGGAGATGCCGGTGAACTCCTTGATCTCGCCGGCGCGCGCCTTGGCGTAGAGCCCCTTGCGGTCGCGTGCCTCGCAGACCTCGAGCGGAGTGGCGACGTGCACCAGCACGAACCGGCCCACGCGCTCGGCCATCTGGCGCACTTCCGCCCGCATCGAGGCATAGGGGGCGATGGGAGCGGCCACCGCGATGCCGCCATAGCTCGAGACGAGGGTGCCTGCCCATCCGATGCGGCGCACGTTGAGCTCGCGGTCGGCGCGCGAGAAGCCGAGCCCGGACGAGAGCATGGCGCGCACCTCGTCCCCGTCCAGAAGGGTGACCTTCTGGGTGCCGTGCGTGCGCAGGTAGCGCGTCACCAACCGCGCGATGGTCGACTTGCCGGACCCCGAGAGTCCGGTGAACAGGACGACGGTGCCCACGCCCGGCTGATCGGTGCCGTGCAGCACGGCCGGCCCATACCCGAGCAGGTCTGTGGCGAGGGCGTGCAGGAGCGTCTCCCGCGCCTCCTCGTCGAGGTGGTCGGCCGCGGGCCCGGGCAGGACGCTGACGTCCGCACCGATCGCTCGGGCCTTCTTGACCGACGCGGACAGCAGCTCAGGGTCGCCCTCGTCGACCAGCAGCAGCGGGCGATCATGGGGAGCGTCCGCTCGCACGCGGCCGATGATGAGGGTCGCCGGGACCGCGCTGGTCGCGCTACCGGACCGGAGCCGGAGGTCCGCGTGCGGCGCGGCGGCCGGTTCGCGCACCACGGTCACCGCTCCCGCGATCCACGTCGCGTCGCCTGCGACCTCGCGCCCGGTGATCCGGACCTCCGCGATCGGCGTGGCCTCGGTGTCGAGCAGCTCGATGCGCTCGGCGTCGATGAGGCCCTGGACGCGGAGCGTGGCGACGCGGGCGTCCTCACGCGGCAGGGCGTAGGCCAGGTCGCTGCCGTAGACGCCGTGCCTCATGAGCTCGAGCTCGTTCAGCTGGAGGCGCGTCAGGCGGACCTGCGTGTCAGTGAGTTGGCTCTGCATGACCTGCGTGGGCCCTTCTTTCCTGCCAGGTGAAGAAGCTGAATCCGAGCGAGCGGCGGAGGACCGCCCAGGTGAGCGTGCCGCCGACGATCGCGCCGGCGAGCGCGACCAGGGTCCACGTGTTGGAGACTCCGAGCAGCTTGAGGCCGGCGATCATGAGCACGATCGCGAGCGAGCGGCGCACGAGCCCCCCGCCGATGCGTGAGGACAGCTGCGCACCCAGGTAGGTGCCCGGGATGGAGCCGACGATGATCGGCAGGGTCACCGACCAGTCGACCTCCCCGAAGAGCAGATGGGCGAGCGCAGCCGCGAACACCAGGGGCACGGCCTGCGCGAGATCGGTGCCCACCAGCTGCGAGGCCTTCAGCGTCGGGTACAGCGCCATCAGCGCGATGATGATGAGCGAACCGGAACCGACCGACGTGAGCCCCACCATGAAGCCGCCGATCACGCCGACCACGATGGTGGGAACCACGCGCGGGGTCACATCGGGCCGTTCGAGCGGGAGGGGCGCCGCCGAGCCGTCGCGGTTGCGGGCACGCTCGCGCAGGCGCAGGTACGCCCGCGTGAACAGCCCGAGCGACGCGATGACGAGCACGACGCCGAGCGCCTTCTTGGTGAAGGCTTCGACCTCGGGCCCGGGACCGATCCAGTGCTGGAGGAGCACGCCGCCGAAGGCGGCCGGCACGGAGCCGTAGACCAGCAGCCTCACGAGCTTCCAGTTGACGGTCCCGTTGCGCATGTGGACCCATGAGCCGAACGGCTTCATCGCGGCGGACGCGACGACGTCCGAGGACACCGCCGTCACCGGGGGGATGTTGAAGAACAGCACGAGCGCGGGCGTCATGAGGGCGCCCCCGCCCATGCCGGTCAGGCCCACGACCACGCCGATGGCGGCGGCGATCGCGAGCAGGCCGAGGTCCATCAGTGCTCGCGCACCACTCCTGCGCCCACCGTGCGGTTGGTCGCCTCGTCGATCAGGATGAACGCACCGGTGGACCGGTTGTCCGCGTAGTCGTCGATCAGGAGCGGGGTGGTGACCCGGAGCTTCACGCGACCGATCGAGTTCAGCCCGAGCTCGGTGGCCTCCGGGTTCCGGTGCAGCGTGTTGACGTCGAGCTCGTACGCGATGTCCTTGACGAGCGCGCGCGCCATGCGCGTGGTGTGCAGGAGCCCGAGCTTGCGCCCCGGGGTCAGCGCGTCGGAGTCCATCCAGCAGAGGGTGGCGTCGAGGTCCTGGGTCGGCTCGGGGTGGTTCCCCGCCCGGCACAGGATGTCGCCGCGGGAGATGTCGATCTCGTCCTCGAGGCGGATGGTCACCGACATCGGCGGCAGCGCGCTCTCGAGCGGTCCGCTGGGGCCGTCGATCGCCGCGATGGTCGACGTCATGCCGCTCGGAAGCGCCATCACCTCGTCGCCGACCTTGAGGATGCCCGAGGACACCTGCCCGGCGAAGCCGCGGTAGTCGCGCGCCTCGGAGTGCTGGGGCCGGATCACGTACTGGACCGGGAAGCGCACGTCCTGCAGATTGCGGTCGGAGGCGATGTGGACGTGCTCGAGATGATGCATGAGCGACGTGCCGCCGTACCAGGGCGTGTTGATCGAACGATCGACCACGTTGTCGCCCAGGAGCGCGGACATCGGGATCGCGGTGAGGTCCGGGATGTCGAGCTTCGCGGCGAACTCGGTGAACTCCTTGTAGATCGCGTTGTACACGTCCTCGGACCATCCGACCAGGTCCATCTTGTTGACGGCGAGCACCACGTGCGGCACCCGCAGCAGCGAGGCGATGGTCGCGTGGCGGCGCGACTGCTCGGACAGGCCCTTGCGGGCGTCCACCAGGATGATCGCAAGGTCCGCGGTCGAGGCGCCGGTCACCATGTTGCGCGTGTACTGCTGATGGCCCGGCGTGTCCGCGATGATGAACTTGCGCTTGGGCGTCGCGAAGTAGCGGTAGGCCACGTCGATCGTGATGCCCTGCTCACGCTCGGCGCGCAGACCGTCGGTCAGCAGCGCGAGGTCGGTGTACTCGGTGCCGCGGGCCTGCGAAGCGGCCTCGACGGACTCGAGCTGGTCCTCGAAGATCGACTTGCTGTCGTAGAGCAGGCGCCCGATGAGGGTGGACTTGCCGTCGTCGACCGATCCTGCGGTCGCGAAACGGAGAAGATCCATCAGAAGTACCCTTCCTTCTTGCGGTCCTCCATCGCGGCCTCGGACACTCGGTCGTCGCCGCGGGTGGCACCGCGCTCGGTCAGCCGCGTCGACGCGGTCTCGTCGATGATCTTCTCCACGGTGTCCGCCTCGGACAGCACTGCGGCTGTGAGGGTCGCGTCGCCGACCGTGCGGTACCGGACCGTGCGGCGCTCGATCATCTCGTCCTCGCGCGGGGTGCAGAACTCGTTCGCGGCCATCCACATGCCGTTGCGGTGGAAGACGTCGCGCTCGTGGGCCATGTAGATGGACGGCACGGCGATCTCGCGGGAACGGATGTAGTCCCAGATGTCCAGCTCGGTCCAGTTGGACAGCGGGAACACGCGGATCGACTCGCCCTGGTGGACCCGGCCGTTGTAGAGCGACCACAGCTCGGGACGCTGGTTGCGCGGGTCCCACTGGCCGAACTCGTCGCGGAAGGAGAACACGCGCTCCTTCGCGCGGGCCTTCTCCTCGTCGCGGCGGGCGCCGCCCATGCACGCGTCGAAACGGTTCTTCTCGATCGTGTCGAGCAGCACCGGCGTCTGGATGCGGTTACGCGAACCGTTGGGCTCCTCCCGCACGAAGCCGCGCTCGATCGCCTCCTGGACCGACCCCACCACCAGGTTGAGGCCGTGCTCCTCGACGACGCGGTCGCGGTACTCGATGACCTCGGGGAAGTTGTGGCCCGTGTCGACGTGGACCAGCGGCATCGGCACCTTCGCGGGCGCGAAGGCCTTGAGCGCGATGTGCAGCAGCACGATCGAGTCCTTGCCGCCCGAGAACAGCAGCGCGGGGCGCTCCATCTGCGCGACCACCTCGCGCACGATGTGGATCGCCTCAGCCTCCAGCGCGTCGAGCTGGCTGAACGAGGGTGCGGTCATCACGAGTCTCCGTCGGTGTTCTCAGCGATCGCCGCAAGGATCCGCGGCGCCAGGTCCGGACGGCACACCACCAGGTCGGGCAGGTACGGGTCCGCGTCATTGTAGAGGAGCGGCGAACCATCGATGCGGGAGGTGTGCAGCCCTGCTGCGCGTGCCACGGCGATGGGCGCCGCGGAGTCCCATTCGTACTGGCCGCCCGCGTGGACGTAGGCGTCGACCTGGCCGCGCGCGACGGCGGAGATCTTCACGCCTGCGGATCCCATGGGCACCAGCTCGGCATCGAGTGCGGCGCGCACCGGCTCGGTGATGGCGGGCGGGCGCGAGCGCGACACGGCAAGGCGCAACGGCGCACCGTCGGTGCGCTCGGGAGCGGGAGCCACCTCGGCGGAGTTGAGGACCAGTTCCTCGTCCGGGATCGCGACCGCGCCGAGCGTCAGATCGCCGGACTCCCACAGCGCGACGTGCACCGCCCAATCCGCGCGCCCCTCGGAGAACTCCCGCGTGCCATCGAGCGGGTCGATGATCCACACGCGCGAGGCGATGAGCCGCGCGGGGGAGTCCTTCGCCTCCTCGCTCAGCACCGCATCGTCCGGACGATGCTCGGCCAGGAGCGCGGCGAGGACGGACTGCGCCGCGGCGTCGCCCGCCTTGCCCAGCTCCTTGCCCTCGAGCCCCGACTCCCACCGCACCCGCAGCAGTTCCTCGCCGGCGGCCCGAGCCAGCATGGTGCCCAGCTCTGCATCGCTCAATGTCACTCGTACGTCCCTTCGGAGTTGTCGCGCACCCTACCAAGGCGATGTGACAGGAAAACAACGGGGAGTCGATTGTGCCGCGAAGGCGCAGTTTGTCACCGCCGCTATTGTCATGAGCCATGCTCATCGTCATCTCCGAGGCTCGATAAATGGCACGTCACAGCGGTTCCCGGCCCGAGCGGCGACACATCCTGCGCTGGGTCGCTGTTGCTCTGGCCGCCGCCTTTGTCTGCGTCGGCGTGCTCCTGGCTGTCGACGCGCTGACGCTGCTCTCTGCGAAGAACTCACTGACCGAGCACGCAGCGGGCGCACGTGAGGCCCTGGACGAACGCGATGTCAGCGCGCTTGCGGTCGAGGTCGCGGCGCTCGACGAGTCGGCGCAGAAGTTCGCCGCTGCCACGGACGGCCCCGTGTGGTGGATCGCCGCACACACTCCGTGGCTGAGCAACCAGGCGCGTCCCCTGATGGCTGCCGGGTCCGCCGTCGAGACGATCGCGTCGGATGCACTCGCCCCCCTGGTCCAGATGGGCGAGCTCGACGCGCTCGCCGTGCCCGGCTTCGAGGACGGCCGGATCGATCCGTACGTCCTCGAGCCCTATCGCGAGCCGGTGTCCCAGGCGGCCGCGACGCTCGCGACCCAGACGGCCGCGATTGCGGCGATCGATCTCGCGGGGACAGTCGATTGGATCAGCGAACCGATCATGGACCTGGAGCAGCAGCTCGGTGAGGTGCGCGACCTCGCTCAGGGGGGCTACGTGGCGACGGAGCTGCTGCCCGCGATGCTCGGCGGCGAAGGTCAGCGCACCTACCTGGTGATGGTGCAGAACAACGCGGAGCCGCGCGCGACGGGGGGCATCCCCGGTGCCGTGATCAAGATGACCGTCGACGAGGGCCGCATCGCGATGGTCACCTACGTGCCAGGCGGAAGCATGACCGACCGCGACGGGGTGGGAGGACTCACCGAGGAGGAGGAGCGAATCTTCACCCGGCGCATGGAGGTCTTTCCGCAGGACGTGAACTTCACGCCCGAGTACCCGAGAGCCGCGGAGATGATGACGCGCTTCTGGGCGAACGAGTTCGGCGAGGACGTCGACGGCGTGATCTCTGTCGATCCCGTTGCCCTGGGCTGGATGCTCCAAGGGGCGCCGGCGGTCGAGATCGGTCCGTTCACCATCACGAGCAAGAACCTTGCGAGGGTGATGCTGAAGGAATCGTACCTGGAGTTCCCGGAGCCGAAGGATCAGGACGCGTTCTTCGCCGAGGCCGCTGCCGAGCTCTTTGGCCGCATCGCCAGTGGTGAGGGCACCGCACTCGAGGGGGTGGAGCGTGCGATCAAGAAGGGACGCTTCATGGTGTGGTCGCGCGATGACGCCGAGCAGGACCTGCTCGCCACCACCCAGATCGCCGGGGCGTTCCTTGAGCGCGAGGATGCGCTGGGCATCTTCATCAACGACGGCTCCGGTTCCAAGATCGGCTGGTACATCGACAGCGAGACCACCGTCACCAACCGCCTGTGCACCGACGGAACGCTCGACGGCCAGACGGTCGAGATCACGTACACGCATGCCTTCGACGGTGATGTGGCGGATCTCCCGTGGTACGTCAGCGGTGGCGACGTCTATGTTCCGGCCGGCGAGTTCCACGCGAATGTCATGGTTTTCCCTCCCGTGGGCGCCGGTGTGGCGCAATTCTCACGTGACGGTGAGCCCGGCGAGATTGGCGCCGAAATGTACGAGCGACGCGGGGTGGCGACGGCGCGCATATCGCTTACGCCGGGGCAGAGCACCACTCTACGATTCGAGATTGCGGCGAGCGAGGAGGGCTTGACCCCGCCGTCGGTGATCGAGACCCCTGGCCCGAAACCTGATGTTTACATCAAGGGGGCGGACGAATTCTCCGACGACTGTTAGCATGATCGAGATTGTTCACCGGCGCCGCGTCTGGGGGGCCGAACCTGGGAGGATAGAAATGATCGCTCGATCCATCGCGACCGTGGCGCTCGCTGGCGCTGCTGTGCTCGCACCGACTGCTGCGTTCGCAGAGACCTACCCGGCGCCTGAGGGCGCCCTCACCTGCTCGGTGACCGAGGTTCCCGTCTCGACCGCCTTCACCTGCACCGGCACCTCCACCGATGGCGAGGAGGCCGTGCTTCAGGCCACCACGTCCGGCGAGGATGCTGTGATCGCCGGCACCGTCTCGTCCGCGGTCGAGGACATCACCAGCGGCTCGGTGACCTGGGATGTGACCGCTCCGTCGGAGGTCGGCACCATCGGCTTCACCTTGGTGATCGACGGTACCGCCGTTGACACCGCGACCGTGAACGTGGTCGCGACCTCCACGTCGGGTGGCTCTGGCAGCCTCTCGACGACCGGTTTTGAGAATGCGGGCCTCGCCATCGGTGCGGGCGCGCTGCTTGTCGCAGGCGCCGCGACCGTCTACATTGCGGCTCGTCGTCGCTCGGCACAGAGCGTCTGACCTCACTGCTCGTATTGATCGGAGGGGATGCGGCATTGCCGCATCCCCTCCGATCGCGTTCGGGGGTCGTTCGAGCGCCACCTATGTTCGGGGCCAACGCGGTCCAGGTGGGCACGGCGTTCCGCCCACAAAGTAAGACCGTCGACTACGGTCAGTACACCGATGACGGGTCGGCTCATGTGCTCCCGGCGAGCCTGCGGCCAAGCCTCCGCCGCGGGATATCACTCGATGCGTTTGACCGGTTGCTCTTATCCCGCAAGACATGAGGAGTGCGCTACGTTCCACAACCTACTGCTGAAGGCGCGCCAGCTTCGCAATTCGCCTCACCTCAAGCACACCGGTGTCACCGCCGCCGTGACATACGTAGGAGTGGCGACAAGCCTGCTTTCGGCGCCGTTGGTCGCGCGCACGCTCGGCGCCGACGGCCGGGGAATGGTGGCGTCCGCCACGGCCGTGATCACCACGCTCGCCGTGGCTGCGTTCCTTGGGCTTCCGCGGGGCATGGGACTTCGCTTCGCACAGCAGGACGAGCGGTCGAACAGTGGCCTTGTTGTCATCGGCGGACTTGGGGTCATTGCAGCTGTCGCGGCGGTGCTCGCTGCGCCGCACCTGAGCAACGACAACCCGCAGACGACCGCGCTTATCCGCATCGCCTCGCTCGTACTGGTGTTTGCAGGCTACGGTCGACTGGGTGACGAGATCGCCATGATCCAGGGGCGATATGTCCTGCACAACGTCATCCGATCGGCCACCTTGGTACTTCCGTCAACCGTACAGATCTTGTTGTTCGCGACGGGGCACCTCACGGTGGCATCGGCCTTCGCCGCCATGCTTGCCGGTCAGGTGCTCGCGATCGGTATGGGGGCTGTCACGGCGGTGATGGACTTGCGTAGCGCGTCGACAGCGCCGACGCCTTGGGCGTTCAGCATCCGCCATTGGTCTAATACGGTGATTGAAGCGCTCACCGGGAACCTCGATGTTGTCCTGCTGGCTGCGTGGAGCCACCCTGCCGAGGTCGGTGTCTACGCAGTCTCCGTCACTGTCGCAAATGCCACGGGTGGACTGACTCAGGCGCTCAACCAGACGCACTATGCGCGCTTTGCGGCGGCGGTGCGACGTGGTGAGCGAGTCTCGCTCAAGCGGGCGAGCAGGACGGGATTGGCGTTGTCGGTGACAGTGGGGACTGTCGCTGCCATTGGCCTCTGGTTCGCGGCTGAACCCGTGTTTGGGCCCGACTTCGCGGCCCTCCCCGCAATCGGCGCGCTGATGATCGTGGCGCGAGCGATACAGGATCAGTGGCGCCTACGTGTCTTTCACGCCTCCGCGACACAGAAGAACGGTATGGTTGCGCCTGCGTCGGTGGCGGGTCTCGTCGTGCTTGTGAGTGCCTCAGCGCTCTTGCACGCGGAAGGAATGCTCGATGCTCGCATGATGGCGGCCACGATGATTGCGATGGGCGCTTTCCGTGTTGGCCTCTATGGACTTCTCTCGAGGCGCAAGAGCGCGAAGATCCGTGCTCGCGTGGGAAGGGCTCAACGCGATCCGGCGGTTGAGAATGAACATCCCGCTACCGCCGCGAAGAGCCAGACTGAGCCTGGGGCACGTTGACACGTGTCGACCTCAAGCGCAGGGTAGTGGAGCGCTGCCGCCTTGTGTCGCTATGCTCCGCATATGTTGAGGGGTTATACGCGCGTCCGACAGGCTGCGTGCAGGGTGCGCCACGCGCTCTCCGCCAAGCCTGCAGTCCACTTTCTTCATCTGCCGAAGACAGGTGGTACAGCGGTGCGCGAAGCACTCAAGGGACAGGAGTTCGCCGGCGACTACAGGCTCCGCCTTCACGGGCACCGAACGACGCTCATGGACATCCCGGTGGGCGAGCGCGTCATCTTCGCGATGCGGGATCCGGTTTCGCGATTCGAGTCTGCGTTCCGCAGCCGGCAGCGCCAGGGACGCCCACGCTACAACGTCCCGTGGACCACTGTCGAAGCTGAGGTGTTTGGCACGTTTGCCGATGCGAACGCGTTGGCGGTTGCTCTCGGTGAACCGGGAACCGTAGCGGGTGAGTTGGCGCGCCGCGCTATGTCGGAAGTCGGCCACTTCAGGCCCGTCACGAACTGGCTGGGCAGCGAGCACGATCTTGCGCGACGTGGCGACGATATCTTCTTTGTGTTGAAGCAGTGGACGTTGGATGCCGACTTCGCCGAGCTCACGGCGTCTCTCGGGTTGGACACGAAGCTTCCGCAAGGCGACACGGATGCGCATCGCTCCCCCGAGAGTGGTGGGACGACGATTGGCCCAATCGGGCTCGCCCACCTCCGAGAGTGGTACAGCGAGGACTACCGGATTCTCCATGCACTCACGGAGTAGCAGTGCGTGCTAGTCCGCCCAGGGCAATGGACGGCCGAGCATAGTCCGCAACTCCACCGAGTCTTCGGCATACAGTGCCCGCAGTTCCGCGGCCACAGTCTCGTCGATGCCGTCGTACACCCGCGTGTTGCGCGGCGCGAAGTCAACGGATTCAGTCGCGCGCATTGGCCGGCCAATATGGGAAGCGGCGGCACTGACGAAACTGCGGGGGTCAGCGAACAGGTCCGAGGAGAAGCCGACAAGGATCTGTTCGGCGGGAAACTCGGCGTACCACCGCTTCAGTTGGCGGGCGTAGAAGCCGCGCTCCGCGTAGCTGAAATGCTCGGCTGCGGGAGCACGCAAGGCTCCGTTGCGAAGTGACCGCCATGCACCCGCGGTGCGTTCTTGCTCGAGTCTGAGGGCGGTTGCGAAGTCCTCCAACGGCTCGGTTCCGCGCGCACGTGAATGCTGGAAGTGCGAATACGCACGTTCGACTGGATCGCGAAGCACCGCGATGATGCGTGCCCGCGGAATCAGCGACGCGGCGCGATGAGGCACCTCAGGGTGTGCGAGGTAGAAGGGTGTGGCATCTCCGACGGCCCAGGAGTCGGAGCCCGGGCGGTCGTCCCGCGGGAAGTGGGCGCGATACCACGAGGCGCTGCGTTCATGGTTGTGGTCGAAGTAGTGAACTTCCTTGCGGAACGCTGGGCGGTAGTCTGAAAGTTGGTCGAGATACGCGCTCAGCGAGGTCGTTCCCGATTTCTGCGCGCCGATGATCAGGTAGTCAGGCAACGCCCGCCGACGCGCATCGGCCCTGCGTAGCGAGAACTTGAAACGGTTGCGTTGGCGCTCCATCATGTGGTGAGTCTATTGGTCCGCGAGACGTATTCGATCAGCGGTTCGAGGTGATCGTGATGGTGGTCCTCGGGCCGAGGGATATCAGGGAGCGCCCTGTGAGACTACTTTGTTGCGCTCTCTGCGTAGCTGTAGCCGTAGCGTCCATATCCGTACGCATCGGGTCCCTTGGTCGGGAGCATCGTGAGCACCACCCCGGAAAGCGGGGCGCCGACCGTCTCCAGGCTCGCGATGGCGTTTTCGACCTGAGGGGCGTGAGCTTTTCCGGCCGCGACCACCAGGACGGTGCCGCCGACCAGGCGAGCGAGGACTGCAGCATCGGTCACCGGCAAGAGGGGCGGCGCGTCGTAGAGCACCACGTCGAATTCGCCGTCGAGCTTGTGGATCAGCGACTCCATCAACGAGCTTCCCAGAAGCTCGGAAGGATTCGGGGGAATGGATCCGGCAGGGAGCAGGTGAAGGTCGCTGCGGCCCCATCGCTGGATTGCATCTGCGAGCTCAAGTCTGCCGATCAGAACGTCGGTGAGACCCACGCCAGCTTCGACACTCATGTACTGCGCCATCTTGGGCTTGCGGAGGTCAGCTCCGACGAGCAGTACGCGGGCTCCGGCATCCGCGAGCGTGATCGCGAGGTTGGCAGCGGTGGTCGACTTGCCCTCGGACGGCACAGATGAGGTGATGACGAAGCTCCGTTCGCTTCGATCTGCGTCGAGGAACTGCAGGTTGGTACGCAGGGTTCGGAAGGACTCCGCACGGGGACTCATGGCGTCTTCGTGAACAATCAAAGGCCGAGTCTTGGCTTTCGGGTCAAAGACAATGCCACCGAGGACAGGTGCGTCGGTGATCCTCTCCAGGTCTCGCTCGTTCCGAACACGGGTGTCGAGCGTGGTACGCAGCACTGCGAGGCCGACGCCCAGCGCGAGGCCCAGGAGAAACCCGAGTGCAACGTTGAGCGTCTTCTTCGGAGCAGTTGGCACGGAGGGCACCTCTGCCTCCTGGACAACCGTAAGGCGCACGGGTGAGCCCGCCGCGGAGTCGGTCGTCTCGATCGACTCGACTGTGTCAATTAGTTGTTGCGCGACAGCGGTTGCCAGTGAAGCTGAGAAGACGGGATCGGAGTCTGTGACCGTCACATCGATGACGGTCGTGCTTTGCGGTGCGGTTGCGGAGACCTTCCCTCGCACTGAGGCGACAGATCTGTTGAGCCCCAGGTCGTCGATCACCGGCTGAAGCACCGCAGAAGTCTTGACGAGGTCGGCATACGTCTTGACGCGCTGCTGCGTGAAGGAGTTGCCCTGTGCCAGCTCGGAGACATCGCTGGAGTTCGACGTGGAAACGAAGACCTTCGCCGACGCTGTGTAGGTCGGCTCGGCGACGACGGAGTACGCAAGACCCGCGCCGCCACCGAGGACGGTGAGGACGACGATTGCAATCCAGTTCTTGCGAAGAATGCGAAGGTAGTCCTGAAGTTCCACGGTATTCCTCACTGCGGGGCCTCGGGTAGGCCGCGCGCTCGCAATTGTTCCATGCGCGCGGGCCAGTTAAGTGAACTTCGTTGCGGCACTGCAAGTGCGCTCGGTCACACCCGGTACCCTGATGCGCGTGACCGAGGGGGAAGAAATCGCGCACGTGGGCTCGTCGCACGCAATGTACGGACGTGGCGGCTGGGCACGTCGTATCGAACGGCGGCTGGCATGGAGCGACTCCTTCGTGATCGTCGTGGTGATGGTCGGCGCGCATGCGGCGCGCTTCGGGTGGGACCCCCTTGCAGCCGTTGCGGGCCCATCGGCCACGCCCTACTGGCAGGTATCTGTTTCGGTGGCGGTGCTCTGGGCGCTGCAACTTGGGTGGGCGCGGTCTCGCGAGCCTCGTGTGCTGGGGCACGGGCCCAAGGAATTCCAGCGTGTGCTGATCGCCAGCTGGCGGACATTTGCCATCGTCGCGATCGTTGGGTTTCTTACCCAGTGGCAGATCAGCCGCGGCTATCTCCTATTCGCGCTACCGCTCGGCGCCGTTGTGCTGGTCGTGTATCGCGCGGCATGGCGAAAGCTCATACACGCGCAACGGGACAGGGGCGACCTGCTGGCCCAAGTCTTGGTCGCGGGTCCGGCGCGCACGAGCGAGCAGATGATCCGGCGGCTGCAGCGCAATCGGCGGGCCGGGTACAACGTAATCGGCGCGTGCGTGCCCGGCGGATCTCGTGCGCGGAAGACTCCGCTGTTGGAAGGCGTGCGCGTAGCGGGATCGCTCGAAGACACGGCTGAGGTCGCGATGAGCCTGGGCGCGGAATACGTCCTGTTGTCGGGCAGCGACGCGATGTCGTTGCGCGAGGCACGGCAACTGGGATGGGAGCTCGAAGGCACGGGCATCGGGCTGATCGTCGCCCCAGCCCTGGTTGACGTGGCCGGGCCAAGAGTGTCGATGACCCCTGTCGAAGGCCTCCCGCTGATCCACGTCGAGGCCCCACAGTTCACGGGATCTCAGCGTGTCGCGAAGGAGATATTCGACCGCGCGAGCGCGCTGGCGTTCCTGTTCGTGGGGGGAATACCCATGCTGGTCATTGCAGCCGCCATTCGGCTCTCCAGTCCGGGCCCTGCGCTGTTCCGTCAGGTGAGGGTGGGAAGAGATCACCAGTTGTTCACCATGTACAAGTTCCGGTCCATGTACGTCGATGCAGAAGAGCGACTGGCTCTGCTCGCAGGTCAGAGCGATGGGAATGGCGTGCTCTTCAAGATGCATGACGACCCCCGAGTCACAAGGATTGGCCGCGTCCTGAGGCGGTTTTCGCTCGACGAGCTCCCTCAGCTGTTGAACGTCCTCAAAGGCGACATGTCCATGGTTGGCCCGCGTCCGCCGCTGCCACGAGAGGTGGAGCAGTGGGATGAACGTGTGTCTCGGCGCCAACTAGTCAAGCCTGGCGTGACAGGCCTGTGGCAAGTTAGCGGAAGGTCGGACCTGAGCTGGGACGAGGCTGTGCGGCTCGATCTGTATTACACCGAGAATTGGAGCCTAGCGTCGGACGCCGTGATCGTGCTCCGCACCCTCGGCGCGATCTTCTTCGGCCGCGGCGCTTACTAGGAGACTGAGGATGGCTGGACTCATCGTTCAGGAGTGGATCGAGAACCGCGGTGGCGCCGAGAAGGTCGTAGCCCAGATGGTCGAGGCCCTTCCTGGCGCTGCGGTGGTCGCGCTCTGGGATGACACGGACGGTGCGGCGCTCGATGTACCCGTAGCCGAGACGGTCCTCGCGCGTACACCCTTGCGCAGATCGAAGGCTGCAGCGCTTCCCCTGATGCCTATCGTCTGGCGGAGGCTCGATCTCAACCCGACCCCGGACTGGCTACTGTCGAGCTCCCACGCTTTCGCGCATCACGCTCGACTTCGCGGGGCCCCGGAGGTGCCGCGGTATGCGTATGTTCACTCGCCCGCTCGGTACCTCTGGAGCCCCGAGCACGATGGTCGGGGTGCGCACCCCGCGATCCAAGCGCTGGGCGCGCCGTTGCGCGCTATTGACCGCGTGCGCGCGCAGGAACCGGGGCAAGTCTTCGCGGCGAATAGCGCGTTCGTGCGGGAGAGGATCGAAGCCGCCTGGGGTGTGCCGGCCGAGGTGATCTACCCGCCCGTCGACATAGATCGGTTTGCGCGGGCCGAGCCCGTGTTGGAGCACGGCGAGGAGTTGATCCTCGAACGTCTCCCTGGTGAGTTCATCCTGGGTGCGTCTCGTTGGGTCCCGTACAAGGGGATGGACAAGATCATTCGGATGGGACACGCGTTGGGCATCCCGACGGTCATTGCCGGCGGCGGCCCGGAGGATGAACGGCTAGTCGCGCTTGCCGCGGATCTCGGTGCGCCTACGGTATTTGTCCGCCACCCATCCGACGGGCTCCTGGAGGAGTTCTATAGGCGGGCCATCGCGTTCGTGTTCCCTCCGGTGGAGGACTTCGGAATCATGCCGGTTGAAGCCATGGCGGCAGGTTGCCGTGTCATCGTGAACGCAGCTGGCGGGACAGCGGAGTCGGTTGTCGACGGGACGACCGGTGTCCACGTGGAGGATTTCGACGATGTCTCGGCCCTGCGAGCTGCCGTCGACCGACTTGAGAGGATTGACCGGGCGGCTCTGCCCGGATACGCGACGCGTTTCAGCCCCGAACGTTTCCGCGAGGGACTCCGTCGTTGGATGGGCTTGGCGTGACGCGCGATCGGGGCGCGGGCGGTGGAGATTCTCCCGCGACCATTCCGCGCGTGCTCTTCGTCGACCACACCGCGGTGCCGGGCGGGGCGGAGCTTGCCCTCGCGCGGCTCATGGGGCTCACGACCCTCGACTGTAGCGTCGCCTTCCTTGCTGACGGCCCGATCGCACAGGCGATCGAACGATCGCGTCCTGGTTCGACTCAGGTGTTTGCGGGCGGCTCGAGGTTCGCGCAGGTGCGTTGGCTCCGCAGCGTCTCGCGCGACCGCATCATCGTCTCGAACTCCCTGAGAGCCACGCTCCTGTGCGCTATCGCGGGTGTGCCGCGCCGTAGGCATGTGATGTTGCTCCGAGACGGGGTTGATGCGGTCTCGCTCGCCCCGGAGAAGCGTGCGATGACGATGTTGGCTCTCACCCGCGTCGGGGGCATCCTTGCGAACAGCGGATGGAGTCGGTCGACTTTGCCCGCATTCGCGCGCAAGCGTGCCGCCGTGGTCTTCACGCAATCAGGAGTCACTAGCGCCTCGGTTGCTGTGAGTACCGAGCGCTCGCGGGAACCGGATCCGACGATACGGATCGTCTTCCTTGGCCGGCTTGCGCCGTGGAAGGGCGCGCACGTGCTGCTTGACGCCGTCGAGATACTTGGTCGGCGCGGTGTAACCGGCTTCGATGTGGTGATTGTCGGCGGTTCCCTCTTCGCGGACGAAAGCTACGCCGCGTCGCTTCGTACCCGAGTGGCGCAAGCCGATCTTCCTATCGTGTTTGCCGGCCATGTGGAGGACGTCGGCAGTTTCTTGGAGACGGCACACATCCTGGTCCATGCTTCGACTCGGCCCGAGCCGTTCGGCCAGGTGCTGGTTCAGGGGCTCGGCCACGGATGCGCGGTAATCGCGACTGCCGGAGGCGGCCCTTCCGAGTTGCTTGAGGAGCTCGCGACGGATGGCTTGGTGCCGATGGGTGACCCCGATGCACTCGCAGACGCGCTCGCCCGGCTTGTCCGAGAGCCGGGACTCCGGGCCGCGCTTGCGCGCACCGGGCTTGTGATCGCCGAGCGATACACGGACGAGGCGACCGTCGAGCTCTTTGACGCAGAATTGCGCAGGTATGTTGCAGGTGGCGGACGGATGGGGTCGGAGTGAGAGTCAGCATGATCGGGTCGGAGTGGTTCGAGGCCCGGCCCGGAGGCCTAAACCGGTATTTCGACGGGCTCGCGCGGGCGATGGCGGACGAAGCTGATGTGGACCTTAGCGCGTGGGCGTTCGGCGCCGCACCGTCGTATGGGCGGTCGGTGGGCCCGCTCGGGATGTCGTTGGTCGAACGGGTGCGACGCACAGCGAAGCTCGCTGGCGCATCTGACGCCGACATCATCGATTGCCATTTCGCCCTGTATGGTCAGTCGACGATAGTGCGCCAGCCTCCCCGAGTCGTGCATTTTCACGGCCCGTGGGCCGAGGAGAGCGCGGTGTCCAGCGAGCGTCGACAGGTCGTCGCGCTCAAGCGGCTCGTCGAGCGTCGCGCCTACCGCGGCGCCGATGCATTCGTCACGCTGTCCGAGGCATTCAAGGCTGTTGTCATTGAGAAGTTCCAGGTGGATCCAGCACGCGTCTCCGTGATCCCACCCGGCGTGGACATCGACCGATTCCAGCCTTCCTTTGCGGCGCCGACGGCTCCACGCGCGCTCTGTGTGCGCCGCCTCGAGCGACGCATGGGCATCGACGTGCTGCTAAGGGCGTGGAGAGAAGTCGTCACGAACGTGCCTGATGCGCAGCTGCATGTGGTGGGCAGTGGGACCTTTGAGCAGGCGTTGCGATCGCTCGCGTCGGAGCTCGGCCTGGATCACTCCGTGTTCTTCCTCGGACGGATCTCCGACGAGGAGCTCGCCTCGGCGTATGCGTGCGCGACGTTCTCTGTGGTGCCGACGGTCGCACTTGAGGGCTTCGGATTGATCTCACTCGAGTCGATGGCGAGCGGCTGTCCGGCGATCGTCACCGATTGCGGGGGCCTGCCCGACGCGGTGCGCCCGCTCGACGAGTCGCTCGTCGTCGAGGCGGGAAGCGAAGAGGCGCTCGCTGTGCGCATGCTGCAGGCCTTCGCCGGACAGCTTCCAAGCCGACGTGCATGTCGGGCGCACGCGGAGTCCTACTCGTGGCGGAGCGTCGCAACACGCCATGTGGACCTCTACAGGGAGCTGGAGGCCATGCGATGACGAGCCGTTTCAAGGTTCTGATGGTGAGCCCCGAGTGGCCCAGCGCCAGTGGTGAGCATTTGGGCGGCGTCGGCCGGTACGCGTTCCGTCTTGCGGAAAGCCTGAGCGCTTTCGTTGATCTTGACGTGGCGACGCTTGACAATCCGATGCCGCTCGACGGCGTGCGATTCATCGAGCTCGGCGCGCCACGCACGCGCCTTCAGCGGTACTACGGCCTGCCATGGCGTGCGCGACGGGCGTTGCAGTGCCGCCAGTATGACATCGTGCACTCGCATGGCGACGACTGGGCGCTACGGCTGAGGGGCACGCCCCTTGTCCGCACGTTCCACGGAAGCAGCTGGCGCGAAGCAGTGAGCTCCCGTGGCGCCCGTCGCATGAATCACGTGGTGCTCGCTGCCCTGGAGCATTTCTCGGCACGGCGCGCACGGGTTCGGATCGCGGTCGGCCTCGATTCGCAGGAGGAGTTCCACTGTGACATGGTGATGCCGCCCATTCAGAGGGTGTCACGTGCCGGGCTGAGCAAGCACGAGCGCCCGTCCTTCGTGTTCATCGGCTCATTCCACGGGAGGAAGCGTGGAGCGGTTGTGCTTGAAGCAGTCGAGCACGCGCGGCAGTTCGAGCCTAACCTGTCACTTGATGTGGTGGGGCCACCAGGCGATGCATCGAACTGGCCGAGTTGGGTGCGCCATCACAGCGGCATCGCCGACGCCCAAGTGTATGAGCTCATCGAACGCAGTTGGGCGCTCCTCGCGCCGTCGAGCTACGAGGGGTTCGGCATTCCGGTGTTCGAAGCCGCTGCGCTCGGTACTGTGGCGGTCGCCAGTCCCAACCCAGGCAGCAAGTTCATCGCTGGGCGATTTGGGGCCTCCCTAGTGATCCGGCTGCGTGATGACAGCGGCTTCGTCGAGGAGGTCTTGTCGATCGCGCAGGCTGTCGCGGCGCCGTCAAGTGTCGACCCGGAAGGAGACCGCCGTGCCGTCGAGGGAATGCTCGCAGACGCGAGTGCGCGGACACTCATCGAAAAGGTCTATGCGCGGCTGCTTGGTGGACGCCGCCCCTAGGCCGATGGTGGCAGCCACATACGCCGCAGCGGTGCGAGGAGCCTGACCGGCTCTCATGGCCACGGGTGATGTGTTGTTCATTCCGCGCTGGCGGCACGAGTGTGAACGGCTGTCGTACTCGACGGGGGCTGAGGTCGCCGAGCGAGTTATGCCGGCGGCGGGCAGGCGATGTAGCAGCCCGCGGCGTGGCCAAGCATTGCGGAAGCGTGCCAGGCTCACCCCCTGGTGATCGCCGGGCAAGAACGGGCGACAGCGTCACTGCGCGGAAGCAGAGTCAGCGGGCAACGACGCGAGAAGTCAGCGCTTCCGGGGCCCGGAATAGCCACGCAACACGCAAGCGATCCGCGATGGAATAGAGCAGGAGGGGCCCTACGACCCCGACGCTCACGCTCACCACCACTAGTACCGGCAATGAGTGGACCTCCAGCGCCAGCAGCGCTGCACGCGCACCCACGGCGAACACGATATGCCCGAGGAAGACCGCCATGGAACGTGCTCCGATGTAGGCGAGTGCAACCCCTCGCCGGCCGGAGGCGAGCAACCGCGCTGCCGCGAGCACCGCTACGAGGCCGAGCGTAGACGCCAGGACTCCGAGAACTATCGATTCGACATCGCGCGTTGCGCCGCCGGTGGTGGGCGGCGTCGCCGGTTGCAGCACGGCGATCGCCGCCATCGCGGTGAAGCTCGCGACTGCCGTTGCGGACAGCATTGCCGTCGAGAAGCGAGCTTGGAAACGCACGAACCTTTCCCCACGCCAAACCACGCCCACCATGTAGTACCCAGTGAGTGCGGCGCCCTGCGTTCCCAGATAGGGCCCGTTCAGGCCCCAGGTGGCTACCGAGACGGCGGCCGCAACAGCAAGGACGACCCACCCTCCCGAACGGTTGAGCCATGGGTTCAGTGCTGCGGCGACAAGCGTGACAATCGCAATCCATCCGAGGAACCACAGTTGCCCATCGGGATTCCACAGTTGCAGCAGAGTCGTCGGCGATGCCTCGCCGTTGGTGGCGGTATCGCCCAGAATCTTGGCGGCCCCTTGAACGATTGACCACACCATGTAGAGCCAAAGGAAGGTCACATCGCGCCGCACTGCATACGCCCATCGACCTTCGCGGTCGAGGCCCTGTCGGACAAAGAGCCCTGCAACGAAAGCGAATACGGTGAGGTGCCACATGTACAGCGACGCGTCGACTGCTTCGAACAGCGCCTTGGAGTTCACTACGCCTGCCGCGTTCAGTCCGCGCCACACGTGGCCGGCAACAATGGCGATGATCGCGATGCCCTTGGCGATGTCGAGCGAGCGGTCTCTGGACATGACCGAATCTTAGTGGGCCTGGTGAGTTGGCAACGGAGACGGGCAGGAGCACCCGCGTGAGCCTCCCTGAAACGCTTTCGCTCGCAGCCAAACTCTGGGTCGGCCAGATGGCCCGCCACGCTCGCGGGAGTCTCCGAAATCCGCCTGGGCGATGTCACAGCGGGAGGGTGGGGCAGAGGGAGCCGCGCGGCGGAGCCAAGCGCGAAGGCGCGGATCAAGGTCGACGCCGCCTACACGACTCGGAGAAGTGGAGACAGGCAGGCTGCAGCTGGGATGCTTGCCCTTTTCGGGCACAAGTTGCCTATTTGCGCGCGAGTCGACGGCCCCACGCGTTGAACGGTTGTTCCACGGTGGCATAAAGGAGGCGCGCCGCCACCAACGCGACCACCAGGTTGACCGCCGTGAGCCACGCCATGGGAAGCGCGATCAGATGATCGAGCGTGACCCGCACCGGTGTCGCCAGGAGATAGAAGGAGTAACTCACGGTGCCGAGCCACACGAGTGCCGGGACGTGCGCGACGTTGCGGCATGCGAACGCGAACGCGAAGAGCGCCAGGCCACCAAAGTAGGAGAGCGGGTAGTTGAGGGAGTTCCACAGCGGATCATCAAGGCCGACCCACGCGCCGAGAGCGACGCCGACTACAATCGCAGATCCTAGCCGGACCAGTTGAGCGCGCACGAGGATTCCCTGGTGAGTTTGATATGCGGCGTGCCCGAGCGCGCTCGTCGCAAGTAGGAGCGGCATGGTGGCAGGCAGCTCATGGCCGAGGACGCGTTCTGCGACGTTCATTGTGACGTAGACGGCAAGCCACGCGTAGCCGAGCTTCCATGAGTGAGCGAGGCGCCCGCGTCGCTTCGCGATGACTTGCTGTGCGTAGTACACCCATTCGATGCTCAGGGTCCACGCTGGGCCGAGGAGCGAGCCCAAGCCGACTAGTTGCTGCAACATCGTGTAGTTGATCGCGACCTCCGCGAGCCACGCGGGCGACGTCCATGGCTCCGAGCCGTATGCAACGACAAGCATGACCGTGAGTGCAACGAAGTACGCGGGGTAGAGTCGGAACACTCGCTTGATCAGGAACTCGCGTTCGCCCGTCCGGTCGAGGCTTACTGAGATGATGAATCCGCTGACGAGGAAGAACGCGACGACACCGACGCGGCCTATGTCGAAGTACGTCTCGCTGAACTCGCGGAACCAAGGGACGCGGTGAAGCATGTGTGCGAGAAGAAGACGAGGAGAGCTGCGAGACCGCGCGTCCACTCAAGAAAAACGAACAACCGCGCGTCTTTGGCTTTGTCTCTCGCGCGCCATCGGAGTGGCGATGCGGCACGAATCTTCTGCGCGCCGTTGTGCGATCCAGCCATGTTTGCTCCCCCGGGTAAGCATGGTGAGAGCCGTCAAGCCTGGGGACGAGCTCTCGATTCCACGTCTCGCGCAGCAATATACATCCGGGCACTTCGATGCTTCGGTGTCGGCTCGCAACAGCCCAGGACCCGATCCGCGCGATGGCGCGTCGCGAACGCGACCGAGCCCGACTGCGAATGAGCATCGCAGCCACCCGCGGAACAGGCGTGCCATGATGTCTCCCAGTAGCGGCCGGGAGGGGCGGACTTGCCGAAGCAGAACGTGATCTACGTGGCGAGCATTGGGCGCAGCGGTTCGACGCTGCTCGAGTCCATGCTTGGGGCACATAGCGCCATCGAGACCGTGGGCGAGGCGCACATCTGGCCGCATGAAGAGCGTTCTGACATTCGACCGTGCTCGTGCGGTGAGCTCATGTCGTCGTGCCCGTTCTGGCGCGCGGTGGCCGACGAGGTCCCGTTGGCCGAGATGATGGGGCCTGGCATCGACTTCTTTCGAGAGCATCACAACGCGGGGCGAACGCTCCGCCCTCGGCTGCTCCGTCAGATGTCTCCCGCGTGGCGGGCGTCTGCCGATGCGCACGCAGAGATCAACGCATACGCTGCCAACAATGCACGCCTGTTCGAGGCGTTCTCGCATCAGATGCGCGAGCAGTGCGGTCGTGCGCCTGAGTGGATCGTCGATGCGTCGAAGGATCCGTATCGACTGCTGTGGTTCGCGCGGTCGGGCATGTTCAACCTCAAAGTCGTCCATGTGACCAAGGATCCCGTCGCGTTCTCGTACTCGGTTACCAGGACTGAGATCGAGGCGGGTCAGAGGGCGAAGAGCATCTATCTCGGAGCCCGCCAGACTGGCGCTTGGGTAGCGCAGAATGCTCTCGTCTCGAGGATTGCGACGAATGTCCTGCAGCCCGCCGACTACATGCATCTTCGCTATGAGGACTTCGCGACCGATCCCCACGCGGCGTTCGAACAGGTGTGCAGCTTCGTTGGTGTCGCGTACGAGAGCGATGCAGTGCGCAACTTTCGGAGCGGTAATATGCATACAGTCGCGGGCAACCCCATGCGCTACGAGTCGCGACCGATCGAGTTGGACGAGCGCTGGCGCGACAGATTGCCGGCTGCGAACAAGTGGGTTGCAGCAGCGTTGTCGGTTCCCGTCAAGCGCCGCATGGGCTACTAGTGACTCGCGTCGCATCGCGTTACAGGACTTCGACGGCGCGTGCTGCCGCGCGGATGGCGTCGCCCCCGACTTCATGGTGGCTGGGGCCCGGCTGGTATCTGATTACGGCTCTCGTGGTGACTGGGGCGGCCTTCTTCATCGCGACAGCCAGTTCACGAGTAGCGGTCGCCGTGGTACTCACGGCGATCGGTCTCAGCCTCGGCTCACGGACCCGCATTCTCGTTTACGCCGCGATGCTAGCGCCGTTCTTGGGCCTGATGAGGCGAGTATTGAGTGGTGATACGGGGCGCGTGGACTTCGATCCTTTGGTGGTCGTCCCGCTCGTACTCACGGTAGTGGTGCTGGCGTTTCCGACGCGAGGCGTCGCCCGTCCGCGCCGCCGGGTACTTCCGCTCGCACTGGTATTCGCTTCGATAGCGCTCGCGCTTGTGGTCGTTCACGGGGCGTTCGCGTTCGATGTGCTCTATGGCGTGACAACCCTGGTGCTGCCGGTACTGCTGGTAGCAAGCATCGCAGACGGTCGCACTCCGGACGCATGGCCGGCCGTCATGCGAGTCCTCCCCGTGGTCGGAGTGCTCGCGGGCGCGTATGGAGTGCTCCAGTTCTACGTTCTCCCCGACTGGGACAGGGCATGGATGGCGGCTTCGGAACTCACGAGTATTGGCAGCCCTGAACCGCTTCAGGTCCGCGTCTTTGGCGGGTCCGAAGCTCCGGGTGCTTTCGCGTTCTTCTTGGGGATTGTCGTCGTGGTCGCTCTCGCACGCGCACTCGAGGCACGAGGGGCGGCACGGGTTCCGTGGTTCGTGTTGGCGGCGGCGCTGACGTTCCCCATCGTGCTCTCGGGAGTGCGCGCGACGCTCGCGGGCATTGCAGTCTGCATTGTCGTGCTATCGCTGCTCTATGGGCGAGGTCTCGGACGGCTGCTCCCGCTCGTGCTGTTGGCAGTTCTTACCTTGGTGATGCAGCGCACCGTGGGACTGTTCGGAGAAACCTCGAAGTTGCTCACTGCCGAGCGCCTCACCAACCTCGACGTGGCCAATGATGGCTCGGTGCAGGCGCGGCTCAAACTCTATGCGGCCCTGTTGAGGCCTTGGGAGCTGCTTGCGGGGGATCCCGCTGCAAGGCGCTCCGACGGTATGGTGCCGGATGTCGCGATTCGTTTCGGTATCTTCGCAGGCGTGATCATGGGGTGCCTCTTGGTGTGGATGACGGTGCAGGCCGTGCGGAATCTGCGGAACTCCGCTGCCGTGGCGGCCTCGCTCGTGACCGTGTTCTTCGTCGTCCACTCCTTCGCGGGCAACACTTTCTCCTCTGCTGCGGGCGTTGTGGCGGCAATGGCGCTCGGCTCGTCACTCGCGGCGCGAACTGCCGAGCCGGCCCTCGAAGGGGAGCTCGACCAAGTGGTGTCAGGCCGTTCCGTGCGCAAACCTGACAGCGGGGATCGCCGAACTGGTCGCAGCACGAGGAGGGGGTGAAACGGCTTTGCAGAGCCTCTCGGTCACCGTGGTGGTTCCAAGCTACAGGCGTCCCGACGACCTGCATGCGTGCCTCGAAGCGCTGGATCGGCAGCATTTCGCGCCGGACGTGATCGCCGTCGTCGCGAGGCCTGAAGACGCATCGACGCGCGCGGTCGCGGACCTCTGGGGCGCCAAGGTAGTCCCGGTTACACGGCCTGGTCTCGCTGCCGCGATCGAGGTGGGCATCAATGCGGCGGACACTGCGCTGGTGGCTTTCACCGACGATGACGCGCGCCCCCATTCCGACTGGCTGGCACGCATCGTCGCGACGTTCTCTGGCAACGAGGAACTCGGATTCGTGGGCGGACGCGACAACGTCCGGGGAGACGCGCTTGCCGGCTCGGAATCGCTCATCGTTGGGGCCATCCATCGTGGGCGCATTCTTGGCAACCATGCTCTCGGCAAGGGCGCTGCGCGCAACGTCGACCACGTGAAAGGCGCGAACATGGCCTTTCGTGTGTCGGCAATACGCGGCTTCCCACTCGCCGACCTAGTCGCGGGGGATGGCGCCCAACACAGGAACGAACTCTTTCTCTGTTGGGGCGCCGCGACGCGCGGTTGGGTCGGTGTCTATGACCCGCATATCCAAGTCGAGCATCTCCCTGCGGTGCGAGGTCCGGCCGATGACCGCAAGGCAGTGGCAACTGCGCGAACTGCGCTGGATACGCGCAACGCGGCGCTCGCCGCACTGCTGTTCCTGCCTGGTACGCGGCGTTCGGCCGTCGTATTGCGCGCGGTACTCGTTGGTGAGAGATTCCGGCCCGGCATCGCTTGGGCTGGCGCAGCGCGCCTTCGTAGGCTTGAGCCGCGCGCTTCCCTGCTTGCGAGTTTGCGCGGGACAGCGCAGGCTTTCATCGATGCTCGTGCGGCACGGCGGGTGCTGCGTGAATCTGCCTGGGCTGGCGAAGGGACCAAGCTGTGAGATCACCTACGCAACGCCGGCTCGTGTGGTTTCTTCACTTCCACAAGGCCGGAGGGTCATCGGTGATCGACCTCGCGCGCTTCAACAACGAGGTCTTGTCGGCGGCCCACGCGAACGGCAATCCGCTCGATCTGGAACATCGCAAGGTAGCAAGGCCGTGGGAACTGTCCCCCAGCGGATTGCGAGCGCACGTGGATGGACTGCGCGAAGCTGGGGTGACATTTGTGGCAAGCGAGTGGGGGGTGCCGGACCTCGACGCCTTGGCAGCGATGGAGGATGTCGACGTAGTCACTGTGGTCCGTGAACCGGTTGCTCGAATCGTCTCAAATTTCGGCTTTGACTATCTCCGCGGATTCACCGAAGCTACGTCCATCGAAGAGTACGTCGACCATCACTGCGATACCCATACGCAGACGGACTACTATACGCGCATGATCCTCGGGGCTGCGTACCGGATCGACGGCGATAGCGCGATGCAGGTCGCAGAGGTGGCACGGCGTCTTCAGCTTGTTCGCTATGTCGGGGTGCTTGAGGATCCCGCGTGGATTAGCGGCCTGTCGGACGCCTTGAATTGGCAGGCCGCGCCTGTAGCGGCTAAGTCGTCGAACCTTGGAGCAGTGCAGCGCGGAATACGGGTCATTCGCCAGCTAGGGCGAGGCCGCTTGGACCTCGCGATTCGGGCATTCGGTGCGGCACCGCACGTGGGTCCCGAATCGCGCGAGTGGCTGGCAGAGAGGAACGCTACGGATCTGCGGGTCTACAGTCGGCTCGCCTCGGATTCGACGCGAGCCTCGGACGAACTGAGGAGCGACCCGTAGACCTGGACGTCGGCCTGATTGCGGTCGACGAGCCACGCGCGGTCCGCGTCAGCAACGCCGACTGGAGCTAGCGCACGAAGCAGCAGCTCGGGCCGCTTGCGCCTTAACTGGGTGAAGGCGCGCCGGGCGACGGTCGATCGTTGGTGGGCGGCGGAGTTCGCGTGGAGATCGCCAGAGGCCCACCCGAGAGCGTCGGCTACCGCACCCATCGCATTCGGTGCTTCAAGCACCTGGACGACGTCGAAGCCGTCGAGCACCGCAAGTGCTTGGCGTGCAGACTCAGCGGGAGCGACATCTGTCGCCCATCTCTCGCGGAGGAGCATGCGCGAGTAGTAGTTGTGCTGAGTATGTCCATGCGAACGGTCTGCGCAGTAGCCGCGTATGGATCTTGCTCGCGTATCGCCGAGGAAGTGGTCGTAGGTGTAGTTGGATGTCATCCGAGCGATCGGATCGCGAATCAACGTCACGAGCCGAACCCTCGGGTCCGCAATGAGTGTGTCAAGCGCCGGCATCCCCCACTCCGTTGCAACGAAAGTCACACCCGATGCTTCGTAGGTGTCGACTAGCGCGCTGAGTCCCTCGGGTGACAGTTCCCAGACTCGCTCGAAACGACCATCGGTGTCGACCGGGTTGGCGCCACGGTGATGAGCGGGGAGGCGCTCGCCGTTGATCTCAGCGAGCTGAGCGAGCGATGTTCCCCCGGCTTTCCGGAAGTGCACGAACCAGGTGAGGGAATAGTCGCGATTCCTAGTTGACTCAGGGCTCACGTGGTGCTCTCCTCGCCGGATGCTGCGTAGTTGCTGGGACACATCACGGTATCAGTGCAGCGCACGAAGTCCTCCGACCGGTACCGTGCAGAGGTGGGATCAGAGACGGCGTTGACGCAACGGGATGCGGTGCTCCTTGCGCAAGTCGTTGCGCAACGGGCGGCGTCAGAGATCGGCGCGCGAACCGTCGCCATCAAGGGACCTGTTGCGGAATTCCATGGGTTGCGTCCGCCGAGGGCCATGTCCGACGCCGATATCTGGTGTGAACCTGGTCGGGTTGGCGACCTCGTCGCGCGGTTGGGCGACTACGGCTGGAGGCCGAGGCCAGAATCGGCGCTCGGAAGGCTCTTGACCACGCACTCAATCAGCGTCATTCATCCGGGTTGGCCGTGCGACATTGATGTACACCGCGATTTTCCTGGATTCTTGGCTGACCCGGAAGGCGTGTTCGATGAGCTGTGGGAACGTCGGGTCGCGATCGACATTGCCGGGATTATGGTCGATGCGTTGGACCGTGAAGCTTCGATACTTGTTGGGGCGCTGCATGCACTTCGCAATCCTGGCCGCCGGGTCCGTGACGACGCGGAGTTGCAGTACCTTGAGGCCGCCATACGAGGCACATTCGATGTCGAGGGGCTGCAGCGACTCAGGGAGGAGGCCGAGCTGCTCGGTGCGATGGAAACCGCGCGTGCGTTCCTTGAACGTGTCGGACTCGAACTGGGCCCCCCGTTGCCGCCGGGCAAGGACAAAGACTTGGACGCATGGCGGCTACGCACGGCGTCAGGTGCGTCCGTACTTGTGCGCACATTGATTGCGTTGCGTGATTCTCGGTGGCGCTCACGTCCGCGTCTGCTGCTCGCGGCGATCTGGCCATCCGCGGCGAGTCTGCGTATTGATCACCCTGAAATAGTTGCGGGACGGGCGTCGGCTCTTGGCACTCGTGTCGTGCGACTTTCGCGAGGGGTGCGTTCGGTGCCGGCGGCTCTGCGAGCATCGAGCCGCGTGCGGCGTGGCCACCAGGTGGAGCGCGATCGTGAAATCTGATTCGGTGGTGCCAGCGCGGCGCGATGGCAATGCGGTCCTTGAGCGCGCAGACTCTGTGGTCCTTCTCAACCCGGATCGGCTGTCGGTACAGCAGCAGGCTCTGATTCTCATTGGATCTGCGTTCGAGGTGTGGGCGGCTGTCGACGAGCGTCGGACGATCGTAGAAATCTGTGAGCTTCTAGGCGAGCGCTATGGCAAAGCCGCGAGTGAATTGGAGCACGATGTGTTCTCCCTGCTCGTTCGCTTGCAGAGTCTCGGCTTCGTCGAGTTTGGCGACGTGCGTTCGGTTGACACCCAGAACGTGAGTGAGTGCCGATCGCAGTTTCGCGTTCGCCGCGACTCTGGACCGGCTGGCGAGCAGCAGTGGGGGAGCGGAGTTTCATGGAATTGAATGATTACCTGCACGTTTTTCGCACGCGGTGGATCGCTATCGTTGTCATCACGGTGCTCACGGGGATTCTCGCGGGTGCCTGGACCCTGACGCAAGACAAGGTCTTCACGGCGACAGGTTCAGCGATCATCACCACTGGCGCAAGCCAGGACCTCGGTAGTGCGCTGGTAGGCGACAACTATGCGAAGTCGCGGGTCAAGAGCTATCTCGATGTCGCGAAGTCGCGGAAGGTCGCCGAGTTCGCCGCGGAGCAGTTGGGCATTAGCGTGAGGCCCGATGCGCTCGTCGCGCGGGTGACTGTTACCAACCCGACTGACACCGCGGTCCTTCGTGTCGCTGCGAACGGACCCACGCCCGAAGCAGCGCGTGATCTGGCGGAGGCCTGGATCGCGGGCATGACCCAAACAGTCGCCGATCTTGAGAACGAAGGCAGCGCGGCGAGCGTAGATATGTCGGTCGTCAAATTGCAGACACTGGACAGCGCAGTCCTCCCGACCTCGCCCACATCTCCGAATGTGCGGTTCGCCGTTTCCCTCGGACTGCTTATGGGCCTCGCGCTCGGCATCGGGTACGCGCTCGTCAAGGCGGCCCTCGACCGCCGCCTCCGAAAGCCTGGGGACGTCGAGCGGGAGTTCGACGTCCCCGTCGTCGGCGCGCTGCCGTTCGACGAGGCTATCGGCGCCTCCGGCAGCCCGACCGCCACCACCGACTTCGCGATGAAGGAGGCGGTGCGTCAGCTGCGGACCAACCTCCAGTTCATGGACGTGGACAACCCGCCGCGCGTCATCGTGGTGACATCGGCGCTCCCTGGCGACGGCAAGTCGACCGCGGTCATCAAGCTCGCCGAGGCGATCGCGGAGTCTGGTCAGGACGTGGTGCTGGTCGACGCGGACCTGCGCCGACCCGTGATCGCCAAGAAGCTCCGGCTGGTCGAGGGGGCAGGCCTCACCGACGTGCTGGTGGGCCGCGCGAAGGCCGCGGACGTCCTCCAGGCCTACGGTCCCACGGATCACTTCTATGTCCTGGCGTCCGGTGCGGTCCCGCCGAACCCGTCCGAGCTGCTCGGCTCCGACGCGATGAAGACCGTGCTCTACGGCTTCCCCAAGAAGGCCATCGTGCTGGTCGACACGCCGCCGCTGATCCCCGTGACGGATGCCGCTGTGCTGACGGCACGCACCGACGGCGCCCTCATCGTCGCGCGCTCGGGCAAGACGACCATCGACCTGCTCGACCGCGCCCTCCAGAACCTCGACAAGGTCAAGGGTCGCGCGCTCGGCGTGATCCTCAACTCGGTGCCGCGCAAGGGCGCGCACCGGGACCAGTACGCGTACGCCTATGAGTACGAGCGCAAGGCTACGGAGGGCGACGCCGAGCCTGCGACTGTTCCGACGGCACAGGCGAAGCCTGCGCCTCACACCCCGAAGCATGCGACCCGGCGCCAGGCAGCCGCGGAGCCGCCGGCCGGGATCCTCGACTGGGACACTGCGGCCAAGGGGGAGTCGCGCCGCGCGGCGGGGGAGAGCTGACGTGTTGGCACCGCTGATCGACACGCGCATGCGGGTGCTCATCGTCGACCACGACAACCGCGGGCGCTCGGCGGCCGGCGAACGCCTGCTCCGCCACCACCTCGCCCGCCATGGCGTGCCGGCAGAGCGCATCCGCGTGACCAGTGCGGGCCTCGACGCGGCCGACGGCGAGCTCATGCTCGACGTGGTGCGTGACGAGATCGAGCGTCTCGGCGCCAACGCGGACGGGTTCCGCACGCGATCGCTCAGCGGCGCGATCGTGGACGGTGCCGACCTGATCGTCACCGGCACCAAGGCTGAATGGGAGCAGCTGGTCCGCGTCTACCCGCACGTCGCGCGCCGGGCATTCACGCTCTCCGAGCTCGCGCACCTCTACGACGGTGCGGTGCGGGCGGCGCCGCTGGCCGAGCACGCGACGATGCTCGCCCGTCGCAGAGACGCCTCGCCGGGCCTTCCCCTCGACTTCGACCTGCCGCCCGTGCAGGACGCGGAGATCCACGTCGCGGTGCTGGGGGCGCGCATCGATGAGGCGTGCGCATGGGTCGCGGACATGTGGTCGGCGCTGCTGCCTGCGGGGGCGAGCCCTGCGGAGCCGACCGGCGAGGCGATGGTGCTGGACGCCTTCGGCGTGCGCGTGGCGGTCGACTTCGCCGGCGCCGATGTCGCGCCGATGGTCCTGCGCGCGAGTCGGATGTGGAGCCGGTGCGTGGTCGAGCCCATGGACGATGCGGCGGCCGAGGTCGCGCTCCGGGTCACGGTGGACTCGGATCCGAAGGTCCTCGCGGCGGCGCGGGCGCGAGGGGAGCTCGCCTACCCCGACATGGGTCACGCGCTGCACCTGCTCACCAGCGCCATCACCGTGCGCGCGATCGAACGCCGAGTCGGGGGACCGGTGCTGCTGCACGCTGCAGGCGTCGCGGCGCCCTCGGGCGACGTGGTCGGCTTCGTCGCGCCCTCCGGAACAGGCAAGACCACGCTCGCGCGCACGCTCGGCGCGCACTACGGTTACGTCACCGATGAGACCCTCGCGGTCTACGAGGGCCGCGTGGTCAAGCCGTATCCGAAGCCGCTCTCGGTCCTCCGAGCCCCTCCGCACACCCTCAAAGAGGAGTGGGGCCCCGAATCGCTCGACCTGGTTCCCACCCCGACCCGACACCTGCGACTGGCCAGGCTGATCCTGATCGAGCGGGACATCTACGCCGATCGCCCGGCCCTGGAGGAGGTGCCCCTGCTCGAAGGGCTCGCCCACCTCGCCGAGCAGGTCTCGTACCTCGCCCGCCTGCCGATGAAGCTGCACACGCTCGCGGACCTCGCAGAGTCGGTCGGCGGCATCGCGCGCCTGCGCTATCGCGAGGCTCGCGACATCATCCCGCTCATGCCCCAGCTGCTCGGGGAGGCCGGCTGATGCCTGCGAGGTCAGGGCCCGACGCTCCGATGGGGCTCGGTGCAGACGACCGGGTGCGGTCGGTGTGGGACGACGTGATCGAGCGTGACGGTCAGATGCTTGTGCTGTCCGGCAACGAGGTGTCGCTCCTCTCGATCGTCGCCACCGAGATCGCCCGTGCAGCCCACGACGGCATCACGCTCGAGGCGCTCGCGGACCATCTGGTCGAGGTCTTCGGCCCCCCGCAGCACACCGACGGCGTGGATGCCGTGAGGGAGATCATCGACGTGCTCATGCAGCGCGGCGTGATGGTCATCGAGCGGCCGCGCTAGGGCGTGGGGGAAGTGGCGGGCGAATCGCCAGGGTTTGCCACGGTCTGTAGCGATAACGGCGTTCCCCTAGGTCTTTACATGAATCGCTGCCGCTCCTAGCCTGGTCGCAGGCGCCGGGGCGACCCCGGCTTGCGAGCTGAGGGGTTCGTGTTGAGCGTTGCTGAGGACGGCCTGTCGCGCCGTCGCATCATCCAGGGAGTGGCGTGGGCAACTCCGGCGATCATGGTCGCGACGGCATCGCCGCCGGCCGCCGCGTCGGGGCCGGATGCAGCGACGATCGTGCTGGCGGCCTCGCAGTCGCACGGCACGGGCCAGAACTACACCGTCACCGCGACCGTGCAGAACGGTCCCAACACCGACGAGTCGCTGAAGAACATTCGCCTGGAGCTCCGAAGCGGTCAGAGCATGACCGTCACGGTGCCCGACGGCGCAGCCTGGTCCATCGTCTCGGGCAACGGCACCACGAGCGTGGTCATCGCGCTCGCGGTCGAGGCCCTGGCGGACAGCGAGAGCGAGACGGTCACCATTCCGCTCAGCGCGCCCAGTGGCGCGACCTCGGTGGTGGCCTCGGCGATGCGGTACTTCCTGAACAGTTCGCGCGGCGCGGCGGTGACGGTGACCGACGCGACGCTGTGACGTGTTGCCGTTGAGGCGCCTGTGGTCACCGCTTACCCTGGGGGAGGACGTTCCTCCAGGGTAAGGGGCATCTCATGGCTCCTGAGCCGGCCGAGTCTCGCGAGATCTCACGCAGGCACGTGATCATCGGCGCCGCCTGGGTGACCCCTGCCGTGCTGATCGCGACGGGCTCGCCGCCTGCGGCCGCATCCCTTGAGAACCCGCTCGACGGGTCCTACGTCGAGAGCATCGAGTCCGCGAACGACGACCTCTACCGCGCGACCATCCGCCTGCCCGAGGGCACCGTGCTCGAGGGTGCGACCCTGACCGTCAACTGGGTGCCCACGAACGATGGGGCCTCGGTGCAGGTCGAGACCGGGAGTGACCTGTGGGATCCCGGCAACACCAACGCCTCCTCGGTGGTCTTCATCGCACCAGGCCCCATCTCGGACGCCGATACCTTCCTGGTGCGCTTCGACAAGGGCATGAACGGCAGCGCCTGGACCGCGCTGCTGGAGGGCACCGTCGACGGTCAGGACGCGTCGGCGTTCTTCACCGGCACGCTCTGACATTCAAGACATGTGCGCCGCATCGGTCGCAAAGCGGCATGAATCGCTCTAACCTGCCAGTACGCGATGTTTTCCTGCACGTCGAAGGAGGCGCGAATGGCCGAGACCAACGAGCCGCGATTCACCGTCAGCCGACGCCGGGTGGTGGTCGGAGCCGCATGGGCGGCTCCGGCGGTCCTCATCGCGACTGGATCGCCGCCTGCCGCGGCCTCCACGCACACTCCGCCGGACTGGCAGCTCGAAGGCTCCGGTGAGACGTACAACACGGACACCATCTACGGCTACATCCACCTCACCAACACCGAGCCGACGGACGGTACCGGGCAGACCGTCAACGGACCCGTGACCATCCTGGTCGAGTTTCCCGGCGGTGCGCTCGCGCCCGCGCCGCCCGGGGCGAGCTTCGATCAGCCGGTCGACGGCTGGTCGGTCTCCCAGTCATCCGAGACCGTCACGTTCACCTACGACTACGACATAGCGCCAGGAGAGGGCTCGGGCACGGTGAACTACGAGATCCCGCTCACCGCGGCGGACCTCACGGGCACCATCACGATGACCGCGACCGCGTACGACGACGACGGCAACCCTGTGTACGCGTACTACACGTTCAACCTCGAGGACATCTGAGGTCGAGGCGCCGCGAGCATCGAGCCTGATGTCCGGCCCAGGCGTCTTCGGCGGGGCGTAAACTAGTGAGCTCCGGGTGTCTATGGGAGGCACCCGCCGCTGAGGAAGTTGCACCCCCGATGACAGATGTCGACGACGCCCGCGCGCGCGGGGAAGCCGTGTCGCGCCGCCGCGTGCTCCACGGCATCGCCTGGACCACGCCCGCCGTGCTCATCGCCACCTCATCGCCGCCCGCTGCCGCGTCAGGTGGTGAAGGCATCTCGTCCGCCCAGGGCGCCCTCGCTCTCGCCGGCACCTTCACGGCGCTCAACGAGTCCGCATTCACGTTCGACACGATGGTGGCGTATGCGGGCGCGGCGCGCTCCGCAGGCGCTGGGGTCAGCCCCGTCACCTCCGTCACTCTCGATCTCGCGCTCCCCTCGGGCCGGGTGACGGGGGAGGCGCCGAGCATCGTCTCCGGGTCCGCGTGGACCTACACCGGGGCAGCGACGGCGGGCGGGGAGACTTCCTTCACCTTCGCCTGGCAGGGTGACAACCTGACGGATGCGACGCCGAGCACCTCGCCGCTGACCGTCACCATCCCCAAGACCGCGAGCCTCGACGCGGCCGCCGTGACGTTCACCGCGCGCGGCACCTCCGCGGGCCTTCCGGTGCCGCCCAGCGTGGTGGTCGACACCAGGGCCGTTCTCACGGCGAACGCGCCCACGTTCGCCCATGGCGGGGCGATCCGCCATCAGGAGTGGTTCCAGTCCAACCCGAAGGTCGACGCGTGGGTGTTCAACGCCGCGCTGGTCTGGTCGGGACCCTGGTCGCCGGTGGGGCCCGCCATCAACCACATCGCGGTGGAGTTCCGCATCCCTGCCGGAGAGTCGGACGGCACGCTGCTGCCGTCCTGGGACGGAATCGGAGCCGGCTGGACCGCGGACGGCGTGCCTGCCGTGGTCGATGGGTTCTGGCGGGTGCGCTATCGCTACAACGGTGCGATCTCGAAGGGTTCCGAGCGGACGGACGAGCTCAGGTTCGCGCTGAAGGCACCGGTTGCCACGGCGACGGCGGTGCAGTACACGCTGACGGGCCAGTCGGCCGGGGTCGCGCTCACCGCCGCCGGGGTCGTCTCCCGCTGAGCTCGCGCGATCGTCGGGGCGCCGTCGGGTGTGAGCGCTTTCGGTCGAAATGCGGATGTGATCTGCGTCACATCGCTTCACAATGGGGGTTCAACCGGGCGCCTTCCAGGGATCTCGTCGTTATCGTCGCCGCATGGCGGACATCTCGCGGAGGCGCGTGGTCATCGGTGCGGCGTGGGTGACGCCGGCCGTCCTGGTCGCCACGAGCTCGCCGCCCGCCGCGGCCTCAGGGGGTGCCGGCGAGGAGCCGCCGCCGTGCGTCGACTCCGACCTCGGCGCGGCCGCTGCCGTCACGCCTCTCGACTGGGAGGTCACGAGCGGCGCGCTTCACCGCGACTGGCGTACCACGGGGTGGACGCCCGCGAGCGACGATGACGCCGCGGCGATCTCCGTTCCGAACAACTGGTGGAGCATCAGTGGGCCGGGGTTCCTCTCGATGGACGACAACCTGTCCTCATCTGCGCCCGCGGAGGTGACCGCGCGGTACACGTTCGAGGCGTCATCTGCGGTGGTCTACCGACTCTCGCTCGATCTCCGGACCGGGTACGGCAGCGACTCGGGCTGGATCAGCTCGCGTCAGCGTATGACTCTCACCGCCGACGGTACGCACGGCTCGACCGCCCTGCTCAGCCTTGCGGTGGCGCACCCGGCAGACAAGGGTCGGCCCACGGGAAGCCCGTCCGACGACGAGGTCGCGGCCCAGGGTTACGCGCTGCTTCCGATCGGCACCGCCACCCGCGACGTGCTGCTCTCCGGCGTGAGCGGGCTGGTGACGCTCACGTTCACCTTCACCGTGGACCCCGTGATCGACGCCCGCGGGCACCAGGTGAGTGACGACATCTGGGTGTCCAAGCCCTCGGTGGTCCAGGCCGGTTGCACCTGACGCACCACGCCAGGCGCCGGCGCGGGCCCGCTCAGCGCACCGGCAGCCCGGCGGCAGCGCGCTCGATGACGTCGAGGTAGCGGCGCCCCATATCGGAGGAGCGGCGCCCCGAGAGCGCCGAAGGAATCGCGGCGCGCAATGCCGAAGCCTCGTCCGCATCGCACACGAGCTGCCGCGCGGCGTCAGCAAGAGCGTCGAGATCGCCGTTGGGGACCACGATGCCGGCAGCTCCCGCCGCCTCGCCGAGTCCGCCGTCTCGCGTGACCACGGGCACGCAGCCGCACGCCATGGCTTCGAGTGCGACGACGCCGAACGGCTCGGCCCAGCGCGACGGTACGAGCACGAAGCGGTGTGCGTTGAGCTCGCCGCACACCTCGGGCCCCGTCAGCTCGCCGGTGAAGCGCACCTGGGTCTCGATGCCGAGGTCGATGGCGAGCGTCTCGAGCGCTTCACGTTCGGGTCCGTCACCGATCACCGTGAGATCGGCCGGTCTCCCCTCGGCGACGAGCCTGGCGATGGTCTCGATGGCGAGATCTGCGCCCTTGTCGCTCACGAGTCGTCCCACGAATGCGAAAGTACGCCGTCGTTCGGCGACCGGTGTCGTGTCGAAGAAGACATCATCGCGGTAGGAGTTCGGGATCACCGTTGACGCGGTCGAGAGGTGCTCGGCGATCGCGGCGCTGATCGAGATCACATGGGCGCGCGCAAGCACCTTCTGCTTGAGCACGTCGCGCGCCGACACCCGGCCATCCATCCGGCTGATCCATGTCCGGACCGCGATCACGAGCGGGCGACGCGCCAGGAGCAGCGGCCAGATGAATTGCAGGCAGATGTTGTTGTGGAATACGACGTCCGCGTCGCGGTGGGCGCGGAGGAGAGCGGACGGGGTCGGCCTCCGGAGCATCGTGAACCCGAACGCCGCATCGTCCACGTCGCGCGCCGTGCTGTGCGTCACCACCGTGACGGTGTGGCCCTGTTCGGCGAACTGGGTGGCGAGAAGCTCTGACATGCGCTCGATGCCGCCGACGTCCGGCGCGAACCTGTGCGTGACCAGCAGTACCCTCATCGCCGCCCCCCGGCATGTCCGCGTGGGTCCGAGACCGAACCTTCGCTCCGATCATGCCGTGTTTGCGGGTGGCTGTGAAGCGGTGCCCGAGGGTCGCGCCGACGGCGACGGTCCCGGCGGCGAGCAGGGGTACGTCGCCTCACGAATCTCGCGCCGGGGGTTGACACGGACGGCCGAAAGCGGCGGAATGGTCCCAGGCTGCGCTTTTTGCGGTCTACGCGGCGATTTGGGGGGAGCCGTCATGAAGAACGCGAGGCCTGCCGAGGCGCTGCTCGCTGCTCAGCGCGAGGACTTCGGGCGCGACGGCGAGGAGCGGGCGGCGGTGCCGCTCTGCGTCGACCTCGACGGCACGCTCATCGCCACGGATGTGCTGCATGAGGGCCTCGGCTGGATCGCCACGCATGACCCGTTGGCGCTGCTCCGGGTGCCCGGATGGTGGCGGCGCGGCCGGCAGCACGTCAAGAGCCGAGTGGCGGCATTGGCAGACGTGCCGGCGGTCGACCTGCCGCTCCGCCCCGAAGTCGTCGAGCTCATCCGCAGGGCGAGCGCGGACGGACGTCAGGTCATCGTGGTGACGGCGGCGGCGGACGAGGCGGTCCAGGACCTGGCCGCCGTGGTGCCTGGCGTCTCCGAGGTCGTCGGATCGACCGAGAGGCGCGGCAACCTGTCGGGCGAGCGTAAGGCTGCCTACCTCGTCGATCGCTTCGGCCCAGGAGGCTTCGACTACGTCGGTGACTCGAGCGCGGACCTCGCCGTGTGGGCGACCGCTCGCAGCGCGTTCGCGGTGGCCCCGTCCAGCGCCGTGGCGCGGAGGCTCGACGCCCTGGACGTCGACGCGACGGTGCTGCCTGCGAAGTCGAGTGCGCCCCGGTCCTGGCTGCGGCAGATCCGCCTTCACCAGGCAGCCAAGAACGCTTTGGTCTTCGCGCCGCTCGTGCTTGCGCACGAGATCTTCGACCTGGGTCTCCTCGGTCGGGCCCTGGCGATGGCGGTCGCCTTCACGATGCTCGCCTCGGCCACCTACATCTGGAACGACCTTCACGACCTCGCTGACGACCGCGCCCACCCGTCGAAGCGGTTCCGGCCGCTCGCGGCGGGCGACATCGGGATCCTGCCCGCGCTCGCAGCGGCGCTCGCGCTGACCCTCGGCGCCCTTGCGCTCGGGTTCGCGCTGGGGTTGCCGTCTCTGGCGATCCTGCTGGCCTACCTGTCCCTCACCCTCTGGTACTCGGCGCGCCTCAAGCGCATGATCGTGGCGGACGCGATCGCGCTCGCGGCGCTCTTCACGCTCAGGATCCTCGGTGGCGCCGCCGCTACCGCGCTCGAGGTCACCATCTGGCTCATCCTCGTCTCGACCTTCCTCTTCTTCAGCCTGTCGCTGATGAAGCGGTACTCCGAGTACGTCAAATACGAGATCGAGTCGAGTCCCGGTCGCGGCTACTTCGCCACCGATGCGGCGACGCTGCAGATGCTCGGTGTGGGATCCGCGCTCGTCTCCGCGCTCGTCATGGGCCTGTACGTCGCGAGCGACGACGTGGTCGCGCACTACTCCACTCCTGAACTCCTCTGGGCCGTCGTGCCGCTGCTCCTGTACTGGGTCTCGCGGCTCTGGATTCTCACGGGTCGCGGGCACATCGACGACGACCCGGTGCTCTACGCCATCAAGGAACGCGCCAGCCAGGTGGTCGGGCTCGCGATCGTGATCGTGCTGGTGGCGGCCACGGTGGTGGACCTCGGATGAGCGTCGCGCTCCTTTACGCGCTGTTCGCGGCGATCGCCACCGCCGTCAACATCGGCACCCAGGCGCTCGTCGACGCCGCGCTCGTGCACGACCTGGACCTGTACATCGCCCTTGTGATCGGCACGGTCGCGGGGCTGGTCTGCAAGTACCTGCTCGACAAGCGGTGGATCTTCGGCTTCGCCGCGCGCTCACGCGCGCACGAGGCGCGCACCTTCGTCATCTACGCCACGTTCAGCGTGGTGACCACCGTGATCTTCTGGGGGACAGAGCTCATGTTCGAAGCCATCTGGGGTACCGACCGCATGCGCTACCTCGGCGGGGCCTTGGGGCTCGCGCTCGGCTATGCGTCGAAGTACTTCCTGGACAAGCGCATCACATTCGCCTCGACCGAGCGGAGCGCGGTCGCATGACCGCCGTGACCGCCTGGGGGAACCTGGCGCCCGCCGAGCACAGCATCGTCGCCCTGCGCGACCGCGACAGCGCGCCCGGCCTGGTCGCGTCGGCCGAGCGGCCGGGCCTCGCGACCGGGCTGATGCGCAGTTACGGCGACGAGCCCCTCAACACGGGCGGGGTCGCATGGGATATGCGCGGCCTGTCGAGGCTCATCGCGTTCGATTCCGAGACCGGCGACCTCACGTGCGAGGCCGGTGTCACGATCGCCGACATCCAGCGCACGTTCGCGCCTCGCGGGTGGATGATGCCCGTCACCCCGGGAACCAAGCACGTCACCGTCGGGGGCGCGATCGCGAACGACGTCCACGGGAAGAACCATCACGTGGCCGGCAGTCTGGGCAACCATGTCGTCGCACTGACTCTCGCTCGAACCGATGGCACGGTGACGACGCTCGACGGCCCGTCCGACCCGATGTTCCGCGCCACCGTCGGAGGCATGGGGCTCACCGGCGTGATCCTGCAGGCGACCATCCGCATGCATCGCGTGGCCGGACCGTGGATGTCGGCCGAGGACGTGGTCTTCGGCGACCTCGACGAGTTCTTCTCGGTCTCTGCGGAGTCGCGGGACACGTACGACTACTCGGTCGCGTGGGTCGACATCACCACCCACGGCGGCGGCAGGGGCATCTTCACCCGTGGCAACAACGCGGTGGAGCAGCCGCCTGCGCCGCCGCCTGGGCGCGTCGTGACGATGCCGTTCACGCCGCCGCTGTCCCTCGTCAACTCGCTGTCGCTGCGCGTCTTCAACCGTGGCTACTTCGCGCTCAAGCGCTCCCTCGCGCGCGAGGCGCTCGTGCACTACGACCCGTTCTTCTATCCGCTCGACGGCATCGGCCGCTGGGATCGCATGTACGGCCCGCGGGGCTTCCACCAGTACCAGTGCGTGGTCCCCTCCGCGGGGGCGCGCGAGCCGGTGAGCGAGATGCTCAAGCAGATCCGGGTGTCCGGGCTCGGGTCCTTCCTCGGCGTGCTCAAGGTCATGGGCGACGAGCCTCCGATCGGCACGATGAGCTTCCCCCGCGAGGGTGTGACGTTCGCGCTCGACTTCCCGGAGCGGGGCGACGCCACCGCGGCGTTGTTCGTGCGTCTCGACGCGATCGTCTCCGAGGCTGGCGGACGCCTCTACGCGGCGAAGGACGCGCGCATGCCGAAGGAGATGTTCGAGGCAGGCTACCCGGGCCTCGACGAGTTCGTGGCGTACCGCGATCCGGGCATCAGCTCGGAGATGTCGCGTCGGCTGATGGGGGAGTGAGGGATGGCAGGGGTGCTGGTGCCGCGACGGGCCGTCGTGATCGGGGCGACGTCGGGCATGGCCGAGGCGGTCATGCGGCTATGGGTCTCAGGCGGGACGGGGCGTCTGCACCTCGTCGGGCGATCGCGCGAGAGGCTCGAGGCGGTGGCCGGGGACCTCGCGGCGCGGTCCGATGCCGTCGAGGTGACGATCCACGCGTGCGATCTCACGGACCCCGCCGCGATCTCGGCGGCGGTCGGAGAGGTGTCGGCGCTCGATCCGGACGTGGTCCTCATCGCCCACGGGGCCATGTACGAGCAGGCCGACATGCAGGAGGATCTCGCGCTCGCGGACCAGCAGCTCCGTGTGACGGGGGTCTCCCCGGTGCTTTGGGCGGAGGCGTGCGTCGATGCGCTCGACCGCGGCGTCGTGGCGGTGATCGGGTCGGTCGCAGGCGACCGTGGGCGGCGCAAGAACTACCTCTACGGGTCGTCGAAGGGCATGGTCGAGCGCGCAGTCGAGGGGATGCAGCATCGTGTCCACGGCAGCCGTCAGCGCGTGGTGCTGATCAAGCCGGGGCCGACGGCGACGCCGATGACCGCAGCGCTCGACCCGGGAGGTCTGGCGGATGTGGACGAGGTCGCCAGGAGCATCGCCGTCGGCATCGCCAAGGGAGCGCCGGTGCTCTACGTCCCTGGCCAGTGGCGAGCGATCATGGCGGTGATCCGTTCCATGCCGCGGCCCGTGTTCAACCGGCTGGATCTGTGAAGCCCCGAGTCGGGCACGTCGTGACGTGAGGAAGCGGACTCGGGCGGGGGCGAGATGGCGTCGATGGTGAGGGCAGACGTGACACGGGTGCGCGCGTGGGCGGGCCGTCGGGGGGCCGCCGACCTCGCGACCGCGCTGCTGTGGGCGAGCTTCGGTGCGGCGCTGGTCAGGAATCTCATGAATCTGCAGGGCGCCCGTTGGGCGCTGACCGACTGGGCCATCAACTACGAAGCCGGGTTCGTGCGCCGCGGGCTGTTCGGGCAGGTGGCGCTCGAGCTGTCGAGAGCCACGGGGCTCAGCCTGGTGGTGATCGCGGCCTCGGTGTCGATCGTGGCCTTCGCGTCGCTGCTGACGCTCGGCCTGATGGCGACCAGGAGGCGGCTCCTGCGTCCGTGGGCCGTGCCGAGCGCGGCCCTGCTGGGCGGAGCCGTCTACTTCGAGACCAATATCCTGCGCAAGGACGTGCTGCTGCTCGCGCTCATGGCCGCGAGTCTCGCAGTGCTCGGCAGCCGGATGCGGTTGCGGTGGAAGCTGGTGGGGGTCAACGTGGCTGCCGTCACGGCGGTGCTGATCCATGAGTCGTTCCTCGCGGTGTGCCTCCCCGCGCTGACGGTGGTGGCCTGGGCGCTGATCCGGCGAGCCGGAGCAGATGGCATGCATCGGTTGGCGTCGTACGTCGCGCTTGCGCCAGCGTGGGCGGCAGGGTGCGCGGTCACGGTGTTCAGCGTGCCTCCCAGGGGTGTCGACGTGGTGTGGGGAGCCTGGTTCGAGGGCGGAGCCTCGACGGGGATGGCCGGTGCGGTGCCCGACGTCGTCACGCACGCTCTTGACGCGCTCACCTGGGATGCGCAAGACGCGGTGGGGCTCTCGGCGAGCGCGCTCGGCTCGCGTGGCGCGTGGTTGTGGTTCCCGATCCTTGCCGTGGCGGTCGCGGTCACGATCGCGTCGATGCCGCGCATCGGCGCCGGAGCCGGGGCGGAGGGCCTGTGGCCGGGGTCCCAGGCCGCACTCGTGGTGGTCGTCGTCGGCGGCTCAGGCATGCTCTGGGTGGCGGGGATCGACTGGGGTCGATGGATCGTCCTCGCGTGCATGACTCTCGCGATGGTGTGGTGCTGGCACGTCGCGACCTCGCCCTCCGCTAGCGCGCCGCAACGGCGGGCGCGTGAGGCCCGCGTGCCGCGGTGGGTGATCCCTGCAGCGCTGCTGTTCTTTTCGACCGGAGGGTTCGCGGAATGGAGCGTCAGAGATTACGTCTCCGCCACGCCCATCGTGCAGATCCCCGTTCTCGCGTGGCACGTGCTCGAGGGGCTGGGGTGATCGTGACAGACCCATGTCAGCCGCCGATCCGTGAAGCGGTCGCGGGGGCTGGAACAACGGCGCGAGTGGTGTTGAGCGTCGCGCATGGCGCCGAGGATCTCGCACGGCAAAGGCGCGGCACACGCGGTCCGAACCGCGCACGGCAGGTACTTCGACAAGGGGGAATCGTGCTGGACAGGATGACGGACGGCGAGGTATCACGATGGTAGACACGGCGAAGCGGGCGACGGGCCGGGTGAGCGTCAGCGGGAACCGGCAGAGGGCCGCGAACATCGTGACGTTGCTCGTGTGGCTGAGCTTCGCCGCGGCGGCGCTGAGAAACACGATGACTGCGAGCGAGGCCGAGTGGGGCCTGTCGGAGTGGGCGATCAACTACGAAGGGGGGTTCGTCCGACGTGGGTTGACAGGCCAGGCGGCGCTTCTGCTGTCGAGGGCGACGGGTCTCAGCCTCCTCGCGATCGCCGTCCTCGCCTCTCTCGCTACCCTAGGCATGCTGGTCGCGCTGGGCGTGCTCGCTATGCGTCGCGGCTACATCCGGGGCTGGGTGGTGCCGAGCGCAGCGCTGCTCGGCGGCATCGTGTACTTCGACAACCTGGTGCGCAAGGATGCGCTGCTCCTGGTCTTGCTGGCCGCAGCGCTCGCCGCGCTCGGCAGCGAGATGCGCGTCGGGCTGAAGATCATTCTCGCCAATATCGCGGCAGCGGTCGCCATCCTGACGCACGAGGCCTTCGCGGCGTTCGCACTGCCGGCGCTGACACTGGTCGCATGGACTGTGGTGCGCGGCACGGGGCGGGGCCCGGTGCGTACCGCGACCGCGGTGCTGGCGCTCGCTCCCGCGTGGGCCACGGCGCTGGTTGTCGCGACGCACAGCGCGCCGCCCCGCGGGGTTGGCGCAGTCTGGCGAGCGTGGTTCGCTGGCGGCGCGTCGCCAGGCGTGGACGACGCGTCGCCCGACTCCGTCACGGGTGCGGTTGAAGCACTGACGTGGGACGCGCCGAAGGCGGTCGAGGTCGCCTCGGAGGCGTTCGGCTCACCCAAGTCGGCGGTCTGGTTCGGGATCGCTGTGGTGGCGATCCTTGTCACGGTCGCGGCGCTCCCCGGAGTGGCGAAAGGTGTCGAGGTGCAAGGGCTCTGGCCGTGGTCGCGGGCGATGCTCGTCGTGGTGGCTGTCGGAGGCTCAGGGGCCCTGTGGATCGCCGGGGAGGATTACGGGAGGTGGATCATCTTCGGATGCGGCACCGTGGCGCTCGTGTGGTGCTGGCACCTGGCGAGCGTGAGCCCGGAGGCCGGACACGAGTTCACGGCCCCTCTCGCGGACCGGCTTCCCGTGTGGCTCCCACCGGCGGTCGTCCTCGTGTTCTCGACCGCAGGCTACGGCACATGGAACCTCGACCTGTACTTGTCAGGCACGCCGCTGTGGCAGATTCCGCTCCTGGTCACGGACGTGGCGCATAGCATCGGCTGAGGGCGAACCGAGAATGCTAGGCGCGCGTTGCACGCGAGGACGCCCTCGCGAGTACCTCGCGCACCGCATCGTCTAGCCCTGATCCCTCGACCAGGAAGCCGTCGTGCCCGACCTCGGAGTGCAGCAGCGTCACGCCCTCGCAGCGGGGCAGGGCCGCGGCGAGCCGCTCGGAGTCCGCGAGCGGGTACAGTCGGTCGGAGTCGATCGCGATCACCAGCGCCTCGCCGTCGAAGTCGGCGAGCGCGGCCTCGACGCCGCCGCGCCCGCGCCCGACGTCATGGGTGTTGATCGCATGGAGCATGCGCAGGTACGTGTTCGCGTCGAAGCGCCGCGCGAGCTTCTCCGCGTGATGGTCGAGGTACGACTCGACCGCGAAGATCCCCTCGGGGCGCAGCACGTCCCCGTCCTGCGCATCGCGCCCGAAGCGCCCGTTCAGCTCCGGACCCGAGCGGTAGGTGGTGTGCGCGATCGCCCGGGCGATCCCGAGCCCGGTGTGCGGCCCCTCGCCGGGTGCCGCCTCGTAGTAGTCGCCGCCGCGGAACGCGGGATCCAGGCGGATCGCCGCGCCCTGCGTCGCGTGCCACGCGATCTGGTCGGCGGTGGTGGCAGCCGTCGCGCCGATCGCACCGATCGCCCGCACCCGCTCGGGGAACGATGCGGCCCACTCGACGGCGCGCATGCCGCCCATGCTCGGCCCGATCACCAGCGCCCAGGCATCGATGCCCAGGTGGTCCGCGAGGCGCGCCTCGGCGACCACCATGTCGTGCAGCGTGACGTACGGGAACTCTGAGCCCCACGGGTGACCGTCCGAGGGGTGGGGGTGCGCGGGCCCGGTGGTGCCCTGGCATCCGCCCACGACGTTGGCGCTCACCACGTAGAAGCGGTCGGTGTCGATCGGCCGCCCGGGGCCCACGAGCCCGTTCCACCAACCACCGGTGGGGTGGCCGTCCTCGGCGTCGCCCGCGACATGGCTGTCGCCGGTGAAGGCGTGCGCGACGTAGACCGCGTTGTCGCGCGCCTCGTTGAGCTCGCCCCACGTCTCGTAGGCGAGCGTGACGTCGAGCCCGCCGCGCGGGTCCGCCTCGAGCGGCAGCCAGCCGATGTCGAGGAAGCGCCGCGCCCCGGGGAGGTCGCCCGGACGCCACGCGGCCGAGGCGGGGATGGGGCCGAGCGTCTCGCGCGTCTGCTCGCGCGTGGGCGTGGAGCCCGGCGCCCACCCCGTCTCGACATGGTCGCCGCTCATGCGTACGCCACCGCGGCATCGTCCGCCTTCGAGGCCGCGACCTGCGCCGCCGCCTCGAAGCCCAGCCCCAGGTCGCCGAGGATGTCGTCGATGTGCTCGATGCCCACGGACAGCCGGACCAGGCCCGGGGTCACGCCGGTCGAGGCCTGCTGCTCGGGCGTGAGCTGCGAGTGCGTGGTGGTCGCGGGGTGGATCGCGAGCGAGCGCACGTCGCCGATGTTCGCGACGAGGCTGTGCAGCTCGAGCGCGTCGACGAAGGCCTGACCCGCCTCCTTGCCGCCCGCGATCTCGAAGGCGAGGACGCTGCCGCCGCCGCGCGGGGCGTACTTGCGCTGCAGGTGGTGCCAGGGGCTCGACTCGAGCCCGGAGTATGCGACGGAGAGCACCTGCGGGTGGCCCTCGAGGAAGTCGGCCACGCGCACCGCGTTGTCGACATGGCGCTCGACGCGCAGGCTCAGGGTCTCGATGCCCTGCGCGATGAGGAACGCGTTGAACGGGGAGATCGCGGCGCCCGTGTCGCGGAGCAGCTGCACGCGGGCCTTGAGGATGAAGGCGAGGTTCGCACCGAGCGGCGAGCCGACGCCGAGATCGCGGGCGTAGACCAGGCCGTGGTAGCTCGGGTCGGGCGCGTTGTACTGCGGGAAGCGCTCCGCGTGCGCGGCGAAGTCGAACGATCCGCCGTCGACGATCACGCCTCCGATGGCCGTGCCGTGGCCGCCCAGGTACTTGGTGGCGGAGTGGGTGACGATGTCGGCACCCCACCGCAGCGGGTTGACGAGGTAGGGCGAGGCGACCGTGTTGTCGACGACGAGCGGCACGCCGATCTCATGCGCGACGGCCGCCACCGCCTCGATGTCGAGCACGTCCTGCTTGGGGTTCGAGATCGACTCCCCGAAGAACGCCTTGGTGGTGGGGCGCGCGGCGCGGCGCCACGACTCCGGGTCGTCGGGGTCCTCGACGAACGTCACCTCGATGCCCAGCTTGGGCAGCGTGTACGCGAACAGGTTGTAGGTGCCGCCGTAGAGCGACGGCGAGGACACGATGTGGTCGCCCGCCTCGGCGAGGTTCTGGATCGCGAGGGTGTTCGCGGCGCTGCCGCTGCTCACCAGCAGCGCGCCCACGCCGCCCTCGAGCGCGGCGATGCGCTCCTCGACGGCCTGCTGCGTGGGGTTGCCGATGCGGGTGTAGATCGGTCCGAGGTCGCCGAGTGCGAAGCGGGCGGCGGCCTCGGTGGTGTCCTCGAAGACGAAGGACGTGGTCTGGTAGATGGGCAGCGCACGGGCGCCGGTCGCGGCGTCGGGGGTCTGGCCGGCGTGGATCTGCGTGGTCTCGAAGGCCCAGTTCTGGGTGGTCATGGTGGCTCCTGCGTGGAATCGGATCTGGTCTCTGATGGACTCGGATCCGCATCCCCGGGTCAGGTGTCACCGGTCGTCGGGCGTGCAAGCGCGCCGAGACCCGCAACCCTCAGGGATGCGGTGCGACACGTGGGAGCGTGCCCGTGGTGGGTGGGGCCTGCGTCAGCTCCGGATGGAGCCCGCGGCCGGCGCCCTCACGGGCGCACGCCGAACGTGCGCTCTCAGCGGCACATTCGACGGAACATGGCTCAGACCTTAGGGGCCCCTCCGTCGACGGTCAAGGCCGAACACGCGATCGTGCCGGGAGGGCGCGAGAGATGCGGCATTCGTGCGCAACGCATGCCGTCAGATCGCAAATCGCCCATTGACGGGCAATGCGGGCATCGGGTTAGCCTAGGCGCACGACCGTGGGTCACCACGGTTCTCGCATGGTCACGGGGGGAGAGCCATGGCCGGGACGGTGGAGGCCCGCGCGCGAGCGGCGGTACGGGAGGACGATACGCCGATCGCTCCAGCGGAGACGAAGGCGCAGTTCCGACCGGACATCCAAGGGCTCAGGGCAATCGCGATCCTTCTGGTGCTGGTGTTCCACGGTGGTCTGTCCGTGGTCAGCGGCGGCTACGTCGGCGTCGATGTGTTCTTCGTGATCTCCGGCTTCCTCATCACCGGTCATCTCTGGAACGAGATTGGCGCCACCGGCCGGGTGAGGTTCGGGCGCTTCTATGCACGCCGCGCGCGGCGCATCCTCCCCGCGTCGTTCGTGGTGCTTGCTGCAACCGTGGTCGGAGTGTGGTGGTGCGTCGCTCCCCTGCAACGAAGCGGGCAGTACGAGGCGATCGTATGGACGGCGGCCTACGTTCCGAACCTGTTGTTCGCGCGGTGGGGCACGGACTATCACGCGGACATCGCGCCGTCGCTGGTGCAGCACTACTGGTCACTTGGTGTCGAGGAGCAGTTCTACCTCCTGTGGCCGCTCGCGCTTGTGGTGGGCACCTTCGTCGCGAGGCGATCGCGCGGGCGCCTCATCGCGCTGGTGGGCGGGGTAGTGGCGCTCTCGCTCCTCGGTTCGGCGCTGATGACTTCGACCGCGCCGGCGTTCGCATTCTTCGGGCTCCCCACGCGAGCCTGGGAGCTCGGCATGGGCGGGTTGGTTGCTCTGCTGCTCGCAGCGGGCCGTTTGCGCCTTGGTCCACGGGCGGGGGCTGGCGTGGGGTGGGTGGGTATCGCCTTGATCGCATACGCGGCTTTCGGCCTTACAGAGCACACACCGTTCCCCGGCGTGGCCGCGTTGGCACCCGTGGGCGGAGCTGCGCTGCTGCTCATCGCGGGGGGCGCGGCCGATATTGCGCGGTGGGCCCCGGCTCGCATGCTCGGTATGCGCCCCATGCTCTTCATCGGAGCGATCTCGTACTCGCTCTACCTTGTCCATTGGCCGATCGTCGTGCTGCCGCAGTTCGCGATCGGCTACGAGACTCGCGTTCCTGTGTGGGTGACGCTGGGGCTGTCGGCGCTCGCCGTTCCCGTCGCATGGTTGGTCTATCGCTTCGTGGAGACTCCGTTCCGGTTCACTCCGCGCATCGCGGGCGCGCGCCCGGCCTGGGTGTTCGTGTGTGCAGCAGCAGCGTCCCTCGCGATCGCAGGGGCAAGCTGGGCGCTCACGCAGCTGTCGAAGAGTGAGACTCTCGACGCGGGGGAGACAGCGCCGTCTGCTGAGATCGTCGTCGCGCCGATCGGAACGCCCTACGTACCCAGCAATCTCACGCCGACCATTCGCGAAGCCCGGTATGACGTGACGGCAGTCGAGGAAGCGCCGTGCCACCAGGACTTCGGCAGCGTCAGCATCGATGGATGTGCCTTTGGCGCGGACAACGCTGCTCCGACAGTGGCGTTGTTCGGGGATTCGCACGCCGCGCAGTGGGGCACACCGCTCGAGCAGCTCGCGGGGAGTGGCGACATAGTGCTCACCAGTTACACCAAGAGCGCGTGCCCCTCGGCCGATGCTGTTGACCCGGGTGCTCTCGACTGCCCTGGGTGGCGCGACGCGGTGATTGAGAAACTGCAAGCCGACCCGCCGGACGTGATCTTGCTTGCAAACTTCGCGACGCGGTATGTCGGAGAACGAGACGGCGCCACCGAGTGGTGGGCGGAGCGGCTCGCCGCGGTCATCGCGGACCTGCCTGCGGAGTCAGCCGTGGTCGTGATTGCCGACACGCCTTTCAACCCGGTGCGCGAGGTTCCGGCGTGCCTCTCGCAAAACCTCGATACGACTGCCGCCTGTGCGCTCGACCGAGAAGTGACCGAGTCGCTGAGCGCGATCGGCGGGAGCCTCGGCGGCGCGGATGGGGTCATCGATATGACCGACTATCTGTGCGACGCGGAGCTCTGCCCTGCGGTCGTCGGCGACACCCTCGTGTATCGAGACTCGAATCACATGACTGCGACCTTCTCAGCGATGCTTGCGCCCGCGCTCGCCACCGCGCTGGAAGAGTTCACCGGAGGTGACGCACGCGTCGAGTTCGCAGCGGAGGGGTGAGGGCGCAACCTCGGTGCAATGCTTCACAGCTCCCGCTCGAACTCCTCCATGAAGGCGATCATCTGGGCCGCCTCGACCAGGAAGCCGTCGTGGCCCACGGGGGAGTGCACCACCTTGATCCCGTTGGATCCCGACAGCGCCGCGTCGAGCCGCTGTGAGTTCTGCATGGGGTAGAGGCGGTCCGAATCGATCGCGATGACGAGCGCCGGATCGGTGTACCGCGCGAGCGCGGTCTCCACCCCGCCGCGTCCGCGTCCCACATCGTGCGACTGGATGGCCTGGGCGAGCCGCACGTACGTGTTCGCGTCGAAGCGCCGCGCGAGCTTGCGCGCATGGTGCTGCAGGTAGCTCTGCACGGAGAACAGCCCGCCCTTGCCGAGGGGGTCGGAGCCGCCCTGGTAGCCGCGGTCGAAGCGGTCGTTGAGCTCGCCGGCGCTGCGGTACGTCGTGTGCGCGATCATGCGCGCGATGCCCATCCCGACGTGCGGGCCGTCGTCGTCCGCCGCGTCGTAGTAGTTGCCGCCGCGGAAGCGCGGGTCCGCCTGGATCGCGGCGACCTGCGCCGTGGACCAGGCGATCTGGTCGGCCGTGGTGGCGCCTGTCGAGCCGACGGGAGCGATCGCGCCGACGCGCTCGGGGGCCATCGCGATCCACTCGAGCGCGCGCATGCCGCCCATGGACGGGCCGGTCATGAGGCGCCATCGGTCGATGCCCAGGTGGTCGGCGAGGATGACCTCGGCCCGGGCCATGTCGCGCATCGTCACGTAGGGGAAGCGCGAGCCCCACGGGCGACCGTCCTCGGGGTGGGCGGATGCCGGGCCCGTCGAGCCCTGGCAGCCGCCGATGACGTTCGCGCACACGATGTAGTGGCGGTCCGGGTCGATGGGCTTGCCGGGGCCGACCATCGCGTTCCACCAGCCGCCGGTGTGGTGCCCGGGCTCCGCGGGGCCGAACACGTGGCTGTCGCCGGTGAGCGCGTGCGCGATGTAGACGGCGTTGTCCTTGGGGGCGTTGAGCTCTCCCCATGTCTCGTACGCGAGCGTCGCGCCGGGGAGCACGCCCATCGGGTCCGCCTCGAGCGGCAGGTCGCCCAGCGTGAGGAAGAGTCGGCGACCAGGGTGATCGCCCTCACGCCAGGCGGCGCTCGCGGGGATGGGCGCGCCCGCGCCCGGCCCTTCGTCCGCGGCGCGCGCGTCGGTCTCGATGCCGTCGTCATCCATGGCGCTCAGCCTAGAGGTCGCGCCGGTTGTGGACGTGCGGGAACGCCTGCGTGGACGGCGGTGGTGGGGTCTATGCGGATCGGTCGTCGCGGCCTAGTATCGGTGGCAGACGTGACTCGTGTGACAGGTGTGACAAAGGCGGTGGGTGTGACGGCAGCGGTTCGGCGGGTGCTCGCGCTCGCGCTCATGTTCGCGATCGCCAGCGCTATCGTGGTGGCGGGCCCGTCGCATCGTGCCCGCGCGGACGAGTACCCCGGTCAGGCCGAGATCGAGGCCGCCAGGGCCGCCGCGAACAGCGCGGCCGCCAGCGTCGACCAGCTCGACGGCGCGATCGCCTCGCTCGCCGACGCGCGCGACGAGGCCACCGCGAACGCCCTCCTCGCGGGCGAGGACTTCATCGAGGCGCAGGAGGCGTCCGACGTCGCCGAGACGACCCTCGCCGCGGCGCAGGAGCGCGCGGAGCAGGCGGAGAAGGAGCTCGCGGAGGCGCGCAGCAACCTCGCCTCAGTCGCGCAGGCCGCGTACCGGGACTCCGGCTCGATGAGCCAGATCGGTGCGGTCGTGGGCGCCGAGTCCGTCGACGAGGTGATCGCGCGCTCGGAGGCCTTCGCCCGCGGCTCCGACGAGGCCGACATGTGGGTGCAGCGCGTCAAGGCCGCCGAGCTCGTCGCGACCACCATGCGCGGCTACGCCGACGAGGCAGCGGCCGAGGCCGCCGCCGCCGAGGCCGAGGCGAGGTCCGCGTACGCGGAGGCACAGGATGCGCAGGCGCACGCCGAGCAGGCGGTCGCCGATGCGAACGCGACCCGCGCGGAGGCGGTCGCCCGCCTCGCTGCGCTGCGCGGAGTGACCGTGCAGCTCGAGGAGGAGCGTCAGGCCGGTCTCGAGGCCGACCGCGCCGCCGCCGCGCGGGCCGAGGCGGAGCGTCGGCAGCAGGAGGCAGAGCGTGCGGCGGAGGAGGAGCAGGAGCAGTCGCGCCCGCGGCCGACGGCGACCCGGACCTCGGAGCCGGAGCCCGAGGAGACTAAGACCTCGCGGCCGGAGCAGACCAGGACGTCGGAGCCGGAGCCGGAGGAGACCAAGACGTCCCAGCCGGAGCAGACGAAGACCTCCGAGCCCGAGCCGGAGCCGGAGGAGACCAAGACCTCCGAGCCCAAGCCCACCGCGACCGAGGAGCCCGAGCAGCCCTCGACCACATGGCGGTCGACGGCGTCGCAGGGACAGGCCGCCGCGAACGCCGCGGTCGCGCTGTCCGGCAAGGAGTACCTGCTCGGCGGCACGGGGCCCACCTACTTCGACTGCTCGGGGCTGACCTCGACCGCATGGAGCCAGGCCGGCATCTGGGTGACGCGCACCTCGCGGTCGCAGTACGCGGCCACCTCGCACCTGCCCTACTCGCAGCTGCGGCCCGGTGACCTGGTGTTCTGGGCCACCGACACCTCCAACCCGTCGACCATCTACCACGTGGCGATGTACGTGGGGGGCGGCATGGTGATGGAGGCGTCGCGGCCGGGCAAGCTGTCGGGCACGCGCGGCCTGTACGCGTGGTCGACCGGCAACCTCATGCCCTACATCGGCCGCCCGTAGACGGGCTCAGGGCCCCGGCGGCCGCAGGCCGCCCGAGCAGGCGAAAGGCCCGGGCCGCATCGTCGCGGCCCGGGCCCTCAGCTCATGCTGATCAGTGCCCGCTGGGCGGGAGCAGCGGGTTCATGTTCGCGAACGGCGTGCCCTTGGCGCGCTCGATCGAGGCACGGATCTCCTCCTCGGCCTCCTCGCGCGACACCCAGTGGGCGCCCTCGACGGACTTGCCGGGCTCGAGGTCCTTGTAGACCTCGAAGAAGTGCTGGACCTCGAGGCGGTGGAAGTCCGAGACGTCGGTGAGCTCCTGACGCCACGTCTGGCGCTGGTCGCCGACGGGCACGCACAGCACCTTGTCGTCGCCGCCGGCCTCGTCGCGCATGCGGAACATGCCGAGCGCGCGGCAGCGGATCTGGCAGCCGGGGAACGTGGGCTCCTCCAGCAGCACGAGCGCGTCCAGCGGGTCGCCGTCCTCACCGAGGGTGCCGTCGATGAACCCGTAGTCGTCGGGGTAGCGCGTCGAGGTGAAGAGCATGCGGTCGAGCACGATGCGACCGGTGTGGTGATCCACCTCATACTTGTTGCGCGAGCCCTTAGGGATCTCGATGGTGACGTCGAATTCCATGCGTGCGTCCTTATGCGTAGGTCTCGGGTCCGGGGTACCGGTACTAGTGTGGCCCAAGTTCGGAGGTCGTGGGTGCGAAGAGCAATCGCCTGGGTGATGGTGAGCATCCTCGTGCTCGCGGGCGGATATGTCTACGCCGACGCCCAGGACTGGGTGCCCGGATGGTTCACCGCCGAGCCCTTCGACGTCCCGCAGGCGCCCTTCGTCACGCAGGAGCCTGTCGCCGTCGCGAGCCCCTCCGGCACCGACGCGGTGGCGCGGATCGACACCGATGCGCCCCGCCCGTCCGCCGCCGAGGTGCAGGCCCTCGCCGAGCAGGTCCGGGCCGATTCGCGCACCGGCGCATCGACCAACATCTCCGTGGTCGACTACCTCGACGGCACCGTCTACGCCGACGTCAGCGCCGCCGACCCGCAGGTCCCCGCCTCGACCACCAAGCTCATCACGGTGGTCGCGGCCGTCGCGGAGCTCGGCGCGGACTTCACGACCACCACCACCGTCGCGTGGGTGCCCAGGACCCGCACGCTGACGCTCGTCGCCGGGGGCGACGTCCTGCTCGCGGCGGACCAGGGCCACCACGGCGACGTGGACGATGCGGAGGACGCCGCCCAGGGATGGGCCGGCCTGGGCGACCTCGCGGATCAGGTGGTCGAGGCGCTCGCGGACTCGCTGGGCGAGGACGTCATCGTGCAGATCGACGACTCGGACTTCCCCGGCCCCGCCTGGCCCGCCGAGTGGCCGCAGTACGCGTTCGACATGGGCTACGCGGCGCCGGTGACGGGCCTCGCCGTCGACGGCGCGCGCCTCACGGACGACAACTACGCGAAGCGCGCCTCGGACCCGTCGGTGCATGCCGGCGAGCTGTTCGTCGAGGCGCTCGAGGCCCGCGGGGTCGCCGTCGACGGCGAGGTGACCCGCGCATCGTCCCCCGTCGCGGACGATGCCCGTGGGCGGGAGGTCGCGTCCGTGGACTCGGCGCCCCTGTCCGAGATCGCGCGCCACCTCCTGTCCGTCTCGGACAACACGGTCGCCGAGCAGGTCGCGCGCGTGCTCGCGATCGAGGCGGGTCGCAAGGCGACGCCGACGGGGGAGGCCAAGGCCATCATCGCGTCGCTGCGCGAGCTCGGGGTCGACGTCACCGGGCTCGAGCTCCACGACGGCGCCGGTTACTCCGAGAGGAACCAGATCTCGCCCGCGACCATGACGAGCGCGCTGCTGGCCGCCCGCGACGAGCCGGCGCTCGAGGGGCTCCTCGACTGGCTGCCCCTCGCGGGCCTCGAGGGGACCGTCGCAACGAGGTACGAGGGTCTCGCGCCGGCGGGCTACTGGCGCGCGAAGACGGGCTCGCTCACCGGGGTGACGTCGATCGCGGGCGTGGTGGTGACCGCGGACGGCCGGCCGCTCGCGGTCGCGATCCTCGCCGACGGCATGCCGTACGGCCAGGAGGCGCCCAAGGCGGCGTTCGACGACCTCCTCGTCGCGCTGGCAGAATGCGGCTGTGAGGGATGAGGGCGACGCGGTGACGGGACCGCATCCCGCGGTCGCGGCCTGCCGGGTCGCGGTGCGCGACGCCCTCGGCGACCTCGAGCTCGGCACCCGCGTCTGGGTCGCATGCTCCGGAGGTCCGGACTCGCTCGCGCTGGCGGCCGCGGTGGCCTTCGTCGCGCGGAAGCAGGGTCTGTTCGCCGGCGCGATCATCGTCGACCACGGGCTGCAGCCCGACTCCGCGGTGGTTGCCGAGCGCGCCGCCCACGAGGTGCGCCGCGCGGGCATCCACACCGTGCACGTCGAGCGCGTGACCGTCGGTCGCGCGGGCGGCATGGAGGCCGCGGCCCGCGAGGCGCGGTACGCGGCGCTCGAGGCGCGCATGGACGCCGAGGGCGGGCTCGACCCGCTGCTCGTCACCGGCCACACGATGGACGACCAGGCGGAGACCGTGCTGCTCGCGCTCGCGCGCGGCTCGGGCGCCCGTGCGCTCTCGGGGATCCCCTCGCGCCGCGGCCGCATCGTCCGGCCGTTCCTCACCGTGCGCCGCAAGGACACGCTCGCCGCCTGCCAGGCCCTCGACCTCGACCCGTGGCACGACCCGACCAACGTCACCGAGGACGGCCCGCGCCGCTCCGCGCTGCGGACCAAGGTGATGCCGTCGCTCGTCGAGGTGCTGGGGCCGGGGGTGGTGTCCGGGCTCGCGCGATCGGCGGCGCTGCTGCAGGCCGATGCGGACGAGCTCGACCGCCAGGCGCGGTCCGCGATGACGGTGCCGTCGTCGGCGGCGCGCTCCGACGAGTGGCGGTGCGACATGCTCGCCGCGCTGCCCGACGCGATCCGCACGCGGATGCTCAAGATGCTCGCGGAGAACAAGGGCGCCGGCCCGCTGACGGCCACCCATGTCTCGGCGCTCGACTCGCTCGTGATGCAGTGGAAGGGCCAGGGCGCGATCTCGCTCCCCGGCGGCTACGAGGCGCGGCGCGAATATGGCAGGCTGGTCATCAGCCACCCGGATCATAAGGAGAGGCCCCAGTGAGCTTCCAGTTTGACATGAGCGACTTCTCCGAGGTTCTCGTGAGCGAGAACGCGATCGGGCGCAAGCTCGACGAGATGGCGGCGCAGATCCGCGCCGACTACGAGGGCAAGGACCTCCTGCTCGTGGGTGTGCTCAAGGGCGCGGTCATGGTGATGGCCGACCTCGCGCGCCGCATGCCCCCCGCGGTCCAGATGGACTGGATGGCGGTGTCGTCCTACGGATCGGGCACCAAGTCGTCCGGCGTGGTGCGCATCCTCAAGGACCTCGACGCGGATCTCACGGGCCGCCACGTCCTCATCGTCGAGGACATCATCGACACCGGCGTCACGCTGTCGTGGCTGCTCGGCAACCTGCGTTCGCGCGGCGCCGCCTCGGTCGAGGTCGCCTCGCTGCTGCGCAAGCCCGACGCGGCGAAGGTCGAGGTGCCGGTGACGTACCTCGGCTTCGACATCCCCAACCAGTTCGTGGTCGGCTACGGCCTCGACTTCGCGGAGAGCTACCGCACGCTGCCGTTCGTGGCGGTCCTCAAGCCCGAGGTGTACGGGGACAAGTAGCCCGCTCCCGAGCGCCGCCCGCGACGCTCACCACGGAACTCGGCGTGGCGCGCCGGCGTTGAGCCCGGTATGAGGCCTCATCCCCGTCGTGTCGAGACCGGCTCTGTTCCCCCTGCCAGGTGGGGGCAAGCCCAGAGCGAAACCTTCACGTGGCACCCGAGCCACCGCGTAGAGTCGGGTGCACGATGAAGAACGTCCTCAACATCCGCCTGATCATCTTCTACGTCGCCGCCGCGCTGCTCGTCGCCTGGCTCGTGTCGGGGCTGCTGTCCCCGCGCACGCAGCAGGTCGACACCTCGGTGGGCCTCACCATGCTCGAGCAGCAGGTCGCCGAGCAGGTCAAGATCGTGGACGGTGATCAGCGCGTCGAGCTCACGCTGATCGATCCCGCCGACTTCCCGGACGGGACGCCCGAGGAGTGGGCGGACTACCGCGGCAAGGTCGAGTTCTTCTACGTCGAGCCTCAGGGCGAGGAGATCGTCACCGCCGTCAAGGAGGCGGACCCGGAGCAGGGCTACAACTCCGAGGTGCCGCAGAGCTCGATCTGGGCGTCGATCGCATTCACCTTCCTGCCGATCCTCCTGCTGGTGGGCCTCTTCTGGTTCCTCATGTCGAACATGCAGGGCGGCGGAGGCGGCCGCCTCATGAGCTTCGGCAAGTCGAAGGCGTCCATGGTGACGCCCGACACCCCGACGGTGAAGTTCGACGACGTCGCCGGCGTGGACGAGGCCGTCGAGGAGCTCAAGGAGATCGAGGAGTTCCTCGAGAACCCGGCCAAGTTCCAGGCCGTCGGCGCGAAGATCCCCAAGGGCGTGCTGCTGTACGGCCCTCCCGGCACCGGCAAGACGCTGCTCGCGCGCGCCGTCGCCGGTGAGGCGGGCGTGCCGTTCTTCTCGATCTCCGGCTCGGACTTCGTCGAGATGTTCGTCGGCGTCGGCGCGAGCCGCGTGCGCGATCTCTTCGAGCAGGCCAAGAAGAACAGCCCGGCCATCATCTTCGTCGACGAGATCGACGCGGTCGGCCGCCACCGCGGCGCCGGCATGGGCGGCGGTCACGACGAGCGCGAGCAGACGCTCAACCAGATGCTCGTCGAGATGGACGGCTTCGACATCCACACCAACATCATCATGATCGCGGCGACCAACCGCCCCGACATCCTCGACCCGGCGCTGCTGCGCCCCGGCCGCTTCGACCGCCAGGTCGGCGTCGACGCGCCCGACCTCAAGGGCCGCGTCAAGGTCCTCGAGGTGCACGCGAAGGGCAAGCCGATCTCCCCGGAGGTCGACCTCGACGCCCTCGCGCGCCGCACCCCCGGCTTCACGGGTGCGGACCTCGCGAACGTGCTCAACGAGGCCGCGCTGCTGACCGCCCGTCGCGAGAAGCAGCTCATCGGACCCGATGAGATGGACGAGGCGATCGACCGCGTCATCGCCGGACCTCAGAAGCGCACCCGCGTGATGAACGACCACGACAAGACGGTCACGGCGTACCACGAGGGCGGTCACGCGCTCGTCGCCGCGGCGATGCGCCACACGGACCCGGTCACCAAGGTGACGATCCTCCCGCGCGGCCGCGCGCTCGGCTACACGATGGTGATGCCGCAGGAGGACCGCTACTCCAAGACCCGCAACCAGCTGCTCGACAACCTCGCGTACGCGATGGGCGGCCGGATCGCCGAGGAGCTCATCTTCGGCGACCCGTCGACGGGCGCCTCGAACGACATCCAGCAGGCGACCGAGATCGCCCGCCAGATGGTCACCGAGTACGGCATGTCCACCAGGGTCGGCTCCGTGCGCCTCACCGGAAGCTCGGGCGAGGTGTTCCTGGGCCGCGACATGGGCCACGGCCGCGAGTTCTCCGAGTCGGTCGCGGCGACGGTGGACCAGGAGGTCCGCGCGCTCATGGACAACGCGATGGCCGAGGCGACGCTCGCGCTCACCCAGAACCGCGGCGTGCTCGACGCGCTGGCCGAGGCGCTGCTCGAGAAGGAGACGCTCGGCGAGACCGAGCTCGCCGCCGTCTTCGCGGAGGTCGAGAAGGTCCCCGCGCGCGACGAGTGGATCTCCGGGCACTGGATCGCCGCGGCCCCGGCCGAGGCCAAGGGCGGCGCCATCGAGGCGCCCTCCAAGGTCGAGGCGGACGCTGCGGTGGCGCAGCCGGACGAGGCCGAGGAGCAGCCGGTCCCCGCGCCGGAGCTCGTCGAGCCGAAGGACCAGTAGGCGTGGCGGTCGACGAGCCGCGCATCGAGGCGGCGGTCCGCGAGATCCTGGCGGCGGTGGGGGAGGACCCCGACCGCGACGGGCTCAAGGACACCCCGAGCCGCGTCGCGCGCGCCTACGCCGAGTTCTTCCAGGGCCTGCACCAGGACCCCGCCGACGTGCTGAGCGCGGTCTTCGAGCTCGGTCACGAGGAGATGATCCTTGTCAAGGACATCGAGCTGTACTCGATGTGCGAGCATCACCTGGTGCCGTTCCACGGGGTCGCGCACGTCGCGTACATCCCCGGCGCGGACGGCCGCATCACCGGGCTGTCCAAGCTCGCACGTCTCGTGGATGTCTTCGCCAAGCGCCCGCAGGTGCAGGAGCGGCTCACCACGCAGGTCGCCGATGCGCTGGTCGACGAGCTCGGCGCGCGCGGCGTCATCGTCGTGGTCGAGGCCGAGCACCTGTGCATGTCGATGCGCGGCGTGCGGAAGCCCGGCTCGCGCACGGTGACCTCCGCGGTGCGCGGCATCATGCGCGACGCCGCGACGCGAGCCGAGGCGATGAGCCTCATCGTCGGCAAGTAGGGCGCGGAGGAGGCGCGATGACGCTCGTCTTGGGCATCCTCAACGTCACCCCCGACAGCTTCAGCGACGGCGGACGCTTCGCCGAGATCGACGCCGCGATCGCGCAGGGCGTGCTGCTCGCGCGCGACGGCGCGGACCTGGTCGACGTGGGCGGCGAGTCGACGCGGCCCGGCGCCGCGCGGGTCGCGCCCGAGGAGGAGCAGCGGCGGGTGGTGCCGGTCGTCCGGGCGCTCACTGAGGCAGGCGTGGCCACGAGCATCGACACGATGCACGCCTCCACCGCGCGCGCCGCGGTCGAGGCCGGGGCGACGGTGGTCAACGACGTGTCGGGCGGGCTCGCGGACCCGACGATGGCGGCGACGGTCGCGGAGCTGGGCGTCGACTACGTCGCGATGCACTGGCGCGCGCACGCTACCGAGATGGACCGACGCGACACCTACGGCGACGTGGTCGCGGAGGTGGGCGCCGAGCTCGACGCGCGGGTCGAGGCGCTCGTCGCGGCGGGCGTCGCCGAGGACCGCATCGTGCTCGACCCGGGCCTGGGCTTCTCGAAGGTCACGGACTCGAACTGGCCGCTGCTCGCGAACGTCGACGCCTGGGCGCGCGGCCGGCGTGTGCTCATCGGCGCGTCCCGCAAGCGCTTCCTCGGCGCCGCGATCGCGCGGTCCGGCGTCGACGCCGCCGACCCCGGCGCGCGCGAGCACGCCACCACCGCAGTCACCGCCCTCGCCGCCGCGGCGGGCGCGTGGGGGGTGCGCGTGCACGATGCGCATGCGGCCGCCGACGCCGTCCGGGTCGTGTCGGCTTGGGAAAACGCGCGACGACCGTAAGGATGGAGAGCATGACGACTCCGACGATCACCCCCTACCTCAAGGACGGGATCGAGCTCGATCAGATCATCGTCCAGGGCATTCGTGTCACGGGCTTCCACGGCGTGTACGCGCGCGAGAAGGAGTCGGGGCAGCTGTTCCTCGCCGACGTGGTGGCGCATGTGTCCACCCGTACGGCAGCCGACCGCGACGAGCTCGGCAGGACCGTCAACTACTCCGACATCGCGGACCGCGCCGCGGAGGTGCTCGGCGGCGATCCGGCCGACCTGCTCGAGACCGTGGCCGAGCACATCGCGCGCGCGATCCTCGAGATGCCCGGCGTGCAGGCGGTCGACGTCATCGTCCACAAGCCGCAGGCGCCGCTCCACGTCGAGTTCCGCGACGTCATGGTGAAGATCCGCCGCGACCTCCGCTCGGGGACGCTGTGGGCGGACAAGCGCATCGGCTCCTCGGCGGGTGGTTTCGCCGACCCGCTGGCTCCGGCGCCGCGCAGCACCGACCCGGGCGACGCGCAGCCGCTGCAGCCGGTCACGGCGTACCTGGGTCTCGGCGGGAACATCGGCGACGTCGAGGCATCGTTCCGCGAGGCGCTGTGGGAGCTGCACCGGATCCCGGGGATCGAGGTGACCGGCGCATCGTCGCTGTTCCGCACGCGGCCCGTCGGCGGGACCGAGCAGGCCGACTTCCTCAACGCGGTGGTCCAGCTCGAGACCGCGCTCGCGCCGCGCGCGCTCCTGGCCGCGTGCCAGGGGATCGAGGTGCTGCACGGACGCGAGCGGCTCATCCCGAACGGCCCGCGCACGCTCGACGTCGACCTTCTCGCCTTCGGCGATCTCGAGCTCGAGTCCGAGGACCTCGAGGTGCCGCACCCGCGGGCGGCCGAGCGCGCGTTCGTGCTCCAGCCGTGGGCGACGCTCGCCCCGGACTTCGTGCTCCCGGGCTTCGGCCGCATCGGCGATCTCGCGGCGGCCGTCGGATCCGACGGCGTCGAGCTGGTCGAGGAGCGCTGGCCCGCGCTGCAGAGGAAGGCGTCCTCGCAGGAGTGAGCGCGATGAGCACCGGAGCGGGACGGGAGGCCCTGTGACCCCGCTGAGCCGCGCCCGGCTGCTGCTGCTCGCGGTGGTGATGGGCGTGGTCGCCTGGGCGGTCGCCCGGATGGCCGTGACGTCGGGATCGTCTCCGCTGTCCGTGCCGTGGACCGTGCTGGCGGTGGCGGCGGTGGTCGGCGTCGCTGTGCTGTGGCTCGGCTGGACCGTGCGCCAGTACCGCAAGGGCCGCAACCCCGCGCTCAGCGGCCTGCGCGCGGCACGCACCGCCGTGTTCGCGCAGGCGTGCTCCTACACCGGGGCGATCATCGCGGGCGCCTTCGCCGGCTACGGGCTCGCGATCGCGCTCGAGTGGTCGCACGCGCCTCGTCGCGAGGTCGCGATCTCGGCCTTCATCGCGGCGCTCGGCGGGCTCGTCCTCACGGTCGCCGGGCTCGTCGCGGAGCACTGGTGCAAGGACGGCGGCGACCAGGACGAGAACAAGGGAGGTTCGGCGACAGCCTAGCGCGACGAGCTCGCGTGCACGTGCTGTCCCTTGGAGCTCTCTGCGTCGAGCACGTCCAGCAGCTCGCCTCCGAGGACGGCGGCGAGCTGCTCGGCGAAGGTCGCGGTGATGTGGTGCTCGTCGCGGTACACGAGCGTGCTGCCAAGGATCGGTGGACAGCTGTCGCCGGAGCAGATGTGGTCGGTCAGGTCGACGTATGTCGCGCCGGCCAACGTGGCCGTGCGTGCCTCCGCGGTCTGCAGGTCAGGGTCGATCGCCGCTTCTCGTGGCGTGGAGCAGGCGAGCGCCTCGTCTAGGTTGGCGGCCAGGCACAGCACCGGGTCGCGGTCGAGGGAGGGCGTATCGGCGAGCACGACGGCATGGGCCTCCACACGGGCCAAAGTGCGCCCGAGCGCAGCCGTCCACGTGGCGTGGCGGTCCTTCGGCTCAGGCGCGAGTGGCGCCAGCACGTGGCTCGAGATCACGACGAGTTCGAGGGACTGCGCGTTCAGTTCGGCGATGGCGCCGTCGCGCCATAGTGTGCACTCCTGGTAGGTCCGGCCGTCGCGGGCGAAGTCGGCCGAGACTGCCGGGCACGCGTCCTTGGTGAGGGTCTGCACGGCGTAGCCGTTGGCCTCCGCGAAGGTTGTCAGTGCCGGATACCACTGTGCGGCGTGCGAATCGCCGAACAACGCGATCCGGGGCGCGGTCGCCGAGCCGAACAGGCAGCCCGTGCTCTCGACGGTGGCGAAGTCGTTGTTGCAGCCGTTCTCATAGAGTTCGGGAAGGTCACCTGTCGCGCTCCATAGGTCCGGCGCGAGGTCGCTCGGCACGTATGACGACGGGTACCCGTGCGGCACGACGGACGAGTCACGGCCCGCGAGTGGCGTGTCCTTTGTCGCTTCGTAGGCGAGGGTTGCGCTCGCAACTGCAGCGAAGGATGCTCCGACCGCTGCTGCGAGCGTGCGCCACGCAGGGGCGTCCGCGAGGACCGACGCGTTCCTCGCGGGCTTCTCGATGTATCGAAAGAGCAGCCACGCGAGCGGTACGCACAGAAGAGCGATGCCGACCTTCGTCGTGGTCGAGACTGCGGTACCGAAGCCGAAGGCCGCCTGCGGCACCATGAGTGCCGGCCAATGCACCAGGTAGAGCGCGTACGAGATGGTGCCGAGGAAGGTGAGCGGGCGTACCGACAGCACGATGCTGGCGCCGGAGGGTGCGTCACGGGAGCCCGCGAGGATGACGGCGGCTGTCGCGAGGACAGCCGGTAGTGCACCCGTCCCCGGCGGCATCGTCGCCGGGGGGTACAGGGTCAGGGTGAGGAGGATGCAGGCGAGACCTGACCAGCTCACCACAGACGCGGTCGTGCGGCCGAGCGGAGCGCGATGCCGCGCAGCAGCGAACGCGACGAGCCCCCCGATACCGAGCTCCCACGCCCGTGTCGGCAGCATGAAGAACGCCATCGGCTGGTTCCACACGGTTCCCACCACGCCGGCCGCGAATGAACCGGCGACGAGAAAAGCCACCACGATGAACAGGGCTCGACGCGTCCGAGCGAACGCCCATCCCAGAGCGAGGGCTATGGGCCACAGCAGGTAGAACTGCTCCTCGACGCCGAGCGACCAGTAGTGCTGGAACAGCGATGGGTTCGTGCCGGAGAGGTAGTCGGTCCGTTCCATGGCGAAGTAGATGTTCGGGACATAGAACGCTGTTGCGAGGGCTCCGCGCCATACCTCGTGCATCAGCAGCGGCGGGTACCAGAGCATTGCTGCGCCGATCGACAGGAGCAGCACCGTGAACGAAGCAGGAAGGATGCGGCGCGCGCGGCGCGCGTAGAACTCGGCATATCCGACGCGCCCCGTAGTCTCGAGACGCTTCAGGAGGTGGCCCGTGATGAGGAAGCCGCTGATGACGAAGAACACATCGACACCGAGGTATCCGCGCTGCAGGAAAGGGACGCCGGCGTGGTAGAGCACTACCGCGGCAACGGCGATGGCTCGAAGGCCCTGGATATCGAGGCGGAAGCGGGAAGCGTTCGTCGGGGGCGCCGCGCGTCGCGCGGGCATCGTGGTCGAGGTCAGCGCGGCCATGAACTCTCCCCCTGGGTTCGCCCTGCAACGGCATGCTCAGGCTAACCGGGCGTTTGTGCCGGCACCAGGGATTCTGGCGATATGCGCACGAATCATGTGATTTCGGGCGGAGAGGCTTGCCGGGTGGCTGCGGTGCGTCGACGGACCAACGGCTGCACGGCGGCTTCGGCGCGCGGCCCCTGGCAGACTGGAGCCATGTCCTGGTACGAGAGCGCGGCAGCTCCCTGGAACCCTGTCTCCCGCAAGCTCATCACGGCGCGGATCGTCCCGCTGAGCATCACGCTCGGGCTCGTCGCCCTGGGAGGCACGGTCGCGGCGCTCCTCGCGGATGAGCCGTGGCTCCTCGCGGTGACCGTCGGCGCCCTCGTGCTCGCCGCGTGGGGATCGTGGGTCATCGTCCGCCAGGTCTCGGCGCACGCCTGGGCCGAGGGCGAGGAGGACCTGCTGGTCCGCAAGGGGCGCATGTTCCGCTCGGTCACCGTGGTGCCCTACGGACGCATGCAGTTCGTCGACGTCAAGGCCGGGCCGCTCGACCGCTACCTCGGCATCGCGACGGTCCAGCTCCACACCGCGTCGCCGGGCACGGACGCCTCGATCGCGGGCGTCCCCGCGGAGGAGGCCGCGCGCCTGCGCGACCGTCTCACCACCCGCGGCGAGGCGCGGCTGGCGGGCCTGTGACGGCCGAAGGCCCGCTCTACCGGGCCCCTCGCGAGTGGACGCACCTCCACCCGGTCTCGCCGTTCCTCGGCGGCTGGGCGATCCTGGGCCTGCTGCTCGCGTACTGGATCCATCAGTTCCTGCCGTCCTGGGTCGACGGCGGCGACGACACGTTCGCCTTCTTCGACCGCTTCCCGCTCATCGGCCTCATCGTGGCGGCGACGCTGGGCTTCGCCCTCACCATGGCGGTCTCGGTGTGGCAGTGGCGCCGCACGCAGTTCCGCATCGGCGACGACGCTGTCTACCTCCGTCAGGGCATCGTCACGCAGCAGCAGCGCCAGGCCAGGCTCGACCGGCTCCAGGCCGTCGACGTGGTCCAGCCGCTGCTCGCCCGCATCTTCGGGTTCGCGGCGATCACCGTCCAGGTGGCCGGCGGCCAGAAGTCCGGCATCGAGCTCAAGTTCCTCCGGCTCGGCGACGCGGAGGCGCTGCGCAACGAGATCCTCGCGCTCGCGGCCGGGGTCAAGGCCGGGGGCGATGCGCCTGAGGCCGACGCCATGGCCGGTGACGCGGCCGCATCGTCCGGCGGCATCCGCGCCCATCTCGCGGAGCGCGCCGAGGCGCTCGCGAACCCCGAGGCGCTGCTGACGGGACGCGAGAACGTCCGCACCGCGGTCGCCGCGGCCGAGGAGCGCGAGGTCTACTCCGTGCCCCTCGGTCGGCTGCTGGGCTCGATCGCGCTGTCGGGGCCCACGATCTTCCTGCTGACGCTGCCGTTCGCCGGGCTCATCGGCTTCGTGTTCTTCCAGCTCGACGTGGTCGCCGCCGTCGCCGCGATCCTCGGCACGTCCCTGATCGCGATCGTCACGGCCCTCGCGGGGCTGCTCGGGTACTTCTGGACGAGGCTCAACGGAGGCTTCGGCTTCACCGCGGGCATCTCCGTGGACGGGCTGCGCCTGCGTCACGGCCTCACCGAGACCCGCCGGCAGACCGTGCCGCCGGGCCGCGTCGCCGCGATCCGCCTCTACCAGCCCTTCCTGTGGCGCTCGCGCGACTGGTGGCGCATCACCATCAACGTCGCCGGCTACGGCGAGGACCAGGAGTCCGTGTCGGTGCTCCACCCCGTGGCGACCCGCGAGGAGGCGCTCCGCGCGGTGTGGCTGGTGCTGCCCGACCTCGGCGACCCCGACCCGCACGGCACGCTCGGCTACGCGCTGCACGGCACCGGCGACGAGGGAGGCTTCACCACGAGCCCCGAGTCCGCCCGCCGCGTCGACCCGCTGCAGTGGCGCTTCCGCGGGGTGCGCGCCACCGACCGGGCGCTGCTCATCCGCCGCGGGCGCTGGGAGCGCGAGCTCTTCGTCGTCCCGCACGAGCGCACGCAGTCGCTCGGTCTCACCCAGGGCCCGGTGCGCCGCGCGCTCGGGCTCGCGAACGTCGAGGTCCACTCGACCCAGGGCCCGGTGCGCCCGATCGCGGCGCACCTCGCGGTGGACGATGCGGTGGCGCTGCTCGACGCGCAGGCCGCGCGTGCGCGTGAGGGCCGCCGGAGGCAGACACCGGAGCAGTGGATGAGCGCGGTCGGCCTGAGCGGTGCGCCGACGGAGGGAGACGTTCATGGATGACGTCCGCGGGCACGCGGTGAACGGGAACACGCGGCGGCCGGGACGGCTGCGCATCGGCGTGGTCGGCGCGGGACGCGTCGGCGCGGTCCTCGCGGCGGCGCTGCGCGAGGCCGGTCACGAGATCGTCGCCGCGTCCGGGGTGTCCGACGCGACCCTCGCCCGCATCGACGCGCTCCTGCCTGGGGTGCCCGTCGCGGACCCCGACGAGGTGGTGCGCGCCGCGGAGCTGGTGCTGCTCACCGTGCCCGACGACGCGATCGGCCCGGTGGCCGCCGGGCTCGCGAAGGTCGAGGCGTGGAGGCCCGGCCAGCTGGTGGTGCACACCTCCGGCCGCCACGGCATCGACGTGCTGGCGCAGTCCGGCGCCGCGGGCATCGTGCCCCTCGCGATCCACCCCGCGATGACCTTCACCGGCACCTCGATGGACCGGGCGCGCCTCATCGACGCGGTGTTCGCGGTGACAGCCCCGCCCGGGATGCTGCCCATCGCGCAGGCGCTCGTGGTCGAGATGGGCGGCGAGCCCGTGGTGATCGAGGAGTGGGACCGGCCGCTCTATCACGCGGCCCTGGTGCACGGCGCGAACCACGTGGTGACCGCCGTCGCGCAGGCGAGCGGCGTGCTGTCGCGCATCGGGATCGAGGAGCCCGCGCGCGTGCTCGGCCCCCTCATCCACGCCTCGGTCGACGGGGCGCTGCGCGACGCGCCGGGCGCCGTGTCCACCCTCACCGGACCGGTGGTGCGCGGCGACGCGGGCACCGTGGCGGCGCACCTGCGGGCGCTCGAGGGGCAGCCGGAGGCGCTTTTCGCGTATCGTTCCATGGCGCGCGCGACGGCCGACCTCGCGCTCAGCGGCGGCCGGATCGGCCCCGCCCAGTACGCGGACCTCATCGCGACGCTCGGCACCGAAGGGATGGGAGACTGATGCGCATCGTCCACACCGCGAGCGAGCTGCGCGGCCTGGCACGCAGGCCCGCCCGCCGCGAGGGCGACCGACCCAGCAGGGCCGTGGTCATGACCATGGGCGCCCTCCACGAGGGCCACCTGGCGCTGGTCCGCGCCGCGCGCGACGAGGCGGACGAGGTGGTCGTCACCATCTTCGTCAACCCGCTCCAGTTCGACGAGGCCGACGACCTCGACCGCTACCCCCGCACGCTCGAGGCGGACTGCGCGTTGCTCGAGCCCCTCGGCGTCGACGTGGTCTTCGCCCCCGACGTCGACGAGGTCTACGCCGGCGGCGAGCCCGTGGTGACCGTCTCCGCGGGCGCGATCGGCGAGGTCTTCGAGGGTGAGCATCGTCCCGGGCACTTCGACGGCGTCCTCACCGTGGTCGCGAAGCTGCTCAACCTCACGCAGCCGGACCTCGCGTTCTTCGGGCAGAAGGACGCGCAGCAGGTGATCGCCGTGCGGACGATGGTGCGCGACCTCAACTTCCCCGTCCGGGTGGTGGCGGTCCCCACGGTGCGCGACAAGGACGGCCTCGCGCTGTCCTCGCGCAACGTGTTCCTCGCCGACGACGAGCGCGAGCGCGCGCTGGTGCTCAACGTCGCCCTGCGGGAGGCCGATGCCGCGGTCCGCGACGGTGCGGGCGTCGCCGCCGCGCTCGCGGTCGGACGCGCGGTGCTCGCGTCGCAGCCGGGCGTCGAGGTCGACTACCTCGAGTTCCAGGACCCCGTGACCGCCGACGTGGTGCCCGAGGGCTACCGTGGAGAGGCAGTGCTGGCCGTGGCCGCCCGGGTGGGCGAGACGCGGCTGATCGACAACGTGGTGACGCGCTTCGGCCCCCTCGCGGGCTGACGCCGCCGCGGAAGGACAGACCCATGACCTCGCTTCAGCGACCGATGATGATCTCCAAGATCCATCGCGCGACCGTGACCCAGGCGGACCTGCACTACGTGGGCTCCGTCACCATCGACGTCGACCTCATGGAGGCGGCGGACCTGCTGCCCGGGCAGCAGGTCGACATCGTCGATGTCACCAACGGCGCTCGGCTCACCACGTACGCCATCCCCGGCGAGCGCGGCTCGGGCGTGGTGTGCATCAACGGCGCGGCCGCGCACCTCATCGCCCAGGGCGATCTGGCCATCATCATCGGCTACGGCATGCTGGCCGACGCCGAGGCCCGGACCTTCGAGCCGCACGTGGTCTTCGTCGACGAGGCCAACAAGGTGATCGAGCTGTCCGACGAGCCCGGGCTGGTGCCCGAGAACGCCGCCGGCCTCGAGCCCTCGGGGCTGCCCGTGCACGAGTTCCACACCCAGGGCTGGGACGCCTACCCCTCCCCTGTACAGTCCCAACGGAGTTGAGCGCGACACGCCGGCGAATGCGGACGATGCGGGGGTCAGGACCGGCGTGTCGCCGCGAACTCCGTCCTCACTGTCGGAATCCGGCTGCGGCGCGGGTCCCGCATCGGCGCCGGTAGCCTGACCGTCATGACCGCCTTCGTGCGCAGCCTCGCCGCGCCCCAGCCCGGCTGGACCATCGAGACCGACGTCATCGTGGTGGGCTCCGGCATCGCCGGCCTCACCACCGCCCTGGACCTCCGCGAGCGGGTCGACCGCGTGCTCGTGGTGACCAAGGGCGAGCTGAGCTCGGGCTCGACCGTGTGGGCGCAGGGCGGCATCGCAGCCGCGCTCGACCCCGAGGACACCCCCGAGGAGCACCTCGAGGACACGCTCGTCGCGGGCGTGGGCCTGTGCTCCGAGGAGGCGGTCCGCGTGCTCGTGACCGAGGGGCCGCACTCGGTGCGCAAGCTCCTCCGCCGCGGCGCCCAGTTCGACACGGGACCGGACGGCGACCTCACGCTCACGCGCGAGGGCGGCCACCACCGCGACCGCATCGTCCACGCCGGCGGCGACGCCACCGGCGCCGAGATCTCTCGCGCGCTGGTCGAGCAGCTCGAGGCCGTGCGCAACGACCCGGGCATCGAGGTCATCGAGCACGCCATGGTGGTCGACCTCCTCACGGCCGCGCCCGATGCGGAGGGCCGTCCCGGGCCCGTGTGCGGCGCGACCATCCACATCATCGGCGAGGGTCAGCGCGACGGCGTGGGCGCGGCGCTCGCGAAGGCCGTCGTCATGGCGACCGGCGGCATCGGCCAGGTGTTCCGTTCGTCGACCAACCCCGCCTCGTCCACCGGCGACGGCCTCGCGGTCGGTCTGCGCGCGGGTGCCGCGGTCGCGGACGTCGAGTACGTGCAGTTCCACCCGACGGTGCTGTGGCAAGGGGCCAACGCGCGTGGCCAGCTGCCCCTCATCTCGGAGGCGGTGCGCGGCGAGGGCGCCTACCTGCTCAACGGCGCGGGCGAGCGCTTCATGGTCGGCACCCACCCCATGGCCGAGCTCGCGCCCCGCGACGTGGTGAGCCGCACCATCGTCGAGGAGATGCGCGAGGAGGACGCGGACTCGGTGTTCCTCGACTGCCGCCACCTCGAGCGCGACTTCCTCACGCGCCGCTTCCCGTCGATCTGGGCCTCGCTCAAGGAGCACGGCCTCGACATGGCGCACGACCTCATCCCCGTCGCGCCCGCGCAGCACTTCCACTCGGGCGGCATCCTCACCGACCTGCACGGCCGTTCGACGCAGAAGGGCCTCTACGCGATCGGGGAGGCGGCGTGCACCGGCGTCCACGGCGCGAACCGCCTCGCCTCGAACTCGCTGCTCGAGGGCCTCGTCTTCGCGCGCCGCGCGGCTCGCGACGCCGCGGCCGCCGTGGCCGACGGCCTGCTCCAGCAGTTCGAGCCGGTCGAGCGCTCGGGCGAGTCCGCCCTGGTGCCGGCGACGATGCGCCCGCGCGTCCAGGCCATCGCGCACGAGGGCGCGGGCCCGGTGAGGGACGGCGACGGGCTGGACGATGCGGTGGCACGGCTCGACCGCATCCGCGCGCGATTCCACACCGACCCGGTGTCCGCGGTGGTCCCGCAGACCGCGGAGTGGGAGACCACCAACATCGTCGCGGCGGCCTCGGTGCTGTGCCAGGCGGCGCTGCTGCGCGAGGAGTCGCGCGGCGGTCATCAGCGCGCCGACTTCCCGGAGACGGATCCGGAGTGGGCCGTGAGGCTCGCGGCGCGGCTCGACCCCGACGGCGAGCTGGTGTTCATGAAGGCGCCGCTCGACCTGGGCGAGTAGCGCCTCCCCCGTCGGCGCACACCCGCACGCCGCCGCCCCGCCGTCCACCCTGCCCGCACCCTGGAATGGGGCGTCTGCGGTCGGTCTCGGGCGCGCGGAGCCTGCCATGGGGCACTGGTGGTCGGGCGCGTGACGAGCCCGACCGCCAGTGCCCCATGGCGCTCACCGCGCGCCCGGAAACGACGCTGGCCGCCCCATTCGCGTGAACGGGGCGGCCAGCGGTCGGTCGGACGGCTACGCGTGCGCCGGCTGGAACGCTCCGGTCGCGAGCTCGAGACCCGGGACCGCCTCGACGAGCGTGAACATGCCGCCGTCGAGCGTCGCCGAGTCGAGTCCGTGCTGCGCGAGCACGCGGTGCGCGTAGTACGAGCGCACGCCGGAGGCGCACAGCACCCGCACCGGGCGTCCCGCCGCGAGCTGCTTGACGCCCTCGATGTACTCGCGGATGTGGGTGTGCGGGAGGTTCATCGCCTCGGGCAGGTGGCCCATCGCGTACTCGCGCTCCGAGCGGACATCGAGCAGCAGCGCGTTCTCACGTGCCCAGTCGAGGTCCTGGAAGCGCCAGACCTTGGTCGTGCCGTTAAGGACGTTCTGCGCGAGGAAGCCGAGCATGTTGACCGGGTCCTTGGCCGAACCGAACGGCGGCGCGTACGCGAGCTCGAGCTCAGCGATGTCGTCGACGTCGAAGCCCGCGCGCAGCGCCGTCGCGAGGACGTCGATGCGCTTGTCCGCGCCGTCCGGGCCGACGGCCTGTGCGCCGAGCAGCTTGCCCTCGGGCGAGAACACGCCCATGAGGTGGAGGATCTGCGAGCCGGGGAAGTAGCCGGCGTGGTTGCCCGGGTGGGTGTGGACCACGAAGTAGTCGATGCCCGCAGCGTCCAGCATGCGCGGCGAGGCGCCGGTCATCGCGGCGGTGAGCCCGAACGCGCGGACGATGGCGGTGCCGAGCACGGGCTGCGCCTCGTCGACGCGGCCCATGATCGAGTCCGCGGCGCGACGGCCCTGGCGGTTCGCGGGGCCCGCGAGCGGGACCGGGCCCACCTGGCCGGTGACGCCGTGGCGCACGGCGATCGCGTCGCCCGCGGCCCAGATGTGCGGATCCGAGGTGCGCTGCAGCGAGTCGACCACGATCGCGCCGCGGTCGGTGAGCTCGAGCCCCGCCTCGCCCGCGAGGGCCGAGTTGGGGCGCACGCCCACGGACATCACGACGATGTCGGCAGGGACCTCCGCGCCGTCGCCCAGGGTCACGGTGACCGCCGCATCGTCGCCGCCCTCGCGGATGCCCGTGGCGGCGACTCCGGTGCGGACGTCGACGCCGTGCGAGCGCAGCTCCTTCTCGACGAGCGCGCTCATCTCAGGCGCGAGCGGGGGCAGCACCTGCGGCGCGAGCTCGACGAGCGTCACCTCGAGGCCGCGGTGGCGGAACGCCTCGGCGGTCTCCAGGCCGATGAAGCCGGCGCCCATGACGACCGCGCGCTTCGCGTCGGCGGTGCGGGCCGCGAGCTCGCGGGCCTCGTCGACGGTGCGCAGGTGGGTGACCTGGGGCAGGTCGACGCCGGGGATGGGCGGGACGATGGCGTCCGCACCGGGGGACAGCACCAGGGCGTCGTAGGTGAAGGTCTCGGTGCCGTCGGGGGTCGCGACCAGCACGGACTGCGCCTCGCGGTCGATGCTGATGACCTCGTGCTCGGTCCGCACGTCGAGGTCGAGCTCGGCCTTGAGCGACGCGGGGGAGTGGAGCAGCAGGTAGGAGTCCTGCTCGATCTCGCCGCCCACGTGGTAGGGCAGGCCGCAGTTCGCGAAGGAGACGTACTTCCCCTTCTCGAAGACGATGATCTCGGCCTGCTCGTTGAGCCGTCGGGCACGGGCCGCGGCGCTCATGCCGCCCGCCACTCCACCGATCACCAGGATGCGCATGTGAGGTCCTTCCGTCGAAAGTTCGTGGACCAGGCTAACAGATACCCCCGGGGGTATATTCCGACCTTGGTCCCGACGTGCTTGGAGCGGGGACGATGCGCCTGGAGGGACGCGCTCCCAGGCTACGCCTCCGGGGCGCGCCTGGGCCGCGCGGGCACCATGGCCATGGCGCGTCGACGCGCGATCGCCTGTCCCGCCCGTCGGGCGGCACGATGCGAGGGCCGTTCGACCAGGAGGTAGAACGCCGCCGTCGCGGCCGATGCGGCGAGCACGGAGACGCCCAGCAGCGCGAGGTCGCCGCCGCCCTCCGGGGCGGGCACGAGCTCGAGGGCGAGCGGATGCGCGAGATACAGGGAGAAGCTCGCCGCGCCGGCGGTCTCGAGCACCGCGAGCGTGCGTGAGACGCCCGGCCTCGACTGGAAGTGGACGACCTCGAGGCCCAACCACGCGCCGATGAGCGGCGCGAGCAGCGTCAAGGTGATCGCGTTGCTCGCGAAGGGGCCGACGTAGGGCTCGCCGTGATACGCGAGCACGCGCAGCGCCGCGCTGCCGAGCAGCACCCCGGCCCTGATCGTCCACATGGTGCGCGCGCGAAGCACCGGCAGCCGCTGGTACCGCTCCGCGAGCACGGCGCCCAGGATCCAGACGGGCAGCCCGATCACGGGCGTCCACCAGCCGAAGACCGTGTACGAGAGGTCTCCCGAGGTGATCTGCGAGAAGTTGAGCGCCGTGAACACGAGCGCGATGCCGAGCGCGCCCAGGCCCAGCCGGGCCATCGGGATCCGCGACGCCAGGAGCGCCGGATAGAGCGTGTAGTAGACGAGCTCGCAGATCACGCTCCACAGCACCGTGTGCATCCAGTAGCCGCCCTCGGGGGCGTACCCGAGCGCGACGGACGCGAGCATGAACACGGCGACAGGCGGGACGATGCGGAGGTAGCGGCGGGCCGCGAACTGCGCGACATCCAGCCGGCGCCCGCGGGCCTGCGGCAGGTGGATGACGAAGCCGCTGAGCACGAAGAACACCATCACGGCCGCCGGGCCGTTGAAGCCGTTCGAGAACGCGATGTCGACGCCCGTGGCGGCGGTGCGCCCGATCACCGGGGACAGCTGATCGGCGAGCGCGAGGTGGATGTGTCCGAGCGCGACCACGGCCGCGCAGACGAATCGGATCGCGTCGAGCCCCACCACACGCTGCATGACGTCCCCCCGGCCGTTCACGCGGGACGACGCCGCATCGCGGCGCCGTCGCTCCTACCGGGATGGTAAGCGGACGTTCCGGACGAACGTCAAGGGTGCGGCGCGTATCAGGCCAGCGACATGAACATCTTCTGGAGGCGCTCCTTGGCCTCCGCGGTGTCCTCGTCGGCGCGCACGCACTGCTCGAGGCCGGTCGCGATCATGGTGAAGCCGGCGCGGTCGATCGCCTTCGACACCGCCGCGAGCTGCGTGACGACGTCAGCGCACTCGCGCTGATCCTCGATCATCTTCAGCACTCCGGCGAGCTGTCCGTGCGCACGGCGCAGGCGCTTGACCACGGGGTCCATGTCCTCGGGGCTCAGGTGGATCTCGGCCATGGCAATCCTCCCAGGTGCGTTCGGCGTCCCCACAGCATACCCCTCGGGGGTATCTGTGCACGAGGCTCGTGGTCGCACGCGTGCCACCATGGCCCCATGACCCGCACGCCCCACCCCGAGGAGATCGCGCTCGCCGCGCCCACCGTCGCGCCGCTCGACCCCGGCGCCCTTGCGCGCATCGTCCGCCTGTCGCTGGACGAGGACCTCGGCGGCGACCCGGGCCGCGACGTCACCACGCAGGCGACGATCCCGTCGGACGTCCGGGTCTCCGGCGTGGTCGCGGCGCGCGAGGAGTGCGTGCTCGCGGGCGTCGACGCGATCGGGGAGACGATGCGCCAGGTGGCCGCGCGCCACGACCTGCCCGTGCCGAGCATCGTGCTCGAGGCCGCGGACGGCGACCGCCTCGCACCCGGCGCGGTGATCGCCAGGCTCGAGGGGCCGGGCCACGTGGTCCTCATCGCCGAGCGCACGCTCCTCAACCTCATGTCGCGCGCGTCGGGGGTCGCGACGCACACCCGACGATGGGCCGATGCGCTCGCGGGCACCGGCGCTCACGTGCTCGACACGCGCAAGACCACCCCGGGGCTGCGCGAGATCGAGAAGTACGCCGTGCGCGTCGGCGGCGGCGTCAACAAGCGCATGGGGCTGTTCGACTGCGCCATGGTGAAGGACAACCACATCGTCGCGGCGGGCTCCGTCGCGGCGGCGATCGCCCGCATCGGCGACGCGTACCCGGACGTGCCCGTGCAGGTCGAGGTGGAGGACGCCGTGCAGGCCGCCGAGGCGATCGCCGCGGGCGCCCGCTTCCTCATGCTCGACAACATGCCTCCGGAGACGATGCGCGCGCTGGTCGACCAGGTCCGCGCAGGGGAGGGCGCCACCGGCAAGGTCTGGCTGGAGGCGACGGGCGGTCTTACGCTCGCGAACGTGCGCGACGTGGCGGCCGCGGGGGTCGACTTCATGTCGGTCGGCGCGCTCACCCACTCGAGCCCGATCGTGGACCTGGGCCTCGACCTCGCCTGACCCGCGAGCGCACCGCGGCGCGCCCCGTAGAATTGCCTGCGTGACTGAGCAGACCGCGCCCGCGACCGAGACCACGGACGACGTCCCCGAGCAGATGCGCGTGCGCCGCGAGAAGCGCGACCGCCTCATCGCGGACGGGGGTGAGGCGTACCCCGTGTCGGTGGACCGCACCCACGAGATCGCTCAGGTCAAGGACCTCTACAAGGGCCTCCAGGACGGCGAGGAGACCGAGGACGTGGTCGGCGTCGCCGGCCGCGTGGTCTTCATCCGCAACACCGGCAAGCTCTGCTTCGCCGCCATCCAGGACGGCGAGGGCGAGCGCCTGCAGATCATGCTGTCGCTGGCCGAGGTGGGCGACGAGTCGCTCGCGGCCTTCAAGGGCGACGTGGACCTGGGCGACCACCTGTTCGCCAAGGGTCGCGCGATCAAGTCGCGCCGCGGAGAGGTCTCCGTCTTCGCGTCCGAGTGGGCGATCGCGGCCAAGTCGCTGCGTCCGCTGCCCACGCTCCACAAGGAGCTCGCGGAGGACACCCGCGTGCGCCAGCGCTACGTCGACCTCATCGCCCGCCCCCTCGCGCGCGACACCGTCCGCAACCGCGCCAAGCTCAACCGCAGCCTCCGCGAGAGCCTGCACTCGCGCGGCTACATCGAGGTCGAGACCCCGATGCTGCAGACGCAGCCCGGCGGCGCGGCCGCCCGCCCGTTCGTCACGCACATGAACGCGTACGACATCGAGCTCTACATGCGCATCGCGCCCGAGCTGTTCCTCAAGCGCGCGGCCGTGGGCGGCATCGAGAAGGTCTTCGAGATCAACCGCAACTTCCGCAACGAGGGCGCGGACTCGTCGCACTCGCCCGAGTTCTCGATGCTCGAGGCCTACGAGGCGTACGGCAGCTACGACACCATGGCGGAGCTCACGCAGAGCCTCGTCCAGGGTGCCGCGGAGGACATCTTCGGCACGCAGGTGGTCACCCTCACGGACGGCTCGGAGTACGACCTCTCCGGCGAGTGGACGTCGATGGGCATGTACGAGTCGCTCTCCGAGGCGCTCGGCGAGGAGATCACCCCCGAGACCTCGGTCGCGGCGCTGCAGGCGCTGTGCGACAAGGTCGAGCTCTCCGTCGATCCCAAGCGCGTCAACCACGGCAAGCTGGTCGAGGAGCTGTGGGAGCACCACGTGGGCGGCGACCTCTACGCCCCGACGTTCGTGCGCGACTTCCCGGTCGAGACCAGCCCGCTCACCCGCGACCACCGCACGCGTGCCGGCATCGTCGAGAAGTGGGACCTCTACGTCCGCGGCTTCGAGCTCGCGACCGCCTACTCCGAGCTGGTCGACCCGGTCATCCAGCGCGAGCGCTTCGAGCAGCAGGCGCGCATGGCGGCACAGGGCGACGACGAGGCGATGCGCCTCGACGAGGACTTCCTCACCGCGATGGAGTACGCGATGCCCCCGAGCGGCGGCATGGGCATGGGCATCGACCGCCTGCTCATGGCGCTCACGGGCCTGGGCATCCGGGAGACCATCCTGTTCCCGCTCGTCAAGCCCACCGAGGACTGAGATGCCCGTCTGGCAGCAGGTCCTGGTCGGCATCGTCCCGTCGATCGGGGTCGGCGCGCTGTTCTGGTTCGTCATGCGCGCGGTGATCCGCGCCGACCGCAACGAGCGGGCCGCTCTCGCGCAGGAGGATGCCGCCGCCGCGCAGGAGGACAACGCCGCCCAGGCGTGAGCGATTTCCGTTCGCTTCTAACTGCCTGAGAGGGCGAACGCTCCTTCCTGAGCGCGAATCGCCTGGTGCATATCCGATGGGCCCCTCCGGGCATACGTGCGAGCGGGATTATCGGCGCTGCGCAAGTCTCACGCCCAATTGGCCTCGACTTTCTCGGCGAATACGATATTCACGAGCGGCGGAACGCAATTGACGTATCCGTGCCCTGAATGCGAATATCGGGGCACGTGCTGAGGAGAGGAACTGCAGTGGCGCAGAAGGTTCAGGTAGTGCTGGTCGACGACATCGACGGTTCGGCGGCGAGCGAGACCGTGTCGTTCTCGCTCGACGGCGTCTCCTACGAGGTCGATCTCAACAAGGAGAACGCCGACAAGCTCCGCAGCGACCTCGCACCGTGGGTGTCCGCGGGCCGTCGCACGGTGGCGCGCAAGGCGTCCTCGCGTGCGAAGCGCGCCGCGTCCGGTCCGGACGCCGCGGCGATCCGTGCGTGGGCCAAGGACAACGGGGTCGACGTCCCCGAGCGTGGCCGTATCCCGGCCAAGGTGCGCGAGGCCTACGACGCCGCGCAGTGACGCTTCTCTGGGGCACCTACCCCGCGGCCGGGCTCGGCACACCCGCCGGCCTCGGCGAGGGGATCTGGCGCTCCGCGTCGCCTGAGTCCGTGGCCGCGGAGCAGGTGCTCGACCTGCCCGCGCCCTCGTTCCTGGTGGCGCATCCGACGCTGCCGCTCGTGTACGCGGCGTGCGAGCTGCCCGCGAGCGAGCTCGCGGTGCTCGACGTGTCCCGGCCGGCCGCGCCTCGCGTGGTCGCGACTCTCGCGACCGGGGGCGCCGACGCCTGCCATCTCATGCTCGCGCCCGACGCGCACACGCTCTACGTCGCGCACTACTCGAGCGGGGATGTCGCGGTGGTGCGGCTCGGTGCGGACGGGCTCCCGGTGGACGATGCGCCCGCCCAGCTCCTCGGCCACGCGGGCTCGGGCCCGAATGCGGCACGGCAGGAGGGGCCCCACGCGCATTCCTCGCTGATCGCGCCAGGCGGCCGCCACGTGCTGGTCGCGGATCTCGGCACCGACGAGCTGCGCCGGTACCGCATCGTCGACGGCGGGCTGCTCGAGCCGGACGGCATCGCCGCGACGCTGCCTCCGGGCGCGGGGCCGCGTCACGTCGCGGTGCGCGGGAACCTGCTCTACGTCGCGTGCGAGCTCGACCACCAGGTCCGCACCCTGCGGTGGGACGATGCCTCGGCCACGGCGGAGGTCATCGCCGAGCGGCCGTCGACCCTTGTCGCGCCGCGCTCGGCCGAGCTGCAGGACTCCCATCTCGCGCTCGTGCCCGGGCACACCGGCGACGTGCTGCTCGTCTCGGTGCGCGGCGCCGACGTCATCGCTGTCTTCGACGTCGCACCCGAGGGTGAGCTCGCCTACCGCGGCGCCTTCGACGCGGGGCATTGGCCGCGGTACTTCGCGGTGCTCCGCTACCGGCTGGTCGTGGGGGAGGAGCGCGCGCACCGCGTGCGGTCCTTCGCGCTCGCCGACGTGATCGGGATGCCGCCCGAGCTGGGCATCGGCGAGATCGCCGAGCTGCCTCACGAGGTCGGCGAGGTCGTCAGCCCGGCCTGCGTCATCGAGGTCTGAGCGGCACCCATCCGGGGCCGGTCTCAGGCGAGCGGCGCGAGCAGCTCCTTGACCGCCGACGCGGTGGGCACGCGGCCCGACACCAGCAGCTTCTCGTCGACCACGAGGCCGGGCGTGCGCATGACGCCGTAGCCGGCGATCGCGCCGTAGTCCGTGACCTTCTCGAAGGTCGCGTCGAGGCCCAGCTCCGTGGCGGCCTCGCGCGCGATGCGCTCGAGGTTGGTGCAGTTGGCGCAGCCGGGGCCGAGGATCTTGATGTGCATGGTGGTGTCCTTTCGTGGAGGTTCAGGCGGGGATCACGGCGTTGAAGAGGTAGCCGACGGTGATGATGCCGACGGTGACGACGCCGATGAACATCGCGATGAGGCGGGGCTTGAGCACGCGGCGGAGCAGGATCATCTCGGGGAGGCTGAGCGCGACCGTGGCCATCATGAACGCGAGGAGCGTGCCCATCGGCAGGCCCTTGTCCGACAGCGCCTCGACCATGGGCAGGACGCCCGCGGCGTTCGAGTAGAGCGGCACGCCCAGCAGCACCGCGAGCGGGACCGCGAAGAGGTTCTCGGGTCCCGCGTGCTCGGCGAACCACTGCTCGGGCGCCCAGCCGTGGATGGCGGCGCCGATGCCGATGCCCACCAGCAGGTACGGCCAGATCTTCCGCAGGATGTCGCGGACCTCCTCGAGGCCCATCTGAATGCGGTCGTTCCACGTGAGCGCGTAGCCCGGGTCGACCGCCTGGCCGCCGAGCGTCGTCTCGAACACGAACGGCTCGATCCAGCGCTCGGGACGCATGCGCCCGAGGATGAAGCCGGCGACGATCGCGATCGTCAGCCCGGCGCCTATATAGAGGAGCGTCGGACCCCAGCCGAAGAGCCCGAGCAGGAGCGCGATCGCGACCTCGTTCACCAGCGGGCTAGCGATGAGGAAGCTCAGCGTCACACCCACCGGGACGCCGGCGGCGACGAAGCCGATGAACGCGGGCACCGCCGAGCACGAGCAGAACGGGGTCACCACGCCGAGCGCCGCCGCCGCGACGTTGCCCACGCCCTCGCGCTTGCCGCCGAGGATCGCGCGCGTGCGCTCGACCGACATGAACGAGCGCAGCACCGTGACGATGAAGATGATCCCGGTCAGGAGCAGCAGGATCTTGACCGTGTCGTAGAGGAAGAAGTGGACCCCCGAGCCCAGGCGGGTGTCGAGGTCGAGGCCGGCGACGTCGCCCAGCAGCCAGTTCCAGAACGGCAGGTTCGCGCTGTAGAGCGCCCACCAGGCGAGCGCCGCGATGATCAGCCCGGCCCAGCGCTGCCGGGTGGTCGCGCGGTGGACGCGCTCCATCACCGCCATCAGAGGCTCACGTGGGCGGGGAGGGCCGCGGTCAGGCGGGACGATGCGTCGGGCGCCAGCGCGTAGTCGATCCACCGGCCTCGGCGGGAGGTGGTGACCAGCCCGGCGTCGCGCAGGATCCGCAGGTGGTAGCTGAGCAGCGTGCTCGAGACGTCGAGATGCTCCTGCAGGTCGCAGACGCAGCGCGGTCCCGCGGCGAGGCGCTCGAGCACCGTCCACCGGACCGGATCCGCGGCGGCCTGCAGCAGCGCGACCGCGTCGGCGACCTCGCGAGGCGGCGACGGCCGGAGCAGCAGATCGACGGCGGACGATTGAGCCATATTTGAAGTGTGTACCCGGAGGGGTATCCGGACACGGGACCCCGGTCCCGTGTCCGCGCGCTGTTCACCCGAGGTTCATGCGGCGCCGCTTGCGTTCGGATTCGATAGATGTCTAAATAGAGATATGTCGAATCAGCGAGAGCTCATCATCGTCGGGTCCGGTCCTGCCGGGTACACGGCTGCCATCTATGCCGCGCGTGCGGGGCTTGCGCCGTTGGTGGTGGCGGGGTCGGTCACGGCGGGTGGGGCGTTGATGAACACCACGGAGGTGGAGAACTTCCCGGGCTTCGTCGAGGGTGTCCAGGGTCCGGAGCTGATGGAGACCCTGCAGGCGCAGGCGGAGCGTTTCGGTGCCGAGGTGATCTTCGACGACGCGACCGCCCTGTCGCTCGAGGGTGAGACCAAGACGGTGGTGACGGGCATGTCCGGCACGTACACGGCGAAGGCGGTCATCCTGGCCACGGGGTCGGCCTACCGTGAGCTCGGTCTGGACGATGAGAAGCGGCTGTCGGGCAAGGGTGTGTCGTGGTGCGCGACGTGCGACGGGTTCTTCTTCCGTGATCAGGAGGTCGTGGTCGTCGGCGGCGGCGACTCCGCGGTCGAGGAGGCCACGTTCCTGACCCGCTTCGCGTTCAAGGTGTACCTGGTGCACCGCAGGGACGAGCTGCGGGCGTCGAAGATCATGGCCGACCGCGCCTTCGCGGACCCCAAGATCGAGTTCGTGTGGAACTCCGAGGTGACCGGCCTGGACGGCGACGCGAAGCTCGAAGGCGTGCGCATCCGCAACCGTGTCACCGGCGAGGACTCCGTGCTGGCCGCGACGGGCCTGTTCGTCGCGATCGGTCATGAGCCGCGCTCGGAGCTGGTCAAGGGTGTGATCGACACCGACGCCGAGGGCTACGTGCAGGTCCTCGGACGCACCACCGCCACCAACGTCGAGGGCGTGTTCGCGTGCGGCGACCTGGTCGACAACCGCTACCGCCAGGCCATCACCGCCGCCGGATCCGGATGCGCCGCCGCCCTCGACGCCCAGCACCACCTCGACACCCTCACCACCCCCGCGGCCGCGCTCGCCGGCGAGGCTGCGTAGAAATCCCAGGGAGAAGCCATGTCCACCACCGCCGCGACGCACCCGGACCACGAGTCCTGCGTCGCGACCAGCATCGAGGCGCACACCGTCGCGCCTGAGAAGGCCGACCGTGCCGCGGCCGTGCTCAAGGCGTTCGCGGAGCCGCTCCGCCTGCGCATGATCGCGCTCATCGCCTCGGCCCCCGGGGGCGAGGCGTGCGTGTGCGACATCAACGAGCTGGCGGACGTCAGCGGCCCCACGGTGTCGCATCACCTCAAGACGCTCAAGGACGCCGGGCTGGTCACCTCCGAGCGCCGCGGCACCTGGGTCTACTACCGCGTCGCGGAGCAGTACGGCCCCGCGGTGCGGGCGCTCCTCGGCGCGCTCGTGCCCGCCGCCGAGGCGAGCGCCCGGCCGCACGCCGAGGGTCTCGAGAACGTGGACAAGGCGCTCGACCGCGTCGCCGAGGATCTCGAGGCGCTCTTCCCGAGCCTCGATGGCACGCTGGTCACGCGCATCGTCCGCGAGTCCTACGCGTCCCTCGCCCGCGGCGCGACCATCCGCGCGCACCTCGTGCCCCTCGCGCGGCACTTCGCCCAGCAGCGGCTCGAGGACCTGCGCAAGGTCCACGACGCCGATGCGCCGCACCCGCCGCAGGTGCTCTTCGTGTGCGTCCAGAACGCCGGTCGCTCGCAGATCGCGGCGGCGCTGCTGCACCGCTACGCCGGCGACGGCGTCGTGGTCCGCTCGGCGGGCTCGGCGCCCGCGGCATCGGTGCACGATGCGGTCCGTCCCCACCTCGACGCGATCGGGGCGGGGGAGGCCGCCTTCCCCAAGCCCCTCACGGACGACGCGGTGCGCGCCTCCGACGTGGTCATCACCATGGGCTGCGGCGACGTGTGCCCGTACTACCCGGGCACGCGCTACGAGGACTGGCAGGTGGGCGACCCGGCGCTCGCCTCGGCCGAGGGCGTCGCGGAGATCGTCGATGACATCGACCGCCGCATCCGAGAGCTGCTCGCCGACCTCCTCCCCGATCTCCACCTTCCCGACCCCACCCCGTTCACCCACCGAAAGGCATGAGCATGACCGACCCCAAGCCCTCCGCGCTGTTCGTCTGCGTCCACAACGCGGGCCGCTCCCAGATGGCCGCCGGCTACCTGCGCCACCTGTCCGGCGGCGCCGTCGAGGTGCGCTCCGCGGGCTCGATGCCCGCGGACCAGATCAACCCGGTCGCCGTCGACGCGATGCTCGAGGACGGCATCGACATCCGCGAGGAGAGCCCCAAGGTGCTCACCACCGAGGCGGTCGAGGCCTCCGACGTGGTCATCACCATGGGCTGCGGCGACGTGTGCCCCTACTTCCCGGGCAAGCGCTACGAGGACTGGAAGCTCGAGGACCCGGCCGGCCAGGGCATCGAGTCGGTGCGTCCCATCCGCGACGAGATCAAGGGGCGGATCCTGACCCTGCTCGAGGAGCTCGGGGTGCAGCCGGTCGCCTGAGCCGCTCCCGACCGCGCTGGGACCTTGGGCCAGCGCGGTCGGCGCGGTCCGCACTAGGCTGACCGCATGACCTACACACTGATCCTGCTCCGCCACGGCGAGAGCGAGTGGAACGAGAAGAACCTGTTCACGGGCTGGGTCGACGTCCCGCTCAACGACAAGGGCTGGGGCGAGGCCAAGCGCGGCGGCGAGCTCCTCAAGGAGGAGGGCATCCTCCCCGACGTGCTGCACACCTCGCTGCTGCGTCGCGCGATCATGACCGCGAACCTCGCGCTCGACGCCGCCGACCGGCACTGGATCCCCGTGAAGCGCAACTGGCGCCTCAACGAGCGCCACTACGGCGACCTCCAGGGCAAGAACAAGGCCGAGACCCTCGAGCAGTTCGGCGAGGAGAAGTTCATGATCTGGCGCCGCTCGTACGACGTGCCGCCGCCCGAGATCAGCGCCGAGAACACCTACACGCAGGAGGGCGACCCGCGCTACGCCGGCGAGCCGATCCCCAAGACGGAGTGCCTCAAGGACGTCCTCGAGCGCGCGCTGCCGTACTGGGAGTCCGAGGTGGTCCCGGACCTCAAGTCGGGCAAGACCGTGATGGTGGCCGCGCACGGCAACTCGCTGCGCGCGATCGTCAAGCACCTCGACGACGTCGCGGACGACGCGATCGTGGGCGTCAACATCCCCACGGGCATCCCGCTGGTCTACCACCTCGACGAGGAGACCCTGAAGCCCACCAACCCGGGCGGCACTTACCTCGACCCGGAGGCCGCCGCGGCCGCCATCCAGGCCGTCGCCAACCAGGGCAAGAAGAAGTAACGCACCCGCGTCGCCGAAGGCCCCCGACCAGCAGGTCGGGGGCCTCCGTGCATCCGGGGACGATGCGCACCCCGCCGCTCGCCGCCCCGTGCCGGCCGCCGCAGTCGGGACATGAGCGGAGCGTTCCGTCATACGTGCTGCGGTCGGCATGCATGTCGGAGCCATCGGTCGCCGCTCCGACATGCGGGAGGGGCGCACGCGCATCGTCCGGGGAAAGCAGAAGGCCCCGACCATGCGGTCGGGGCCTTCGGTGCGTCTCGCTGGCGTCAGATCTTGGCGCCGGAGTCCGTGAGGTCGCCGGTGACCAGGTAGACGATGCGGCGGGAGATGCCCACCGCGTGGTCGCCGAAGCGCTCGAAGTAGCGGGCGAGCAGCGCGAGGTCGAGGGTCTCCTGCGGGGAGCCCTGGTACTCGCCGTCGACGATCGCCTTGTACGCCTGGGCATGCAGCTGATCGAGGTTGTCGTCGTCGGACACGATCGCCGCGGCGACGTTGAGGTCGCGGGTCTCGAGCAGGCGCACCGTCTCCGCGGCGGACTCCTTGGCGGCCTCCGACATGCCCGCGATGACGGTGCGGTGCGACTCCGGGATCGGCGACTCGGGGTAGGTGCGGCGCGCGGCCTCGGCGATGTGCTGCGCGAGGTCGCCCATGCGCTCGAGCGAGGCCGAGATCCGCAGCGACGAGATGATGGTGCGGAGGTCGAGACCCACCGGCTGCTGCTGCGCGATGAGCAGCACGCAGCGCTCGTCGACCTGCTCCTCGAGCTCGTCGAGCTTCACGTCCTTCGCGATCACGCTCTGCGCGAGCTCGACGTCGGCGGTGAGGATGGCGGTCGAGGCGTCGGTGATGGCGCCCTCGACGAGTCGGGCCATCGCGATCAGATCGTCCGCGAGCTCCGACATCTCGGCATTGAACAAGGTCCGCATGGCTCTCCTTCGGGAATTACCACCTTAGTGTGGCATCACTGCCAGGGGCCTTGGGCGAACCGCCCCCGCACCTCGGTGAACAATCGGTGCGCGTTGTGAACATTGGGTGAACGCCCGGGGCCATGGTTACTGTGTCGCCATGAGCCCGGAGGTGTGGATCGCCGCGATCGTCGGCGCCGCCATCGGCGCCCTCGTCGTGTGGCTGGTGCTGCTCGTGCGCGAGCGTAATGAGACCATCGCGGCGACCCTCGTGCCGCACCGCACCAGGCAGCTCATGGGAGCGCTGCAGTCCGGTGCCGTGGTGATCCGCCGCGACCGCAGGAGCGCGTACAGCAACCACGCCGCCGCCGCGCTCGGCGTGGCGCGACCGGACGGCGCGCTCAACACGGACCTCGCCGATCTCGCGGAGGAGGCGTGGCGCCGCGACATGCCGCTCGAGGACGAGATCGCTGTCCACCGCGGCGTCCTCACCACCCCGCGTTATGTCCACGTGCGGGTCACGCCGCTCGACGACGAGCTGTGTCTCGCGGTGGTGAACGACAACACGGAGTCGCGCGCCGCGGAGCAGTCGCGCCGCGAGTTCGCCGTCAACGTCTCGCACGAGCTCAAGACGCCGGTGGGTGCGCTGAGCCTGCTCGCCGAGACCATCGAGGACGGCGCGGACGACCCGGAGCTGGTCCGGAAGTTCTCGAAGAAGATGCGCAAGGAGTCCCGCCGGCTCAGCAAGCTCATCCAGGAGATCATCGAGATCTCGCGCCTTCAGGGCGGCGGCTCGGTGCTCGAGCACGAGGAGCTCCACCTCGAGGGCGTGGTCCACGAGGCGATCGAGGGCTCGCGCCTGGGCGCCGAGGCCAAGGACATGCGCCTGGTGACGGACCTGCGCGAGCGTCCGACGGTCGTGGGGGACCGCGACCTGCTCGTGATGGCGCTGCGTAACCTCATCGACAACGCGATCGCGTACTCCGACGAGGGCGCCGAGGTGGTCGTGTCGGTGGGCGCGCGCGACGGCGTCGCCTCGGTCGCCGTGATCGACAAGGGCATCGGGATCGAGACCAAGGACCAGGAGCGCATCTTCGAGCGCTTCTACCGCGCCGATCCCGCACGCTCCCGGGAGACCGGCGGCACCGGCCTGGGCCTCAGCATCGTCAAGCACATCGCCCTTCAGCACTCCGGTTCCGTGGCCCTGTGGTCCGAGCCGGGTGTGGGCTCCACGTTCACGTTCAAGCTCGCAGTCCATCAGGAGGGGTCATGACCGAGGCTCGGATCCTCGTCGTCGAGGATGAGGAGTCGTACCGCGACTCGTTGCAGGTGCTGCTCGAGCGCGAGGGCTTCACCGTCGCGCTCGCGGCGACCGGGACGGCGGGGGTGGAGGCCTTCGTGCGCGACGGCGCGGACATCATCCTGCTCGACCTCATGCTCCCGGGGATGTCGGGAGCGGAGGTGTTCCGCGCCGTGCGTGAGCGCTCGGACGTCCCGGTCATCATGGTCACCGCCAAGGACGACCAGGTGGACCGGATCATCGGGCTCGAGCTCGGCGCCGACGACTACGTCACCAAGCCCTACTCGGGGCGCGAGCTCATCGCCCGGGTCCGGGCGGTGCTGCGCCGCGTCGGCGCGGGCGCGCGCGACATCGCCGAAGAGCCCGAGCGGCTCACCGTCGCGGGGATCACGCTCGACCCCGAGCGCCTGCAGCTCACCCGCGACGGCCACACGCAGTCGCTGCCGCCCAAGGAGTTCGCGCTCCTTCACCTGCTCGCACAGAACGCTGGCCGGGTGCTGCCGCGTCAGGTGATCATCGACCGCGTGTGGGGCTCCGACTACTTCGGCGACACCAAGACGCTCGATGTGCACATCAAGCGCATCCGCAGCAGGGTGGAGGACGATCCGTCGGAGCCGGTGCTCATCCAGACGGTGCGCGGGGTCGGATACAGCTTCGAGGCGTGACCGCGGCGCATGATCCGGGCGCAGGTGGAGCCATCATCGTCACGTTTCGATAACGGCGCAGCGGCGTTCACCGGATGTTCACCGTGAGTTCAGAATCAACCCCGTGACCCGTTACCTCGCCTCCCTAACGTGTGGGTCATCCGGCAACGAGCCGGGATCACAAGAAGACGTGAGGAAATCGAACGTGAAGCTTGCCATCCGTACCGGCGCGGTGTTCACCGCGGCCGCGCTGTCGCTCTCGCTCGCCGCCTGCTCGGCCTCCAACGAGGAGCCCGCCGACACCGCCACCTCGGAGACCGCCGCCGAGGCGACCGAGACCACCGAGGCGATGGAGTCGCTCTCGGGCAACCTCCAGGGCGCCGGCGCCTCGTCGCAGGAGTCCGGCATGGACGCGTGGCGCGCCAGCTTCCAGGAGCTCTACCCCGACGTGACCGTCGGCTACGACCCGGTCGGCTCGGGCGGCGGCATCGAGCAGTTCCTCTCGGGCGCCGTGCCCTTCGCCGGCTCGGACGGCCTCCTCGACGCCGAGGAGTACGCGACCGCGGTCGAGCGCTGCGACGGCGACGGTGGCGCGTACCACCTGCCGATGTACATCTCGCCGGTCGCCGTGATCTTCAACCTCGAGGGTGTGGACTCCATCAACCTCGACGCCGAGACGATCGCGAACATCTTCGACGGCAAGATCACCACGTGGGACGACGAGGCGATCGCCTCGCAGAACGAGGGCGTCGAGCTCCCGTCGAGCAACATCACCGTCGTGTTCCGTTCGGACTCGTCCGGCACCTCGGACAACTTCACCGACTACCTCGAGCAGGCGTCGAACGGCGCGTGGCCCTACGAGGCCACCAAGGAGTTCTCCACCGCCGCGTCGCAGTCGGTCGGTGCGGACGGCACCTCGGCCGTGGTCGACACCGTGACGAGCACCCCCGGCGCCATCGGCTACGCCGACGCCTCGCGTGCGGGCTCGCTCGGCACCGTCGCCCTCAAGGTCGGCGAGGAGTACGTGCCCTTCTCCCCGGAGGCCGCCGCGAACATCGTCGCCGCGTCGCCGCTGTCGGAGGACGCCAACGGTGAGAACGACCTCGCGTACGCGATCGACCGCACCACGACCGACTCCTCGGCCTACCCGCTCACGCTGGTCTCGTACCACATCGTCTGCTCGCAGTACGACGACGAGTCCGAGCGCGCGCTCGTGACGGCCTTCGAGAAGTTCGTCGCCTCGGCGGACGGCCAGGCCGCCGCCGCCTCGGCCGCCGGCTCGGCGCCGCTGTCGGACGAGCTCTCCGCGCACGTCACCGCGATCCTCGACGAGATCGCGGCGGGCTAAGCACCTGCAGGACCCAGGGGTGGTGGGCTCACTCTCGACGAGTGAGCCCACCACCTTGCCCATTACGATGGTCGGACGACCAAGGGAGAGGCGCGCGTGACGACCACTGAGCAGTCGCCGGGGACAGAGCCCGCGAGCGACTACGGCACCCACCCCGGGGCGATCGCCAACAGCATCTTCAAGTACCTCTCGACCGGCGCGGGATCGCTGATCCTCGTCACGCTGGCCGCCGTCGCGACCTTCCTCCTCGTCGAGGCCTGGCCCGCGATCAGCGCCGCGGGCGGCGACCTGGGCGACAAGGTCTCCTTCATCAAGCCGGAGGACGGCCAGGGCCTGCTCGAGATCATCGGCTTCCTGGTCTACGGGACCGTGCTGATCTCGGTGATCGCGCTCCTCATCGGCACCCCGGTGTCGATCGGCATCGCGCTGTTCATCTCGCACTTCGCCCCGCGCCGCGTCGCGCAGGGTCTGGGCTACCTCATCGACCTGCTCGCGGCCGTGCCCTCGGTGGTCTACGGCCTGTGGGGCGTCGCGGTCCTCGTGCCGTTCCTGCAGCCGTTCTATCAATGGCTCGCGGACAACTTCGGATGGATCCCGCTCTTCGCCCCGCCGGAGTCCGGCGAGGTCTTCACCGGCCGCGTGGCGCTCTCCGCGGGCATCGTGCTCGCGATCATGATCATCCCGATCATCTCCGCCGTCTCGCGCGAGGTGTTCCTGCAGACGCCCAAGCTCCACGAGGAGGCCGCGCTCGCGATGGGCGCGACGCGCTGGGAGATGATCCGCATGGCGGTCTTCCCGTTCGGCCGCTCGGGCATGATCGGCGCGACGATGCTGGGCCTGGGCCGCGCGCTCGGCGAGACGATGGCCGTGCTGATGATCATCAGCCCCGGACTCACCTTCTCGTCGCACATCCTGCAGCCCAACCAGCACAACACCATCGCCGCCTACATCGCGCTGCAGTTCCCCGAGGCCAACGCCCTCGGTGTGAACTCGCTCATCACGATGGGCCTCGCCCTGTTCCTCATCACCCTGCTCGTGAACATGCTCGCGCGCTGGGTCGTGTCCCGCCGCAGCGAGTTCTCGGGAGCCAACTGATGACCCCCACCACCGCCTCGTCGCCCCTGGGCGCGCTCTCGACGTCGCGCCGGCTCAAGAACGTCGGCATGACCGTCGTCATCTACATCGCGTTCGCGCTCGCCGTCATACCGCTGGTCTGGCTCGCGGTGACGGTGGTGAGGAACGGCCTCGACCGCTTCTTCATCTCCGACGCCGAGGGGCTCGACGCGGGCTTCAACCTCGAGTTCCTGCAGCAGAGCATGCGCGGCGTGTTCGGCGCGGAGGCCTCGTTCGGCGGCATCGCGCACGCCATCAACGGCACGCTGCTCATGACGCTCGCCGCGACCGTCATCTCGGTGCCGATCGGCCTGCTCACCGCCATCTATCTGGTGGAGTACGGCAGCGGCTGGCTCAAGCGTGCGATCACCTTCTTCGTCGACGTCATGACGGGCATCCCGTCCATCGTCGCGGGTCTGTTCGCGTACTCGCTCTTCGCGATCATCGCGGGCCCGGGCACCAAGCTCGGCATCGTCGGCGCCGTCGCGCTGTCCGTGCTCATGATCCCGGTGGTCGTGCGCTCGTCGGAGGAGATGCTGCGTCTCGTGCCCAACGAGCTGCGCGAGGCGTCCTACGCGCTGGGCGTGCCCAAGTGGCTCACGGTCCTCAAGGTCGTGGTGCGCACCGCGATCGCCGGTATCACCACGGGCGTCACGCTCGCGATCGCGCGCGTCATCGGTGAGACCGCGCCGCTGCTGGTCGCGGTCGGCGTGACGGACTCGATGAACCTCAACCTCTTCGAGGGCCGCATGATGTCGCTGCCGGTCTACATCATCTCGGAGTACGAGAAGGGTGCGCTGCCGTGTGCGACCGACACCTGCATCGGCGAGATCACGCAGTACCGCGCGTGGGCGGCGGCGCTGGTCCTCATCCTCATCGTGATGGCCCTCAACCTCATCGCCCGCCTCATCGCCCGCTTCTTCTCCCCCAAGACCGGCCGCTGAGCCAGAACCCGGAGACACCGTGTCCAAGCGCATCGACGTCAACAACCTGAACGTCTACTACTCGAACTTCCTGGCGGTCGAGGACGTGTCCCTCGCGATCGAGCCGAAGTCGGTGACGGCGTTCATCGGCCCGTCGGGCTGCGGCAAGTCGACGTTCCTCCGCACCCTCAACCGCATGCACGAGGTCATCCCCGGTGCGCGCGTGGAGGGCGAGGTGCTGGTCGACGGCGTCAACCTCTACGGCGACAACGTCGACCCGGTCACGGTCCGCCGCCACGTCGGCATGGTCTTCCAGCGTCCCAACCCGTTCCCGACGATGTCGATCGCGGAGAACGTGCTCGCGGGTGTGAAGCTCAACAGCAAGCGCATGTCCCGCTCGGACGCGGACGACCTGGTCGAGTCGTCGCTGCGCGGCGCCAACCTCTGGGAGGAGGTCAAGGACCGCCTCGACAAGCCCGGCTCCTCGCTCTCCGGCGGTCAGCAGCAGCGTCTGTGCATCGCGCGCGCGATCGCGATCAAGCCCGACGTGCTCCTCATGGACGAGCCCTGCTCGGCGCTCGACCCGATCTCGACGCTCGCGATCGAGGACCTCATGCAGGAGCTCAAGGACGAGTACACGATCGTCATCGTGACGCACAACATGCAGCAGGCCGCGCGCGTGTCCGACCGCACCGCCTTCTTCAACATCGCGGGCACGGGCAAGCCGGGCAAGCTCATCGAGATGAACGACACCCCGACGATGTTCTCGACGCCGTCCGAGAAGGCCACCGAGGACTACATCTCGGGCCGCTTCGGCTGATCGACGTGCCGGGCCCCGCATGAGGGGCGGGCCCGGACAAGCAGAAGGGGCGCCCCATCCGGGGCGCCCCTTCGTGCGTCTGCTGGAGCGGCCGCTACAGGTTGTCGAGCTCCGGCGCGTACTCGGGCAGCGTGCCGTCGAGCACCGGCACGGACTCGACGATCTGACCCTGGTCCTGCGTCTGGAGGATGACCTCCTGCAGCAGGCCGGGCGCCGCGGTGGAGGTGCCGGTGACGTGCGTCTCGCCCTCCTCGCCGCCCAGGCGGACCGTCTGTCCCGCGGGGATCTCGACGGTGACGATGCTCGCGCCGTCGACGCTCGCGGCCACGGTCGCGTCCTCGTCGCCGGCGTTGCGCAGCGAGCCGGTGAGCACGGCGGGCGCGCCCTCCGCCTCGGTGATGACGAGCAGGTTCAGCCCGGTCACCTCGCCGATCTCGATGCTCACGCCGTCCGAGGCGTCGTACGCCTGCTGCGTCGTGATCGGGTTGACGGCGCTGCAGCCGGTGGCCAGGACGGCGACGGCGGCGAGCGGGATGGCGCGTGCGGTGAGCTTCACGGCGGGGACCTTTCCGGGGTGATGTCACTGGAAGGATAGTGGCTCCGCGTGCCGGACGGGCACCCCGGGAGGCGTACGGGGACCTCGGTCCCGCTGCCAGGCGGAATGCGCCTGTTATTGCGGTTTTGCGAACTGGTAGAATGGAGCTCCGTCGAGAAGGGGATTACTCCACCATGAACTTCGTCGTTGGCGAGACAGTCGTCTACCCCCACCATGGGGCGGCCCAGATCCAGGACATCAAGAAGCGCATCATCCGGGGTGAGGAGAAGACCTACCTCAAGCTGAAGGTGGCGCAGGGTGACCTGACGATCGAGGTCCCGGCGGAGAACGTCGACCTGGTGGGTGTCCGCGACGTCGTCGACCAGGCGGGTCTCGAGAAGGTGTTCGGCGTGCTGCGCGAGCCCTACATCGAGGAGCCGACCAACTGGTCGCGCCGCTACAAGGCCAACGTCGAGAAGCTGGCCTCCGGCGACGTCATCCGCGTCGCCGAGGTGGTCCGCGACCTGTCGCGTCGCGACACCGACAAGGGCCTCTCCGCCGGCGAGAAGCGCATGCTCCACAAGGCGCGTCAGATCCTCGTGAGCGAGCTCGCCCTCGCGGAGAAGTGCGACGAGGGCGCCGCCGAGGCGCGACTCGACGAGGTCCTCGCCTCGTGACCGTCGCGGCCGTCGTCACGGCCGCGGGCTACGGGACCCGGCTGGGGTCCGACCTTCCCAAGGCGCTCGTCGCCGTGGCGGGCGAACCGCTCGTCGCGCACGCCGTGCGCCGGATCGCGCGCGTCGCCACCCGTGTGGTGGTGACCGCGCCTCCCACCCACCTCGAGGACTTCGCGCGCGCCCTCGCGGGGGTCGCCGCGGCCGGCGAGGTGCGCATCGTCCCCGGCGCGGGGACCCGCCAGGAGTCCGTCAACGCCGGGCTCGCCGCGCTGGGGCTGGGCTCCCACGACATCGTCCTGGTGCACGATGCCGCTCGCGCCTTCCAGCCCGTCGAGGCGATGCGGGCCGTGATCGACGCGATCGAGGCAGGCGCGGACGGGGCGATCCCCGTGGTGCCGGTGGTCGACACCCTCGTCACCGCGCCCGATCCCGACGGCGCGCTCGGCGCCCCCGTCGACAGGACGGGCTTCCGCATCGTCCAGACCCCGCAGGGCTTCCGCGCGGCCGCGCTGCTCGACGCGCACGCGCGCGGCGGCTCGGGCGCGACCGACGACGCGACGCTCGCGCGCGAGCTCGGCTACCGCGTGGTCGCGACCGAGGGCCACGAGTGGGGCGTCAAGGTGACGCATGCGGGCGACCTCGCCCTCGCGGAGCACATCGCGGCGCTGTCCGCGGAACAGGAGACGGTGTGAGCCTTCCGCGTACCGGCATCGGCGTGGATGTCCACGCCTTCGGAGGCGGCCGCGAGCTGCGGCTCGCGGGCCTGGCCTGGCCGGGCGAGCAGGGTCTCGAGGGTCACTCGGATGCCGACGTCGCGGCGCACGCGGCCTGCGACGCGCTGCTGTCCGCGGCCGGTCTCGGCGACCTGGGCGCGAACTTCGGCACCTCGCGCCCGGAGTGGGCGGGCGCGGCCGGCACCGCGCTGCTCGCGGAGTCGGCGCGGCTGGTGCGCGAGGCCGGCTTCGTGATCGGCAACGTCGCGATCCAGGTGATCGGCAACCGCCCCAGGCTCGCGCCCCGGCGCGCCGAGGCGGAGGCGGCCCTGTCCGAGGCATGCGGAGCCCCGGTGACCGTCGCCGGCACCACCACCGACGGGCTGGGGCTCACCGGCCGCGGCGAGGGCGTCGCCGCGATCGCCACCGCGCTCATCGTCGCCGCCTGACCCCGCGCCCTCCTGGGCCGGGACGCTCACCATGCATTCTCGGGCGAAGCTGCACCGGACGGGACAGTCATCCGCGCCGCTGCGCAGCAGATGTGGGTGAGCGTCCCGCCCGATGCTCGGGAGCCCCAGAAGTGCAGGTGAGCGTCCCGACCGGCTCGGGGCCCCGCAGCGGCGCGCGCTCCCGGTAGCCTGGGGCGCGTGACCCTCCGCCTGTACGACACCGCCACGCGCGAAGAGCGCGACTTCCAGCCCCTGACCCCGGGCAAGGCGAGCATCTACCTGTGCGGTCCGACGGTCCAGAGCTCGCCGCACGTGGGCCACCTGCGCAGCGCCGTCGCCTTCGACGTGCTGCAGCGCTGGCTCGAGCGGTCGGGCTACCAGGTCAGCCTGGTGCGCAACGTCACCGACATCGACGACAAGACCCTGGTCAAGGCCGCCGACGCCGGCTGGGAGTGGTGGGCGTGGGCGCTGCGCTACGAGCGCGAGTTCCAGGCCGCGTACGCCGCCGTCGGCGTCAAGGCGCCCGCCGCCGAGCCCCGCGCGACCGGCCACATCCCCGAGATCCTCGAGATGATCACGCGGCTCATCGACAACGGGCACGCGTACGAGCAGGGCGGATCGGTGTACTTCGACGTGCGCTCGTTCCCGGGCTACGGTTCGCTCACGCGCCAGGCGCTCGACGACCTCTCCCCGGCCCAGGACTCGCCCTCCGAGGAGAAGCGCGACCCGCACGACTTCGCGCTGTGGAAGGCCCGCAAGGCCGATGAGCCCGAGACCGCCTCGTGGGACTCGCCCTGGGGCCCCGGCCGCCCGGGCTGGCACATCGAGTGCTCGGCGATGGCGCATCGCTACCTGGGCGAGGAGTTCGACATCCACGGCGGCGGCCTCGACCTGCGGTTCCCGCATCACGAGAACGAGCAGGCGCAGTCGCAGGCCGCGGGCTACGGCTTCGCCCGCCTATGGATGCACTCGGCCTGGGTGACGCAGTCCGGCACCAAGATGTCCAAGTCGCTGGGCAACGGGCTGCTGGTGTCCGAGGTGCTCGCGCACCACGAGCCGGCCGCGCTGCGGCTCGCGCTCGCGGCCGTGCACTACCGGTCGATGCTCGAGTACTCGCCCCAGACGCTGGACGAGGCGTCGGCGCAGTGGGCGCGCTTCCAGGGCTTCGTCAGCCGCGCCACCGAGAAGGTCGGGGTCGTGTCGGGCGAGCAGGTCGCCACGGCGGAGCTGCCCGCGGCCTTCGTCGAGGCGATGGACGACGACCTGGGCGTGCCGCGCGCGCTCGCGGTCATCCACGAGACCGTGCGGGCGGGCAACGCCGCCCTCACCGCGGGGGACGATGCGGCGGTCGCCGCCGCGCTGCTGTCCGCCCGCGCGATGCTCGACGTGCTGGGCCTCGACCCGGCGGCGCCCGAGTGGGCGGGGGAGAAGGCAGGGGCCTCCGACGCCGCGATGGCCGCGCTCGACTTCCTGGTGCAGGCGGACATCCAGGCGCGTGCCGAGGCGCGCGCCGCGAAGGACTGGGCGACGGCGGACGCGATCCGCGATCGGCTCGCGGGCGCCGGCATCGTCATCGCCGACGCGGCGGACGGCGCGCGCTGGTCCCTCGCCTCCGAGTCCTGACCACCCGTCGGGACCGCTGCGGCGGACGGGCGCATCGTCCGCTATTACCCTTGTAGTCATGGCAGGTAACTCGAAGCGCCGCGGCGCGACCCGGAACGCGGGGTCCAAGAAGGGCGCTCAGGTCGGCACCGGCGGCCACGGACGCAAGTCCCTCGAGGGCAAGGGCCCGACCCCCAAGGCGGAGGACCGCCCCAACCACAAGGCGTACAAGGCCAAGGTGCGCGCCGAGAAGGAGGCCGCCAAGCGGCCCCAGACTGCGGGCAGGACCACCCCGCGTGACCGCACCTCGCGCGCGAGCGACCTCGTGGTGGGGCGCAACAGCGTGCTCGAGGCGCTCCGCGAGGGCATGAAGGCCACGATGCTGAGCGTCTTCAACCGCATCGACGCGGACGACCGCATCACCGAGATCGTCTCGCTCGCGGTCGAGCAGGGGATCACCGTGCGCGAGGTCACCAAGGCGACGCTCGACGCGCTGGCCGACGGATCGCCGCACCAGGGCGTCGCGCTCGAGGTCCCGCCGTACGAGTACGCCGACCCGAAGGACCTGCTCGAGGCGCCCTCGCCGGTGCGCATCATGGCGCTCGACGGGATCCAGGATCCGCGCAACCTGGGCGCGATCGTGCGCTCGGCGGCGGCCTTCGGCGCGTCGGGCGTGCTCATCCCCGAGCGCCGCGCCGCCGGAATGACCGTCGCGGCCTGGAAGGTGTCCGCGGGCGCGGCCTCGCGCCTGCCCGTCGCGCGTGCGACCAACGTGGTCCGCACGCTCGAGGAGTACAAGAAGCAGGGCCTGTTCGTGCTCGGTCTCGCCGGTGACGGCGAGGTCGACCTCCACGAGTCGAACCTGCTCGACGGCCCGCTCGTCATCGTCGTGGGCGCCGAGGGCGAGGGCCTGTCGCGGCTGGTGCGCGAGGCGTGCGACCAGGTGGTCTCGATCCCGATCGCGGCCACCACGGAGAGCCTCAACGCCTCCGTCGCGGCCTCGCTAGCGCTCTACGAGGCATCCAAGGCGGCGGCGCGCGCGTAGCGGCGGGCCGGGCCCGCAGAGGCCCGGGGTCCCGCGAGGCTGAACGCTAGAAGCCGGCCTCCTCGGCCGCGGCATCGTCGTCCTCGTCCTCGATGGCGGCGCGCGCGGCCCTGGCCGCGAGCTCGCCCGTGAGCGGCGACCGCTCAGGCGCGGCGATGCGCGTCGACTGGCGACGCACCTGCGGGGGCGCGCTGGTCTCGGGCTCGGGCACCTCGCCCCACGCGTACGTGTTGTCGTTCTCGAAGGGGTCGCGCGCCTCGAACTCGGTGCCGACCTCGTCGGTGAGAGCGGGCAGCTCCGCGGTCATCTCCGCGATCGATCGCCCCAGCACCGCGCGCTCGTCGGGGCGCAGCGGCAGCACGTTCTTCACGTACGAGGCCGTCGCGACCGGCATCGGCACGTCCTCGCCCGCGGCCTCCGCGAGGTACCAGCGGTGGTCGAGCACCTCGTGGAACACCTGCGCGGGCTCGAGCTTGCCGCGCAGCTCGCGCGGGATGGCGCGCACCGTCGGCTCGAAGATGCTGGTGAGCCATGCGTGCGCGCCGAAGGCCTCGTCCTCGCCGATCTCGGGGTGGACGAGCCGGAACTCGTCGAGGTCGTTGAGCAGGCGACGGGACTGGTTCTCCTGGACGTCGAGACCCGTGAGGCGCATGAGGCGCCGCGAGTGGAAGCCGGCGTCCACGACCTTGGGCCGGATGCGCAGGCCTTGGCCGTCCGGGGTCGAGAGCATGTCGAGCTCGCCGACGTCGAAGCCCATCTCGTTGAGCGCGCGCACGCGCTCGGCGACGCGGAACGGGATGTTGGCGTCGAAGGTCTCGGTCGCGGTGAGCGCGGCCCAGAGCTTGTCGTACTTGGACTCGAGCCGCTGGCCGATCTTGAACGGGTCGATGCCCTCGTCCAGGTCCTCGTTGGCCTGGAGGTCGAGGATCTCGCCGATGATGTTGGTGGTCGCGATGTCGAGGTCGTACGCGCGCTGACCGTCGGTGAGCGTGTCGTGCAGGTCGCCGGTCTCGGCATCGACCAGGTAGGCGGAGAACTCCGAGGCGTCGCGCCGGAACAGCGCGTTCGAGAGCGAGACGTCGCCCCAGTAGAAGCCGTTGAGGTGGAGCCGCACCAGCAGCACCGAGAGCGCGTCGATGAGGCGGTTGAGCGTGCCCTTGCGCAGCGCGGTCGAGAACAGCGCGCGGTAGGGCAGGGAGAAGGCCAGGTGCTCGGTGACCAGGGCTGCGGAGAGCTCCTCGCCCATCGCGGTGCGGCGCTGCGTCACCACGGCGACCGCGTGCACGCACGGCGCCTCGAGGCGCTCGAGCTCGCGCAGCATCTGGAACTCGCGGTAGGCGATCTCGCGGTTGGTCTCCTTGACCGCGAGCACCGACGAGCCGTGGCGGACGAACCTCACCACGTGACGCGACAGACCGCGGGGGAGCGCGGCGATGACGTCCTCGGGCCAGGCCGAGAGCGGGATCTCCCACGGCAGCTCCATGAGGGCGGGATCGGCGGCGCCAGTGATGTGCGGCATGGGTCCAGCGTAACGACGGGTGCGTGGGACCTGGCGCACCGTGCCCGGGCATGCGAAAGGGGCGGCCCCTGACGGGACCGCCCCTTCCGGTGAAGCGCTGTGATCAGCCGGCGAGCGTGCGCGACGCGTCCGTCTGGACGACGTGCGTCGAGATGCGCTGCTGCGTGGCGGACGAGAACACGTGCTGCTCGCCCTCGCGGATGGTCACCCAGATGGTGTCGCCCTTGCCGGGGACGTCACGCGGGTCGACGCGGACGATGCCGTCGCCGGCGCCGCCGACCACGTTCTTCGAACCGGTCGCGACCGGGGTCGGGAGGGTGCCGTACACGTAGGCGTCGGAGCCGAGCTCCTCGACCACGTTGACCTCGACGGGGAACGCGCCGGGCGTGTTCGGCGCGACGCGGTCGAGCGACTCCGGGCGGAAGCCGAGGATGACGTCGCCGCCATCGGCCTCCGACATGTTCGCGATGGTGTCGCGACGCAGCTGGACCTTCGAGTCGCCGATGAGCGCGTAGCCGTCCTCGACGCGGAACGTCGAGAGGTTCATGGCGGGCGAGCCGATGAAGCCGGCGACGAACACGTTGGCCGGGGTGTCGTACATCTCGCGCGGGGTGCCGACCTGCTGGAGCACGCCGTCCTTGAGGACCGCGATGCGGTCACCCATGGTGAGCGCCTCGACCTGGTCGTGCGTGACGTAGACGGTGGTGGTGCCCAGGCGACGCTGCAGCGCGGCGATCTGGGTACGGGTCTGGACGCGGAGCTTGGCGTCGAGGTTCGACAGCGGCTCGTCCATGAGGAACACCTGCGGCTGACGCACGATCGCGCGGCCCATGGCGACGCGCTGACGCTGACCACCCGAGAGGGCCTTCGGCTTGCGGTCGAGGTACTCGGTGAGGTCCAGGATCTTCGCGGCGGCCTCGACGCGCTCGCGGATCGTGGCCTTGTCGACCTTCGCGATCTTCAGGGCGAAGCCCATGTTGTCGGCGACGGTCATGTGGGGGTACAGCGCGTAGGACTGGAACACCATCGCGATGTCGCGGTCCTTGGGCTGCACGTGGGTGACGTCGCGGTCGCCCACGAAGATCGAGCCCTTGTCGACGTCCTCGAGGCCGGCGAGCATGCGCAGCGAGGTCGACTTTCCGCAACCGGAGGGGCCGACGAGGACGAGGAACTCGCCATCTGCGATCTCGAGGTCGAGCGAGTCGACGGCGGGACGCTCGGTGCCGGGGTAGATCCTCGACGCCTTGTCATAAGTAACGGTGGCCATGGCCGTGTTTCCCTTCACCGGCAGGTACGTGCCGGACGATCCGTAGTGAAGAAATGCCGTTGTGGTGTCCACACTGACACTGCCGGGCTCATCCCGGCCCGCCCATCATGACACAGGCTGGGCGGGACCCGACACCACCCGTGGTCCCGGGCGTCGTGGAGGGGGCACGATGCGCCGGTAGGTTGGGTCCATGGCCGGACTTCAGCGTGAGGCAGGCGACGTCGTCGGGGGCTACCGCGTGCTCGGCCGGCTGGGCTCGGGCGGTTCCGGCTCGGTCTACCGGGTGGTCGACGAGGGCGGGGACGAGGCGGCGCTCAAGCTGGTCGACGCGCGCGAGGACGAGGTCGCGGCGGCCCGGCTCGCCCGCGAGGTGCGCGCGCTCCAGTCGCTGCGCCACCCGGCCGTCCCCCACATCCTCGACGCCGAGCTCGACGAGGACGAGACCTTCGTGGTCTTCGAGATCGTCGCCGGCGAGACGCTCTTCGACCATGTCCGGCACCACGGACCGTTCACCGGCGACGCGCTCGCGGCCTTCGCGGAGCGGACGGCCTCCGCGCTCGAGGCCGTGCATGCGGCGGGCGTGGTGCATCGCGACGTCACCCCGTCCAACGTGATGATCGGGCCCGACGGCCCGGTGCTCATCGACTTCGGCCTCGCGCACCGCACCGAGGACGCGCGCCTCACGCGCGAGGGCCTGGTGAGCGGCACGCCCGGCTACGTCGCGCCCGAGGTGATCGACGGCGCGGAGCCCGGGGCGCAGGCGGATCGGTGGTCGTGGGCGGCGACGGTCGCGTTCGCGATGACGGGCCAGGCGCCCTTCGGATCCGGGACGGGGGCGATCAGCCGCACGCTCGAGACCGACGTCACGCTCCCCGACCTTCCCGGCGCGGCGGTGCTGCGTGCCGCGCTCGGCCGCGACGTCAACGCCCGCCCGGGGATGCGCGACGTGGTCGCCGCGCTGAGCGGCGCGACCGAGGTGATGCCCGCGATCGCGCCGACCGCCGTCGCGCCGGTCGCGCAGGCCTGGGCCGAGCACGATGCCGCGACCGCGCCCACCACGGTGCTGCCGAGCGGCGAGCATGCCGTCGACCACGGCTTCCACGAGGCTGACGAGGACCCGTTCGACGGCGTCTTCGACGACCACGAGCACGTGCACGACGAGCACGACGAGCTCGAGGAGGAGCCGACCCCGCCGCCGCGTAGGCGCATGCTCCTGGTGCTCGCGGCGGTGGTGGTGGTCGCGGCGGCGCCGCTCGCACCCTTCGTCGCGTTCCTCGTCATGGTCGGCTTCGCGATCATCGCGCGCGGGGTGCAGCGCCGCGCGCTCGCGATCGGCGCGGCGGTGGTGCGGCGCGGCCGCCGCAGGACGTCCGACACCGTGGTGCAGACCATCGGCCTCCCGTGGCATGTGCTCCGCGCCGCCGTGGAGACCATCCCCGCGGCGCTGACCGCGGCGGCCGTCGGGGTGGGCGTCGCGGTCGGCGCACGATGGCTGGTGGTCGAGACCGATGCGCTGGGCTCGTCCGACGAGGGCCGCTACTTCGGCACCGCGCTGGCGCTCGCGCTCGGAGCGCTCGCGGCGATCATCGTGATGGCCTACGGGCCCTTCATGCGGACCACCCGGGACGGCGCGCATCGGCTCGCGGCGGCGGTCTCGCCCACCGGGGGGCTGACGGCCGCGTGGACGCTGGTGGCGATGACCGCGACGCTGGTCGCCGGCATCGGGATCTACGTGCAGGTAGACGCGTGGTGGTGGCCGCTCTCCGGCATCCCCGGGGGGTGACCGGAGGCGCGGGAACGTCGGGCCGCATCGGGACGTTGGGCGGGCAGGCCGGGTCCGCGCGGGCGGGTACCGTGGCGAGGATCGCAACACGAGGGAGTACGACGATGAGCAGCGAGACCGTCGAGGTCGAGGAGCGGGCGACCGGCGGCTGGGCGGCGGTGCAGCCGTGGCTCAGCACCGTGGTGCGCCTGGCGATGGCGGTGATCCTGGTCGCGGCCGCGATCCCCAAGATGGTCGACATCCCGCAGTCGATCATCGCGGTGCGCGCGTACGAGATCCTGCCCGAGGCCCTCGTGCCGCTGGTGGGCACGTTGCTCCCGTTCTTCGAGCTGCTGCTCGCGGTGTTCCTGTTCGCGGGCCTGTTCACCCGCCTGGCCTCCGTGGTGTGGCTGGTGATGATGGCCGCCTTCGTGACCGGCGTGATCTGGGCCTGGGCGCACGGCCTCAGCATCGATTGCGGCTGCTTCGGCGGCGGCGGCGAGGTCGCCGAGGGCACCACCAACTACCCTGTGCACATGCTCGAACGTGCGGGCTTCGTCGCGCTCGGCACCTACCTGCTCATCTGGCCGCGCAGCCGCTTCTCGCTCGACGGGTGGATGCGGGCGGCGTGACGGGCGTCCACTAAAGTTGTCGTGACAACCAACGACTGAAATCTGGAGAGATCGATGGCGAGCAAGAACACCAAGGCTCCGGACGCGCGCGCCGCGGCCAAGGCCCAGGCCCAGGCGCAGGTGCGCGCCCAGGAGCGCCGGACGATGCTGATGATCGTCGCCGGCTCGGTCGTGGGCCTCGCGCTCTTCGCGGGCCTGATCTTCTTCATCGTCAACCAGAGCAAGGTGCCCGAGCTCGGCACCGAGGGCGCGACCGAGCCCGCCTCGGCCGACGCGACCGGCGGCATCCCGGTGGGCACCGGCGGTGTCGCGGGTGCGGACGTCCCGACCGACGTCACGCGCGTCGACATCTACCTCGACTTCATGTGCCCGATCTGCAACGTGTTCGAGCAGACCAACGCCGACGACCTCGACGAGATGCGCGAGGCCGGCGACATCGCGGTGTACTACCACCCGATCTCGATCCTCGACCGCTACTCCAACGGCACGAGCTTCTCGACCCGCTCCGCCGGCGCGGCGGGCGTGGTCGCCCACCTCGCGCCCGAGCATTTCCTCGACTTCTCGGCCGCGATGTTCGCGAACCAGCCCGAGGAGAACTCGGACGGCCTGAGCGACGACGAGATCGAGCAGATCGCGCTGAGCGTGGGCGTGCCCGAGGACGTCGCGGCCAGCCTCGACGACGACGGCATGCTCAAGTGGGCGACCGCCGCGACCGAGCAGTCCTCGCAGGACGGCATGCGTGGCACCCCGACCGTGCGCGTGTCCGAGACCGGCGACTTCGCGGACGGCGTCATTCTCAACGAGACGGGCAACGACGACGCCCCGTCCGTCGACTACTTCACCGCGGGCAACCTCAAGGCGTACCTCGAGAGCCTGGGCTGATCCCGTCGCCCGAGCGCCGCATCGTCCTCAGGGGCGGTGCGGCGCTCGCGCGTTCCGGGCCCCGGTATCCTGGGCGCCCCGGCTGGCATGGCGCAATCGGTAGCGCAGCGCTCTTGTAAAGCGAAGGTTGCGGGTTCGAGTCCCGCTGCCAGCTCCACTCGCTCCTCGCGAACCCCGGCGGGACGCTCACCCCGCATCTGCGGGGTGAGACTGCGCCGTACGGGACACTCACCACGCTTTGGGCTGCTCGCGTCCGACCCCGGTGGAGGTGACGGTCCCGTGCGGCACCGATCCACGCTCAGAAGCATGGTGAGCGTCCCGGCGAGGATGGGGCGCGTCAGAAGAGCGCCGTGCGATCCGCTGGGGATCCCCAGCGGATGGGCGGCGCGCCCTGCTCCTCGAGCAACGCGTTCACCCGCGAGAACGGCCGTGAGCCGAAGAAGCCGTGGCGGGCGCTGAGCGGCGACGGATGCGCGCTCGCGACCGTCGGCACGGCGCCGAGCAGCGGGGCGGCCGACTGCGCATCCTTGCCCCACAGCACCGCGACCAGCGGTCCGCCGCGCGAGGCGAGCGCCGCGATCGCGTGCGCGGTCACGTCCTCCCACCCGAGCCCGCGGTGGGACGCGGACTCGCCGGGCCTCACCGTGAGCACGCGGTTGAGAAGCATCACCCCCTGGTCGTGCCAGTGCGTGAGATCGCCCGAGCCGAGCTCCTCGCCGGTGTCGTCGCGCAGCTCGCGTGCGATGTTGCGCAGCGACGGCGGCGTCCGCACGCCCGGCGCTACCGAGAAGCCCAGGCCGACCGCGTCGCCCGGCGTCGGATAGGGGTCCTGGCCGACCAGCAGGACGCGCACGTCCGCGAGCGGCAGCGTGAAGGCGCGCAGCACGGCGTCGGGCGCGGGCAGGTGCGGCTCGTCTCGCACCGCGTCGAAGGCGGCGAGCAGCCTGTCCTCGACCGGAGCGAGAGCCTCGGCCCAGTCCGGCGCGACCCCGGTGCGCCACGCCTCGTCCATGGCTCACACCCTAGCGACGGGTCGCCGCGCGCCTGTCCGAGCGCCTCCGCGCGCGCGATTAGGGTGGACCCCACCGACGAGGAGGAGACGATGGACGCGGCACCCGAGGCGCAGGGCTCTGTGCTCGATGAGCGCGCCGTCGCGATCCTCGCGCTCGAGCGACGCTTCTGGCGCTACGCGGGAGCCAAGGAGGACGCGGTGCGCGAGAGCCTGGGGCTCAGCGCGACGCAGTACTACCAGGTTCTGAACTCGCTCATCGACTCGCCCGAGGCGCTCGCGCACGATCCGGTGCTGGTCCAGCGTCTGCGGCGCATGCGCGACGCGCGCAGGCGCGGGGCCGGAGCGGCGCCCTTGAGCGCGTGAGGCGGAACGATAAGGTGTGCCCGTGACGAGCGACTACCAGCGTGACGAGTTCGACGAGATCGCCTCCTCCGGGGGCCCCGTCGGGGTGCATCGCGCCCCGCGCCCGTGGTGGACCGTCGCCATGGTGCCGCTCGTCGTCTTCATCGTCGCCGGACTGGTCGCCTTCATCGTCGCGCAGCTGTTCTGGAACACCGGTGTGACCCCGGCGTCCGAGTCGAGCGCGAGCCCCACGGTCGAGGCCACGGCGTCGGCCGAGCCCACGGCGGAGGCGAGCGGGTCGACCGACGGCGCGTCGGAGGAGCCCACCGAGGAGCCGTCCGAGACGCCTTCCGAGACCGCCGAGCCCGAGCCTGTCATCGACTACGAGGCGGAGATCGCGGTGCTCAACGGCTCCGGCATCACCGGACTCGCCGGCTCGAACGCGGCCATCCTCGAGGACGCGGGCTTCGCGGCCCCGGCGGCGGCCAACCTGTCGGGCGACATCCCGACCGCCAACCGCGTGGTCTACGCGGACGAGGCCTTCGCCGATACCGCCGACGAGGTCGCGTCGCTGCTCGGCATCGACACGGTCGAGATGGACGCGACCAGCACCGACGTCGACGTCGAGGTCCAGCTGGTCTCCGAGCCGTAGCCGGACCCGCGGCGCATCGCGCGCCGCAGCGGATCACGCCTGGGGCGAACACCGCTCACGGCGTTTGCACTCGACGGGGGAGAGTGCCAGAATCGGCGTTAGCACTCGGCAGGTCCGAGTGCTAAGAGACCTAGGGTTCTCCGCCGAGGTACGCGGTCGGGCGTGACAGGAACGCCGGCCCGCGCATCGTCCGTCGCGGGCGGTGGGGGACCGTCATCCATCGGAAGAGGTACTACCCCCATGGCAAAGATCATTGCCTTCGATGAGGAGGCCCGCCGCGGCATGGAGCGGGGCATGAACGCCCTCGCCGACGCCGTCAAGGTCACGCTCGGACCCAAGGGTCGCAACGTCGTGCTCGAGAAGAAGTGGGGCGCCCCCACGATCACGAACGACGGCGTGTCCATCGCCAAGGAGATCGAGCTCGAGGAGCCCTTCGAGAAGATCGGCGCGGAGCTCGTCAAGGAGGTCGCCAAGAAGACCGACGACGTCGCGGGTGACGGCACCACCACCGCCACCGTGCTCGCCCAGGCGCTCGTGCAGCAGGGTCTGCGCAACGTGGCCGCCGGCGCCAACCCCATCGCGCTCAAGAAGGGCATCGAGAAGGCCGTCGAGGCCGTCACCGCCCAGCTGCTCGAGGCCGCCAAGGAGGTCGAGACCAAGGACGAGATCGCCGCGACCGCGGGCATCTCGGCCGGCGACCCCGCGATCGGCGAGCTCATCGCCGAGGCGATGGACAAGGTCGGCAAGGAGGGTGTCATCACCGTCGAGGAGTCCTCGGCTCTGGGCCTCGAGCTCGAGCTGACCGAGGGCATGCGCTTCGACAAGGGCTACCTCTCGGCGTACTTCGTCACCGACCCCGAGCGCCAGGAGGCCGTCCTCGAGGACGCGTACATCCTGCTCGTCGAGTCGAAGATCAACTCGGTCAAGGACCTCGTGCCCGTGCTCGAGAAGGTCATGCAGACCGGCAAGCCGCTTATGATCATCGCCGAGGACGTCGAGTCCGAGGCGCTCGCGACCCTCGTCGTGAACAAGATCCGTGGCACCTTCAAGGCCGTCGCCGTCAAGGCGCCGGGCTTCGGCGACCGCCGCAAGGCGATGCTGCAGGACATGGCGATCCTCACCGGCGGTACCGTCATCTCGGAGTCGGTCGGCCTCTCGCTCGACAACGCGGGCCTCGAGCTCCTCGGTCAGGCGCGCAAGGTCGTCGTGACCAAGGACGAGACCACGATCGTCGAGGGTGCGGGCTCGGAGGAGCAGCTCCAGGGCCGCGTCCGCCAGATCCGTGCCGAGATCGACAACTCCGACTCGGACTACGACCGCGAGAAGCTCCAGGAGCGCCTCGCCAAGCTCGCCGGCGGCGTCGCCGTCATCAAGGCGGGCGCGGCCACCGAGGTCGAGCTCAAGGAGCGCAAGCACCGCATCGAGGACGCCGTTCGCAACGCGAAGGCCGCCGTCGAGGAGGGCATCGTCGCCGGTGGTGGCGTCGCGCTGATCCAGGCCGGCACGTCCGCCTTCTCGGGCCTCGAGCTCGAGGGCGACGAGGCCACCGGTGCCCGCATCGTCGAGGCCGCGATCACCGCGCCGCTGCGCCAGATCGCCGTCAACGCCGGCCTCGAGGGCGGCGTCGTCGTGGAGAAGGTCAAGGGCCTCCCGGTCCACTACGGCCTCAACGCCGCGACCGGCGAGTACGTCGACCTGCTCGCCGCGGGCGTCAACGACCCGGTCAAGGTGACCCGCTCGGCGCTGCAGAACGCCGCGTCGATCGCGGCGCTGTTCCTCACCACCGAGGCCGTCGTCGCCGACAAGCCCGAGCCCGAGCCGGCGATGCCCGCCGGTGGCGCGCCCGACATGGGCGGTATGGGCTTCTAAGCCCGTACCGCTGGGCTGAAGCCAGAACGAAGGCCCCCGTCCCCGGTTCGCCGGGGGCGGGGGCCTTCGTCGTGTCAGCGGCGCCGGTGCGCGGCCGTGACGCGAAGCCCGGAGGCCCGGAGCCTGGTGACGAGCTCGCGCGTCGAGACCTCGACGGCGCCGAGCGCGACGAGCGCGTCGAGGCGCTCGACCGGATAGTCGTAGTGGTCGAGGTCGAAGGCTCGCGGTGGGATCCCTGCGCGTCGGGCGAAGCCGTGGAGCTCGTCGAGCGAGGAGTCCGAGACGAGGTGGCCCCAGACCGTGCCGTGGCGGGGCCACAGAGGCGGGTCGATGAGGATCACCGTCCCAGGCTAGGCGGCGCATCGAGGCTGTCGGGTCACCTCGCGAAGAGCCGCGATGCGGTCGCCTCGGCCTCCTCGTACGAGCGAGCCGCGTGCGCGAGCGCCTGCGTGATGGCGTCGAGCGCGGACTCGACGTGCGTCTGCGCGCCGCGCCACTGCTCCCGCACGTCGCCGAAGGCGGAGGCCGCGCCGCCGCGCCACGATGCGTCGAGGCGGGTGAGCTCGGCCATGAGCGAGGCGACCTCCGCGCGGATCGCGTCGGACGAGCGCGCGGCGCGGGCGGAGGCGGCCGAGACCTCGGCCGCATCGACGTGGTACTGCATGGGATCCTCCTCGGGTTCGGGTGATCCCGACGCTAGGCGCGTACCGCGCGCGAGCGCCGCCGAGGGAGAGGCGGCGGGAGAGGTCAGGCGCCGTCGGCGGCCGGGGACATCGCCGCGATGGCCTTGTCGAGGCGCGCGAGCTCGGCGGTGAGGTTCTGGCGTGCCTGCGCCTCCCACGTCGCGCCCAGCGGGCTCGTGTACAGGCGGTCGCGCGACAGCAGACGCGCGACGATCGCCCGGCGGCTCTCCAGGAACCGGTCCTCGGGGATCTCCGCGTACTCCTCACGTACGTCGCGGATGTACGCCTTGTAGCGCTGCGGATCCGACGCCAGGATCGCGAGGTCGGCGTCGGACAGCACGGCCGCGTCCGGGCTGTCGGGCACCACGACGTGCCGCGTGAGGCCCTTCACCATCGTGGCGATCGCATCGATCTTCGCGTCCGGGACTCCGAGATCGCGCAGCTCCATCCGCGCATACTCCGCGCTCGCGTCCTCGTCCTCGCCGCCGCGCGCGGCGTAGGCCGACTCGGAGTCCGATGCGAACACCGCGCCGTGGTACCAGGCGGCCAGCCGCACGCAGTGGGGCCGCCGCGTCTCCTGCTGGAGCTCGTCGACCCGGTTGAGCAGCTCGACCAGGTGACGGACGTCGTGGAAGCGGCGCGCGGGGTTCTGCCAGCGCAGCAGCAGGCGCGCGCCCGCCTCGGCGACCTCCGCGTCCGATGCGGTCGCCCCCACCGCGGCGGCGTCCCGGACGTACGCCGGGAGCAGCCAAGCAGGCGCGGGTGCCGTGGCCATGTTCACCTCGAGTGGTCTGGGGATTCCCTCTACGCGACCAGTCTGCCCACATGACGCTGTTCGAGGCAAAGGTCTCGGCCGCGCGCCGTCGGCATGGGAGGGGTGCGCGCTGTCCGGTTAGAATCGTGCGGGGTGCCGAGCAGCGGCGCCATCCAGGACGAACGAGGTAGATGTGCCCACTGGCAAGGTGAAGTGGTTCGACTCCGACAAGGGGTTCGGATTCATCGCGAGCGACGACGGCTCGGAGGTCTTCCTGCACGCCTCGGCGCTGCCGGCGGGCACCACCGTGCGTCCCGGAGCCAAGGTCGACTTCTCGGTGGCGGACGGCCGCCGCGGACCGTCCGCCCTCAACGTCACCGTGGTGGAGGCGGCGCCGTCCGTCGCGGCGAACCTCCGCAAGAAGCCCGAGGAGATGACGGTCATCGTCGAGGACCTCATCAAGATGCTCGACGGCGTGTCGAACAGCCTGCGCAAGGGCCGGTACCCGGAGCCGGCTCGCGGCGCCCAGGTGGCCGCCGTGCTGCGGGCCGTCGCGGATCAGCTGGACGCCTGATGGCCAAGGACGCAGTGCTGATCGCGGCCGTCGAGGCCGCTCGCGAGGCCGCCGTCGAGACCGCGGGCGACGAGTCGCTGGTCGGCGAGCACCTCACCGCGACCTCTGTCGAGGACCGCCTGGTCACGCACCTCTTCGCGTGCACGATGCCGGGCTACCGCGGCTGGGTGTGGTCCGTCACGGTCGCCCGCGCGCCGCGGCAGAAGACCGCGACCGTGTGCGAGGCGCACCTGGTGCCCGCGGACGATGCGCTGCTCGCCCCGGCTTGGGTGCCGTGGGCGGACCGCGTCCGCCCGGGCGACCTCGAGCCCACCATGGTCCTTCCCTACATCCCCGGCGACAGCCGCCTGGTCCAGGGCTACGAGGCCACGGGCGAGGAGGACGAGGACCGCCTCGCGAACTGGGAGCTCGGCCTCGGCCGCCCGCGCGTGCTCGGATCCGACGGCCGGAGCGACGTGGCCGACCGCTGGTACCGCGGTTCGCACGGTCCGAGCGCCGGCTCGGCGATCGCCTCGTCGGCCCCGTGCTCGACCTGCGCGTTCTTCATCCCTCTGACCGGCTCGATGCGCATGCGCTTCGGTGCGTGCGCCAACGAGTGGTCGCCGTCCGACGGCCGCGTGGTGAGCGTGGACCACGGCTGCGGCGCGCACTCCGAGACCGACGTCGAGCGCGGCGCCACTCAGTGGCCCGACGCCGACCCGGTCTTCGAGAACGATGTCCCGGTCGCCCTGGATCTCACGCCGGAGCCGGAGCCCGAGCCCGAGCCGGAGCCCGAGCCCGAGCCCGAGCCGGAGCCTGCGGCCGACGACGTTGTCGAGGACGTCTCCCCGGGCGAGGCCCCCGTTGACGATGCCCCCGCCCCGCAGGAGGCCGGCGAGGACGCGTCCGAGCAGGAGGCCGCGGTCGAGGCTGCCGTGGAGGCCGGCCCCGTGGACGACGTCGAGCCGCGCGCGGACCGGTCCGAGACCCCCGTGGAGGACGGCGAGCCGGAGCGTCAGGCTGACTGAGGCGCCGGCATCGACGAGGCGCGTCGCCCGCGCGATCGCCGCGCGGGTCTACGTGCCCACCCTCGTCGCGGAGATCGGCATCGGCGCGATGCTGCCGGTGCTCGCGCTCTCGGTGGTCGACATGGGCCACTCGGTGGCGTTCGGCTCGCTCGCCGTCGCGGCCTATCAGCTCGGGCGGCTGCCCGGCTCCGCCCTCGGCGGCGCGCTCGTGCATCGGCTCGGCGCGGCGCACGCGGCGCTCACGGCGCTCGCCGTGCTGGGGCTCGGCGCGGTCGTCACCGCGATCGAACCGGACCTCGCTGTCTTCATGATCGGTGCGGTGCTGGTCGGCCTCGGGCACGCCTCGTACCACGTCGCCCGGCAGGAGCAGACCCTCGCCGTCGTGTCCCGTGCCGGCGTCGCACGGTCGCTCACCACGCTCGCGGGCGTGTGGCGCATCGGCAACTTCATCGGCCCGCTGCTCGGCTCGGTGGTGATCGCCGTGCTCGGCCTCTCGGCGACGTACTGGCTCGGTGCGGGCTGCATCGTGCTTGCGATGGCGCTGCTCGCGCTCGTGGGCATGCGCGGCGACCGGCGCATCGTCCGACCGTCGAGCCGGGTGGCGGTGCGCGACGTGATCCGCGAGCAGCGGCACGTGCTCTCGACGCTCGGCGTCACCGTGGTGGCGACGGGCGCGCTGCGTCAGGCGCGCATCGCGGTCGTCCCGCTGTGGGCCTCGCACGTGGGGCTGGATCCCGAGGTCGCGACCCTGGTGTTCTCGATCTCCGCGGGCATCGACATGCTCCTCTTCTACCCCGCAGGCGCCGTCATGGACCGCAAGGGCCGGCTGTGGACGGCGATCCCGTCGACCCTGGTGCTCGCGCTCGGCTTCCTCGCGCTGCCGCTCACTGACGGCGTCGCGCAGGTGACGGCGGTCGCGCTCGTGCTCGGCATCGGCAACGGATGGGGCTCGGGGCTCGTGATGACGCTCGGAGCGGATGTCGCGCCCGAGCACGGGCGGTCGGTGTTCACCGGCGTGTGGATGGTGCTGCAGGACGTGGGAGGGCTCGCGGGGCCGGCGATCGTCTCGGCAGGTGCGATGCTGGCGCTCCCGGTCGGGCTCGTCGCGGTCGGCGGCATCGGCCTCGCCGCTACCGCGGGCTTCGCCGCGTGGGTGCCGCGCACGCGGCCCGCGCACGCGCACCGCGTGGAGTGATCAGCGGAAGTTCTCGGTCGCGTACCAGGTGGTGCCATCGTCCGTGACGGCGGCACCCGCGCCCATCTGGGTGTACGCGGGGTTCATGAGGTTCGCGCAGTGACCCGACGAGTAGACCCAGTTGACGTGCAGCTTGTTCATCGCGGTGGACTCCGACATGCCCGTGGAGCGGTAGACGACGCCTACGTTCTCGGCGCCGGGCCGGGACGGGTTGTGCGCCAGCGCATCGGCGAGCGCCTCGGTCGAGGAGTCCTTCGCGGCCATCGACTGCGACCACGAGGTCGCGGCGGAGGCGAGCGATCCCGACCAGGACAGCGGCGCGATGCCGGCCTTCGCGCGCTCGGCGTTCGCGGCGCTCAGCAGGCCGCTCACGCTCGACGCGCCCGACGGGGACTGGGGGTTCGCGCAGTAGGCGGTGAAGTCCACGGTCTTCGGCTTGGCGCTGGTCGTGGTCGAGGTGGAGCCGGAGGACTTCTGCGACGTGGAGCCGCTCGACTTCTGCGAGGTGGAGCCGGACGACGTGCCCGACGAGCCGCCGGAGGACCCGCTCGACGAGCTGCTCGGCGCCGAGGCGGTGGTCGGGGCGGAGACGGGCGCCTCGACCGGCTCGGGCTCCGGCTCCGGCTCGGGGACCGTGACCTTCACCCGGTGGAAGGCGGTGGAGACGACATCGGCGTCGTCCGCGGTGATCGAGGGGAGCGGCTGGGGCTCGTCCGTGCCGATCTCGGGGACGTGGATCGCGTCCTGCGCGTACGCGGGGTTGGCGGGCACGAAGGTGTAGGCGCCCACGAGGGCCGTGGACGCGATCACGACCGGCAGCCCGCCGAGCAGGATGGCCGGAGCGTGACGACGACGTCGACGGCTGTGCTCCAGCACATCCTGCATCTCGGTCATGTCAGCAATCTCTCCACGAGGTAGTCCAGCGACTTCACCAGGCGGCCGACGTCCTCCGGATCCACCGCGGGGTACACACCGATGCGGATCTGATTCCTGCCGAGCTTCCTGTACGGATCAATATCGACAACGCCTTGAGCGCGCAGGTGACGGCGGAGCTCCGCACTGTCCACGCTCGGGTGCAGATCGATGGTCGCAACCACAGGGGAGCGAAGGACAGGGTCTGTGACGAACGTCTCAGTCCATCCCGTTCGCTCCGCCCAGGCGTAGACCAGGTCCGACGAGGCGCGCGAACGTGCCGCTGCGAAGCCCAGGCCGCCGCCCGCGAGCATCCACTCGAGCTGCGCGCGCATGAGGACGAGGGTCGCGACCGCGGGGGTGTTGAGGGTCTGGTCCGCGCGCGAGTTGTCGAGCGCGACCTTGAGCGAGAGCGACTCGGGGATCCAGCGGCCGCTCGCCGCGATCTCCTCGATGCGCGCGATCGCGGCCGGCGACACGATCGCGAACCAGAGCCCGCCGTCCGCCGCGAAGCTCTTCTGCGGCGCGAAGTAGTAGACATCGGCCTGGGCGATGTCGACCTCGACGCCCCCCGCGGCGGAGGTCGCGTCGACGACGGTGAGCGCGTCGCCGATCCCGGTCGGGCGCACCACGGGCACGCACACCCCGGTCGACGTCTCGTTGTGCGGCCACGCGTAGACGTCGATGCCGTCCTCGGCCTCAGGGAGGATCGCACCTCCCGCGGGGGCGGTGCGGACGGACGATGCCGACAGGTGGGGCGCGCCGCCTGTCGCCTTGGCGAACTTTGCGCCGAACTCGCCGAACGTGCAGTGCTGGGCGCGCTCGCGGACGAGGGAGAACGCCGCGGCGTCCCAGAACATGGTCGAGCCGCCGTTGCCGAGGATGACCTCGTAGCCCTCGGGGAGCGCGTACAGCTCGCCGAGCATGGACCTGATGTCGCGCACCAGTCCCTTGACCGGCGCCTGGCGATGCGAGGTGCCGAGCACGCCCGGCTGGCTCGCGACCAGGGCCTTCACCTGCGCGTCCGTCACCTTGGACGGACCCGACCCGAACCTCCCGTCGAGGGGCAGGAGGGCAGCCGGGATCTCGATGATGTCCGTCATGGCATCACTGTAGTGGCGCCCCGCCTGGCATCATGGCGCACGTGTACCGCCTGCAGCCCGCCCTTCAGAACTACGCGTGGGGGATGACCGAGGTCCTCGAGGACCTGGTCGGACGCCCTGTCTCCGGCGCGCCCGTCGCCGAGGCCTGGTGGGGCGCGCACGCGTCCGCCCCCGCGCTCGCGACCGCCGCGCACCATCAGGGCGCCGACGAGCTCGGGTTGCACCCCGGGGAGCAGGAGCCTCTCGACGCGCTCATCGCGCGTGCGCCGGAGACGATGCTCGGGCCGGCGCTCGCCGCCCGATGGGAGCGGCTTCCGTACCTGCTCAAGGTGCTCGCGATCGCGAAGCCGCTCTCGCTCCAGGTGCACCCGACGCTCGAGCAGGCGGAGGCGGGCTTCAAGGACGAGGAGGGCCGCGGCGTCCCCGTCGAGGCCCCGACCCGCACGTTCAAGGACCGGTCGCACAAGCCGGAGATGATCGTCGCCCTCACGCCGATGACGCTGCTCGCGGGCTTCCGTCCCGCATCGGCTGTCGCTCAGGACCTCGTGTGGCTCGGCCAGCCGTGCACGCGGCGCTGGGCGGAGGACCTCGCGAACGCGACGGAGCCCACGGTGGCGCTCGGCGAGTACATCCAGCGCGTGCTGCGTGATCCCGAGGCTCCCCAGGCGCTCGAGGCGCTCGTCGAGGTCGGCGGCCGCTCGGGCGTTCCGGAGTCGCTCGCGGTCGCCTCGGCGGCCGCGCTCGAGTTCCCCGGCGATCCCGGCGCGCTGGTCGCCATCGCGCTCAACGTCGTGCGCCTCACGCCCGGCCAGGCCTGCTTCACCGGGGCCGGCGTCATCCACTCCTACCAGTCGGGTGTGGGCGTCGAGATCATGGCGAACTCCGACAACGTGGTCCGGGCGGGCCTCACCCCCAAGCCCGTCGACATCGACCTGCTCGTCGAGCTCACCGACGGCACGCCGACCCCTCCGCCGGTGGTGGTCACCGAGACCGAGGGAGTCGTCACCCGCTACCCGGCTCCGGTCGACGAGTTCTGCCTGACGATGGTCGAGCGGGGGTCCGCGACCTTCGGACCCGGGCCCCGCATCGTGCTCGCCGTGGACGGCACCGCGTCGGTCCACGGGGAGCGCGGCAGCGTGGCGCTGAGGCGCGGCGAGGCCGCCTTCGTTCCGTACGCGGACGGTCGGCTCGTGGTCGACGCCGTGGGGACGGCGGTGGTGGTCGAAGCCCCTACCTTCAGGTCGTAGGCAGCCGCTAGCCTGTGCGCATGACAATGCGCATCTCCGTCTTCGGCACTGGCTACCTGGGTGCCACGCATGCCGCCGGCATGGCCGAGCTCGGCCACGAGGTCATCGGCGTCGACATCGACCCGGCCAAGATCGAAAGGCTCCAGCGGGGCGAGGTCCCGTTCTACGAGCCCGGCCTGCCCGAGCTCCTGAGGAAGCACGTCGACTCGGGGCGTCTGCGCTTCACCACGGACGCCGCCGAGGCGGCTTCGTTCGCCGACGTGCACTTCATCGGCGTCGGCACGCCGCAGAAGAAGGGCTCGTACGCGGCGGACATGACATTCGTCGACTCCGTGATCGAGACGCTCGCGCCGCTGCTGATCCGTCCCGCCGTGATCCTGGGCAAGTCGACCGTGCCGGTCGGTACGGCCGCGCGCCTCGCCGCGCGGGTCCGCGAGCTCGCCCCGGTGGGGGACGATGCGCAGCTCGGGTGGAACCCCGAGTTCCTGCGCGAGGGCTTCGCGGTCGAGGACACCCTGCGCCCCGACCGTCTGGTCATCGGCGTCGACAAGGATCGTCCGGGCCGCATCGAGGAGGTGGCGCGCGAGGTCTACGCCGACGCCATCTCGCGAGAGACGCCGTTCCTCGTGACCGACCTCGCGACCGCCGAGCTCGTCAAGGTGAGCGCGAACGCCTTCCTTGCGACCAAGATCTCGTTCATCAACGCGATCGCCGAGGTCTGCGAGGTGACCGGAGCGGACGTGACGGAGCTCGCGGATGCGATCGGGCACGACGCGCGCATCGGCCGCAAGTTCCTTGGCGCGGGTCTGGGTTTCGGCGGCGGCTGCCTGCCCAAGGACATCCGCGCGTTCATGGCTCGTGCCGGAGAGCTGGGCGTCGACCAGGCGCTCACGTTCCTGCGCGAGGTCGACGACGTCAACCTCCGTCGGCGCCAGCATGTGGTGAGCCTGGTCAAGCGCGAGCTCGGCGGCGCTCCGCTGAGCCGCAGGGTGGCGGTCCTGGGAGCGGCCTTCAAGCCGGAGTCCGACGACATCCGTGATTCGCCGGCGCTCGACGTGGCCGGGCAGCTGCACCTCGCGGGGGCTGATGTCCGCGTGTTCGATCCCGAGGCAATGGCGAACGCCGCCGCGGTGTGGCCCACCATCACGTTCGCGGAGAGCACTGCGGCGGCCATCGCCGACGCTGAGATCGTCGTGGTCGCCACGGAGTGGAAGGAGTTCCGGGGCCTTGACCCTCACGCGGTCGGTGAGGCCGTCGCGAACAAGGTCGTGATCGACGCGCGGAACTGCCTGCCTGCGGACTCATGGCTCGATGCGGGCTGGCGCTACATCGGCATGGGTCGTTACTCCTCCTGATGTCATGACCGACCTGATCGACACGACGGAGATGTACCTCCGCACCATCTACGAGCTGATCGAGGACGGGGTCACGCCGATGCGCGCCCGTCTGGCGGAGCACCTGGGCCATGCCGGGCCCACGGTGTCTCAGACGATCGCCAGGATGGAGCGCGACGGGCTTGTCGTCGTCACACCCGACCGGCACCTCGAGCTCACGCCCGAGGGGCATGAGCTCGCGACGCGCGTGATGCGCAAGCACCGGCTCGCGGAGCGCCTGCTGACCGACGTCATCGGACTCGACCTCGGGCACGTCCATGAGGAGGCATGCCGCTGGGAGCACGTGATGAGCGAGCGCGTCGAGAGGCGGCTTCTCGAGATCCTCGGCGAACCGACGGTATCCCCGTACGGCAATCCCATCCCGGGGCTGTCGGAGCTCGGAGTCGGCGCTGCCGAGGGCGCGGGCGATTCCGCCGAGAGGGGCCTCACGGACCTCGCCGCGGCAGGTGTGACGCAGGTCACGGTGACCCGCATCGGCGAGCACCCGCAGGCCGACCTCCAGCTGCTGGGCGAGATGGTCGAGAACGGGTTGCTTCCAGGCGCGACCGTGGGCGTCGCCGAGGAGGGCGATGCGATCGTCGTGACCCTCGGCGGAGCCAGGGGCGTTCTGGGCAGAGACCAGGCGCGACACATCTTTGGTTTGCCTTCCTAGGGTTCTTTGATAAATTTTCGGTAACAACGACGGCCTTCAGGGCATGGAGAACCCCTCCACCGCGCCCCCCACAAGAGGCAACGCTCGAAGATGACGCGAGCGTAGGGGTGCAGAAACATCGACGCGCACGGGGCGCGGAAGGAACGAACACTTTGAAGTACGGATACATGCGCGCCAAGACGCGCGCGGTGGCCGCGGCCACGGGCACAGCGCTCGTGGTGGTCCCCCTGACCGGAGCCGCCGCCGCCGCCCTCGTGACCGATGACACGGTCGCCGACGGCACCCGTCTCGACGCAGCGGCCTACTCCAGCGATGTCGCCGACATCCCCGAGCTGACCACCGAGACCAAGAAGAGCGCCTACGAGATCGACACCCCCACGGTGAAGGTCAAGGTGCCGCCGCCGCCGGAGCCCGAGCCCGAGCCGGAGCCCGTGGTGGTCGAGGAGACCACCACCTCGACCGAGTCCTCGACCTCGTCGAGCGAGTCCTCCGACTCCAGCAGCTCGAGCGAGTCCACCACGAGCGGCGCCACCGAGGTGTCGAGCAGCGAGTCGACCTCGTCCTCGTCGCAGTCCTCGGCGGTCCAGGCCGCGATCAGCGGCTCCGCCGTGATCGCCGAGGCCTCGAAGTACGTGGGCGTGCCCTACGTCTCGGGCGGCTCCTCGCCGTCGGGCTTCGACTGCTCGGGCTTCGTGTCGTACGTCTACGGCCAGCTCGGCGTCTCGCTCCCGCGGTCCTCCGGCGCCTACTACTCGGTCGGCACGCAGGTCTCGAGCCCGCAGGCCGGCGACATCATCGTGACCCCCGGTCACGTGGGCATCTACGCGGGCCCCGGCCTGCAGATCGACGCGCCGCGTCCGGGCAAGACCATCCAGTTCCGCGCGATCTGGCAGTCGAACCCGCAGTACCGCCGCGTCACCTGATCCACGCGTCGCACGAGGGCCGTCACCTTTCCGGTGGCGGCCCTCGTCGTGTCGGGGGCACGACCGCTCGGTACGGCTGCGGGGCCGCCTCGGATGCCGCTAGGTTGGAGCCATGAGGACGACGACGGTGCCGAACCTTGGACGTGAGATCTCCCTGGTGGGTCTGGGGACGTGGCAGCTGGGTGGCGACTGGGCCACCGTGGGCGACGAGGCGGCGCAAGAGGTGCTGAACGCCGCCGCCGACGCCGGCACGCGGCTGTTCGACACCGCGGACGTGTACGGCGACGGGCGCTCGGAGAAGGCGATCGGGCGCTTCCTCGCCGGACGCGAGGACCGCGACGACTTCGTGGTCTTCACCAAGATGGGCCGCCGCGCGGAGCCGCACGTCCCGTCCGAGTACACCCTCGACAACTTCCGCCGCTGGACCGACCGGTCGCGCGAGAACCTCGGCGTCGACACGCTCGACCTGGTGCAGCTCCACTGCCCGCCCACGCCGGTGTACTCGGACGGGCGCGTCTACGACGACCTGCGCACGCTGGTCGACGAGGGGCGGATCGCGCGCTGGGGCGTGAGCGTCGAGCTGGTGGACGAGGCGCTCGCCGCGCTCGAGCAGCCCGACCTCGCGACCATCCAGATCATCGTCAACATCTTCCGCCGCAAGCCGCTCGAGCAGGTGCTCCCGCTCGCAGCCGAGAAGGGCGTGGGCATCATCGCGCGCCTCCCGCTCGCCTCCGGACTGCTGTCCGGCAAGTACGACGAGCACACCACCTTCGCCCCCGAGGACCACCGCACGTGGAACCGCGACGGTGCGAAGATGAACATCGGCGAGACCTTCTCCGGCATCCCGTTCGAGGTGGGCGTGCAGGCCGCCCGCGAGGTGGCGGCGCTCACCCCCGAGGGGTGGACCACCGCGCAGATGGCGCTCGGCTGGCTCAAGCAGGTCGGCGTGGCGACCATGATCCCCGGCGCCTCGAAGGTGTCGCAGGCGCGGTCGAACGCCGCCGCGGCGGACTTCCCGGAGCTCCCGGCGGAGACGATGGACTGCCTCGAGCAGATCTACGAGACCTACTGCCGGGAGCACGTGCACGGCGTGTTCTGAGCGTCCCGCCGGACCTCAGCGTCCCGTGGGCGGTGGTCGGGCGGCCGCCACCGGTACTGACCGTCCCGATCCGGGCGGGGTGGGGTGGACGATGCGCGGGGCGGGGTGCGCGCAGCCGGTACCCTGGTGCGTGCACCCCGTTGCAGGCGCCTGTAGCTCAGGGGATAGAGCACCGCTCTCCTAAAGCGGGTGTCGCGCGTTCGAATCGCGCCAGGCGCACCATGCCGTGACCTTCGCCCCGGCGCCGGACCCCGCCTCGGGCATAGCGTGGAGGACATGGTCGGGGCGGTCCGGCGTCACCTCGAGATGATCGTGCTGATCCTCTCGGGCCTCCTGCTGGCCGGGGGAGCCGTCTGCTGGTGGAGCGGCGCGCCAGGCGTCGCCGAGGCCCTGTGGGTCGCCGGCACCGTCCTCGGCCTGGTCTTCGCGCTCGCGGCGACGGTCCAGGCCGCGCGCCACCGGCGCCCGACGGTCGACATCATCGCCGTCCTCGCGCTCGCGGGCGCGCTCGCCGTGGACGAGCCCCTCGCCGGCGCGATCATCACCCTCATGCTCGCCACCGGGCAGGTGCTCGAGGCCCGCGCGGACGCGCGCGCCCGGCGCGAGCTGAGCCTTCTCACCGAGCGCGCGCCGCGGACGGCGCGTCGCCTCACGGAGTCCGGCGTGGTCGAGGTGCCCGTGGACGAGGTCGGGGTGGGGGAGCACCTGCTGGTGCGACCGGGTGAGGTGGTGCCGGTGGACGGCAGGCTGACCGCGTCCGCCACCTTCGACGAGAGCGCCCTCACGGGCGAGCCCGATCCCGTCGAGCGCCCCGCGGGCGACGACGTCCGCTCGGGCGTGGTCAACGGAGGCCAGCCGGTCGAGATCGTCACGACGACCACGGCTGCGGCGTCCACCTACGCCGCTCTCGTGCGGCTGGTCGAGGAGGCGCAGGCGGCCTCGGCGCCGTTCGTGAGGAGCGCCGACCGCTGGGCCGTGATCTTCGTGCCCGTCACCCTGGTGCTCGCCGGTGCCGCGTGGTGGGCCGCCGGCGACCCCGTGCGGGCCGTCGCGGTCCTCGTGGTCGCGACGCCGTGCCCGCTGCTGCTCGCGGCTCCGATCGCGCTCGTGTCCGGGCTGTCGCGCGCGGCGCGCCTCGGGGTGGTGATCAAGGGCGGCGGCGCCCTGGAGCAGCTCGCGCGCGCGACCGTGATGGTGGTGGACAAGACCGGCACGCTGACGCGAGGCCACCCGGCGGTCGCGAGCGTGGTGACCGAGGGCGGAGCGGAGGACGAGGCGCTGCGGCTCGCCGCGAGCCTCGACCAGATGTCGGCTCACGTCCTCGCCGGACCCATCGTCGAGGCCGCCCTCGCGCGAGGGCTGACGCTCGAACGTCCCGAGGGGGTCGAGGAGGTTCACGGGCAGGGCGTGGCCGGCACCGTCGGAGGCAGCCGTGTGCGCGTGGGCAGGCCGACGTGGATCGTCGGCGACGGTCCGCCCGAGTGGGTGACGCGGGTGCGGCGGCGCGCCGAGCTCGACGGCTCGATGACGGTGCTGGTCGAGATCGACGGGACGCCCGCGGCGGTGCTCACGCTTCAGGACCCGATCCGCCCCGATGCGCCCCGCATGATGCGCGCGCTGCGGGACGCCGGGATCGACCGCGTGGTGCTGGCGACGGGCGACCGCGCCGACGTCGCGCACGCCGTCGGCCGCATCGTCGGCGTGGACGAGGTGCTGGCCGAGTGCACCCCCGCGGACAAGCTCGCGGCGCTGAGCCGGGAGGCGGGGCGAGGGTCGACGGTGATGGTCGGCGACGGCATCAACGACGCCCCTGCGCTCGCGGCCGCCGACGTCGGCGTCGCGCTCGCCGCGCGCGGCGCGACCGCCTCGTCCGAGGCGGCGGACGTGGTGCTCACGGTGGACCGTGTCGACGCGCTCGCGCAGGCCAAGTCCGTCGCCCGCCGGTCCCGGCGGATCGCGCTCCAGGCGGTCGCCGTCGGGATGGGGCTCTCCCTCGTCGCGATGGTCGCGGCGGCGCTGGGCTACCTCAGCCCGACGGTGGGCGCCGCGCTTCAGGAGGTCATCGACGTGCTGGCGATCGCGATCGCGCTGCGGGCCGTGCTGCCCGGACGGGCCTCGGGCCCGGAGCTCACCGCCGAGGAGCATGAGGTTCTGCGGCGGCTGCGCGAGGAGCACGACGGGCTCGGGCCCCTCGTCGAACGGATCGCGACCGTCGCCGACGCGATGTCGACCCAGGCGCCGGACCTCGCGGAGGCGCGCGCCCTCGCCGATGCGCTCGAGACCGAGCTGCTGCCCCACGAGCGGGCGGACGAGGAGCGGCTCGTCCCGATCGTGGCACGGGCGCGCGGCACGCGCGAGGCCGTGGCGGCGCTGAGCCGCACCCATGCGGAGATCGAGCACCAGGTGACGCGCCTGAGGCGCCTGCTCGAATCCGCGCCGGCGCCCGCGGACGCCGAGACCGTCATCGAGGCGCGTCGGCTCCTCTACGGGCTCCACGCGGTGCTGAGGCTCCACAACGCGCAGGAGGACGAGGACGCCTTCGGGCTGATCCCGGTGCCGCACGCATGAGCCCGGTCACGGTCGAGCGGGCCGATGCCGTGATCATCGGAGGCGGCGCGGCGGGGCTCTCGCTGCTGTGCCACCTCGCCGCCGCCGGGTGGGGCGAGCACGTGGTGCTGATCGACGACGGCGCGCGCCCGGTCGAGCACCGCTCGTGGGCGTGGTGGTCGGAGGGGCGCGGGCTGCTCGATCCGCGTGCCTCGGTGGCGTATCCGCACGCGGTGGTGGCCGACGAGGGCTGGGGCCGGCGCATGGACCTGGCCCCGTACGCGTACCGGGTCCAGACCGGGGTCGCGCTCGCCTCGGCCGCCGACGCCGTGCTCGCCGAGCATCCCCGATGGCGGCGGATCGCGGGGCGGGCCGCCCGCGTCGAGGCGGAGGGTGACGGCGCGCGGGTCGCGGTCGAGACCGATGCGGGCAGCCTGGAGCTGCGCGCGAGCCGGGTGTTCGACTCGGTCCGGCCCGGGCTCCCGGCGGCGGACGGTCCCGCGCTCGACCTGCTCGGGCTCCGCGTGCGGACCGAGGCCGCCGTGTTCGACCCCGGCGCCGTCACGCTCATGGACTTCCGGACGCCCCAGGAGGGCGGCGTCGCGTTCGTGTACGTGCTGCCGACCTCGACCCACGAGGCCCTCGTCGAGAGGACCGCGTACACGCGAGCGGGCGAGACGCCCGAGCACGAGCCTCGCCTCGCGCGGTACCTGAGCGAGGTCCTGCAGGCCGGAGCCGTGACGGAGGTCGGGCGCGAACGCGGGCGGATCCCGCTCCTCGCCGCGGCGCCCGCGCACGGCGGCGGGGCGATCGTGCCGATCGGGGCCGCGGCGGGGCTGGTCAAGGCATCGACCGGCTACGCCTTCGCGCGCATCCAACGCCACAGCGAGGCGATCGCGGCGCGGCTCGCCGCCGGACAGGACCCCGGCGGCGCATGGCCGGGCAGCCGGTGGCACCGCGCGCTCGACGCGGCGCTCCTGCGGCTGATCCGCGAGGACCCCGACGGTGCACGGGCCGTGCTCGGCGCGATGCTGCGCCGCAACCCGCCCGAGCGGATCCTCGCCTTCCTCGACGAGAGCGCGTCGCCCCTCGCGCAGCTGAGGCTGTTCGCGACCCTGCCGGAGTTCGCGCGGTCCATGCTGACCACCCTGATGCCGGGAGCGGGCGCGCGCTGAGGGTGCGCGGCGGCGTCCGCGGGCGCGCGTACCCTGCTCCCCATGGGATCCGTGCCCGAGACGCGTGGTGGCGTGCCGCCGCGCGGCGTCGCGCGCGCGTCGGGTCCGCTCGCATCGCTGCCGGGTGACGCCCCCGCGGACCCCTCGACGCTGCGCTCGCACAACCTCGGCATCGTCATGCGGATGCTCCGCGACCATCACACGCTCACACGCAAGGACATCGAGCGCGCCACCGGGATGGTGCCGGCGTCCGTGACCAACCTCGTCGCGGACCTCGCCGACCGGGGCCTGGTCCGCGATCAGCGCGCGGGCGCCGGCGAACCGCGCGGCCGCGGGCGTCCCCGCATCACGGTGGAGCAGGTGCCCGATCGCTGCCTCGGGCTCGCCGTCCGCATCGAGCGCGAGAGGCTCACCGCCGAGCTCCACTCGAGCGCAGGGCTCCTGCTCGACTCGGCGTCGCGCACCGTCTCGCACGGCTGGGGTCAGCCCGGCGACGTCGCGGACGAGATCGCCGCGCTCATCGCGCGCGCCGTGCTCCTCGCGGCGGAGCACGAGGGCGTGCTCATCTCCTGCACCGTGACGGTGCCGGGCCCGGTGGGGTCGGACGCGAGGATCGCCGACACCCTCGAGTTCGGGTGGGGCCACCTCGACCTCGTCGGGCTGGTGCGCGCGGCGGGCGCTCCGGAGGCGGTGCGGATCGAGGTTGTCAACGACTCGAGCGCGGCGGCGCTCGCGGAGCACTGGGCGCTGCCGAGGCCCCGGCCCGGCGTGATGCTCTACGTGGAGACGGGCGCCGGTCCTCTCCTCGGCGGCGGCATCATCGCCGACGGGCGGATCCTGTCCGGAGGCCGCGGCTACGGCGGCGAGATCGGCCACATCACCGTCGACTGGCGTGGACGCTCGTGCGCCTGCGGGGCGATCGGATGCGTCTCGACGTACGTGGGCCCCGACGCGCTGCTCGCCTCCGCACGCCTCACCGAGCTCGCGCACACCGCGGGGCGCGCGACGGCGCTCGACGAGCTCCGCGCGCGGCTCGACCGCGGCGAGAAGCGCGCCGTCGACGTGGCCCTGCGCGCGGGCGACATCCTCGGCGCGGCGCTGAGATCCGCGTACGACGTGGTCAACCCCGGCACCGTGGTGCTCGGCGGCTATCTCGCGAGCCTGCGGCGGTGGCTCGAGCCTGGGATCCACATGCAGCTCGCGCCCCGATCCGAGCGGCTCGCCCCGGTGGTGATCGAGTCGGGCAGGCTCGGGCGCCGCGCGGGGCTCGTGGGTGCGGCGCGGCACGGGCTGCAGCCGTTGTTCGACGACCCGACCATCGTTCCCTCGCTGCGGATGGAGGCCGGGACCGCGCCTCGCGCCGGGGCGGTGGGGAACCGCGGCTGACCCGCGCAATCGGCGTCCTGTGCAGCGTGCTGCGCCTGATGACGCGGCAACGACCTGTATTGTCGACAATATTGTCGGCGGGACAGCGGTGCGCAGCGTCGGGCACGGCTCACCGTCGATCGTGACGCCGGGCGTCAGGGGAGGAGGAGCCATGGTCGCGGACACGCGCGTGGTCGAGGAGCTCAAGGCCGCGATCCTTCGCGGGGAGTTCTCCCCGCGGCAGCGCCTGGTGGAGATCGAGCTGTGCGAGCAGTTCGACGCGAGCCGCTTCGCCGTGAGGGCCGCGCTCCAGGCGCTCGAGGCGGACGGCCTGGTCGAGCGTCAGCGCAACCGCGGTGCGCGCATCCGCGAGATCGGCATCGACGAGGCGGTGGAGATCACCGAGGTGCGCCAGGTGGTCGAGGGGCTGATCGCCCGGCGCGCGGCCGAGCGGGTCTCGGTCGACGAGGCCGAGGCGCTCGCCGCGATCGGCCGCGCGATGCACGAGGCGGTCGCGGCCGGCGAGGTGGCCGAGTACAGCGATCTCAACGCACGTCTTCACTCGATGCTGCGCGACATCGCGCGCCACGAGAAGGCGAACAGCATCATCGCCCACCTTCACGGCCAGATGGTGCGCCATCAGTTCGCGCTGTCGCGCGTGCCCGGCCGGTCCAAGGTCTCGGTGCATCAGCATCAGGCGATCATCGACGCGGTGGTCGAGGGTGACGGCGACGCGGCGGAGCAGGCCATGCGGACGCACATCGCCTCCGTCGCGGACGCGCTGCGCGGCATCGGATAGCGGTCGCATCGGGGCGGCGCCGCGCCTCCGCGGAGCGCGTGACCAAAACGTTGCCAATCTCGTCTACAAAATTGTCGACAATCTTGATACGGTGGCGCTTGCGGCGCCCTCAATGGTGAGGGTGCTGGTCTCAAGGAGGAGCCCATGCACATCAAGAACCCGTCCTCCCGGGTGCGAGCCGCACTCGGAGCCGTCGCCGCGCTGGGCGTTCTAGCGCTGGCGGCGTGCAGCTCGGACACCCCGGCGGAGACGACGTCCTCGTCGGCCGCGGAGCCCGCGGCCAGCGACTCGGCGATGACCGAGACCATGGAGGTGACCGACGTCACCGTCGGCCTCATCCCGATCCTCGACGTGGGGCCCATCTACCTCGGCGTCGAGAAGGGCTTCTTCGAGGAGGAGGGCCTCAACCTCTCGCTCGAGCTCGCCCAGGGCGGCGCCTTCATCATCCCCTCGGTCAGCCAGGGGGACTACGAGTTCGGGTTCAGCAACGTCACCTCGCTGATCCTTGCGACCGCCAACGGCGTGGGCCTCGAGGCGGTCGGTCCCGGCGCCTCGACCAACGGCACCGAGGAGGACATGGCAGCGGTGCTCACCACGTCCGATTCGGGCATCTCCACCGCCAAGGATCTCGAGGGCAAGAAGGTCGGCGTCAACGCCCTCGCCAACGTCAACACCGCCACCATCAACCAGATGGTGCGCGACGACGGCGGCGACCCCACCAAGGTCACGTACGTCGAGCTGCCGTTCCCGGACATCGTCCCCGCGATCGTGTCGGGTGACATCGATGCCGGCCAGGTGGTCGAGCCCTTCCGCACGGCCGGCGTCAACCAGGACCTGGTGAGCATCGGTTCGAACTTCCTGGCGATGAGCCCGACGTTCATGATCGCCGAGTACTTCACCTCGTCCGACTACGCGGCCGAGAACCCCGACGTGGTCGCGGCCTTCGAGGCCGCGCTCGCCAAGTCGTTCGAGTACGCCACCGCGAACCCCGACGAGGTTCGCGCGATCGTGCTCGACTACACGCAGATGGACGAGGAGACGGCGAACGCCGTGCGGCTGCCGGGCTGGCCGAGCGAGATCGACGCCGCGTCGGTCGACCTGCAGGCCGAGCTCGCCGTGACGGACGGGACCCTCGCCGAGATCCCGGACCTGTCCAACCTCAAGTAGCGGGACCGGGGCCGCGGCTTCCCCCGCCGCGGCCCCGGGTCCTCGCTCCGGCATCGTCCGCCTTCCCCCTCATCCCCACCCGACGGTCCGCCGTCGGATCGGAGGCCCCCTGTGTCCTCGAGCCCATCCACGCTCGCACCGCCCGCCCGGCCGCGGGTCGGCGCCCGCCCTCGACGGCCGCGCCGCAGCCGTGATCTCTGGCTCGGCATCGCCGGCGTCCTCATCGTCCTCGCGGGGGCCGAGACGCTGTCGCGCACGGGCATCGTCAACCCCGACTTCCTCCCTCCCGTCACCGCGATGTACGCGGCGCTCTTCGAGATGCTCGGCGAGGGCTGGTTTTGGGAGGCGCTGTGGCTCACGGTGCGCGGCTGGGCGATCGGCCTCGCTGCGGCCATGGCGCTCGGCATCGCGCTCGGCTTCGTGATCGGTTCCGTGCCGTTCCTGCGCAAGTTCACCAGCTCGACGATCGAGTTCCTGCGCCCGATCCCCTCGGTCGCGCTGATCCCGCTGGTGATCCTGCTGTTCGGCACGCAGCCGCAGTCGGCATTCGTGCTGGTGCTCTACGCCGCGTTCTGGCAGGTGCTGGTGCAGGTGCTGTACGGCGTCGCCGACGTCGACCCGGTGGCCCGCGATACCGCGCGCTCGTATCAGTTCGGGCCGATCCGTGTCGCACGGTCCGTCATCTACCCCACGGCGCTGCCCTACATCATGACGGCCTTCAGGCTCGGAGCGGCCGTGGCGCTCATCCTCGAGATCACCGCGGAGCTGGTGATCGGCGTGGATGGCCTGGGCCGCGAGCTCGGCATCGCCCAGAGCTCTAACGCGGTCCCCGAGACCTACGCGCTCGTGATCGTCATCGGCCTCATCGGCGTGGCCGTCAACCTGCTCGCACGGTTCGTCGAGCGCAAGGCCCTCTGGTGGCACCCCTCGGTGAGGAGCGAGAACTCATGACCCGGTTCCTCAAGGCGACGGGCTACGCCGTCGGCCTCCCCGCGATCCTGCTCACCGCGTGGTGGTTCGGCTCGGCGAACTCCACGAACACCTTCTGGCCGCCGCTGTCCACGATCATCGAGACGTTCCCCACCACGTGGACCTGGGACCGCATCGTCGCCGACGTGTTCCCGTCGCTCGCCCGTCTGGGAATCGGCTTCGGCATCGCGGTGGTGGTCGGCATCGTCCTGGGCACCGCGATCGGCCTGTCGCCGACCCTGCGTGCCCTGTCGGAGCCGGTCCTCGAGTTCTTCCGCGCCGTGCCGCCGCCGGTGCTGGTCCCGATCATCGCGCTGTTCGCCGGCTACACCGGCTGGCTCGGCAAGATCGTCACCATCGCGCTCGGCTGCCTCTGGCCCATCCTGCTCAACACGGTCGAGGGCGTCCGCGGGCTCGAGCCCACGCTCACCGACACCGCGAAGAGCTACCGGCTCAGCCCGTGGCGCCGGCTCGTGTTCGTGGTGCTGCCCGGCACGAGCCCGCGGATCTTCACCGGCGCCCGTCAGGCGCTGTCCATCGGCGTGATCCTCATGGTCATCTCGGAGCTGTTCGGGGCCAACCGTGGCCTCGGCGCCGCGATCGTCCAGTTCCAGAGGAGCTTCGCCATCCCCCAGATGTGGACGGGCGTGATCGTGCTCGGCCTCATCGGAGTCCTGCTCGCCGCCCTCTTCAAGGTGGTCGAGAACCGCATGCTCGCCTGGTACCTGGGCCAGCGTCAGATCGATCGAGGAGAGTAGACATGGCCATCACCAAGGCGCCGCTGTTCACGTCGCGTCGGGCGGAGGCCGAGCCGTCGGCCGCCGCGGAGGGCACGTCGGTCGCTCTCGACCTGCGCGGGGTCCAGAAGACCTACGACACCCCCGGACGCCCTCAGGTCGAGGCGATCCGTCACCTCGACTTCTCGATCCGCAGGGGCGAGCTCGTGTGCGTCGTCGGCCCCTCCGGAGCCGGCAAGACCACGCTGCTGCGCTCGATCGCGGGCCTGCTCGACCTCACCGGCGGCGAGGTGGTGCTCGACGGCAACGTCGTGACGGGGCCGCCGGAGGGCATGGCGGTCGTGTTCCAGGAGTACGGGCGCAGCCTCTTCCCGTGGATGACGGTGCGTCAGAACGTCGAGCTCCCGCTCAAGGAGAAGGGCCTCGACAAGGCGACGCGGCGCGAGAAGGTCAACCGCGCGCTCGAGGAGGTGGGCCTCACCGAGGCCGCCGAGCAGCATCCGTGGCAGCTGTCGGGCGGCATGCAGCAGCGCGTCGCGATCGCGCGCGCCGTCGCGTACGAGCCCAGCGTGCTGCTCATGGACGAGCCGTTCGCGGCCGTCGACGCGCAGACGCGCGCCGAGCTCGAGGATCTGGTGCGCTCGCTGTGGAAGCACCTGGGCGTCACGGTGCTCTTCGTCACGCACGACATCGACGAGGCCGTGTACCTGGGCGAGCGCGTCATCGTGCTGTCCAACCGCCCGACCGTGCTCATGGAGGACGTCGACGTCGATCTTCCCGCCGAGCGCGACCAGCTCACCACGCGCTCGCTCGCGCGCTTCGGCGAGCTCCGGGGCCACGTGTACTCGCTCATCCAGCGCGCGAAGCGCGGCGACCGGCCGGACGCGCCGCTGCCCGCCTCGAAGGGGGAGTGACGTGGAGACCGTGATCCTCACCGACCCCCCACGGCCCGCCCGGGAGACCGTCGAGGCGTTCTCGACCATCGGCGTCGCGACGGTGCACGAGGCGATGGGCCGCACCGGCTCGATCTCCGCGCTGCGCCCCATCCAGCAGGGCGCCCGGATCGCGGGCACCGCGGTGACGGTGATGAGCTGGCCGGGGGACAACCTCATGATCCACGCCGCCATCGAGCAGTGCGGGCCGGGCGACATCCTCGTGGTGACCACGCGCGAGCCGTCGTCCCACGGCATGTTCGGCGAGCTGTTCGCAACGGGCCTCCAGCGCCGCGGCGTCGTGGGGGCGCTGATCGACGCCGGCGCGCGCGACACGCAGGAGATGCGCGACATGGGCTTCCCGGTGTGGTCGCGGCACGTCAACGTCATGGGCACCGTGAAGAGCACGCCGGGCGCGATCAACGTGCCCATCGTGGTGGGCGGACAGGTGATCGACGCCGGCGACATCATCGTCGCCGACGACGACGGCATCGTGGTGGTGCCCCGGGCGACGGCGGACGATGCGCTGGCGAGATCGCGCGCGCGGCTCGCCAAGGAGGAGGCGACGCGCGAGGCGTTCGTGGGCGGCGAGCTCGGGCTCGACCGCTACGGGATGCGTCCCGTGCTGGCGGACCTCGGCGTCACGTACCGGCGCCACCCGGAGGCGGACGCCTCATGAGCGGTATCCCGTGCGCGCTCATGCGGGGCGGCACGTCCAAGGGCGGGATCTTCCTGGCCTCGGACCTGCCGGCCGAGCCGGCGCTGCGGGACGACCTGCTGCTGCGGATCATGGGCAGTCCCGACATCCGTCAGATCGACGGGCTCGGCGGCGCTCATCCGCTCACCAGCAAGGTGGGCGTGGTGAGCCTCTCGGAGGATCCCGACGCCGACGTCGACTACCTGTTCCTCCAGGTCGCGGTCGACCAGCCGGTGGTCTCGACCTCGCAGACCTGCGGCAACATCCTCGCCGCGGTTGCGCCCTTCGCGATCGAGCGGGGGCTGGTGCCCGCGCTCGAGGGACGCACCGTGGTGCGCGTGCGGATGGTCAACACCGGGACCGTCGCGGCGCTCGCGGTCCGCACCCCGGGTCGTGAGGTGACGTATCACGGCGAGGCGGAGATCTCCGGCGTCCCGGGCACCGCGGCGCCGATCGAGGTCGCGCTCGATCCCGCCGCCGGGGCGCTGCTGCCCACCGGCAACCTCGTCGACCGAATCGCCGGCGTCGAGGCCACGCTCATCGACAACGGCATGGCCTCGGTGCTCGTGCGGGCCGCCGACCTCGGTCTCGCGGGGGACGAGGCTCCCGCCTCGCTCGAAGCGGATGCCGAGGTGGTGCGCCGCATCGCCGAGATCCGCGCCGCCGCGTTCCCGCTCATGGGCATCGAGGGGACGCCGGAGACCACCACGACGCCCAAGATCGTGCTGCTCTCGGCGGCCGCCGCGGGAGGCACGCTGCGCACCCGCAGCTTCATCCCGTTCCGCGTCCACGAGGCCATCGGCGTGCTCGGGGCGGCGTCGGTGGCCGCAGGCGCGCGGCTCGCGGGGACAGTCGCGGACGGCCTCGCCACGTTGCCGGCCGACGGCGAGCCGATGCGCATCGAGCACCCCACCGGCTTCCTCGACCTCTACGTGGACCCGCACCCCGACGACCCCGCGCGCGTGGGCGAGTCCCGCGTGGTGCGCACCGCCCGCATGATCATGGACGGCAAGGTCCACCCCCGCCCGTGAACGCCCGTACGACGAAGGAGCGCGCATGACGACGCAGCCGATCACGCCCACCGCGGCGGGGGTCCGACGATGACCCGGGTCGCCCTCATCGGGCTCGGCGAGGTGGGCCGGATCTTCGTCGAGGACCTTCGCGCGCTCGGGATCACCGATCTCGCCGCATGGGACACGGCCTTCGGCGACGAGGCCTCGCGCGCGAGCCTCAACGCCCGCGCGCTGGGGATCCGGCCCGCGAGCTCCGCGGCCGAGGCCGTCGCCGGCGCGGACCTCGTGGTGAGCGCGGTGACCGCGATGAACTGCGTGCCCGCCGCATCGTCCGCGGTGTCCGGGCTTGCGACGGGCGCCTGGTTCTTCGACCTCAACTCGAGCTCGCCGGGTCACAAGCAGGAGGCCGCCGCGGAGATCCACGCGGCGGGCGGCCGGTACGTCGAGGCCGCGCTGATGTCGCCCATCGGCCCGCGACGGCTCGACTCGCCGTTCCTGCTCGGAGGTCCGCATGCCGCGCGCTTCGGCGAGGCGGCCGCCGGCTACGGGCTCACCGCGACGACGGTGGGCGCGGCGGTGGTCGGCGTCGCGGCGGCGACCAAGCTGTGCCGCTCCGTGGTGGTGAAGGGGCTCGAGGCGCTGCTGTCCGAGTCGCTCCTCGCGGCGCGGCACTACGGCGTCGACCGCGAGGTGGTCGCGTCGCTGTCGAACATCCTGCCCGAGGCCGACTGGGAGGCCATCGCGGGCTACTTCATCTCGCGCTCGCTCGAGCACGGCGTGCGGCGTGCGGAGGAGATGGAGGAGGCCGCCGAGACCGTCGCGGAGGCGGGGGTGACGCCGTGGATGGCGTCGGCGACCGTCGAGCGGCAGCGCTGGGCGGCGCAGTTCGGCGAGGTGCTGCCGCAGGCGAGCACCCCGGAGCTGGTCGACGCGGTCCGCCTCGCGGCGGGTCTGCTGGAGGAGGGAGAGTCATGATCATCGACTGCCACGGTCACTACACGACCGCGCCTGCGGCTCACACGGAGTGGCGGGGCGCGCAGCTCGCCGCCTGGGAGTCCGGCGCACCTGCACCCGCGTATCCGTCGATCTCCGACGACGAGATCCGCGAGACCATCGAGTCCAACCAGCTCCGGCTCATCCGCGAGCGCGGTGCGGACGTCACGATCTTCTCGCCGCGTGCCTCGGCCATGGGGCACCACCTGGGCGACCTCTCGACCTCGGAGGCGTGGACCGCGGCGTGCAACGACCTCGTCGGCCGCGTGGCCGAGCTCTTCCCGGGCACCTTCGTGCCGGTGGGCATGCTGCCGCAGTCCGCGGGCGCGCCGCTCGACGCCGCGGTTCGCGAGATCGAGCGCCGCGTGGGCGAGGGCTTCATCGGCTTCAACCTCAACCCCGACCCGTCCGGCGGGCACTGGACCTCGCCGCCGCTCACGGACCGGTACTGGTACCCGGTCTACGAGGCGCTGGTCGCGCACGACGTCCCCGCCATGGTCCATGTGTCGGCCTCGTCGAACCCCGCCTTCCACGCCACCGGCGCGCATTACATGAACGCCGACACCTCGGCCTTCATGCAGCTGCTCCAGGGCGACCTGTTCGCAGACTTCCCGACGCTGCGGCTCGTCATCCCGCACGGCGGCGGCGCGGTGCCGTACCACTGGGGCCGCTACCGCGGCCTCGCGGACATGCTCGGCAAGCCCGCGCTCGACGGCCACCTCATGCGGAACGTCTTCTTCGACACGTGCGTCTACCACCAGCCCGGCATCGACCTCCTGCTGTCGGTGATCGACCACCGCAACGTGCTGTTCGGCTCGGAGATGGTGGGCGCGGTGCGGGGCATCGACCCGACCACGGGGCGGTACTTCGACGACACGCTGCGGTACATCGAGGCCGCCGCGCTGTCGCCCGAGGACCGCGAGGCGATCCTGTCCGGCAACGCGCTGCGGGTGTACCCGCGGCTCACCGCGGCGCTCGAACGCGCGGGGGTGTAGCCGGCGCGCATCGTCCGGGGCGTGGCGGGGGATACTGGTGCGTCCCCTCGAGCCCAAGGAGCCGCATGCTCTCGGAGCGCGCACCGCGCCTCGCCTGGATCGTCTACGGAGCAGGGCTCCTCGCGTACTTCGTCGCGATCGTCAACCGCACCGTCCTCGGCGTCGCCGGGGTCGAGGCGATCTCGCGCTTCTCTCTCGAGGCGACCGGTCTCGCGGTGCTCTCGGTCACGCAGGTCGCGGCCTACGCGGGGCTCCAGATCCCGGCGGGGCGGCTGCTCGACCGCTTCGGCGCGCGCACGGTGATGACCTCGGGGCTCCTGGTGATGGCGCTCGGGCAGGTGATGCTCGGCTTCACGCACTCGTTCGAGGTGGCGGTCCTCGCGCGCGTGCTCATCGGCGCCGGCGACGCGCCCATCTTCATCGGCGCCAACCGGCTCATCGCGCTGTGGTTCCCGCCGCGACGCGTCCCGATGCTGGTGCAGGTGACCGGGCTCGTCGGTCAGGCCGGCCAGCTCGCGACGGCGGTCCCGGTGGCGGCGCTGCTGCACGCCGCAGGATGGTCGCTCACGTTCGCGGTGGTCGCCGCCGTCAGCGTCGCGGTCGGGATCGTCGCCGGGCTGGGCCTGCGCGCACCCGCCGCGGACGATGCACCCGTCGCCCGCGAGAGCATGTGGACGGCCGTGCGCGGCACCACCTCCGTCGCCGGGGCGCGGCTGGGCTTCTGGGTGCACTTCGTCACGCTGTTCCCGGTCAACACGCTCGCGCTGGTGTGGGCCGTGCCGTTCTTCCTCACGGCGCAGGACAAGTCGCCCGAGCAAGCGAGCCTGCTGCTCACGTGCCTCACCCTGTCCGCGATGGCGGGTGGGCCGCTCATCGGTTGGCTCACCGGACGGCATCCGCTGCGGCGCTCGTGGCTCGCGCTCGGCTCGGCCGGGCTGTCCTTCGCCGCCTTCGCGGCTCTGCTCGCGTTCGACACCCCGCGCCCGACCTGGCAGCTCGTGATCTTCATGATCGCCGTCGGGCTGGGCGGTCCGGCCTCCGCGGTCGGCTTCGACTTCGCGCGGACCTTCTCCGCGCGCCATCGGCTCGGCACGGCGAGCGGCTTCGTCAACGTCGGCGGCTTCGGGGCGACGATCGTGTCGGTGCTGCTGGTGGGGCTGGTGCTCCAGCTCGCCTCGCCGCCGGGCGCCACCGAGTACACGCTCGGCGAGTACCGGCTCGCCTTCGGCGCGCTGCTGCTGCCGTGGACGGTCGGCGTCGCGGGCGTGCTGACGTCGAGGACGCGGACGCGCGCGGACATGGCGCGCGACGGCGTCATCGTGCCGCCGCTCAGGGTGGCGCTGCGCCGGGCCCGCCGGCGCTGAGCCGAGGGGACGGGCGGGACCGAGGTCCGCCGCGTCCGGCCGCCGCCGCGCGTAGCGTGAGTCGACCCTGGGAGGCCCCGTGACCATGCCTGCGCCCGCCCGCACGCCGCGCACCGCGTGGCTCGTGCTCGCCGCCGGCATCGCGCTGTACTTCATCGCCGTGGTCAACCGCACGGCCCTGGGGGTCGCCGGCGTGGAGGCGCTCGACCGTTTCGGGATCGAGGCCACGTGGCTGTCGATGCTCGCGGTCGCGCAGGTCGCGGCCTACGCCGCGCTGCAGCTCCCCGCCGGGGCGATGCTCGACCGTTGGGGCCCGCGGCGCCTCATGATCGGCGGGGCGCTGCTCATGGCGGTCGGCACGGGCCTGCTCGCGGTCACCACGTCGCTCGGCGTCGCGCTCGTCGCGCGCGTGCTCATCGGCGCGGGCGACGCGCCGATCTTCATCGCCGCGTGCCGCCTCATCCCGCAGTGGTTCCCGGCGCGCCGCGTCCCGGTGCTGGTCCAGATCACCGGCTTCGCCGGTCAGGCGGGCCAGCTCGCGACCGCGGTGCCCGTGGCGTGGCTGCTGCGCGAGGAGGGCTGGACCGTCGCGTTCGGCGCGCTCGCCGCGGTGACGCTCGCGCTCGCGGGGCTCGCCGGCCTCGGGATCCGCACGCCCGCCCCGCCGGACGCACGCCCGCGCGCATCGTCCACCGGTCTCCGGGGCGCCATCCGCGAGGCGACCCGGCCCGCGGGCACCCGGCTCGGATTCTGGACGCACTTCCTGTCGCTGTTCCCCGCCAACACCGTGGCGCTGCTGTGGGGCGTGCCGTTCTTCCTCACCGCGCAGGGGCGCAGCGCGCGCGAGGCGAGCCTCCTGCTCATGACCATCACCCTCGCGAAGATGGCCGCCGGCCCGCTCGCGGGCATGTACACCGCCCGTCACCCGCTGCGACGCAGCTGGCTGGTGCTCGCCTCCGCGTGCGCGACGCTCGCGGCGTGGGCGGCGGTGCTCGTGCCGTCGACGCCGCGTCCGCTGTGGCAGCTGGTCGCCCTCATGGCGGTGATCGGCGCGGGCGGCCCGGTCTCGCTCATCGCGATGGACTACGCCCGCACCTTCAGCCCCGAGGAGCGGCTCGGCACGGCCACCGGATTCGTCAACGTGGGCGGCTTCGTCGCGACCATCGTGTCGATCCTGCTCGTCGGCGTGACGCTGCAGGCGGTCTCGCCCGCGGGCGCCTCGACGTACACGCTCGACGAGTACCGGATCGCCTTCGCGACGATGCTCGTGCCGTGGGTCGTCGGGGTGGTCGGGGTGCTGCGCAACCGGCGTCGCGCGCGCGCCGACATGGCCGCCGCCGGGGTGCTGGTCCCGCCGCTCCGCGAGGCCTGGAGGCGCTCTCAAAAGGGACGATGGTGACGTTCACATCGCGGGTTTGACGAGGGGCCCGCCGTGGTCCCACAATCCTGCCAACAGTGCGTGTCGGCTGAGAAAGTCGGCGCGCACTGTCTCTTTTTCTCCATGCCCCCGCCCGGATCCCGTTTCCTCCCTGTTGGTCCGGATCGTCCAGCTGCGCCGGTCCCGCGAGCGCCCGAGGGCGGCGGCGTGGTGCTCTCCGACGCCGTGACCTGACCGTTACCGTAGGACGGTGGTCGACTACATCGGGCGCGCGCTCGTCGCGGACGCCCTACGCGAATGGAGGGAGCAGCTCCAGCAGCTCGCGACCGTGTCACCGCTGCGCGATCTCGCAGCGAGCGAGACGACGATCGTCGATCTCCGCGGCTCTCACCCGGGCGGCCTCGCGCCCCTGTTCGCCGGTCGCGCGACCTCGCTCGCCGCGCTGATCCGCGACCCCGAGCACTACGCCCAGGCGCTCCATCGCGCGCGGGTCATCCGCGAGAACGCGGATCGCGTCAAGGCGGCCACCGGCGTGTGGACCGCGGCGATGGTGGTGGGCACCGTCGCCTGGAACGAGGACGGCCGCCGCCGCGAGCTGCCGCTCGTGATGCGACCCGTCCACTTCGAGCCGGGCCGCCAGGGCGACGTGCTCGTCACGATGCTCGACCAGGTCGCCGTCAACCCCGTCTTCGTCGCCGAGGCGCGCGAGCGCGGCGTCGGAGCGGGTCTCCCGGGCGTCACCCCTGTCGCGGGACCGGGCGTCGAGTTCGATCCGCGCCCGCTGTGGCAGCACGTGCGCGGCCTCGGCGAGGCCTTCCCCGAGATCGAGGTGGGCGACCGGCTGTTCGTCGGGGCGTTCGACGACCCCGAGCAGCGCCTGCTCGACGACCTCGACGACATGGACGCCGTCATCGGCGCCTCGGACATCCTCGCGGCCACCGCCGGGGACCGCGAGGCACAGGCGATGCTCGCGCAGCCGTTGCCCGCGTTCCCCACGGGCGACCGCGACCCCTTCGCCGAGCGCGGCGTCGGCGATCTCGACGACGCGGGCTTCGCGGCGCTCGACCTCATCGCCACCGGCCGCTCCGTGTTCCTCCAGGCGCCCCCGGGATCCGATCCTGCGGGCACCGTGGCGGCGATCATGGCGGACGCGGCCGCCTCGGGGCGCGCCGTCATGGCCGTCGGCGGCACCGAGCAGGCCGCGCGCGCCGTCGCGCGCCGGCTCGACCGCGTCGGCGCGTCGGACGCCTACATCTCCGGCGCCGTCGGGTCCTGGAACGAGACCGCGCGACGCCGTCTGCTCACCTCGATGACGATGGGCGTCGACGACGTGGACGACGAGGCGCTCCGCTCCGCGGGCGAGAGCCTGCTCACGGCGCGCCACGAGCTCCAGGGGCGCCTCGACGCGCTCCACCGTTCGCATCGTCCGTGGGACGTGAGCGCGTACGACGCCGTCCAGGCCGTGGTCCGGCTCATCTCGACGGCGCCCGCGCCGCAGACCCAGCTGCGCCTGGGCCCCGAGGCCGCGGCGCTCGTGGCCGAGCACGGCTTCGCCTCCGTCGCGCACGCGATGAACGAGCAGCTGCACCCGGACGCGCAGAAGGAGGAGCCCGCTCCGGCCCCCGCGCCCGCGACCACCGCGCTCGTGCCCTGGTGGTCGACGGTCACCGAGGATCCCGCGGAGGGCGCCCGCCTCGACGAGGCGCTCGCGACCCTGGTGGTGCGCCACCTGCCGAAGATGCGCGCGGAGGCGCAGATCGCCGCGCACGAGACCGGCATGGACGAGGCGCCCACGATCGCGGCCTGGGCCGACCAGGTGGGCCTGTTCACCGACCTGCGCGTCACGCTCGAGATCTTCTCCCCGGCGGTGTTCCACCGCTCGCTGCACGATCTCGTGGCGGCCACCGCCCCGCCCGGCACGCCCCAGGCGGGCGAGCTCGCCCGCCGGGACCGTCGCGCGCTCCGCCGCCGCGCCGTCGAGCTGCTGCGACCCGGCCGCACCAAGGACGAGCTGCACCAGCACCTCCTCGACGCGCACGCCCAGGCGCTGCGCTGGCGCGCGCACTGCTCCGCGGGCGGCTGGCCCGTGGTGCCTGACGACTTTGACCTCTACTCCGACCGCATCGACCAGGCGCTGCGCCTGTGGTCGCGGATCGCCGAGCCCGTCGCGGCGGTGTCCGGCGAGAAGGAGCTGCTCGACCAGCCGTGGGACCGCGTGCGCGAGGTCCTCGAGCGGCTCGCCGAGGGCGTCCCCGGCACCCTCGAGGCGGCCGAGGCGCTCCCGATCGAGCGCGACGTCGAGGCCGCCGGCCTGGGCCCGCTGCTCGCCGAGCTGCGCGAGCGCGACGCGTCGCCCGAGCAGGTGCGCCGCGACCTCGAGTTCGCGTGGTGGGCCTCGGCCTTCGACTCGATCGTCTCGGCCGACCCCCGCCTCACCGAGGAGGGGGCGATGGGCCGCGTGGTCGAGCGCTTCCTCGTGTGCGACCGCGACTTCGCCGAGTCGCGCGTCGGTCCCCTCATGCGCGCGGTGGCCGAGCGTCGCCGCCTCGCGATCGCGCGCCACCCGGACTCCGCGCGCGACCTCTTCGCCACCCTCGTCGAGGGCGCCGACGCGCCCTACCGCGAGCTGTGGCGTGCGCATCCGGCGCTTGTGACCGCGCTGCGGCCCGCGGTGCTCGCCACCGCCGAGCAGGTCTCGCGGCTCGCGCCGCCCTCGCGCTGCGTCGACGTCGCGATCGTGTTCGGCGCGGAGTCTCTCGCGCTCGCGGAGACCGTTCCCACGCTCGCCCGCGCCCGCCAGGTGATCGTGGTGGGGGACGCCGAGTCCGCGACGCGCAGCGCCGTCACCGCCCTCGCCCACCTGCTCCCGCGGGTGTCGTTGCACTCGGCCCCGCAGCCGCGCGACCCGCGCGTCACGGGGGTGCTCGGCACCCTCGCGTACGGCCGCGCGCTCAGCTCCCTTCCGTCCGCCGGGCAGCCTCACGCGCTCACGGTCACCGTGCTCGACGCGCGGGGCACCGCCGTCGCGGGGGAGCGCACGGTCGAGTCGACCCGCGCCGAGGTCGCCGCCGTGATCGAGCACGCCGATGCGGCGGTGCACTCGATGCCGCGGCGCACCCTCGCGATCGTCGCGGGCAACGAGCTCCACGCCGCGCGGCTGCGCGACGGCCTCGAGGAGCGCGGCGCGCGCCTGGCCGAGTCGGTCGACGTGGTCACGCTCGGCAACGCCGCAGGGCTCGACGTCGACGAGGTGATCCTCACGCTCGGCTACGCCCGGGAGACCGACGGCACCCTGCCCTCGCGGCTCGGCGTGCTGTCCGAGGAGTCCGGCGGCCGCACCCTCGCCCAGGCCGTCGTGGCGAGCCACGAGGCGCTCACGCTCATCACGTCGCTCGGCACCGACGACCTCGCCGCGATCGCCGAGGGCGGCGACGCGGAGGGCATCGACGGGCTGCGCGACCTCATCGCCGCATCGTCCACCGAGCCTGTGCCCGCCGAGCGTCCCGAGCCCGCCCCGGGCGACTGGCTGCTCGCCGACATCGCGTCGCGGCTGCGGGCCCAGGGGTACGCGGTGCACGTGCGCTACGGCACCGGCGCGGACGCGATCCCGCTGGTGGTCGGCGGCCGCCACGACCGCGGCTACTCCGTCGCGGTGGTCACCGACGAGGCCGTGCGCCTCAGCGGGACGAGCATCCGGGACCGCATGCGCCGTCAGTACGGCGGCCTCGAGGCGCTCGGGTGGACCGTGGTGTCGCTGTGGACCCTCGACGTGTTCATGGATCCCGACGCGGCCGTCGCATCGATCGTCGACGCCGTGGAGAGCCATCGCGCCCCGCTGGTGTGGGAGCAGCCCTCGCTCGATCTCGGTGTCGAGACGTCCGCGATCCGCGTGCCGGTCGAGGACGTCTTCGACGTCGACGCGGTCGAGGAGGTCACGGGCGCCGAGGACTCCGAGCCTGCGGACGCGGACGATGCGCCGGGGGACGACGCGCCCGAGCAGCCCGTGGAGGCGCCCGACATCACGCTCGGCATCTCGGTCATGCTGGCGGAGCACATCCTCGCCGACAAGGTCGAGACGCGGGCGCTCGCGGTCCAGCAGGAGCTCGATCTCGACTCCGTGGTGCCCGAGGCGCAGGATGAGGACATGACCGACCCGACCGTCCCCGACGACGCCTTCGAGGACGTCGACGAGCCCGAGGACCGGCCCGAGCAGGACGTCGACCCGGTGGAGCAGCCGGAGGAGGCCGAGGCCGAGCCCGAGACCGAGACCGAGGCCCAGCCCGAGTCTGAGGCGCCGGCCGAGCCCGAGCAGAAGCCCGAGCCCGAGACCGCCGCCATCCGCCCGGCGTCACGCACCGCCGGCCGTCCGCTCATCCCGACGCGAGCGAGCGAGGACCTCGACGAGGGCTGGGGCGGCGGCTACGGCGGGTCGAGCCGCGACGAGGAGATCAAGCGCGAGCGTCCGCCGCACTGGTGAGCCGCCTCGGCTCCAGGGGCATGAGAAGGGCCGCGCCGGATGGCGCGGCCCTTGCTTTCGAGCGGGTCAGGACGCGCTGGACGTCGACTTCGACTCGGAGCGGGAGTCGGTGCGGTAGAAGCCCGATCCCTTGAAGGTCACCCCGACGGCGCCGAAGCGCTTGCGCACGGGCGCGGTGCACTCGGGGCACTCGGTCAGGGCGGCGTCGTGGATGGACTGGACCGCATCGAACGCGTGGTCGCACGCGGTGCACGCGTAGGAGTACGTAGGCATGGGGGCCATTCTACGCGGGGAGCGAGTGTGCTCCTTCGGGGGTGATGACCATGTCGACGCCGAGGTCGTGACGCTCGCGCGGCAGCGGTTCGGCGGCGCCGTCTCGGACCTCGTTCGCGAACGTGAGCGCGATGACGGGCGAGCTGGGCCGCGCGTCCATGAGCGCGCGGTCGTACCAGCCGCCTCCCTGACCGAGCCGGGTCCCGCTCGTGTCGACCGCGAGGGCCGGCACCACGATCACGTCGGCGTCGGCGAGCGTGGTCGACGGCAGGAACTCGCCGCTCGGCTCCGGCGGGCGGCCCGGGGCGCGCTCCACCAGGTCCTCGATGCCGTGATAGACGCCCCAGCCGCGCTGGAGGCCGTCGCCCAGCATCGGGATGAGGACACGGATGCCGCGCCGGTGAAGCGCCTCGATGAGCGGACCGGTGCCCGGCTCATGCGGCCGCGACGCGTAGACCGAGACGCAGCCGGCCTCCTGGATCGAGGTCAGCGCGAGCACATGGTCGCGAAGAGCGGCGGCCGCCTCCTGGCGCCGCCGCTCGCTCCGCTGGAGCCTCTCGCGTCGGATCGTCGCCCTGAGGTGCGCCTTCGCCTCGTCCGGTTCGAGTGCGCGCACAGAGCTGTCGGACATCGGCGTCATGGGCTCCATTGTGCCAAAGTTCGGTAAATCTTTGTTCCACCCTCGGGCATGTCCCTAGGCTTCCCTCATGCATCAGGCCGGAGCCGACGTGATCGCCCGCACCCTCGACGAGCATCGTGACGCGGTGACGCGTGCGCTCGCCCCGATCCCGCCGCTGACCGTGCTGGTCGGCGACGCCGCGGGCGCGACGCTCGTGGAGCCGCTCGTCGCGGAGGCGGCGCTGCCGCGTCACGACGTGGCGGCGTGGGACGGCTACGCGGTGCGGGCCTCCGACGTGCCGCTCGCGCATGCGCTCCCCGTGGCGCACGAGGTCGCATTCAACGACCGCGGACCCCGCCGTCACCTGCCTGGCACCGCGGCCCGCGTCGCGTCCGGCATGGCGGTCCCCGCGGGCGCCGATGCGGTGGTCCCGCTCGCCGCGACCGACCACGGCGTCGCGCGCGTCGCGATCACGGGCGAGGTCGAGGCCGGCACGGGGATCCGAGCCGCAGGAACCGATGCGGAGTCCGGGCGGCTGCTCGTTCCCGCCGGGCGGCGTCTCGGCGGCCGCGAGCTCGCGCTGGCGGCGGCGCTCGGGCATTCGCGCCTCACGGTGCGGCCCGTGCCGCGCGTGGTGGTCGTCGCGACGGGGAGCGAGCTGGTCGACGTCGGCTCGGGGCGTCCGGGCGTTCCGGAGGCGACGGCGCACCTCATCGCCGTCGCCGCCCGCAACGCCGGCGCGCACGCCGTCCGCGTGGGGCCGGTGCCGGACGACCGCACGGCGCTGCGCACCGCGCTCGAGGACCAGCTGGTCCGCGCCGACCTGCTCATCGTCACCGGCGGTCTCAGCGACGCCGAGTCGGACACGGTCGTGTCCGTGCTCCGGGACCTGGGACGCGTGGACGATGTCGCGCTCGCCTTCGCGCCCGGGCCGCACCACGCCTTCGCGATGCTGGGCGAGGACGGTGCGCGGCAGGTGCCCGCGATCGCGCTGCCCGGCTCGCCGGTGGCGGCCGCGCTCGCCTTCGAGGCCTACGTGAGGCCCGCGCTGCGGCGCATGTGCGGCTTCACCGAGTCGGTCCGCCCCGGCGTGCGCGCGCGCTTCTCGACCGGGTGGCCGTCGCCGGCCGGGATCACGCAGGCCGTGCCCGTGTGCCTGGGGCTCGACCGCGAGGGCCATGTCACCGCGACCCCGGCATGCGATCCGGGAGACGTCACCCTCGCCGCCCTGGGCGACGCCGACGGCATCGCGTGGGTCGACCCTGCGGTCACCGAGGTGCGCGCGGGCGACGTCATGCGCTGCACCGTGTGGGACGACTGATGCCGTCCGGCCCGGTGCTCGAGTCCGCCGGGGTGCGGCTGCGCGCGCTGCGGCCCCGCGACGAGGCCGAATGGATGGACCTCCGCGCCCGCAACCGCGAGTGGCTGCGGCGTTGGGAGGCGACGCTGCCGCCCGAGGCGCAGGCGGCGGACATGTCCTTCCGGGCCTTCACGCGGCTCGAGCGGCGGCAGCGGCGCGAGCTGTCCGCGCTGCCCTTCGCCATCGAGGTGGACCGGAGGCTCGTGGGGCGCGTCGCGGTGGCGGGCATCCAGTGGGGCGCTCAGCGCTCGGCCTCGCTGGGCTACTGGATCGACGAGGGCTACACAGGCCGCGGGATCGTCACCCGCGCGGCGGCGATGGCCGCGACGTACGCCTTCGACATCGGCCTGCACCGCCTCGAGATCGCGATCCGGCCGGAGAACGCGGCGAGCCGGCGCATCGCCGAGAAGCTGGACTTCACGGAGGAGGGGGAGCGGCGCTCGTACCTCTTCATCGACGGGGCCTGGAGGGACCACCTGATCTTCGCCCGAACTCAAGACGACCCTCGTCCGAGCCGATATTGGGACGTCGACGGCTGACACGCCGCGCGCCCTGCGCGGGTCGCGGGCCGCACGGTCGTACGGTCGTCCCATGCCTCCCGCTGGACTGCTCGCGATCATCGCCCTTGGAATGGTGCTCGCCTACGTCATCCCCCAGCGGATCCGCGAACGCGCCGACTACGCGCTGGTGCGCACCGAGGACCGCTACTCCGCGGAGATGCGTGTGGTGAAGACCACGGCGGAGCGCGTCAAGCGCGCCGTCTCCCGTGCCTCGACCGACTCCGGTGAGGTACCCCTGCTCGCCACCGGCGCCGCGCGCGCCTCGATCGCGCGCCTGGGCGCCGAGTCGATGTCGCGTCCTGCCGGCCCGATCGACAAGGCGGCGACGTCCGCGCAGCGTCAGCTCATCTCGATGCGCAAGGACCGCGCCGCCGCGCTCGCGGAGCGCAAGGCCCGCGCGCGTCGCCGCGCCCGCGTCGCGCTCGCCGTCACCGTGCTCACGATGATCGCCTGGATCCTCGTGCCGTTCACCGCGGTCACCACGCTCGCGGGCGCCGTCATGACCTCGCTCATGGCCGGCGTGCTCGTCATGGGTGCGCGGGCCGCCGCGGCCCAGCGTCGCGTCGATGCGCGTCTCGCGCTGGTCGCACGCGAGGTCGGTGCGGCCGCGACCGCGACGCAGGCGCTGCGCCAGGTGACCCGCGACCGCGCCGCCGGTCTCGACTCGCAGCCGTCCGACGTGGCGACTCAGGCGATCAAGATCGTCACCTCGGCGGACATCGCGCCGCTCTCGGCCCCCGCCCCGGTGGTCGAGCGGACCGCGGAGGCCGAGGCCCCCGCGGTCGAGGAGTCGGCCGCCTGGAGCCCCCGCGAGCTCCCCGCGCCCAGCTACACGCTCAAGGCGGAGGTCCGTCAGGCGCAGGCCCGTCCGCTCGAGGAGGGCGACATCGCCGCCGCGTCCTACCACCAGGACGCTCCGGCCGCGTCGACCGAGCAGGCCAAGGCCGACACGGGCTCACTCGACTCTATCCTCGCCCGTCGCCGCAGCGCCTCCGCGTAACGCGCGCCGCGCATCGTCCCCGCCCACCGCGTCCACCCGCGTCGGGACGCTCAGTACTGGTCTCGAGCTGCTATGCGTGCGTCGCGGGACGGTCAGTACTGCGCGGGCTGCGCTGCGCCACCGGTACTGACCGTCCCGCGAGCGGGCCCCCGCGGCCCGGGACCGGTACTGAGCGTCCCGAGCCGGGGGGCGACGCGTTGGCGCGTCAGGTCAGACGCGCACCCGCTTCGGGCTCGCGACCAGGGTCGGCACGCTGTCGGTGGCGGGAACGGGCTCGAGGCGGGCGAACAGCCTGTCGAACACGTTGACGCGGTCGAACTGCATCGCGTGCTCGCGCGCACGATGCTGCCACCACTCGCGGTCCGCCTCGTCCATCCCGCCCGCGCACACGTTGAGCGCGACGGTGAGCGCCGACGGGTCACCCGACGGCACCACCACGGCGGTGTCGCCCACGGCCTCGAGGATCCCTCCGGTGTCGCACGTGATCACCGGGCCGCCGCCCGCGAGCATCTTCTCGACGAGCGCGATCCCGAAGGTCTCCGTGAACTCGGGAGCGGGCTTCGACGGCAGCGCGTACGCGGTGCAGGCCGCCATGAGGTGCGGCTTCTCCTCGTCGCCCACGTCCTGGAGGAAGATGATCCTGTCCTTCGCCGCGGTGCGCTTCGCGACCCGCTGGAAGTACGGGAGGTCGGGTCCGCGACCCGCGATCACCAGGGTCTGGCCCTCGCAGCCCTCGGCGGCCGCGAAACCGCGGATGAGGTCGTCGACGCCCTTGGCCTTCTGGAGCCGGGAGAGGTACAGCACGTACTCCCCGCGCCGCAGCCCGCGCGCCGCGAGGACCCTCTCGGTCTCCGCCGCGTCGAGGTCGAGGTACGCCGAGGTGTCGATCGCCGGGTAGGAGATCTCGACGCGGGACTCGCACTGCGCCGCGAAGGCGGTGCCGTACATCGCGTCGAGCTCCGCGGCGGACTCCACGATCACACGCTTGGTGTAGTCCGACACCGCGACGCAGAGGTCCTGCGAGAGGTAGGTCGACAGCACGGCGGCGGCCGCGCCGAACTCGCCGTGGTCCACCGCCGAGCGGACCACGTCCGTGATGTCCGAGCCCACCGCCTCCGCGATGGTGGTGACGTTGACCGGCAGCCCGGTCGAGCGGGCGATGCGCAGCGCATCGGCCACCGCCGTGGTGTGCGGGTGGAGGTACAGCGACATCGCGACCGTGGGGACGCCGTCCGTGAAGAGCTCCACCAGGCGCCCGGTCATGCCGGCGAGGTAGCGGCCGTCGGGGATCTTGTATCCGCCCACGGGCCCCGGGCGCTCGACGGTGATGCCGGGGGAGTAGGGAAGGACGGTGTCGAGGGGCTTCAAGGGAAGCCCGGTCTCCTCGAGGCGTTCGAGCGGCCAGGTGACGATCCTGACATCGTCGAAGCCTCGGGTGAGCGCGACCTCGGCCAGGTTGCGCGCCTCTCCGCTGTGCCCGCAGATGACGGGATCGGCCCTGACGATGATGACGAGCCTGCGGTTGACCTCGGTGTTCATGACACCTCCTTCACGGGAGCAGCCCCACGGTGGGGCGAGGGGTGGACGGGGGGCGGTGGGACCGTCCCCATTCGCTCGGAGCGTCCCCGAGCACGTAGCGCAGCTCTCCGCCCAGGTGAAGCTCGGAGCCGCTGATCCAGGAGGACTCGACGGGGGAGCCGTCGAGTGTGACGGACCGGACGTACTGGACCGGTCCGCCCGGCCGAGGCTCGATGAAGCCCTCGGTCACGATGCGGAGCTCGCCGCGCGCCATGCGCATCGTCGCTGAGGCGAAGGCGGGCGGGTGGAGCAGGAACACGTTCTGTCCTGCGACGGGGAACAGGCCCAAGGAGGCCCAGACGTACCACGACGATAACCCGCCGGAGTCGTCGTTGCCAGGGAGACCTCCGCGGCCCGGCCCGAACATCTGGTGGACGATGCCGTGGACCACCTCGGCGGTCCGGTCGGGACGGCCGGCGTAGTGGTACGCCCAGGGCGCCTCCATGTCGGGCTCGTTGTTGAGGCCCTCGAAGCGGCCGAGCGAGTAGCCGGCGACCATCTCGGCCGCGGACGGCCGCTCGCCGGGCTGGGTGACCGGCTCCGCGCCGTAGCCGAAGAACGCGTCGAGAAGCCCGACGAAGGCCTCGTCGCCGCCCGCCATCTCGATCCGCGCGGCCATGTCGTGCAGCAGGCGGAACGAGTAGTTGTAGCGGGTGCCCTCGTAGTACGTCGACTCCTTGAGCAGGCCTGTCGCCGGGTCGAAGGCGTTGCGCCACCGTGAGGCCAGCTCGACGTTCTCGTTGAGCTGCGTGCGGTCGCCGAGGAGCTCCGCGACCACGCCCGTGCACCAGTAGCCGTACGCGAGGTCGAGGGTGTGGCTCATCGGCTGCGCGTGGCCCTGGAGCAGGAACTCCTCGCCGTACGCGCGGCGCAGGTCGGTCTGCATGTGGACCAGCGCCCAGTCCCAGTCGATGTCGTGCATGCCCAGGTGCGCGAGGTCCGCGAGCAGGGTGTGCACCAGCGCGCTGCCCTGCCGGCTGAAGCGGTCCGAGCCGCGCGCCATGCGGTAGCCGATCGGGAGGTTGCCCTCCTGCTCCGCGATGGTGAGCATCGCGTTGGCGAACTCGACGGCACGGTCGGGCAGCAGCGCGGTGAGCAGCGGCAGCTGCGTCCGGTAGATGTCCCACATGGTGGAGACGTCGAAGACGAACGGCCCCTTCTGGCGCCAGAACGGGCTCTCGTCGGGGGCGAAGCACGGCTTGATGAGCGAGTGGTAGAGCGCGCTCGCGAACACCTGGCGGCGGTCGTCGTCCTCGGTCTCGACCGTGACGGCGTGCAGCAGGCTGCGCCACGTCTCGCGCGTGCCGGCGAGGCGGGTCGCGAACGAGCCGAGCTCGCCGAGGTCGGCTCGCAGGTTCTTCTTCGCCTGCTCGACGCCCCGCAGCGAGAAGCCGATGCGCAGCTCGATCACCTTGCCGGGTGCCGCGACTCCCTTCCACATGAGGCCGAAGGGGCGCAGGGTGCTGGGGCGGATCGAGTCGAGGTCGAGGCGCGTGCCCGCGGGCATGAGCCTGCTGTCGTACCAGAGCATCTGGCGCCAGTCGTCGGCGTCGCACTCGATGTAGACCGCGAGCGGCACGCCCTCGACCACGATCTCGCCCTGGACCACGCCCGGCTCGACCGACTCGAGCGTGGCGCGCAGCGGCAGCGTCGCGCCGTAGGGGATCTCGAGGCCGCCGAGCGAGAAGTCGACCACCAGCCGCGCCGACGGGTGCTCGGGGAACGTGTACCGGTGCACCACCGACTTGGGGCCCGCGGCGAGCTCGGCCTCGATGCCGTTCTCCATGACCGCGTGGTAGTAGCCGGGGTGCGCCTCCTCGTCGACGATCTCCCAGGCACGGTCGAGCTCGTCGAGCGGCTCGAGCATCGGGGTGACGCGGAAGTAGTTGTAGTACTTGCGGATCGCGCCGGTACCGGACTGCTGGAAGTGCGTGAAGCCGGAGGCGACGGGCTTGTCGTGGAGGGCCGTGGGGCGGCCCTCGGTCGAGAGGTCGTAGAGGCCGTAGCCGGTGGGGTAGGCGCCCGAGTACGCGCAGGCGGACACCATCCCGAGGGGGTAGCAGGCGCCGGGGTGGGTGTTGCCGACCTGAGGCTTGGGCCACCACCAGGTTGCGGCGATGCCGCTGGGCTCGGGCAGCGCGGTGGCCTCGGTCCCGATGAACGGATCGACGTCGTCGTACACGGCGGCACCTCCCTTCCCGAAGCCTGCTCCTGACGAGCGGGGGATGCACGTCGGCGAGCATCCTTGGGGAGACCGTAGGCGGGTCGCGTGTCGCGTCCATTGCGCAAATGTGACGGACTCTTTAACTTTCCCCGCGAACTTGCCCGGGACGATGCGGGCGAAGGTGTACGTCGGGGCCGGGAAGTGGTGCTAATCTATTCAGGCACTCAGGGGCTGTGGCGCAGTTGGTAGCGCGTCTCGTTCGCAATGAGAAGGTCAGGGGTTCGATTCCCCTCAGCTCCACCACCACGAAGGGCTCGCCGTCAGGCGGGCCCTTTCGCATTGCCCGGAGGGGCGGCCCGGGAGGACGCCGCGCAGGCGGCTAGATGAGCGCGGATGCGAGCGCCTCGAGCGTCTCCGTGGTCCCCGCATCGATCTTGACGTCGGCGCGCCGGTCACCCTTGGTGGCGCCTCGGTTGACGATCACGATCGCAGCGCTGCGGCGATGGGCGCGCTCCACGAGCCGCAGCCCCGAGTTCACCGCCAGCGAGGAGCCGGCGACCAGCAGGACCTCGGCCTCGTCGACGATGCGCTCGGCTGTCCGGGTCCGCGCGGCGGGCACAAGCTCTCCGAAGAAGACGACGTCGGGCTTCAAGACGCCGCCGCACGCGGTGCAGTCGGGCACCGTGAGGCCCTCCCACGACTCCGGCATCACGTCGCCGTCCGGCCCCAGCCGCACCGCACCCGGGAGCGCCAGGGCCGGGTTGTCGCTCTCGAGCCGCGCTGCGACCTCGTCGCGGGAGAAGCGGGTGCGACATGCCAGGCACGACACGCCGCGCATGTCGCCGTGCAGCTCCACCACGTGACGCGAGCCGGCGCGGAGGTGGAGGCCGTCCACGTTCTGCGTGACGAGGCCGGTGACCGCTCCCGCGTCCTCGAGCGCGGCGAGCGCGTGGTGTCCCGCGTTCGGGCGCGTGGTGGAGAAGGTCCTCCAGCCCAGGTGCGAGCCGACCCAGTAGCGCCGCCGCCGCGCCTCGTCGCTCACGAACTCCTGGAAGGTCATGGGCGTGCGTCGAGGAGAGGTCGCGCCGCGATAGTCGGGTATGCCCGAGTCCGTCGACAGGCCGGCGCCGGTGAGGACCGCGATCGTGCGTCCCGCGAGCAGCTCGAGCGCTCGGGAGATTGCGGTCGCGGCGAGCTCGGGTGTCCTGGGTTCTGCTGCGGTCACGCGGCTCCTCCTCCCGGCATGTCGCGCGGGCCTCCGCTCATGATGGTCGCACGCCCGCCGTGGGTAGGCTCATCCCCACGATGAGCGAGCACCGCGCGCGGCGCCCCTGGGAGGGCATCACCCTCACCGAGGACTTCGAGCGCGCCCTGGAGATCCTTCACGGCGGCGGGCACCTGTTCCTCACGGGGCGGGCGGGCACGGGAAAGTCCACGCTCATCCGGCACTTCCTCGCGACCACCGACCGCACGGCGGTGACCGTCGCCCCCACCGGCATCGCCGCCCTCAACGTCGACGGTTACACCATCCACCGCCTGTTCTCCTTCCCCATGGGGGTGAACGAGGACCTGGTGCGCGGCTCCGGCTACTACCCCGGGCGCTTCGCGAGCACGCTGGCCGGGCTCGACACGCTCATCGTCGACGAGGCCTCGATGGTGCGCGCGGACCTCTTCGACGCGCTGGTCGCCGCGCTCGAGCGCTTCGGTCCGCAGCCGGGCGAGCCCCTCGGAGGGGTGCAGCTGGTGCTCGTGGGCGACCTGCACCAGCTCCCGCCCGTGGTCCGCGACGACGAGGTCGACTTCTTCGACGAGCGCTACGGCACCCCGTACTTCTTCTCCGCACGCCGCTTCGACCGCGACACGTTCCCGGTGGTCGAGCTCACCACCGTCTTCCGCCAGGTGGGGGACACGCAGCTGGTCGACATCCTCAACGCGGTGCGCGACGGCGCGCTCCTCGAGGGCGCGCGGGCGGCGCTCAACGCGCGAACCCATCCGGGCTTCGAGCCTCCGCACGACGAGTTCTGGCTCACGCTCGCCACCACCAACCGCATCGTCGGCGCGCGCAACCGTCGCGAGCTCGAACGGCTGCCCAGCCCGCTGCTCTCGTACCAGGCGCGGCTCACGGGCGACACGGACGGCTTCGAGCTGCCCGCGGAGTCGAGCCTCGACCTCGCCGTAGGCGCGCAGGTGATGCTGCTCAACAACGACCCGGCCGACCGCTGGGTCAACGGCACGCTCGGCCGGATCCTGCTGCTCCAGCGCGACGAGGACGGGCCGGTCGCCACCGTGCTGCTGCGCGACGGCCGGCAGGTCCGGGTGCGCGCCTACACCTGGGAGATCACGCGCCCCGTGGTCGCGGGCGGGAGCCTGCAGCGTGAGGTGGTCGGGACCTTCACCCAGCTGCCCATGAAGCTCGCCTGGGCCATCACCATCCACAAGGCTCAGGGCCAGACGCTCGATCGCGTGGTGGTCGACCTCACCGGAGGCACGTTCGCCAACGGACAGCTGTACGTGGCGCTCAGCCGCTGCACGTCGCTCGAGGGCCTGGTGCTGCGGCGCGACGTGCTGCCGCGCGACCTCAAGACCGACGGCCGCATCCGTCGCTTCCTCGCCGTGTCTCGCACGGGCGCAGGGGACGATGCGAGAGCAGGGCACGTGTACATGGCCGCGCTGACGGTGGGCACGGCGGGGGACAGGTACCGCCCCCGTCCCGTCGAGATCGCGGTGGTGACGGATGAGGGCGACGAGGCCACCACCGTGATCAACCCCACGAGCGACCTGTACGAGGCGCAGACCCAGTTCGGTCTCACCACGCGCGACGTCCAGCTCGCGCCGGTGCTCGCGGAGGCGTGGGCGTGCCTGTCGCCGCTGCTCGCGGGACGCGTGCCGGTCGGCGTCGGCATCGATCGCACGCTCGGGTGGATCGACTTCGAGCTCAAGCGCAACGGGGTGGTCGAGCCCATGGCGCTCGGGGTCGAGCTGCCGCTGCATGCGTTCGACGCGGGTCAGCGTGCCGGGCTCGCCGCGCCGACCGCGCTCGAACGGGCGCGGGCGCTGCGGGACGCGGGGGAGGGGTGGCTCGACCGTGGCGGGGACGATGCGCTCGAGGCGGGCACCCCGTTCGCCGACTGGCCTCGCGGTCACGGATTCCTGCAGGCGCGGGTGGTCGATGCACGGGAGGACGGCCACGGCTTCGTGGTCGGCGGCAACCTCTCCGCCGAGGACGACCCGAGCGCGGTGCTCGCCGCCCTGCTCGTTCGCGCGTGGGGGCGCGTGATCGACAGGGACGCCGCCGCGCTCGACCGGATCCGCGCCGCCGAGCGGCACTTCGGGGTCGAGGTGCTGCCGGCCGACCTCGAGCTCGACGGCCCGGTCGAGGCATCGGAGGTGCTCGTGCCCGGCGCGCGCGTGTGCTTCACCGGCACGGTGGTCGCCGCCGGGAGGGGCGTGGTGGACCGTGAGCGCATGATGAGGCTCGCGGAGGAGGCCGGGCTGGTGCCCGTGCCGACCGTCACCAAGACGCGCACCGACGTGCTGGTGGTCGCGGCGCGAGGGACGCAGTCGGGCAAGGCGCGCAAGGCGCTCGAGTGGGGTAAGCCCGTGATCGCGGCGGAGGACTTCCTCGCGTGGGTGGAGGCGGGCGCCTGACCCTCATCGTCGTCCCGCTCCGGGAGGCGCCGGGCCTGGTCGCCGGCCGGTACCGCGTGCGACGATGCAGCCGTGAGACGCGACGTGACCAGCTCCCTGACCCTCGACGCCGAGGGCCCGGCGCGCCTGGTGCTCGCCATCGCCGTGGCGGACGGCCTCGCAGCGGAGGAGACGCTCGCGATCACGCAGGACGGGGTGCCCCTCGAGGTCGCCGAGCTCTCCGACGCGCACGGTACCCGGCTGCATGAGGTCGACGTGACGGCCGGTCGCGTCGAGGTGCGCTACTCGGCGCGCGTCGAGGGCCGCGGCGAGCCGGCGCCCGTCGACGAGCTCGACGATGTCCGCTACCGACGTCCCAGCCGCTACTGCGAGTCCGACACGCTGGCGGCGGTGGCCGCTGCAGAGTTCGCTGGTCTGGGCATGGACGATCTGCTCCCGGCGGTCTCGAGCTGGGTGGGGACGCAGCTCGCGTACGACGGCAGCTCGACGGACCCCACCGGCGGCGCGGTGGCGACGCTCCTCTCGCGCCGAGGCGTGTGCCGCGACTTCGCCCACCTCGTGGTCGCCCTGCTGCGCGCGCTCGGTGTGCCCGCGCGGGTCGTGGCGGTCTACGCGCCCGGGCTCGAGCCCATGGACTTCCACGCGGTCGCGGAGGCCCTGGTCGAGGGTCGCTGGCTCGTGGTCGATGCGACGACGCTCGCGCCGCGCGCCTCGCTCGTGCGCATCGCGACGGGCCGGGACGCCGCAGACACCGCATTCCTCACCACGATCGGCGAGGCGGTCCGGATGGTCCGGATGGAGGTCACCGCGACGGCCGACGCGCTGCCCGACGAGGACGTGCGGACGCCCGTCGCGCTTGGCTGACGCGCCGCGACCGGCTGCCGCCGGCGCGAGAACGCGTCGCGGAGCCCGTCGTCTAGCTCCTGCCGCGCCGCGCGGATGCTACGTCCCCGCGCATGTCGCCCGTGTTTCGGGTCGACCCCCAATGTCACACGGATGTCACATGTGTGTCCGTTCCGTTAACAGTGGCCCGGACCTTCCCTGCGTCCGTGGCGCTTCTCGTGCGGGCTCCGACGCCCAAGAATCGATGGCATGGACGAATCTCGATCCGGCGCCGACGCCGGATGCACGGCCTCACGCCGCAGGTTCCGTCCCTGTGCCGTCCCCACCGTCCGACGAAGGAGCTCCACATGACAGAGACCGTCACGATCCTCACCGCGAAGCTGGTGCGCACCATGGACGATGCCGTCCCCACGGGCACCGGCGTCGCCATCCGCGGCGGCCGCATCCTCGCGGTCGGCACGCCCGAGGTCCTCGCGCAGACCTACCCGGACGCCGAGACCGACGACCGCTACGCCGACAAGGTGCTCACGCCCGGCTTCGTCGAGGCGCACGCCCACATGGGCGGTCTCGACTCCCCGTACTTCGTCGGCTACTTCCCCCGCACCTCGCCCGACGGCACGCCGCTGCCCGGCGCGCAAAGCTTCCAGGGTGTCCTCGACGCGCTCAAGGCCTGGGACGCCGACCTGCCCGAGGGCGCGCCGCTCATGGCCAGCGGCTTCGACACGCTGTTCTTCCCGGGCGAGGTGCTCGACCGCCACGCGCTCGACTCGGTGAGCGCGACCCGCCGGATCCTCGTGATCCACGCGAGCGGCCACGTCGCGACGGCCAGCACCGCGATGCTCGAGGCCGCCGGCTACGACGCCTCGACCGAGATCGAGGGCGTCGTCAAGGCCGAGGACGGCTTCCCGACCGGTGAGCTCCACGAGCTCGCGGCGATGATGCCGTTCATGAGCCTCGCGGGGCTCGACCTCAGCAAGGGGCTGACCAACGAGAAGGGCATGTACAACTACGCCGCGGACGCCCGGAACCACGGCTGCACCACCGCGACCGACCTCGCGAGCTTCGACGTGGTCCGCCCCGGCGGGCTGGACCTGCTCGCCGAGGTGACCGGCCGCGAGGACTTCTCGCTCCGCCTGGTTCCCGCGACGCTGGGCGCGATGACCAAGTCGGCCGAGGAGGCCGAGCAGATGGCGGGCCTCCTCTCCTCGCTCCAGGCACGCGCGACCGACAAGCTCCACCTCGGCTCGGTCAAGCTCATGCTCGACGGCTCGATCCAGCAGTACACCGCGAAGCTCCAGGAGCCGGGCTACGTCTGCGGGCACGATCACAGCATCTGGAACACGGACGCCGAGACCTTCCGCGCGCAGCTCAGCGCTTTCCACAAGGCCGGCCTCAAGGTGCACGTGCACTGCAACGGCGACGAGGCGACCGAGGTCTTCCTCGACACGATGGAGTCGGTGCTCGCCGAGAGCCCGCGCTGGAACCACCGCCACAGCGTCGAGCACAGCCAGCTCACCACCCGCGCGCAGTACAAGCGCATGGCCGAGCTCGGGATGTGCGCCAACATCTTCTCCAACCACATCTGGTACTGGGGCGACCAGCACATCGACCTCACCGTCGGCACCGACCGCGTGCAGCGCATGAACGCGGCGCGCACCGCCCTCGACGCGGGCGTCACCATCGGCCTCCACAGCGACTCCGGCGTGACGCCCCTCGACCCGCTGGCGACCGCCTCGTACGCGGCCGAGCGCCGCACCCCGACCGGCCGCTCGTGGGGCGACGCCGAGAAGATCTCGGTCAAGGAGGCGCTCGAGGCGATCACCATCGGCCCCGCCTACCTGCTCAAGCTCGACCACCTGGTCGGCTCGATCGTCCCCGGCAAGTTCGCCGACTTCGCGGTCCTGGACCGCGACCCGTTCGAGGTCGCCGAGCCCAAGGAGCTGCGCGACATCACCGTGTTCGGCACCGTCGTCGGCGGCGCCCACTTCCCGTCCCCGGTCCTCGCGGCCGCCTGATCCCTCACTCGCAAGGAGCTCACCATGCCCATCCCCGAGAACCCCGCGGGTCAGGAGACCTACCGGCTCGACCGCGCGCACGTCTTCCACTCGTGGTCCGCGCAGAAGGCGCTCGACCCCATGGTCATCACCGGCGGCGAAGGGTCCTATCTGTTCGACGCCGACGGCAAGCGCTACCTCGACTTCTCGTCGCAGCTGGTCTACACCAACGTGGGCCATCAGCACCCCAAGGTCGTCAAGGCGATCCAGGACCAGGCCGCGACGCTCGCGACCATCGCCCCGGCGCACGCCAACGACAAGCGCTCGAAGGCGGCCAAGCTGATCACCGATGTGGCCCCCGAGGGCATGAACAAGGTGTTCTTCACCAACGGCGGGGCCGAGTCGATCGAGAACGCGATCCGCATGGCGCGCCTGCACACCGGCCGCACCAAGGTGATGAGCCAGTACCGCTCGTACCACGGCGCGACCCACACGGCGATCCAGGCGACGGGCGACCCGCGTCGCTGGGCCAACGAGTTCGTGCCCGCCGGCACGGTCCACTTCTTCGGGCCCTTCCTCTACCGTTCGGCCTTCAACGCGACCACCGCGCAGGAGGAGTGCGACCGGGCGCTCGAGCACCTCGAGCAGATGATCACCTTCGAGGGGCCCGGCACCATCGCGGCCATCGTCCTCGAGACGGTGCCGGGCACGTCGGGCGTCATGCCGCCGCCCGAGGGCTACCTCGCCGGCGTGCGGGAGCTGTGCGACCGCTTCGGCATCGTGATGATCTGCGACGAGGTCATGGCCGGCTTCGGGCGCACCGGCGCCTGGTTCGCGGTGGACCACTACGGCATCACCCCGGACCTCATCACCTTCGCGAAGGGCGTCAACTCGGGCTACGTGCCCATGGGCGGCGTCATCATCCGCGATGAGATCGCGGCGACGTTCGACGAGCGCGCCTTCCCTGGCGGCCTCACCTACTCGGGTCACCCGCTCGCCGCGGCGGCCGCGGTCGCGACCATCGAGGCGATGCACGAGGAGGGCGTGGTGGAGAACGCCGCCCGCATCGGAGCCGAGGTCTTCGGACCCGAGCTCCGCGCGATGCAGGAGCGCCACCCGTCGATCGGCGAGGTCCGCGGGCTCGGCGTGTTCTGGGCGCTCGACCTGGTCAAGGACCGTGCGACCAAGGAGGAGCTCGCGCCCTACGGCGGTGCCGCACCCGCGGTGACCGGGGTGCTCGGCGCGGCGAAGAAGGCCGGGCTGCTGCTCTTCAACCAGTACCACCGCATCCACATCGTCCCGCCGTGCAACATCAGCGACGCCGAGGCCCGCGAGGGTCTCGCGATCCTCGACGAGGCGCTCGAGGTCGCCGATGCCGCCTACGAGGGTGCGCGCGAGCCCGCCCTGGTCGGCTGACGCCCACACCCCGAGAGGAATGAACTCCATGGGAATGAAGAAGACCGCAGCCGGAGGCGCAGTCGGCCTCCTCGTCGCCACCGAGGTGGGTAGCGGCCTGGTCCAGGGCTGGTACGGCCCGCTGCTCACGGACCTCGGCGAGAGGTACGGCGCGAGCGCCGCGATGCTCAACCTCGTCGCCGTCGCCTACCTGCTGTCCTCCGTCGTGTTCGTGCCGCTGCTGACGAAGCTCGGCGACAAGCATGGCCACAAGAAGCTGCTGCTGGTCGCTGTCGCGATCACCGCCGTCGGCTCCCTGCTGGTGGCCTTCGCGCCCAGCTTCGGCGTGCTGCTGTTCGGGCGCGTGCTGCAGGGCGCCCTCGTGGCCTTCCTGCCGCTCGAGTTCGCGATCGTGCGCCAGCGCTCGCCCGAGAAGGTCGACCGCAGCATCGGCGCGCTCATCGCGTCGCTCGCGATCGGTGCCGTGGTCGGCGCCGTCGGCGCCGGGGTCCTCGTGTCCGCGGCGGGCCTGACCGCCGCTCTGGTGGTGCCCGGGATCTACTTCGCCGTGTGCTTCGTGCTCATCGCGGTGTTCGTGCCGGAGACCGAGACGTCGGGCACGGGCAGCATCGACTGGGCAGGCATCGGCCTGCTCGGCGTGGGCGTCGCCTCCGTGCTCGGCGGCATCTCGCTCGGTGGTCAGATCGGCTGGGCGAACCCCGTGATCTGGGCGCTGGTCGTCGTCGGCATCGGCGTGCTCGCCGCCTTCGTCGTCGTCGAGCAGCGCGTCGCCGAGCCGTTCATCGACTTCGACGTCCTCCTGCGCGGAGGCATCGGCCTGCCGATCGTCATCGGCCTGGTCTTCAGCTCGCAGTCGCTCGGAGCCGCCTCGCTGTCCGCCCTCTACGTCCGCGTGGACCCCGAGGTCCACGGCTTCGGGCTCGGTCTCGACGCGGCCCAGGCCGGCATGACGCTGTCCGCCATGGCCCTCGCAGGGTTCCTCGGATCGCTGTTCGGCGCGCGGTTCGTCGGGCGGTGGGGCTACCGCCCCACGATGGTCGTGGGATCGCTGTCCTCGGGTCTCGGATACCTGATGATGATCCTCGTGCCGGGGTCCGTCGGCCTGTTCACCGTGTGGCTCGTGCTCGGCGGCATCGGCATCGGCGTCATGACCGCGGTCCTGCCCGCGATCGTGGTGAAGCGTGCGAATCCCGACGCCGTGGCCGTCGTCTCGGGCCTGTACAACACCCTGCGCACCGCGATGGGAGCCGCGGCGGGCGCCGCGTTCACCGCCGTCATGGCGGCCTTCCTGGTCGAGGGCACGGGCACCGGCGACACGGCCGGGGTCACGTCCTTCACCGGCTACGCCATGGTGTGGGGCTGCGCAGTGGTGCTGTCGCTCGTCTCCGTGGCGCTGATCCTGCGACTGCCGAAGGACGCTGCTCCATCGACGCCTGCCGTGGACGATGCGGCGGAGACCGCGGAGGAGCCCGAGCCCGAGCTCGTCTGACCTGCACCCGCGACAGCGGGGGTCGCACCGGCATCCGGTGCGGCCCCCGCTTTCTTGCGTCCGCCCGCCCCGCCTCTGCCCGCCCCGCCCCGCCCCGTCAGTGCGGACGGATCTCGAGAGGCCGCGCCGGCCGCGGGCCCCCCTCAGGGTCGTTCCCACGGCGTGTCGAGGCGAACTCCGTCCGCACTGTCCCGGGGCGGTGGGGCATATGCGACACCGTGTGTCGTCGGTGTTAACGCTGGCACCCCCGCCGTGACACATGCGACACGCAGGTGTCGTGTCGGTTAACGGTGGCCCGGACCTTCCCCCGGTCCGTGGCGCTTACCCGCGGGACCGCGTCCGACCAGGATCGATGTCGTCACAGAAGTCGACAACGAACCGAGGAGGTGACCGTGGCGAAGTATCTGGCCAAGCGGCTCGGGTCGGCGCTGCTCGTGCTCTTCGCGCTCTCCCTGCTGTCCTTCGGGATGGTGCGGATGATGCCCGGCGACCCCGCGCTGCAGTACCTGAACATCGACAACCCGGATCCGAACCAGCTCGCCGAGGTCCGCGCCGAGCTCGGCCTCGACCGCCCCTGGACCACGCAGTACCTCGAGTGGGCGGGCGGGATCCTCACCGGCGACTTCGGCTCGTCGATGACCAAGTCCCAGGAGATCGGGACGATGCTCGGGGACCGCTTCCCGGTCTCGCTGCAGCTCGCGATCATCGCCGTGATCGTCGGCCTCGTCATCGGCCTCCCCAGCGGCGTGGTCTCCGCGGTCCGCCAGGGCACGCCGCTCGACGCCGTGATCCGCGGAGGCTCGTTCCTCGCGCTGTCGGTACCGGCCTTCGCGATCGGCGCGGTGGTCATCATGGTCAACGCGCTCACGCTGAAGCTCCCTCTCATCGGCTACACGCCGTGGGCGCAGGACCCGCTCGGGTCGATCCTGTCGCTCCTGGTGCCGGCGCTCGTGCTGTCGCTCGCCATGTCCGCGGTGATCTCGCGCTACTCGCGCGGCACCGTGCTCGACACCCTCTCCCAGGACTACATCCGCACGGCCCGCTCCAAGGGCGTGCCCACCGGGCGCATCGTCCGCGGCCACGCGCTGCGCAACGCGCTCATCCCCGTCACCACGGTGGTCGGCATCCAGCTGGCCGCGCTCATCGGCGGCACCGTCGTGATCGAGAGCATCTTCACCATCCCCGGCATGGGCTCGATGCTCATCGAGGCGATCAACAGCTCCGACTACCCGACCATCCAGGCCTGCGTGCTGGTGCTCGGCGCGTGCTTCGTGATCATCAACCTCGTCGTCGACCTGCTCTACCCCGTCATCGACCCCCGGGTGCGTGCCTCATGATCAAGCTGAAGAAGAACGGCGCCCTCATCGGCGGAGCCGCGATCCTCGCTCTCCTCACCGTGTACGCGCTCCTCGGCCCGCTCGTCGGCGGCTACGACCCCAACCTCACCACCGGCGGCCCGTTCGAGGGCCCGTCGGGGGAGCACTGGCTCGGCACCGACAACATCGGCCGCGACAACTTCGTCCGCCTCGCCATCGCGACGCGGTACGCGATCGTGATCTCGCTGGTGTCCTCGGTCATCTCGATGGTGATCGGCACCGCGATCGGTCTGATCGCCGGCTACGCGGGAGGACGCCTCGACAACCTGCTCATGCGCGGCACCGAGATCATCATGGCGATCCCGGCGATCCTGTTCGCGCTGGTGATCCGCGTCATCATCGGCCCCGGCTTCATCCCGCTCATCATCGCGATGGCGATCATCGGAGCGCCGGGCTTCGCCCGCATCATGCGCTCGCCGATCCTGGTGCTGCGCGACCGCGACTTCGTGGTCGCCGCGGAGATCGCGGGCGTGCGCAAGCCGTTCATCGCGCTGAGCCACCTGCTGCCCAACGCGACGACGCCGATGCTGGTGAACTTCGCCTCGACCGCCTCGCTCGCGGTGCTCATCGAGTCGAGCCTCAGCTTCCTGGGCCAGGGCGTGCAGGCGCCCGACCCGAGCGCGGGCCGCATGATCTCCGAGTCCATGCGCTACATGCAGCTCGATCCGCTGCTCATCGTGCTCCCCGCGATCCTCATCACGCTGCTCACCGTGGCGTGGAACCTGCTGGCCGACGGCGTCCAGCTCGCGCTGTCCCCGAAGGCCGGCAACCTCGCGGTGCCGACCCGTGGGCGGCGGCGCAGGAACAGGACGTCCGGCGCGGCTGGCAGTGCCGCCGCCGGCACGACGGTGGTGGCGGGCGAGGGACCCGTGCCCGCCGACACCCCCCAGGACGACGCGACCCCGGCCCGGGTCTGACCCGCCGCGCATCGTCCACCCATCCAAGGAGGAGACCCAGCCATGAGGACCATCACCCGAGGGATCGCCGCCACGGCCGCCGTGGCCGTGCTCGGCCTGACGCTCGCCGCGTGCGCGAGCGCCGGCGAGGACACCGGCGCCGCCGAGTCGTCCGAGCCGCTGCCCGCGGTCGAGGGCGGCGCGCTCGTCTACGCGAGCGACGTCCAGCCGCTCGCCGGCGGGCTCGACCCGTACGTCGCGCAGGCCTTCGCGAACTCGAACGCGCTCGTCCAGATCTACGAGCCCCTGCTCGCCAAGGACGCCGACGGCACCGTGATCCCGTGGCTCGCCGAGTCGTGGGAGCAGGTCGACGACCTCACCTACACGTTCACCCTCCGCGAGGGTGTCACCTTCTCCGACGGCACCCCGCTGACCGTGGAGGACGTGGTCTTCTCGCTCGAGCAGATCCGCGCGTCGTCCGCCGGCGCGAGCTACTTCCCCACGGTGGACCAGATCACCGCGGTCGACGACGCGACGGTGCAGGTCACCACGTTCGTCCCCGACGCCACGATCCTCAACATCCTGTCCTACCGCGGCATGGTGATCGTCAACCAGGCCTGGTACGAGGCTGCGACGGAGGAGGAGCGCCAGACCACCGCGCTCGGCACCGGGCCGTTCGTGCTCGACGAGTGGCAGGACCAGGTCTCGATGACCTTCACCGCCAACGAGGCCTACTGGGGCGAGGGCCCCGAGGTCGACACGCTCGAGTTCGACTTCATCGGCGACGAGAACGCGCGTGCCGCGCAGCTGCGCCAGGGCTCGGGCACCGACATGGCGTGGTTCCGCGACCCGATCCAGGTCCAGTCGCTCGAGTCCGAGGGCTACACCGTCGGTGAGAACGCCGAGACCCGCTCGCTCACCATGTACGTCAACGCCTCCGACGGCCCGCTCGCGGACGTCAAGGTGCGCCAGGCCGTCTCGAAGGCCATGGACCGCCAGGCGCTGATCGACTTCGCGATGGGCGGCATGGCCGAGCCCAGCCTCGTGGTCCCGGTCGGCGACCCGTGGGGCATCGCGCCCGACGAGTCGACCCCGAACTACGCGCACGACGTCGAGGGCGCCAAGGCGCTGCTCGCCGAGGCCGGCCAGGAGAGCCCGACCATCACGCTGACCTACGCGTCGGACGCGGCCTTCGCGCTCGACGTGCCGATGGTCGAGGTCCTCAAGCAGCAGCTCGCCGAGGCGGGCATCACGCTCGAGCTCGTGGGCAAGCCCTGGACCGAGGTGCTGCAGTCGTACATCGGCGGCACCTGGACCGACCTGGTGCTCGTGCCCGGCGTGTACATGCCGGACCCGTCGGCGTACTTCGCCACCGTGCTCACCCCCGGCCTGCCGATGGTGACGACGGTCGACGAGACCTCGCCCGAGGTCGCGCTGTACATGCAGCTCCGCTCGACCTTCGACGAGGCCGAGCGCGCCGAGGTCCTCGCGCAGCTCGAGACCGCCGTCGCGGAGAACGTGAACGTGCTCGTCGCGTACACCGGCCCGCAGCGCTACGAGGTCTGGGGCGACACGGTCACCGGCTACGAGGTCGACCCGTACACCTACCGTGAGGGCCTCGCCACCACGGCGAAGACCTCCTGAGAACGTCCTGGCGGGCGGGGCACCGTCCCCCCGAGCCGCCCCGCCCGCCAGGACCCCCCACCACCCGCACCGAGAACGAGGAGGACGCCATGACCGCGACGATCGCCACCACCGACGCGCTCGCCGTCGAGGACCTCACCATCAGCTACGGCGACGGCACGCCGGTCGTCTCCGGCGTCGACCTGCGGGTCGGACCCGGCGAGATCCTCGGCGTCATCGGCGAGTCCGGCTGCGGCAAGTCGAGCATCGGCTTCGCGGTGCTCGGCCTCCTGCCGGCCGTGGCCCGGGTCGACGCCGCGCGGCTCGACGTGGGCTCGCGCCCCATGGGCGACGCCGACGAGGACGACTGGAACCAGGTGCGCGGACGCGTCGCCTCGATGGTGTTCCAGGAGCCGATGTCCGCCCTCAACCCGTGCATGCGGGTGGGCGCCCAGATCGCCGAGGTGCTGCTGGTCCACGGCCTCGCCGACAAGAAGGCCGCGCACGCGAGGGCCCTCGAGCTGCTGAGGCTCGTCCAGGTGCCCGAGCCCGAGCTGCGCGCCAAGCAGTTCCCGCACCAGATGTCCGGCGGAATGCGCCAGCGCATCGTCATCGCGATGGCGCTCGCCGCCAACCCCCAGCTGCTCGTCGCCGACGAGCCCACCACCGCGCTCGACGTCACCGTCCAGGCGCAGATCCTCGACCTGCTCGACCGGATGCGGCGCGAGACAGGCGCAGGAGTGCTGCTCATCAGCCACGACCTCGGCGTCATCGCGCAGACGTGCGACCGGGTGGTCGTCATGTACGCGGGCGAGATCGTCGAGGAGGGCGAGCCGGGCGAGGTGCTCGCGAACCCCTCGCACTCCTACACCGCGGCGCTCGTCGCGTCGATCCCCACCACCTCGAGCGCGCCGCGCGAGGACCTGCCGATGATCGCCGGAGGCGTCCGCGACTCGGACCGTGCGACCGCAGGCTGCCGCTTCGCCGCACGATGCGCCTTCGCGACCGAGGGCTGCGCCTCGCCGCAGACGCTCGTCGAGGTGGCGCCGGCGCACACGGCCCGCTGCTGGCGCAGCACCGAGCTCGATCTCACCACCCGCACGGAGGCGACCGCATGACCCTCACGGACCTCGAGCCCACGCAGCGCCCCGAGGGCGCGAGCGACGCGCTCATGATGCTCAACGGCATCCGCCAGGAGTTCCCCGCGGCGGGTGGCCGCACGGTCCACGCGCTCGACGGCGTCACCCTCGAGGTGCAGCGAGGCGAGACCCTCGGGATCGTCGGCGAGTCCGGCTGCGGCAAGTCGACGCTGGCCCGCGCCGCGCTGCTGCTGCGCAAGCCCACCGCGGGAGAGATCCGCTTCGGCGGCCAGGACGCGCTCGCGATGCGCGGCGGCAGGCTCCGCGCACATCGCCGCCGCGCGCAGATGGTCTTCCAGGACCCCAACGACTCGCTCGACCCGCGCTACAAGGTCCTGCGCTCCGTCATGGAGCCGCTGCTCGCGGCCGGCGTGCCGCGCAAGGAGGCCAAGGACAAGGCCCTCGCCGCGCTCGAGGCTGTGGGCGCGCCCGACGGTGCCGCCGACCGCTTCCCGCACGAGTTCTCGGGCGGCCAGCGCCAGCGCATCGCGATCGCCCGTGCGATCGCGACCGAGCCCGAGCTGGTGGTCCTCGACGAGCCGACCTCCGCGCTCGACGTCTCGATCCAGGCGCAGATCCTCAACCTGCTCCTCGAGCTGCAGGAGAGCAAGAAGCTCACCTACATGTTCATCTCGCACAACCTCGCGGTGATCCGCCACCTGTCGCACCGCGTCGCGGTGATGTACCTCGGTCGCATCGTCGAGGTGGGCCCCGCGTCGCAGGTGCTCGCGGACCCGCTGCACCCGTACACGGCGGCGCTGCTGTCCGCGGTGCCGGACCCGGACGCCGGCAAGCGCGAGCGCATCATCCTCCAGGGCGACCCGCCCAGCCCCACGCAGCGCGTCCCCGGCTGCGCCTTCGCGAGCCGCTGCTGGCTCGCGACCGAGCAGTGCCGCACCGAGGCCCCGCCGCTCGTCCGCACGGACGCCGCAGCCGACTCCACGGGCGGCCACCTGGTCGCCTGCCACCGTCCCGGCGAGGGCCAGGAGGCGCTGCGCCTCGGCCTCACCCCCGCATCGTCCACCACCGTCTGATCCAAGGAGTCACCATGACCGACACCGTCACCATCCTCACCGCGAAGCTCGTCCGCACGCTCGACGACGCCGTGCCGACCGGGACCGCGATCGCGGTCCGCGGCGACAAGATCCTCGCGGTCAGCGACGTCGACCAGCTGCTGTCCGCCTACCCCGGCGCCGAGGTCGACGACCGCTACGCTGACCAGGTGCTCGCGCCCGGCTTCGTCGAGGCGCACTCGCACATGGGCGCCGGCATGGACAGCCCGTTCTACCTGGGCTACTTCCCCCGCATGACCCCGGACGGCGTCCCGCTGCACGGCGCGCAGTCCTGGGAGGGTGTCCTCGACGCGCTCAAGGCATGGGACGCCGAGCTGCCCGAGGGCGAGATCCTCAACGCGCGCGGACTCGACATGCTCTTCCACCCGGGCGAGACGCTCGACCGCCACGCTCTCGACTCGGTGAGCGCGACCCGTGGGATCTACGTCATCCACGCGAGCGGCCACGTCGCCACCGCCAACTCGGTGCTGCTGGAGAAGGCGGGCTACGGCGCGGACACCGAGATCGAGGGTGTCGTCAAGGGCGAGGACGGCCTGCCGACCGGCGAGCTCCAGGAGATGGGCGCGATGATGCCGGTGATGGCGGCGCTCGGCATGGACTTCAGCAAGGGCATGACCAGCGAGAAGGGCATGTACGACTTCGCCGCCGATGCCCGCAACCACGGCTGCACCACCGCGACCGACCTCGCGAGCTTCGACGCGGTCCGCCCCGGCGGCCTGGGTCTGCTCACCGAGGTGACCTCGCGCGAGGACTTCTCCCTCCGCCTGGTCCCCGCGACCTTCGGCGGCATGACCAAGTCGGCCGAGGAGGCCGAGGGCATGGCCGCGCTGGTGAAGTCCATCCAGGGCAAGGGCAACTCCAAGCTCCACCTCGGCACCGTCAAGCTCATGCTCGACGGCTCGATCCAGCAGCACACCGCCAAGCTTCAGGACCCGGGCTACGTCTGCGGACACGACGACGGCATCTGGAACACGGACGCCGAGACCTTCCGCGCCCAGGTGAGCGCGTTCCACAAGGCGGGCCTCAACATCCACGTGCACTGCAACGGGGACGAGGCGACCGAGGTCTTCTGCGACGCCGTCGAGGAGGTCCTCGCCGAGGCCCCGCGCTGGAACCACCGCCACACCGTCACCCACTCGCAGCTCACCACCCGCGCGCAGTACAAGCGCATGGCGGAGCTCGGGATGGGCGCCAACATCTTCTCGAACCACATCTGGTACTGGGGCGACCAGCACATCGACCTGACCGTGGGCCAGGACCGCGTGCAGCGCATGAACGCGGCGCGCACCGCGCTGGACTCGGGCGTGAAGATCGCGCTGCACTGCGACACCCCGGTGACGCCGCTCGACCCGCTGGCGACCGCCTCGTACGCGGCCGAGCGCCGCACCCCGACCGGCCGCTCGTGGGGCGACGCCGAGAAGATCTCGGTCAAGGAGGCGCTCGAGGCGATCACCATCGGCCCCGCCTACCTGCTCAAGCTCGACCACCTCGTCGGCTCGATCGTCCCCGGCAAGTTCGCCGACTTCGCGGTGCTGGACCGCGACCCCTTCGAGGTCGCCGAGCCCAAGGAGCTGCGCGACATCACCGTCCTCGGCACCGTCGTCGGCGGCGTCCACTTCGAGGCGCCCGTCGCGGCGACCGTCTGACCCGTCCAGGAAGGAGCAGTCATGCCTATCCCCAACGATGCCGCGGGCCGCGAGGCCTACGAGCTCGACCGTGCGCACGTGTTCCACTCGTGGTCGGCGCAGAAGGCCCTCGAGCCGATGGTGATCGCCGGCGGCGAGGGGTCCTACCTCTGGGACGCCGACGGCAAGCGCTACCTCGACTTCTCGTCGCAGCTGGTCTACACGAACGTGGGACACCAGCACCCGAAGGTGGTGAAGGCGATCCAGGAGCAGGCCGCGACGCTTGCGACCATCGCCCCGGCGCACGCCAACGACAAGCGCTCCAAGGCCGCGAAGCTCATCACCGACCTCGCGCCCGAGGGCATGAACAAGGTGTTCTTCACCAACGGCGGTGCCGAGTCGATCGAGAACGCGATCCGCATGGCGCGCCTGCACACCGGCCGCACCAAGGTGATGTCGCAGTACCGCAGCTACCACGGCTCCACGGCGACCGCCATCCAGGTGACCGGCGACCCGCGCCGATTCCCCAACGAGTTCGTGCCCGCCGGCACGGTCCACTTCTTCGGGCCGTTCCTCTACCGCAGCGTCTTCAACGCCACCACGGAGCAGGAGGAGTGCGACCGGGCGCTCGAGCACCTCGAGCAGATGATCACCTTCGAGGGGCCGGGCACCATCGCGTCCATCGTCCTCGAGACGGTGCCGGGCACGTCGGGCATCATGCCGCCGCCGCCCGGCTACCTCGCGGGCGTCCGCGAGCTGTGCGACCGCTTCGGCATCGTGATGATCTGCGACGAGGTCATGGCGGGCTTCGGCCGCACGGGCGCCTGGTTCGCGATCGACCACTACGGCATCACCCCGGACCTCATCACGTTCGCGAAGGGCGTGAACTCCGGCTACGTGCCCATGGGCGGCGTCATCATCCGCGATGAGATCGCGGCGACGTTCGACGAGCGCGCCTTCCCGGGCGGGCTGACGTACTCCGGTCACCCGCTCGCCGCGGCGGCCGCGGTCGCGACGATCGAGGCGATGCACGAGGAGCAGGTGGTCGAGAACGCCGCACGCCTGGGCGCCGAGGTGTTCGGGCCTGCTCTGCGTGAGATGGCCCAGCGTCACCCGTCCGTGGGCGACGTCCGCGGCCTCGGCGTGTTCTGGGCGCTCGACCTGGTCAAGGACCGCGAGACCAAGGAGCCGCTGGCGCCGTACGGTGGCGCCGCACCCGCGGTGACCGGCGTGCTCGGCGCGGCGAAGGAGGCGGGGCTGCTGCTGTTCAACCAGTTCCACCGCATCCACCTGTGCCCGCCGTGCAACCTCTCCGACGAGGAGGCCCGTGAGGGCCTCGCGATCCTCGACGAGGCGCTGTCGGTGGCCGATGCGGCCTACGAGGGCGTGCGCGAGGTCGTCGCGGCGTAACGCCTCACGCGAAGGGGGTCGGCGAAGCGCCGGCCCCCTTCGTCATGTCCCGCCCCACCCCGGCCCGACGGTCCGGACGGATCTCGTGGCGACACGCCGATGAGGAGGGACGATGCGCGGGTCGAGGCCCGCGTGTCGGCTCGAACTCCGTTGGAGCTGTCAGCGGGGGGCTACTCCGCCATCTGCTCGCGGATGGCCTCGCCCAGCAGCTGCACGCCCCGGGGGATCGCCTGGAGCGGGATCGCGTTGAACCCCACGCGGATGTGGCGGCGCTCGGCAGCCTCGAGATAGAAGCGCTCGCCGGCGTCGACCAGCACCCCCCGCTCGCGCGCGAGCTCGGCCACGCGCGTGCCGTCGAAGCCCTCGGGCCCCTCGATCCACACGCTGAGGCCGCCCGCGGGCACCGGCGGGAGCTCGAACGGCAGCTCGCGCTCGAGCTCCTCCATGAGCGTCTCCCACTTGCGCGACAGGTGGCGGCGGTGCTGGCGCAGGGCGCGGTGGTACTCGCCGGTCTCGATGAACAGGCCGAGGGCGCGCTGCAGGTGACCCGACGGGTGCTTGGTGAGGTAGCGACGCCGCTCGCGGAGCGCGGCGATGAGCGCGGCATCGGCCACGACGAAGCCGAGCCGCAGGCCCGGTGCCACGAACTTCGAGAAGGTGCCGACGTAGATGACGCGGCCCGTGCGGTCGAGCGACTTGAGCGACGGCGTCGGGCGACCCTTGAAGCGGACCTCGGAGTCGAAGTCGTCCTCGATCACCAGCGCGTCCTCCGACTGCGCGGCACGGAGGATCGCGGCGCGACGGGCGTACGTGGTCGTGACCGAGGTCGGGTGGTGGTGGCTCGGGGTGAGGTAGAGGAACTCCGAGCGCGCGGCGTCGGCGCGGGTGACGCGGGCCCCGCCGCCGTCGACGGGAAGCGGGTGCAGGTGCGCGCCGGCGTTGCGGAAGATGTGCCAGGCGTCGACGTAGCCGGGGTTCTCGACGCTGACCGTGTCGCCCTCCTGCACCAGCAGGTCCGCGAGCAGCGACAGCGCCTGCTGCGCGCCGTTGGTGATGATCACCTCGTTCGGCGAGACCGACATGCCTCGCGGCGGAAGGATCTCGCGGCAGATCGCCTTGACCAGGAGCTCGTCGTCGCCGTCGACCGAGTCGCGGAGGCTGGGGGCGAGGTGCGGCCCGGCGAGCGCGTCGTTGAGCGCGCGCAGCCAGGCGCGCGACGGGAACGTCGACAGCTCGGGCTGACCGGGCAGGAACGGGAAGGGGAAGCGGGTCCAGTCGGGGTGCGCGGCGGCATGCTGGAGGTCCGCACCGAGCGGCCGGGGGAGCCGCTGCGCCCAGTCGACCTGGCCGGTCGGGACCGAGCGCGGGCGCTGCCGGGCCGGGCCGTCGACCGCGTTCGGCGCCTGCGCCGTCGCGAGCCGCTCGGCTGCCGGGTAGAGGCCCGAGCGCGGACGCGACTCGATGAGGCCCAGCGCGGTGAGCTCCTGGTAGGCCGCGGACACCGTGTTGCGCGAGACGCCGAGCACGCCGGCGAGGTGGCGCGAGGACGGCAGCGGACGGTTCGGCTTGAACCGGCCCTCGAGCAGGGACTGCTCGAGGAAGCGGCGGACCTGCTGGAACAGCGGCTCGCGGCTCTCGGGATCGATGTACTGGCGCGCGCGGTCCTCGATCGTCTCGTCGGGCTCGGGACGCAGGTCGTCGATCACCGGGGAACCTCCTGGGTGGCGTGGCCGCGGACTCACGCCGCCACGCCCCGGAGCGCGAGCGCCACACCCGACACGAGCGAGAGCACGAGGGCGGACCGTCGCACGAGCTCTGCCGGGAGGCGGCGGACGAGCGGGGCCGCGGCCACCGCCCCGAGGATCACCGCGGGGGTCAGCGCGAGCCCGTGGAGCACGTCCGCTCCAAGGGAGGCGACGCCGGTGCCGCTGGCGGTCAAGGATAGCGTCGCCAGCGCCAGCACCGATGTCACGGCGAAGTAGGCCGACAGCGTCGAGCGCATCGTGCGGACGTCATCCGGGCGGTACACGACCGCCATGGGCGGCCCGGGGAGCGCGGCGACCGGGGTGAGGACGCCGCCCAGCGCGCCGGCGACCGCGACCGAGGCGGGGGTCATGCGCGCCTTCCACGCGAGCAGCGACAGGGCCGATGCGGCGGCGACCACCGCCCCGACCGTCACCTGCATCGCCGCCTCGGGCGTGACGCGGGCGATCGCGGTCCCCACGACGACGCCCGGCACCGCCGCGACGGACGTGCGCACGAGGTCCGGCACGCTCAGCCAGCGGCGCTCGGACCAGGCCACCGCGCACATCACCACGACCGTGATCGCGAGCACCGCGCCGATGCCGAGCTCCGGAGCGACGAGCACGAGCAGCGGCACCGCCACGATGCCGAATCCCATGCCGGTGCCGGCCTGGACCACGGTGGCGAGGATGACGACGAGGCACGCGGCCGCCCAGGCGACGGCGGTCACCGAGCCTCTCCGGGCGGCGGGCAGAGGGGGAGGAGCATGCCCAGCATCCTGCTGGACCCGCGTGCGCCGGGCCAGGTCCACCTTCGTCGCAAGAGTGAGGCCAGAAGTTACCTCCGGGAAACACGGTGGCACCGCGGGTGTGGCACCGTCTGGACCTGGCCCCCATGCCAGGGGGCCAGGCAGGCTGAGGCCATCCGCCGCGCATCGGGCGCGGCCCGACAGGAGGTAGACATGTCACAGCGGATCGCGGTCGTCACGGGAGCCAGCAGCGGGATCGGCGCGGCCAGCGCGCGGGCCCTCGCGGCTGACGGCTGGCATGTGGTGATCGGCGCCCGTCGCGTGGACCGCCTCGAGGCGCTCGCGGCGGAGATCGGCGGCACCGCGATCGCCCTCGACGTCACCGACCAGGAGTCCGTCGACGCCTTCGCGGCGCAGATCGAGAGCTGCGAGCTGCTGCTCAACAACGCCGGCGGCGCGCTCGGCACCACCTCGATCGCCGAGGGCGACGTCGACGAGTGGCAGTGGATGTACGACGTCAACGTGCTCGGCACGCTCCGCGTCACCAAGGCGCTGCTGCCGAAGCTGGTGGCATCCGGCGACGGCCAGGTCATCAACATCGGCTCGATCGCGGCGCGCGAGCCGTACAAGGGCGGCGGCGGCTACAACGCCGCGAAGCACGCCGTGGCGGCCATGACCCGCGTGCTGCGCATCGAGCTGCTCGGCCAGCCCGTGCGCGTGTCCGAGATCGACCCGGGCATGGTCGAGACCGAGTTCTCGATCGTGCGCTTCGGCGGCGACGCGGACAAGGCCGCGAAGGTCTACGAGGGCGTCACCCCCATGAGCGCCGAGGACATCGCCGACGCCGTGCGCTGGGTCGCGTCGCGTCCCAAGCACGTCAACATCGACCAGATCCTCATGCTCGCGACCGCGCAGACGTCGGCGCAGGTGATCCACCGCGAGCTCTGAGCCTCGCCCGGCCGCACGCCGCATCGTCCCCTCCCGGGGCGGTGCGGCGTCGCCGTGAGGGGCGGAACTCTGCGGAAACTCCCAGCCGCAGGCGCCGGGAGCCGCCGAGGCGGCGGGTACCCTGGATCGGAGCCCGCGTGCGAGGCCGTCACTGCATCAGGACGCAGCCGGCCGGGAATCGCGCGGCAGACCAGCGGTGACCGGGTCGAGGCCTGCGCCGCGTTGCGCCGCGAACCGGCGGACAAGCCTTGAGGAGATCCATGAAGAAGAACGTGCTGGCCAGCGTCGCGATCGGCGCGGTCGCCGTGCTCGGCCTGGCCGCGTGCAGCCCGGCCTCCGACTCCGAGGCGTCCGCCTCGGCCTCCGCCGCGGCCGTGCCCACGGCCGCCGAGGACATCGCCGCGCTCGAGTCGATCGAGTGGACCGAGACCGACGGTGTGCCCGAGCTCGCCTTCGAGCCCACGCTGTCGGTGGGCGACACCACCGTGCTCCACGTCGCCGACGGCGAGGGCGACGCGATCGAGGAGGGCCAGGACGTGGTCCTCAACTACGTGGTGTACTCGGGCGTCGACGGCTCGGTCATCTGGTCGACCTACGACTCGGGCGTGCCCGAGGCCGTCGAGATGTCCGAGGACTACGGCGAGCTCTACGAGGAGCTCGTGGGCCGCAACGTCGGCACCGACTTCCTCTACGCGTTCCCCGACACCTCGACCGAGGACCTCGAGACCAACATCATGGCCGTGACCGCGTCCGCCGCGGTGACGCCGCTCGAGCGTGCCGAGGGCACCGCGGTCGAGCCGGCCGAGGGCCTTCCCACGGTGACGCTCGACGACACCGGGGCGCCGACCGTCGACTTCTCGGACGCGGGCAAGGCCCCCGAGGAGCTCGTCGCGCAGACCCTCATCGAGGGCGACGGCGACCCGATCAGCGAGGGCGACGAGGTGTGGTTCCACTACACCGGCCAGGTCTGGAAGACCGACGAGGTCTTCGACTCCTCGTGGGCGCGCGGCGCGGACGCGATGTTCACGCTCTCGGCCGACCAGCTCATCGAGGGCTGGATCGAGGGGCTCGAGGGCGCCACGGTCGGCAGCCAGGTGATGGTCGTCATCCCGCCGGAGCTGGGCTACGGCGACCAGGACGACATCGACGCGATCCCTGCGAACTCGACGCTCGTGTTCGTGGTGGACATCCTCGGCGTGGCCTGACCCACGCCTGACGTACGCAGGGCCCCGGCGGAAGCCGGGGCCCTGCGTCGTCTCCAGGGTGCGGGCCTCAGCCCTCGGGGTCAGGCTCCGCGGCGGGCGTGGGATCCGCCGAGGGCGTGGGATCCGCGGCCGCCGCGCTGCGGGAGTCGATCTCGATGACCTCCCACTTGCGCCCCGAGTTCTTGACGATCGCGGTGATGAGCGCCGCGATCGGGAGCGCCATGAACGCGCCCAGCGGTCCCGCGACGGCGCCTCCCGCGAGCGCGCCTCCGAAGGCGATCGCGCCGTTCAGCTCCATGGTCTGCGACGAGAACCGCGGGCTCAGCCAGTAGTTCTCGGCCTGCTGGTAGACGATGACCCAGCCGAGCAGCACGAGCGCCGGCACGAGGCCCTGCACCGCGAGGATGATCACGATGGGCAGCGCCGCGCCGAGGTAGGTGCCGATGAACGGGATGAACTCGGACACGAAGCCCATGAACAGCGCGAGCGGGATCGCGTACACGAGCGGCAGCCCGACGAGCAGCATCACCACGAAGCCCAGCCCGCCGCACACGCCCATGAGCAGGAGGCGCGAGTAGAAGTACCCGCCCGTCTGCTCGATCGAGGTGTCGGCGATCCACGCGAACGTCCGCTGGCGCTCGGGGGGCATGCGGGACATGAAGGCCCGCATGATCTGCGGCCACTGCGCCGCGATGTAGAACGCGAACGTCGCGACGGTGAAGAGGTCGAAGACCAGGCCGATGCCCGAGGTCACCAGCCCGAGCGCCTCGTCCGCCCAGCTCGCGACGTCGAGGGAGAAGGCCGACAGCACCGAGTCCGCGCCCGAGGTGTCGATCGGGATGCCGAGCACCCGCTGGCTCCACTCGGTCAGCGAGGCCGACCAGCCGGGCAGCGACTCGCGCACCGAGTCCGCGAAGCGGGCGATCGCCGGGATGAGGACGCCGACCATGAAGACCACGACCACCACAGCGGCTAGGTACATGAGCCCGACGGCGGCGCCTCGTCTCATCCCGTAGCGGCGGTGGAGCGCCGTCACGCCTGGCAGCATCGCGAGCGCGATGAACAGCGCGAAGATGATGAGACCCAGCAGGTGACGCATCTGGAAGGCGATCCAGACGGCGACCACCACGAGCAGGACCACGCGGACCGCGCTCCACAGGCCGCGCTTGATCGCGGCGTCGAGCCACGGCGGTGCGGGCTGCTCGTCGGCGCGCGCGGCCTCGACGGCCATCGCGCGCGCGACGTCCTCGGGGATCTCCGGGTCCACGGGCCCCTCCGGCGCGCTCACAGCTCCGCCTCGATCCCGCGGCCGAAGGTGAACGCGCGGACCAGCCCCATGATCCCGAGCACCACGAAGACCGCGGCGGCGATCCAGATCATCACGGTCGCCGTCATCGTCGGGAAGGCGATCACCGCGATGCCGGCGAGCACCCCGATCGCCCCGTAGGCGACCGCCCAGCCGCGCGAGCGCGCCTTCCCCGACTCGAGGATCACCATGATCCCGTCGATGATCCAGCCGACGCCTACGGTGAGGGCGACGATGACGAGCAGCACGGTGGTCGACGCCGCGAGGTTGCGGAGCATCACCATGCCGGCCACGAGCATGAGCACGCCCATGACGATCGAGAGCCCGCGCAGCCCGCCCGAGATCGATGCGCCGAGCACCCCCATCGCGATGCGCGCGACGCCCGCGATCACGAAGTAGATGCCCGCGAGCGCGGCCCCGACCGCGAGGGTCCGTCCGGGCCACACGAGCATCGCGACCCCGACCGCGAGGGCGACCACGCCGAGCACGGCGAACATCACCCTCACCGCGGTGATCGCGCGTGCGGTGAGGGCTCGGGCGTCGAGCTCGAGGCCCAGCTGTCTGGCGTCCGGCATGTGCGGCTCCTTCCATGCGACTGCGCCGCGAGGCGGCTGATCACACGCTACCGCCGTCCCGGGCGTCGCCGCATGCCGCATCGTGCGCATCCTCGGGCGGGAGACCAGGGGTGACGATGTCATCGGGGCGTGCGCGCGGGCCGGAAGGGGGCTCGCGGGGCGCCTTCCTGCTTCGCGGGGCCGGTCGCGGCGGCGGCCACGGGCCGTTTCAGGCGGATTCTTTCGGAGACGGGTGCCCATTGCGGTGAATAGGTGCAAGAATGGGCCGCCTGGTGCAGGTTGCTTGCGAGGGGGGAGAAGAATGTCGCTCGACGACCTGGACCGGCGGATCATCGACGAGCTGAGGCTCGACGGGCGCGCGTCCTACGCGGAGATGGGGTTGCGCATCGGCCTGTCGCCCTCAGCGGTGAAGCGCCGGGTCGATCGCATGCTGGCCGACCGTGTCATCCAGGGCTTCCGCGTGAGGCTCGATCCCGGACTCGACGCCGGCGGCACGGAGGCCTACGTCGAGGTGTTCTGCCGCGGGACGGTGGCGCCCGAGGAGCTGCGCCGCATCCTCGAGAGCATCCCCAACGTGGTCGAGGCGTTCACCGTCACCGGTCAGGCGGACGCGATCGTGCGCCTGCGCGCGGCGACGATGCCCGACCTCGAGATCGCGCTCGAGCGCGTGCGGCTCGCGCCTCAGGTGGACAAGACGCGCAGCGCGATCGTGCTGAGCCGGCTCGTGGAGAGCCGCGTCGACTGACGGGCTCCGTCAGACCCAGCTGGGCAGCCACATGTGCGCCTGCCAGTACCGGAACGGGATGGGCGTGCCCACCCACAGCGGCATGAAGAAGCCCGAGATCACCAGGATCGCCGCGAGGACGAGCCCCACCCCGATGGTCCCGCGTCGCGACCAGCCGCCGTCGAGCTCGGGAGGCTGCGCGATCCTGCGCAGCGCCCACACGAGCGTGAGGATGAGGAACGGCGCGAACACCACCGTGTAGAAGGTGAAGATGGTGCGGTAGGCGTACGGCAGCCACGGCAGCCAGCCGGCGAGGACTCCCGCCGAGACGGCGAGGGCCAGCCGGTCGCCGTGGCGGAGCACGCGCCACACGGCCCAGGCGAGCGCGGCGGTGCCGAGCCACCAGATCAGCGGGTTGCCCAGCGCGTGGATCGCGCTGACGCAGCGCTCCGCGCCGCAGTCGGCGCCGGGCGCGTCCTCGAAGTAGAAGGCCGTGGGGCGCCACTGGACCAGCCACGTCCACGGGTTCGACATGTAGTTGTGCTCGGACGTGAGGCCCGTGTGGAAGGTCCACATCTGCTGGTGGTAGTGCACGAACGAGTTGAGCGCGTCCGGCAGCCAGGTGAGCCCCTCGCCCGGGTTGTCCTCGGCCCAGCTGCGTGCGTACGAGCCGTCCGTGAGGAACCAGTTCGCCCACGTCGCGACATAGACGATCGGCGTGATGACGAGCGTGGCGAGCCCCGCGGGGACGGCGTCCCTGAACGTGCCGCTGATCCACCGGTGCCAGCCGAGGTCGCGGCGGGCGAACGCGTCCCACACGACCGACAGGACCAGCAGCACCGCGGCGAAGTAGAGGCCGTTCCACTTGACCGAGGCGGCGAGGGCGAACGCGACGATCGCCGCGAGCCTCCACCAGCGGACGCCTGTGCGCGGGCCCGGCCCGATCAGCAGCTCCTCCTCGGCGAGGTCCTCGCGCTCGCGCTCCTCGGCGGCGATGCGTGCGAGCCGTTCGCGCGCGGTGTCGCGGTCGATGACGAGCAGCCAGAAGCCGAGGACCACGAAGAACGTGAGGAAGCCGTCGAGCAGCGCGGTGCGCGACAGCACGATCAGCTCGCCGTCGACCGCGACGAGCACGCCCGCGACCGCGCCCCACACGGTCGAGCGGAACAGGCGGCGCGCGGTGAGCGCGACCATGACCGCGATGAGCGAGCCGAGCACGGCGCCCACGACGCGCCAGCCGAACGGCTCGTTGCCGAACAGCTCGATGCCGAGCGCGATGAGCAGCTTGCCCACCATCGGGTGGACCACGAAGTCGCCCTCGGTCGTCAGCCCGGACGTGTCCCCCTGCGCGAACGCGTCGTCGTCGCCCGTCCAGTCGCCCTCGTAGCCGAGCTCCGTGAGCGAGAATGCGCCGCGCGCGTAGAACACCTCGTCGAACACCAGCGCATGCGGGTCCGCGAGCGACGCGAGCCGGATGATCGCGGCGAGCATGCCGACGCCGACCGCCATGAGGGTGGCGCGCCAGCGCCAGAGCGTCGCGAGATTCACACGCGCAGCCTAGTGGCCGCGGCCCTGTGGGACGCTGGAGCCATGACCGGCCGCATCGTCCTCGCAGCGACTCCCATCGGCAACGTGGACGATGCCTCGGCCCGGCTCCGTACGGCGCTCGAGACCGCGGACATCGTCGCGGCCGAGGACACCCGGCGGGTGCGCGACCTCGCGTCCCGGCTCGGCGTGCGGATCGGGGGAGCGCTGGTCGCGCACCACGATCACAACGAGCAGGCCTCCGCGGCCGAGCTCGTGGCGAGGGCCGGCGGCGGCGAGACGATCCTCGTGGTGTCCGATGCCGGCATGCCGGCCGTCTCCGACCCGGGGTTCCGGGTGGTCGCTGCCGCGGTCGCCGCCGGCGTCGAGGTGTCGGTGCTGCCGGGCCCCTCGGCCGCGCTCGCGGCGCTCGCGCTCTCGGGGCTGCCGACCGATCGCTTCTGCTTCGAGGGGTTCCTGCCGCGGCGTCCGGGCGAGCGGTCCGGGAGGCTCGCGTCGCTCGCGCTCGAGGAGCGCACGATGATCTTCTTCGAGGCGCCGCATCGTCTCGCGGCGACCCTCGACGCGATGGCGGAGGCGCTGGGCGCGGAGCGCGCCGCCGCGGTGTCGCGCGAGATCACCAAGACGTACGAGGAGACCCGGCGCGGGACCTTGTCAGATCTCGCCGCGTGGGCGAAGGCGGACGAGCCACGAGGCGAGATCGTCGTGACCGTCGCGGGTCGGACCGCCGGAGCGCCGACCGTCGAGGCGCTGGTCGCCGAGGTGCTCGCGCGCGTCGAGGCGGGCGAGCGCGCCAAGGCCGCGGTGGCGGACGTCGCGTCCACCGCGGGCGTGCCGAGCCGCGAGCTCTACGCGGCGGTGCTCGCCGCGCGTGACGCACGCGCGTAGCCGCGGCCGCCACGCCGGTCGGCCGTCAGGTGGCCGTCCGCGCGGGACGTACAGTCGAGAGGTGACCGCCGCGAACCGACCCCGGATCGACGGGCGGAGCGCGCCTCGATGAGGGTCTCCCACGAGCCGGTCTACGTGTACCGGCGCCGGCGCCTCGGCGCGGCGCTCGCGGTCGCGGTCCTCGGCACCCTCGCGGGCTTCGGCTCGGCGGAGGTCGCCGACCGGATGCTGGGCGGCGACGGAGACGAGTCCTCGGCCGCGGCGCTCGCCTCGTCCCCGTCGGCCTCCGTCGCGGCGGCGCAGGCCGAGCCGACGGCGTCCGAGTCGCCGACGGCGTCGCCCTCGGCCTCCCCGTCGGCGACCGCGGCGAGCCCGTCACCGGAGCCCTCGCCCGCCGAGGAGGCGGATCCCGGCTTCGACCTCGCGGCGCTCAGCGTCGACGACCCGGCCTCGACGTGGGTCGTGGTGAACAAGCTGCGCCCTCTCGACCCCGAGGGCTTCGCGCCCGAGGACCTCGCGAGCGTCGACGGCGTCGGGGGCGGGGCGCGGATGCGCGCCGACGCCGCCGCCGCGATGACGGCGCTGCATGCGGCCGCGGAGGAGGCCGACGCGGGCTTCTCGATCACCACCGGCTACCGCGACCACGCCTTCCAGTCGTCGCTGTACGAGGGCTACGTCGCCTCGCGCGGCCGCTCGGCGGCGGACCGCTTCTCCGCGCGCCCGGGGTACTCGGAGCACCAGACCGGCCTGGCCGCGGACATCCGCTCCGAGGGCTGCGATCTCGAGGCGTGCTTCGCGTCCACCGCCGCCGGGGTGTTCGTCGCGGAGCACGGGTGGGAGTTCGGGTTCATCGTGCGGTACCCCGCCGGCGCGGAGGATGTCACCGGCTACATCTACGAGCCGTGGCACCTCCGGTACGTGGGCGTCGAGCTCGCGGCCTACCTTCACGAGGAGGGGGTCGCGACCCTCGAGGAGGCCTTCGGTCTCGACCCGGCGCCCGACTACGGCTGACGCGAGCGCCGCCGCCCTTGACCGCGGGCGGAAGGCCCACAGGGGCATCGTCCGCGAACACTAGGATGGACGCCATGTCACGCATCCTGTCCGCCGTCGCCTGGCCGTACGCGAACGGCCCCCGTCACATCGGTCACGTCGCCGGATTCGGCGTCCCGTCGGACGTCTTCTCCCGCTACATGCGCCTCGCCGGCCACGACGTCCTCATGGTCTCGGGCACCGACGAGCACGGCACGCCCATCCTGGTGCAGGCCGAGGGCGAGGGAGTGACCCCGCAGGAGCTCGCCGACCGCTACAACCGCGTGATCGTCGAGGACCTCACGCAGCTGGGCCTCAGCTACGACCTCTTCACCCGCACCACCACGGGCAACCACTACGCGGTGGCGCAGGCGATGTTCAAGGCCGTGCACAAGAACGGCTACATGATCTCCGAGACCACGCGCGGCGCGATCTCGCCGTCGACGGGTCGCACGCTGCCCGACCGCTACATCGAGGGCACCTGCCCCATCTGCGGCTCCGACGGCGCGCGCGGCGACCAGTGCGACAGCTGCGGCAACCAGCTCGACGCGATCGACCTCAAGAACCCCGTGAGCCGGATCAACGGCGAGACGCCCAAGTTCGTCGAGACCGAGCACTTCTTCCTCGACCTGCCCGCGCTGGTCCAGCCGCTCACCGACTGGCTGGGCGCGCGCCAGGGCTGGCGCCCCAACGTCCTCAACTTCTCGAAGAACCTCCTGGTCGACGTGCGTCCGCGTGCGATGACACGCGACATCGACTGGGGCATCCCCGTCCCGCTCGACGGCTGGTCCGACAACCCCGCCAAGCGCCTGTACGTGTGGTTCGACGCCGTCATCGGGTACCTGAGCGCCTCGATCGAGTGGGCGCGACGCGAGGGAGACGCCGACGCGTGGCGCCAGTGGTGGAACGACCCGGCCGCGCTGTCCTACTACTTCATGGGCAAGGACAACATCACCTTCCACTCGCAGATCTGGCCCGGCGAGCTCATCGCCGCCAACGGCCGCGGTGCGCGCGGGGGAGAGCTGAGCGAGTTCGGCGACCTCCAGCTGCCCACCGAGGTGGTCTCGAGCGAGTTCCTCACCATGGAGTCCGCGAAGTTCTCCTCGTCGCGCGGGCACGTCATCTACGTGCGCGACATGCTGTCGCGCTACCAGCCCGACGCGCTGCGCTACTTCATCGCGGTCGCCGGCCCGGAGACCTCCGACGCCGACTTCACCTGGTCCGAGTTCAAGCGTCGCAACAACGACGAGCTGGTCGCGGGCTGGGGCAACCTGGTCAACCGCACCGCGTCGCTGCTGCACAAGAACGTGGGCGAGATCCCGGCTCTCGGCGAGCTCGCCGACATCGACCGTGCCGCGCTCGCGGCCTCCGAGGCGGCCTTCGGCACGGTGGGCGAGCACATCCGTACGCAGCGCCAGCGCGCCGCGATCGGCGAGACGATGCGCGTGATCGGCGACGCCAACAAGTACCTCGCGGACACCGCGCCGTGGAAGCTCAAGAACGAGGACCCGGAGCGCATGCGGACGGTGCTCGCCGTCGCGGCGCAGCTGGTCTCCGACGCGAACACGATGATGTCGCCGTTCCTCCCGCACAGCGCGCAGCAGGTGCACGAGGCCCTCGGCGGCACGGGCACCCTCGCGCCCATGCCCCAGATGAACGAGGTCGAGGACCTCGACCTCGCCGACCGCCACTACCCGGTGATCCAGGGCGACTACTCCTCCGTGGTCGGCTGGGGTCGCAGCGAGCTCGTCGCGGGGACCGCGGTGCCCGCGCCGTCGCCGATCTTCCAGAAGCTCGACGACGAGATGGTCGAGGCCGAGCTCGAGCGGATGGCGGACGAGTAGGAGATGCGTTCGGGAGCATGGCCCCCCGCGCCTGAGGCGCTGCCCGTCCCGGTGGTGGACAACCACTGCCACCTCGAGTTCCCCGCCGGGGACCCCGAGCTGAGCGTCGAGCAGCGCCTCGCCGCGGCCGCCGCCGTGGGCGTCGACCGGTTGGTCCAGGTGGGGTGCGAGCTCGACTCCGCACGGTGGACGGCCGAGGCCGTCGAGCGTTACCCGTCGATGCTGGGCGCCGTCGCGCTCCACCCCAACGAGGCGCCGCTGCACGCGGACGGCTCGCATGAGAGCGGCATCGGTTACGAGGACGCCCTCGCGGAGATCGCGGCCCTCGCGCGCGGCTCGCGGATCCGGGCGATCGGCGAGACCGGGCTCGACTTCTTCCGCACCGGCGAGGAGGGGCGCGCCGCGCAGATCCGCTCCTTCAGGGACCACATCGCGCTCGCGAAGGAGCTGGACCTGCCGCTGCAGATCCACGACCGCGACGCTCACGCCGAGGTGCTCGACGTGCTCGAACGCGACGGCGCTCCCGAGCGGACCGTCTTCCACTGCTACTCGGGCGACGCCGGGATGGCGCGGGTGTGCGCGCAGCGCGGCTACTACCTGTCCTTCGCGGGCACGGTGACCTTCAAGAACAACGACGGGCTGCGCGCGGCGCTCGCGGTGACGCCCCTCGAGCGCGTGCTGGTCGAGACGGATGCGCCGTTCCTCACGCCGCACCCGCATCGGGGTGCGCCGAACGCCCCGTATCTGGTCCCGGTGACCATGCGGACCGTCGCGACGGTGCTCGGGACGGACCTGGAGGCCGCCTGCGCCGCCGTCTCTACAACGTCGGAACTTCTCTATGGCCCCTGGTAGACCTCGGTGTGTGACGCATTCCACAGGACCTAGGTCTCAAGCGGGGTTGGACGACGCCGTTATCAATATGAGATAAAAGGCGTCAGACAGCGCGGCCTCGCCCCCCAGGCATCGGTCCGCCAGACGAGAGGACCCCGTGAGCTACCGACGATCCAACCCCATGCCCGGAGGGCGCCGTGAGCAGCGCACCCGGCGCGGTGCGCGGAGCCGCGTCCTGACCCAGGTCGGCGCCGCCGTCGCCGTGGGCTCGTTCGCGATCGGCTCGTTCGCGGCCGCCGCGACGCCCGTGTTCGACGCCCCCGAGGCCACGACCGTCCAGGCCGACCTCGCGGCGCTGCCCGAGATCGCCACCAGCGCCGACGACGCGCCCGTGGTGACCACCGAGACCAAGTCCGTCGCGATCAAGCCCGACTCCGTCAAGGAGGACGACCCCGACCTCGAGAAGGGCGTCGAGGAGGTCGTGACCGAGGGCGAGCCCGGCGAGCGCGTCATCACCTACGACGTCACGTACGTCGACGGCGAGGAGGTCTCGCGCGTCGAGACCCTCCGGCTCACGGTGTCGCAGCCGACCGACGAGGTCATCGCCGTGGGCACCAAGGAGGAGGTGGTCGAGGAGTCGACCAGCTCGTCGAGCGGCTCGTCCGTCCCGGCGACCTCGACCGTCTCCGCCGGAAGCTCGCGCGCCATCGGTCAGCAGTTGGCCGCCGACATGTACGGCTGGTCCGGCGACCAGTGGTCGTGCCTCGACGCGCTGTGGCAGAAGGAGTCGGGCTGGAACCCGAACGCGCACAACCCGTCCTCGGGCGCGCATGGCATCCCGCAGGCGCTGCCCGGCTCGAAGATGGCCAGCGCGGGCTCCGACTGGGCGACCAACCCGGCCACCCAGATCCGCTGGGGCCTCGGCTACATCAAGGCCCGCTACGGCACGCCCTGCAGCGCGTGGGGGCACTCGCAGTCCGTCGGCTGGTACTGACCCCGGTGGCGCACCTCCTGGGTCCGACCGACATCCGGCTCCTCGCGCAGTCGCTCGACACCGCCCCCCACAAGAAGTGGGGACAGAACTTCGTGGTGGACGCCGGGACGGTGCGTCGCATCGCGCGGCTCTCCGGGGTCGGCGAGGGCGACGCGGTGGTCGAGGTCGGCCCCGGTCTGGGCTCGCTCACCCTCGCGCTGCTCGAGACCGGCGCCCACGTCACGGCCGTCGAGATCGACCCGGTGCTCGCCGAGGCGCTGCCGCGCACCGTCGGTGAGCGAGCGCCGGAGGAGGCCTCGCGCTTCTCGGTGATCCATCAGGACGCCCTGACCGTCGAGTCGCTGCCCGAGCCCCCGAAAGCGCTCGTGGCGAACCTGCCGTACAACGTCTCGGTGCCGGTGATCCTGCACTTCCTCGAGACGTTCCCGACCCTCGAGCGCGTGCTCGTCATGGTGCAGTCGGAGGTCGCCGACAGGCTCGCAGAGCCGCCCGGCACCCGCACCTACGGCGTGCCCTCGGCGAAGGCCGCGTGGTACTGCTCGGTGCGCAAGGCCGGCGAGGTGGGCCGCGCCGTCTTCTGGCCCGTGCCGCGCGTCGACAGCTCCCTCGTGCTCATGGAGCGGCGCGAGCCGCCGACCACCTCCGCATCGCGGGAGGACGTCTTCGCCGTGATCGACGCGGCCTTCGCGCAGCGGCGGAAGGCGCTCCGCGGGGCGCTCGCCGGGATCGCGGGCTCGCCCGCCGCGGCGGAGGCCGCGCTGCGCGCCGCAGGGATCGAGCCGCTCACCCGCGGTGAGAAGCTCGCCATCGAGGACTTCACGCACATCGCCGAGGCGCTCGCCTCTGGCACAGTGGGGGCATGACCCGCACCGTCCGCGCGAAGGCGCCTGCCAAGGTGAACCTTCAGCTGGCCGTCGGTGCGCCCGAACCCGACGGGTACCACCCGCTGGTCACGGTGTTCCAGGCGCTGGACCTGTGGGAGACCGTCGAGGCGACCCCGCGCACGGACGGTCAGATCCGCCTCACCGTCGACGTCGCCGCCGGCGCGCCGGTCGACGCGTCGGGGGTTCCGCTCGACGGGACGAACCTCGCGTGGCGCGCGGCTGAGCTCCTGGCCCGCACCTTCGGCATCACCGACGGCGTGGACCTCCACCTCATCAAGGGCGTGCCGGTCGCGGGCGGGATGGCCGGAGGCTCCGCCGACGCCGCGGCCGCCCTCGTCGCGTGCGCCGAGGCCTGGGACACCGGCGCCACGCGCGGCGAGCTCCTCACGCTCGCCCGTCGCCTCGGCGCCGACGTCCCGTTCAGCCTCCACGGCCACACCGCGGTCGGGCTCGGACGCGGCGACGACCTCATGCCCGCCATGACCCACGGCGAGTTCCACTGGGTGCTCGCCACGCAGCGCGACGGGCTGTCGACGCCGTCCGTCTTCGCCGAGTACGACCGTCGCATCGAGGCGCGCGAGCAGGCGCGCTCGGAGCTCGAGATCGATCGCGAGGTGATGACCGCGCTCATGGCGGGCGACCCGGTCGCTCTCGGGAGCGCGCTCACCAACGACCTCGAGGGCCCCGCGCTCGCGCTGATGCCGCGCCTCGGCGAGCTGCTCGACGCCGCCGACGCGGCCGAGGCCTGCGGCGCCATCGTGTCCGGGTCCGGGCCCACGGTCGCCGCGCTCGCGCGCTCGCGCCAGCACGCCCTCGCGATGGCGGCTCACCTGCGCGCCTCGCGCCTCGCGGACGCGGTGGTGACCGCCTCCGGTCCGGCGTCCGGCACCGTCCTCATCCAGGACTGACGATTCCCAATGACACACGTGACCGAGGTGACGTGTGGGAGCACTGTGCCGCCGCATCGTCCCACCCCAGGCACATGCGTCACATGTGTCATTGGGAATCGCTAGCTGCGGGCGCGCAGCGCGTCGCGGATCTCGGTGAGCAGCTCGATCTCGGTGGGCGCGACCGGCTCGTCGGGGGCGGGCTCGCCCTTCTTGCGCCGCTCGGCCAGCTTGTTGAGCGGCATGACGATGACGAAGTAGACGGCCGCCGCGACCGCGAGGAAGTTGAAGAGCCCCTGCAGGATCACCCCGATCGAGAACTCCGCGTCGTTGATGATGAAGTGCCCCACCCCGGTGAGGTCCGGCTGGCCGAAGATCGCGGCGACCAGCGGGTTGATGAGGCCGTCGACGATGCTTGTGACGAACGCGGTGAACGCGGTGCCGATGACCACCGCGACCGCGAGGTCGACGACGTTGCCCCGCAAGATGAAGTCCTTGAAGCCCTTGAGCATGGCGCCCTCCCGTGGCGTCGGGGCACCCGGCTGGCGCCCACGTTCGCACACTACGACGCGGCGTCGTCCCGCAGCATTCCCAGGGACGATGCGGGCGTCGGGTCAGTCGGAGGGGAGCCCGGGGCGGCGCTCGAGCGAGGACAGCCCGTTCCACGCGAGGTTGACCAGGTGCGCCGCGACCACCTGCTTCGACGGCTCGCGCACGTCGGCCCAGTGCTGGCCCGCGAGGGCGACCATGCCGACGAGCATCTGCGAGTACACGGGGGCGACCACGGGGTCGAGGCCGCGCTTGCGGAACTGCTCGGCGAGGAGGCCCTCGACCTGCGCCGAGACGTCGCCGAGCAGCGAGGAGAAGGTGCCCGAGGCCTGAGCGACGGGCGAGTCGCGCGCGAGGATGCGGAAGCCGTCGGGGGAGTCCTCGATGTAGCCGAGCAGCGCGAGGGCCGCCCGCTCGACCAGCTGCCGCGGGTGCGCCTTCTGCGCGAGCGCTCCGGTGAGCGCGCCCAGGAGGGCCTCGACCTCGCGGTCGACGATGACGGCGTACATGCCCTCCTTGCCGCCGAAGTGCTCGTAGACCACGGGCTTGGACACGTCCGCGCGCGACGCGATCTCCTCGACCGACGTGCCCTCGAACCCCTTCTCGGCGAACAGCGCGCGTCCCACGGTGAGCAGCTGCTCACGGCGCTCGCGCGCGGTCATGCGGGAGCGAGGGGCGCGGCGAGGTTCGAGGGTCACGGCTCAAGTGTGCCGTGAATCCTGGCAGACTTGACGCCCGGGTGCGGCGCGCCGTGCGCGGCCGCTCCCGTTCCGCCCTGGTGTAACGGCAGCATGCGGGCCTTTGGAGCCCTGCGGTAGAGGTTCGAATCCTCTGGGCGGAACCGATTCGCGCGCCGTCGGCCCCGGACCTGGGACCTCGCGCGCGAAGGGTGCCTCCTCGAACGTTAGACTTGCGAGGTCCAGCCGTCAGCCCCCCTTGCCCGGGGTTCCGCCACGTGAGGAGATCAGGTGAGCCCGACTCCGCCCGCAGCCGTGATGATCCTGGCGGCAGGGGCAGGCACCCGCATGCGGTCCGCCACCCCCAAGGTGCTGCACCGGATCGCGGGACGCACGCTCGTCGCGCACGCGCTCGCCGCCGCGGCCGAGCTGGTGCCGGGACGCACCGTCGTCGTCGTCCGCCACGAGCGCGAGGCCGTCGCCGGCCACATCGCCGAGGTCGCTCCGGACGCCCTCATCGCGGATCAGGACGACGTCCCGGGCACCGGAGCCGCCGTGCGGTGCGGGCTGTCCACGCTGGACGCCACCACGATCGCGGCGGCGGTCGCCGCGGGCGGTGCCGATCAGGCGCACCTCGACAGCCAGGTGCAGGGATCGATCGTGGTGACGAGCGGCGATGTCCCGCTGGTCGACGGCGCCCTGCTCGGCTCGCTGGTCGAGGCGCACGAGGCCCAGGGCAACGCCGTCACGGTCCTCACCGCGCAGGTGCCGGACGCGACCGGCTACGGACGCATCGTCCGCGATGATGCCGGCGCCGTGACCCGCATCGTCGAGCACAAGGACGCCACCGACGCCGAGCGCGCCATCGGCGAGATCAACGCGGGCATCTACGTCTTCGACGCCGCGCACCTGCGCGACGCCCTCGCGCGGCTCACCACCGACAACGCGCAGGGCGAGCAGTACCTCACCGACGTGCTCGCGCTCGCCCGCGAGGCGGGCGGCCGCGTGGGCGCCATGGTCGCCCCGGACGCGTCCGCGGTCGAGGGCGTCAACGACCGGGTCCAGCTCGCATCTGCGGGCGCGGCGCTCAACCGCCGCATCGTCGAGGCGTGGATGCGCGCCGGCGTCACCGTCGTCGACCCCGCGACCACGTGGATCGACGTCGACGTCACGCTCGAGGCGGACTCGACGGTGCTGCCGGGCACGCAGCTCCACGGCGCCACGCACGTCGCCGCCGGCGCGACCGTCGGCCCGGACTCGACCCTCACCGACGTCGAGGTGGGCGCGGGCGCGACCGTGACCCGGGTCCACGGCTCGGGGGCGCGCATCGGCGCCCGCGCGACCGTCGGCCCGTTCACGTACCTGCGCCCCGGCACCGTCCTCGGCGACAAGGGCAAGATCGGCGCGTTCGTCGAGACCAAGAACTCGACCATCGGCGCCCACTCGAAGGTCCCGCACCTCAGCTACGTGGGCGACGCGACCGTGGGCGAGCACTCGAACATCGGCGCCGGCACCATCTTCGTCAACTACGACGGCGTCTCGAAGTCGAGCTCGCGCGTCGGGGACCATGTCCGGGTCGGCTCGGACAACACGCTGATCGCCCCGGTGGAGATCGGCGACGGCGCGTACACGGGCGCGGGGACGACCGTCCGTCACGACGTGCCGCCGGGCGCGCTCGCGCTCAACGCCGTGCAGCAGCGCGTGGTGGAGGGCTGGGTCGAGCGTCGCCGCCCGGGCACGCCGTCGGCGACCGCCGCACGCGCTGCGCAGGACGAGGTTGTGGCCCGCGGTCTATCGTCGGGGGCACAGGAGGAGAGAGCGGCTGCGGTCGCCGAGCACGAGGCGGCTCCGGCCGCCGACCACAAGGGAGAAGCATGAATGCCGTGATCTCGAACCCGAGCGAGCGCCGGATGGTCCTCGCGGGCGGCCGGGCGCATCCGGAGCTCGCGGAGGCGGTCGCGGAGCACCTGGGGGTCGACCTCCTGCCCACCACCGCGTACACGTTCGCGAACGGTGAGCTCTACGTCCGCTTCGGCGAGTCCGTGCGAGGCGCCGATGCGTTCGTCCTGCAGTCGCATGCCGCGCCCATCAACGAGGCGATCATGGAGCAGCTCATCATGGTCGACGCGATGAAGCGTGCCTCGGCCAAGCGCATCACGGTCGTCATCCCGATGTACGGCTACGCGCGTCAGGACAAGAAGCACAAGGGCCGCGAGCCGATCTCGGCGCGCCTCATGGCGGACCTCTTCAAGACCGCCGGCGCGGACCGCGTCATGTCGGTCGACCTGCACACCGCGCAGATCCAGGGCTTCTTCGACGGCCCGGTCGACCACCTCTGGGCGATGCCGATGCTCGCGGACTACGTGAAGTCCCGCGTCTCGCCCGGCAACCTCACCATCGTCTCGCCCGACGCGGGCCGCGTGCGCCTCGCCGACCAGTGGTCCGACCACCTCGGCGCGCCGCTGGCCATCATCCACAAGCGTCGCGACCCCTCGGTGCCCAACCAGGTCAAGGTCCACGAGCTCGTCGGTGAGGTCAAGGGCCGCACCTGCGTCCTGGTCGACGACATGATCGACACCGGCGGCACCATCGTGCAGGCCGCGGAGGCGCTGTTCGAGAACGGCGCGAAGGACGTCATCGTCGCCTCGACGCACGGCCTGCTCTCGGGCCCCGCGGTCGAGCGCCTGTCGAAGTCCGGCGTCTCCGAGGTGGTGATCACGGACACGCTGCCGATCACCGAGGAGAAGCAGTTCGACAAGCTCACCATCCTGTCGATCGCGCCGCTGCTTGCGCGCGCGATCCGCGAGGTCTTCGACGACGGCTCGGTCACCTCGCTGTTCGCCGGCGGCGTCTGAGCCGCACGCCTCACGCGTCCCGGGGCCCGCGCATCGTCACGATGCGCGGGCCCTGTCGCGTCCGGCGGCGGAGCGTAGGGCCCACGCGGGCGCCTGCCTGGGCCCTTGGTCACTCGCGGGCCGCGCCGGGGCGGCCCTAGCCTGCGAGAGGGTCCCCACGACCGCGATCTTCCAGGGGTAAAAGAATGTTCCAACGGCGGAACCGTTCACTTGCGCGAGCCGCTCTGGCCGGCGCCGGCGCGCTCGCGCTCACCGGCTGCGAGCACATCGACGGGGGAGAGGCCAGCCTCGCGCTGCCCGACCTCGGGGATGTCACCACGTCGGGAGGCATCTCCGGCGCGGCGCTGCTGGTCGGCGGCCTGCTCATCACGGTGCTCGGGCTCGCGTTCGGCTTCACGGTCCTCGGCCGGATCCGGAACCTCCCCGTGCACCGGTCGATGCGCGAGGTGTCGGAGCTCATCTACGAGACCTCGAAGGCGTACCTCGTGCAGCAGGGGCGCTTCCTCCTGGCGCTGTGGGGCGTCATCGCCGCGGTGATCGTCCTCTACTACGGCGTGCTGGTCGGCTTCTCGTGGGGCCGCGTCGCCGTCGTGATCGCGTTCAGCCTCATCGGCATGGCGGGGTCCTACTCGGTCGCCTGGTTCGGCATCCGGGTGAACACGTACGCGAACTCGCGCACCTCCTTCGCCGCGCTCGAGGGCAAGCCGCTCGCGGTCCACCGCATCCCGCTGCAGGCGGGCATGAGCATCGGCATGGTGCTCATCAGCCTCGAGCTGCTCATGATGCTGGTGATCCTGCTCTTCCTGCCGCGCGACATCGCAGGCGCGTGCTTCATCGGCTTCGCGATCGGCGAATCGCTGGGCGCGGCGGCGCTGCGCATCGCGGGCGGCATCTTCACCAAGATCGCCGACATCGGCTCGGACCTCATGAAGATCGCCTTCAAGATCAAGGAGGACGATGCCCGCAACCCCGGTGTCATCGCCGACTGCACCGGCGACAACGCCGGCGACTCGGTGGGCCCCTCGGCCGACGGCTTCGAGACCTACGGCGTCACCGGCGTCGCGCTCGTGACGTTCCTGCTGCTCGCTGTGCACGACCCGGCCGTGCAGGCGACACTGCTGGTGTGGATCTTCGCGGTGCGCGCGGTCATGCTCGTCGCGTCCGTGCTGTCGTATCTGGCGAACGACGCCTGGGTCCGCCGCCGCTACGCCCACGCGGACCGCATGAACTTCGAGCACCCTCTCACCTCGCTCGTGTGGCTCACCTCGGCGCTGTCGATCGCGGCGACCTATCTCAGCGCTGCCTGGCTCATCGGCGACCTGCCCGACGGCATGTGGTGGAAGCTCGCCACGATCATCAGCTGCGGCACGCTCGCCGGCGCGCTCATCCCCGAGCTGGTCAAGGTCTTCACGTCGACCAACAGCCGCCACGTGCGCGAGGTGGTGAAGAGCTCGCGCGAGGGCGGCTCCTCGCTCAACATCCTCTCGGGCCTTGTCGCGGGCAACTTCTCCGGCTACTGGCTGGGGATCTGCATCGTCGCCCTCATGGGCGCCGCGTACCTGATCTCGGGCCTCGGGCTCGACCAGCTCATGCTCGCCCCGGCGGTGTTCGCCTTCGGGCTCGTGGCCTTCGGCTTCCTGGGCATGGGGCCGGTCACCATCGCTGTCGACTCGTACGGCCCGGTCACCGACAACGCGCAGAGCGTCTACGAGCTGTCCGTCATCGAGGAGCTCGAGGGCATCGACGGCGAGATCGAGCAGGACTTCGGCTTCGCCCCGCGCTGGGAGAGCGCCAAGCGCATGCTCGAGGAGAACGACGGCGCGGGCAACACCTTCAAGGCGACCGCCAAGCCCGTGCTCATCGGCACCGCGGTCGTCGGCGCGACCACCATGATCTTCTCGATCATCATCTCGCTCACCGACGGGCTCACCACCGGCATCGAGAACCTCTCGCTCATCCACCCGCCGTTCCTGCTGGGCCTCATCGCGGGCGGGGCGACCATCTACTGGTTCACCGGCGCGTCGATCCAGGCGGTCACCACGGGCTCCTACCGTGCGGTCGAGTACATCAAGGACACGATCAAGCTCGACGGGGAGACCAAGGCCTCGACCGAGGACTCGCGCCGCGTGGTGGAGATCTGCACGCAGTACGCCCAGCAGGGCATGCTCAACATCTTCCTCGCGGTGTTCTTCGCGACGCTGGCCTTCGCCTTCGTGGAGCCGTACTTCTTCATCGGCTACCTCATCTCGATCGCGCTCTTCGGTCTCTACCAGGCGATCTTCATGGCGAACGCGGGAGGTGCCTGGGACAACGCCAAGAAGATCGTCGAGGTGGACCTCCACGCCAAGGGCACACCGCTGCACGATGCGACCATCGTCGGCGACACGGTCGGCGACCCGTACAAGGACACCTCGTCCGTCGCGCTCAACCCCGTCATCAAGTTCACGACGCTGTTCGGCCTGCTCGCGGTCGAGCTCGCGGTGGGCCTGGGGGAGCAGGGCAGCCACGCCCTCGTGTACTGGCTCGCGGGAGGCTTCTTCCTGGTCTCCGCGTTCTTCGTGCACCGCTCGTTCTACGGCATGCGCATCAAGGCCTCGCTCGAGGGGGGCGAGGAGGACCCCGAACCGGCGCCCTCCTCGGCTGACGACCGCTCCGGCGCCTCGGTCACGGCCGGCTGATGGCCGCGCTCGCGATCCTCTGCGACGGCGTCGCCGTCGCGGACGGTCGCGTCGCGGGGCACGATGCGGGGGCCACCCTGGTGCGCCGCCTCCAGCGGCTGTTCCCGGGGGCGGACCTCATCGGGTCCCGCGCGCAGCGGGCCGACGGCTTCGACGTGGTGCCGCTCGAGCTCGTCGACCCGCGCGAGACCGTGGTGGTCAACATGGACGTGCTGAGCTCGCCGGCGGTGTGGCGCACCCTCGCCGCCGGCGGGGCGGAGCCGCGCATCGTGAACTTCGTGTGGTGGAACACCTCGCAGTTCACGCACCCCGTGCAGCGGGCCTCGCTCGCGCTGTCCTGCGCGCTGTTCCCGACCTTCGCGAACTCGCTCCGCACGGCGACGGAGGTGCGGGAGATCGTCTTCGCGCTCACGGTGCCGCAGCTCGCGGAGAGGGCGCGCATCGACTGGGCGAACCTCGGCATCCGGCTCGAGCACGTGCAGCCGCGCGAGGACCCCGCCGTGCCGGTGGTGCTCTACCCGGCGATCCGCCTGTCCGAGCGCAAGCAGCCGCAGCTGTTCCTCGACGTGGTCGAGAGGGTGCGCAAGCGCACCCCCATCCAGGTGGAGATGAGGCTCCAGGAGTCGCACCTCATCTCCGAGCAGGCGATCCGGCTGTCGCGCAAGGACTGGGCGTGGGTGGGGCCGCTCACCGCGACGCGCGAGGACTACTACTACCGGCTCGCCCGCACCACGGCGTTCCTCGCCACCGCGCGCGAGGAGTCCTACGGCCTCGAGTACGTCGAGGCGATGGTCGCGGGGGCGATCGGGGTGTTCCCCGACCGCCCGTGGGCCCGCGCGATCCTGCCCGACGGCTACCCGTACCTCTACCGAGACGCCGACGAGGCGGAGGAGCTCCTGGTCCAGGCGGTCACCGATCCGCGGGGCTGCCGCGCCGAGCTCGACCGCGTCTGCGGCGGGGACTTCGTGGGATGGCTGCGCGGCCGCCACGACGACACCGAGTTCGAGGACCGCTTCTCCAGTGCGCTGCGGCGCTGGTTCCCCACGGACTGAGCGGGCACGTCCAGGGAAGCGGGGTCACATCCGCGCGTAGCGCGACCGGGCGAGCGAGTAGAGCCCGTAGGCCGCGAACCCCAGCCCGACCGTCACCACGAGCACCGGTCCGGCGGGGGCGTCCCGCAGCCTCTCCACGGCGCCGTCGATCCCTGCCGCCTTGTCCGGGTCCGCGGTGAGCGCCGCGTAGCCGAACAGCCCGCCCACCAGGGTGAGCGCGCCGCCCTTGGCCACGTACCCCACGGTGCCGAGCCACCGCACGCCGGCCCCGACCTCGGGGTGCGACGGGGAGCGCAGATCCTCCTCGAACCGCCGCGTCACGCCCTTGATCACGTGGAACGCGCCGGCCGCCACGAGCCCGAGCCCGATCGCGCCGACCAGCACGCGTCCGGCCGGCGCACGCATCAGCGCGCCGGCGACGCCGTGCGCCTGGGAGTCCTGATCGGAGGCCGCCGAGCCGAGCGCGATCGAGGCGGTGCTCGCCGCGAGGGCCAGGTACACGAGCGACTTCGCGGCCGCGCGGCCGCGCTCGCGGGTCTCGGGCTCGCGCACCGCGTCCGCGGCCTGCCACCCGGCGAGGGCGAGCAGGGCGAGAGCGGCGACCGCGAGCAGCACCCGCCCGAGCGCCCCGTCGCCCACGCTCGCGAGCAGCCGGGTCTGATCGGCCTCGCCGCCCGCGCCGAGGCCGATGCGCACGATCACCGCGCCCAGCGCGACGTGAAGCGCGCCCGAGACGAGGTAGCCGGCCCGTGCCGCACGCTCCCAGGCGTCGCCGCTGGAGCCGGTGCGCAGGCCGCCGAGGGTGGACGATGACATGTCCGACGCAACCGGGGCAGGGGTGCAGGAATTCCTGGTTGGCGCATCGTCCCCGCGTCCAGGTACACTAATCCGGTTCCTCGGCGAGGGAGGCCCTCGGGCGCTCCGTGATCGACGCGGCAGATGCGTGAAGCCTGCCTTGCCCTGGCCCCATCTGACGTAAGAGGAGAAACGCATGTCCGACCAGATCACGCTCGCCGCCGAGACCCGCACCGAGTTCGGCAAGGGCTTCGCCCGCCGCGCCCGCGCCGCCGGCAAGATCCCCGCCGTCATCTACGGCCACGGCAACGACCCCGTGCACATCTTCCTCCCGGGCCACCAGACGATGATGGCGCTCAAGCACTCGAACGCGCTCCTCACCATCGAGCTCGAGGGCAAGTCGGAGATGGTCATCGCCAAGGACGTCCAGATCGAGCCCGTGCGCCGCATCATCGAGCACGTCGACCTGCTCATCGTCGCCAAGGGCGAGAAGGTCACCGTCGACGTCCCCGTCCACGTCGTGGGCGAGTCCTTCGCGGGCACCATCCACGTGGTCGAGCACGGCTCGCTCCAGGTCGCGGCCGAGGCCACGCACCTGCCCGAGGCGCTCGAGGTCTCCATCGAGGGCCTCGTCGAGGGCTCGGTCATCCACGCCAAGGACGTCACGCTGCCCGAGGGCGCGGAGCTCGTCACCGACGGCGACGTCACCGTGGTCACCATCTCGGTCCCGCGCGGCGCCGGCGCCGAGGAGGCCACCGAGGCCGAGGCGACCGAGGCCGCCGCGGAGTAATCTCACCGATGCACGCCCGGCTCGCCCGACTGTGGGCGAGCCGGGCGTCGTCGTCTGCGGGACGGAACGAGGAGGGAACGCGCGTGGAGAACCTGGTGGTCGGGCTCGGCAATCCGGGCCCCGAGTACGCGGAGACGCGTCACAACATCGGCCAGATGGTGGTCGACGAGCTCGCGCGCCGCGGCGCGTCCTCCCTGTCCGTCTCCAAGAAGACGCACACCCGCACCGCGACCGTGCGGCTCGCGGGCCGGCCTGTCGCGATCGGCGTGCCGATGTCGTACATGAACGTCTCCGGCGGCCCCACGTCCTCGCTCATGAAGTACTGCTCGGTGCAGCCGACCGACGTGATCGTGGTCCACGACGAGCTCGACATCCCCTTCGGCACCGTGAAGATCAAGCGCGGCGGCGGCTCCGCGGGCCACAACGGGCTCAAGGACGTCACCAAGGCGCTCGGGACGCCCGACTACGTGCGGGTGCGCGTGGGCATCGGCCGTCCGCCGGGCCGCATGGAGGTCGCGACGTTCGTGCTCAAGCCGTTCTCGGCGGCGGAGCGCAAGGAGCTGCCCTTCCTCGTGGACGATGCGGCGGACGCCGTCGAGGCGATCCTCGAGCACGGCCTCGAGGCCGCGCAGATGCGCTTCCACACCAAGGGCTGAGCGCGGGAGCCGCGCCGGCGGGTCAGTCGACCACGATCGCGCCGAGGTGCGCCGCCAGGTCCGGGCCCAGGGTCATCGCCTGGGCGACCGAGAGCGTGGTGCCGCGCAGCGCGCCCGGCTCGAGCACGCGCCCCAGCTCCGTGGCCGAGACGTCGAAGCCTTCGACCATGGCGCGCGACGGCACCAGCTCCCCGACGGATCCGCCCTCGACGGTGAACTCCTTGATCCGCGAGCCGCCCAGGTCGAGCAGCCCGATCCGGCAGTCGACGATCTCGAGCCGGCGGATCTTGGCATCGCGCAGCGACAGCACGTCGATGCGCGACGACGCGATGCGGTGCACCGAGATGTCGGAGCCGTCCATGAGCAGCGCGCCGACCCGCACGCCCTCCAGGCGGCCCGCGACCACCCGGGCGCCGGGAGCCGCGAACGTCGCGACGGAGGACCCGAGGACGGTGGTCCCCGTGATGCGGAGGTTCGGCAGCCGGACCTCGCCGCCCTGGGTGTCGCTCACCACGCATTCGAGGAGCTCGACGTCGTGCGCCTCGACGTCGCCGAGCATGCCGCCGTCGAGGTGACGCTGCTCGAGCACCGCGCCGCTCACCATGTCCGCGGCGTTCATCGGTTCGAGCCCTGCGCTGTCCATCCCTCCACTGTAGGGGCGCGCTGAACGGTCATACCGGGCGCATCGTCCCTCCCGGCTCACGGCGAGTTCGACAGCGGCCCGGGCCGCGTGGCTACTATCGAGGGGACGTGCCGCGCGTGCCGCCGAAACATCCTCGGGGGTGCGCGCGTTCGACCGGATGCAGGGCATTCGACCGACCCACCTGCCGGAGGGATACTTCGTGACGACCGACACCAGCCCCTGGCGCCTTCCCCAGGTGCCCGACGCGAGCTTCGCGGCCGCCCTGTTCGACCTCGACGGCGTGCTCACGCCGACCGCGGACGTGCACATGGACGCGTGGCGGCGGATGTTCACGGACTACTTCGAGGCGCACGGCATCACCCCTGCGTACACGGATGCCGACTACTTCGCGTACGTCGACGGCAAGCCGCGCTACGACGGCGTGCGCTCGTGCCTCGCGTCGCGCGGGGTGACGCTTCCGGACGGGACGCCGGACGATGCGGCGGGCACCGAGACCGTGTGCGGCCTCGGCAACGCGAAGAACGACATGTTCGCGGCGATCCTGCGCGACGAGGGCGTGACCCCGTACCCGGGCTCGGTGGCCCTCATCGACCACCTCGAGTCGGTCGGCTGCGCGATGGCCGTGGTGTCGAGCTCGCGCAACGCGCCCGCGGTCCTCGAGGCCGCCGGGCTCGCGCACCGCTTCGAGATCGTGGTCGACGGTCAGGTGGCGGCGGACACCGGGCTGCCGGGCAAGCCCGCGCCGGACACGTACCTCAAGGGTGCCGAGCTGCTCGGCGTGCCGAAGGAGCTCGCCGTGGTGATCGAGGACGCGATGTCCGGGGTCGCGGCGGGCCGGGCCGGGGCGTTCGGGCTCGTGGTCGGCGTCGACCGCGGCGCCGGGGCCGAGGACCTCAAGGAGGGCGGCGCGGACATCGTGGTCGCGGATCTCGAGGAGCTGGTGGAGCGATGAAGGCGGCTCAGCGCGCGCTCGACGACATGAGCGCGCCGGACTACGTGGACCGTCTGCGCTTCCCGGCGGATCCGTGGCGGCTGATCGAGAGCGAGTTCGACGAGGACGACCTCGGCACCACCGAGACGCTGTTCTCCGTGGGCAACGGCTACCTCGGCCTCCGCGGCAACATCGAGGAGGGGCACGATGCGCACGCGCACGGCACCTTCATCAACGGCTTCCACGAGACGTGGCGCATCCGCCACGCCGAGGAGGCGTACGGCTTCGCCCGTACCGGCCAGACCATCGTCAACGTGCCGGACCCCAAGATCATCCGCCTCTACGTCGACGACGAGCCCCTGCTCCTGTCGATCGCGGACCTTCCCGAGTACTCGCGCACGCTCGACATGCGCACCGGCGTGCTCACGCGCGACCTGCTGTGGCGCACCCCGGCGGGCAACCGCGTGCGGGTGCGGTCGCGGCGCATGGTCTCGTTCCAGCAGCGCCACCTCGCGATCATGCAGTTCGAGGTGACGCTGCTCGACCACGAGGCGCCGGTCGCGATCTCGTCGCAGCTGCTCAACCGTCAGGCGGGCGCGGACGAGTACCGGTCGAGCCCCGGCTCGACCGCGGGCTTCGACCCGCGCAAGTCGGAGTCGCTCAACGAGCGCGTGCTCGAGCCGCGTCTGCACCGCATCCACGACGACGAGATGCTGCTGGGCTACCAGTGCGTCAACTCCCACATGACCCTCGCGGTGGGGATGCAGCACACCTACGACTTCGACGGCGACGTCGAGCGCGAGACCGAGGTGCAGCCCGACTACGCCAAGGACGTGTTCCGCTTCCGTGCGCAGCCCGGACGGACCTTCACCCTCACCAAGGTGGTGACGTACCACTCGTCCCGCGCCGTGCCGGCGCGCGAGCTGGGCGACCGCTGCCACCGCACCCTCTCCCGGGTGCGCGACGAGGGGGTCGACAAGCAGTTCGCGGACCAGGAGGAGTGGCTCGCGGACTTCTGGCGCCGCTCCGACGTCGAGGTCGACGGCGACGACCGCATCCAGCAGGCGGTGCGCTGGAACCTCTTCCAGCTCGCGCAGGCGGCCGCGCGCGGCGACGGCCAGGGCGTCGCGGCCAAGGGCGTCACGGGCTCGGGCTACAGCGGCCATTACTTCTGGGACACCGAGATCTACGTGGTGCCCTTCTTCGTCTACACGTCCCCCGGGATCGCGCGGAACGCGCTGCGCTACCGGTACCGCATGCTGCCGAAGGCGATCGAGCGGGCGGGCGAGCTCGCTCAGCACGGCGCGCTGTTCCCGTGGCGCACCATCAACGGCGAGGAGGCGTCCGCGTACTACGCGGCCGGCACCGCGCAATATCACATCGATGCGGACATCTCCTTCGCGATCGACAAGTACGTCAAGGCCACGGGCGACGACGAGTTCCTCGCGCGCGAGGGCATCGACATCCTGGTCCAGACGGCGCGCATGTGGGCGGACCTGGGCTTCTGGCGCAACATCAAGGGCGACGGCTCGAGCTTCCGCATCCACGGCGTCACGGGGCCCGACGAGTACACCACCGTGGTGAACGACAACCTCTACACGAACGTGATGGCGCGCTTCAACCTGCGCGCCGCCGCGGCGTCGGTGCGCAAGCTCGCGTCGATGTGGCCCGACCAGTACCACCGGATGGTCGCGCGGCTCGGGCTCGAGGAGGCCGAGATCATCGAGTGGGAGTCCGCCGCCGAGGCGATGGCGATCCTGTGGGACGACGACCTGGGCATCCACCCCCAGGACGCCCTGTTCCACGAGCGCGAGCTGTGGGACCTCGAGAACACGCCGCCGGAGCAGCGGCCGCTGCTGCTGCACTTCCACCCGCTGGTGATCTACCGCTTCCAGGTCCTCAAGCAGGCCGACGTGGTGCTCGCGCTGTTCCTCCAGGGCGACCAGTTCTCCACCGAGGAGAAGAAGGCCGACTTCGACTACTACGACCCCATCACCACGGGCGACTCGACCCTGTCAGGGGTGGTGCAGTCGATCATGGCGGCCGAGGTCGGCTACCACGAGCTCGCGCTGCGCTACTTCTGGGACGGGCTGTTCGTCGACATCGCGGACCTCCACTCCAACACCGCCGACGGCGTCCACGTCGCCTCGGCGGGCGGCGTGTGGTCCGCGCTCGTGCACGGCTTCGGCGGGATGCGCGACTACGGCGGCGTGCTGTCCTTCGACCCGCGCCTGCCCGAGCCGTGGCCCGAGATGCGCTTCCGGCTCACGCAGAAGGGCACGCGGCTGCGCGTCACGATCCGTCCCGACGAGATCGCGTTCACCGTGGAGGAGGGCCAGGGCCTCACGGTCATGGTTCGCGGCCAGCGCGTGAGCGTGCTTCGCGGCGAGGACGCGGTGGTGCCTCTCGACGGCCAGGGCCCGCGGATCCCCGGCGCCCCGGACGCGGCGGCCTTCCACGGCACGCTGCGCGCCGACGGCTCGGTGGTGACGGCCTCGCTGCCCGCCGTGGTGGACCAGGAGTTCGAGCTCGACTGACCCCCGCTGACAGTCCGGACGGAGCTTGTCCCGACACGCCAAGGACATCGGCGCATCGTGCCCCGATCCGCGGCGTGTCGCCGCGAGATCCGTCCGTGCTGTCAGGCCAGAGGCGGTCAGCGGTGCGTGACGCGCGCGAGGAACTCGCGGGTCTCGGGCTGCTGCGGGTCCCCGAAGATCTGCTCGGGCGGGCCGATCTCGAGCGGCCGGCCGCCGTGCATGAAGACGATGCGGTCGGCGACCGAGCGCGCGAACGACATCTCGTGGGTCGCCATGAGCATGGTCGAGCCCTGCGCCTTGAGGTCGCGGACCAGGTCGAGCACCTCGCCCACGAGCATCGGGTCGAGCGCGGACGTGATCTCGTCGAGGAGCAGCAGCTCGGGGTCCGTCATGATCGCGCGGACGATCGCGACGCGCTGCTGCTGGCCGCCCGACAGGCGGTCGGGGTAGTCGCGGACCTTCTCGCCCAGCCCGAACTTCTCGAGCAGCCCGATCGCCCGGTCGCGTGCGACCGCGGGGTCCGTGCCGTGGACCTTGCGTGCGGCGAGCGTGACGTTGTCGATCACCCGCATGTGCGGGAAGAGGTTGAAGTGCTGGAAGACCACGCCGATGCGCGCGCGCACCTTGTCGACGTCCACCGCGGGGTCCGTGATGTCGTCCCCTGACAGGAGGATGCGGCCGTCGTCCACGCGCTCGATCAGGTTGATGGTGCGCATGAGCGTCGACTTGCCGGAGCCCGAGGCACCGATGACCACCACGACCTCGTGCTCGTCGATCGTGAGATCGACGCCCTTGAGGACGTGGTTGTCGCCGAAGAGCTTGTGGACGTCGTGCAGCTCGAGGACGCTCACACCGTGCCTCCCTGCTGCTCGCGTGCGGCCATGCGTGCGCTCACGTGGTCCGTGAGCCTGATCATCGGGAAGCTCATCGCGACGAAGAGCAGTCCGGCGACCACGTAGGGCGTGAAGTTGTAGGTCGAGGCGGTCGCGATCTGCGCCGCCCGGACCGCGTCGACGGCGCCGAGGACGGAGATGAGGCCCACGTCCTTCTGCATCGACACGAAGTCGTTCATGAGGGCCGGCACCACCTTGCGGAGCGCCTGCGGGATCACCACGAGGCGCAGCGTCTTGGCGTGCGACAGGCCCAGGGATCGCGCGGCGATGCGCTGCGACGGGTGCACGGCCTCCATGCCGGCGCGCAGCACCTCGGCCACGTAGGCCGAGTAGCACAGCGTGATGCCGATGGTGCCGAGCACCGCGACCGAGATGCGGTTCTCGGGGTTGAGGGCCGGGATGCCGAAGCCCACGAGGTACAGCACGATGAGCACCGGCAGGCCGCGGAAGAGATCCGTGTAGCCGGTGGCGAGGGCGCGCAGCGGGAACCACACGGGCCCGCGCAGCGATCGCATCACCGCGAGGAGGGTGGCGACCACCGCGACCGCGATGGTCGCGAAGAACAGCACCCGGATGTTGAGCCACAGGCCCTCGAGGATCTTGGGGAAGGCGTCCTTCGCGACCTCGGGGTTGAAGAACGCCTGCTGGACGTCCTCCCAGCCGGGCGAGCTCAGCACCGCCCAGCCGGCGACGGCCGCGAACACGACCGTCGACACCAGCGCGATGAGGACCGAGCGGCGGGAGGCGCGCTTGCGCGCGAGGCGTCGCTCCAGCTCGAGAGAGCTGGGCTCCCAGGCCTCCGTCGCCGCTCGGTCCGTCATCGTCTGCCTACTTCAGGGTCGTTACTTGAGGACCGGGACGTCGACGGCGTCCGACAGCCACTCGGTCTCGATCGCGGCGAGGGTGCCGTCCTCGGTGAGGGCGTCCACGGCCCCGGTCACGGCCTCGGTCAGCGCCGAGCCCTTGGGGAGCACGAAGCCGAACTCGTCGCCGCCGGTCGCGTCCTCGAACTGGCCGAGGATCTTGCCGCCGTCGAGCTCCACGGCCGCGAGGTAGAAGGCCGAGGGCAGGTCGATGACGAACGCGTCGATCTGACCCGAGTTGAGCGCGAGGACCGTGTCCTCGGACGAGTTGAACACCGCGAGGTTCTGGTCGCCCAGGACCTCGGCGGCGACCGTGTACGAGGTGGTGCCGGAGGGCACGCCCACCTTGAGGTCCGCCAGGTCGGCGACCGAGGCGGCGTCGGCGGCGGCCGAGCCCTCGACCGTCACGACGGCCTGCGTGGTGGTGTAGTACGGCGAGGAGAAGTCGACCGCGTTCTTGCGCTCCTCGGTGATGGAGAACTGCTGGATGTTGAGGTCCCAGTCCTTGGCGCCGGGGGCGATCGCCGAGTCGAAGCTCGAGCGGACCCACACGACGTCCTCGGCGGCGAAGCCGAGCTCCTCGGCGACGGCGTAGGCCACGGCGGCCTCGAAGCCCTCGCCCGACTCGGGGGCGTCGCCGACGACCCACGGCTCGTAGGCGGGCTCGCCGGTGGCGATGGTGAGCTTGCCCTCGGTGAGGGTCTCGAGCGCGACGGCGGTCTCGCTGGCCTCGGGGGAGGCGGTGGCCGAGGTGCTCGCCTCGGTCTCGGTGTCCGAGGAGGAGCAGCCCGCCATCATCAGCGTGGAGAGGGCGGTCGTCGCGATCAGGCCGGCGCGCACACGGGTGCTGGTCATGGGTGCTCCTTGGAGAAGAAGGGGTGGGATTCTGCGCGCCGTCATCGGCTGCGCGGGGTCAGTGTAGCGGCGCGCTTCGGACCACCCGTCCCATCAGGTGAGATGCCTCAGGCGAGCCTCCAATCGGCGTCGCGCCTCAGGCGAGCCTCCAATCAGCGAAGTCGAAGCCCGGCGAGACCATGCAGCTCACGAGCGCCTCGGCGTCGGAGCCGAGCCGCGCGGCCTGCCACGTCCCCGCCGGCACGAGCACCTGGGCGACGTGACCGGCGGCGAGGTCGGGTCCCAGCACGAGCGTGGTCGGCGCCTCGTCGGGTGCGTCCCCCGCGCCGCCCAGGCTCAGCTCGAGCGTGCCCGGCCCGTGCCACAGCCACATCTCGTCCGACGTGACCACGTGCCAGGCGCTCTCCTCGCCGAGGGTGAGGAGGTAGTGGATGAGCGTCACGGCCGGGCGGGCGCCGCCCGCGGTGTCGACGGCGGAGGGGGCGGTGTAGGTCCGGCGGAACCATCCGCCCTCGGGGTGCGGCTCGAGCTGGAGGAGCGCGGCGGTGGCAGGGGTGGCGGTCATGCGAGACGGGCTCCGGTCTGTGAGGTGAAGTCGGCGCCGGCGTGCCGCAGGCGTCCGGCGATGACGGTCGCGGCCGCGGTGCCCTCGCCGTGGGAGGCGAGGTCCTCGACCGTGGTCGCCGCATCGGCGACGGGCACGTCGAAGAACGCGAGGTCGGCGCGGGCCCCGACCGCGAGGTAGCCCGTGCGGTCGGGCCCCATGTGCAGCCCCATGGCGCGCGAGCCGCCGTGGGTCGCGGCCGCGAGGAGCCGCTCGGCGAGGTCGGGTCGCGTGTAGCCCTGCGCGCGTGCGATGCGGTGCAGCGCCGCGACGTCGCCCATGAGGTCCAGCGACGGCGAGCTCGACAGCGAGTCCGTGCCGACCGAGATCGGGCTGCCCTCGGAGAGGTAGGCGGCCACGGGCGGCTCGTCGAGGCCGATGACCTCGTTCGAGCGCGGGCACAGCGCGACCGACGTGCCGCGGGCCCGCAGGATCGCGCGGTCCTTCGCGCTGAGGTACACGCCGTGCGCGATGTGGCAGTCGGGGCCCAGCACGCCCAGGTGGTCGACGTAGTCGGTCGCGGACGTGCCGTAGCCGGCGGACCGGAGCTCGGCGAGCGAGCCCAGCCCCTTGGCGTGCCACGGCTCGGAGACCGAGTGGTCGAACTCGCGCTCGATCGCGGACTCGCCCAGGTGGATGTGGATGCGGCTGCCGCGCTCGCGGACGATGTCGGGGATGTCGAGCAGCGGCACGATCTCGAGCGAGTACGGCGCGTGCGGGCTCAGGCCCGTGCCGGGCGGGGTGGGCAGCGCGTCGAGCGCCGCCTCGACCTGCGCGCGGCCGCGCTCGCGCCACGCCGCGTTGGTCCAGTCCATGACCTCCCAGTACGTGATGCCGTGGAGGCCCGTGTCCGCGAGGGCGTACATCGCCTCGAGGTCGGTGACGATGTCGGCGACGGCCGTGGTGCCGGCCTCGAGCGCCATGCGCGCGCCCGCGGCGGCGGCGGTGCGCCAGTCCTGGCCGCGGTCGTAGACGGGGTTGAAGGCGCGCGCCCAGTCCTCGAAGCCCGAGTAGCGGCCCGCACCCACCTCGGACATGTGCGTGTACTGGAGGTGCGTGTGCGCGTTGACGAGCCCCGGCATGAGCACGCCGTCCCAGTGATGCTCGGTGAACGGGTGCCCGCTCTCGCGCAGGGCCTCGACCACCCAGGCCCGCTCGCCCACGTGGACGATGCGCCGGCCGCGGACCGCGATGGCGCCGTCCAGCACCGGGGGTGCGGTCATGGGGAGCACCAGGGCGGCGCTGTAGACGATGGTGGTCATGCGGTGACGTCCCGGTAGCGGCGCGAGCGCCAGTCGGGCTCGCCGTCGGGGGACGATGCGGCGGCTCGGGTGTCGAGAGCGAGGCCGCGGACGCGGGCGGCGGTCGCGGCGACGTGCGCGACCGCAGCGTCCGGAAGCGCGTGCACATCGACGCCCGGGCGGTCCTCGAGCAGCGCTCGGATCGCCGCGAGCTGCGTCGCGAAGCTGAGGTCCATGATCTCGATCGGGTTGCCCTCGGCCGCGGTGACGTTGATGCAGCCGCCGCGGTCGAGCACCAGCGTGCCGCGCTCGACGTCGACGTCGAGATGGGGCACCGCCGCGCCGGCGACGGCCACGGGCTCGAGCGCGGACTCGTCGAGGTCCACCTCGCCCGGCACGCCTCCGGCCACGGCGACGACGGCGGCCCGCGCGAGGATCTCGCGCGTCACGGTCTCGGCGACACCCGTGCAGGACACGACGAGCGCGCCGTCGGCGAGGTCCTCGGCGGGTCCCACCTCGTAGCCGTCGTGCACCGCGAGGAGCGCGCGCAGCGGATCGATCTCGGCGACGCGCACCTCGGCGCCCAGGGCGGTGAGGTGCGCGGCGACGCCCACGCCCACCGGGCCGTAGCCGATGACGAGGACCGGCAGGTCGCGGACGGTCGCGTCGACGTGCTCGAGCAGGTCCGCGATGGCGAGCACGCAGCTCTGGCCCGTGCCGTAGCGGTTGTCGAAGCCGGTCTTGGTGGCGGCGTCGTTGACCGCGACCACCGGGGTGCGCAGCAGCCCCGCGGCGTGCATCGCTCGCAGCGGCGTGAGGCCCGACGTGGTCTCCTCGGTGACCCCGATCCAGCCGTCGATCAGCTCGGGTGCGGCCGCGTGCGCGAGCCGGACCAGGTGCGAGCCGTCGTCCACCACCACGTCGAAGCCGCGGCGCAGCCACGCGAGGGCGGCCTCGCGCTCGGCGGATCCGGCCAGCGTCGCGTCGGCGTCCACCGGAACGCCGCGGTCGCGGAGCGCGGCGGCGACCGCGGGGTCCGTCTCGTCCGGGTGCGCGTAGACCGCGACGTCCGCGCCGGCGTCCTTGAGGAGCAGCGCGAGGTTCGCGGTCTTGGGCTCGAGCGTCATCGAGACGCCGATGCGCAGGCCGGCGACGGTCCCGGCGTCCCGCAGCTCGGCGGCGAGCGCCGTCGAGACGGGCATGTGGGAGCGCGCGAAGTCGAGGCGGCCGGCGGCGTCGCCGCGCGGGGCGAGCGGCTGCCCGCCGAGCGCGAGCGTCGCATCGTCCCCGCGCACGTCGATGTCGAGGACGTCGGGTCCGGCGGCATCGTCGTCGACGAGGCGCGCGCCGAGCGCGCGGGCCATGCCTGCGACGGCGAGCGCGGTCGCGGTGTCCTCGGACTCGGCGGAGACGCGGACGGGCCGTCCGGCGATGAGGAGGTTGGTGTCGCGGGCGAAGCGGCGGAGGATCCGCTCGGCGGTCGCGTGCGGGTCTGTCATGGCGGCAATTCTAGGAGCGTCGCCGCCCCTCCGTGCCCCCGCGCCGGATGGTTGCGTCGTGCGGACCCGGGTATTGCCAGGGGCGACCTTTCGGACATACCGTGCGACCAGGCGCAACGTGACCCCGCACGAGGCGCCTCCAGAGGAGACGACCCATGCGCGCTGCGACCGACGCGGCGGCACCGCCCGGCCCCGACGAGTCGCTGGTGGTGCGCACGTACCAGCTCGGGCCCGACGGCCTGATCGACACGGGTGTCGCGTGCGCCGTGGGACCGGGCTGGTACAGCTGCTATCCCGCCGACGCGGACGAGGCCTTCGACGGGGGCAGGGTCACGTGGGTCGCGGAGCCCACGGGCTCCCATCCGCTCGTGGCCACGCACGGGTACGGCTGGTACGAGGTCGACGGCGAGAGCCTCGTCCCGCTCGACACGGTCGCCGTCGCGCACGTCGAGGGCCCCGTGCCGCTCGGCGTCGCGAGCACCTGGCCGCAGGGGATGCCGTCGCCGCCGACCATCCTCGGGGTGCCGTGGGCCGTCGCGGCGGTGATGCTCGCGCTGCTCACCGCGGTCGCCACCGTGCTCCTCGTCGCCCGGAGGGTGCGCCGCCCGGCGCGAGCCTAGGATGTCCGTGCCGGAATCTTCCGGTCGTTCGTCGTGCCCTGGAGGACCCTCGTGACCGCTGAAGCGATCGCTCAGCCGCTTGCATCCCTGCTCGGAGACTGGGCGGAGGCGCGTCTGGGCGACGTCGCCGCGATCCAGGCCCCGGGCGCCGCGGCGGCGCCGCTCATCGCGCGCGCGGCGCTCGCGGACGAGGCTCCGATCGTGGCCGTCGCGGCGACCGGCGGCGACGCCGAGCAGCTCGCGCGGGCGCTCACCGCGTATCTCGACCCGGCCGAGGTGACCACCTTCCCCAGCTGGGAGACGCTGCCGCACGAGCGCCTCAGCCCGCGCTCCGACACGGTCGCGCGCCGGCTCGCGACGCTGCGGCGCCTGGTGCACCCCGTCGAGGCCGCCGAGGAGTCGGGGCTCCCGGTCCCGCGCGTGGTGGTCGCGCCGCTGCGGGCGATGCTCCAGCCCCTGGTGCCCGGCCTCGCGGACCTGCAGCCGGTGCTGGTGCGCAAGGGCGACGAGCACGACCTCACCGACCTCACCGAGGCGCTCGCGGCCGCGGCGTACACGCGCGTCGACATGGTCGAGCGGCGCGGCGAGTTCGCCGTCCGCGGCGGCATCGTCGACGTGTTCCCGCCCACGGACCCGCACCCGATCCGCGTCGAGTTCTTCGGCGACGAGGTCGAGTCGCTGCGCTTCTTCTCCGTGGCGGACCAGCGGTCGCTCGACTCGGTGGGCCGCCTGTGGGCGCCGCCGTGCCGCGAGCTGCTGCTGACCGAGGACGTCCGCGCCCGCGCCGCGAGCCTGGCCGAGCACATCCCCGCGGCCGGCGACATGCTCGCCCGCATCGCCGACGGTCACGCGGTCGAGGGCATGGAATCGCTCATCCCCGTGCTGCTCACGCGCCTCACCCCCGTGACCGACGTGCTCCCGCGCGGCACCCGCATCGTCGCCCTCGAGCCCGAGCGGCTCGCGCGCCGCGCCGAGGACCTCCAGCACACCGCCCAGGAGTTCCTCCAGGCGGCCTGGGTGAGCGCGGCCGCCGGCGCCGACTCGCCCATCGAGGCGCAGGGCGGGTTCCTCTCGCTCGAGGACGTCGAGGTCTCCGCGGCCGAGCGAGGACTGGGGTGGACCGCCATCGGTCCGTTCGGCACCGCGGCCGCCGAGGTGCCCGGCATCGCCGAGGTCGAGGACTTCCGCGGTCGTCTCGCCGCCGTGCTCGACCTGGTGAAGAGCCGCCTCGCCGAGGGCTGGCGCGTGGCGATCGCCGCGGCCGGCACCGGAAGCGCGCACCGCATCGTCGAGCAGTGCTCCGAGCGGTCCATCCCTGCGAGGGTCGCCGCGCATGCGGACGATGCCGACGCCGGGGTGGTCGCCGTCCTCGCGGGCGTCGACGCGCGCGGCTTCCAGGTGCCCGACGCCAAGGTGCTGGTGCTGCACGAGAGCGACCTCACGGGCCGCTCGGCCTCGGCGGCCGGGCCCAAGGTCAAGGTGCCCAGCCGACGCCGCACCGCCGTGGACCCGCTGCAGCTGCGCCCCGGCGACTTCGTGGTCCACGAGACGCACGGCGTCGGGCGCTTCGTCGAGCTCACCAAGCGCACGGTGCGCGGCATCGAGCGCGAGTACCTGGTGATCGAGTACGCCGCCTCGAAGCGCGGCGGACCCGCGGACCGGCTCTCCGTCCCCACCGACCAGCTCGACCTCATCACCAAGTACGTGGGCGGCGAGGCGCCGAGCGTCAACAAGATGGGCGGGGCCGACTGGTCCAAGACCAAGGGCAAGGCCCGCAAGGCGGTCAAGGAGATCGCGGCGGAGCTCATCCGGCTGTACTCCGCGCGCATGGCGACCAAGGGCCGCGAGTTCGGCCCCGACACCCCGTGGCAGCGCGAGCTCGAGGAGTCCTTCGCGTACGTCGAGACCCCCGACCAGCTCAGCACCATCGACGAGGTCAAGGCCGACATGGAGAAGGGGATCCCCATGGATCGCCTGGTCTGCGGCGACGTGGGCTTCGGCAAGACCGAGATCGCGGTGCGCGCCGCGTTCAAGGCCATCCAGGACGGCACGCAGGTCGCGATCCTGTGCCCGACCACGCTGCTGGTGAAGCAGCACGTCGACACGTTCTCCGAGCGCTTCGCGCAGTTCCCGGTCAAGGTCGCGGCGCTCTCTCGCTTCCAGAGCGACAAGGAGGCCAAGGAGATCATCGATCAGCTCGGCAAGGGCGAGATCGATCTCGTGGTCGGCACGCATCGCCTCATCACGGGCCAGGTCCGCTTCAAGAAGCTGGGCCTCATCATCATCGACGAGGAGCAGCGCTTCGGGGTCGAGCACAAGGAGACGCTCAAGGCGCTGCGCACCGACGTCGACGTGCTCGCGATGTCCGCGACGCCCATCCCGCGCACCCTCGAGATGGCGGTCACCGGGATCCGCGAGATGTCGACGCTCGCCACGCCTCCTGAGGAGCGCCACCCGATCCTCACGTACGTGGGACCGCACGAGGACGCGCAGGTGATCGCCGCGATCCGCCGCGAGCTGCTCCGCGACGGCCAGGTGTTCTACATCCACAACTCGGTCAAGACCATCACCCGCGCCGCGCTCAAGATCGGCGAGCTGGTGCCCGAGGCGCGCGTCGCCGTCGCGCACGGTCAGATGAGCGAGAAGCAGCTCGAGCAGGTGATCGTCGACTACTACGACAAGAAGTACGACGTCCTGGTCTGCACCACCATCGTCGAGACCGGCCTCGACATCTCCAACGCCAACACGCTCATCGTCGAGCGTGCGGACACGTTCGGCCTGTCGCAGCTCCATCAGCTCCGCGGCCGTGTGGGCCGCGGCCGCGAGCGGGCCTACGCGTACTTCCTCTACCCGCCGGACCGGACCCTCACCGAGACCGCGCACGACCGGCTGCAGACCATCGCCGCCAACACGGACCTGGGCTCCGGCATGGCGGTGGCGATGAAGGACCTCGAGATCCGCGGCGCCGGCAACCTGCTCGGGGCCGAGCAGTCCGGCCACATCGAGGGCGTGGGGTTCGACCTCTACATCCGCATGGTGGGGGAGGCCGTCGCCGGCTTCCGCGGCGAGGAGGTCGAGGACCGCGCGCCGATGACGGTCGACCTGCCCATCGACGCGCACATCCCGACCTCCTACATCGAGCACGAGCGGCTGCGCCTCGAGGCGTACCGCAAGATCGCCGACGCGGACGCCGACGAGGTGCTCGATCAGGTGGCCGAGGAGCTCGACGACCGCTACGGCACGGTGCCCGAGCCCGTCGCGCACCTGCTCGCCGTCGCGCGCCTGCGGCTCGAGCTGCGCGCCGCGGGGATCCACGACGTGGTCGCGCAGGGCAGGTTCATCCGCTTCAGCCCGCTCGAGCTGCCGGACTCTGCGGCGATGCGCGTGACCCGGCTGTTCCCCGGGACGCTCATCAAGCCCGCGGTCCGCCAGGTGCTGGTGCCCGCGCCGACGACCGCTCGCGTGGGCGGCAAGCCGGTCGAGGGGCCCGAGGTGCTCGACTGGGTGCGGACGGTGCTGCAGGCGACGCGCGCACCGGAGCGGTCGTGAGCGACATTAGGATGGCGGCCATGCGCTCCGTTCGCCTCGCCGTCCTCGCCGCATCGTCCCTCCTGCTCGCCGGGTGCGCCGTGCCCGGTCAGGGAGGCGACCCCGGCGTCGCCCTCGAGACCGCGGACGTCAAGGTGACCACCGCCGAGCTCGACGCGATCGCGGCCGCGTGGGCCGAGGACAGCGAGGGCGTCCTCATGCCGGACCGTCAGGCGCTCGCCACCTCGACGCTGCTGGGGCCGAGCCTCATCGACTTCGCCACCGCCAACGACGCGACGATCAACGAGGGCGTCGCGGCCACGTTCGCGTCGGAGTGGCTCCGGTACGCCGGCGTCGAGGACCCCGAGCCGAGCGACGCGGTGATCGCGTCGACCCAGAACGTGCTCGCGCTGTACGTCGCGACCTATACCGACACCTCCGGATCGATCCTCCGCAACGCGGTCGAGGACCTCCCGGAGGACCTGGTCGTGTCGCCCCGCCTGGGCGAGCTCTCGGCCGATGCGCTGATCGAGTCCGCGCAGACGGCGGTGGGCGACGCCGAGGTCGGCGGGCTGGGCAACTACTCGTTCACGCTCTTCCTCGATGTCGACGGCTTCACCGAGCCGTCCCCGTCCTGGGCGGCGCGTGACTGACGGCCTCACCCGTCTGGTGGAGGTGATGGATCGCCTCCGCTCTCCCGGCGGCTGCGACTGGGACGCCGAGCAGACTCACGAGTCGCTCGCCCCGTACGCGCTCGAGGAGGCCCACGAGCTGGTCGAGGCCATCGAGTCCGGCTCGCGCACGCATCTGCGCGAGGAGCTGGGCGACGTGCTCCTCCAGGTCGTCTTCCATTCGCGCGTCGCGCAGGAGCACCCGTCCGAGCCCTTCGGGATCGACGAGGTGGCCGCGGGATGCGCGGACAAGCTGGTCGCGCGGCACCCGCACGTGTTCGGCGACGACGACGCGGGCACCATGGACGAGCACCTGCGCCGCTGGGACCGCATCAAGGCGGAGACCTCCGGGCGGGAGAGCGCCTTCGACGGCATCCCAACGACCCTGGGCGCGTTGGCGCGGGCGCAGAAGGTGCTCGGGCGCGCGGCCCGCGCCGACCTGCCGGTCGATGCCCCCGCGGCGACGGACGAGCCCGCGGGCGAGTCCGCCATCGGCGACGCGCTGCTCGCGCTCGCGGCCCGGGCGCAGGCCGAGGGTGTCGACGCCGAGACCGCGCTCCGCGGCGCCGTCCGCCGCGTCGAGGAGGCCGCCCGCGCGGCGGAGCAGGCACGACGTTCCGACACCGACAGTTCATCCGGCTAGGACGAACGTCGCTCAGCGCACCACGGTGCGCATCGTTAGACTCCCAAGAGGTTCATCCATCCAAGCGAAGGAGCATCATGGCCAGCATTGAGGCCGTCGGCGCCCGCGAGATCCTTGACTCGCGCGGCAACCCCACCGTCGAGGTCGAGGTCGCCCTGGAGGACGGCACGTTCGCGCGTGCCGCCGTCCCGTCGGGCGCATCGACCGGCGCGTTCGAGGCAGTCGAGCGCCGCGACGGCGACAAGGGCCGTTACCTCGGCAAGGGTGTCGAGCAGGCCGTGGACGCGGTCATCGACGAGATCGCCCCCGAGATCGTGGGCCTCGACGCCACCGAGCAGCGCATCATCGACCAGATCATGCTCGACCTGGACGGCACCGACAACAAGGGCAAGCTGGGCGCCAACGCGATCCTCGGCGTCTCGCTCGCGGTCGCCAAGGCGGCGGCGGACTCGGCCGACATCGCGCTGTTCCGCTACGTCGGCGGCCCGAACGCGCACGTCCTGCCCGTCCCGATGATGAACATCCTCAACGGTGGGTCGCACGCCGACTCCAACGTCGACATCCAGGAGTTCATGATCGCCCCGGTCGGCGCCCCCACGTTCCGTGAGGCGCTCCGCACCGGTGCCGAGGTCTACCACTCGCTCAAGTCCGTGCTCAAGGAGCGCGGCCTGGCCACCGGCCTGGGCGACGAGGGCGGCTTCGCCCCGAACCTGCCCTCGAACCGCGACGCGCTCGACCTGATCCTCGTCGCGATCGAGAAGGCCGGCTTCAAGCCCGGCGAGGACGTCGCGCTCGCGCTCGACGTCGCCGCGACCGAGTTCTTCAAGGACGGCGGCTACCAGTGGGAGGGCGGCGTCAAGACGCCCGACGAGATGATCGCGTTCTACGAGGGCCTGGTCAACGACTACCCGCTGGTCTCGATCGAGGACCCGCTGTCCGAGGACGAGTGGAGCTCGTGGAGCGGCCTCGTCGAGAAGGTCGGCACCAAGACCCAGATCGTCGGCGACGACCTCTTCGTCACCAACCCCGTCCGCCTCAAGCGCGGCATCGACGAGGCCGCGGCCAACGCGCTCCTCGTGAAGCTCAACCAGATCGGCACGCTGTCCGAGACCTCGGACGCCGTCGAGATGGCGCAGCGCGCGGGCTTCGCGGCCATGGTGTCGCACCGCTCGGGCGAGACCGAGGACGTCACCATCGCGGACCTCGCCGTCGCCTACAACGCCGGCCAGATCAAGACCGGTGCGCCCGCCCGCGGCGAGCGCATCAACAAGTACAACCAGCTGCTCCGCATCGAGGAGGAGCTGGACGACGCCGCCAAGTACGCCGGCAAGTCGGCCTTCTCGCGCAGCTACAAGTAAGCATCAGCGCAGGCCTGGACGGGCGCGTCTCCCTCGGGAGGCGCGCCCGTTCCGCTTTCCCGGGCGATCTGCGCGACTCGCTGGGAGGCGGTGCGGCGGACGGCCCCGGACCCTGGACAATGACCACGTGACCGATCCGAACCGCCGCGAGACGCGCGCGGCCGCCTCGCCTGCCGGTGCGGCGCGCCCCGCGCGGCCCACGAGGTCGGCTCACGCGG
>NZ_BBLU01000003.1:0-119849 GCF_000759715.1 Demequina mangrovi
GCCGCGGCCCGCGCCGCGACCGCCCGAGCGACGCCCGCGGCCGCCCGCGGGACGCGAGCCTCCGGGACGCGAGGTGTGGTGCGCCTGCGGCGCGGCGGCGGTGCTCGGCGCGACGTGCGCCGCGACCTCGCCGATGAGCCGGACCACCGGGGCCGAGGCCGCGCTCACGGCCTCGGGGCGCACGGTGATCTTGGCCTTCTTGAGCAGCAGGTCGGTCTCCTTGCGCTGCTCGGGCATCACGACGGTGACGACGTCGCCGGCGGAGCCGGCACGCGCGGTGCGGCCCGAGCGGTGCAGGTAGGCCTTGTGCTCGGCCGGCGGGTCGACGTGGACCACGAGCTCGACGCCGTCGACGTGGACGCCGCGCGCCGCGACGTCCGTCGCGACCAGCACGCGCACGCCGTCGCCCGCGAAGGCCGCGAGGTTCCGGTCGCGAGCGTTCTGCGACAGGTTTCCGTGGAGGTCCACGGCCGGGATGCCGGCGGCGGTGAGCTGCTTCGCGAGCTTCTTCGCCTGGTGCTTGGTGCGCGTGAAGAGGATGCGGCGCGACGTGCCCGAGGCGAGCGCGTGCACCAGGTCCTTCTTCGCGTCCGCGCCCGCGACGTGGAACACGTGGTGGGTCATCGCCTCGACGGGGCTCGACGCATCGTCCACGGAGTGCATGACCGGGTCGGTGAGGAAGCGCTTGACCAGCTTGTCGACGCCGTTGTCCAGCGTCGCGGAGAACAGCAGGCGCTGGCCGCGCTGCGGCGTCTTCGACATGATGCGCGTGACGCCGGGGAGGAAGCCGAGGTCGGCCATGTGGTCGGCCTCGTCCAGCACGGTGATCTCGACGCCGTCGAGCGAGACGTGGCCCTGACCCATGAGGTCCTCGAGGCGGCCGGGGCACGCGACGACGATGTCGACGCCGCGCTGGAGCGCCTGCTCCTGACGGCGCTGGCTCACGCCGCCGAAGATGGTGGCGGTGCGCATGCCGTACGCCGCGGCGAGCGGCGCGATCACGGCGTCGATCTGGGTGGCGAGCTCACGGGTCGGCGCGAGGATGAGCGCGCGGGGACGGCCGGGCTTGGCGCGGCCCGAGCGCGAGCCCAGGCGCGAGGCGATCGGGATGGAGAAGGCGAGGGTCTTGCCGGAGCCGGTACGGCCCCGCCCGAGGACGTCACGGCCCGCGAGCGTGTCGGGGAGCGTGTCGACCTGGATGGGGAACGCGTGGCGCTTGCCCTCCGCCTCGAGGACGTCGGTGAGGGGGGTGGGCACGCCGAGCTCGGCGAAGGTGGTGGAGGACATGGGTGCCTTTCTGGCGGCTTCCGGCGCGCGCGACACGGCGCATCACCGGATGAGGTGGCGAATCGCGGAGGTGTCCGCGCTCGTTCGCCGAAGAGAACTTCTCCGAGCCGCGCCGCCATGAAGGTCGGGCGCCGGCGAGAAGTGGAAGCAATCCGCGACGCAGGAGGGCCGTCGACGGCCCTGCAAGTGGGTCAAGCGTACCAGGCCGGTCATCGGCGCCCCCGGCGGGGACCGCGTCGCGTCAGACGATGCGTCGCTGCGCGGCCCAGTGCGCGAGCTCGTGCCGGTTGGACAGCTGGAGCTTGTGCAGCACCTTGCCCACGTGCGTCTCGACCGTCTTGATCGAGATGAACAGCTTCTCGCCCACCTCGCGGTAGGTGTAGCCGCGCGCGATGAGACGCATGACCTCCTGCTCGCGCTCGGTGAGCTTGTCGAGGTCCTCGTCCACCGCCGCGACCTCGCCTCCGGCGGCGCCGAACGCGTCGAGCACGAAGCCCGCGAGGCGCGGCGAGAACACCGCGTCCCCGCCTGCGACGCGACGCACCGCGTCTGAGAGGTCGGGGCCCGAGATCGACTTGGTGACGTAGCCGCGCGCGCCGGCGCGCACCGTCGCGACCACATCCTCGGCCGCATCGGACACCGACAGCGCGAGGACGCGCGGGGCGCCGGGACGATGCAGCACCTCGGCGAGCACGTCGAGCGCGCCTCCCCCGGTGCCGCCGGGCAGGTGCACGTCGAGGATCACCACCTGCGGCGCCTTCGCGACGATCTCGGCGACGGCGGACTCGACGTCGCGCGCCTCGCCGATCACCTCGATGTCGTCGTCGAGGCTCTCGCGAACCCCGACGCGGATGACGTCGTGGTCGTCCACGATCACCACGGATACGGTCATGGCTGCTCCTCCCGGGGCATCGTGATGGTCACCTCGGTGCGGCCGCCGGGCGCGGAGGAGATCTCCGCGGTGCCGCCGTGCCGCTCCACACGGTTGATGATGGAGTCGCGGATCCCGAGCCTGCCCGTCGGCACGGCGCCGGGGTCGAAGCCCGGCCCTCCGTCGCGCACGAACACCTCGAGCCCGCGCGCGGTCACCTCGGCGTACACCGAGTAGGGCGGCTCCGCGTGCCGCGCGGCGTTGAAGGTCGCCTCGCGCACCGCCTGCACCGCCGCCGCGAGCGCGGGCGTGGTGGGCGAGTCGCCGACCGTCACCACCTCGACCTCGACGCTGTGCGCGTCCTCGACCTCCGCGACCACGGCGCCGAGCGCCGTCGCCACCGACTCGTCGTGCGAGAGCCGATCCTGGTACAGGTAGGCGCGCAGGTCCCGCTCCTGCGCGCGGGCGAGCCGCGCGACCGCCGCCGGATCGTCCGCCTTCGCGCGGATGAGGGTGAGCGTCTGGAGCACCGAGTCGTGCAGGTGCGCCGCGATCTCGGCGCGCTCGAACTCGCGCACGCGCCGCTCACGCTCGACGCCGACCTGCCGGATGAGCCGCAACCACCACGGCGCGAGCAGGAACGCGAGCGCCGCGACGAGCACGAGAGGCAGCACCAGCGCCCGTACCAGCGGGTTCCAGTCCGGGTCCGCGGCCGCGAACCACCACAGCGCCCCGACCGACAGCAGCAGGCCCGCGCTCGCGCGCAGCCACGCGTCTCGGGAGAACAGCCCGCCGACGTCCGGCCTGCGCGCGTCGAGCTGAACCGCGTTCTCGAGCGGGCTCCACACCAGCACCACGCCCATGATGAAGACGAGCAGCGGCACCAGCCACCACGACAGGCGCGCCCACTCGTAGCGGTGGATCAGCATCGCCGCCGCGATCGCGAGCAGCACGCCCCCGACCAGCGCACGCCACCACTGCGCGGCCGTCGAGCGGCGCTCGAGGGGGTGCGCGAGGCGCGGCGCGGGAGCGGACATGGGACCACCTTCGCACAGGGTTCGCGCGCCTCGCCTCGGCCGCTCGGACGATGCGCGGAACAGCGCCGCCGACCCAGGATCAGGGGTCGAATCAGGGGCTTCCCTCATGGCGCGCCGCGCGGGCCGGCGCGAGACTCGAAGAGGAGACGGAGGAACGACATGAGCGATCAGCAGACCCCGCCGCAGGAGGCAGGGTTCTTCACCAGCATCCGAGGCTGGGGCATCCGGCGCGGCGACGCGCACGTCCTGGGAGGGGTCGCGAGCGGCCTCGCCGAGCGGCTCGGGTGGTCGGTCGGATGGACCCGCGTGGCCGTCGTGGCGGCGGCTCTCCTCACGCACGGGCTGGGGCTGCTCGCCTATGCCGCGGCGTGGGCGCTGCTGCCGGACAGCCAGGGCCGCATCGTCGCCCAGGACTTCGGACGCGGCGTCCCCAACGTCGGCGCGCTCATCGGCATCGGGATCATCGGCGTGCTGGGCCTCATCGGGCTCAGCGACGGCAACACGTGGGGGTGGAACGGCGGCGGCTGGGACGGCGGTCCCGACGTCGGCGGCATCCTCCGCGGCTTCTTCGGCCTGGTCGCCGCGATGTTCACCCTCGCGGTCATCGCCGGCGCGATCGCGCTCATCGTCTACCTGGTCCGCCGCAACCGGGACACCACCGGCACCGCGCAGCCGCGCAACCCCGCCGACGGCCCGCCCGTGTACGCCGCGCCCCCGGCGTGGGCCGCCGATCGGCAGGCGCAGCGCGAGGCGTCGCGCCAGGCACGCGACGAGCGCCGCGACTACCGGCGTGCGCAGGCCTACGCCGCGGCCGATGAGGCCGTCGCCTCCGCGAACGCCGCCGCCGACGGTGCGGCAGCCGCCGCCCAGGAGGCCTCCGACGCCGCACGTCAGGCCGCTCAGCCGCCGTACACGTACGCCGGGCACACCGCCCCGCGCATGGCACCGCCCCGCCCCCCGCGCCCGCCGCGGGTGCCCGGACCCGGGCTGCCGTTCCACCTGCTCAACCTCGCGTGGTTCGCGCTCTCCGGCGCCGCGACGGCCTGGGCGGCGTGGCAGGGCGAGCTCGCGGTCAACGGGCTGGTCGCATGGTTCGCGCTGTACTTCACGGGGCTCGGCGTGCTCATCGCGATCGTCGCCCTCACCGGGCGCCGGCTGGGATTCCTCGCGGTGCTCTCCGCGCTGCTCCTGGTCCCGGCGATCGTCATGATCGCCCAGGCGGACGAGATCCGCGACGGCTGGGGCAACCGGTGGCTTCCGGGCATCGCGATCGAGGGCGAGGGCGACGAGGTCACCCGCGTGCGGATCGGCGACAGCGGGATCGTGATCGACGAGGACGGCGTGCGGATCGGCGACGACGACATCGTCATCGACGACCAGGGGGTCCACCTCAACGGCGGCTCCGAGCCGACCACCGAGCCGTCCACGGCGGCCCCCGAGCCCTCGTCCACCGGCACCGCGTCGGCCGGGCCGGCGGAGGTGGACGCGATCGCCGCGCTCACGGACGGCTACTCGCTGATCTTCGTGCCCTCCGCGTGCGACGACGACCTCACGGTCGACGCCGACGGGCACCCCACCGGACAGGTGTCGACCACGGGGCTCCTCGGGGAGCGCACGGTCGAGGCCACCACGTACAGCACCACCGTCGGCATCGACGAGGGCACCGGGATCGCGATCGACCTCGCGGACGACGAGTCCGTACGCGTCGTCTGGCCGCAGCGCGGCTTCGCGTGCGACGTCGCCGCGGGCGACGAGTTCGCCGCGGTCGCCCCCACCCACCCGCTGGTCCACATCGATCCGAGCCCGGCGGTCCGCTACATCGTCATCGAGGAGGTCGCATCATGAGCACCGACACCCTGCGCACCCGGCCGCGCCGCGGCATCGGCGAGCGCGTCACCGGAGTGATCTGGGGCGCGATCGTCGCCACCACGGGCGGGCTGCTCATCGCAGCGCTGTCCGGTTACACGATCGACGTCGAGCTCGCCGCGATCATCGCGCTCAGCGCGCTCGGGGCTTGGCTCGTGGTCTCCGCGGTCGTGGTCGCGACGCGTCAGTCCCGCCGGGAGCGGGCGGCCTTCGAAGCGGCCAAGTCGCCGGGCCCGGAGCCCGAGGAGCCCGCGATGGCGCCGGCCGAGCCCACGGGCACCACAGGGCAGGCGTCTACCGAGCCCGAGGACCGCAAGGATCCCTGACTGGCCCGACATACGGGTCGGCCCGGACACGCAGAAGGGGCGCCGCGCATGCATGCGCGGCGCCCCTTCAGGCGTCTACTCCCACTCGATGGTGCCCGGCGGCTTCGACGTGACGTCGACGACCACGCGGTTGACCTCGGCCACCTCGTTGGTGATGCGGTTGGAGATGTGCGCGAGCACGTCGTAGGGCAGGCGCGACCAGTCGGCGGTCATCGCGTCCTCGGAGGACACGGGACGCAGCACGATCGGGTGCCCGTAGGTGCGGCCGTCGCCCTGGACGCCCACCGAGCGGACGTCCGCGAGCAGCACCACGGGGCACTGCCAGATCTGGTCGTCGAGGCCGGCCTTGGTGAGCTCCTCGCGCGCGATCGCGTCGGCGCGGCGCAGGATCTCGAGGCGCTCCCACGTGACCTCGCCGATGATGCGGATGCCCAGGCCGGGGCCCGGGAAGGGCTGACGGCCCACGATCTCCTCGGGGATGCCGAGCTCGCGGCCCACCGCGCGGACCTCGTCCTTGAACAGCGCACGCAGCGGCTCGACCAGCGAGAACTGCAGGTCGTCGGGAAGGCCGCCCACGTTGTGGTGGCTCTTGATGTTCGCCGCGCCCTCGCCGCCGCCGGACTCGACCACGTCGGGGTACAGCGTGCCCTGGACCAGGAACTCGACGTCCTCGCCGTGCGCGCCGGCCTCCTCGACCACCTGACGCGCGGAGTCCTCGAACACGCGGATGAACTCGCGGCCGATGATCTTGCGCTTGGTCTCGGGGTCGGAGACGCCGGCCAGGGCCGAGAGGAAGCGCTCCTTCTCGTCGCGGATGATGAGGCGCACGCCGGTCGAGGCGACGAAGTCCTTCTCGATCTGCTCGACCTCGCCCGCGCGCATGAGCCCGTGGTCGACGTGGATGCACGTGAGCTGGTCGCCCACGGCCTTCTGCACGATCGCCGCGGCGACCGCGGAGTCGACGCCGCCCGAGAGGGCGCAGATGACGCGCTTGTCGCCCACCTGGGCGCGGATGCGCTCGACCTGCTCGTCGATCACGTTGGAGGACGTCCAGTCGGGCTGCAGCCCGGCGACGTTGTAGAGGAAGTTCTCGATCGCGTGCTGACCCAGCGGCGAGTGCTTGACCTCGGGGTGCCACTGCACGCCGCACATGCGCTTGTCGAGGTTCTCGAAGGCGGCGACGGGCGCGCCCTCGGTGGTCGCGAGGACCTCGAAGCCGGGGGGAGCCTCGTGCACCGAGTCGCCGTGGCTCATCCAGACCTCCTGGACGGCGGGGCTGCCCGCGAGCGCGGTGCCGGCGGTGCCGACCGACGCCTGCGTGCGGCCGTACTCGCGGAGGCCGGTCTTCGCGACGGTGCCGCCCATGGCCTTCGCCATCGCCTGGAAGCCGTAGCAGATGCCCATGACGGGCAAGCCGGCCTCGAACAGCGCGGGGTCGATCTGCGGGGCGCCGGCCTCGTACACCGAGGAGGGGCCGCCGGACAGGATCACCGCGGCCGGGTTCTTGGCGAGCATGGCCTCGGCGGACATCGAGTGGGGCACGATCTCCGAGTAGACGGACGCCTCGCGCACGCGCCGCGCGATCAGCTGCGCGTACTGCGCGCCGCAGTCGACGACGAGCACCGGGCGGTGCTGGGTCTCATTCACTTCTGAACCTCCAGGGTGTCGAGGACCTCCGCGTGCACGCGGCGCTCGGCGAAGAACGACAGCAGCGGGACGATGCCGCCCGCGGCCATGTAGATGACGCGCGGGATGTCCCATCGCATCAGCAGCCACAGCTGCAGCACCGTGACCAGGTAGACCATGTAGACGAAGCCGTGGACCTGCGCGATGACGAACATCGTCGGGTCGAGCGTCTCCTTGAGCGACTCGAGGCCGGGCAGGTAGCGCAGCAGCCCGAGGAACACGACGATGAGCAGCGCTCCGGTGACGAACGCCATGACGCGGTAGCGCGCCAGCGCGCCGGGGATCTTGCTGGAAGCGTCGCTCACGCGTGGTCCTCTCCGGTGATCTGCGCATCGTCCCGGGTGTCCGGGCGCGCGCGTCCATTGTCGCGTATCCAGCGCATCGTGATGAACAGAGCGAAGGCGCCGAACAGCCACCACTCGAGCGCGTACGCGGCGGAGCGGAAGTTGAGCTCCGTGGTGGGCGGCAGCGGCTCGAGCGCCGTCCAGGTCTCGGTGCCGTCGTAGGACACGAGCAGGGCGGAGTACATCGGCGCGGGCCAGACCTGCGCGAGCTCCGAGGTCGCCATCGCTGAGGCCCAGAAGGTCCCGTCGGCGGGCGCGGACTCGGGAGCGGACGATGCGGTCGAGGCCTCGGGCGCCCGGAGGTACCCCTCGAGCGCGACCTCGGTGCCGGCGGCGTCGTCGGGCCCGGCCGGCTCGCCGTCCGCGCGCCAGCCCACGACCACCGCGAGCGTCGCCTCCTCACCCGTGCCGGTCTGCTCGGCGGGCACCGTGAGCGCGCGCACCAGCATCTCGGCGGCCGTGCCGTCCACCTCGCGGCCGGTGACCACGGCCGCGTCGACGTCGGCCCAGGTCCCGGTGACGGTGACCTGGCGGCCGATCGCCTCGCCCGCGGACTGCGCGGGGCTCAGCACCTCCGCGAGCGCGACGGCGGGATCGGGCTGCACGGTGCGCCCGGTGGTCGAGGCGCGCGACCACTGCCACCAGCCGAGTCCGCCGCACACCCCGACCGCGAGCGCCGCGACGAGCACGGCGGCGATCACGCGGCCCCAGAGGATGGTGCCGCGTGCGTCCCGCCCCGTCACCGGCGCGGCCGCGTCGGGTTGCGGGAGGAGCCGGCCTCGCTCAGCGGGCGCATCCGGACGCAGTCGCGACCGGCCTGCTTCGCGTCGTACAGCGCGTCGTCGGCCCGCTTGACCACCCGGTGGCTCGCGCCGTCGCCCGTGCCGTCGGCCACGCCGACGGACACCGTGACGCGGTGCTCATGGTCGCCGCACGTGATGGGGCGCTCGCGAACGATCCTTCTCATGCGCTCCATCATGACGGCTGCATCGGCCAGCGTGGAATCGCCGAGGACCACGATGAACTCCTCGCCGCCCCAGCGCCCCAGCGCGTCGGTGACGCGGACCTGCCCGCGCAGGCGCTCGCCGAGATCCGCGAGCACACGGTCGCCGCACGCGTGGCCGTGCACGTCGTTGAGCTCCTTGAAGCGGTCGAGATCCGCGATCGCGACGCAGTAGGCGCGGCCCTCCGCGCCGCCAAGCTCCTCGAGGCGGGCCGCGATGGGGCGCCGGTTCGCGAGCCCGGTGAGGGGATCGGTGTTGGCGAGGTACTCGGCGCGGGCGGCGAGGCGCTCGGCCTCGGCCTTGGCGGCGCGCGCCCGATGCTGCGCGACCACCGACAGCAGGAACATCAGCGTCGCGGTCCCGACTGCGTTGGTCGCGAACATGCCGGCCACGTCCTCCTCGCTGCCGTACGGGCCCACGCCCTCGGTCGCGAGCTGCGCGTACAGGAAGGCGGTGCCTGTGACGGCGGCGAAGAACCACCGCCATCCGCGCTGATCCTCGGTGAACATGAGGAACACCAGCTGCGACGCGGTGATGAGGTAGAAGTGATGGCCCGACGCCCATCCCATGAGCGCCGCCATGTAGACCATCCCGGTGGTCGCGACGGCGAGGTACAGCACCGCGGCCGCGAGCTGGCGCCCGCGGTGCACCAGCGCCAGCACGGCGAGGAACGCGAGGATCGAGGCGCCGTTGAGCCACGGCAGCGGGCCCGCGGCGACCTCGGGGTCGGTGAGGTAGGTCAGCGTGAAGAGCAGCGTGGTGACCACCGACACGACCGCGAAGGTGTTGACGGTGCCGGCCGCGCTTCCCGCGGGCCCGGTCAGGCCGCCGGCCCGGCGCTCGAAGAACGTCGACAGCGCTGCGGGCACGCGCGAGACGCGCTCCTCGGGCTCCCCCGGACCCATCGCGCCTCCCCTCGGCCGTGCCCCGCATCAGGCCTGGCACGTACGGTCCTGCCCCTCAGCGGGACCGCTCGACGTCCAGCCTACCGACCCCCGCGGACGATGCGCCTCTCACGAGCGTGCGAAGGGTGCCACAGGCCCCTCAGGACCTTCGGCCGCGAAGGTCCCGGTCATTCGTGGAACCATAGGGGCGTGGCACGAAGCATCTACATCGCATCGGCCGAAGGCGACACCGGGAAATCGACGATCGCGCTCGGCATCACCAATCTCCTCGCGAAGCAGGTAGGACGGGTCGGGATCTTCCGACCCGTCGCCCGCGTCGCCGACGGATCCGACTACGTCCTGCAGCTGCTGCTGGGACACGACAGCATCGACCTCTCGTACGAGCAGGCCATCGGCGTCACGTACGACGATGTCCACGCCGACCCCGAGAAGGCCCTCGCGACCATCGTGTCGCGCTATCACGAGGTCGAGCGCAGGTGCGACGCCGTGGTGATCGTGGGCACCGACTACACGGACGTCTCCGCGGCCGCGGAGCTCGAGTTCAACGGACGCGTCGCCGCGAACCTCGGCGCCCCCGTGGTGCTCGTGGTGCACGGTAACGAGCGCACGCCCGCCGAGGTCGCGCAGGTCATCGACCAGGCGCGCCTCGAGCTCGTGGGCTCGCACGCCCACATCGCCGGCATCTTCGTCAACCGCTGCAACGTCGACGACGTCGACGCGATCGGCGCGCTGCTGCCCGAGGGCCTGCGCCTCGGCGTGCTGCCCGAGGACCCGCTGCTCATCGCGCCGTCGATGAACCAGCTGGTCGACGCCATCGAGGGCACGCTCGTCACGGGCGACCCGGCGCTGCTGTCGCGCGAGTCGCGCGGGATCATGGTCGGCGCGATGACCACGTCGAACCTGCTCGACCGGCTCGAGGACGGCTCGGTCGTCATCGTCCCCGGCGACCGCTCCGACACGGTGCTGGCGCTGCTCGCGGCGCACGGCGCCGAGGGCTTCCCCGCGCTGTCCGGCGTGATCCTCACCGGCGGGCTCGAGCCGCGCTCGGCCGTCCGCCGCCTGCTCGAGGGCCTCAGCTCCCCGCTGCCGGTCATCCGCACCGAGCTCGACACGTTCGAGACGGCCCGCCGCTGCTCGGCGACCAAGGGCCGCCTGTCGCGCGAGAGCCAGCTCAAGGTCGACACCGCGCTGGCGATGTTCGAGCAGCGCGTCGACACCGACAAGCTGCGCGGCGTCCTCGACGTGGCCCGCACCGACGTCATCACGCCGCTGATGTTCGAGTACGACCTGCTCGACCGCGCCCGCTCGGACAAGCAGCACATCGTGCTCCCCGAGGGGATGGACGACCGCATCCTGCGCGCCGCCTCGTCCCTGCTCACGCGCGACGTGGTCGAGCTCACCATCCTCGGCAACGAGCAGTCGATCCGGGCGCGCGCCGCGGAGCTGGGCCTCGAGCTCGACTCCGCGACCGTCATCGACCCGACCGACCCCGAGCACGTCGAGCGCTTCGCGGCCGAGTACTACGAGATGCGCAAGGCCAAGGGCGCGACGCTCGAGGCCGCGCGCGACCGCGTCCAGGACGTGTCGTACTTCGGCACGATGATGGTCCAGCTGGGCCTCGCCGACGGCATGGTCTCGGGCGCCGCGCACACGACGGCGCACACGATCCTGCCGTCGTTCCAGATCATCAAGACCATCCCCGGCGTCTCCGTGGTCTCGTCGGTGTTCTTCATGTGCCTCGCGGACCGCGTCCTCGTCTACGGCGACTGCGCCGTCAACCCGGACCCCACGGCGGAGCAGCTCGCGGACATCGCGATCTCCTCGGCCGACACCGCCGCGCAGTTCGGCGTGGAGCCGAAGGTCGCGATGCTGTCCTACTCGACGGGCGAGTCCGGCTCGGGCTCCGACGTCGACAAGGTGCGCGAGGCGACCCGCCTGGTGAAGGAGCGCCGTCCCGACCTGCTGGTCGACGGGCCGATGCAGTACGACGCCGCGGTCGAGCCCTCGGTCGCACGCTCGAAGGCGCCGGACTCCCCCGTCGCGGGTCAGGCCACCGTGCTCGTCTTCCCCGACCTCAACACCGGCAACAACACCTACAAGGCTGTGCAGCGCTCCGCAGGGGCCGTCGCTGTCGGCCCCGTCCTGCAGGGCCTGCGCAAGCCGGTCAACGACCTCTCGCGCGGCGCGCTCGTGCAGGACATCGTCAACACGGTCGCGATCACCGCGATCCAGGCCCAGAACCTCGACTCCTCGGAAGGCAACGCGTGAGCGTCAACTACACGGGCATCGCCCTCGTCCTCAACTGCGGTTCCAGCTCGATCAAGTACCAGGTGGTGGACACCACCCAGGACGCGCCGCTCGCGTCCGGCCTGGTCGAGCGCGTGACCGACCACAACGAGGGCGTGCGCCAGATCATCGCCGACCTCTCGCAGCCCGGCTCCGGCGTGGATCTCTCGACCCTCACGGTCGTGGGCCACCGCGTCGTCCAGGGCGGCTCGGAGTTCACGGCCCCGACCGTCGTCACCGACGAGGTCGAGGACCACATCGCCAAGCTGTCGACGCTCGCGCCGCTGCACAACCCGGCGAACCTCGCGGGCATCACCGCGGCCCGCGCGGCCTTCCCCGAGATCCCCCACGTGGTGGTCTTCGACACCGCGTTCCACGCGACGCTGCCCGAGGCCGCGTACACGTACGCGATCGACCGTCGCGTCGCCGAGGAGCACGGCGTGCGCCGCTACGGCTTCCACGGCACCTCGCACGCGTACGTCTCCCGCGAGACCGCGCGCCTCATGGGCAAGGCGCCCGAGGACGTCAACATCATCGTGCTCCACCTCGGCAACGGCGCCTCCGCGTGCGCCGTCCAGGGCGGCCGCTCGGTCGACACGTCGATGGGCCTCACCCCGCTCGAGGGCCTCGTCATGGGCACGCGCTCGGGCGACATCGACCCCGCCGTCGTGATGCACCTGGGCCGCACCGCCGGCATGGACGTCGACGAGGTCGACGCGCTGCTCAACCGCCAGTCCGGCATGCTCGGGCTCACCGGCTACTCGGACATGCGCGACGTGTGGACCGCCGCCGACCAGGGCGACGCCGCCGCGAAGCTGGGCCTCGAGGTCTACGGCCGCCGCATCAAGGGCTACATCGGCAAGTACCTCGCCGAGATGGGCAGCGTCGACGCGATCGTCTTCACCGCGGGCGTGGGCGAGAACGACCACGGCGTGCGCGAGCTCGCCACCAAGGGCCTCGCGGGCCTCGGCATCGAGCTCGACCTCGAGCGCAACGACGGCCGCAAGAAGCAGGCCACGCTCGTCTCGACCGACGCGTCGCCGGTCCAGATCTGGGTGGTGCCCACCAACGAGGAGCGCGAGATCGCGCTGCAGTCGGTGGCCGCGGTCTCGTAGGCCACGCATCATCCACGAGGGCCGGTCTCCCGCAAGGGGGCCGGCCCTCGTCGCGTCTCCGGCGGTCCAGCCCCCTGCGAGGTGCTCAGCGCCCGTTCCGATCGAATCCGGGCACTCAGCACCTCACAGCGCGCCAAGTCTCCACCGCGAAGTTCACCCGCATTTCTCCTCCCGGTCGGGACCTTCGCCGCGCCGTGTGAACGTTCACCATGGAATGCTGAACGCATACCCGAACTGGAGGAGAAATGGCACCGATGCCCTGGTCCCCCCGCACTGCGGATTCCGTCAGCGACGCCGAGGTCGAGGCCATCGACCTGTGGTGGCGCACGGCGAACTACATGTCGGTGGGGCAGATCTACCTGCTGGACAACCCGCTGCTCCGTGAGCCGCTGCACCGCGATCACGTGAAGAAGCGCCTCGTGGGCCACTGGGGCACCACGCCGGGCCTCAACTTCATCTACACGCACCTCAACCGCATGATCACGTCGCGTCAGCAGCCGACGATGTACATCATCGGCCCCGGCCACGGCGGCCCCGGCCTGGTGGCCGCGAGCTACCTCGAGGGCACCTACAACGAGACCTACCCGGAGATCTCCGAGGACGAGCGCGGCCTGCAGCGCCTGTTCAAGCAGTTCTCGTTCCCGGGCGGAATCCCGTCGCACGTCGCGCCGGAGACCCCCGGCTCGATCCACGAGGGCGGCGAGCTCGGCTACGCCCTCAGCCACGCGTACGGCGCGGCCTTCGACAACCCGGACCTGCTGGTCGCGGCGGTCGTCGGCGACGGCGAGGCCGAGACCGGCCCGCTCGCCACGTCCTGGCACTCGAACAAGTTCATCAACCCGGCCACCGACGGCGTGGTCCTCCCGATCCTGCACCTCAACGGCTACAAGATCGCGAACCCGACGCTCCTCGCCCGCATCGGCGACGAGGAGCTCGAGGCGCTCATGGTGGGCTACGGCCACAAGCCGCACTTCTTCACCGCCGGCTTCGACGAGGAGTCGCCCGAGTCCTTCCACCGCCGCTACGCGGAGCTGATGGACGTGGTGATGGACGAGATCGCCGCGATCAAGGCCGAGGCCAAGGAGAACCCGAACATGGAGCGCCCGAAGTGGCCCATGATCGTGCTCCGCACCCCCAAGGGCTGGACCTGCCCGCCCAGCATCGACGGCAAGCGCACCGAGAACTCGTGGCGCGCGCACCAGGTGCCGCTGTCCAACGCCCGCGACACCGACGACCACCTCCACACCCTCGAGGCGTGGCTCCAGTCGTACGGCCCGGACGACCTCTTCGACGAGAACGGCGTGGTCCGCCCCGCGGTGCTCGGCACGGTCCCCGAGGGCGAGCTGCGCATGTCGGCCCGCCCCGAGGCCAACGGCGGCCTGCTCATGCAGGACCTCGTGATGCCCGACTACCGCGACTACGCGGTGGACGTGCCGGCCCCCGGCGCGGAGATCGGCGAGGCGACCCGCACGCTCGGCGACTTCCTCAAGGGCGTCATGGAGCGCAACCCCGACAACTTCCGCATCTTCGCGCCCGACGAGCTCGCCTCGAACCGCATCCAGGCGGTCCTCGATGTGACCCAGAAGGTGTGGAACGCGGAGATCGACCCGGACGACGGCCCGATGGGCCACAACGGCCGCGTCGTGGAGATGCTCTCCGAGCACCAGTGCCAGGGCTGGCTCGAGGCCTACAACCTCACCGGCCGCCACGGCCTGTTCACCTCGTACGAGGCCTTCATCCACATCGTCGACTCGATGTTCAACCAGCACGCGAAGTGGCTCAAGGTCGCCCACGAGCTGCCGTGGCGCCGGCCCATCCCGTCGCTCAACTACCTGCTGTCGAGCCACGTGTGGCGCCAGGACCACAACGGCTTCTCGCACCAGGACCCGGGCTTCATCGACCACGTGGTGAACAAGAAGGCCGAGGTGGTGCGCGTGTACCTCCCCGCCGACGCGAACACCCTGCTCGCGACCTACGACCACTGCCTGCGCTCGCGCGACAAGGTCAACGTCGTGGTCGCCGGCAAGCAGCCCCAGGCCCAGTGGCTCACCATCGAGGAGGCGGAGAACCACTTCGCCCGCGGCGCCGGCATCTGGGAGTTCGCCTCCAACGTGCCGCTCGGCGAGGAGCCCGACGTGGTCATGGCCGGCATCGGCGACGTGCCCACGATGGAGGTGCTCGCGGCGATCGACATCATCCGCGAGGAGCTGCCCGAGCTCAAGGTGCGCATGGTCAACGTGGTCGACCTCATGCGTCTGCAGCCGGAGAAGGAGCACCCGCACGGCATGTCCGACCGGGAGTTCGACCAGCTGTTCACCACGGACAAGCCGATCATCATGAACTACCACGGCTACCCGTGGCTCATCCACCGCCTCACGTACCGTCGCAACGGGCACGAGAACCTGCACGTGCGCGGCTTCAAGGAGGAGGGCACCACCACGTCGCCGTTCGACATGGCGATGGTCAACGACATCGACCGCTACCACCTGGTCATGGATGTCATCGACCGCGTGCCGGGCCTCGGCACCCGCGCCGCCGTCCTGCGCCAGAAGCTGCAGGACAAGCGCTTCGAGGCCCAGCGCTACGCCTACGAGACCGGCGCCGACCTCCCCGAGGTCGCCGAGTGGGTCTGGTCCGGCGCCGGCACCGAGGTGCAGGCCAAGCTCTCGGGCGCGCTCGCGACCGACGGCGACAACGAGTAGGGACTCCTCTCCCGACGCTCAGGGGGACGATGTGCGGGCCGCGACCCGCGCATCGTCCCCCTTTCGCTTGCCCGGCGCAGAATGCCGGTGACCTCCGTCCCGGCGGACCGCCGCGCATCGTCCTAGGTTGGAGGCATGCTCGCCGCCTACGCCGCCCGCTTCAGCCCCGACGACCCCGTGAGCGCCCTCGAGGTGGGCGACCGCCCCGCTCCCGAGGAGCGCGAGCATTGGACCACCGTGTCCGTGCGCGCCGCGTCGATCAACCACCACGACGTGTGGTCGCTGCGCGGAGTCGGGCTCGCGGAGGCGCAGCTGCCGATGATCCTCGGCTGCGACGCCGCCGGCGTGACCCCCGACGGGGCCGAGGTGGTGGTCCACGGCGTGATCGGCGCGGACGGTCACGGCGTCGGGCCGCGCGAGCCGCGCAGCATCCTCTCGGAGCGCTACCCCGGCACGCTGGCCGAGCAGGTCGCCGTCCCCACCGCGAACCTGCTCCCCAAGCCCCCGGAGCTCAGCTTCGAGGAGGCGGCCTGCCTGCCCACGGCCTGGCTCACCGCGTACCGGATGCTGTTCCACGGCGCGGATCTCAAGCCGGGGGAGTCGGTGCTGGTCCAGGGTGCCGGAGGCGGCGTCGCGAGCGCCGCGATCGCGCTGGGCGCGGCCGCGGGCCTCGAGGTGTTCGCCACCTCGCGCTCGGAGGCCAAGCGCGAGGCCGCGCTCGGGATGGGCGCGGTCGGCGCCGTCGAGCCGGGCGCGCGGCTCCCGAAGCGGGTGGACGCCGTGATCGAGACCGTGGGCAAGGCGACGTGGAAGCACTCGATCGCGAGCGTCCGCAACGGCGGCACCATCGCGATCGCGGGCCACACCACCGGCGACCCCGACCCCGCCCTGCTCACGCGGGTGTTCTTCCACGAGCTCCGCATCCAGGGCGTCACGATGGGCACGCGCGAGGATCTGGCCGCGCTCATGGCCTTCCTGGTGCGGACCGGGCTGCGGCCGACCATCGACTCGGTGCACCCGCTCGCGCAGGCCCGCGAGGCGGTCGCCCGCGTGGTGTCGGGCGAGCAGGTGGGCAAGGTCGTCGTCACCGCCTGACCTCCTCGGGTCGGGACGCTCAGTACTGCTGCGCGCTCGCCTCGGCGCTCCCGCGGGACGCTCAGTCCTGCTCAGCCCTTGAGGCCCCGGCGTGTCGCGATCCACCCGGAGACGACGCGCCAGCCGATGAGGGACACCGCGAGGAACGTGCCGGCGACGATGACGAAGGACACCTGGACGCCCTGACCGCTCGCCGCGCGCAGGAGCATGCCGCCCGCCAGCGTCGACGCCCACACCGCGAGCCCGGTGCGTCGCCAGTCGCAGGGGCGCCTCCACGCCCTCGCGAGCACCCACCCGATCCCTGCGCCCGCGAGGAACGGCCACGCGGTGGTCGCGAGGCCGGAGCCGCCGGGCCCGAGGATCCCTTCGTCGTGGCTCGCACGCCCGATCGCGGAGAACACCACGATCGCACCCGCGTCGAGCGCCGCGGCGCCGATGGCCGCCTGCCGGAGGTTCACGCCGCGCTCCCGTCGCCGCCGCGCAGCCATTCCCTGATCATGAGGATCCCGGCGACGGCCGCATCGTCCCCCACCTCGCGGGAGCGCTCGCGCAGGCCGCGCGGCGAGATCCCCAGGGCGCGAAGCTCGCCGGTGTGCCCGATCAGCCAGCGCTCGATGCGCTCGGCGTCGACCTCGGGGTGGAACTGCAGGGCCAGCGCCGAGCCGTGGACGAACGCCTGGCACGGCGTCGCGGCGGTGGAGGCGAGCACGGCGGCGCCGGAGGGAGGGACGATGCGGTCGCCGTGCCAATGCAGCACGGGCGCCCCGGCGAGGTGGCGCAGCGGAGTGCCGGCGGCCTCGGGCGCGAGGTCGATGCCGCCCCACCCGACCTCGGGCTCGCCGGGCTCGACGCGGCCGCCGAGCGCGTGCGCGAGCAGCTGCGCGCCCAGGCACACCGCCAGCGTCGGCAGGCCGGACCGCACCCGGCTCGCGAGCAGCGCGGACTCCTCGGCGAGCGTGGGGTAGTCGTCGACGTCGCCGACGCCGATCGGGCCGCCGAGGACGACGCCGAGGTCCGCGGAGAGGAAGGGCGCGAGGTCGTCGACCCCGGCATCGAGGTAGACGACCTCGTAGCCGTGGGCCGCGATCTCCGCCTCCCAGATCCCGAGGTCCTCGAACGCGACGTGGCGGATGGCGACGCATCTCATGCCGCGAGCCTAGGTCCTCCCGCCGCCGTCGACGGCCCACGCGGGGCGCGTGCGCACCTGCGGATCCGGACGTGGCCGCGCTCAGCGATCGCGTCGCCGCGCTCGCGCCGCGCCCGCCGCTGGATGAGGATGCCTGATATGAGCGCGACGTCCCCCCAGCACGGTCCGCAGGCGAGCGGGAGCCTCCGATGCCCCTGAGCGCCTTCGACCTGTACTCCGTCGGCATCGGCCCCTCGTCCTCGCACACCGTCGGGCCGATGCGGGCCGCGAGGACCTTCGTCGAGGCCCTCGCGGCCGAGGGAGCCCTGGCCCGTACGGTCCGCGTGCGCGCCGAGCTGTTCGGCTCGCTCGGTGCGACCGGCCGCGGGCACGGCTCCGACAACGCGGTGATCCTCGGACTCGAGGGCGAGGATCCCGCCACGGTCGACACCGATCGCGCGGCGACGCGGGTCGAGTCCGTCCGTGCCGAGGGGACGCTGCTGCTCGGCGGCGCGCATCCCGTGAGGTTCGTCCCGCAGACCGACCTGCTCCTGCATCGGCGCCGGTCCCTCCCGACGCACCCCAACGGCATGCGCTTCACCGCGTACGCGGCCGACGGCGGCGTGGTGCTCGAGCGCGAGTACTACTCGGTGGGCGGCGGCTTCGTGGTCGACGGCGACACGCGCGGCAGCGATCCGCTGGTGCAGGACGACACCCCGCTGCCGTTCCACTTCACCAGCGGGGACGAGCTCCTCGCGATCTGCCGCCGCGAGGGCCTGTCGGTGAGCGACGTCATGCTCCGCAACGAGCTCGCGTGGCGCACCGAGGACGAGGTGCGCGCCGGCCTCCTGCACCTGTGGGAGGTCATGGCGGACTGCGTGCGCGAGGGCTGCGAGCGCGACGGCGCGCTGCCCGGCGGGCTCGAGGTCCCCCGCCGTGCCCCGGCGCTGCTCGCCGACCTCCGTGGGCGCGAGCAGGGCAAGGACCCCCTCGACGTCGTGGACTGGGTGAGCCTGTACGCGCTCGCCGTCAACGAGCAGAACGCGGCCGGCGGCCGCATCGTCACCGCGCCCACCAACGGCGCCGCCGGGATCATCCCCGCGGTGCTGCACTACTACTGGCGGTTCGTGCCCGACGCGAGTGAGGAGGGCATCGTCCGCTTCCTGCTCGCCGCCGCCGCGATCGGCATCGTCATCAAGGAGAACGCCTCGATCTCGGGCGCCGAGGTCGGCTGCCAGGGCGAGGTGGGCTCCGCGTGCGCGATGGCCGCGGCGGGCCTCGCGGAGGTGCTCGGCGGCTCCCCCGAGCAGGTCGAGAACGCGGCGGAGGTGGGCGTCGAGCACAACCTGGGCCTCACGTGCGATCCGATCGGCGGGCTGGTGCAGATCCCGTGCATCGAGCGCAACGCGGTCGCCTCGATCAAGGCGATCACGGCGGCCCGCCTCGCGCTCCGGGGATCAGGGGTGCACAAGGTGAGCCTCGACTCCGCGGTGAGGACGATGCGCGACACCGGCCGCGACATGCACAAGAAGTACAAGGAGACCTCGAGGGGCGGCCTGGCGGTCAACGTCATCGAGTGCTGACAGGTGCGCTGTCTCTTGGCACCATCGATCTCATGACCTCCGCGATGGACCTCCACGGACCCGCCCACGTGGCCCGCTACCTCGAGACCGACGGCGCCGACGGGCACGACTGGCGCCGCGGCACCACCGTCCTGCTTCTCACCACCATCGGCCGCAAGAGCGGCGAAGCGCGCACCAGCCCGCTGATCTACCGCGAGTGGGGCGATGCGTACCTCGTCGTCGCGTCCAAGGGCGGGGCCGATGCGCCGCCGGCGTGGTTCCTCAACCTCGCCGCGAACCCGGACGTGACGGTGCAGATCAGGGCCGAGAGGTTCGCGGCACGGGCCCGTACCGCCACTGCCGAGGAGAAGCCCGCGATGTGGGGCGCCATGGTCGAGGCGTGGCCCGACTACGACTCCTACCAGGCCGGCACCGAGCGCGAGATCCCCGTGGTGGTGCTCGAGCGCACGTAGCCGCCCGCCTCCCCCGGTGCCGAGGAGTGTGGCGGAGCCCCGGGACCGGGCGCGACTACCCTTGTGTGGTGGCTCACCTGCTTGGCGCCGAGGCGCTTCACCTGGACTTCGGCACCGGACCGGTGCTCGGCTCGATCTCGATCGGGCTCGACGACGGCGACCGCATCGGCATGGTCGGCACCAACGGCGCGGGCAAGTCCACGCTGCTCAAGGTGCTCGCCGGGCGCATCGAGCCCGATAACGGCCGCGTCACCGTGGCCCGCGGCACGCGCATCGGCGTGCTCGATCAGTCCGATCACGTCGACGAGGCGCTCACCGTCGCGCAGGCGATCGTCGGCGACCGCGACGAGCACGAATGGGCCGCCGACCCGCGCGTCCGGGACATCATGTCCGGCCTGGTCCCCGACATCCCGGCCGAGGCGATCGTGGGCGACCTCTCGGGAGGCCAGCAGCGCCGCGTCGCGCTGGCCCACGTGCTGGTCGAGGACCACGACGTGGTCTTCCTCGACGAGCCCACCAACCACCTCGACGTCGAGGGCGTGACCTGGCTCGCCGACCACCTCAAGCGTCGCTGGCCCGCGAACCGGGGCGCCCTCCTGGTGGTCACCCACGACCGCTGGTTCCTCGACGAGATCTCCACCAAGACCTGGGAGGTCCACGACGGCGAGGTCGACATGTACGAGGGCGGCTACGCCGCGTACGTGCTCCAGCGCGTCGAGCGCGACCGCATCGCCGCCGTCACCGAGCAGCGCCGCCAGAACCTCATGCGCAAGGAGCTCGCGTGGCTCCGCCGCGGCGCCCCCGCGCGCACCTCGAAGCCCAAGTTCCGCATCGACGCCGCCAACGCGCTCATCGCGGACGTGCCGCCCATCCGTGACAACGTCAAGCTCCACCGCATGGCCGCGGCCCGCCTGGGCAAGGACGTGGTCGAGCTGGTGAACGTGGGCGTGAGCTACGGCGACAAGCAGGTCATCCGCGGCCTCGACTGGAACATCGGCCCCGGCGACCGCATCGGCCTCCTGGGCGAGAACGGCGCGGGCAAGTCGACGCTGCTGCGCCTCATCACCGGGGAGCAGGAGCCCACCTCGGGCCGCGTCAAGACCGGCATGACCGTGCGCGTCGAGCAGCTGAGCCAGCAGCTCGCGGAGCTCGACGACATCGCCGACGAGCGCGTCTCCGCGGTGGTGAAGCGCTACTCGTCGATCCAGCTGAGCGACGGGCAGGAGATGACGCCCAGCCAGCTGCTCGAGCGCATGGGCTTCACCTCGATCCAGCTCAAGACGCCGGTGGGCCGCCTGAGCGGCGGCCAGCGCCGCCGGCTGCAGCTCCTCGTCGTGCTGCTGAGCGAGCCCAACGTGCTGGTGCTCGACGAGCCCACCAACGACCTCGACACCGACATGCTCGCCGCGCTCGAGGACCTGCTCGACTCGTGGCCCGGCACGCTCATCGTCGTGAGCCACGACCGCTACCTCATGGAGCGCATCACCGACCAGCAGTACGCGGTGGTCGACGGCGGCCTCCGCCACCTCCCCGGCGGCGTCGACGAGTACGTCGCGCTGTCCCGCGAGCGCCGCACGGGCGGCTCGTCGGGCATCGGCACCTTCGGCGCCTCGCAGGGGGACGATGCGGCGGCCACCGTCCGCGCGGCGTTCCCCGACGCGGTCGAGTCCCCCGCGGCGGCCGCCTCGTCGGCATCGTCCGCGGCGCCCGCGCTGAGCGGCGCCGAGCGCCGTGCGGTCGAGAAGGAGCTCAAGGCCGTCGAGCGGCGGATGGCGAAGATCCAGGAGCTCACGGAAGGTCGGCACCTCGAGATGTCGATGCACGACCAGTCCGACTTCGGAGGGCTCGCGAAGCACATGAAGGAGCTCCAGGCCCTCGAGGAGGAGAACGCGGAGCTCGAGGAGCGGTGGCTCGAGCTGGGCGAGCAGCTGGGCTGAGATCGCCTACCAACCCTGCCCCGGGGTCAGGGTCGCGACCTCGGTCCCGCGCGCGGCGCCCGTCGCTGATGCTTAATGGACTCACCCGAAGGAGAGTCCCCGTGAGCGAACGCACCGTCCCGATCGCAGGCATGACCTGCGCGGCGTGCGAGCGCACCGTGACCGCGGCGGTGCTGGGCCTCCCCGGGATCGAGTCCGCGAGCGCGGATCGACGCGCGGGCCGCCTTGCCATCGCGGGCCGCAGCCTCCCCTCCGACGCCGACGTGGACGCCGCGCTCGCGGACACCCCGTACTCGGTCGGCACGCGCCCGTGGCTCAACCGCGACCCCTTCGTGTGGCGCGACCTCCTGGTCGCAGTCGCGGTCGTCGGGATGCTCGCGGCGGCCGCCTGGACGCTCGGGCTCGCCTCCCGCGTGCAGGACCTCACCTCCGGCGCCTCCGCGGGCTCGGCGGTGGTGGTGCTCGGACTCGGTGTCGCGGCCTCGGTGTCGACATGCATGGCCCTGGTCGGCGGGCTCGTGGTCTCGCTCGCGGCGTCGGTCCCGTCGCGCGCCTCCGGCATCGCCCGACTGCGCCCGCATCTCGCCTTTAACGGCGGGCGGATCGTGGGGTTCACCGCGCTCGGCGCGGTCATCGGGCTCGTGGGCCGCTCGCTCGCGCCGTCGGGGCTCCTGCTCGCCGTCGTGGTCCTGCTCGCGGCGTCGGTCATGGCCATCGTGGGGGTCCGCCTCACCGAGACCTCGCCTCGGGTCGCCGCCTGGCAGCTCTCGCTGCCGGGCCGCTGGGGCGCCTGGGTGCGCGGCGCCTCGGCGGACGATGCGCGGGGCGGTACGCCGCGCGCGCTCGGCATGGGCGCCGCGACCTTCTTCCTGCCGTGCGGGTTCACGCAGGCGGTGCAGGTGTACGCGCTGTCCACGGGGAGCGCCCGCGAGGGCGCACTGGTCATGGGCCTGTTCGCGATCGGCACCACGCCGGGCCTGCTCGCCGCAGGTGCGGCTGCCGGGGCCGCCGCAACGTCCCGCCGTCCTGGGGCCGGGCGCGTGCTGAGGGGCATCGGCGTCGCCGTGATCGCGTTCGCGCTGGTGACGGCCTCCGGCGCGATCACGCAGCTGGCTCCGGGCCTCGGCACGACCGCCGTGACCGCCACCGAGCGCACCCCGAACGTGAGCGACGTCGGCGGTGTCCAGCACGTCACGACCCAGGTGGTGGACGACGGCTACTCGCCGGCGACCACGGTGGTCTATGTCGACGAGCCCGTCGCGTGGACGCTCGAGCCGGTCTACCAGGGCTGCCAGAGCGCGATCGACGCGCCATCGCTCGGGCTCGACCGGCTGATGGTGCTGTTCGACGCGGAGACGGTGGAGTTCACGCCGACGGAGACGGGGACCTACCGGTACTCGTGCGCGATGGGGATGTACACCGGCGAGTTCGTCGCGATCGAGCGGCCCGACCCCTGACCTCTCGGGCACGCGGCAACACCCGCGACACACGGCCCGCGTACCCTTTTCCGCATGGATGTCGCGATCGTCGGAGCCACCGGGGACATCGGCCGGGCGATCTGCGGATCCCTGATCGAGCACGGTGAGCTGGGGCCCACGAGCCGTCTGCAGCTGGTCGGACGGGAGGGCGGCGCCTCGGGCGACGCGATCCACGGGCTGCGCGTCGACCTCATCGACGCGCACGACGAGCGCGCGCCCCACATCGACGTCGCGACCCGACCCGAGGACGTGGTCGCCGACGTCATCGTCATCGCCGCCGGCGCCACCGTGCCGACGGGGACCGGCCAGGTGGTCGACCGCGACAAGCTCGCCGAGGGCAACCGGCGCTTGTTCGAGCAGTACGCCGACGCCCTCGCCGCGCACGGCTCCGGCCACGAGGTCGTGATCGTCGTCTCCAACCCGGTCGAGCTCGCGGTCGAGGTCTTCGCGCGCCGCCTAGGCCGCCACCGCGTCATCGGCATGGGCGCATGGCTCGACACGCTGCGCTTCCGCCGCGAGATCGCGGCGACGCTGGGGATCCGCCGCCAACGGGTGGGCGGCTTCGTCGCGGGCCAGCACGGCGACCGGATGGTGCCGCTGTGGTCGAGCGTGCGGCTCCGCGGCCTCGACCCGGACGAGCGCGCCGAGATCGTCGACCGCCTGCGCGGCGAGCGGACCCTCGCCTCGTTCCGCTCCGAGGTGACCGCCGCGAAGCAGCGCGTCGCCGGGGAGCCGGACGTCCGTGGGGCCTTCGCCGCGATCGACACCTACCCGCCGGACATCCAGGCGGTGATCCGGCCCTACCTCACGCACCAGAGCGGCGCCAAGACCGCGTACGGCACCGCCAATGCGACCGTCGACCTCATCCGCACGGTGCTCGACGGCCGCGACATCGTGGTGGCCGGCCAGGTGCTGCTCGACGGCGAGATCGAGCTGGGCGGGATCCCGTGGCGCGGGGTGCTGGGCGTGCCCGTCGCGGTCGGCCCCGAGGGCTGGTCGAAGGTGCTGCTCGACGACCTCGCTCCCGACGAGACGCGCGTGCTGTGGGAGGTCGCCCAGTCCATCAACGAGTCCCTGGTCGCATGGGGAGGCGGTGCGCGATGAGCACGATCACCCAGCGCTGGTTCGCCTTCATCGAGGTCGAGGACCGCTCCGGCGCGTCCGCAGCCCTCACCGGGGTCTTCTCCGAGCGGGGCGTGAGCTTCGGCTCGGTGTCGACGCTCGACGTGCACGACGGCCGCGGCACCATGTCGGTCGAGTTCGCGGCGTCCGAGCGCCTCGCGCAGGTGCTGGTCCGCACGCTCGAGCGGCTCGCGGTCGTGGTGTCGGTGGCGCTCGTCCGGGCGGACGATGCGGGCGTGAGGGCCGTCGCGGTCCTCACCGGGATCCCGTCCGAGCCCGAGGTGCCCGCCGAGGTGAGCGTGCATCGTCACGACGACGCCGCCGGAGGGATCACGATGCTCGTGGGCCCGCTGCCGTCCGTGAGCGCGGCCGTCGCTGAGCTGCGCCCGCGCGGGGCCACCGTCCAGGCGCTCACGGTCCTGCCCCCGCGCTGAGGCTCCCGGCGCCGGCGACCGTCAGCGCCCCATGGCGCGCACGCGAGGCGCGAGAGCGCCCGTCAGCGCCCCATTCGGGGGAGCGGTGCCGTCGCCAGCCCCGGACGGGCCGAGATCAGCCCGCCTGGTACGGGCTGACCACGATGTCGACGCGCTGGAACTCCTTGAGGTCCGAGTAGCCGGTGGTGGCCATCGACCGGCGCAGCGCGCCCATGAGGTTCGACGTGCCGTCGGCGTGCGTGCCGGGGCCGAAGAGGATCTCGTCGAGGGTGCCCGTCGTGCCCACGTGGACGCGCTCGCCGCGCGGCAGCTCCGAGTGGTGCGCCTCGGGACCCCAGTGGAAGCCGGCGCCGGGCGCCTCCTCTGCGCGCGCGAGCGCCGCGCCGAGCATGATCGCGTCCGCGCCGCACGCGATCGCCTTGACGATGTCGCCCGAGCGGCCCAGGCCGCCGTCCGCGATGACGTGCACGTAGCGGCCGCCCGACTCGTCGAGGTAGTCGCGACGCGCGGCGGCGACGTCGGACACCGCGGTCGCCATGGGCGCGTGGATGCCGAGCGTGGTGCGCGTGGTCTGCGCCGCACCGCCGCCGAAGCCGACAAGCACGCCCGCCGCGCCGGTGCGCATGAGGTGCAGGGCCGCCTGGTAGGTCGAGGCGCCGCCGACGATCACGGGGACGTCGAGGTCGTAGATGAACTTCTTGAGGTTGAGCGGCTCGGCGCCGTCGGAGACGTGCTCGGCGGACACCGTGGTGCCGCGGATGACGAAGAGGTCCACGCCGGCCTTGAGCACCGTCTCGTAGTGCTCCTGCGTGCGCTGCGGGCTGAGCGCGCCCGCCACGACCACGCCGGCCGCGCGGATCTCCTGGAGGCGCGCGGTGATGAGCTCGTCCTTGATGGGCTCGCGGTAGAGCTCCTGCATGCGCGCGGTGGCGTCCGCCGGATCCAGAGCGGCGATCTCCTCGAACACCGCGGCGGGGTCCTCGTACCGGGTCCACAGGCCCTCGAGGTCGAGCACGCCGAGGCCGCCGGCGTTGCCGAGAGCGATCGCCGTCGCCGGGCTCATCACGGAGTCCATGGGCGCGCCGATGACGGGGATCTCGAACTGGAAGGCGTCGATCTGCCAGCCGAGGCTCACCACCTTCGGGTCGCGCGTGCGCCGCGAGGGCACCACCGCGATGTCGTCGAAGGAATAGGCGCGGCGTCCGCGCTTGCCGCGGCCGATCTCGATCTCGTTGCTCACGGGCCACTAGCCTATCGCCCGTACACCTGCGCACACACGGGACGATGCGGGACCCGCCTGTGGACAGGTGTGCGCCGGGTGTCGGACGGGCGTGCCAGGCTAGGACCATGAGCTGGCTCGACGAGACCATGGTGGGCTTCGACACCGAGACGACGGGCGTGTCCACCGCGACCGACCGCATCGTCACCGCGGCGGTGATCACGCGACGCGGGGACGAGGTCACCACCCGCACGTGGCTGATCGACCCGGGGGTCGACATCCCGGCCTCCGCGAGCGCGGTGCACGGCATCTCGACGGAGAAGGCGCGCGCCGAGGGCGTCCAGCCCCCGGAGGCGCTCGAGGAGATCGCGTCGCTGCTGGCGGAGGCGCTCGACGCGGGCTTCCCGGTGGTGGCCTTCAACGCGCAGTTCGACCTCACGCTGCTCGAGCACGAGCTCGCGCGCCACGGGCTGCCCTCGCTCGCCTCGCGTCTCGACCGCGAGGAGGTGCGCCCGGTGATCGACCCGCTGGTGCTGGACCGCAAGCTCGATCAGTACCGCAAGGGCAAGCGCAAGCTCATCGACCTGTGCACGCTGTACGCGGTCAAGGTGGATGCGGACGATCTCCACGCCGCGGATGCGGACGTCCTCGCGACGCTCGACCTTGTCCAGGCGCTCGCCTCGGCCCACCCGACCATGCGGGAGACCTCCCTGGACTCGCTGCACGACCTCCAGGCCGCCGCCCACCACGACTGGGCCGTCCGCTTCGGCGCATGGCTCAAGTCGAAGGGCACCACGGACGACCTGCCCGACCCGATCTGGCCCGTGGCCGCCCCCGCGCTCGCGCTGGCCTCGCCGGGTGGCGCAGACGAGGGCGGCGCCGGCCTGCTCTTCTAATCCGCCGAAGGGCGCGAGCCGTCGGACGAGGCGCATCGTCCGGCGGGACTGTACGCGCGGGCCATGCCCGAGCCTTCCGCTCGCCCTCGCGGCGGTCAGCGACGCCCGGATCCGGGGATAGTGTCGGAGGACACACCTACCCGGAGGTCACAATGACGTGGTCCACCACGGAGGCCGCCGCCCCTACAGGGGCCGGCCCTCTCACCGATGCGCTCTCCCAGCTCGACAACGCGCTGGAGCACCTCGGCATCAACGGCGGCATCAAGAAGATGCTCACCACCCCGCGACGCGAGCTCATGGTGAGCGTCCCGCTGCGCCGCGATGACGGCTCGATCGCCGTCTACTCGGGCTACCGGGTGCAGCACAACTTCTCGCGCGGCCCCGCCAAGGGCGGCCTGCGCTACTCCCCCTCGGTCGACCTCGACGAGGTGCGCGCGCTCGCCATGTGGATGACATGGAAGTGCGCGCTCGTCGACGTGCCGTACGGCGGCGCGAAGGGCGGCATCGCCATCGATCCACGCGAGCACTCGCAGGCCGAGCTCGAGCGCGTCACCCGCCGCTACACCTCGGAGATCCTGCCCATCATCGGCCCGACCAAGGACATCCCGGCGCCGGACATCGGCACCGACGAGCGCACGATGGCGTGGATGATGGACACCTACTCCGCCGCGATGGGCCACACCGTGCCGGGCGTGGTGACGGGCAAGCCCGTGAGCCTCGGCGGCTCGTACGGACGCGCCTCGGCGACGTCGCGCGGGGTCGCGCACATCGCGCTGATGGCGCTCGCCGCACGCGGGATGGACCCGTCGCGGACCACCGCCTCGGTGCAGGGCTTCGGCAAGGTCGGCCGGGACGCCGCGCGCTTCCTCGCCGCCGCGGGGGTCAAGGTGCTCGCGGTGAGCGACATCGACGGCGCGGTGTACGACGAGCGCGGGCTCGACATCGGTCGCCTGTCCGAGCACGCGGAGCGCCACGGCTCGGTCGAGGGCTTCGAGGGCACCGAGGCGATCGACCCCGCCTCCATCCTCACGCTCGACGTCGACCTCGTGGTCCCGGCTGCAGTCGAGGGGGTCCTCACCGCCGAGAACGCCGGTCGGGTGCGGGCGAGCATCGTGGTCGAGGGCGCGAACGGCCCCACCACGCGCGAGGCCGATGCGATCCTCAACGACGCCGGGGTCCTCGTGGTGCCGGACATCCTGGCGAACGCGGGCGGCGTGGTCGTGTCGTACTTCGAGTGGGTGCAGGCGAACCAGGCGTACCAGTGGTCGGAACGCGACGTGAATGACCGGCTCGAGGAGCGCATGACGCGCGCGTGGCACGACGTGGTCGACTACGCGGGCGCGCACGGGCTCTCGTACCGCGAGGCGGCCACGGCCCTCGCGGTCCAGCGCGTCACGGAGGCCCATCGCCTGCGGGGCCTCTACCCCTGACCCCGGTCGACTCCCAATGACAGATGTGACGGGTGGGACTGACGTCGGCGAGCACGCCGGTCACATCTGTCACATCTGTCATTGGGAATCGGAGGGCTAGGCGAGGAGGTAGCGGACCAGCATCCCCACGCTCATCACCACGATGAGCACGCGCAGCACCACGGGGTTCACCTTGAACAGCACGTGCGAGGCGACGTAGGAGCCCACCAGCTGGCCGCCGATCATCGCGCCGCCGACCGCCCACGCGATCTGCCCCGCGAAGGCGAAGACCAGCAGAGACGCGACGTTGGTCGCGAAGTTGAGCGTCTTGGCCACCGCGGTCGACCGCACGAGCGACTGCGCCCGCAGCGTCACGCCCGCGAGCGCGAAGAGCGAGCCCGTGCCGGGCCCGAAGGCGCCGTCGTACGCGCCGATCGCCGGCACCACGGTCGCCTCGTAGGGCGCGGCCGACATCCGCTCACGGTCGGGCGGCTGATGCGCCTTGGGCACGAAGGCGAAGTAGGCGGCGATCACCGCGAGCACCACGGGGATGATGACCCGCAGCGGCTCGGGGTCCGCGAACTGGATGGCCACCGAGCCCGCGACGGACCCGAGGAAGGCCCAGAGCATCGGCCAGCGCGCATCGGACCATCGCACGCGACGGCGGCGGATCACCTGCCACGTCGCCATGCCGGTGCCGAAGGACCCCTGGAGCTTGTTGGTGCCGAGCGCCTGCAGCGGAGGCACCCCCGCGAGGAGCAGGGCGGGCAGCGTCAGCAGCCCGCCCCCTCCCGCGAGCGTGTCGAGGAACCCCGCCAGCAGCGCGACGACCGCCAGGATCGCGAGCGTCTGCCAGGCGAGGTCCACGCGCGGGCCGCGGCGCTAGCCGCGACCGGAGTAGTTGGGCGCCTCGACCGTGATCTGCACGTCGTGGGGGTGGGACTCCTTGAGGCCCGCGGGGGTGATGCGCACGAACTTGCCCTTGGCCTGGAGCTCGGGGATGCTGCGCGCGCCGACGTAGAACATCGACTGGCCGAGGCCGCCGACGAGCTGACGGACCACCGACGACAGCGGGCCCTTGTAGGGCACCCGACCCTCGATGCCCTCGGGGATGAGGTCGTCGTCGCTGGGCGCATCGGCCTGGAAGTAGCGGTCCTTGGAGTAGGACACGCGGCCGCGCGAGGCCATCGCCCCCATCGACCCCATGCCGCGATAGCTCTTGAACTGCTTGCCGTTGACCAGCACCAGGTCGCCCGGGGTCTCCGCGCAGCCCGCGAACAGCGAGCCGAGCATGACGGACGATGCGCCGGCCACCATGGCCTTGGCGATGTCGCCCGAGTACTGGAGGCCGCCGTCGGCGATGACCGGCACGCCCGAGGGGTGCGCCGCCTTCCACGCCTCGTGGACGGCGGTGACCTGCGGCACGCCGACGCCGGCGACCACGCGGGTGGTGCAGATCGAGCCGGGGCCCACGCCCACCTTGACGGCGTCCACGCCTGCGTCGACGAGCGCCTGCGCGCCCTCGCGGGTCGCGACGTTGCCGCCGATGACCTGGACGTGCGCGGTCGCCGGGTCGGACTTGAGGCGCTGGATCATCTCGATCATCTTGCGGGCGTGGCCGTGCGCGGTGTCGACGACGAGCGCGTCGACGTCGGCCTCGACCAGCGCGGTGGCGCGCTCCCAGGCGTCGCCGTAGAAGCCCACGGCGGCGGCCACGCGGAGGCGACCCTCGGCGTCCTTGGACGCGAGCGGGTACTTCTCCGTCTTGACGAAGTCCTTGACGGTGATGAGGCCGGTGAGGCGGCCGTCGGCGTCGACGAGCGGGAGCTTCTCGACGCGGTGCTTCGCGAGCAGGTCGGCGGCCTCGGCGTTCGACACGCCCTCACGGGCGGTGATGAGGGGCATCGCCGTCATCTGGTCCTTGACCAGGCGGGTCGCGAACTCGCTCGGGTTGACGAAGCGCAGGTCGCGGTTGGTGATGATGCCCACCAGGCGACGGTCGCCGTCGACGACCGGCAGGCCGGAGACGCGGTACTTCGCGCACAGGGCGTCGAGCTCCTCGAGCGTCGCGTCGGGGCCCACGGTCACAGGGTCGGTGATCATGCCCGACTCGGAGCGCTTGACGATCTCGACCTGGTGAGCCTGGTCCTCGATCGACAGGTTCCGGTGGAGCACTCCCATGCCGCCGAGCCGCGCGAGCGCGATCGCCATCCGCGCCTCGGTGACGGTGTCCATCGCCGCGGACAGCAGCGGCACCGCCACGGAGATGCCCTTGGTGAGCTGCGTGGTGGTGTCCACCTCGGACGGGATCACGTCGGACTCGCCCGGAAGGAGGAGCACGTCGTCGTAGGTCAGGCCGGTGAAGGCGAACGGGTCGTTCTCAAGGGGCGCCATAAGCAGAGTCTAAGTGCCGCGAAGAGGGCCGACAGCACGGCCCCGGCGCCCTCGTATCGGCGCCGCACCGGTCGACGGCGCGCGCGGACGGCCGAACGCCAGAAGTAAGGCTCGCCTCACTTCGAGCCGCCTCGCCGCGTGAGAGCGCTCACAGGAGAACGGGCGGCAAAGTGCCTGGTAGATCGAATTTTGTCGGACAATACGTCGCGATTGCCGTCACGCTTCCCCCTGGAGGCAATTGACACGCGTAAAAAAGTGACGGGAATTGGTCAAATCGGGCCTTCCCATCCACCAGGGACGATGTTATGAATGGCGGTGGGGGGACGTGAACGGCACCGGCCACAAGCCGACTGTCGGACACATGAGAAGGACGACCAGCAACGATTCTGAGCGGCAATGGCGCCGCTCGTGGGGAGAATCGAGACAACCCAAAAAGGGGGCGCGATGGAGGCCGTGGCGAAACTGCCCGCACCTACTCAGGACCAGTGGGAGTGGCAGTACGAAGGTTCATGCCGGGACGCCGATCCCGACCTGTTCTTCCACCCGGAGGGCGAACGAGGGGCGGCGCGTCGACGCCGCGCCGAGACCGCCAAGGAGTACTGCGCAGGATGCCCGGTGCTCGACACGTGCCGCGAGCGCTCGCTCCAGGCACGCGAGCCGTTCGGGGTCTGGGGCGGGCTGAGCGAGGATGAGCGTCACGCGATCCTCGCCGGGCGCCTCAAGCAGGCCAGCTGACAGACGCGAACGCCGCATCGTCCATGGAGGACGATGCGGCGTTCGCATGTCACAGGTCGGCGCAGCGGGCGCCGACCCGGGAACGACGACGGGCCCCGGGGCTGACGCCCCGAGGCCCGTGCGAAGAAGCGGCTTGTCAGCCGACGATGGCGAGCAGGTCGCGCGCCGAGAGGATGAGGTACTCCTCACCGGCGTACTTGACCTCGGTGCCGCCGTACTTGCTGTAGATCACCTTGTCGCCGACGGTGACGTCGACGGGGACACGGTTGCCGTTGTCGTCGATGCGACCCGGGCCCACCGCCACGACCTCGCCCTCCTGGGGCTTCTCCTTGGCGGTGTCAGGGATCACGAGGCCGGACGCCGTCGTGGTCTCGGCCGCGGCGGCCTTGACAACAACCTTGTCCTCCAGAGGCTTGATGGAGACCGACACTGCGGACCTCACCTTCCGTACTCGAAGTATGTGGGTGCGGATCCGCGGGATCGCCGTCGCGGGGGTCGATCCTGGATCCGCGCTCGTGAGAGCACCCTCAATCTAGCACTCGGGACACGAGAGTGCTAACGAGCGTCGGAGCGTCTCCGGCGGGTGAGATGATCCGGGGATGGACCCCGTCACCGCTCGCCTCACGGTGAGCGAGGCCTGCCTCGAGCTCGCCGCCTCGCTGCGCGACGTCGCCCCGCGCGACGCCCTCGCCGTGTCGGGCCGGCTGAGGAGGGAGGGCCACGCACCGGCGCTGGTCGCGGCCGCGCTCACGCTCGCGGAGCTGCGCGAGGAGGCCCGCCCCCGCCTCGGCGACGCGGTCGACGCGATGGCCTTCCATCGCGCAGGGCTCGAGCAGGCCTCACGCGCGGCCGTCTCCCGGCTCCACGCCGCACGCTTCGCGGAGGCCCACTGCCGCAAGGTCGCCGACCTCACGGCGGGCCTCGGCACGGACGCCATGGCGATCGCGCGACGCGGCCTCGGCGTGGTCGCGTTCGAGGCGGACGAGGCCACCGCGGTGCTCGCCGCCCACAACCTCTCCCCGTGGCCGCTCGCCCGGGTGGTGCACGGCGACTCGCTCGCCGGGCTCGCCTCCGTGACGGTCGACGGGATCTTCGCCGACCCGGCGCGACGGAACGCGCGAGGGCGACGGCACGATCCGGCCGACTACTCCCCGCGGCTCGACGCGGTGCTCGACCTCCGACACGAGGTGCGCGCGCTCGGCGTGAAGGCCGGCCCCGCGCTCCCCCACGAGGCGATCCCCGAGGACATGGAGGCGCAGTGGGTGAGCATCGACGGCGACGTGGTCGAGGTCGGGCTCTGGGCGGGCGACGCGGCCCGCCGCACGGGGCACGCGGCGCTCGTGATCCGCGGCGACGAGGAGCATGAGATCGCGGGGCCGACGGACCGCGCCGGCTCGGGCCCGCTGGGCGAGTGGCTGCTCGAGCCTGACGGCGCGGTGATCCGCGCGGGGCTGATCGGCGTGCTCGCCGACGAGCTCGACGCCCACCTCGTGGACCCGTCCATCGCCTACCTCACCGCCGACGTGCCGGTCGAGACGCCGTTCGCGCGGGCCTACCGCGTCCTCGAGCGCCTGCCGCTCGACGTCAAGGCCCTCGCCAGGGAGCTGCGCAGCCGCGACGTCGGCACCGTCGACATCAAGAAGCGAGGCGTCGACCTCACCCCGGAGCAGCTGCGCCCGCGCCTCAGGCTCAAGGGATCACAGCGCGCGACGCTCGTGCTCACGCGCCTCGAGGGGCGCCACGCCGCACTGCTCGTCGAGCCCGCGTAGCGCGCCCCGGAGAGGGCCCTCGACCGGCCCCGCGCTCGCCTCGCCGCACAACGTCCACCATGCGGTGGAAATTGGTTTAGCATCTTTCACCAGCATGCGGCGCGCGTTCGGCGCCGCGCTGAGAGATGAAGCACGAGAGGACGACGATGTCATCAGCAACGCCCCCGGAGGGCACGCCCGAGAACGCCGCGCAGGCCGGCGCCGAGCAGGCCCCGGTCGAGCGGGCAGCCGCCGAGCAGACCTCGGCTGAGCAGGCAGCCGCCGAGACCACCACCGTCGAGACGCCGGCCAAGCGCAGCCGCGGCAAGCGCATCCTCAAGGCGACCGGCCTGACGCTCGCGCTGCCCGGCGCCGCCGTGGTGGCCGGCGGCGGATACGTCGCGGTCAAGGCGCTCACCTCCAGCCCCGACAACTCGCCCGAGCACGAGGCGTCCAAGGACGAGTACCTCGACGCGCTCGCCGGCACCACGTCCTCGGGCGAGGCGCCCAACGTGCTGCTCGTCTACTACGACGACCTCGGCTACGAGGACCTGGGCTTCATGGGCGAGACGCCCATCAAGACGCCGAACCTCGACTCCCTCGCCGAGGACGGCGCGGTGCTGACGAACTACCACTCGCCGTCGGCAGTGTGCACGCCGTCGCGCGCCGCCATGCTGACCGGGCGCCTCGCGCCCCGCGCCGGCGTCCCCGAGGTGCTGTTCCCCAGCTCCGGCGCGATGAACCTCATGAACGTCATGGCGGACGCGCACGGGCTCACGCAGGCCGAGATCACCATCCCCGACGTCCTCCAGGCGTCGGGCTACGACACGGGCATGATCGGCAAGTGGCACATCGGCGACACCGAGGGCTCGAAGCCGAACGACTTCGGCTTCGACTCGTTCCTCGGCTCGCTGTACTCGAACGACATGGCGCCGTTCTCGATCTACCAGGACGAGGAGGTGCTGCTCGAGACCGTCGACCAGACCGAGCTCGACGCGTTCTACACGGACGCCGCGGTCGACTTCATCGGCGACGCCGCCGAGTCCGACGACCCGTTCTTCCTGTACTTCGCCCACAACTTCCCGCACGAGCCCCTGTTCGCGGCGGAGGAGAACGAGGGCCGCTCCGACGCCGGCCTGTACGGCGACATCGTCGAGGGCCTCGACGACGGCATCGGCCGCATCGTCGACGAGCTCGAGGCCACCGACCAGCTCGACAACACGATCATCATCGTCACGAGCGACAACGGCCCGTGGTTCCAGGGCGACGCGGGCGACAACCGCGGCCGCAAGGGCATGGTCTACGAGGGCGGCCAGCTGGTGCCGTTCCTCGTCCACTGGCCCGACGGCGTCGAGGGCGGTCAGACGATCGACACCATGACCATGGGCACCGACCTCATGCCGACCCTGCTGGACTGGCTCGACATCGAGGCACCCACGGACCGCGTTCTCGACGGCTCGTCCATGGCGCCGCTGCTCGCGGGCGAGAGCGACGAGGTCAGCGAGTACTACTACTACTACGCCGGCAGCGAGCTGATGGCGGTCAGCGACGGCCGGTACAAGTACCACGCGCGCACGCCGTACCTCTACACGATGAGCGGCGACACGTTCACCATCGGTGCGCACGTGAAGGGTCCCTGGCTGTTCGACCTCGAGGCCGACCCGAGCGAGTCGTACGACATCCTCGACAGCAACCCCGAGAAGGCCGCCGAGCTCGCGGCTGAGCTCGAGCGCAAGAACGCCGAGATGGAGGAGAACCTCCGCGGCTGGGTCTCCTGACCCGAGCGTGAACGATGCGGCCGTCCACGGCGACGTGGGCGGCCGCATCGTGCTTCCCGGACCTCCGGTCCCGCCTCACCCCGCCCCCCTCCCCGTAGAATTGTCACCGTATGTCCGATTCGCCCGCGCCCCAGAGCCCCGTCGTCGTCGCCGTCCCCGGCCTGGACCCGCTGACCGCCGGCGGGCGCCGCAGGCTGCCGTTCACGGTCCTGGCCAAGCCGACCGGCGCGGCGTGCAACCTCGACTGCACGTACTGCTTCTTCCTGTCCAAGGAGCTGCTGTACGACGGCGACGGCCAGCGCATGACCGAGGCCGGCCTCGAGTCCTACCTCGCGAACCTGCTGCGCTCGCAGCCCGACGGCGAGGTCGAGATCGCGTGGCAGGGCGGCGAGCCGACGATGCGCGGGATCCCGTTCTTCCGGCGCGCTGTCGAGCTCGCGGAGCAGCTGCGCCGCCCTCAGCAGACCGTGCGGCACACGCTGCAGACCAACGGCACCCTGCTGGACGATGCGTGGGGCGAGTTCCTCGCGGCGAACGGCTTCCTCATCGGGCTGAGCGTCGACGGGCCCGCGCACCTGCACGACGCCTACCGCGTCAACAAGGCCGGGAGGGCGACGCACGCGCAGGTGATGCGCGGGCACGAGATCCTCCGGCGCCACGGCGTCGAGTACAACATCCTCTGCACCGTGCACGCGGCCAACCAGGACCACGGGCTCGAGGTGTACCGCTACTTCCGCGACACCCTCGGCGCGCGGCACGTGCAGTTCATCCCGATCGTCGAGCGCGTGACCCGGGAGCAGCTCCCGATCGCGGAGCAGGGCTGGAAGGACGGCAACGGCACCCGCATCCTCTACCGCCAGGAGGGTGACGCGGTCACGTCGCGGAGCGTGGACCCGGCGGCGTGGGGCGAGTTCCTCGCGACGATCTTCGACGAGTGGGCCGCACACGACGTCGGCACAGTCTTCGTTCAGCACTTCGACGTCATGCTCGGCAACGCGCTCGGCCAGTACTCGATGTGCGTGCACGCGCCCGAGTGCGGCGGCGCGCTCGCGGTGGAGCACTCCGGCGACGTGTACGCGTGCGATCACTTCGTCGAGCCGGGATACAAGCTCGGCAACGTCGCGGAGCGGTCGCTGCAGTCGATGCTCCAGTCGCCCGAGCAGCGCGCCTTCGGCCAGGCCAAGCGCACCGGCCTGCCGCGGCAGTGCGCGGAATGCCCCGTGCGATGGGCCTGCCACGGCGGCTGCCCCAAGGATCGCTTCGACACCACGGCCGACGGCGAGCCCGGCCTCAACCACCTGTGCCCCGGGTACTTCCGGTTCTTCTCGCACGCCGCGCCGACCATCCGCCGCATGGCGGAGCTGGTGGGACCGACGCTGGGCTAGCCTGCCGGCTGCTCCTTGAGGAGCTTGGACACCATCTGCTGACTGGTGCCCACCTCGCGCGCGATCGCGCTCTGGGACATCCCGGTCGAGGCGAGCTCGCGAATCCGCGCCTTGACGTCGTCGGTCAGCGTCCCGGACCGCTTCGACGGCCCGCCGCGGCGACCCGTCATGATCGAGTCGACGCTCGCCTTCGAGATCCCGAGCGCCTCGGCGACGTCGATGCGTCGCTCCCCCGCCTCGACGCGACGCCGCACCTCCGCGACCTGGGCCTCCGTGATCCGTGCCATGAGGCCAGCCTAGGCACTCAGGCGCCGGCGACGAGCGACACCGCGAGCACCGCCATCACGGCCGCGATCGCGCCGTCGAGCACCCTCCACGCGCCCGGGCGCGCCAGGACCCCGGACAGCAGGCGCGCGCCGAAGCCGAGGCCCGCGAACCACAGCGCGCTGCCCGTCACAGCCCCGGCGGCGAAGAGCCAGCGCGCCTCGTGCGTCGACGCCACCGTCCCCAGCAGCACCACGGTGTCGAGGTAGACGTGCGGGTTGAGCCAGGTCAGCGCGAGGCACGTGGCGGCGACCGCGCCGGACGATGCGGCGGCCGCCGGGGCATCGTGCGCGTCGAGCGTCTCGCCTGCGGGACGGAGCGCACGCCGGGCCGCGAGCGCGGCGTAGCCCAGCAGGAAGGCGGCGCCCGCCCACCGTGCGCCTGACACGAGCCACGGCACGTTCTCCACAGCCGCGCCGACCCCGGCGACGCCCGCCGCGATGAGCACGGCGTCCGAGAGCGTGCAGATCGTCACCACCAGCAGCACGTGCTCGCGGCGGAGCCCCTGGCGCAGCACGAAGACGTTCTGGGCCCCGATCGCGACGATCAGCGAGAGCCCGAGCCCGAGCCCGACGAGGTAGGTCATGGCGACACGTTATCCGCAGGTTCTCCACAGCACTATTAACAATTGTGGACTGTGCATTAGCGTTGCTTATATGAAGATCCCCGCCGACCTCGCGCAGACGCTGGCTGCCGTCGTCGACGAGGGGTCGCTCGAGGCCGCGGCACGCACGCTCCACGTCACCCAGCCCGCCGTGAGCCAGCGCATCGCGACGCTCGAGCGGCTCACGGGGCAGGTGCTCCTCATCCGCTCGCGCCCTGCCCGCGCCACCGAGGCGGGCGAGGCCGTGGTGCGCTACGGACGTCAGGTCTCCCTGCTCGAGTCCGAGGCGGCATCGACGCTCGGCATCCCCGAGGACCGCCCCGCGCCGCTGCGGATCGCCGTGAACGCGGACTCGCTCGCGACCTGGCTGCTCGCGCCCCTCGCACGCGTCGCACCCGAGCTGGGCAGCACGGTCCACCTTCACCGCGAGGACGAGTCCTACACGGCCGAGCTCCTCGCCCAGGGCGCGGTGGTGGCGGCGGTCACCACGCGCGCGGCCGCCGTCCCCGGGTGCACGGTGACGGCGCTCGGGCGCATGGCCTACCGCGCGGTCGCCGCGCCGGGCTTCGCGGCGCGCTGGTTCCCCGACGGCGCGACGGACGAGGCGCTCCGCCTGGCCCCCGTGGTCGACTTCGACCGCCGCGACGACCTGCAGAGCCGCTGGCTCGACGCGCGTTCCCCCGGGGCGGCGCCCCCGCGCCACCAGGTCCCGTCCTCGGCGGAGTTCGCCCAGGCCATCGCGCTCGGCCTGGGGTGGGGCCTGCTGCCGCCGTCCCAGCGCACGGGCCACGCGCTGGTGGACCTCGGCGAGCCGTCGCTCGAGGTCGCGCTCCACTGGCAGCAGTGGCGCGTCCACTCGGCGGACCTCACCGCGGTCGCCGAGGCGGTCGCCCAGGAGGCCCGGAGCACGCTCGAGCCGCTCAGCCCCCGCTGACCGCGCACACGGGGTACGGGGCGTCGCCCATGTCGACGGGCCAGGAGCCGCCGGGCTCGGCCTCTCCGACCAGCACCCGCGTGAGGCCCGCGAGCGCCGCGCGCGAGGAACCGTAGGTCGCGACGTACGCCCGCGCATCGGAGCCGAAGAGCCCCCACGGGTCGCCGAGAGAGACCACCACGTCCGCGGTCGCCGCGGTGCGCCCCGAGGACACCAGCGCGACGGACGTGCCGCGCTCGCCCACCTCGACCCCCGCGGCCTCGAGCATCCGCGAGAGGGTGCGCCGCGCCTCGTCCGATCCGGAGACGATCCGCGCACGCCGGCCCACGAGCGGCGTCTCGCAGTCCGCCGTCGCGACCGTGGTGCCGGCGATCGCCAGGGCACGGCCGTAGGCCGGCTCCGGACCGGACGCATCGAGGCCGCCCGCCCACCGCATGAGCAGGATCGACCTCGCGGCCGCCTCGTCGAGCCGGGCGCGCGCAAGGCCGCCGTCGCGTACCGCCGCGACCACCGCGCGGATCGCCGCATCGGCGTCGGCGGGCATGACGAGCACGTCGGCGCCGGCGGCGAGCGCGTCGACCGCCGCCTCGCCCGCGGCGCGGCCGGACGTCACCGCGCCCATGTTCAGCGCATCGGTCACGGCGGCTCCCGTGAAGCCGAGCTCCTCTCGCAGGTACGCGTACGCCTCGTGCTCGAGCGTCGCGGGGCCGTCGCCCCACGCGGGCACCGCGATGTGGCCGACCATGACCGCCGGCGCGCCCGCATCGATCGCCGCGGCGAAGGGCTCGAGATCGGTGCGCGCGAGCGCCTTGAGGCCCCGCTCCTGCACCGGCAGCGCCTCGTGCGAGTCGACGGTGACGGAGCCGTGGCCGGGGAAGTGCTTGATCACCGGGATCACGCCGCCGCCGAGGTAGCCCTCGACCGCCGCGGTCACGGTGCGCGCGACCTCCGCCGGGTCGGAGCCGGCGCTGCGCGAGCGGATGATCGGGTCGGCGGGTCCGATGGTGACGTCCGCGACCGGCGCGAGGTCGACGTTGACGCCCAGCGCGCGGAGGTCCGCCCCCTGCGAGGCGTACGCCGCGGTCACCGCCGCCTTGTCGGTCGCCGCGCCCGCGGCCATGAAGCCGGGCAGGCTCGGCACCGCGCTCGCGAGGCGCGACACCACGCCGCCTTCCTCGTCGGCGGAGACCCACACGGGCCAGGTCCTGTCGTCCGCCTGCTGCACGCCGGCGGCCAGCGCCGCGACCGCCTCCGCTGAGGGCGCGGCGCCGCCCATGAGGATCACGCCGCCGGCGTGGGTCTCGCGCACGAGCGCCGCCGCGGCGTCCGGATCCGACGAGTAGAGGTCGAGGATCATCACCTGGCCCGCCGCACGGCGCAGCGGCAGCGCCTGCGCGGTCGCGAGCGCGTCCTCCCACTCCTCGACGGTCGGCCCCCAGGCGAGGGTCTCGACCGGCGCCTCGGTGGGCGTGGGCGAGGGGGTCGGCGTGGACGAGGCGCGCGCCTCGGCGGGGGGCGTGGCGACCGTCGCGACGGGCGAGGCCGCCTCCGGGGACGCGGCCGCATCGTCCCCCTGCGACGTGCACCCCGCGAGCAGGGCCACCGCAGCGAGGACCGCGGCGATGCGCATCAGACCGTGATGGTCGACAGCGGCATCGAGGAGTCGACGCCGATGCCGAGCGTGCTGGGCTTCACGCCCGCCTCGACCACGGCGGAGCCGAGCGCGGCGATCATCGCGCCGTTGTCGGTGCAGTAGCGCAGCGGCGGGATGCGGACGTCGATGCCCGCCGCCTCGCCGCGCGCCTGCGCGAGCTCGCGCAGCTGGCTGTTGGCGGAGAAGCCGCCGCCGATGACGAGGGTCTCGACGTCGTGCTCGCGGCATGCGTTGAGGGTCTTGGTCACCAGGACGTCGGCGACCGCGGCGGCGAAGCTCGCGCACACGTCCTCGACGGGGATGTCCTGGCCCGAGGCGCGGCGGGCCTCGACCCAGCGCGCGACGGCGGTCTTGAGCCCGGAGAAGGAGAAGTCGTAGGCGTGGTGGACCATGTCCTTGGGCCGCGACAGGCCGCGCGGGAACGGGATCGCCTCGGGATCGCCCTCGCGCGCGAGGCGGTCGACGTGCGGGCCGCCCGGGTACGGCAGGCCCAGCAGGCGCCCGACCTTGTCGAAGGCCTCGCCCGCCGCATCGTCCAGCGTGTGGCCCAGCTCGGTGACGTTGGTCGCGATGTCGTCGACCATGAGCAGCGACGTGTGCCCGCCCGAGACCACGAGCGCCATGGTGCGGTCCGGGAACCGCCCATGCACCAGCTGGTCGACGGCCGCGTGGCCGATGACGTGGTTGACGCCGTAGAGCGGGCGTCCGAGGCCGAGCGACAGCGCCTTCGCGGCGGAGACGCCGACGGTCAGCGAGCCGACCAGCCCGGGGCCCGAGGCCACCGCGACCGCGTCGACGTCGGAGAGCGTGCGGCCGGCGCGGCTCAGCGCCTCGTCGAGCGTGGGCACCACGGCCTCGAGATGCGCGCGCGACGCGACCTCGGGGACGATGCCGCCGAAGCGCGCGTGCTCGTCCATGCTGGACGCGACGACGTCGGCGAGCAGCTCGCCGTCCTCCACGAGCGCGACGCCCGTCTCATCGCAGGTGCTCTCGAGTCCCAGTACCAATGCCACGGGTCAACTGTAGTCGCGCGTGCGGGCGGCTCCCGCGGTCGGGACCTCGGCCCGTAGCGAGCATGTGTCAAAGAAGGGGATCATGGTGGGCATGACCTCCCCGGACCTCTCCACGTCGACCATGACCGCCTTCACCCTCGACACCGACGCCCGCGAGGCGCTCTTCACCTCCGCGCGCTCCGCGATCGCCTTCGACGACCGCCCGGTCGAGCCCGAGCTGGTGACCCGCGCCTGGGACCTCGCGAAGTGGGGCCCGTCGAGCATGAACACGCAGCCGCTGCGGCTCGTGGTCGCGCGCTCCGAGGCGGCCCGCGCCGCCGTCATCGACGCCGCGATGCCCGGCAACCGCCCCAAGCTCGAGCAGGCGCCGCTGCTGCTCATCGCCGCGCGCGACGACCGCTTCCACGACCAGCACGAGATCACCGCGCCCGGCTTCGCCGGCTTCCACGAGCGCTTCGAGACCAACCCCGAGATGCGCGCCTCGCTCGCGGCCTCGGGCGCGATGCTCCAGCTCGGCTACCTCATCATCGCGCTGCGCGCCGAGGGCCTGGCCCTGCGCCCCTACGGCGGCTTCGACAGCGCCGCGCTCGACGCGGCGCTCATGCCCGCGGGCTGGGGCTCCGAGGTGCTGCTCGGCGTCGGCTATCCGGCGCCCGGCGACCACGGCGCGGGCGAGCGTCGCGGCCGCATCCCGGCCGAGCTGGGCATCCGCGAGCTCTGACCCTCGCGGCCCCTTCACCAACCCGCTCCTCGGCCGGGACGCTCACCACGCTTTTCAGCGCGATCCGGCGCCGCACGGGACGTTCACCTGCAGCCGGTCCAGCGCCCGACAGATGAGCGTCCCGTGCGAGGCCGAACAGTCGAAGAAAGCATGGTGAGTGTCCCGGCCGATCCGAGGGGGGATCGCTGGGGTCAGTGCTCGGGCTCGTAGCCTCGCAGCGCGACCCTCATCACCAGCGCGTCCACGCCCTCGGGCTGGTAGTACTTCCGGCGCACCCGGACGTCCTCGAAGCCGTGCGCGCGGTACAGCCCGAGCGCGGCCTCGTTGGTGACCGCGACCTCGAGCCACGCGTCGCCCACGCCCTCGACCCGCGCCTCCGCGAGGAAGTCCTCGAGCAGCGCGCGCCCGAGCCCTCGCCCGCGCATCTCGGGCAGCACCGCGAGGTTCATGAGGTGGAAGGCGTCGCCGTCGTAGCCGTAGACGGAGTAGCCCGCGAGGGCGCCGTCGACCTCGAGGCCGCGGTAGCGCGCGAAGCCGTAGCGGTAGTCATGCGTGATGAGCTCGCGCGACCACGCGGACGCGCCGAAGAGCTCCCGCTCCACCTCCGCCATCCACGGCAGGTCGGCCTCCGTGAGATCGCGCAGGGAGATCACGCCGAGGGCACCCCGTGGATGTCGGGACGGCGCAGGTACAGCGGCTCGGTGGACATGTCCGAGCCCGCCTCGCGCGCCCGATCCGCCGCGCCGACGAGGAGCGCCGGGTCGGGGTCGCCCTCGACCGCCCCGGGGAACGCCTCGGGGTACAGCAGCGCGCCGCGGCCCACCACGGAGCCGAGCACCGGCACGTCGCCGGGGAAGGACACCTCGGGGCCGGCGACCCGCACGCCGTCGCGGTAGGTGGCCCAGTAGACCTCCTTGCGGCGGGCGTCCGCGACCACGGTCACCTCGCCGGACGATTCGGCGCCGATCGCGTCGAGCGAGCACACGCCCTCGACGGGGACGCCCCAGACATGGCCGAGCATCCGCGCCGTCATGAGGCCCACCCGCAGTCCGGTGAAGGGCGCGGGACCCGTCCCGACGACGATGCGCGCGACGTCCCCGCGCGCGACGCCCGCCTCCGTGAGGACCTCCTCGACGAGCCCCGAGAGGAGCTCGGCGTGGCCGCGCGGGTTGAACTCGGACCGTCGGGCGAGCACGTCGCCGGAAGCGGAGACGAGCGCGACGGCGATGGCGGACGAGGTGTCGATGGCGAGGATCACGGGACTAGCCTACGAGCGCGACGCCGGCCCACCGGTCGCCGTGGGTGGTGAAGGTGACGGTGCGGAGGCCCTCGTCGGGGCGCTCCATGTCGACCTCGCCGCCGTGCTCGCGGTCGATCACCACGTGGATGCGATCGGTCGACAGCTGCTCGGCCTTGTCCTCGCCCCACTCGACCACGGTCACCGACGAGTCGACGGTCGCGTCGAGGTCGAGGTCGTCGAGCTCGGCCAGCGAGTTGAGCCGGTACGCGTCGACGTGGATGAGCGCGGGGCCGCCCACCTCGGACGGGTGCGTGCGCGCGATGATGAACGTCGGGCTCGCCACGGGCCCGCGCACGCCGATCGCGGCGCCGAGCCCCTGCGTGAAGGTCGTCTTGCCCGCGCCGAGGTCGCCGGAGAGGATGACGACGTCGCCCTCACGCAGATGCGGCGCGAGCACGTCGCGCGCGAGGGCGCGCATGGCGTCGCCGTCGGCGGCGGTGAACGTGAACGATGCGGTCATGCGGGGTGCTTCTCCTTCAGTCCGCCGAAGCGGCACACGATCTCATAGTCGATGGTGCCCGCCGCGGCCGCCCATGCGCGAGCCGAGGGCCCGTCGGCGCCGATGAGCACCACCTCGTCGCCCGCGCGCTCGGTCGCCTCGGGGCCCAGGTCGAGCACCACCTGGTCCATGCAGACGCGCCCGACGATGCGGAGCTCGCGCCCCCCGATCGCGACCGGTCCGCGGCCGGCACCCGCCGAGCGGAAGATCCCGTCCGCGTAGCCGGCGGTCACCAGGCCGAGGCGGGTGTCGCGCGGCGTCGTGTACTCGTGGCCGTAGCTGACGCCCTCGCCCGCGGGCACGTCCTTGACGAGCGCGAGCGACGCGGTCACCCGCATCGCCGGCTCGAGGCCCCAGTCATCCCCCGGCGGGGAAGGCACGGGCGGCAGTCCGTAGACCGCGATGCCCGGGCGCACGAGGTCGAAGTGCAGGTCGGGCCGGGTGAGCGTCGCGGCGGAGTTCGCGAGGTGGCGCACCTCGAGCGCGATCCCCCGCTCCTCGATCACCGCGAGCGCGGCGCGGAAGATGTCCGCCTGGCGGTCGATGGTCGGGTCGCCGGGGCGGTCCGCCCACGCGAAGTGGGACCACGCGCCGACGATCTCCACCGCATCGTCCGCCGCGAGCGCCGCGTCGAGCAGCGCCGGCAGGCCCTCGGGGCGCACGCCTTCGCGCGACAGCCCGGTGTCGATCGCGACGTGGAGGCGGGCGCGCTCGCCCGACATCCGGGCGGCGGCGACGATGGTGTCGAGGACCTCGAGCGAGGAGACGCTGAGATCCACGCCCGCGCGGATGAGCCCGCGCGCGGGGAGCTCGGGGCTGTACAGCCAGCACAGCAGACGGCCGGTGTCGCCGGCGGCGCGCAGCGCGAGCGCCTCGTCGGGCTGGGCCACGCCGAGCCACGTCGCGCCGCCCGCGCGGGCCGCCGCGGCGGCGCCCACGAGCCCGTGGCCGTACGCATCGGCCTTCACGACGGCCATGACCGCGGCGGTCGGCGCCATCGCGACCAGCCGCGAGACGTTGCGCTCGATCGCGCCGTGGTCCACCGACACCTTCAGACGGGACATCAACCCTCCCCGATCACCACGGCGGAGGCGATCCCCGCATCGTGCGACAGCGATACGTGCAGCGACGTCATGCCGAGCGCGGCGACGCGCTCCGCGACCGTGCCCGACACCTCGAGGACGGGCGCGCCGCCCGGGCCGCGCAGCACCTCGCAGTCCTGCCAGCTCAGCCCCGCGGGCGCGCCGAGCGCCTTCGCGAGCGCCTCCTTGGCGGCCCAGTTCGCGGCGAGGCTCGCGTGGCCCAGGTGCCGCTCGGCGGGTGTGAAGACGCGCTCGAGGAATCCCGGCGAGCGCTCGAGGGCGTCCTCGAACCGGGAGATCTCGACCACGTCGATGCCCAGACCCAGGATCGCCATGTCTACTCGACGGTGACGGACTTGGCGAGGTTGCGCGGCTGGTCGACGTCGTAGCCCTTGGCCGCGGCCAGCTCGAGCGCGAAGATCTGCAGCGGCACGACCGAGAGCAGCGGCGTCATGAGCACGGGCGCAGCCGGTACATAGAAGACCTGCTCGGCGTAGTTGTCCGCCTCGGTGTCGCCTTCCTCCGCGATCACGAACGTCCGGGCGCCGCGCGCACGGACCTCCTGGACGTTGGAGATCACCTTGGAATGCAGCGACTCGCGACCGCGTGGGCTCGGCAGCACGATGAACACCGGCTGCCCCTCCTCGACCAGCGCGATCGGCCCGTGCTTGAGCTCGCCGGCGGCGAAGCCCTCGGCGTGGATGTACGCGAGCTCCTTGAGCTTGAGGGCTCCCTCGAGCGCGACGGGGAAGCCGACGTGGCGCCCGAGGAACAGTACCGTGCGCTCGTCCGCCATGGTGCGCGCGAGCTCGCGGATCGGCTCCGAGGCGTCGAGCACGCGCTGGACCTTGGCGGGAATCGCGTCGAGCTGCTCGAGGAGCGCCTCGATCTCGTCGGGAAACTTGTTGCCCCGGAGCTCCGCGAGGTAGATGCCCAGCAGGTATCCCGCCGTGATCTGCGCGAGGAACGCCTTGGTCGACGCGACCGCGATCTCGGGCCCGGCGCGGGTGTAGAGCACCGCATCGGCCTCGCGGGCGATGGTGGAGCCCTGCGCGTTGACGACGCCGATGACCGTCGCGCCCTGCTGCTGCGCGTGGCGCACGGCCATGATGGTGTCCATCGTCTCGCCGGACTGACTGACGGCCACCACGAGAGTCTTGATCGACACGATGGGGTCGCGGTAGCGGAACTCGTGGGCGAGCTCGACCTCGACAGGGATCCGCGTCCAATGCTCGATGGCATACCGCGCAGTGAGGCCCGCGTACGACGCGGTGCCGCACGCCACGATGATGATCTTGTCGATGGACTTGAGGACGTACTCGTCGATCATTCCACCGTCGAGCTGGAGCCGGCCCTTCTCATCGATACGACCACGAAGCGTGTCCGCGACGGCCGTAGGCTGATCGTGGATCTCCTTCTCCATGAAGGTCGCGAAGCCGCCCTTCTGCGCCGCGGAGGCGTCCCAGTCCACGTGGTACGGCTCGCGGTCGACCACCAGGCCGGCGCTGTCCGTGATGGTGACACGGTCGGGCGTGATCTCCACGATCTCGTCCTGGTGCAGCTCGAGCGCGGTGCGCGTGTGCTCGATGAACGCGACCACGTCGGAGCCGAGGAAGTTCTCCCCGTCGCCCAGGCCGATGACGAGCGGGCTGTTGCGGCGCGCGCCCACCACGGCGCGGGGCTCGTGCGCATCGACCGCGAGGAGCGTGAACGCACCCTCGAGGCGGCGGGTGATCGCGCGCATCGCGTCCGCGAGCGAGCTGCCGCGGAGGACCTCACGAGCGAGCAGGTGGCCCGCGACCTCGGTGTCCGTCTCGGAGAGGAACTTGACGCCGTCGGACTCGAGCTCGGCCCGAAGCGCCGCGAAGTTCTCGATGATGCCGTTGTGGATGATCGCGATGCGCCCTCCCGCGGCGAGATGCGGGTGGGCGTTCGCATCGGTCGGGGCGCCATGCGTCGCCCACCGGGTGTGCCCGATCGCTGCGGTCCCGGCCGGGATGGGACGCTCGGCGAGCTCCTTCTCGAGGTTGACGAGCTTGCCCGACTTCTTGCGCATCCCGACGTGCTCTGGATCGCCCGTGACGACAGCGACGCCGGCCGAGTCGTAGCCGCGGTACTCCAACCTCGCGAGGCCCGACATCACCACGCCCTGAGGGCGGGCTCCGGGCGCGCCCGAGCCTGCATATCCAACGATTCCACACATGGGTCCGAGTCTAGATGCCGCCCCCGCGCCCCGAGCGCACCGGCGGCCGCGGCAGCGCCGCTCATCGTCGCCGGGCACGATGCGCCACAATGGGCGGGTGAACGAGGCGCGACGGTCCGACGCAGGCACCCCGTACGTCACCCTCACGCGGGACGAGTGGGCGGCGCTCGCGGACGCGACCCCGCTGCCGCTCACCGCGGAGGACGTGGCGCGCGTGCGCGGCCTCGGCGACCCGATCGACATCGACGAGGTCGACCGGATCTACCGCCCGCTGTCGCGGCTGCTCGACCTCTACTCCGGGGCGACCGGCCTGCTGCACGGCGCGACCAGCAGCTTCCTGGGCGAGCGCGCCTCGCGCACGCCGTTCGTCATCGGCGTCGCGGGCTCGGTCGCGGTCGGCAAGTCCACCACCGCGCGCCTGCTGCGCGAGCTCATGGCGCGGTGGCCCAGCTCGCCTCACGTCGAGCTCGTCACGACCGACGGCTTCCTCTACCCCAACGCGGTGCTGGCCGAGCGCGACCTCATGGCGCGCAAGGGCTTCCCCGAGTCCTTCGACCGGCGCGCGCTGCGCGACTTCATCCTCAAGGTGAAGTCGGGCGCGCCCGAGGTCCGCGCCCCGGTGTACTCGCACCAGGTCTACGACATCGTCCCCGATCAGGAGGTCGTGGTCCGCCAGCCGGACGTCCTCATCATCGAGGGGCTCAACGTGCTTCAGACGGCCCTCACCCGCGAGCCCGGGGCGTCGCAGCTCGCGGTGAGCGACTTCTTCGACGTGTCGATCTACGTCGACGCGCACCCCGACGACATCCGGCGCTGGTACATCGAGCGCTTCCTCGCGCTGCGCGAGTCGGCGTTCGCGAAGCCCGACTCGTACTTCCACTCGTACTCGACGCTCACCGACGACCAGGCCCGGGCGGTCGCGGGTCAGGTGTGGGACACCGTCAACGCGCCGAACCTCGCGCGCAACATCGCGCCCACCCGTTCGCGCGCGACCATCATCCTGAGCAAGGGCCCCGACCACCGCGTCGAGTCGGTGCGGCTGCGCAAGCTCTGAAGCGGCCGCGCGCCGTCGAACTCAGTCCCTCTCGGCGTCGCCGCCGTCCTGGGCGCGGCGCTCGCGGCGGGTGGGCCGCACCTCGAGCTCGCCGGTGAGCAGGCGCTCCTCGATCTGCGCCGAGAGGTCGGGCATCTCGGGCTCCGCGAAGCCGAGGCGCGCGAGGATCTTGTCGATGAGGATGCCCATGACGACGCCGCCGACCACGCCCACCGTGATGGACACGAGCAGGTTGTCGAAGATCGAGCCGGCCCAGATCCCGAGCGCCGTCCCGTAGGTCGCCCAGATCACCGCGGCGACCGCGTCGACGATCATGAACCACTGCCGCGGGTAGCCGAGCGCCCCCGCGGTGAGGTTGACCGCGACCCTGCCCATGGGGATGAAGCGCGCCGCGATGATGAACGTGGTGCCCCGCCGCTCGAGCGTGCTCTCCGCCCAGTCGAGGGTCTTGCGCATCCCCGCGCGGGCGAAGAACGGATGCTTGCGCACGTCGAACTTGGAGCCGAGCAGGTAGGCGAGCTGGTCGCCGCACCAGGCGCCGGCCGCCGCGAAGATCCACACGAGCCACACCCACGGCGTCCCCGTCTGCTTCCACGCGGTGGCCGTGGCGATCACCACGGACTCGGACGGGACCACCGGGAACACGCCGTCGACCAGGGAGAGCAGGAAGACGCTCGGGTAGATCCAGAGCGACTCCATGAGGGACTCGACCCAGATCTCCAGTTCCCCGATCCAGTCGGTCAGCAGGTGCCAGAGCTCGTTCACGCGCTCAGTCTCCCAGGTATCGCCCGCCTCGGGCGATGGGGGGACCACCTGATCCGCGCATCCGCGAGGACGAGGCGGTTCAGAGCGCGAGTCGCGTGCGGACCACGTCCGCGAGGGCGTCCGCGTGACGCTGCGCGTCCTCCGCGGTCGCCGCCTCGACCATCACGCGCACCAACGGCTCGGTGCCCGAGGGCCGCAGCAGCACGCGGCCGGTGTCGCCGAGGTCGCGGCGTGCGGACGCGACGGCCGCCTGGAGCTCGAGGTCCGTGTAGACGCGGGTGCGGTCCGCGTTGCGCACGTTCACCAGCACCTGCGGCAGCGACTCGATGCCCGCGCACAGACCCTGGAGCGAGCCGTGGGCGGCGACCTGCGAGGCGACCAGCAACGCGGTGAGCACGCCGTCTCCCGTGGTCGCATGCTCGGCCACGATGACGTGCCCGGACTGCTCGCCGCCGAGCGTGTAGCCGCCCTCGCGCATGGCCTCGAGCACGTACCGGTCGCCCACGGCCGCCTCGACCATGTCGATGCCTGCCCGGCGCATCGCGATGTGGAGACCGAGGTTGCTCATCACCGTCGCGACGAGCGTCGAGTGGTACAGCGCCCCGGCGTCGCGCATCGCGATCGCGAGGAGGCCCATGATCTGGTCGCCGTCGACGATCGCCCCGGTGTGGTCGACCGCGAGGCAGCGGTCGGCGTCGCCGTCGAAGGCGACGCCCAGGTCGGCGCCGTGCTCGACCACCGAGGCCTGGAGCGGCCCGAGGTGCGTGGAGCCCACGCCGTCGTTGATGTTGAGCCCGTCGGGAGCGGCGTGGATCGCGGTGACGCGCGCGCCCGCGGCCTCGAGGGCGGCGGGGCCCACGATCGAGGCGGCGCCGTGCGCCGCGTCGGCGACGATGTGCACGCCCGAGAGCGGCGTGTCGCCGCCGGCGAAGGTGCGGACGGCAGCGACCACGTGGTCGACGTACTCGTCGGCGAGGTGCGCGGAGGGGACGATGCGCCCGACCTCGGCACCGGTGGGGCGGGACCAGTCCTCGCCCACGCGCGCCTCGATGGCCGCCTCGACCGCATCGTCGAGCTTGTGGCCTCCGCGCGCGAAGAACTTGATGCCGTTGTCCGGCATCGGGTTGTGGGACGCGGAGATCACCACGCCCAGGTCCGCCCCGGTGGAGGCGGTCAGGTACGCCACCGCGGGGGTGGGCACCACGCCGAGGTCGAGCACGTCGACCCCCGCGGAAGCAAGACCGGCCGCGACAGCCGCCCCCAGGAACTCGCCTGAGATGCGGGTGTCGCGGCCGATGACGGCCACGGGACGGTGACCGGAGAACTCGCCCCGCTCCCCCAGGACGTGAGCCGCGGCGACCGCGAGGTCGACCGCAAGCTCCGCCGTGAGGTCCCGGTTGGCAAGGCCCCGGACACCGTCCGTGCCGAAAAGTCGCGCCATGCGCGAGAGATTAACGCTTCGAGTACTGAGGCGCGCGGCGGGCCTTCTTGAGACCGGCCTTCTTGCGCTCGACGACGCGGGCGTCACGGGTGAGGAAGCCGGCCTTCTTGAGGGCCGGACGGTTGTTCTCCTCGTCGATCTCGTTCAGCGCGCGGGACACGCCGAGACGGAGCGCACCGGCCTGACCCGAGGGACCGCCACCGTGGATGCGGGCGTGCACGTCGAACTTGCCCTCGATGTCGAGGAGCGCGAACGGCGAGTTCACCAGCTGCTGGTGGACCTTGTTCGGGAAGTAGTCCTCGATGTCGCGACCGTTGATGGTCCACTTGCCGGTGCCGGGCACCAGGCGGACGCGGGCGACGGCCTCCTTGCGACGGCCGAGGCCGGCGCCGGGGGCGAGGTTGGTGACACCCTTGCCGCGCTCGGCAACGGTCTCGGTGGTGTACTCGGACGGGGTCTCGTTCTCGACCTCGGTGGTCACATCTGCCACTTTCATCAATCCTTAACTGCTGCGGCGCTTACTGCGCGACCTGGGAGATCTCGAAGACCTCGGGCTGCTGCGCGGCGTGCGGGTGCTCCGCGCCGGCGTAGACCTTGAGGTGCTTGAGCTGGGCGGCGCCGAGCTTGGTCTTGGGCAGCATGCCCTTGACCGCGTTCTCGATCACGCGACGGGGGTTCTTCTCGAGCAGCTCGCCGATCGGGACGGCCGAGAGACCGCCCGGGAAGCCCGAGTGGCGGTAGACCATCTTGTCGGTGAGCTTGTTGCCCGAGAGGGCCACCTTCTCAGCGTTGATGACGATGACGAAGTCACCGCCGTCGACGTGGGGCGCAAAGGTCGCCTTGTGCTTGCCGCGGAGCAGCGAAGCGGCCTGGGAGGCCAGACGACCGAGGACCACGTCAGTAGCGTCGATGACGTACCAGTTCTTGGTGACGTCACCCGGCTTGGGAGAAAACGTACGCACTGTGAAGCCTTACTTCTACTCGTTCTGGTGGACGATGCTTGATGGGCATCGCGAAGCAATCGGTCGGCGGGTCCTGCGGCGGCGAGTGGGAGGCACCGTCCACGAGGGAACGCACAACGACGCACCATCATACGCTCCCGGGCCGCGAATCTCAATCCGAGGGTCCCGGGTCAGCGCGTCGGTCACGGGAGGGTGCGACGCCCTCGGGTAGCCTCGGCGCGCTCCGCGAGCAGCGCATCGTCCGGATACGCCACCTCCTCGAGCGTGAGCCCGTGCGCGGGGGCGACCGCGATCGCCTGCGACCGCGTCTCGGAGGCCGCGACGGCGGCCAGCCAGCCGAGGTCGCGGCGGCCCTCCCCCACGGTCAGCAGCGCGCCCACGAGCGAGCGCACCATCGAGTGGCAGAAGGCGTCGGCGCGCACCGTCGCGACCACGAGCCCGGCGTCGGGTCCGTCCGTCTCGCGACGCCAGCTCAGCTCGAGCAGGTCGCGGATGGTGGTGGCGCCCTCGCGCCCGCGGCAGAAGGCCGCGAAGTCGCGCAGCCCGAGCAGCGTGGATGAGGCGCCGTTGAGCGCGTCGACGTCGAGCGGCCGGCTCACGCGCACCACGTGGCGGCGGCGCAGCACGTCGGGGACGGCGTCGGTGACACGGTAGGCGTAGCGGCGCTGGGTCGCGGAGAAGCGCGCGTCGAAGCCCTCGGGGGCCACGCGCACGTCGCGGATCACCACATCGTCGGGGAGCACGCCGTCGAGGCGGCTGAGCAGACCCTCGGCCGGGGTCCGCTGCGCGCGGCCGGGCATCCGCGCCCAGGCCTGCTGCTCGATGTCGACGTGCGCGACCTGTCCGCGCGCGTGGACGCCGGCATCGGTGCGACCGGCGACGGTCACGCGGGGGTACGCGTCCTGGCGGACGATGCGCACGAGGGCGTCCTCGAGGACGCCCTGGACGGTCCGCAGCCCGGGCTGGGTGGCCCAGCCGGAGAAGTCGGTGCCGTCGTAGGAAAGGTCGAGGCGGGCCCGCACAGTCTCAGGGAGCATGTGCGGACCCGCCTCGGGTTGCCTTGGTGGAAGGCGAGGTTACTTGGCCTCGTCGGCAGCCGGGGCCTCAGCGGCCTCGGTCTCCTCGACGACGGTCTCCTCGGCGACGGGCGCCTCCTCGACCTTCTCGGCCTTCTTCGGCGCAGCCTTCTTGGTGGCCTTCTCGGCCTCCTTAGCGACGGCCTTCTTGGCGGGGGCACCGAACTCGACGAGCTCGATCACGGCCATGGGGGCGTTGTCGCCCTTGCGGAAGCCGGTCTTGGTGATGCGGGTGTAGCCGCCGTCACGCTCGGCGAAGCCGGGGCCGATCTCGGTGAAGAGCTTGTGGACGACGCCCTTGTCCGAGATGATCCCGAGCACCTTGCGGCGCGAGGCGAGGTCGCCGCGCTTCGCGAAGGTGATGAGACGCTCGGCGTGCGGGCGCAGGCGCTTGGCCTTGGTCACGGTGGTGGTGATACGGCCGTGCTCGAACAGGCTCTGCGAGAGGTTCGCGAGCATCTGACGCTCGTGCGCGGGGCCGCCGCCCAGGCGGGCGCCCTTGGTGGGGGTAGGCATGATTGAGAATTCTCCTTGTTACTCGTCGCTGCCCGAGAAGTAGACGGAGGAGCCGTTGTCGTACTCGACGGCGCCGTCCTTCAGGGAGAAGCCCAGCTCGGCGAGCTTCTCCTTGACCTCGGTGATCGACTTCTGGCCGAAGTTGCGGATGTCCATGAGATCCGCCTCGGACCGCGCGGTGAGCTCACCCACGGTGTGGATGCCCTCACGCTTGAGGCAGTTGTAGGACCGCTGCGTGAGGTTGAGCTCCTCGATCGGCTGGTTGTAGTCCTCCTCGAGCGACTCGTCCGTCTCGGACGGGCCGATCTCGATGCCCTCGGCGGCCTCGTTGAGGCCACGGGCGAGCGAGAAGAGCTCGACGAGCGTCGCACCCGCCGACGCGACGGCGTCGCGGGGCGAGATCGAGTTCTTGGTCTCGACGTCGATGACCAGCTCGTCGAAGTCCGTGCGCTGCGCGACACGGGTGGCCTCGACCTTGTAGGTCACCTTGAGGACGGGCGAGTAGATCGAGTCGACGGGGATCTGGCCGATCTCCGCGTCGTAGCTCTTGTTCATCGCCGCAGGAACGTAACCGCGCCCGCGCTCGACCGTGAGCTCCACCTCGAACTTCGCCTTCGCGTTGAGCGTCGCGATGTGGAGGTCCGGGTTGTGGATCTCGACGCCGGCCGGGGGCTGGATGTCAGCACCGGTGACGACGCCCGCGCCCGACTTGCGCAGGTACATCACGACGGGCTCGTCGTTCTCCGACGAGACCACGAGGTTCTTGAGGTTGAGCAGGATCTCGGTCACGTCCTCCTTCACACCGTCGATGGTGGTGAACTCGTGGAGGACGCCCTCGAAGCGCACCGACGTCACGGCCGCGCCCGGGATGGACGACAGGAGCGTGCGGCGGAGCGAGTTGCCGAGCGTGTAGCCGAAGCCGGGCTCGAGCGGCTTGAGCGAGAACTGCGAACGGTTCTCCGAGATGACCTTCTCGGTCAGCGTGGGACGCTGTGCGATCAGCACGGTTGTTTCCTTTCCGAGCATCCGCTATCTGATGCTCGAGGGTTCCCTGCCGGGATCGGTCCGGAAGGGGCCAGAAGCTGGAAATGGGGTGTGGTCACGGGCCGATGCGTCGCATCGGCCCGCGACCGTGAGCGCGGGCTCACCCGCGCGGGCGTGCTAGTTGCGGCGGCGCTTCGGGGGGCGGCAGCCGTTGTGCGCCTGCGGGGTGACGTCCTTGATGGAGGTCACCTCGAGGCCGGCGGCCGTGAGCGAGCGGATCGCGGTGTCGCGGCCCGAGCCCGGGCCCTTGACGAACACGTCGACCTTGCTCATGCCGGCGTCGGTGGCGCGGCGAGCAGCGGCCTCGGCGGCCATCTGCGCGGCGTACGGGGTCGACTTGCGCGAACCCTTGAAGCCGACCTGGCCCGACGACGACCACGACACGACGGCACCCGAGGGGTCCGTGATCGAGATGATCGTGTTGTTGAAGGTGGACTTGATGTGCGCCTGACCGTGCGCGACGGTCTTCTTGATCTTCTTGCGCGGCTTGCGAGTAGGAGCGGCCATGTCTTACTTCTTCTTTCCGGCGACGGTCTTCTTGGGGCCCTTGCGAGTGCGCGCGTTGGTCTTCGTGCGCTGACCGCGGACGGGCATGCCACGGCGGTGGCGGAGACCCTGGTAGTTGCCGATCTCGACCTTGCGGCGGATGTCGGCGGTCACCTCGCGGCGCAGGTCGCCCTCGACGGTGAAGTTGGCCTCGATGTAGTCGCGGATCGCGACGAGCTGCTCGTCCGTCGCGTCCTTGACGCGAAGGTCGGAGGAGATGCCGGTGGCGGCGAGGATCTCCTGCGAGCGGGTACGGCCGATGCCGTAGATGTAGGTGAGTGCGATCTCCATGCGCTTGTCGCGCGGGATGTCGACTCCGACGATGCGTGCCATTTCTGGTTCTACTCCATCAGTAGTCGGAGGTCTGACGCTCGACCGCCCCGCTGCTGTCTAGAGCGGGCCCCGGCCTCCGAGCCGGGGGTTTGATGCATATGGTCGAACGAGGATGTTCTCGGGTGTGTCTAGCCCTGACGCTGCTTGTGGCGCAGGTTGTCGCAGATGACCATCACTCGGCCATTGCGTCGGATCACCTTGCACTTGTCGCAGATGGGCTTGACGCTGGGCTTAACCTTCATGGTTCTTTCCTGCGTCGATCAGGCACGCGCGCGCGCCGTCTCGACGACTCACTTGTAGCGGTAGACGATGCGGCCGCGGGACAGGTCGTACGGGCTGAGCTCCACCACCACGCGGTCCTCGGGGAGGATCCTGATGTAGTGCTGTCGCATCTTGCCGGAGATGTGAGCGAGCACCAGGTGCCCGTTCGTCAACTCCACTCGGAACGATGCGTTCGGCAGTGCTTCGACCACCACGCCCTCGACCTCGATGACGCCGTCCTTCTTAGCCATGAACTCCGCTAACGTTGATTGACAGGGATGCGGGCGCGCAAAAACGCCCAACGGAAAACTATACGGCAATCTTCCCCTGCTCTCAACCGCGCGCAGGCAGCAGCGCGGGAGGCGGATCCCGTCGGCGCGTCTGGCGACGCGCGGCGCGGCGCTCGACGCCGCATCGTCCCCCGAGTCTACGGGACGGCGCGCGGCGTGACGACGGCGCGGCTCAGCGGAACGAGTTGCGCAGCCGCTGGACCGCGAGACCCGAGATGCGCGGGTCGCGGTGATCCGCGAGACGGCGCACCACCGACGAGGGGGTGCGGGGGTTGGCGAGCAGCGCGCCCAGGACGTCGAGGTTCACGTCGTGGCCGAGCGAGACGAGCGCACCCATGGGGCAGTCGGAGCGACCCGCGACGGCCGCGCGCACCGCCGCGTCGCGATGCACCGCGAGGGGGAGGAGCTCGGAGCCGGACACCCCGGGATCGAGAGCCCTCATGACGTCCTCCGACGAGCCGCTGACCGGAACCACCACGTCGTACCTCCCCACGCTTGCCGTTGTAGGAAATATCTACCGGTGCGGCGGGGCGGTCTCAAACCCGTGTGAGGAATCAGACATCACGTCATGTGTCAGACACATCGCACATCTCGCCGGAGGCGTCGCACCAGGTCAACGGGCGGGCCTCGGCCCGCTGCGGCCCACCTCGGGCCGCGGCGCGAGCGCCCGAGCGCGCCTCTCCCCCACGGGCGAGGACTGCTCCGCGTGGGCGCTCGGGCGCACGAAGGCCGGGCGCGTCGCCGTCTGCTCCACGGCTCCCGCGGCGGGCGACCCTCCGTCCAGCGCGCGCCGCGCGAGACGGGCGACGTCCGGACGCCGGTGGAGCGCGAGCGCCTCGAGCACCTGGCGCGGCGTGGCGGAGTTCCGCGCGAGCGCCTTGAGGACGGAGGCGTCCTTGTCGCGCGCGAGCTCCCCCGCGACCCCGATCGCGATGCCTGCGCACGAGGCCAGCGCGACCCGCACCGACCCCCGCCTGTCATGCGCGAGCGTCGCCTGCAGCGCGACCGGGCAGTCGCGACGCGAGGCGACCGCCTCCCGCACCTCGACCTCTCGATGCGCGGCGAGCACCGCCATGCGCGAGCGGTCGAGGCCCTCCGCGCGCGCCTCGTTCACGAGCGCGCGCAGGGCGTCGTCCTGACGGTCGCCGGCCATGGGCACGCCGGACGCCGCCATGAACGCCCGCGACCAGCCGTCGTCCGCCACCGCGCACCTCCCCCGCGTCAGGTAGCGCGATGCTAGGCGGCGGTGATGAGCGGAAACTGGACGACAGGTGTCTATCGGGTGAAGCGGACGCGAATGCTCGGTGTCGCGCTACGCGTCGACCGGCGGCAGGAAGCCTCGCACGGGAGCGGTGCGCACCGGCTTGGGCGCCGACTCCTCCTCGGCACCCTCCTCCGAGGCGGCCGCCGCGGCCGCGCGCTCCGCGAGCATCGCGTCGCGACGCTCGCGCGACCGCTCGAACACCTGGTCGCGGAGCAGCTCGGGGGCGGTGCCCGTGGCGCCGCCGCGGTCGGCCTGGGCGTCCAGCGCGGCCACGGCGGCGTCGCGCACCGCGGCCTTCCTGCTCCCGGCCAGCGCATCGAGGATCTCCGACGTGGCGGTCGGGTTGCCCGCTGCCGCGATCAGCACCGTCTCCTGGCGGTCGCGCGAGAGATGCTCGAGCAGCGACTGCAGCACGCGGGGGTTCGCGGCCAGCGCCGCCCGCACCGGCGGAGCAGAGTCGTGCGCCAGCGTCACCATGAGGCCGAACGGGCAGTCCGGGCGCGCCGCGATCGCCTCGCGCACCACCGCGTTGCGGGAACCGCCGAGCTCGAGCATGCGCTCCTTGCTCAGACCCTCGTCGGACGCCTCCTGCACCTCGTCGCTCGCACCGGGGGCATAGTTGAACCCTCGCGCCATCGTGCCCTCCCTCAGCACGCCGGCATCCGGGTCGCCGGCTGAGACGACGCTAACGCCTCGCCTTTGCCCCCGCGTGGCCCCCACGTAACGGCCGTATGAACCCGTGAGAGATGGCTCACACCAGGGACGATGCTCGGATACGGCGCGAACGGGGCATGCCGCCCCGGCGCGCGGTCAGGGGGCGACGGGGGTGACGCCGAGAGGCGCGAGGCGCGAGGCGCCGCCGTCGGAGGCGGTGAGGACCCAGATGCCGTCCTCGTGCACCGCGACCGAGTGCTCCCAGTGCGCCGCCCGGGAGCCGTCGAGGGACACGACGGTCCACTCGTCGTTCAGCACGGCGGACTCGTCCGTGCCGATGACCAGCATCGGCTCGATCGCCAGGCACATGCCCGGCTGCACGCGCGGGCTGCGCCCCCGGGTGCGGTAGTTGGGGACGTCCGGGGCCATGTGCATGGCGGTGCCGATGCCGTGGCCCACGTAGCCGTCGATCGGGTGGAGGCCCGCCTCGTCCGCGACGCGCTCGACCGCGGCGGACACGTCGGAGATGCGCGAAGCCGAGGCGAGCGCGGCGATCCCCGCCCACAGCGAGCGCTCGGTGGCCTTCACCAGCGCGGTGTCGGCGGCGGTCAGCGGCTCGCCCACGATGAAGCTGACGGCGCTGTCGCCGTGCCAGCCGTCGACGATCGCGCCGCAGTCGATCGAGACCACGTCGCCCGGCGCGAGCACGCGGTCGCCCGGGATCCCGTGGACCACCTCCTCGTTGACCGAGATGCAGACGGTCGCGGGGAAGCCGTGGTAGCCGAGGAAGTTCGAGGTCGCCCCCGCCTCCGCGATCACGGCGGCCGCAGCCGCATCGGCGGCCGACGTCGGCGCGCCCGCGACGCACGCGGCCTTCGCCGCGGCCAGGGCACGCTCGACGATGACGCCGGCCTGCGCCATGACCCGCATCTGCTCGCGGGTCTTCAGCTCGATACGGCCGGCCATCTCAGGTCAGCGCGAGACTGCGGCGACGAGCCGGTCGGTGACCTCGTCGATCTCGCCGAGGCCGTCGACCTGCACCAGCAGGCCCTTGCCCGCGTAGAACGCGGTGAGCGGAGCGGTCGACGTCGAGTAGACCTCGAGGCGCTTGCGGATCACCGGCTCGGTGTCGTCCGCACGGCCCTCGATCTCGGCGCGCTTGAGCAGGCGCGCGGTGACCTCGTCGAAGTCCGCGGTGATCTCGATCGCGACGTCGAGCTCGACGCCGAGGTCGGCGAGCATCGTGTCGAGCTCGACCGCCTGCTCGGGGTTGCGGGGGTAGCCGTCGAGCAGGAAGCCCGCGGCCGCATCGTCCTCGGCGAGACGCGCGCGCACCATGGCGTTCGTGACCTCGTCCGGGACCAGCTGGCCCGCGTTCATGTACTCCTGCGTCTTGCGGCCGAGCTCCGTGCCGCCCTTGACGTTGGCACGGAAGATGTCGCCGGTGGAGATGGCCGGAACGCCGAAGCGCTCGGTGAGGCGGGCCGCCTGGGTGCCCTTGCCTGCACCGGGGGGACCGAGAAGAACTGCGCGCATTACCGGAGGAACCCTTCGTAGTGATGCTGCTCGAGCTGGGACTGGATGCGCTTCACGGTGTCGAGGCCGACGCCCACGAGGATGAGGATCGACGTGCCGCCGAACGGGATCGACGTCGACAGGCCCAGCGCCACGAACATGACGGTGGGCAGCAGCGCCACGATCGCCAGGTACAGCGAGCCTGCGGCGGTGATGCGCGAGAGGACGTAGTCGAGGAACTCCGCGGTGGGAGTGCCGGGACGGATGCCCGGGATGAAGCCGCCGTACTTCTTCATGTTGTCGGCGACCTCGACCGGGTTGAACGTGATCGCGGTGTAGAAGTACGCGAAGAACACGATCAGCAGGATGTAGAGGGCGATGTGGAGCGGGGCGCTCTGGCTCGCGACGTTGTTGTTGAGCCACACGACCCAGCCCGCCGGGTCGTCGCCCTGGAACTGGAGGATCACCTGCGGCAGCGTCAGCAGCGACGACGCGAAGATGACCGGGATGATGCCCGCCATGTTGATCTTCAGCGGGATGTAGGTGGACGAGCCGCCCAGCATCTTGCGGCCCACCATGCGCTTCGCGTACTGGACCGGGATGCGGCGCTGCGACTGCTCGACGAACACGACCGCGGCGATGACCGCGAGCAGCGCGATCGCCACGAGCACGGTGTTGCGCACGCCGTCGGACGAGTTCCAGATGGACGAGACCATGCTGGGGAAGCCCGCCGCGACCGAGGTGAAGATCAGCAGCGACATGCCGTTGCCGACGCCGCGCTCGGTGATGCGCTCGCCGAGCCACATGATGAACACCGTGCCGGCCGTCATGGTCAGCACCATCGTGAGGATGACGTTCCACGAGTCGTTGGGGATGACGTCCACCGAGCAGCCCGGGAAGAACAGCCCGTTGCGCGCCATGGTGATGTACGACGCGGACTGGATGGCCGCGAAGCCGACGGTGATGTAGCGCGTGTACTGCGTCAGCTTGGCCTGGCCCTCGGAGCCCTCCTTGTGGAGCGTCTCGAAACGAGGGATGAGCACACGGAGCAGCTGGACCATGATCGACGCCGTGATGTACGGCATGATGCCCAGCGCGAAGATCGACAGCTGCAGCAGCGCGCCGCCGGAGAAGAGGTTGAGGATGGCGAACGCGCCGGTCGCGGAGGTCTGCGAGAGGCAGAGCTCGACGTTCCCGTAGTCGACGCCGGGGGTGGGGATCGCGACACCGAGGCGGTAGATCGCGATGATCCCGATGGTGAAGAGGAGCTTGCTCCGAAGATCGGGGGTGCGGAAGGCACTCATGAAGCCGCTCAGCATTGGTCCTCCATGGGATTTGAGTCAGGACGAGGATACGCGACCGGGCCCGTCCTCACGGACGGGCCCGGTGCGATCACTTCTAGCCCTCGTTGACCGAGCCGCCAGCGGCCTCGATCTTGGTCTTCGCGGACTGCGAGACCTTGTCGGCGTCGACGAGCGTCACCTTGACGGAGATCTCGCCCTCACCGAGGACCTTGACGGGCTGGTTGCGGCGCACCGCACCCTTGGCCACGAGGTCCGCCTTGGTCACGTCGCCGCCCTTGGGGAACAGCTCGGAGAGCTGGCCCACGTTGACGACCTGGTAGTAGACCTTGAAGGGGCTCTTGAAGCCGCGCAGCTTCGGGATGCGCATGTGGATGGGCGTCTGACCACCCTCGAAGCGCTCCGGAACCTGGTAGCGGGCACCCGTGCCCTTGGTGCCGCGACCCGCGGTCTTACCCTTGGACGCCTCACCACGACCCACACGGGTCTTCTTGGTGTGCGAGCCGGGGGCGGGACGGAGGTGGTGCACCTTGAGGGTGTTCACCTTCTCCTCGGGCTCCTCCACCTTGGCCGCGGCCTTCTTGGCAGCAGGCTTCTTGGCGGCGGGCTTCGCCTCGTCCGTCGCGGCGTCGGCCTTCTTCGCAGCAGGCTTCTTCGCGGCGGGCTTCTTCGCGGCGGGCTTGTCGGCTGCGGCCTTCGCCGGAGCCTTCTTGGCGGCCGGCTTCTTGGCGGGAGCAGCCTTCTCGGCGGTCTCCTCGGCCGGCGTGTTGGCGTCAGCCATCAGTCAACCTCCTCAACGGTGACCAGGTGGTCCACCGCCTTGACCATCCCGCGGATCTCGGGACGGTCCTCCTTCACGACGATGTCGCCGATGCGCTTGAGGCCCAGCGTGCGCAGGGTCTCGCGGTGCTGCGGCTTGGTGCCGATCGCCGACTTCTTCTGAACGACCTTGAGTCGTGCCATGACTACTTCACCCCCGCTGCCTGGGCGCGGAGCATCGCGGCCGGGGCCACGTCCTCCACAGCCTTGCCGCGACGGGCCGCGACGGCCTCGGGGCGCTCGAGGCGCTTGAGGGCGTCGACGGTCGCGTGCACGATGTTGATCGCGTTGGACGAGCCGAGCGACTTGCTCAGCACGTCGTGGATGCCGGCGCACTCGAGCACCGCGCGCACCGGACCACCGGCGATCACACCGGTACCCGGGGACGCGGGGCGCAGGAACACGACGCCCGCAGCCGCCTCACCCTGGACAGCGTGGGGGATGGTGCCCTGGATACGGGGGACGCGGAAGAAGTTGCGCTTGGCCTCCTCGACACCCTTCGAGATCGCGGCCGGCACCTCCTTCGCCTTGCCGTAGCCGATGCCCACGTTGCCCTCGCCGTCGCCGACGACCACGAGCGCGGTGAAGCTGAAGCGACGACCGCCCTTCACGACCTTGGCGACGCGGTTGATGGTGACGACGCGCTCGACGAACTTGTTCTCCGGCTCGTTGTCGCGACGGTTCCCGCCGCGACGGCCGCTGTTGTTGTCAGCCATAAGTCTTCCTCACTCCTGGCCACGCCCTAGAGGGCGAGGCCCGCCTCTCGGGCGCCGTCGGCCACAGCCGCCACGCGACCGTGGTACTTGTTGCCGCCACGGTCGAACACGACGGCCTCGATGCCCGCAGCCTTCGCGCGCTCGGCGACGAGCTCGCCGACCTTGGAGGCCTTGGCCGTCTTGTCGCCGTCCAGCGCGCGGATGTCGGCCTCGAGGGTCGACGCCGACACGAGGGTCTTGCCGACCGTGTCGTCCACGATCTGCGCGACCATGTGACGGCTCGAGCGGGTGACGACGAGGCGGGGACGAGCAGCGGTGCCGGAGATCTTCTTGCGCAGGCGGAAGTGGCGACGCTTGCGCTGGATCGCCTTGCCCTTGCCCTTGATTGCGATACCCATGTCTTACTTACCCGTCTTTCCTGCCTTGCGGCGAACCTGCTCGCCGGCGTAGCGGACGCCCTTGCCCTTGTACGGCTCGGGCTTGCGAATCTTGCGGATGTTCGCCGCAACCTCGCCCACCTGCTGCTTGCTGATGCCCGCGACGGTGAACTTGGTGGGGCCCTCGACCGAGAAGGTGATGCCCTCCGGCGGGGTCACGACGACCGGGTGCGAGAAGCCGAGCGCGAACTCGAGGTCCGAGCCCTTGAGCGCGACGCGGTAACCCGTGCCGACGATCTCGAGCTTCTTCTCGTAGCCGGCAGTGACACCGGTGACCATGTTCGCGATCAGGGTGCGGGTCAGGCCGTGGAGCGACTTCGAGAGACGCTCGTCGTTCGGGCGCTTGACCTCGAGGCCCTCATCGCCCTTCTCGACCGTGATGGGCGAGGCGACCGAGTGCGTGAGGGTGCCCTTGGGGCCCTTCACGACGACGTCGGCGCCGTCGATGGTGACGTCCACTCCGGCGGGAACCGGAACGGCGATCTTGCCAATGCGTGACATATGTCGTTCTCCTTTCCGGTTACCAGACGAACGCGACGACCTCGCCGCCGACGCCCTTCTTCTCGGCCTCGCGGTCGGTCAGCAGACCGGAGGAGGTGGACAGGATGGCAACGCCGAGGCCGCCGAGCACCTTGGGCAGGTTCGTCGACTTGGCGTACACGCGAAGGCCGGGCTTCGACACACGGCGCACACCGGCGAGCGAACGCTCGCGGTTGGGGCCGTACTTCAGCGTGAGGGTGAGGGTCTTGCCGACCTCGGCGTCCGCCGTGGCGGAGCCGGAGATGTAGCCCTCGGACTCCAGGATCTTGGCGATGTTCGCCTTGAGCTTGGAGTGCGGCATCGACACGGTCTCGTGGTACGCCGCGTTAGCGTTGCGCAGACGCGTGAGCATGTCTGCGATGGGGTCAGTCATCGTCATGAGTCTTGAACTCTTCCTCGCCGTGGTTTCCCCGAAGGGGACCTGTGGCGTAGTGGTTTACCAGCTGCTCTTGGTGATGCCGGGAAGCTCACCGCGGTGAGCCATCTCGCGGAAGCACACGCGGCAGAGGCCGAACTTGCGGTACACCGAGTGCGGACGGCCGCACTTCTGGCACCGGGTGTAGGCGCGGACGGCGAACTTCTGCTTGCCGGCGGCCTTGTTCTTCAGCGCAGTCTTGGCCATGTCCTACTTCTCCTTGAACGGGAAGCCCAGCTGCTTGAGCAGCGAGCGGCCCTCGTCGTCGGTGGTGGCGGACGTCACCACGGTGATGTCCATGCCGCGCACGCGGTCGATCTTGTCCTGGTCGATCTCGTGGAACATCGACTGCTCGGTGAGACCGAAGGTGTAGTTGCCGTTGCCGTCGAACTGCTTGGGGCTGAGGCCGCGGAAGTCACGGATGCGGGGAAGCGCCACCGAGACCAGGCGGTCGAGGAACTCCCACATGCGGTCGCCGCGCAGCGTGACGTGCGCGCCGATCGGCTGGCCCTCGCGCAGCTTGAACTGCGCGATGGACTTGCGGGCCTTGGTGACCTGCGGCTTCTGACCGGTGATGGCGGTCAGGTCCGCGATGGCGCCCTCGATGAGCTTCGAGTCCTTCGCGGCGTCGCCCACACCCATGTTGACGACGACCTTGACGAGGCCGCCGACCTGGTTGATGTTCTCGTGGCCGAACTCCTCGCGCAGCTGCGCGATGACCTCGTTGCGGTACTTCTCCTTGAGGCGCGGAGTGGTGGTCGCGGCTGCCATCAGACGTCCTTACCCGAGCGCTTGGCGACACGCACACGCTTGGTGCGGGTGCGACCGTCCTGCTCGACCTCTTCCGTGCGGTAGCCCACACGGGTGCCCTTCTTGGTCTCCGGGTCCACGAGCATCACGTTCGAGATGTGGATCGCGGCCTCGACGGTCACGAGGCCACCCTCGGCGTTGTCGCGGCGGGTACCCGGCTTGATGTGCTTGGTGACACGCTGGATGCCCTCGACGACCACGCGCTCGCGCTCGGGGTCGACCGACAGCACGCGGCCCTGCTGACCGCGGTCACGGCCGGCGATGACGACCACGAGGTCGTCCTTCTTGATCTTCGCCATCAGATGACCTCCGGTGCCAGCGAGATGATCTTCATGAACTTCTTGTCGCGCAGCTCGCGGCCCACGGGGCCGAAGATGCGGGTGCCACGGGGGTCACCCTCGAGGTTCTTGAGGATCACCGCAGCGTTCTCGTCGAAGCGGATGTACGAACCGTCGGGACGGCGACGCTCCTTGGTGGTACGCACGACGACCGCCTTGACGACATCACCCTTCTTGACGTTGCCGCCGGGGATAGCGTCCTTGACGGTGGCGACGATGATGTCGCCGATGCCGGCGTAGCGACGGTGCGAGCCGCCGAGCACGCGGATGCAGAGGACTTCCTTCGCACCCGTGTTGTCGGCGACGCGGAGTCGCGACTCCTGCTGAATCATGTCTTTCTCCTGTCGTCTGGTTCTCGCTCGGTCCGAGCGAGCCTGGTCGAACTAGTAGTTACTTGGCCTTCTCGACGATCTCGACCAGACGCCACCGCTTGGAAGCGGACAGCGGACGGGTCTCCATCACGACGACGAGGTCGCCGATGCCGGCGGTGTTGGCCTCGTCGTGGGCCTTGATCTTGCTGGTACGGCGCATGACCTTGCCGTAGAGCGGGTGCTTGACGCGGTCCTCGATCTCCACGGTGATGGTCTTGTCCATCTTGTCCGACGTCACGTAGCCACGGCGCGTCTTGCGGTACGCGCGGTGCTCCTCGGTCGCCGTCGTGTGCTTCTTGGTCGACATATCTGTTCCTTATGCCTTCGCGGAGGGCGCGGTGCGGATACCGAGCTCGCGCTCACGCAGGATCGTGTAGATGCGCGCGATGTCGCGCTTGACGGCCTTGAGACGACCGTGGTTCTCGAGCTGGCCGGTGGCCGACTGGAAGCGCAGGTTGAACAGCTCCTCCTTGGCCTTCTTGAGCTCCTCGACCAGGCGCTCGTTCTCCATCGCGTCCAGCTCGGACGGCATGAGGTCCTTGGTACCGATGGCCATTAGATGTCACCACCCTCACGGGAAACGAAGCGGGTCTTCATGGGGAGCTTGTGCTGCGCGCGGCGCATGGCCTCGCGAGCAAGCTCCTCCGGGACGCCGGCGAGCTCGAACATGACCCGACCGGGCTTCACGTTCGCGACCCACCACTCGGGGGAACCCTTACCGGAGCCCATGCGGACCTCGGCAGGCTTCTTGGTCAGGGGGCGGTCCGGGTAGATGTTGATCCAGACCTTTCCACCACGCTTGATGTGGCGGGTCATCGCGATACGCGCCGCCTCGATCTGGCGGTTGGTGACGTAGGCGGGCTCGAGAGCCTGGATGCCGAAGTCACCGAAGGCGATGGTGGTGCCACCGGTCGCAGCACCCGAACGCTTCGGGTGGTGCTGCTTGCGGTGCTTCACTCGACGGGGGATAAGCATTGTCAGCTCTCCTTACCGGCCTCGGCGGGAGCCTCGGCAGCGGGGGCCTCGGCCGCGGGGGCCTCGGACTGGCGGGGGGCGGCGTCACGACGGGGGCCGCGGTCACCGCGGTCGCCACGACCACGGCCACGCTGCGGACGGGGGGCCTTCGCCTGCTCGGCGGCCCACTCCTTCTCCGTCATGTCACCCTTGTAGATCCACACCTTCACGCCGATCTGGCCGAAGGTGGTGCGGGCCTCGAAGAAGCCGTAGTCGATGTTCGCGCGGAGGGTGTGCAGCGGCACGCGGCCCTCGCGGTAGAACTCCGAACGCGACATCTCGGCGCCGCCGAGACGGCCCGAGCACTGCACGCGGATGCCCTTGGCACCGGCGCGGAGCGAGGACTGGATGCCCTTGCGCATCGCACGGCGGAAGGACACGCGCGAGGCGAGCTGCTCCGCGATGCCCTGCGCCACGAGCTGCGCGTCGACCTCGGCGTTCTTGACCTCGAGGATGTTGAGCTGGACCTGCTTGCCCGTCAGCTTCTCGAGGTTGGCGCGAAGCTTGTCGGCCTCGGCGCCGCGGCGGCCGATGACGATGCCCGGACGCGCGGTGTGCAGGTCGACGCGGACGCGCTCACGCGTACGCTCGATCTCCACCTTCGAGACGCCGGCGCGCTCGAGGCCCTCCGACATCATCTTGCGGATCTTGACGTCCTCGTCCACGTAGTCGCGGTAGCGCTCGCCCTTCTTGGTCGAGTCGGCGAACCAGCGCGAACGGTGGTCGGTCGTGATGCCCAGGCGGTAGCCGTGGGGGTTGACCTTCTGTCCCATTACTTGGCCCCTTACTTGGCAGCGACCGGGGTCGCGACGGTGACGGTGATGTGGCAGGAACGCTTGAGGATCTGGTTGGCACGACCCTGAGCGCGCGGCTGGATGCGCTTCATGGTCGGACCCTCGTCCACAAAGATCTCCTTGATGACGAGCTCAGACTCGTCGAAGCGCTCGCCGGCCTTGTCGGCCTTCACACGCGCGTTGGCGATCGCCGAGTCGATGAGCTTGCGCACATCGGTCGCGACGGCCTGCGGCTGGAACTTCAGCGAGGCCGAGGCCTGCACAGCGTTCTGACCACGGACCAGGTTCACGACGCGGCGAGCCTTCTGGGCGGTCACGCGGATGTACCGCGTCTGCGCCTTGGCTTCCATTTCTAACTCCCTTTACCTTCGCTCAGGCGCCTTAGCGGCGGCCCTTGCGGTCGTCCTTGACGTGGCCCTTGAACGTGCGCGTGGGGGCGAACTCGCCCAGCTTGTGGCCGACCATCGACTCGGTGACGAACACCGGGACGTGCTTGCGGCCGTCGTGCACGGCAAAGGTGTGACCCAGGAAGTCCGGCGTGATGACCGAACGACGCGACCAGGTCTTGATGACGTTCTTGGTACCCGCTTCGTTCTGGGCGTCCACCTTCTTGAGAAGGTGGTCGTCGATGAAGGGGCCCTTCTTGAGGCTACGAGGCATGTCCAGGCTCCCTTATCGCTTGTTCTTGCCAGTCTTGCGGCGACGCACGATGAGCTTGTCGCTTTCCTTGTTGGGCTTGCGGGTACGGCCCTCGGGCTTGCCCCACGGCGAGACGGGGTGGCGACCACCGGACGTCTTGCCCTCACCACCACCGTGCGGGTGGTCCACCGGGTTCATGACGACACCACGCACGGTCGGGCGCTTGCCCTTCCAGCGCATGCGGCCGGCCTTGCCCCAGTTGATGTTGGACTGCTCGGCGTTGCCCACCTCGCCGACCGTCGCGCGGCAGCGCAGGTCGACGTTGCGGATCTCACCGGACGGCATGCGCAGCTGCGCGTAGGGGCCGTCCTTCGCCACGAGCTGGACCGAGGCACCGGCCGAGCGGGCGATCTTGGCGCCGCCGCCCGGCTTGAGCTCGATCGCGTGGATGACCGTACCGACGGGGATGTTGCGCAGCGGGAGGTTGTTGCCGGGCTTGATGTCAGCGCCGGGGCCGTTCTCCACGCGGTCGCCCTGACCGAGCTTCTCGGGGGCGATGATGTAGCGCTTCTCGCCGTCCGCGTAGTGCAGGAGCGCGATGCGGGCGGTGCGGTTGGGGTCGTACTCGATGTGCGCGACGGTCGCGGGCACGCCGTCCTTGTCGTGACGACGGAAGTCGATCACGCGGTAGGCGCGCTTGTGACCGCCACCCTGGTGACGGGTGGTGATGCGACCGGTGTTGTTGCGGCCGCCCTTCTTGTGCAGCGGGCGGACGAGCGACTTCTCGGGCTCCGAACGGGTGACCTCGACGAAGTCGGCGACGGACGAGCCACGGCGGCCCGGCGTCGTCGGCTTGTACTTGCGAATAGCCATGAGTGCTTTACCTGTCCTTCTAGCCGGCCTGGCCGCTGAAGATGTCGATGCCCGCGTCGCCTGCGATGGTGACGATCGCGCGCTTGACGTCCTTGCGCTTGCCGAGGCCGAAGCGGGTGCGGCGCGTCTTGCCCTTGCGGTTGATGGTGTTGACGGACGCGACCTTCACACCGAAGATCTGCTCGACCGCGATCTTGATCTCGGTCTTGTTCGAGCGCGGGTCCACCTCGAAGGTGTACTTGCCCTCGTCCATCAGGCCGTAGGTCTTCTCGGAGACGATCGGGCGGACGATGATGTCGCGCGGGTCCTTGTTCAGCGTGGTCATTACTTCTCCTCCGCCTCGGACGCCGTCGCGACAGCCTTCACGGACTTGCCCGTGGCGGGGCCGGCGACGAACGCGTCGAAGGCACCCTTGGTGAAGACCGTGTCGTCGTTCACGAGCACGTCGTAGGTGTTGAGCTGGTCGACCGCGATGAGGTGGACGCTCGCCGCGTTGCGCAGCGAGAGGATCGTCTGCTCGTCCGAGCGCTCGATGACCACGAGGGCCGAACGGCCCGCGGTGATCGCGGCGAGCGCCTCGATGGCGGCCTTGGTCGACGGCGTGTCACCCGAGACGATCGAGTCCACGACGTGGACGCGGCCGGCGCGGGCGCGGTCCGAGAGGGCACCGCGAAGCGCGGCGGCCTTCATCTTCTTGGGGGTCCGCTGCGAGTAGTCGCGCGGCTGCGGGCCGTGGACGGTGCCACCGCCGGCGAACTGCGGCGCACGGGTCGAACCCTGGCGGGCGCGGCCGGTGCCCTTCTGCTTGTAGGGCTTGCGGCCACCACCGCGGACCTCGCCGCGGGTCTTGGTGGCGTGGGTGCCCTGTCGCGCGGCGGCGAGCTGCGCCACGACGACCTGGTGGATCAGGGGGACGTTGGTGTCAACGTCGAAGATGTCGGCGGGAAGCTCGACGGTCTTGTTGGTAGCCATGGCTATCACGCGCCCTTCACAGCGGAGCGAACGAGAACGACGCCGCCCTTGTTGCCGGGAACCGCGCCCTTGACGAGCACGAGGCCCTTCTCAGCGTCCACCGAGTGGACGAGGAGGTTCTGGACGGTCTTGCGGGCGTTACCCATGCGGCCGGCCATCTTGAGGCCGCGGAAGACGCGCGAAGGCGTCGACGCGCCACCGATGGAGCCGGGCTTGCGGTGGTTGCGGTGCGCACCGTGCGAGGCGCCCACGCCGGAGAAGCCGTGACGCTTCATGACACCGGCGGTGCCCTTGCCCTTGGTGGTGCCGGTCACGTCGACGAGCTGGCCGGCCTCGAACACCTCGGCGGTGATCTCCTGGCCCAGCGAGTACTCGGACGCGTTGGCGGTGCGGACCTCGGCCACGTGGCGGCGCGGCGTGACGCCGGCGGCCTCGAAGTGGCCCTTGAGGGGGTTGGTGACGCGGCGCGGGTCGACGGAGCCGAAGGCGAGCTGGATGGCCTCGTAGCCGTCCGTGGCCTCGCCCCGCACCTGGGTCACGACGTTGGTGTCGACCTGGATCACCGTGACGGGCACAACGCGGCCCTCGGCGTCCCACACCTGCGTCATGCCCAGCTTCGTACCGAGCAGCGCGGTGACCGCGCGCTGGGCATTGGAAGTCGTAGTCATGATTCGGGAAGTCCTAACTTCTCAGTACTGAATCGCTCGTCAGAGCTTGATCTCGATGTTGACGTCCGCGGGGAGGTCGAGGCGCATGAGCGAGTCGACCGCCTTGGGCGTCGGGTCCACGATGTCGATGAGGCGCTTGTGCGTGCGCATCTCGAAGTGCTCGCGGGAGTCCTTGTACTTGTGAGGCGAACGGATCACACAGAACACGTTCTTCTCGGTCGGCAGCGGCACGGGGCCCACCACCGACGCACCGGCGCGCGTGACCGTCTCGACGATCTTGCGGGCCGAAGAGTCGATGACCTCGTGGTCGTAGCTCTTCAGCCGAATGCGGATCTTCTGTCCCGCCATGGCGTGGTCTGCCTTATCTCTCGTTACAACTATGGTCATCTCCCCCGACCCCCGCGCTCGGGCGTGTCGCGTATCTGCGACGCACGTGCGCCGTGACTTTTCAGTCGGGCCGTGGGTGAAGGTGCGGCTGCCCGCGATAGGCAACCTGAATATTGTGCCAGATTCGCGCGTAGCGTGCAAACGGTCCTAGGTCCCGGCCGCCACGCCGCGGAGCGGCCGACGAGCCGGGGGACGATGCCGGGGCCGGGCGGGCGCGCCGCCCCTCCCCCGGCATCGTCCGCCGCACGCGACGAGGGCCCCCGCCGTCAGGCGGAGGCCCTCGCTCAGGTAAGTCGTGGACTTACTTGATGATCTTGGTGACGGTGCCGGAACCGACGGTACGGCCACCCTCGCGGATCGCGAAGCCCTGACCCTCCTCGAGGGCGATCGGCTGGATGAGCTCGACCGACATCTCGGTGGTGTCACCCGGCATGACCATCTCGGTGCCCTCGGGCAGCGAGATGACGCCGGTCACATCCGTGGTGCGGATGTAGAACTGCGGGCGGTAGTTCGTGTAGAAGGGGTTGTGGCGGCCACCCTCATCCTTGTTGAGGATGTAGACCTTGCCCTCGAACTGGGTGTGCGGGGTGGTGGTGCCGGGGGCGACCACGACCTGGCCGCGCTCGACATCCTCGCGCTTGGTGCCACGGAGCAGCAGACCGCAGTTCTCGCCGGCCCACGCCTCGTCCATCTGCTTGTGGAACATCTCGATACCGGTGACGGTGGTCTTCTGCGGCTCGCGGATGCCGAGGATCTCGACCTCCGAGTTGATCTTGAGCTTGCCGCGCTCGACCTTACCGGTGACGACGGTGCCACGACCGGTGATCGTGAAGACGTCCTCGATCGGCATGAGGAAGGGCTTGTCCATGTCGCGGACGGGCTCCGGAACGAACTCGTCGACCGCGTTCATGAGGTCCTGGACCGACTTGACCCACTTCTCGTCGCCCTCGAGCGCCTTGAGCGCCGAGACCTGGATGACGGGGGCGTTGTCGCCGTCGAAGCCCTGCGAGGAGAGGAGCTCGCGCACCTCGACCTCGACGAGCTCGAGGATCTCCTCGTCGTCGACCATGTCCGACTTGTTCAGCGCGACCAGCAGGTAGGGGACGCCGACCTGCTTCGCGAGCAGCACGTGCTCACGGGTCTGGGCCATCGGGCCGTCGGTCGCCGCGACCACGAGGATCGCGCCGTCCATCTGGGCCGCACCGGTGATCATGTTCTTGATGTAGTCGGCGTGACCCGGAGCGTCGACGTGCGCGTAGTGGCGCTTCTCCGTCTGGTACTCGATGTGCGCGATGTTGATCGTGATACCGCGCTCGCGCTCCTCGGGAGCCTTGTCGATGTCCTCGAACGGCGTGAACGGGTTGAGGTCCGGGTACTGGTCGTGCAGCACCTTCGAGATCGCAGCGGTCAGCGTCGTCTTACCGTGGTCGACGTGACCGATGGTGCCGACGTTCACGTGCGGCTTGGACCGCTCGAACTTGGCCTTAGCCATGATGGCTTCCTCCTGATTGGGTTGTGAGACTCGGGTAGAGGATCCGATTGTCGATGGCCGGTGCCATCGGGGGCGTATCCCTACTGGTCGTTATTGTTCCTGATTTTCAACCGGTGGGGTTACTCGCCCCGGGTCTTCGCGATGATCTCCTCGGCCACAGCCTTCGGGACCTCCGCGTAGCTGTCGAAGACCATCGAGTAGACGGCGCGACCGGACGTCTTCGACCGGAGGTCGCCGACGTAACCGAACATCTCCGACAGCGGCACGAGCGCGTCCACCACCTTGACGCCGGACACGTCCGACATCTGGCGGATCTGGCCGCGACGCGAGTTGATGTCGCCGATGACGTCGCCCATGTACTCCTCGGGAGTACGGACCTCGACCGCCATCATGGGCTCGAGCAGCACGGGCTTCGCCTGACGCGCGGCCTCCTTGAAGGCCATCGAGCCGGCGATCTTGAACGCCATCTCCGACGAGTCCACATCGTGGTACGCGCCGTCGAGCAGCGTCGCCTTGACGCCCACGACCGGGTAGCCGGCCTGGATGCCGAGCTCCATGGCGGCCTGCATGCCCGCGTCGACCGACGGGATGTACTCGCGCGGGACGCGACCACCGGTCACGGCGTTCTCGAACTCGTACAGCACCTCGGCGTCGGCGTCGAGCGGCTCCAGACGGATCTGGACCTTCGCGAACTGGCCCGAGCCACCGGTCTGCTTCTTGTGCGTGTAGTCGTACTTGTCGACCGTCTTGCGGATGGTCTCGCGGTACGCGACCTGCGGCTTGCCGACGTTCGCGTCGACCTTGAACTCGCGACGCATGCGGTCGACCAGGATGTCGAGGTGCAGCTCGCCCATGCCGCCGATGACGGTCTGGCCGGTCTCCTCGTCCAGGCGCACGCGGAAGGTCGGGTCCTCCTCGGCGAGCTTCTGGATCGCGATCGACAGCTTCTCCTGGTCGCCCTTGGTCTTGGGCTCGATGGCCACGTCGATGACGGGCTCCGGGAAGGTCATCGACTCCAGCACGACCTGGTGGTCGGGGTTGCACAGGGTGTCACCGGTGGTGGTGTCCTTGAGCCCGATCACGGCGTAGATGTGGCCGGCGGAGATCGACTCGACCGGGTTCTCCTTGTTGGCGTGCATCTGGAAGAGCTTGCCGATGCGCTCCTTCTTGCCCTTGGTCGAGTTGATGACCTGGGCACCGGTCTCGAGGTGACCGGAGTAGACGCGCACGTAGGTGAGGCGACCGAAGAACGGGTGCGACACGACCTTGAACGCGAGAGCCGAGAAGGGCTCGTTCGCGTCGGCGTGACGCTCGATCTCGATCGTCTCGTCCTTGGCGTCGACACCCTTGATGGCGGGCACGTCGGTCGGGCCGGGGAGGTAGTCGATGACCGCGTCGAGCATCGGCTGCACACCGCGGTTCTTGAACGCGGAGCCGCAGAGCACGGGGTAGATCTCGGAGGCGATCGTCATCTTGCGGATGGCGCCCTTGATCTCCGCGAGCGTGAGCTCCTCGCCGCCGAGGTACTTCTCGAGCAGCTCGTCGTCCGACTCCGCGACGGCCTCGAGGAGCTCCGAGCGGTACTGCTCGGCCTTGTCCTTGAGGTCCGCGGGGATCTCGGTGGTCTCGTAGGACGCGCCCATGGTCACGTCGCCCTTGGCGTCGCCGGGCCAAACCTTCGCGTTCATCTCGACCAGGTCGACGATGCCCATGAAGTCGTTCTCCGCGCCGATGGGCAGCTGGATCACGAGCGGTCGCGCGCCGAGGCGCTTCACGATGGTCTCGACGGTGAAGTAGAAGTCCGCGCCCAGCTTGTCCATCTTGTTGACGAAGCAGATGCGGGGGACGTCGTACTTGTCCGCCTGGCGCCACACGTTCTCCGACTGGGGCTCCACGCCCTCCTTGCCGTCGAAGACCGCGACCGCGCCGTCGAGGACGCGCAGCGAGCGCTCGACCTCGACGGTGAAGTCCACGTGACCCGGGGTGTCGATGATGTTGATCTGGTTGTCGTTCCAGAAGCAGGTCACCGCGGCGGAGGTGATGGTGATGCCGCGCTCCTGCTCCTGCTCCATCCAGTCGGTCGTCGACGCACCGTCGTGGGTCTCACCGATCTTGTAGTTCACACCCGTGTAGAACAGGATGCGCTCGGTGGTGGTGGTCTTGCCGGCGTCGATGTGCGCCATGATGCCGATGTTGCGGACCCGCTTGAGGTCCGTCAGCACGTCCTGTGCCACGAGTGATTCTCCTCGGTTTAAGAGCGAACGAACGAGCGCCGACTACCAGCGGTAGTGCGCGAACGCCTTGTTCGACTCGGCCATCTTGTGCATGTCCTCACGGCGCTTCACCGCGGCGCCGAGGCCGTTCGAAGCGTCGAGGATCTCGTTCATGAGGCGCTCGGTCATGGTCTTCTCGCGGCGCTGGCGCGAGAAGTCGACCAGCCAGCGCAGGCCGAGCGTGGTCTGACGCACGGGGCGCACGTCGACGGGGACCTGGTAGGTCGCGCCACCGACACGGCGGCTGCGGACCTCGAGCGCGGGGCGGATGTTGTCGAGCGCGCGCTTGAGCACGACGACGGGGTCCTGGCCCGACTTCTCGCGGACGCCCTCGAGGGCGCCGTAGACGATGGCCTCGGCCGTCGACTTCTTGCCGTCCAGGAGGACCTTGTTGATGAGCTGCGTGACGACCGGGGCGCCGTACACGGGGTCGTTGATGATCGGACGCTTAGGGGCCGGTCCCTTACGAGGCATTACTTCTTCTCCATCTTCGCGCCGTAGCGGCTGCGAGCCTGCTTGCGGTTCTTGACGCCCTGGGTGTCGAGCGAGCCGCGGACGATCTTGTAGCGCACACCCGGGAGGTCCTTCACACGACCGCCGCGGACGAGCACGATCGAGTGCTCCTGGAGGTTGTGGCCCTCACCGGGGATGTACGCGGTGACCTCGATGCCGGTCGAGAGGCGCACACGGGCGACCTTACGAAGGGCCGAGTTCGGCTTCTTGGGGGTGGTCGTGTAGACGCGCGTGCACACGCCGCGACGCTGGGGGCTCGACTGAAGAGCCGGGGTCTTGGTCTTCGAGGCCTTGGGGTGGCGACCCTTCCTGACCAGCTGCTGAATCGTAGGCACTACTTCTCCGTGTCTCTGAGGTTCTGCGGGAACGTTTTTCTCGTATCGGCCCGACCCCCGCGCCCGGGCGTGTCGTTCCATCGGGTATCGCACCATGGGCGCGACTCGGGGGCCCGGCGACGCGGGCACAAGCATCTAAGATACCTGCGCTCCGCGCCGCCGTCAAAAGCGGACATGTGCCGCCCGGCCCCGTCGAATGTCAGTCTCGGATGTCGAACTCCTCGAGGGGCACGGCCTGACCGGTGCCCTCGCCGAAGTACTGGCCGTCCCACTCCTCGTAACCGAAGGTCGGGAACAGGTTGGCCTTGGCCTCCTCGGTCGGCTCGACCGTCGCCGTGCGGTACTGCGCGAGGCCGGTACCAGCGGGGATGAGCTTTCCGAGGATGACGTTCTCCTTGAGGCCGATGAGCGGGTCCGACTTGCCGGACATCGCCGCCTCGGTGAGGACGCGGGTGGTCTCCTGGAAGGAGGCCGCGGACAGCCACGACTCGGTCGCGAGCGACGCCTTCGTGATGCCCATGAGCTCCGGACGCGCCGAGGCGGGCTTGCCGCCGGCGGTCACCGTCGCACGGTTCGCACCCTCGAAGCGGCTGCGCTCGACCAGCTCGCCCGGAAGCAGGTTGGTCTCACCCGAGTCGAGCACGGTCACGCGACGCAGCATCTGCCGCACGATGACCTCGATGTGCTTGTCGTGGATCTCCACGCCCTGCGAGCGGTAGACGTTCTGGACCTCGTCCACCAGGTGCTTCTGGGTGGCACGCGGGCCGAGGATGCGCAGGACGTTCTTCGGGTCGACCGCACCGGCGACGAGCTGCTGGCCCACCTCGACGCGCTCGCCGTCCTGGACCAGGAGGCGCGAACGCTTGGTGACCGGGTACTCGACCGGCTCGTCCCCGTTGTCGGGGGTGACCACGAGGCGACGGGTCGCCTCGGAGTCGTCGACCTTCATCACACCGGCGACCTCGGAGATCGGGGCCTCACCCTTGGGGGTGCGGGCCTCGAAGAGCTCCTGGACACGCGGCAGACCCTGCGTGATGTCGTCCGCGGACGCCACACCACCGGTGTGGAACGTACGCATCGTCAGCTGGGTACCGGGCTCACCGATCGACTGGGCCGCGATGATGCCGACGGCCTCGCCGATGTCGACGAGCTCACGGGTCGCGAGCGAGCGGCCGTAGCAGCGCGCGCACGTGCCGACCACGGACTCGCAGGTGAGCACCGAGCGGACCTTGACCGACTCGACGCCCTGCGCGATGAGGTTGTCGATGAGCACGTCGCCGATGTCGGCGGCGGCCTTCGCCACGACCTCGCCGGCCGCGTCGAGGACATCCGTCGCGAGCGTGCGGGCGAAGACCGAGGTCTCCACTCGGTCGTGCTTGACCTTCGTGCCGTCGGCGAGGACCTCGACGATGGGCATCGCGAGACCACGCTCCGTGCCGCAGTCCTCCTCGCGGACGATGACGTCCTGCGAGACGTCGACCAGACGACGCGTGAGGTAGCCCGAGTCCGCGGTACGCAGCGCGGTGTCCGCGAGGCCCTTGCGGGCACCGTGGGTCGCGATGAAGTACTCGAGGACGGACAGACCCTCGCGGTAGTTCGACTTGATCGGACGCGGGATGATCTCACCCTTCGGGTTCGCCACGAGGCCGCGCATACCGGCGATCTGACGAACCTGCATCCAGTTTCCTCGCGCACCCGAGCCGACCATCGTGTGGACGGTGTTGTGCTTGGGGAAGGACTCACGCATGGCCTTGTCGACCTCGTTGGTCGCCTGGGTCCAGATCTCGATGAGCTCCTGACGGCGCTCGTCGTCCGTGATGAGACCGGTGTCGAACTGGTCCTGGACCTTGGCGGCCAGGGCCTCGTAGCGCTCGAGGATCTCCTGCTTGTTCGCGGGGGTCGCGACGTCGCCGATGGCGATGGTCACGCCCGAGCGGGTGGCCCAGTGGAAGCCCGCCGCCTTGAGGGCGTCGAGCGAGGCGGCCACCTCGACCTTCGGGTAGCGCTCGGCGAGCGTGTTGACGATGTCGCCGAGGACCTTCTTGTCGACGTTGCGGTTGACGTACGGGTACGTCACCGGCAGCAGGTCGTTGAACAGCGAGCGACCGAGCGTCGTGGTGAGCATGAACGGCTCGCCCTCGACGTGACCCTCGGGCAGCACGTGCTCCACCGGCGGGACGGTCTCACCGTCGACGCGCAGCGAGATCTCCGCGTTGAGCGAGATCGCGCCGGCGTCGTACGCCATGAGCGCCTCCGCCTGCGAACCGAACACGAGGCCCTCACCGGTCTCGTCCTCCTTGAGGAGCGACAGGTGGTACAGACCGATGATCATGTCCTGCGAGGGCATGGTCACCGGACGGCCGTCCGACGGCTTGAGGATGTTGTTGCTCGAGAGCATCAGCACGCGGGCCTCGGCCTGAGCCTCCGCCGACAGCGGCAGGTGCACGGCCATCTGGTCACCGTCGAAGTCGGCGTTGAACGCGCCGCAGACGAGCGGGTGCAGGTGGATGGCCTTGCCCTCGACCAGCTGGGGCTCGAAGGCCTGGATGCCGAGGCGGTGCAGCGTGGGCGCACGGTTGAGCAGCACGGGGTGCTCGCGGATGACCTCTTCGAGGACGTCCCACACCTCGGAGCGCGAACGCTCGACCATGCGCTTCGCCGACTTGATGTTCTGCGCGTGGTTGAGCTCGACCAGGCGCTTCATGACGAAGGGCTTGAAGAGCTCGAGCGCCATCTGCTTGGGCAGACCGCACTGGTGCAGCTTCAGGGTCGGGCCGACCACGATGACCGAACGGCCCGAGTAGTCGACGCGCTTGCCGAGCAGGTTCTGACGGAAGCGACCCTGCTTGCCCTTGAGCATGTCCGAGATGGACTTGAGCGGGCGGTTGCCGGGACCCGTGACGGGACGGCCGCGACGGCCGTTGTCGAACAGGGAGTCCACGGCCTCCTGCAGCATGCGCTTCTCGTTGTTCACGATGATCTCGGGCGCACCGAGGTCGAGCAGACGCTTGAGGCGGTTGTTGCGGTTGATCACGCGGCGGTACAGGTCGTTGAGGTCGGAGGTCGCGAAGCGGCCACCGTCCAGCTGCACCATCGGACGCAGGTCCGGCGGGATGACCGGCACGCAGTCGAGCACCATGCCCTCGGGCGAGTTGGTGGTCGTGAGGAACGCGTTGACCACCTTGAGGCGCTTGAGGGCGCGGGTCTTGCGCTGGCCCTTGCCGGTCGCGATGACCTCGCGCAGGTGCTCCGCCTCGGCCTCGAGGTCGAAGGTCTGGAGGCGCTTCTGGATCGCCTCCGCACCCATCGAGCCCTTGAAGTACGAGCCGTAGCGGCGCGACATCTCGCGGTAGAGCATCTCGTCGCCCTCGAGGTCCTGGACCTTGAGGTTGGCGAAGCGGTCGAAGATGGTCTCGAGGCGCTCGATCTCGGCGTCCGCACGCTTGCGGATGTTCGCCATCTCGCGCTCGGCGCCGTCCTTGACCTTGCGCTTCACGTCGGCCTTGGCACCCTCGGCCTCGAGCTCGGCGATGTCCTTCTCGAGCTTCTCGGCGCGGGCGTTGATCTGGACGTCGCGGTCGTTCGCGAGGGCCTTCTTCTCCTTCTCCATCTCGTTGCGGAGCTGGGGAAGGTCCTCGTGGCGGCCGTCCTCGTCCACCTCGGTGACCATGTACGCCGCGAAGTAGATGACCTTCTCCAGGTCCTTCGGGGCGAGGTCGAGCAGGTAGCCGAGGCGCGACGGGACGCCCTTGAAGTACCAGATGTGAGTCACCGGGGCGGCGAGCTCGATGTGGCCCATCCGCTCACGGCGGACCTTCGAGCGGGTCACCTCGACACCGCAGCGCTCACAGACGATGCCGCGGTAGCGGACACGCTTGTACTTGCCGCAGCCGCACTCCCAGTCACGGGTGGGGCCGAAGATCTTCTCGCAGAACAGGCCGTCCTTCTCGGGCTTGAGCGTGCGGTAGTTGATCGTCTCGGGCTTCTTCACCTCACCATGCGACCAGTTGCGGATGTCCTCCGCCGTCGCAAGGCCGATGCGCAGATCGCCGAACTCGTTCACGTCGAGCAAGGTTCTACTTCCTTACTGCCGGCTGGATGCCGGCACCAAAACTTGTCCTTTTTGTGGAGTGAGCTCGGGGCTCTTAGATCTCGTCGACGCTCGAGGCATCGGGGCGGCTGGACAGCGAGATGCCCAGCGACTCGGCGGCCTGGTAGGCGTCGTCGTCGGTCTCGCGCATCTCGATGACGTGACCCTCGTGGTTGAGGACCTCGACGTTCAGGCAGAGCGACTGCATCTCCTTCATGAGGACGCGGAACGACTCCGGCAGACCCGGCTCCGGGATGTTCTGACCCTTGACGATCGCCTCGTAGACCTTCACACGGCCGGTGACGTCGTCCGACTTGATCGTGAGGAGCTCCTGAAGCGCGTAGGCGGCGCCGTACGCCTCGAGGGCCCACACCTCCATCTCGCCGAAGCGCTGGCCGCCGAACTGGGCCTTACCGCCCAGCGGCTGCTGCGTGATCATCGAGTACGGACCGGTCGAACGCGCGTGGATCTTGTCGTCGACCAGGTGGTGGAGCTTGAGGATGTACTTGTAGCCCACCGCGATGGCCTCGGGGAACGGCTCTCCGGTGCGACCGTCGTACAGGCGGGCCTTGCCCTCCTGGTTGACGAGGCGCACGCCGTCACGGTTGGGGTTGACCACCGTGCGGAGGCCGCCGAGGACGTCCTCGCGGAGACCGTCGAAGACGGGCGTCGCGACCGGGGTGCCGGGCTCGGAGCTGACGGCGTTGGCGGACAGGTGCTCCGTCCACGCGCCCTCGGCGCCGGTGGCGTCCCAGCCGTGCTTCGCGATCCAGCCGGTGTGGGTCTCGAGGACCTGGCCGACGTTCATACGACCGGGGACACCCAGCGGGTTAAGGATGACGTCGACCGGCGTGCCGTCCTCGAGGAACGGCATGTCCTCGACCGGCAGGATCGTCGAGATGACGCCCTTGTTGCCGTGACGGCCGGCGAGCTTGTCGCCCTCCTGGATCTTGCGGCGCTGCGCGATGTACACGCGGACCAGCTGGTTGACGCCGGCCGGGAGGTCGTCGCCGTCCTCCTCGGTGAACACGCGGACGCCGATGACGGTGCCGGACTCGCCGTGGGGGACCTTGAGCGAAGTGTCGCGGACCTCACGGGCCTTCTCGCCGAAGATCGCGCGGAGCAGGCGCTCCTCGGGGGTCAGCTCGGTCTCGCCCTTCGGGGTGACCTTGCCGACGAGGATGTCGCCCGCACGCACCTCGGCGCCGATGCGGATGATGCCGCGCTCGTCGAGGTCGGCGAGCGCCTCCTCCGAGGCGTTCGGGATGTCGCGGGTGATCTCCTCCGGGCCCAGCTTGGTGTCACGGGCGTCGACCTCGTGCTCCTCGATGTGGATCGAGGAGAGGACGTCGTCCTGCACGAGGCGCTGCGACAGGATGATCGCGTCCTCGTAGTTGTGACCCTCCCAGCACATGAAGGCGACCAGCAGGTTCTTGCCGAGCGCGAGGTCGCCCTCGTCGGTGGCAGGACCGTCCGCGATGACCGAGCCGACGACCACGCGGTCGCCCTCGTCGACGATCACGCGCTGGTTGTACGAGGTGCCCTGGTTCGAGCGCTGGAACTTCGCGATGCGGTACGAGCCGGTGGTGCCGTCGTCGTTCGCCACGGTGACGAGGTCCGAGCTCACCTCGGTGACCACGCCGTCCTTGGTCGCGATGATGACGTCGCCGGCGTCGATCGCCGCGCGGCGCTCCATGCCGGTGCCGACCAGCGGCGCCTCGGAGCGGACCAGCGGCACCGCCTGGCGCTGCATGTTCGCACCCATGAGCGCGCGGTTCGCGTCGTCGTGCTCGAGGAACGGGATGAGGGCGGTACCCACCGACACCATCTGGCGCGGCGAGACGTCCATGTAGTCGACCGCCTCGGGCGCGACGAACTCGACCTCGCCGCCCTTGCCACGCACGAGCACGCGCTCGTCCGTGAAGCGGTTGTTGTCGTCGAGGCCGGCGTTCGCCTGCGCGATGACGTAGTGGTCCTCGTCGTCCGCGGTCAGGTAGTCGACCTGCTCGGTGACGATGCCCTTGACGACCTTGCGGTACGGGGTCTCGACGAAGCCGAGCGGGTTGATGCGCCCGAACGACGCGAGCGAGCCGATGAGGCCGATGTTCGGACCCTCAGGGGTCTCGATCGGGCACATGCGGCCGTAGTGCGAGGTGTGGACGTCTCGGACCTCCATGCCCGCGCGGTCACGCGAGAGACCGCCGGGGCCGAGCGCCGAGAGGCGGCGCTTGTGGGTGAGGCCCGCGAGCGGGTTGTTCTGGTCCATGAACTGCGACAGCTGCGAGGTGCCGAAGAACTCGCGGATCGCGGCGACGACCGGACGCGTGTTGATGAGCGTCTGGGGCGTGATCGCCTCGACGTCCTGCGTGGTCATACGCTCGCGCACCACGCGCTCCATGCGCGACAGGCCCGTGCGGATCTGGTTCTGGATCAGCTCGCCCACCGCGCGGATGCGGCGGTTGCCGAAGTGGTCGATGTCGTCGGTCTCGACGCGGATCTCCGCCTCGGTGCCGTCGAGCGTCGCGATGCCGGCGTGCGCGGCCGCGATGTACTTGATGGTGGCGACGATGTCGTCGAGGCCCAGCACCGAGTCGCCCAGCTGCTTGGTCAGACCGAGCTTCTTGTTGAGCTTGAAGCGGCCCACCTTGGCGAGGTCGTAGCGCTTGGGGTTGAAGTAGAAGTTGTCGAGCAGGTTCTGGCCCGCCTCGACGGTCGGCGGCTCGCCCGGACGCAGCTTGCGGTAGAGGTCGACGAGCGCCTCCTCGTGGCCGTGGACGGTGTCCTTGGCGAGGGTCTCGAGGACGGCCGGGAACTGCGCGAACTCCTCGGCGATCTGGTCGTCGGTCATGCCGAGCGCCTTGAGGAACAGCGTCACGGGCTGCTTGCGCTTGCGGTCGACGCGCACGCCGACGGCGTCGCGCTTGTCGATCTCGAACTCGAGCCACGCGCCGCGCGAGGGGATGACCTTCGCGGTGAAGATGTCCTTGTCGGACGTCTTGTCGGGGGTGCGCTCGAAGTAGACGCCGGGCGAACGGACCAGCTGCGAGACGACCACGCGCTCGGTGCCGTTGACGATGAAGGTGCCCTGGCTGCTCATGAGCGGGAAGTCGCCCATGAAGACCGTCTGGGACTTGATCTCACCGGTGGTGTTGTTCATGAACTCCGCGGTGACGAAGAGCTGCGCGGAGTAGGTGAAGTCCTTCTCCTTGCACTCCTCCGGCGTGTAGCGGGGCTCCTCGAAGTACGGGTCGGAGAACGACAGGGACATGGTCTGTCCGAAGTCCTCGATGGGCGAGATCTCCTCGAAGATCTCCTGGAGGCCTGCCACCTCCGGGACGTCGTTCCGGCCGCTGTCCTTAGCGGCGTCGACGCGCGCCTGCCAGGCGCTGTTGCCCAGCAGCCAGTCGAAGCTCTCCGTCTGGAGCCCGATCAGGTTCGGAACCTCGATGGGGTCCTGAATCTGGGCGAAGGAGATGCGGCGCGATGCGGAACGGTTGGAGATGGCGGAATCGGTGCGCGAGGCAGCCAAGGGTGGTTCCTTCCCTTTATGATCGTGCGTGACCACGATGCCTAGCCGCGGCTCCACCGGATCCTGGGGCGAAACCCGCTACAAGCGGACGCACGCCAGGTAGGCATATGAGGGCAGGGCGATAGACAGCGCAAGTCACCAGACTACCGCCGCTCGCGCGGATTGTCCAGTCACAGTTCGGGATCGCCAGCAGACACGCCGATCGTGCCCGAAAAGCGATCCGCGCATCGTCCCCTCCGTCGATTCCCAATGACACGTGTGACGCACGTGACTCCAGGGACGCCCACCGCAGGCGGACGATGCCGCACCCGCCTCATCCTTCACCCGTGTCATTGCGAGTCGTCGGGTGGGACAGCAGAACGGGGCCGGATCCTTGCGGATCCGACCCCGTTCAGAGGTGTTCGGCTAGAGCCGAGCGAGCTTACTTGAGCTCGACGGTGGCGCCGGCGGCCTCGAGCTGAGCCTTGGCCTTCTCGGCGTCGTCCTTCTTCGCACCCTCGAGGATGGCCTTGGGGGCCTCGTCCACGAGCGCCTTGGCCTCACCGAGGCCGAGCGACGTGAGCGCGCGCACCTCCTTGATGACCTGGATCTTCTTGTCGCCGACGGCGGCGAGGATGACGTCGAACTCGTCCTTCTCCTCGGCCTCGGCAGCGGCCTCGCCCGCGGGGGCGGCGGCAACGGCGACGGCGGCCGGAGCGGCGGCGGTGACCTCGAAGGTCTCCTCGAACGCCTTCACGAACTCCGAGAGCTCGATGAGCGAGAGCTCCTTGAACTGCTCGATGAGCTCCTCGGTGGTGAGCTTAGCCATGATGACTTCCTTCTCTCTTGCCTGCGTGAAGCAGATGTGTGTAGTGGGGTGCGGCCCTTAGGCCGCGTCTTCCTGCTTCGCACGCAGGGCGTCGACGGCACGCGCGGCCTGAGCCAGCGGCGCCTGGAACATGTATGCAGCACCAAAGAGCGACGCCTTCATGGCGCCGGCAGCCTTGGCGAGCAGAACCTCGCGGGACTCGAGGTCCGCCAGCTTCTTGACCTCATCAGCAGAGATCACCTTGCCCTCGAGAACGCCGCCCTTGATGACGAGCTTGTCGTTCTCCTTGGCAAAAGCCTTGAGACCCTTCGCGGCCTCCACCGGGTCACCGGTGACGAACGCGATGGCCGTGGGGCCGGTGAGAAGGTCGTCGAGACCCTCGATACCGGCGTCCTTGGCCGCGAGCGCCGTCAGAGTGTTCTTCGCGACCTTGTAGGTCGCGGCGCCGCGGATCTCACCGCGCAGCTTCGCGAGCTGCGGGACGGAGAGGCCGCGGTACTCGGTGATCAGCACCGCTGCGGAGCCACGGAAATCGTCCGCGAGCTCTGCAACAGCGTTCACCTTGTCTGGCGTCGCCATGTTTGTCCTTCCTTCGGATGACCGCCATCCGGCCCGGACATGCAAAAGGCCCCGCGCAGGCGGGGCCGGAGAGACACGCGGCGCGGAACTGACGAGGGCGGCCACGCGGGCCGCCCAAGGGATCGCGCGCCATGCGCTATCTGGTTCACCTGCGCTGGTCCCCGCATGTACGGAGCTTCGGTCGTTCCCGGGAATCCCGGGCCCGACGACCGGCGGTCTTGGGCCTGACTATCTTAAGCGACGCATCGTCCGATGGCAAATCGGAGGATGCGCGGCCCGGAACGCCGACGGCCCGGCCCCCTCGCGGGGACCGGGCCGTCGGAACGATGCGGCTTAGGCGTCGACCTTGGCCGTGGCGTCGAGCGGGATACCCGGGCCCTGCGTCGCGGAGAGCGACGCCTTGATGATGTAGCGACCCTTCGACGCGGACGGCTTCGAGCGGAGCACCTCGTCCAGGACGGCCTGGTAGTTCTCGAGGAGCTTCTCGTCGCCGAACGACGCCTTGCCCAGCACGGTGTGCAGGTTGGCGTGCTTGTCGACGCGGAACTCGATCTTTCCGCCCTTGATGTCCGACACGGCCTTGGTGACGTCCATGGTCACGGTGCCGGTCTTGGGGTTCGGCATGAGGCCGCGGGGGCCGAGCACGCGGCCCAGGCGACCGACCTTGCCCATGAGGTCGGGGGTGGCGACGACGGCGTCGAAGTCCGAACGTCCCTCCGCGACCTCGGCGATGAGCTCGTCGCCACCGACGATGTCGGCGCCCGCCTCGCGGGCGGCCTCTGCCTTGTCACCGTTGGCGAAGACCAGGACCCTGGCGGTCTTGCCGGTGCCGTGAGGCAGGATGACGGTGGAACGGACCATCTGGTCCGCGTGACGGGGGTCGACGCCGAGCTTGAAGACGACGTCGATGGTCGAGTCGGTCTTCTTCGAAGCGGTCTTCTGCGCGAGACGGAGGGCCTCGAGCGGCGTGTAGAGCTGGCTGCGGTCGACGAGCTGGGCTGCGTCGCGGTAAGCCTTGGAGCGCTTGGTCATCTGCGATCTTCCTTTGCAGTGCGTGGTGACGGGCCAGCGCGGCCCTCCCACTGGGGTGGTGGTCCTTAGGAGACCGTGATGCCCATGGAGCGGGCGGTGCCGGCGATGATCTTCGCAGCGGCGTCGATGTCGTTGGCGTTGAGGTCGGCCATCTTGGTCTCGGCGATCTCGCGCACCTGGGCCTCGGTCAGGTTGCCGACCTTGGTGGTGTGCGGGGTGCCGGAGCCCTTGGGGACGCCTGCGGCCTTCTTGATGAGCTCTGCGGCCGGCGGCGTCTTGAGCACGAACGTGAACGAGCGGTCCTCGTACACGGTGATCTCGACGGGCACGACGTTGCCACGCTGCGACTCGGTCGCGGCGTTGTACGCCTTGCAGAACTCCATGATGTTGACGCCGTGCTGACCGAGCGCCGGACCGACCGGCGGGGCAGGGTTGGCGGCGCCGGCCTGGATCTGGAGCTTGATCAGCCCAGAGACCTTCTTCTTCGCGGGTGCCATGTTGGGTCCTTACTTTCTTGCCTGTGCGGCTTGGCGGCCGCGGGTAGCGCTGTCGCGCGTCAGATCTTGGTGACCTGCGTGAACGACAGCTCGACCGGGGTCTCCCGGCCGAAGATCGAGACGAGCACGTGGAGCTTCTGGCTCTCAGCCGAGATCTCCGAGATCGTGCCCGGGAGGGTCGCGAACGGGCCGTCGATGACGGTGACCGACTCGCCGACCTCGAACTCCACCTCGACGGGGGTCTGCGGTGCCGCGGACTCCTCGGCGGCCGCCGCCTCGGCGACCTCCTTCGGAGCGAGCATCGAGTAGACCTCGTCGACGGTGAGCGGGACGGGGTTGTGGGCGTGGCCGACGAAGCCGGTCACACCCGGGGTGTTGCGCACGGCGCCCCAGGACTCGTCCGTGAGGTACATGCGCACCAGCACGTATCCGGGCATCCGGACACGCGTGACGAGCTTGCGCTGGCCGCCCTTGATCTCGGCGACCTCCTCCATCGGAACCTCGACACCGAAGATGTAGTCCTCCATGTGGAGGCTCTCGATGCGGTGCTCGATGGCCTGCTTGACGCGCTTCTCGTGGCCCGAGTAGCTGTGCACGACGAACCAGTCGCCCTCGAGGGTGCGCAGGCGCGCCTTGAACTCGGCGACCGGGTCGGCCGGCGCCTCGTCGATGGCAGGCATGGTCGCATCGTCCTCGACGACGGCCTCAGGCTCGACGCCCTCGACCATGGTCTCGTCCACGTTCTCGTCGCTCATCACTACTCCCCTAGGGGCGGCCTCAGCCGCCGAACACCTTCTGCGAGATCCAGCCGAACGAGACGTCCAGCACGAACACCAGGGCCATCATCACGGCCACGAAGCCGAGGACGATCCAGATGTAGCGGATCAGCTCCTGGCGCGTGGGGGTGACCACACGACGAAGCTCGGAGATGACCTGGCGCACGAAGAGCACGATGCGTCCGAAGATGTTCAGACCCTCGCGCGTCTCGTGCCGCGGGTCCTTCTCTCCGGAATCCGTCACGGCAGATTCGCTCACCGAAAAGTCCTTCTCTCTGGATTGCGCTCGCGGGAGATTCCCGCGTTACGCAGGGTAGGAGGGACTCGAACCCCCAACCGTCGGTTTTGGAGACCGATGCGCTACCAATTGCGCCACTACCCTTCGGGGGGTTGGGCCCCCGCGGCTCCTTCGTTCGCCATTCCGGCTCGCCCCGAGGGCGCGAACCAGCCTGACGAATGTCAATCGCCGACGTCACATGTTACGCGGTTCCGGGCGAGAAGTCGAACCCGGGTCCTTCACGGCATCGTCGCCGCCTGCATGAACGCCAGAACAGCCTACCCGATCCCCTCGATTCCCAATGACAAGAGTGACAGGTGGGGACATGAGGGTGCCGGCAGCGGGGACGGGACGTCGCCTCCACAGCGGCAGGCGCACCGCGCCGACCGGCCCAGGCTGCCGCCGTCGCCGGTGATCGCCCGCCTCAGGACCGCCGCGAGCGCTCGTACGCGGCGAGCTGCACACGCACCTCAGCCGTCGTCCGGCCCGGTTGGTCGCGCACGGTCGCATACGGGATCCGGACGCGCGGGATCCCTGCCGCGGCGAGGACGGCATCGCGCCGCGCGTCCTCGGCCTGCGCCTCAGGCGACGAGTGATAGGTCTCCCCGTCCACCTCGACCACGACACGGTCGTCGACCAGAAGGTCGACGTGGCCGACGCCCCGGATCGGTGCCTGCGAGACGACCGCGAACCCGGCCTCCCTCAGCTCGAGGCGCGCGAGCGTCTCGCCCGGCGACTGCGACAGCGCGTCGGCGTGCGCCGCGAGCCAGGCGCGCCTTCGAGGGCCCGTGCCCGTCAGCGCCCACAGGTCGCCGATGCGGACGAGGCCCCGGTTGAGCGCCGCATCGACGACGGTCAGCTGCGGGGCGGGCCCCACGCAGGCACCCAGGTGGTCGATCAGGGTCGCGGCATCGACGCACAGCGCGTCGACCCCGTGGCGGAGTGCGCGAGGTAGACGATGCACCGTGGTGGGGACCTTGAGGCGCCTGTCCCCGCGCACGATCCCACGGTCCCATGGCACCGCGACGTGCAGACCGCCGGAGGGGACGAGGGCCGGAAGGTCCATGGCGACAGCCGCCGAGATGCAGGTCAGCTGGGCGGACATGACCCGCGCGCGGACGGCGGCGTAGGGCGCATCGGGCAGGGCGTAGCACCCGCGGTGCGGCCTCGTGAGCGAGCCGGCGCGCACGGCGTCGAGCAGCTGCGGGTCGGTAAGACCTCGCCGCAGCAGTTGTCCGCGGCGCGCACACCCGCCCAGCGCGGCGACAGCTTCGACCGGATCCATCGCTCCAGCGTCGCGAGGGCTGCGCACCGACGCCTCGCGAACCCTCCGCGGGTGGACGGCCCCGGCGTGCGCAGGTACCGCGGACATCGGCGCGCGCCTGCGGTGAGGCCGCGCGCCGACCGCCAGCGGCTCGCGGGCAGCGACCGCGTAGGAGGCGCCGCCGCCCGCCTACCCACCCCGTCACATGTGTCACATCTGTCATTGGGAATCGTGCGGCAGGTGGAAGAATGGCCGGCATGAAGCCCTCTCGTCGCGTTTCCGCTCGTCTCGGCGCCATCGCGCCGTCCGCCACCCTCGCCGTCGACTCCAAGGCGAAGGCGCTCAAGGCCGCCGGCCGTCCCGTGATCGGGTTCGGCGCCGGAGAGCCCGACTTCCCCACGCCCGACTTCATCGTCGAGGCGGCCGCCGCGGCCACGCGCGACCCGAGGAACCACCGGTACACGCCCGCGACGGGCCTGCCCGAGCTGAAGAAGGCCATCGCCGAGAAGACGCTGCGCGACTCCGGCTACGAGATCGACCCCGCGAACGTCATCGTCACCAACGGCGGCAAGCAGGCCGTGTTCCAGGCCTTCGCCGCGATCGTCGACCCGGGCGACGAGGTGCTCCTCCCCGCGCCCTACTGGACCACCTACCCCGAGGCGATCGCGCTCGCCGGCGGCACCCCGGTCGAGGTCTTCGCGGGCGCCGACCAGGACTACCTCGTCACGGTCGAGCAGCTCGAGGCCGCGCGCACCGAGAACACCAAGGCGCTGCTCTTCTGCAGCCCTTCCAACCCGACCGGCGCCGTCTACTCCGAGGAGCAGACCAAGGCCATCGGCGAGTGGGCGCTCGAGCACGGCATCTGGGTCCTCACCGACGAGATCTACGAGCACCTCCTCTACGACGACGCGCAGTTCACGCCCATCGTCCGCGCGGTGCCCGAGCTCGCGGACCAGACCATCGTGCTCAACGGCGTCGCCAAGACGTACGCGATGACCGGCTGGCGCGTGGGCTGGATGATCTCCCCCGCCGACGTCACCAAGGCCGCCGCGAACTTCCAGTCGCACCTCACCAGCAATGTCGCGAACGTCAGCCAGCGGGCCGCCATCGCGGCGCTCGAGGGCGGCCTCGAGGAGGTCCACGCGATGCGCGCGGCCTTCGACCGCCGCCGCCGGACGATGGTCGACATGCTCCGCGAGATCGACGGCGTGGTCTGCCCGACCCCGAAGGGCGCGTTCTACGCCTACCCGAGCGTCGAGGGCCTCATCGGCCGCACGGTCGGCGGCGTGGAGATCACCTCCTCCGCGGACCTCGCGGGCGTGATCCTCGAGCAGGCCGAGGTGGCCGTGGTCCCGGGCGAGGCCTTCGGCCCGTCGGGCTTCATGCGCCTCAGCTACGCGCTCGGCGACGAGGACCTGGTCGAGGGCGTCACCCGCATCCAGAAGCTGCTCGCCTCCTAGGCGACACCGCAGCGCGACCCGAGGGCCGCATCGTCCATCCGGACGATGCGGCCCTTTCGTCCTTCGGACGGAGACATCCAGGGACGATGCTGGTTAGGCTCGACCCCATGACCGCACCGGCCATCCGCATCGCGGGTCTCCACAAGCACTACGGCGACCTGCACGCCGTCGACGGCCTCGACCTCGAGATCCCTCGGGGCGAGGTCTTCGCCCTGCTCGGACCCAACGGCGCCGGCAAGTCGACCACGGTCGAGATCCTCGAGGGCTTCCGCAAGCGCACCTCGGGCGAGGTCGAGGTGCTGGGCCTGGATCCGCAGCGCGCGCCCAAGTCGTGGCGCACCCGCGTCGGGGTGATGCTGCAGACCACCTCGAGCGCGACGGCGCTCACTGCGAGGGAGTCGGTGTCCTACGCCGCGAGCCTCTACCCGGACCCGCGCGATGTCGACGAGACCCTCGAGGCGGTCGGGCTGACCGAGAAGGCGAACGCCAAGGCCGCCACGCTGTCGGGCGGGCAGCAGCGACGCCTCGACGTCGCGCTCGCGATCGTCGGCCGGCCCGAGCTCGTGTTCCTCGACGAGCCCACCACGGGCTTCGACCCCGAGGCGCGCCGGCACTTCTGGACCCTCATCGAGGCGATGCGGGGCGACGGCACCACCATCGTGCTCACCACGCACTACCTCGACGAGGCCGACCGGCTCGCCGACCGCATCGGCATCATCGCGAACGGTCGCCTGGTCGCCCTCGACACCCCCGTCGGCCTGCGCCGCCGTGCCGCAGCCGCGCGGATCAGCTGGGTCGAGGACGGCGAGGAGCGCGTGGAGGAGACGGGCGCTCCGACCGCGCTCCTGCGGGAGCTGCTCGCACGCCACCCGGGCGAGATCGAGGGGCTCCAGGTGGTGCACCCGTCCCTCGAGGAGGTCTACCTGCAGCTCATCGATGACGCCTCGCATGAGGCGCGCGCTCCCGAGGAGGCGACGTCATGACCGCGACCACCGCAGCGCCCGCGCCCACCTGGATGTCGATGGCGCGCAGCCGCTTCGTGGTCGAGATCCGCGAGTTCGTGCGCAGCCGCGAGCAGATGGTCTTCATCTTCGCCTTCCCGATGATGCTGCTGCTGCTGTTCGGCTCGGTGTTCGGCGACCAGGTGATCTCGGGCGACGTGACGTTCGCGCAGTACTTCCTGCCGGGCATGATCGCCTCGGGCATCCTCAACACGGGCTTCCAGTCGCTCGCGATGTCGATCGCCATCGATCGCGACGAGGACATCCTCAAGCGGGTCTACGCCACACCCCTGCCCGCGACCGCGTTCTTCGCAGCGAAGATCGCGCAGGTGATCGCGGTGACCGTGGTGCAGCTCGCGATCCTCATCGCGATCGGCGTGGTGCTGTACGACGCCCAGCTGCCCGACGGCGCCGAGGGCTGGTGGATCTTCACGTGGGTCTTCCTGCTCGGCACGGCGGCATCGACCACGCTCGGCATCGCGATGTCCTCGCTGCTGCGCAACGCGAAGGCGGGCTCGGCCGTGGTGACGCCCATCGTCCTGATCCTGCAGTTCACCTCGGGCGTGTTCCTCGTCTACACCCAGATCCCCGTGTTCCTGCAGCACTTCGCCGCGGTGTTCCCGCTCAAGTGGCTGGCGCAGGGCATGCGCTCGGTGTTCCTGCCCGAGAGCTTCGAGGCGGCCGAGGCGTCGGGCTCATGGCAGCACCCGGCCACGGCGATCGTGCTCGCGCTGTGGGTGATCGTGGGGCTGGTGCTCGCGGTGCGCACCTTCCGGTGGACGCGGCACGACGACAACTAGCGCGTGACCTGCCGCGGCAGCGGCGAGGCGGTGCCGAGCACGACGGCGGAGCGCGCCGAGGCGCCCCGGAGGACCACGTCGGGCGCGCCGGAGACGGCCCGCGCCACCGTCGTCGCGAGGTCGATGCGGCTCGCGCGGGCGGCCGCGACCGCGGCGGACGCGGAGCGCGGCATGGCGACGATGACGGGCGGGACCCCGTCCTCGCGCCGGTAGCCGGCGGCGGTCGCACGGATGCGGACGAGGGCGTCCGCCATCGCCTCGGCGTGTGCGCGACGCTTCCGCATCGGTGACCCCCTCAGGCCGCGCGGACCCGGTCCGCGTGTGATGAAGATCACACTAGCGAAGCGGGGCGCCGGTTCCAAGGGCGCGCCGCGCATCGTCCGCGCGGACGATGCCGCGGCCGGGTCCGCGCCCTACGCTGGCCGGATGGACGTCAAACCTCCTCGTTGGGGCGACGTCGCGATCGCGGCGGCCCTCCTGGTGCTCGGCCTCATCGGCGTCGATGTGAGCGCGGACTACGGCGTCGGGGCCCGCGACCCCGACGCCGTCGGCTACGCGCTGCTGGTGCTGCAGGTCGCCCCGCTGGCCTGGCGCCAGCGCTATCCGCGCGTGGTCGTGTGGGCCGTGCTGATCCCGTGGGTGGTGAGCGTGGGGCTCGGCTACCCCGACACCCCCGCCTCGCTCGCGATCTACCTCGCGCTCTACGGCGTCGCCGCCTACACGGCTCGCCGTCAGGCGCTCATCCACGGCGGCGCGGTGCTGGCGCTCATGCTCGCGTGGACCACCGTCGGGTTGCTGTTCACCGACTACGTGCCATGGACCTCGCTCGTCGCGGTGGCGCTCGCGGTGGTGGTGCCGATGATGATCGGCTTCGTCGACTACCGCCGCAAGGAGCGCCTCACGGAGCTCGAGCTCTCGCAGGAGCGGCGCGAGCAGGCCCAGCGGGTCGTCGCGGCGGACGCGGTGCGTGCGGAGCGGGCCCGGATCGCCCGCGAGCTCCACGACGTGGTCGCGCACGAGATCACGGTGATGACCCTCCAGGCGGAGGGCGCGCGCCGCCTCGCCCGCGACTCCGACCCGCGGGTCACGCAGGCGCTCGAGACCATCGCGGCGTCGGGCCGCACGGGCCTCACCGAGATGCAGCGCATGATCGGCGTGCTGCGCGCGACCGAGCAGGACGCCGTGGACACCGCCGAGCGCGACCGCGCGACCGCGGCGCTCGAGCCGATGCCCGCGCTGGCGACGCTCCCGGCCCTCACCCAGCAGGTCGAGGACGCCGGGCTGCCGGTGGACCTCAGCATCTCCGGCACGGCGCACGTGCCCGCCGGCGTCGAGCTGAGCGCGTACCGGGTGGTGCAGGAGGCCCTCACCAACGCCATGAAGCACGCGGGACCCGGCGCGCATGCGACCGTCACGGTCGAGCGCCTCCCCCACCAGGTGGTGGTCAGGGTCGAGGACGACGGACGCGGCGTCATCTCCGACGCGGCCCGCCAGGGCGGGGGCCACGGGCTGCGCGGCATGGGCGAGAGGGTCCACGCCCTCGGAGGCTCGCTGGAGTACGGTCCGAGACCAGGCGGCGGCTTCCGCGTGCGCGCGGTGCTGCCGTCCGGCGACGACCAGGTGGGCCAGCGGCCCGCGCAGACGGCGAAGGGCGGACGATGATCCGGGTGGCGCTCGTGGACGACCAGGCGATGGTGCGGGTCGGGCTGAGGATGATCCTCGAGTCGGAGGACGACATCGAGGTGGTGGCCGAGGCGACATCCGGCGTCGAGGCGGCGGGCATCGTGGCGGAGCACGCCCCCGACGTGGTCCTCATGGACGTGCGCATGCCGGGCATGGACGGCCTCACCGCGACGCGCGAGGTGCTCGCGGCCCACCCCGGCACGCGCATCGTCATCCTCACCACGTTCGACGACGACGAGTACGTGTACGAGTCGCTGCGCGCGGGAGCCTCGGGCTTCCTGCTCAAGAGCGTCGACGGCGATGCGCTCGTGTCCGCCGTCAAGGTGGTGGCGGGCGGCGACGCGCTCCTCGCCCCCGAGGTGACGCGGCGCGTGATCGAGCAGTTCGCACGCTCCGGCGTCGACCCCGAGGAGCCCGACGAGCCGTCGGTCGAGGCCATCGGGGACCTCTCCGAGCGCGAGGTCGAGGTGCTGCGCCTCATGGCGCGCGGGCTGTCGAACCAGGAGATCGCGGCGGAGCTGTTCGTGTCCGCGACCACGGTGAAGACGCACGTGAGCCACATCCTCACCAAGCTGGGCGTGCGCGACCGCGTGCAGGCGGTGGTCGAGGCCTACGACTCGGGCATCGTGGTCCCGCGCCCGTGACGGGTCATCCCTGAGACGGAGGTCCCGGAACCGTCCTTGCGGACGATGCCATGGGCGGACGAGGTCCGACAGACTGACGCGGAAACGTTCTGGCCTACGAGGGGAAACCTGTCATGACCACCACTGTCACGCTCGCCGCGTCCATGCGCGGCGGCACCAAGGACTACGGGCACGGCGACGCGGCGGTCCGCGCGCTCGACGGCATCGACGTCGACATCGCCACGGCGGAGTTCACCGCCATCATGGGCCCCTCGGGCTCGGGCAAGTCGACGCTGCTGCACACGCTCGCGGGCCTCGACCGCCTCACCGCCGGCCAGTCGTGGATCGGCGAGACCGAGATCTCGGCGCTGTCCGAGGACAAGATCACGCAGGTGCGCCGCGACAAGATCGGCTTCGTCTTCCAGGCCTTCAACCTCATCCCCTCGCTGTCCGCGAAGGAGAACATCACCCTGCCGCTCGACATCTCGGGCCGCGACATCGACCCCGCGTGGTTCGACGAGATCATCGGCATCCTCGGCCTCGGCGACCGCCTCACGCATCTGCCGGCCGAGCTCTCCGGCGGCCAGCAGCAGCGCGTCGCGGTGGCGCGCGCCCTCGTGGCCCGCCCCGAGCTCATCTTCGCGGACGAGCCCTCGGGCAACCTCGACTCGCGCTCGGGCGCGGAGCTGCTCGGCTTCATGCGTCGCGCCGTCAAGGAGTTCGGCCAGACCATCGCGATGGTGACGCACGACCCGACCGCGGCCTCGTACTCGGACCGCGTCCTGTTCCTCGCCGACGGCCGCATCGTCGACGAGATGCGTGAGCCGACCGCGGACGCCGTGCTCGACCGCATGAAGCAGATGGGGCACTGATGTTCCGTCTCGCAGTCAAGTCCGTCAAGCACAACCCCAAGAGGCTGGTGCTGACGGCGGTCGCGGTCGCGCTCGGAGTCGCGCTCGCGGCCGCCACCTTCACGCTCACCAACGCGCTCTCCGGCGGCTTCTCCAAGCTGTTCGACGAGATCTACGCCGGCACCGACGTCATCGTCGAAGAGGCCCCCGACGAGCTCGGGGACAGCGAGGACCCGTTCGCCGCGACCGACGCGATCTTCGCCCACGGCGACGTCGACGACGTCGCGGCTGTCGACGGCGTCGCCTCCGCGTGGGGCGGCCGCCAGGTCTCCGGCACCGTCCTCGCGGCGGACTTCGAGCCGTCGAACGATGTCATGGCCGCGGGCGGCGCCCCCAGCCAGATCTTCAACTGGGCCGGCGACCCGCGCGTCGACCAGGCCACGCTGATCGAGGGCGAGGGCCCGGCCTCGGACGACGAGATCGTGCTCGACGTCGACGCCGCTCCCCGCCTGGGCTACGCGCTCGGCGACACCGTCTCGATCTCGACCGACATCGGGGTCGAGGAGTTCACGCTCGTGGGCCTCGTGCGCTTCGGCGAGAGCAACTCGCTGCAGGGCGCGACCCTCGCGTACATGACCGACGCCCGCTCCGCGGCGATCAACGGCGACGACGGCTACGACCAGATCAGCGTGATCGTCGAGGACGGGGCGGACGCGTCCGCCGTCGCCGAGGCGATCGACGAGATCCTCCCCGAGGGCACCCGCGCCATCACGGGCGAGGACAAGGCCGCCGAGCAGACCGCGCAGTTCGACGAGATCCTCCAGTACATCGACATCTTCGCGATCGCGTTCGCGCTCATCGCGCTGTTCGTCGGCGCGTACATCATCGTCAACACGTTCCGCATCATCGTCACGCAGCGCACGCGCGAGTTCGGGCTGCTGCGCGCGATCGGCGTCTCCGGACGCCAGCTGCGCACCATGATCCTGCTCGAGGCGCTCGTGGTCGCGGTCGTGTCCGCGACCATCGGCATCGTGGTCGGCTACCTCGGCGCGCTCGGCCTGTCCGTGGTGGTCGAGGCGCTCTCCGGCGAGATCTTCGGCACGGTGACGCTGCCGATCGACGCGGTGGTCTGGGGCTACGTGCTCGGCGCGCTGGTCACCATCGTCGCCGCGATCATGCCCGCGATCCACGCGTCGACCATCTCCCCGATGGAGGCGCTGCGCGAGTCGGCCACCGAGTCGAAGAAGCCGCTGCGGCTGCGCAACATCGTCGGCGGCGCGCTGACGCTGCTCGGCGTCGTCGCGATCGTCGTCGGCCTCTACATGGGCATCGAGAAGCCGTACATCCCGGTGGGCGCCGGCGCGATGATCCTCATCATCGGCGTCACGCTGCTCGCCGCCCAGGTGCTCGTGCCGCTCGCGTACGCGCTCAAGGCGATGCTCACGCGCATCTTCCGGGTGGACGGCAAGCTCGCCGCCAACAACATCCACCGCGAGCCGCGCCGCAGCGCCAACACCGCGGCCGCGCTCATGATCGGCGTCATGCTGCTCGCCCTCGTGGCGACCTTCACGGAGTCGATGAAGTCGCTCGTCACCGAGCAGTTCCAGGGCAACAACGCCGACTTCTTCGTGTTCTCCGCGCAGGGCGCGATCCCGGAGGGCGCGCTCGAGGTCATCGAGGGCGAGGACGGCGTCGCGTACGTCACCTCGACCGGCCTCGGCACCGTGCTGCTCGACGGCGAGGCGACCGCCGTCGGCGTGATCGACCCCGACACCGCGGAGCTCGCGTTCGACTACAACAACGAGCCCGACTTCGACCAGATGGACGGCGGCGCCTTCATCGACCCGTCGATGGTCGACGCCGGCTTCGAGGTGGGCGACGAGCTCATGCTCGAGGGCGCCGAGGGCACCGCGACCCTCACCGTCACCGGCAGGTACCTCAACGAGGGCGACGCGCAGGTGTGGGTCGACGAGGAGACCGGTCACGCGCTCCTGGGCGACTACCCGATCGTGCAGTCGATGGTGGTGCTCGACGACGGCGTGGACCCGGAGGCGGCGCAGGACCAGCTCCTCGACGCCCTCGCGGTCGACTACCCGCTGCTGGTGCTCCAGTCGCCGGGCGAGTTCGAGCAGCTCGCGAACCAGTTCATCGACCTGCTGCTCGGCGTCATCTCGGCGATGCTCGGCGCGGCGCTCATCATCGCCCTCCTGGGCGTGGCGAACACGCTGCTGCTGTCCGTGACCGAGCGCACCCGCGAGATCGGCCTGCTGCGCGCCGTCGGCGTGAGGCGTCGGTCGATCCGCCGCATGATCCGGATCGAGTCGATGGTGATGGCCGTGTTCGGCACCGTCCTCGGCATGATCCTGGGCGTGGGCCTCGGCGCCGCCCTGGTGCGCGCGCTCGAGGACTTCGGCTTCACCACCATCACGGTCCCGTGGGCCTGGCTCGCGCTCTACACGATCGCCGCCGCGATCGCGGGCGTGGTCGCCGCGTGGTGGCCCGCGCATCGTGCCGCCAAGATGGACATCCTCGAGGCCATCGCCTTCGACGGCTGACCCTCGACACCGACGCGAAGGCCCCCGGAGACCTGGTCTCCGGGGGCCTTCGCGTGCCCGGCGCGGCCCGCCTCCCCCGACCACCCCCAGGTGTGGGGGCAGGGGGAACCCCCATCCCACCCCCACGAATCCCCCATCGGAACGATTCGGACAAACCGTCCTCCGGGCCGATGCGCCCCCGCCCCGCGCGGACCGACGATGTGCGAGGCAGACATCATCGGGAGGAAGCCATGACCACCACGCTCATCGAGACGCCGCGGACCTCCGTGGCGGTCGCCGCGTCCATGCGCGGCGGCACCAAGACCTACGGCCACGGGGATGCGGAGGTCCGGGCGCTCGACGGGATCGACGTCGACGTCGCGACCGGCGAGTTCACCGCCATCATGGGCCCCTCGGGCTCGGGCAAGTCGACCCTGCTGCACACGCTCGCGGGCCTCGACCGCCTCACCGCCGGCCAGTCCTGGATCGGCGACCAGGAGCTCTCGCGGCTCTCGGAGGACAAGATCACGCAGGTGCGCCGCGACAAGATCGGCTTCGTGTTCCAGGCCTTCAACCTCATCCCGTCGCTCAGCGCCCGCGAGAACATCACGCTGCCGCTCGACATCTCGGGCCGCAGGGTCGAGCAGGCGTGGTTCGACGAGGTCATCGGCATCCTCGGGCTCGGCGACCGCCTCACGCACCTGCCCGCGGAGCTCTCCGGCGGTCAGCAGCAGCGCGTCGCGGTCGCCCGCGCGCTCGTGGCCCGCCCCGAGCTCATCTTCGCGGACGAGCCCTCGGGCAACCTCGACTCCCGCTCCGGAGGCGAGCTGCTGGCGTTCATGCGCCGCGCGGTCACCGACTTCGGGCAGACCATCGCGATGGTGACGCACGACCCGACCGCGGCCTCGTTCGCGGACCGCGTGCTGTTCCTCGCGGACGGCCGCATCGTCGACGAGATGCGGGACCCCACCGCCGAGCTCGTCCTCGACCGCATGAAGCAGATGGGGCACTGACATGTTCCGGCTCGCTGCCAAGTCCGTCCGGCACAACCCCAAGAGGCTGATCCTGACCGCCTTCGCGGTCGCGCTCGGCGTGGGGCTCATCGCCGCGACGCACATCTTCACCGACTCGCTCGACCGCGGCTTCACGCGGCTGTTCGGCGAGATCTACGACGGCGTCGACGTCATCGTCGAGCCCATCACCGACGGCGGCGAGGTGGGCGACCCGACCTCGGGCGACAGCGTCGCGAAGAACCTCGACGACGATGCGGTCCGCATCGCGCAGGACGCCGCCGGGGTGGACCTCGCGATGGGCGCTACCGAGGCCCTCGGCGCGCTCATCGGCACCGACGGCGAGACGCTCTCCGGCGGCAGCGGCTTCGGCCCGCCCACGCTGTTCTTCAACTGGACCGGGGTCGAGGACTTCGACTCCGCGACCCTCCTCGACGGGCGCGCGCCCGAGGCCGACGACGAGCTCGTGGTCGACGTCGACACCGCCGAGCAGCACGGGCTCGCCGTGGGCGACCAGGTGGTGGTCGGCGGCGCCGAGGGCACCTACCCGTCCACCGTGGTCGGCATCGCGACCTGGGGCGACAGCAACAACACGCAGGGCGCGACCCTCGTGTGGACGTCCCTCGACCGCGTGCGCGAGCTCGGGGGCGGCGACGGCTGGACCGTGATCCACGTCCGCGTGGACGACGGCGCCGACGCGGAGGCCGTGGCCGCCGCGATCGACACCGCGCTGCCCGAGGGCGCCCGCGCGCTCACCGGCGCCGCCAAGGCCGAGGAGCAGGCCGAGTCCCTCGGCGAGGCGCTCAAGGCCGTGGACATCTTCACGCTGGCCTTCGCGTTCGTCGCGCTCTTCGTGGGCGCGTACATCATCGCCAACACGTTCCGGATCATCGTCACCCAGCGCACCCGCGAGTTCGGGCTGATGCGCGCGGTGGGCGTCAAGGGCCAGCAGGTGCGGACGATGGTGCTCGGCGAGGCGCTGCTCATCGGCATCGTCGCCTCGGTCACCGGCATCCTCATGGGCTACGCGCTCGCCGGCGGCATCATCTGGCTGCTCAAGGCGCTCGGCCCCGGCGAGTCCTTCGCCGCGCCGATCATCCCGCTCGACGCGATCATCTGGGGCTTCGCGGTCGGCATCCTCGTGACGCTCGCCTCGGCGCTGCTCCCGGCGATCCACGCCTCCCGGATCTCCCCGATGGAGGCGATGCGCGAGGCCGCGGTGCAGAACCGCCGCGGGCTGACGATGCGCAACATCGTCGGCGGAGCCCTCGCCCTCACCGGCGCCGGGCTCACCACCGTCGGGCTCTACGCGGGCCTCGACCGGCCGTACGTGTACGTCGGCGCCGGCGCGGTGCTGCTGGTGCTCGGCGTGACGCTGCTCGCGGCGCAGCTCCTGGTGCCGCTCGCCTTCGGGATGCGGGACCTGCTCACGCGGATCTGGCGGGTGGACGGCAAGCTCGCGGCCAACAACATCCACCGCGAGCCTCGCCGCAGCGCCAACACGGCGGCGGCGCTGATGATCGGCGTGATGCTCCTCGCGCTCACCGCCACCGTGACCCAGACGGTCAAGGCGGTGGCGAACGATGCGATCGGCGGCCAGTTCACCGCCGACCTCATGGTGGTGAGCACCACGGTCCCCGGCTCGCCGGACCAGTCCGTGGTCGACGAGCTCGCGTCCGTCGCGGGCGTCGAGACCGTGACGCGCAGCGCGTCGCTCGACGCGCGGGTGGACGGCGTGAAGATCCCCGTCACCGTGCTCGACACCGCGACCGCCGAGGAGGCGATCGCGTACGAGACCGAGCCGTCCTTCTCGGAGATCGACGGCGGGGTGTTCGTGTCGCCGTCGGCCATCGAGGCGGGCGCGGAGGTGGGCGACACCGTCACGCTCGTGGGCGAGGAGGGCGAGATCTCTCTCGAGGTCACCGGCACCTACCCGAACTCGGGCGACGGCGACTACTTCGTCGACTTCGCCCAGGCCGAGCAGCTCGGGTCCCCCATCGACGTGTGGCAGTACAGCATCGTCGCCGAGTCCGGCGCGGACCTCGACCAGGTGCGCGCCGATCTCGAGGACCTGGTCGCCACCGAGTACCCGCTGCTCACGGTGCAGTCGCCCGACGACATGCTCGAGCTCGCGAACCAGCTCATCGACCTCATGCTCGCGGTCATCACCGCGCTGCTGTCCGGGGCGCTCGTCATCGCCGTGCTGGGCGTGGCCAACACGCTGCTGCTGTCCGTGACCGAGCGCACCCGCGAGATCGGGCTGCTGCGCGCGGTCGGCTCGCGGCGCCGGTCGGTGCGACGGATGATCCGGATCGAGTCGGTGGTGATGAGCCTGTTCGGGGCGATCCTCGGGATCGTGCTGGGCGTCGCGCTCGGCGTCGCGCTGATCCGGGCGCTCGAGGAGTTCGGGTTCGACACGGTCGCGATCCCGTGGGGCATGCTCGCGATCTACACGGTCCTCGCGATCGTCGCGGGCATCGTCGCCGCCTGGTGGCCCGCCCGCCGCGCGGCGAAGATGGACGTGCTCGAGGCCATCGCCTTTGACGGTTGACGGTTGACGGCTGGCGGCCGGCGCGCGGCCCCCTGGGATCCTGTCCTCGGGGGCCGCGCGCCGGCGGTGCCGCGGGGTCAGATCTCGACGCCCACCGCGACCGGCTCGGGGACCAGCACGATGCCGAACTCCCGGTGCACGCCGTCGCGGACCGCGCGGGCGAGGGCGACCACGTCCGCCGCGGTCGCCGCGCCCCGGTTGGTGAGCGCGAGCGTGTGCTTGGTCGACAGCGACGCGCGAGCATCGTCCGAGACGGCGAAGCCCTTCCCGAAGCCGGCGTGCTCGATGAGCCAGGCCGCGGAGGTCTTCACCATGCCCTCCCCGGCGGCCGGGTACCGCGGCGCCCCCTCGGGCACCGCCGCCTCCGGCACGATGGGGTTGGTGAAGAAGGAGCCGGCGCTCCACGTGTCGTGGTCGGCCTCGTCGAGGACCATGCCCTTCGACGCGCGCAGCGCGAGGACGGCCGCGCGCACCTCGACGATGGGCACGCGGGCGCCGAGCTCCACGTCGAGCGCGGTCGCGAGCTGCTGGTACCGCACGGGCGCGGACAGGCTCGCCATCCGCGTGTGGAACGTGACGTCGAGGACCACGTAGCGCGGGGTCGGGCCCCACGGGCCGTGCGTGACGGTGCGCTTGAGCATCGAGTCGCGGTAGCCGAAGGCGGCCTTCACCAGCGGCAGGGTGGCCACCGCGCCCGCCTCGCGGTCCCACGTGCGGACGGAGGCGACGATGTCCTTGACCTCCGCGCCGTACGCGCCGACGTTCTGCACGGGCGTCGCGCCCGCGGAGCCGGGGATGCCCGAGAGCGCCTCGAAGCCGCTCCACTCCGAGCCCACGGCCTGCGCCACGAGCGCGTCCCACGGCGTGCCCGCGGTCGCCGTGATCGACAGGCCCCCGCACGCGCCGTCGTTGACGAGGCTCACATCCGTGCGAGCGTCGCGCACGACGACCCCGTCGAAGCCCTCGTCGCTCACGAGCAGGTTCGAGCCGCCGCCGATGACGAGCAGCGGGGCGCCGTCCGCATCGGCGGAGCGGACCGCGTCGATGAGCTCGGCCTCGGAGCCCGCCTCGCGCAGCTCGCGCGCCGGGCCGCCGACGCGCAGCGTCGTGAGTTCGGCGAGGTTCATGGGCTCAGGGTATCCGCGGTGCCGGGACCTCAGCCCCGGTCGGGGCAGGCGCACTCGGCGTCCGCGGCGGCGTCGCCACCCTCGGTGACATCGGCGATCTCGGCGACGGCGGCGCCGGCCACGCCCTGCTCCGGCCCGAGCGCGACCGCGTCCTCGCGGCGCGCGAGCGCACGATGCGAGCGGAACAGCGGGCCCTCCGCACGGACGGCGCGTGCGAGCGTGAACGAGATCACGGTGCCGATCACCACGACCATGAGGGCGACGCGCAACTGGACCACGTCGCCCAGATGGCCGATGATCTGCGGCATCGTGAGGCCCGCGATGGTCATGAACGAGGACACGGCCGCGACGCGCGCGGCCGCGTGGCGAGGATCGTCGGAGGCCGCGGAGAAGCCGATGGGGACGGTGAGCGCCGCGCCGAGCCCCCAGAGGACCATCGCGAGGGGCACGAGCGCCAGCGTGGGCGTGAAGGCGAAGAGGGTCAGCCCGGTGGCGACCAGCACTGCGGAGACCCGCAACGTCACCACGCGGCCGAGCCTCGCGATGATCGGCGCGCCCCACCAGCGCACCGTCACCATCGACACGACGAACAGCCAGTAGAACAGGTCGCCCACCGCCTCGGTCTGGCCGAAGGCCTGGACCACCGCGAGCGAGGTCCACTGGCCGGCCGCGCCCTCGACCGCCGCGGCGGTGAAGACGATGAGGCCGATGAGCACGACGCGCCGGTCGCGGTACTCCTCGCGCGCCGCCGCGAACGGGCCTCCCAGGCCGGGTCGCGCATCGTCCGGTCGGGGGCTGCCGTCGAGCACCGCGACGCGTCGGACCGACAGCCGGAGGACGGTGAGCATCAGCGCGACCGCCGAGAAGTGCCACACGGGCGCGACGCCGACGTGCGAGAGCCACGCGCCCACCGCGAGACCGCTGGCGAGGCCCACCGAGAAGCCCGCGTGGAACTGCGGCATGACTGCGCGCCCGATCGCCCGCTCGACCTCCGCGGCCTCGGCGTTGACGCACACGTTCGCGGTCGCGAACGCGAACGCGACGAAGAAGTTCGCGGCGGCGAAGAGCACCTGCGAGCCCCACGCCGTCGAGACGCCGACGGCCGAGATCGCGACGAGGTGGAGGAACGCCGACCACCCGAGCAGCGCGTACGTCCCGAACCTCGCGACCGACCAGCCCGTCACGAGCATCGCGCACAGCGCCCCGAGCGCGCCGAACAGCATCAGCCGCGCGAGCTCGCCCGTGGTCACCCCGAGCAGCTCGGTGATGGTGGGGAGCCGCGAGGACACCGTCGCCATGTAGAAGCCCAGGATCCACTGGATGGCGAGCACCCCGCGGTGCGCGGAGGTGACGCGGGCGGCGGCGTGGGTCATGGCGTCCTTCGGTCGATGCGGGTACGGCGGGGTGCACGCGTGCTGCGAGCGCGCGGCGCTAGCCTGAGGCTTGATCGAACCGAGGGAGAACCGCGTGACGCGCACACGCCGACCGACGATGGCCGACGTCGCCGCCAGGGCGGGCGTGTCGCTGTCCACTGTATCCCTGACGTACTCCGGCGCGGGGCCGCTGTCGCCCGAGACCAGGGCGAAGGTCGAGAAGGCCGCCGAGGAGCTCGGCTACGCCGGACCCGCGCCGCATGCGCGCGCGCTCCGCTCGGGCCGCACCGGCGTGGTCGGCGTGGTGATCCACGAGCGGCTGCAGCTGTCCTTCCGCGATCCGCTCATGCTGCGGATCATGGACGGGCTGGTGGGCGACCTCGGCCAGATGGGCCTGGGCGTGCTGCTCATCCCGACGCCCACGGGCGAGCCGGGCGAGCGCAGCCTGCTCGAGACCGCCGCCATGGACGCCGCCGTGCTGCTGCGCGTCCGCGATCACGACGACGAGCCCGCGATCGACATCATCCGCCGCCGCGGCCTGCCGCTCGTCGTGATGGAGGGCGAGGCGCCCGAGGGCGCGGGCGTGCTCGAGATCGACGACCGCGAGGCCACCGCGGCGCTCATCCGCCACCTGGTCGAGCTGGGCCACGAGCGCATCGGCACCATCACCCTGCCCGCGGGCCTCGACGGCGAGACGCGCGCGCTCCCGCTCGACGAGGCGCTCGCGCAGACCGCCTGGACGCCCGTGCACCGCCGGCTCGAGGCCTTCGCCGATGCCGGGGTCGAGCCGTGCGTGGTGATCGAGGCGCGCGCGTCGATCGTCGCCGAGGGGATCGCGGCGGCGCACCTCGCTCTCGCGCAGGACCCGCGCCCGACGGCGCTGGTGTGCCAGTCCGACCTGCTCGCCGGCGGCGCGATCATCGCCGCGCGCGAGCTCGACATCGCGGTGCCGCAGCAGCTCTCGGTCACGGGCTTCGACGGCCTCGACCTGCCGTGGCTGTCCCCCCTCGAGCTCACCACCCAGGTGCAGGACGCCGAGGCGAAGGGCCACGCCCTCGCGGAGGAGGTCAAGGCGCTGCTGGCCGGCGAGTCGCCCGCGCCCGTGGTGATGCCGCTCACGCTCCGCATCGGCACCTCGACCGCCCGCGCCCCGCGCTGACAGCCGCCGGACGCGGCTCGGCCCCCCGATCCCGAGGGACCGAGGGGCCGAGCGCTGTCGTGACGAGGGTCAGCCGATCGCGTTCATGATCGGGCCCATCGCGAAGTACAGGACGAACGCCGCGGCGGTGCCCCACATGAGCGGGTGGACCTTCCTGGAGCCGCCGGTGACCACCTGGAGCAGCACGTAGGAGATGAAGCCCACGCCGATGCCCGCGGAGATCGAGTAGCCGAACGGCATGATGATGAACGTGAGGAACGCGGGGATCGCGATCCGGTAGTCCTTCCAGTCGATGCCGGCGACCTGCGCCACCATGAGGAAGCCGACCACCACGAGGACGGGGGTCGCGGCCTCGAACGGCACGAGCGCGTACAGCGGCGTGAGGAACGTCGACAGCAGGAACGCGATGCCGGTCACCACGGAGGCGAGACCGGTGCGCGCGCCGTCGCCGACGCCCGCGGCGGACTCGATGTACGAGGTGTTCGACGACACCGAGCCGAGGCCACCGGCCACGGCGCCGACCGAGTCGACCAGGAGGACCTCCTGGGCGCGCGGCGGGTTGCCGTTCTCGTCGTTGAGCTCCGCCTCGGCACCGACGGCCGTCATGGTGCCCATGGTGTCGAAGAAGTCGGTGATGAGCAGCGAGAACACGAGCAGCAGCGCCGTGAGGACGGGCAGCGTGGTGAAGCCGCCGAACAGGTCGACCTGGCCGATGAGCGAGAAGTCGGGCGCGGAGACGAACGTGTCGGGGATGGCCGGGACCACGAGGGCCCAGCCGGCCGGGTTCTCGACCGACGAGCCCAACGAGAGCACCGACTCGAGGATGACCGCGAGCACCGTGGCGACGACGATCGAGATGAGCAGCGCGCCGCGCACCTTCTTCACCATGAGCACGATGGCGGTGAACAGGCCGACCACGAAGACGACCATGGGCCACGTGGAGATGTAGCCGCCGTCGCCGAACTGCGTCGGGGTGCCGGCGCCCGTGCGGACGATGCCCGCGTCGAACAGACCGATGAAGGCGAGGAACAGGCCGATGCCGACAGCGATGGCCTGCTTGAGGAACGCGGGGACCGCCGCGAAGACGGCCTTCCGGAAGCCGCTCATCACGAGCACGGTGATGATGACGCCCTCGATCACGACGAAGCCCATGGCCTCGGGCCAGGTCATGCCCTCGCGGGAAGCGATGCCGTACGCGAGGAACGCGTTGATGCCGAGGCCCGCCGCCATCGCGAGCGGGAAGCGCGCCCACACGCCCATGAGGATCGACAGGAGGCCCGCGACCAGCGCGGTCGCGGCCGCGACCAGCGCGGTGTCCGGCACGTCGCCGCCGCCGAGGTACTTGCCGGTGCCGTCGGCGACGGTGCCGATGATGAGGGGGTTCAGCACGACGATGTACGCCATGGTGAAGAAGGTGGTGAGACCACCGCGGATCTCGCGGCCGATGGTCGAGCCGCGCTTGGTGATCTCGAAGTAGGAGTCGATCGGGCCGGCGACGCCGGACCGCTCCTCGGTGCTGACGCTCATACGTCCTCTCTCGGATGGCGGGAGGACGCGCGCAGCGTCGAGCTCTCCCGGGGGTGGTGGGTGCGAACCCCTCGGGCTAGCGACGCTAACGCCTTACGCTCGGGGCGCACGACGGGATCTCGCGCAGACACCTTATAGGCACGCGGGAGCGTTTCAGGACCGCCGGACGTTCGGCCGGGAGGCCTCGGCGCGGGCGCAGCTACGCGCAGGCGACGACTGCCTGGGCCTTCGCCAGGATCTTCTGTCCGTCGAACTCGACGAGGATGTCGATGCGCGCGAACCGCGCCTCCGTGTCCAGGGCCCCGACCTTCGCCGTGAAGGCGACCACGGCCTCACCCATCGCCGGCACCGGGATGGGGCGAGCGAACCTGGTCTGAAGATCCACGACGTTGCCCGGGCCGGCCCACTCCTCCACCACGGACGCGGCGATGCCCAGCGTGAGCATGCCGTGCGCGATGACGCCGGGCAGCCCGACCGACTCCGCGAACGCGTCGTTGTAGTGGATCGGGTTGAAGTCGCCCGAGGCGCCCGCGTAGCGGACCAGAGAGTCGCGCGTGAGCACCACCTGGCGCTCGGCGACCACCTGGCCCACCTCGAGACCCTCGAAGGCGGGTCCGTTGTCGGCGCTCATCAGGCCTCCTCGCGCACCGCGAGGGTGCTGATCACGGTCGACACCGGGGCGCCGTCCTCGTCGGTCAGCTCGGTGCGCGTGGTGACCATGGAGATGCCCCCGCGCGCCTTGACGTCGTCGATGTGCACGGTCGCCGAGATGAGGTCGCCGGCGACGATGGGCCGGTGATGCGTGAAGCGCTCGTCGGCGTGGACCACGCGGGAGAAGTCGACGCCCACCTCGGGGTCGACCACCACGTGGAACTCGGCCTGCTGCGCGATGAGCACGGCGAAGGTGGTCGGGGCGACCACGTCCGTGTACCCCTCGGCGCGCGCGGCCTCCTCGCTGCGATGCGCGAAGGACAGGGCGTCGACGGCGTCGGCGAACTCGCGGATCTTCACCCGCGTCACCTCGTAGGGCTCGTGGGGGCCGTACGCGCGGCCGACGGCTTCGGTGTTCACAGGCACGGAGCCACCCTATCGAGGATGCGCGGCGCTCACCCGCCGCTGTACTCCACCACGAGCCCGCGGTGGTCGGCCCGGCTGATCTCGACACCCTCGACGTTCGTCGCGACGAGCCCGGCGTCACGCACCATGACATGATCGATCGCGACCAGCGGCGAGCTGAGGATCCGCCGCACCGCGGGCACACCGGGAGCGACCCCGCCACGCGGGAACGTCGGGATGAAGCCAGCGCCCGCCTGGTCGGCTGCATCGACGTAACCGAGGTCCGCGATGTCGCGGAGCAGACGATGATCACGTGTCGCATTGAAGTCACCCGCGACCAGCACGGGCCCCTCCTGCTCCTCGAGCACGTCATGGAGGCGCTCGAGGTCTGCACGCCACTGCGCGTGCTCGAGCGCGTTCGGGGATTCCGGATGCACCGCGATGACGGTCAGCGCACCCACCGACGTCGTGAGCTGCGCACGGATGGTCGCCGCGCTGAATCCGGGAAGCAGCACCGGGTCGACGAGTGGCACGCGCGACCACAGCCCGGTCCCCGCCTTGCGCTCGGGGTTGTCGGCGGGGATGCTGCTCCAGCTGTACGGCAGATCGTCGCCCAGCCCTGCGCGTTGGAGAGCGGCGAGACCGAGCTCGGTGAGCTCCGTGAGAACTAGCACGTCCACGACGTGCGTACGCACCATCGCGACGGCACCTTCGGAGTCGGCACCCCCGCTCGCGAGGCTCAGGGTCGCGACGCGCAGCTCGGGCTCCCCGGTGGCGGTGGTCGCGACGTACAGCGGCGCGATCCAGACCACGCACAGGGCGAGCGTCGCCACGGCCGCCGCGAGCAGCGCCCACGCGCGGGCCGCGGCTGCGCACGCCACCGGCACCAGCGCGAGGAGCGTCACCCAGGGCATCGCGGAGACCACGATCGCGAGGGGGCCGAGCTCCCAACCGGTGAGGCGGACCAGCACGGGGATGAGGATGACGACGAGCACCACCCACGCGATCGACCGGGAGATCAGCGTGAGCACGCCGACGACCGTGACGACGGGCGCGGCGTGCGCCCGCGTGCGTGCGGCCTCCCCCTGCTCCCCCATCGCCTCAGTCTCGCACGGCGGAACCAGGCGTGACGGGGAGCTCGACGCCCGCGCAGGTCACGATCAGGGCACGGCCGCGCGGCGCCGATCCGCCGCATCGTCCCCCGGGAACGCCGAAGGCCCGCCGCCCCTGAAGGGGCGACGGGCCTTCGATGAAAGCTGCTGCTTAGCGCGTCTCGCGGTGCGCGGTGTGCTTGCCGCACTTCCGGCAGAACTTGGAGAGCTCCACACGGTCAGGGTTGTTGCGGCGGTTCTTGCGCGTGATGTAGTTGCGGTCCTTGCACTCGGTGCACGCGAGCGTGATCTTCGGACGAACGTCGTTCTTGGCCATGGTTCTCTCCCAGCCTTGTAGGGACGCGCCTCGCGAAGGCGCATGATCAGGCTGTCTGCCTGAATCCGTAGCGAGGGCGGGGCTCGAACCCGCGACCTCACGATTATGAGTCGTGCGCTCTAACCAGCTGAGCTACCCCGCCGCGAGCCGCCTTGCGGCGGCGATCCGCCTCGCTTTCGCGAGACGGACTTGGAGCCCCGACAGGGAATCGAACCCTGGACCTTTTCCTTACCATGGAAACGCTCTGCCGACTGAGCTATCGGGGCTGGCCGGAATAGATTACACGGGCGGGGCCGTGAAACAAAATCGGCACCGAAACCCCCGGAAGAGTGTCAGTCGGGGTCCCTAGAGTGGCGGTCGTGACCGAGTCCTTGACCCCCGCGGAGGCGCGCCGCATCCATCTCGCGGCGCAGTCCCTCGCCCGCCGCCGCCCGCCGGGCCGCCCCGGACCGGCCCGCTTCCGCGATTACCTGGAACGTCAGGGCGTGCTGCAGCTCGACTCGGTGAACGTGCTCGCGCGCGCCCACCACCTGCCGGTGTACTCGCGCTACGGCCCGTACGACCGCGATCGCCTCGACCGCTGGCTGTGGTCGGGCGAGCACACCGTCGAGCACTGGGGGCACGAGTGCTCGGTGCTCCCTCGCGACCTGCTGCCGGCGATGCACCACCGGATGACGGAGGGGGCGTCGTGGCAGGGGCGCGTGCGCGAGCGGCTCGACCGCGAGCGCCCCGGCCTCATCGACGAGGTGCGGGAGGCGGTCCAGGAACGCGGCCCTGCGACCGCCGCCGCGCTCGAGCACCTGGCGCCCCGCGAGGGCGCGCGCGGCACGTGGTGGGACACGTCGCACGTCAAGGACGCGCTCGAGTACCTGTTCCTCACCGGGGAGGTCGCCGCCTCGCGCGGGCCGCACTTCTCGCGCACGTACGACGCACCCGAGCGGGCGTGGGGCGTCCCGGGCGCGAGCCGCGCGGACTGGGGCCTGCCGCCCGACGAGGCGCATCAGGCGCTGTTCGACCACGCGCTCGCCGCGACGGGCGTCGGCACGCCCGCGGACCTCGCCGACCACTTCCGCCTCCCCCGCTCCGCGCGGGACGATGCGCACCGCAAGGGCGCCGCCGCCGGCGCCGCGGCGTGGGCGGAGTCGGCCGTGGAGCGCGGCCTGGCCTCGTGGGTCGCGGTCGACGGCTGGCGGGACCGCGCGCTCCTCGCCACGGGCGCCGAGGATCCGGGCCGCGCCACGGCATCGGCCCTGCTCAGCCCCTTCGACCCGGTGGCCTGGTACCGGCCGCGGCTGATGCGGATGTTCGGCGTCGACTACCGGATCGAGATCTACACGCCCGCGGCCAAGCGGGTCTTCGGCTACTACTGCCTGCTGTTCCTTCACGGCGACCGCTTCGAGGCGCGCGTGGACCTCAAGGCGATGCGCAAGGACGGGATCCTGTCCGTCGAGGCCGCGTGGCGCGAGCCGGGGCGCGCACCCGGCGGGGGCCGGCGGCGGTCCGATGCGGACGTGGCGCGCGCGCTCGCCGCGGAGCTGCGGACCATGGCCGGCTGGCTCGGTCTCGACTCCGTCACGGTGGCCTCGCGCGGCGACCTGGCGGCCCCGCTCACGGAGGCGCTGCTGTCCCCCTGACAGGTCAGGACGAACCGTGCGGAACGCGGGCGATCCCCGCCGGAAGGAAGTTGCGACCGGCGCATCGGTCACGGAAGCATGTCCGGATGGACCCCGAGAACTTGCAGCGTGCCGCCAAGGACCACCTGTGGATGCACTTCACCGACCACTCGCGCTACGACACCGAGGACGTGCCCGTCATCGTCCGCGGTGAGGGCGCGTACATCTACGACACCGCGGGGAAGCGCTACCTCGACGGCCTGGGCGGGCTGTTCGTCAACCAGCTGGGCCACGGCCGCGAGGACCTCGCCGAGGCGGCCGCCGCGCAGGCGAAGGAGCTCGCGTTCCACCCGCTGTGGTCGTACGCCACCCCGCCGGCGATCGAGCTCGCGGCGAAGCTCGCGGAGCTCGCTCCCGGCGACCTCAACCGCGTGTTCTTCACCAGCGGCGGCGGCGACTCGGTCGAGTCCGCGTGGAAGCTGGCGAAGAACTACTTCAAGCTGGTCGGCAAGCCGCTCAAGCACAAGGTGATCAGCCGCAACGTCGCGTACCACGGCACGCCGCACGGCGCGCTGTCGATCACCGGCCTGCCGGGCCTCAAGCAGCAGTTCGAGCCGCTGGTGCCGTCGACCTTCCGCGTCCCCAACACCAACCTCTACCGCGCCTCGGAGATCACGCACGGCCTGCACGACGGCTCCGACCCGGAGGCCTTCGGCCGCTGGGCCGCCGACCAGATCGAGGTCGCGATCCTCAACGAGGGCGCCGACACCGTCGCCGCGGTGTTCCTCGAGCCCGTGCAGAACGCGGGCGGCTGCTTCCCGCCGCCCCCCGGTTACTGGCAGCGGGTGCGCGAGATCTGCGACCGCTACGACGTGCTCCTGGTCTCGGACGAGACGATCTGCGCGTACGGCCGCCTGGGCGAGATGTTCGGTGCGACGCGCTACGGCTACGTGCCCGACATCCTCACGTCCGCCAAGGGCCTCACGTCGGGCTACGCGCCGATGGGCGCGATGATCGCCTCCGACCGGCTGATGGCGCCGTTCCTCGAGCAGGGTGAGATGTTCGCGCACGGCTACACGTTCGGCGGCCACCCGGTCGCCGCCGCGGTCGCGCTCAAGAACCTCGAGATCTTCGAGACCGAGGGCGTGCTCGAGCACGTCCGGGAGAACGCCCCCGCGTTCCGCGCGACGCTCGAGAAGCTGCTCGACCTGCCCATGGTGGGCGACGTCCGCGGCGACGGTTACTTCTACGGGATCGAGCTGGTCAAGGACAGGGAGACCAAGGAGTCGCTCACCGCCGACGAGTGCGAGCGCGTGCTCCACGGCTTCCTGTCGAAGGAGCTCTACGACGCCGGCCTGTACTGCCGCGCCGACGACCGCGGCGACCCGGTCATCCAGCTCTCGCCGCCGCTGACCATCGGCCAGCCGGAGTTCGACGAGATGGAGCGCATCCTCCGCGACGTCATCTCACGCGCGCACGCCCTGCTGTAGCGCTGATGCACGACTCCCAATGACGCTTGTGACGCGATAGGACCGTGTGACACCTGGGGTCCCACCCGTCAGGTGCGCCCCACGGTTCACCTTTGTCATTGGGAATCGAGAAGGGCCCCGATCCTGGTTCGGATCGGGGCCCTTCTCGCGTACCTGGCCTAGAGCGCCGAGGCCTTGCCGTGGGCGCGACGCCGCGAGAGCAGCTCGCCGCCGATGACGATGCCGAGCGCGAGCAGGAACATCAGCGTGCCGATGACGTTGACCTGCATCGGCACACCGCGCTGCGCGGCACCCCACACGAACATCGGGAAGGTCACCGTGGTGCCCGAGTTGAGGTTCGTGATGATGAAGTCGTCGAACGACAGCGAGAACGACAGCAGCGCCGCCGCGAGGATGCCCGGGAACACCAGCGGGAACGTGATGCGCCAGAACGTCTGCCACTCGTTGGCATAGAGGTCCGAGGCGGCCTTCTCGAGGTTCGAGTCGAGACCCGCGAGACGCGAGCGGACCGTCACCACCACGAACGAGATGCAGAACATGATGTGCGCGATCAGCACCGTCCAGAAGCCCAGCTGACCGCCGAAGCCCGCCGCGACGAACAGCGCGAGCAGCGACGAGCCCATGACGATCTCGGGCGTCGCCATCGGGAGGAACAGCACGAGGTTCATGGTCGAGCGCCCCTCGAAGCGGTGGCGCACCAGCGCGAACGCGGCGAGCGTGCCGATGATCGTGGCGACCAGCGTCGACAGCAGGCCGATGCTGATGCTCACGCGCAGCGACTCGCACATGCCCTGCGGCTCGCAGGGGTTGAGCCAGTTGTCCCAGGTGAAGGACTGGAACTGGTAGAGGTTGCGCGACTCGGACGAGTCGTTGAACGACATCAGGGCGACGATGAAGTTCGGGATGTACATGTACAGCAGCACCAGGATGCCGAGGGTCAGCATGAGGTGCTTGCCGATCCAGCTGCCGAGGCGGGTCATCACAGGAGCTCCTCCGTTCCCGCGCGGCGGACGTAGAACATCACCATCGCGACGATGATCACCATGAGGATCACCGACAGCGCCGCCGCGTGCGGGTAGTCGCCCGACGTGGTGAACAGCTGCTGGATCTTGTTGCCGACCATCTGGGTGTTGGGGCTGCCGAGCAGCGACGCGTTGATGTAGTCGCCGGTCGCCGGGATGAAGGTCAGCAGCGTGCCTCCGACCACGCCCGGCAGCGACAGCGGCCAGATCACCTTGGTGAAGCGCTGGAACGGGCTCGCGTACAGGTCGGCCGCCGCCTCGTTGAGCTTCGGGTCGATCTTCTCGAGGCTCGTGTACAGCGGGAGGATGGTGAACGGCAGGAAGTTGTACGTGAGGCCCATGATCACCGCGAACGGCGTCGCGAGCAGGCGCCCGTCCTCACCGAGGATGTGCAGCGTCTGGAGCGTGTTCACGATGAACCCGTTGTCCGCGAGGATGAGCTTCCACGAGAGCGTGCGCACCAGGAAGGACGTGAAGAACGGCGCGATGACGAGCACCAGCATCACGGTCTTCCACCGGCCCGCCTTGAAGGCGATCGCGTAGGCCAGCACGTAGCCGAGCACCAGGCACATCAGGGTCGCGATGCCCGCGTACATGAGCGAGCGCGCCATGTACGGCCAGTAGTCCCCGAGCGCCTCGACGTAGTTGCCGATGCGCCACGTGAGCGTGTAGCCGTTGATGGGCGAGCCCGTCGCCGGGTCCGACAGCGACGTGGTGAGCAGGGACAGCATCGGGAACAGGAAGAAGACCGCGAGCCAGATCGCGGCCGGCCCGATGAGGAGGTAGGCGGCGTTCTTGCCGAACACCCGCTGGAGCGAGGCCATTCAGTCCTCCTCGAGCCCTGCCTCAACGTCCTGAGCGGAGTCGAGAAGGAACGCGAACTCGGGGCGCCAGGACACGTCGACCTTGGTGCCGACGGGGATCAGCCCGCCGCGGCGGCCCGTGTTCTGCTCGAAGCAGGTGATCTCCTGACCCCACGGCATGCGGAGCGTGTAATCGGTCGAGACGCCGATGTAGCTCGCGTCGACCACCACGGCGCCGGACAGCGCGGCGCCCGGAGCGTCGAGGGCCTCCCCCGCGGGCTGGATGAGGACCTTCTCGGGTCGGATGCCGACCCAGCCGTGGTCGGAATCGGTGTGGACCTTGCTCGCCTTGATCGTCGCGATGGTGCCGTGCATGTCGACCTTCACCACCGCATCGTCCCCGGTGCCCTCACGGCCGACGACCGTGCCCTTGATGAGGTTGGAGCGGCCCAGGAAGTTCGCCACGAACGTGGTCTGCGGGTTGGTGTAGAGGTCGTACGGGGCGCCCATCTGCTCGATGCGGCCCTTGTTCATGACGGCGACCGTGTCGGCCATCGTCATGGCCTCCTCCTGGTCGTGCGTGACGTGCACGAAGGTGAGGCCCACCTCCTCCTGGATGCGCTTGAGCTCGACCTGCATCGCGCGACGCAGCTTGAGGTCCAGCGCGCCGAGCGGCTCGTCGAGCAGCAGCACGTCGGGCCGGTTGATGATCGCGCGGGCCAGGGCCACGCGCTGCTGCTGGCCGCCGGACAGCTGCGCCGGCTTCTTGCCCGCCTGCTCGGTCAGCTCGGTGAGCGCGAGGATCTCCTTGACCTGGGACGCCGGATCCTTCGCGCCGCGGCGCTTGGGACCGAACGCGACGTTCTCCGCGATGGTGAGGTGCGGGAACAGCGCGTAGTTCTGGAACACCGTGTTGACCGGCCGCTTGTACGGCTTGGCGTAGGTGATGTCCTCGTCGCCGATGTGGATGGTGCCCTTGGTGGCCTCCTCCAGACCGGCGACCATGCGCAGCGTCGTGGTCTTGCCGCAGCCCGACGGGCCGAGCAGGGCGAAGAACGATCCCTGCGGGATCACCAGGTCGAGCGACTCGACCGCGACGAAGCCGTTCGGGTACCGCTTGTGGAGACCGGTGAGCTTGAGGTCCCCGCGGGCCTGATCAGCCAATGACATCCGCGTATTCCTTCTCGTACTGCGATGCCTTGGCCTCGTCGAGCGCCATGAAGCCATGGGTCTGGGCGAGGTAGTCCGCGGTCGGGAAGATGAGCGGGTTGTCGACGAGCGACGGGTCGATCTTCTCCATCTCCGCCTGCGCACCCTCGACCGGGCACACGTACCAGACGTAGGCGGCGAGCTTCGCGGCGACGGCGGGGTCGAAGTAGTAGTCGATCCACTTCTCGGCGTTCGCCTTGTGGGTGCCCTGGACCGGGACGATCATGTTGTCCGACCAGATCATCATGCCCTCCTGCGGGGGCAGGAAGACCAGGTTCTCGTCCTCGGCGGCGGCGACGTCGCCGGACCACGCGACGCAGGCCGCGATGTTGCCGTTGGCGAGGTCGTTGATGTACTCGTTGCCCGTGAACGCACGGATCTGACCGTCGGCGCGCGCCTTCGAGATCTTCTCGAGCGCGTTGCCCCACTGGTCGTCGGTGAAGTTCGACGGGTCCGCGCCCTCCGAGAGGAGCAGCAGGCCCATGGTGTCGCGCATCTCGGTGAGCAGGGTGACCTTGCCCTTGAGGTCGGAGCGCGTGAGGAGCTCGTCCATCGTCTGGACCTCGCCCACGAGCGACTTGTTGTAGGCGATGCCGGAGAAGCCGGACTGCCACGGCGCCGAGTAGTCGCGGTTGGGGTCCCAGCCGACGCCCTGCAGCGACGAGATGAGGTTCTTGTCGAGGTTGGGCACGTTGGCCTTGTCGAGCTTCTGGATCCAGCCGGCCTCGATCATGCGGGCCGCCATCCAGTCGGTCAGCACGAACATGTCGCGGCCGGTGGGCTGGCACGCGCCGAGCTGGTTGCGGACCTTCGCGAAGAACTCGACGTTGTCGTTGACGTCGGGCGTGTAGGTGACGTCGATGCCCGTGTCCTTCTGGAACTGGGTCATGGTCGAGACGTAGTCGCCGTCGTCCTCGTCGATGTACTCGGGCCAGTTCGACATGTTGAGCACGGCCTCGGCGTCCGAGAGGTCGGTGGTGACGCAGCCCGCGTCGGTGCCGCCGCCGTTGCCGCGGCCCATCATGTAGACCGCTCCGATGCCTGCGAGACCCGCCGCACCTCCGATCATCAGACCGCGTCGCGAGACGCCCTTCTTCTGCACTTCCTCCGGCGGCGTGACCTCGGACACGTCGACCTCCTTGACTCCGGGCGAACCCGATCGAATGACAGCGAGTGAACAGCGAGTGACCAGATAGTGGCATGCCCCCCGCGGGATCCCGAGCCCCTTAATCAAATTGGGATCAGCAATCGGGCGTTTTGGCCTGAGAATTTACGCGCACGAAACGACTTGTCCGAGCGCGCATATTGCAGCGATGTTTCGCAGGTGACGCGCACCACACTTGATCCATGAATCGACGCTCGGGCGCGCGGCGCCCCGCCCCCGCCGATCCCGCCGGTCGCGCACGTGCGTACGCGGACGTCTCGTTGTGGCTCGCGACCTCGGGAGACGACCTCGTCGCGCAGGATCCGCTCACCGGCGACCGCGAGGTCGACGTCGCGATCCTCGGCGCCGGCTTCACCGGGCTGTGGACGGCCTACTACCTCGCCGAGGCGCGACCGGACCTCCGCATCGCCGTGGTCGAGCGGGAGATCGCCGGCTTCGGCGCGTCGGGCCGCAACGGCGGCTGGGCCTCCGCGCTGTTCCCCAGCTCGCTCGCGACCCTGGCCGCCGGGGCGTCCCGCGAGGACGCCCTCGCGCAGCATGCCGCGATGCGCGCCTCCGTCGACGAGGTGATCCGCGCGAGCGCGGCCACGGGCATCGACGCGGGCCTCGCCAAGGGCGGCACCGTGGTCCTCGCCCGCACCGCGACGCAGCTCGCGAGGGCTAAGGCGGAGGTGGACGATGCGCGGGCGTGGGGACGCGGCGAGGACGACCTCGCGCTGCTCGACGCTGCGCAGGCGCGTGCGCACCTCGACGCGACCGGCGTGCTCGGCGGCACGTACACGCCCGACTGCGCGGCCATCCATCCCGGCCGGCTGGTCCGCGGCCTCGTGCGCGCCGTCCGCGAGCGCGGCGTGCGCGCCCACGAGCTCACGGCCGCCACGCGCATCGTCCCCCACCGCGTCGAGACCGAGCGCGGCACCCTCACCGCGGCGCACGTCATCCGCGCCACCGAGGGCTATACGCCGGGGCTGCCCGGCCACGAGCGCGACGTGGTGCCCGTGCACTCGCTCATCATCGCGACCGAGCCCCTGCCCGCCGCGATGTGGGACGAGATCGGGCTCGCACGGCGCGAGACGTTCACGGACGGCAGGCATCTGGTCATCTACGGGCAGCGCACCGCGGACGACCGCATCGTCTTCGGCGGACGCGGCGCGCCGTACCGGCTCGGCTCGACCGTGCGGCTTGATCGCCGGCACGCCGCCGCGGTCCACGGGCACCTGCGCGCCACCCTGGTCGAGATGCTCCCCGTGCTGCGCGACGTCGAGATCACGCACGCGTGGGGCGGTGCGCTCGGGATCGCGCGCGACTGGCACGCGTCGGTGGGCCTCGACGAGCGCACGGGCCTCGGCTGGGCGGGCGGCTACGTCGGCGACGGCGTCACCACCACCAACCTCGCCGGCCGCACGCTGCGCGACCTGGTCCTCGGCGCCGACACCGCCCTCACGCGCCTGCCGTGGGTCGGGCATCGGTCCCGTCGCTGGGAGCCGGAGCCGGCCCGGTGGCTGGGCGTCAACGCCGGTCTCAGGGCGATGGGAGCGGCCGATGCGGAGGAGCGGCTCACCGGTCGCGAGAGCCTCGTCGCGCGCCTCATGGGCCCGCTCACGGGCGGTCATTGACGCCTCCTGCTCGGCGAGCGCACGGGGGCGATTCGGACTAGCGTCGATTCATCGGGGTAGGTCCCGCACTCATGACAGGAGCGCGCAGTGACAACGCAGTCTTCCTCTCCGGCGGCACCGCAGCGCCTTCACGGCCGGGTGGTCGCCATCAGCATCGGCGCGGCGCTCGGCGGATTCCTCTTCGGCTTCGACTCCTCCGTGATCAACGGCGCGGTCGACGCGATCGAGGGCGAGTTCGCGCTCTCCGAGGCGGTGACCGGCTTCGCGGTCGCCTCCGCGCTGCTCGGGTGCGCGGTGGGCGCCTGGTTCGCGGGCGGGCTCGCGAACCGCTACGGCCGCATCCGGGTCATGGTGATCTCCGCGATCCTCTTCTTCCTGTCCGCCTTCGGGTCGGGCTTCGCCTTCGGGGTCTGGGACCTCATCGGCTGGCGCATCCTGGGCGGCCTCGCGATCGGTGCGGCCTCGGTGATCGCGCCCGCCTACATCGCCGAGGTCGCGCCCGCGACGTTCCGGGGGCGGCTGGGCTCCCTCCAGCAGATGGCGATCGTGCTCGGAATCTTCGCGGCGCTGCTGAGCGACGAGGTGTTCGCCTCGACCGCCGGCGGCGCGTCCGAGGAGCTGTGGCTGGGCCTCGACGCGTGGCGCTGGATGTTCCTCGCCGCGGCCGTGCCCGCGCTCATCTACGGCCTCGCCGCGCTGCGGCTGCCCGAGTCGCCGCGCTACCTCGTCACCAAGCATGAGGACGAGAAGGCCGCGCAGATCCTCGAGGACTACACCGGCGAGACGGACCCGCACCACAAGATCGCGCAGATCCGCTTCTCGCTCGGCACGGACGAGAAGCGCTCGATGCGCGACCTGCGGGGAAGCGCGCTGGGCCTCCATCCGATCGTGTGGACAGGCATCCTGCTGTCGATGTTCCAGCAGTTCGTGGGCATCAACGTGATCTTCTACTACTCGACCACGCTGTGGAAGTCGGTCGGCTTCGACGAGTCGGACGCCTTCACCACGTCCACGATCACCTCGCTCACCAACATCGTCGCGACCATCATCGCGATCTCGCTGGTCGACCGCATCGGCCGCCGGCTGCTGCTGCTCATCGGCTCCGCCGGCATGTTCGTGTCGCTCGCGGTGATGGCGATCGCCTTCGCGAACGCGACCACGGACGCCGCCGGCGAGACCGCGCTCGAGGGCGCGTGGGCGACCGCCGCGCTCATCGCCGCCAACACGTTCGTGGTGTTCTTCGCGGCCTCGTGGGGTCCCGTGGTGTGGGTGCTGCTGGGCGAGATGTTCCCCAACCACATGCGCGCCACCGCGCTCGCCGTCGCGGCGGCGGCCCAATGGATCGCGAACTTCCTCATCACGGTCTCGTTCCCCGGGATGGCCGACATCTCGCTCGTGTTCGCGTACGGGTTCTACGCGACGATGGCGCTGCTGTCGTTCTTCTTCGTGCTCGCGCGGGTGCCGGAGACGCGCGGGGTGGAGCTCGAGGACATGCGCGACGACGCGAACGCGCACACCAAGGAGGACGCCGCCGCCGGGATCTGACCGGCCGGCGACGCGTCTCGCCGTGAACGCGAAAGCGCCCCTCCCGATCCCGGGAGGGGCGCTTCCTACGGTGGCAGGTGAGGGATTCGAACCCCCGAAGCTTGCGCGGCTGATTTACAGTCAGCTCCCTTTGGCCGCTCGGGCAACCTGCCGTGCGCCGCGAGCGGCGCGCATGGAAGGATAGCAAGGATCGAGGGCGGAACGCGAATCGCGTCCGGCCGCCCTCACCCGCAACCGACCACGGCGCCTCACGCGCGCCGAGATGGAGGACGAGATGGCAGGCGACAGCAGCTTCGACGTGGTGTCCAAGGTGGACCGCCAGGAGGTCGACAACGCCCTCAACCAGGCCGCGAAGGAGATCGCGCAGCGCTACGACTTCAAGGGCGTGGACGCGTCGATCGCGTTCTCGGGCGAGGACATCCTCATGAAGGCGAACAGCCCCGAGCGCGTCAAGGCCGTGCTCGACGTGTTCATCGCGAAGCTCGCGAAGCGTCAGATCGAGATGAAGGCGCTCGAGTGGGGCGAGCCGGTCCAGTCCGGCAAGGAGTACCGCCTCGCCGCGAAGGTGAAGGAGGGCATCGCGCAGGACGTCGCGAAGAAGCTCACCAAGCTGGTCCGCGACGAGGGCCCCAAGTCGGTCAAGGCGCTCATCCAGGGCGACGAGCTCCGCGTGACCTCCAAGTCGCGCGACGACCTGCAGGCGACCATCGCGCTGCTCAAGGGCGCCGACGTCGAGGCGGCGCTGCAGTTCGTCAACTTCCGCTGAGTCTCTGAAGCCGATGCCCGCGTCCCCACCGGGGCGCGGGCATCGTCGCGTCGAGCGGATGCCTCCACGCTCGACGCTAGCTGACGGGGTGGATCGTGTACACGATGCCGTGGGCATCCAGGAGGTCCAGCACCTCATCGCTCGCGCCGATTGTGTGGGAGGTCTCGCTGGCGAAGAAGTGCCAGTGCGCCTGTACGACGTCACCCGTGGCGATGAGGTGCGCGTCCGACTCGATCTGACGCTTGACCGCCGGGGTCAGGCTCACGCGCCCGACCTTGGACTCATGCGCCACTCCGTCGGCGACGACGTCGAAACGGCGCGCCACGTCATTGCAGCCGTTGACGCACGCAGCGGTGGACAGCGTGACCTGCGTATCGACCGCGGCGGCCGTGCTCTGAAGGTGATCTTCGAGGAACTCCTGAGCCGCCACAACGGATTCGAAGGCACGGGTCGTCTTGCCGACGACGTGGCCCGCTCGCTTCATCGTCGCCGCCAGCTCATCGATCCCGACCTTGCCCCGCTGCAGCTTGAGGATCGCCTCGTCGGAGAACCCGGCGGCTTCGAGCCGGTCCCACTCCTCCGGCGCCATCGCTCGTATGACGCGCCTCTGGATACCCACCGGAAGCCATCTCAGCGACACCACCGCCGCACCGACCCTTGCGACGAGTTCAGGATGCCGCGCCGCGAACCTCGCCACCTTGGCGGGGATGGCTGCGGCGTCCCCTGCTCCAGGAGCCAGGCCGACCAGGGAGAAGCTCACGCCCACCCAATCCGCCTGGATGGCGGCGCCGACTGCGTCGCGGACATCCGCGACGCTCCCCGTCACCGCGCCCACCACAGGGATGGCCCCGGACGCGCCGGAGGCGAGGTTTCCCAGCAGCCAGGCCACCGTGTCCCCTTGCTTGACGTCCCCCACCACCGCGCCTTGCGCGAACTCCCAGGCGTACGTCGCCGCGTCGACCCGTTCATCGAACCACAGCGGGTCGAGACCCTGGCTCTCCCGGTTCTCGACCTCGTAGCCGTCGTCGTGCCCGTCGCCGTCCGTGTCGGCGAGGTCGGGCGCGGTCCCGAGCGTGACCGCCTCGAGCTCGTCATCGAGCCCGTCGCCGTCGGTGTCCTTCTCGAACGGATCCAGCGAGAGGTCGGCCTCGTCAGCATCGTCCAGCCCGTCGCCGTCGGTGTCTCGCACCAGCGGATCGGAGAACAGCGCGTAGTCGACGCCGCCGACCGGGTCGTTCCGCGCCTCGCCGGCCTCCGCACCGTCGGAGAGCCCGTCGCCGTCGGTATCGGCCACCTTCGGATCCGTCACATACGTGACGCCGGCAACGGTCACCCATCCGAGCAGCTCGGTTCCGTCGCGGAGCCCGTCACCGTCCGAGTCGGCGCGCGTCGGATCCGACACCCCCTCGAACACCGCCTCCACACCCGAGCCCGACACCACCGCACCGGCCTCCAACCCATCGGCGAGACCATCACCATCGGTATCCGCGCGCAGCGGATCGGTCACGAACATCGCACCTGCAGCATCGGCCCACCCGAGAACCTCGGACCCGTCGCCGAGCCCATCGCCGTCCGAGTCCGCGCGCGTCGGATCCGACACCCC
>NZ_BBLU01000003.1:120297-283243 GCF_000759715.1 Demequina mangrovi
GGTCACGAACATCGCACCTGCAGCATCGGCCCACCCGAGAACCTCGGACCCGTCGCCGAGCCCATCGCCGTCCGAGTCCGCGCGCGTCGGATCCGACACCCCCTCGAACACCGCCTCCACACCCGAGCCCGACACCACCGCACCGGCCTCCACCCCGTCGGCGAGACCATCACCATCGGTGTCCGCGACGTCGGGATCGGTGACGTGCACGGCACCTCCTGCGGTGTGCCAGCCCGAAGTCTCGACGCGATCCGTCAATCCGTCCCCGTCGGTGTCGGCGTCACGGTCGGAGGCGACCGTCCATCCGACGATGCCTACGAGGGCAACCACTGCGCACGATGCGGCCACAGTCCAGCCGAGACGACGCCTGTTCGGAGCCTGTTCCGGCGCAGCCTCAGCGGGCGAATCGCCTGGCAACTGGGGCTCCAACGGGTCATCCACGCGCCAAGTGTGCCGCACCCACCTACCCGCACTCCAGCACTTTCTGGCATCGATTGCCCCGACGGCGCGAGGCGCCGAGTCCTCAGAACCGCGAGCCGTGGCCGCCCTCACGTTCGGCGGCGCCCTCATGGGGCACCGGGCACCCGCCCGGGAACGTCCCGAGATCCTCGACGCGGTAGCCCTCGGGGTAGCTGCGGATCCACGGCAGGTCGGCCACGGCCGTCGGCTTCGAGTTCGCCGGCAGCAGCCCCGCGAGCCTGCCGCGCAGCCGCACGGCCCCGCGTGACAGTCCGCGCACCCCGCGCGACGGCTTCTCGTAGCGGAAGGCCTCGAGCAGCGCATCGTCCATGAGCGCGCGGCTGAAGGGCTCCATGAGCGCCTTCGGAACCCGTGGGTGGAACGTCAGCAGCAGCGCGAGGGTGGCGTCGGCGACGCGGCGGGCGCCCTCGTCGAAGGCGAAGCGCTCGGCCTCGTAGCCGTCCATGAGCGCCGCGAAGCCGTCGTAGGTCTCGGGGACGTCCGGGATGTTCATGTGCCGACCGAGCTCGCGGTAGTAGTGCACCGACGCCTCGAGCTCGCCCGCGGTGAAGGGCCGCTTGCCGTAGTCGTCCATCCATCGCTTGGGCACCACCACGAAGGTCGAGAGGACGTAGCGGAACTCGTGGTCGGGGATGTCGTAGGCGCGGTGCATCTGGTTGATGCGGCGGATCGCGGAGCGCGCCTCGGGATCCGTGAAGCCGAGCCGCGTCGGCGCCTCGAGCAGCAGCGCGGTGTCGTCGTAGCGCTTCTGGGTGCGCCCGGTGAACTCGCCGGTGCGGTCGAGGAGCCCGCCGATGCCCGGGACCGCGTACGTGCGGAAGAGCGCGAAGCTGAGCGCCTGGTTCATGTCCCACGGGAACTCGAGCATGACGAGGTTCCGGTAGATCTCGACGAAGTCGCTCGCCGGATCGAGCGACTCGTTCACGCGTTTCCAGTGATCGCGCCTCATGCCTCGCAACCTACGTCACACGAGGCGCGCTGTGAACGGGCTCATCCTCCGAACATGACCTGCGCGGCCTCGAGCACGCGTGCCTCCTTGCCAGGGGCGCTCTGGTAGCTCCAGTAGAGGTTGGTGTGCGCGATGACCTGCCGCGGCGGTGGTGCACCGTAGGAGGTGAGGTCGGCGGTGGTGTGGGCGTCCGAGACCAGCATCACGTCGTAGCCGCGCGCGAAGCCGCCGTGGATGGTCGAGCGCACGCAGGCATCGGACTGCGCCCCGCACACCACGAGGGCGCCGACGCCCGCCTTCGCGAGAACGGCCTCCAGGGACGTGCCCTCGAAGGCGTCGCCATGCTCCTTCGCCACCACCGCCTCGTCCGCTGTCGGCACCAGCGACGGCACGATGCGCCACCCGTCCTCCCCGACGGCACCGTCGAGCGTGTCCTGGATCCACACCACCGTCACGCCCGCCTGACGGGCGCGCGCCACCAGGTCGGCGATGCGCGCGGTCACGCCGTCGCGGTCCACCGCCGCCGCGACGACGTCGCGCTGCATGTCGACCACGATCAGCGCGGTCCCGTCCCTGCCTTCGAACGTGCTCATGCGCTCACGCTACGGCGGGCCACCGACATCGGCCACGGGCCCCAGAGGGCCGGCCGCACATCGTCAGCGCAGGTAGCCGCGCGAGCGGGCCATCTCCTCGAGGCGCGCGATGCGCTGGTCCATCGGCGGGTGCGTGGCGAACAGGTTCGCGAGGCCCTCGCCGCGGAAGGGGTTCGCGATCATCATGTGCGAGACGTTCTCGAGCTGCGGCGTGTCCTTGAGCGGACGGGCGCGCGTGCCGGTCTCGAGCTTGCGCAGCGCCGAGGCGAGCGCGAGCGGGTCGCCGGTGAGCGTCGCGCCGTCCTCGTCGGCGTCGTACTCGCGGGTGCGCGAGATCGCCATGCGGATGAGGCTCGCGGCGATCGGCGCGAGGATGAGCATCGCGAGCAGCCCGAAGATGCCCAGCGGGTTCTCGCGGTTGTTGCCGCCGCCCCCGAAGAAGAACATCATCTGCGCGACCGCGGTGATCATGCCGGCGAAGGCCGCCGCGACCGAGCCGATGAGGATGTCGCGGTTGTACACGTGCATGAGCTCGTGACCCAGCACGCCGCGCAGCTCGCGCTCGTCGAGCAGCTGGAGGATGCCCTCGGTGCAGCACACCGCGGAGTTCTGCGGGTTGCGACCGGTCGCGAACGCGTTGGGCGCGGCGGTCGGCGAGACATAGAGCTGCGGCATCGGCTGGTTGGCCTCGCGGCTGAGGTCGCGGACGATGCGGTACATCGCGGGCTGCTCGACCTCGGTGACGGGGCGCGCATGCATCGCGCGGATCGCCAGCGACGCGGAGTTCCAGTAGCCGAAGGCGGTCCCGAACACCGAGAACAGCGCGAACATCCACAGGTACTGGCCGCCGCCGATGAGCGAGCCGAGCGTGAGCATCACCACCCACAGCAGCACGAACAGACCGGTGGTCTTCAGCCCGTTGAAGTACTTCCTGCCCACGTGTCCTCCGTCTTCGCCTCGGTCGGAGAACGCGCGTCGGCGCGCGCCGGTTCCCCCCTGCGGGGAATCGTGCCACGGACCAGCGACACCCGGTGTCATTCGAGGCGCGAAGGCGTGGCGCGGCGACGCGCGCGGCTCCCCCGGACGGAGGTGCCCGGAGAGATGCGTGAGGCCGATGCGACGGTCTCAGCCGTCGCATCGGCCTCACGGTTCACTCCCGTCATTGGGAGTCGACCTCAGGGGGAGTCCACGTCAGGGCGAGACGTTGTGGACCGCGCGGCTCAGCGCGATCTCCGTCATCTCCTCGCGCGGGACCACCTTGATGCGCTCGCGACCGTGCGGCTCGCCGACCGCGCGCTCGTGCGTGTCGAGGATCTCCCAGTCGGCCCACTGGATCACCGGCACGCCGCGCTCCTTGAGCAGGCGCAGCACGTTGTCGGGGCTGAGCTGGGCCGGGGTGGCCTTGGTCTCGGCGTAGAGCGTCGGAGCGTCCTCGACGAGGTTCGCGATGGTCTCGCTCGCATCGGACTTGGTGTGGCCGATGAGGCCCACCGGGCCTCGCTTGATCCAGCCGGTGGCGTAGTAGCCCTGGAGGTGCTCGCCCGACTCGTCGACCACGCGGCCGCCCTCGTTGCGGATGGTGCCCTTCTCGCCGTTGAACGGGATGCCCTCGATCTCGGTGCCCCAGTAGCCCACCGCGCGGTACACGGCCTGAACCGGGTAGTCGATGAACTCGCCCGTGCCCTTGACCGAGCCGTCGCCCTGCAGCGCGGTGCGCTCCACGCGCACGCCGGCGACCTTGCCGTCCTCGCCGAGCACCTCGTGCGGGCTCTGGAGGAAGTGCAGGTGGATGCGGCGCGACGCGGTGCCGGGCTCCTTGAGCGCGTAGTCGGTGAGGGTCTTCACCACCTGCTTCTGCTGCTTGTTGGTCTCGGCGTACTCGAGCGAGGCCTCGTCGAACTCGTAGTCCGTCTCGGGGTACACGACGATGTCGACGTCGGGCACGTGGCCGAGCTCGCGCAGCTCGAGCGGCGAGAACTTCACCTGCGCGGGTCCGCGGCGCCCGAACACGTGGACGTCGGTCACGGGCGACGACGTGAGGCCGTCGACCACGTTGGCCGGGATCTCCGTCGGCATGAGGTCCTTGACGTGCTTGGCGAGGATGCGGGCGACGTCGAGCGCGACGTTGCCGACGCCGAAGATCGCGACCTCCTTCGCGTCGAGCGGCCACGTGCGCGGCACGTCGGGGTGGCCGTCGTACCAGGACACGAAGTCGGCGGCGCCGAAGGAGCCTTCAAGGTCGATACCAGGGATGTCGAGGTCGGCATCCTTGAACGAGCCGGTCGCGAAGATCACCGCGTCGTAGTGCTCGCGGAGCTCCTCGAGCGAGATGTCCTCGCCCACGTTGACGTTGGCCAGCAGGCGGATGTCGCCGCGGCCGATGACGTTCGCGAGCGCGACGATGATCTGCTTGATGCGCGGGTGGTCGGGGGCGACGCCGTAGCGCACGAGACCGAACGGGGCGGGCAGGCGCTCGATGATGTCGATCGACACGTTGAGGTCGGTCTTGGACAGGATGTCGGCGGCGTAGGTGCCGGCCGGTCCGGCGCCGATGATGGCGACACGGAGCGGGCGTTGGGTCGTCACAGGAACTCCTCGAGGTGCTGGCGAGCGGGTGCATCCGGGGAGGGGGACGAGGTCCGCCTCTCCCGGGCCCGGCGAACGGCACCAGAGTATAGACACGTCATCGCCGCGTCCCACCAGCCCCGATGCCCGGGTACCCCCAGGGGCATCGGCCCTGGTAGATGCCCTCCGGGGTATAGATCGACGCGCACGCGCGGACGATGCGGCGCCTACCGCCGGTGCGCCGCCTCGGCGGCGTCGAGACCCTCGTAGCCCGCGAGGATCACCGTGTAGGCGACGGTGCGCCACGTGAGGTTCTGGCCCGTCTCGACGAGCGAGTCGACCAGCGCCCGGTACAGCGCGAGCGTGCGGTCGGAGTACGTGGCGAGCTCGCCGCGCAGGTACGTCTCGAACGAGGTCGCGTCCCGCGTGTCCTCGGCGGTGGTGAGCACCCGCATGCCCGCCGCGAGCGCCGGGTACCGGCGATGGAAGTCGCGCGCCCACCCCAGCTGCGTCGTGATGAGCGCCTCGTGCGCCGCGATCCGCGCGTCGGGCAGCACGGGCAGATGGGGCGCGAGCTCGCGGGCGTAGCGCTCGGGGTCCGTGGGCTCCATCATGCGGGCGTACTTCTCGGTCAGCAGGTTGCGTCCCGCCGCCTCGGCCGCCTCCAGGTCGGCCAGGTACGAGTCGAGCAGCGGCATCGGCCAGGTCATGAACTGGCCGAGGCGCTGGACCTCGAACTCGGCGGGGTCGTCCTGGCACGCGGCGCGGCCGTCCTCGCCGCGCACGCGCTGGAACTGCGCCCACTCGAGCGCGACCACCTCGCGCGCCCGGTCGAGCCGCGCCGCGCGCTGGTCGTAGGTCTCGCCGGGGTGCGTCACAGCGCCCTCAGCCACGGGTCGGAGATGCGCGCGCCCAGCTGAGCGCGGTGCGCCTCGAGGAAGTCGCCGGTCTCGCGCGACAGGCCCTGGTCGCGCAGCTCGCGCACCACCTGGGCGCACACGTCGGCGATCGCGGCCTCGAGACCCTCGCGCGCCGGGCCCGCCCCCGCGCCGCCCTCCCCGAAGCCGGCGCCGCCCAGGCACGCCGCCGAGGCGAGCCGCACGGCGTCCGACAGACGCGCATGGACGCCCGGCAGACGCGTCGCGGGTCTGGCGGCGAGCGCGCGCAGCGCGGCGAAGCGCCACTTGTAGTACGGCAGGTAGCCCACGGCGGAGGGCCGGTTGAGCAGGAACACGGCGGACGATGCGGCGTCGACGAACTCGGCGACCGCGAGCCAGGCCGCCTCGCCGTCGCCCCGGGCGAGCATCCGCGGAACGTTGTACTGGCCCGCCTGCGCCATCATCCCGATCCGCCGCGACACGAGCGCGAGCCTCACGTCGTCGGGCATCCGCCGGAAGCCGTCGCGCACCCGCGAGAACGCCCCGAGCGGATCGCGGAACACCGCACCGTTGGTCGCCGCCGCGAGCGTCGCCTCGTCGAGCAGGAGCCACGCGTGCGGCGTCGCGGGCGCCTCGCGATGCCCAGTGAGCCCCTCGAAGAACTCCCCGATCTCGAAGACCCCGACCCGCCGGCCCCCGCCCGTGGCCCGCGCGGTCGCCGGGCTCGCCTCGTGCCCGCGATGCTCGCGCGGCAGGGCGTCGTAGTCGGCCTGGAGCGCCGCGCCGTGGGCCGCGTGATCCTCGGCCGTGAGCCACACGCAGAAGCCCGGACCCGAGTCGTGGTCGCGCGACAGCGCGTCGTCGAAGCCGTACCGGTCCGAGCCGTGCCCCACGAGCCCGACCGCGGCGCGCGCCAGCAGCGCGGGGTGACGCTCCTGCATCATCGGCAGCCCGACCTGCTCCCAGTACGAGCGCGCGAGCTCGAGCCCGGTGAGCGGCTCGGGCGCGGGACGCTCGGGAGCGGCAAGGGACGATGCGTCGGGAGCCTCCGGCGCCGACCCGGTCGGGGACGATGCCGCCAGCGCCGCGCGCGCCTCCGCGAGGTTCGCCGCGGTGACCGCGTGCGCGTCGGACCCGGTGCCGTAGCACTCGGCGACGATCGCGAGCGCGCGCTCGTACGCGTCGACCGCCTCGGCGAGCCTGCCCATGCGGAAGCACGCCTCGGCGTGGCCGGCGAGCGTCGCGGCCGCATGCGGATCGCCCTCGTGTCCGCCGCGGCGCAGGATCGCCATCGCTGCGCCCGCATGCGCGGCGGCCTCGTCGGGGAGCTCGAGCCGGAAGCACTCGAGCGCGAGGTTGGTGCGGGTGCCCGCGATGTCGAGGTCGGCTCCGGGATCCACGGTGGCCGCCTCGAGGATCGCGAGCGCGGCCTCGAGCTCGCGCCGCGCCCCCGCATGGTCGCCGCGGTCCGAGCGCAGCAGCGCGAGGTTGTTGCGCAGCGCGGCGAGCCGACGGTCGCGCGGCCCCATCGTCGCCTCGGCCTCCGCGAGCGCCCGGCCGTACGCGGCCTCCGCATCGTCCAGCCGCCCCGCCGCGCGACGCGCGGTCGCGATGTTGATCCACGTGGTCGCGGAGGCCTCGCTGCCGGCGAGCCGCAACGCCTCCAGCAGCGCCTCGGCCTCGCGGGCCGCCGCGAGCGCGTCCTCGTGCCTGCTCACCGAGCGGTGGAAGCCCATCGCCTCGTTGAGGACCGTGAGCTCGGCGCCACGGTCGCCCGCCTCGCGCGCCGCGGAGAGCGCCTCACGGATCAGCGGCTCGGCGTCGGTCGCGCCGCGGTGCTCGGCGAAGGCGCGGTCGAGCGCGCGGAGGAACCCCTCGACGTCGTACCCGGGTGCGCTGTCGGTCGTCATGCTCACGTCCTCGCGGCGACGGCACACGCGGCCGCCCTTGCGCCAGGGTAGGCACCGCATCGTCCCTGGCGCAGGGTCGAAGGACCCGCGGCCGTGCACACCCCCGGGGGCATACGCCCTGCTACCTGGGACCCTGGTCCCTGGCGCATCGGCCCCGAAAGGGTTCCCAGAGCGGCCGTTGATGTGACATCATCGCCGCCATGGCAATCGCGACGGACGTCCAGGCACGCAAGTGCTGCGTCTGCTGTGCCATGTGTCTGTCGGCCTAGCCGCCCACGGATAGAAGTTCTCATCCATCCGGGGCGCTCGGCCTGACGAGCGCAACCCTCGCCACGCCGTAGCTCCCCCTCCTGACCACCTCTGGAGCCGCTGTGAGCACCACGACCGAGCAGACCGGGGCGACGACCCCTGCCCCGCAGGCGCTGACGGACGCCGAGGAGCGCCGCCGCCAGCGCGAGGAGGCCCGCCTCATCCGCACCCGCGAGGCCGCCGCGCGCAAGAACACCGCATCCAAGGACGGCCAGTGGGCGGCGGGCGACCGCACCCCGCTCAACCCGAACGAGGAGTTCAAGGCGACCTCCGACCCGCTCGAGGTGCGCCACCGCATCGAGACGATGTACGCGAGGTGGGGCTTCTGGTCGATCCCCCCGAGCGACCTGCGCGGCCGCTTCCGCTGGTGGGGCCTGTACACGCAGCGCCGCCCCGGCATCGACGGCGGCAAGACCGCCGTGCTCGAGCCGCACCAGCTCGACGACGAGTACTTCATGCTCCGCGTCCGCTCCGACGGCGGCCAGCTGAGCGTCGCGCAGGCCCGCGCCATCGCCGGGATCTCGAAGGACTTCGGGCGCGACACCGCGGACGTCTCCGACCGTCAGAACATCCAGCTCCACTGGATCCGCATCGAGGACGTCCCCGAGATCTTCCGCCGCGTCGAGGAGGTGGGCCTGTTCACCACCGAGGCGTGCGGCGACAGCCCGCGTGTGATCCTCGGCTCCCCCGTCGCAGGAGTCGCGAAGGACGAGCTCATCGACCCGACCCCGCAGATCCAGGCGATCATCGAGCGCGGCATCGGCAACCCCGAGTTCTCCAACCTGCCGCGCAAGTTCAAGTCCGCGATCTCCGGCACGCGCATCCCGGACATCGTCCACGAGGTCCAGGACATCGCCTTCGTCGCGGTCGAGCACCCCGAGCTCGGGATCGGCTACGACCTCTGGGTGGGCGGCGGCCTCAGCATCAACCCGCACCTGGGCGTGCGGCTCGGCGCATTCGTCGAGCCGGCCAAGGTGCCGGACGTCTGGGCCGGCGTCATCGGCATCTTCCGCGACCACGGCTACCGCCGCCTGCGCACCCGCGCTCGCCTCAAGTTCCTGGTGAAGGCGTGGGGCGCGGAGAAGTTCCGCGAGGTGCTCGAGAACGACTACCTCGGCTGGAAGCTCCCCGACGGTCCGGGACCGGAGGTCGCCAAGCCGGGCGACCGCGGCGACCACGTCGGCATCCACGAGCAGAAGGACGGCCGGTACTACATCGGCGCCGCGCCCGTCGCGGGCCGCATCTCGGGCGAGAAGCTCGCCGCGATCGCGGACATCGCCGAGGCGGCCGGCTCGGACCGCATCCGCCTCACGCCGCTGCAGAAGATCCTCATCCTCGACGTGCCCGAGGACAAGGTGAGCGACGTGGTCAACGGCCTGCGCGCGCTCGAGCTCGAGGCCCAGCCCGGGGAGTTCGCGCGCAACGTCATGGCCTGCACCGGCATCGAGTACTGCAAGCTCGCGATCGTCGAGACCAAGGCGACGGCCCGCGAGGTGGTGAAGACGCTCGACGACGCCTTCCCCACCCTCGACTCCCCCATCACGGTGCACGTCAACGGCTGCCCGAACTCGTGCGCCCGCATCCAGGTCGCGGACATCGGATTCAAGGGCCAGCTGGTCCTCGACGAGGAGTCGGGCGAGCAGGTGCCCGGCTTCCAGGTCCACCTGGGCGGGCGTCTGGGACGCGGCGAGGACAACGACTTCGGCCGCAAGATCCGCGCGCACAAGGTCACCCAGCACGGCATGCCCGAGTACGTCGAGCGCGTCACCCGCAACTACCTCGAGACGCGCGCCGACGGCGAGCAGTTCGCGGACTGGGCCTTCAGAGTCGACGAGGAGCTGATCCGATGACCGCGCCAGGCCTCGGCGCCGCCTCCCTCACGCTGCTCAACCCGGCGGAGTGGAACGCGGAGACGTGCGCCGAGGTCAACGTGCGGCTCGTCACCGCGAGCGCCGCGCACATCGCCGAGTGGGCGGTCGCGACCTTCGGCAAGGGCCTCGCGATCGCCGCGTCGATGCAGGACACGATCCTGCCCCACATGTTCGGGACGAGGCTCGAGGGCGTCGACGTGCTGTTCCTCGAGACCGGCTACCACTTCGCGGAGACCGTGGCTACGCGCGACGCCGCCGCGGCGGCCTTCCCCGTGACCATCGTGAACGTGCTGCCCGAGCTCACGGTCGAGCAGCAGGACGCCGTGCACGGCAAGGACCTCTTCGCACGCGACCCCAACCTGTGCTGCCAGATGCGCAAGGTCGAGCCGCTGCGCAGGGCCCTGTCCGGCTACGACGCATGGGTCACCGGCGCGCGCCGCGTCGATGCGCTCACCCGCTCCGAGATGCCCGTCGTCTCGTGGGACGCGCGCCACGGCCTGGTGAAGATCAACCCGCTCGCGCTCTGGGACGATGCGGCGGTCGAGGCCTATCAGGAGGCGCACGGCCTGCCCCGCAACCCGCTGGTCGCGCAGGGCTACCCGAGCATCGGCTGCGCGCCGTGCACCCGTCAGGTCGAGGCCGGCGCGGACCCGCGCTCGGGCCGCTGGGCCGGCACCGGCAAGACGGAGTGCGGCATCCACGTCGGCTGAGCATCGGACGATGCGCGGCGCCCCGGGGGCGGACACGTCCCCCGAGGCGCCGCTGAGCCGTCAGCGCAGCGCGGGCTTGCCCGCTCCCTGGTGATCGCCGCGGTGACCCTTGCCGTGACCGGAGCCGTTGCCCTTGTCACCGCCCTTCGACTGGCCTTCGACCAGCACCGCGGCGGTGCGCGCCGGGATGGTGAGCGTGCCCGACTTGGCGGCGAACCGCGTCTCCTTCACCACCGGGTCGGAGCCCTTCGCGAGCGCCCGGGTCAGGGAGAACTTGCGCCCCTCGAGCTCGGGCAGGGTCTCGGTGATCGCGTCGGGCGAGGCGTTGAACACCACCAGCGCACCGGCGAGCCGCGGGTCGACGTCCTCACCCACGAGGTCGTCGATCAGCATGACGATGAGACCGGGGGTCGCATCGGCGCCTGAGCCCGGGAACGTCACCTTCTCCTGGATGAGCTCCGCGGAGCCCAGCCGCAGCAGCGGGACGTCGCTGCGTACCTCGAGCAGGTCGAGCGCCGCGGCCTTGGCCGTCGCGATGTCCTCGGCGCTCGGCTTGAGCGACTCGTCCGCGAGCAGCGGCGCCATGATCGACCACTTGCCCTCGTTGTCCGCGGCCGGCGGCAGTCCCGAGCCGAAGGTCGACTCCTGGCCCGTCCAGTCGATGCGGTTGAACCAGTCGCCCGAGTTGTAGCTGTTGCGGTCGAGCGACTTCGAGCGCAGCAGCTCGGTGCCCGCGTGCCAGAACGAGGGCGTCTGCGAGAAGGCCGTGGTCGCCAGCGACAACGTGTTCATCCGCACGCGGTCCGCCATGGACGTGTCCGTCGGCAGCTTGAGCACGCCGAGGTCGAACAGCGTCTCGTTGTCGTGCGCGTCGACGTAGGTGACCACCTCGTCGGGCTGGTCCGCGTAGCCGGCGGGCGAGCCGCGGTAGTCGAGCTCGTCGCCGCGCAGCACCTCCCCGGTCGACGCGAGCAGCTCGAACGCGCTGAGGTTGCCCGCGAGGCCCAGCTTCACCAGGTCCGTCTGGTGGGCGAGGTCCGCGAGCGCCTCCTCGTCCGTGCCGTTGATCGGGTCGCCGTTGGGGTCGGTGCCGAGCCCGGTGCCGAAGCCCTGCTGGAACGTCGACGAGCCGTCGACCGGGCTGCCGCCGTGGACGGCGTCGCGCAGGCGGTCGGAGAAGGTCCCGATGCCGGTGCCGCCCAGCTGACCCTGCGTGGCCTGGTCGAACAGCGCGTTGTCGGCGACCTCGCCGAAGTTCCAGCCCTCGCCGTAGAGATAGATCGCGGAGCCGTCGACGCCGTCGTCCTCGAGCGTGAGGGCGTCGAGCGCCGCGCGGACGTCGAGCATGTTCTGGCGCGAGTGGTGACCCATGAGGTCGAAGCGGAAACCGTCGACCTTGTAGTCCTTGGCCCACGTCACCACCGAGTCGACCATGAGCCGGCCGGCCATGGCGTTCTCGGTCGCGACGTTCTGGCAGCACGTCGAGGTCTCGATCGCGCCCGTGTCGCTCAGGCGCTGGTAGTAGCCCGGCACCACCTGGTCGAGCACCGACTTCTCACCCTGGCCCGACGCCGCGGTGTGGTTGAAGACCTGGTCGAGCACCACCTGAAGGCCGTCCTCATGCAGCGCACCGACCATGGACCGGAACTCCGCGACGCGTGCGCCGCCGTCCGCGTCCACCGCGTACGAGCCCTCGGGCACCGTGTAGTGGAACGGGTCGTAGCCCCAGTTGAAGCCGTCCTCGTCGGCCACCGCCATGACGCAGGCCTGCTGCTCATCGGAGTCGGGCGCGAAGGACGCGAGGTCGCAGTCGGGCTCGAGCTGCGCGGCCCGGTCCTCCTCGATGGTCGCGAGGTCGAAGGACGGCAGCAGGTGCACCGTGGTGATGCCGGCCTTCGCGAGCTGACGCAGCTGCGCTCGTCCCGCGCCGTCCTCGGTGAACGCGAGGTACGTGCCGCGCTTCTCCTCGGAGACCTGCTCGTCGCCGATCGAGAAGTCGCGGATGTGGAGCTCGTAGATGGTCTGGTCGACCGCGCGCTCGACGACGGGCGAGGGGGTGTCCTCCCACGCCTCCGGGCGCCACGCCGGGTCGTCGAGGTCGATCGCGACCGAGCGCTGCGAGTTGAGCGTGAGCGCGACCGAGTACGGATCGGTCACCTGGTTGGTCTCGATCTCGCCCGTGCTCGGCGCGTAGACCGCGACCTCCCACAGGTACTCGGCTCCCGCGAGCGCATCGTCCGCGACGGACCAGATGCCGGTCGCCTCATCGAAGGTCGCCGGGTGGCGCGCCGGGTCGCCGGTCGCGCCCGGCTCCCAGGTGAGCAGCGTCGCCTCCTGCGCGGTGGGCGCCCAGACGCTCAGGGCCGGCCCGCCGTCGGCGAAGACCGCGCCGAGGTCCGTGCCCGCGGCCGCCTCGGCGTAGAGATCGTCGAGCACGCCCGCGATCTGGACGCCGGTGAAGGCCGTGAGCGCATCGTCCCCGGTCTGCGCGACGGCGACCTGCCCGCGCAGCATCTGCTGCACGTCCTCGCGGGACGCGTCGAGGCGCAGCGCGATGTAGCCGTCGAGCGCCCGGAAGCGCTCGAGCTGCTCGTCGGTGAGCCCCTCGGGCACCACCGTGAGGTCGTAGGCGTCGCCGCCGGTGACGGCGCCGTCCGCGATCGCGAGCGCCGCATCGGACGAGGCGTAGAGCCGGAACGCGTCGCCGTCGCCCAGGTCGGCGGGCCAGGCGAGCGTGTCCTGGTCGATCCAGTACGCGCGCGACTCGCCGGAGCCCGCGAGCGGCGGGTTCGCCACCTCGATGTCGAGCACATGCGTCGCGAGCGTGTACCGGAAGGTCACCATCTCGCCATCGTCGGTGGAGAAGGACATGTTCGCGCCGCCGGGCACGCCGTCCTGACCGTAGTTCTCGTCCCAGCCGAGGCCGTGCGCGACCTTGATCTCGTACGCGCCCGCGGGGATGCCCGTGGTGGCGAAGGTGTAGACGCCGTCCTTGTCGCCGTCGGCCATGAGGCTGAGCAGGCAGTCGGGCTGCCAGTCGCCGGGGCACCCGATCTCGTCCTGATAGCTGCCGGGCAGGGTGACGATGGGCCCCTCGGCGGTCGACTGCGCGATGCTGCTGCGCGCGTCGAAGTAGAAGGTGATCTCGCCACCGTCGTGCGTGATCGCGATGTTCGGGCCGTCCTGAACGCCGTTCGCGCCGAAGTTGAGGGCCCACGAGCCGTCGATCGCGATCTTGTACTCGTAGTCGCCCGCAGGAACGTCGAACGTCCCGGTCCAGATCCCGGCAGGCCCCTCGGTGAGCATCGCCGCCTCGCAGGCCTCGGCCCAGTCGCTCGCGCAGCCCATCTCTGAGTTGAGCGATCCCGCCACGGTGACCGAGTCGTACGTGACCTCGGGCTCCTCCTCCGCGACGATCGCGACGGAGTGGCCGACCGAGGCGTACGTCGAGGCCGCGGAGACCTGCCCGGCGGCGTCGACGGAGACCGCCCGGTACTCGATCAGCGTGCCGTCGGCGAGGCCCTCGACGTCGTGGAACACGCGCGGCGTCGCGGTCTCGGCGGTGCCGAGCGCGTGCCACTCGGCGCCGCCCACGACGCGCCACGCGAAGCTCGTCTCGCGCCAGGCGCCGTCGGCCTCGGCGCTGACCGGCTGCTGCCCGGCGGCCTCCGCGCCCGCGCTCGGCACAGTCACGGTCAGCTCGGCGGCCTCAGCCGGCGCGCTCACCTCCGCGTCCGCGCGCAGCACCACGGCGCCCAGGGCGGGCACGGTCACGGTGGCCGCCCCGGCATCGTCCGCCGTCACCGACGCCGACGTGCCGTGGAGCCCGGTGAACGTCGCGCCCGAGGTAAGCGTCGGGATGTCGACGGTGAGGTCCGCGCCCGTGTTGTTGAGCGCGACGAGGTGCTCGACTCGCTCGTCGGGGTCGACGCGCGAGAAGGCGTAGATGCCCGCACCGTCGGAGACGTAGCGCTCGATCTGCGCGCCGGTGGCGAGCGCGGGGTAGGCCTCGCGCAGCGCGGACAGCTCGGCGATCTGCTCGTAGACCGGCGCGTCGGTGTCGTAGCGGTCGACGCTGCCGACGGTCTCCCCGGTGAGGAGCGCCTGGTCCGTGTACTCGGTCACCTGCGACGCGAACAGCGACTGGCGGGCGCTCTTGTCGTTGCCCGGGTCGGCGCCGACGAAGCCCTGCTCGTCTCCGTAGTAGACCACCGGCTGGCCGCGGCCGAGGAACATCAGCTCGTTGGCGAGCATCGTCCGCTCGAGCGGGGCGTCGGTGTTGCGCATGAAGTAGCCGACGCGACCCATGTCGTGGTTGCCCAGGAACGTGGGGAGCGCCGTCGCGGAGCTGTCGGGGGTCGTGTAGCGGTCGTCGCCCGCGTACAGCGTGCTCAGCCCCTTGGCGGAGTTGCCGCTCGCGAAGCTCACAGCCGAGGACTGGAAGGTGAAGTCGAGCACCGAGCTCATGTCGGTGTCGCGGATGTACGGCGCGAGCTTGACCGGGTCCGCGTCGTAGACCTCGCCGAACATGAAGAAGTCGGGCTTGCCGTTGGCCTGCGCGTACGCGAGGACCTCCTCGCTCCACTGCTCCCAGAACTCGAAGTTCACGTGCTTGGCGGTGTCGATGCGGAAGCCGTCGATGCCGAGGTCGATCCAGCCCTGGTAGACGTCGATGAAGCCGTCGACCACGGTCGGGTGCTCGGTCATGAGGTCGTCGAGGCCCACGAAGTCGCCGTAGGTGACCGACTCGCCCGTCCAGGTCGAGTCACCGCGGTTGTGATAGAGCGTCGTGTCGTTGAGCCAGGACGGGACCTTGAGGCCGGCGTCCTCGGCGGCGACCACCGGCGTGTAAGGGAACGAGGTCGCGGGGTCGAGGTCGGGGAAGGTCCCGGTGCCCGCGTAGTCGGCGGGATCGAACGGGTCGCCGGCCGCGGTCAGGTACGGCTGGTCGGCCTGCTCGATGTACGAGTACTCGCCCTCCTCGTAGTCGATGACGTCCGCGGTGTGGTTGGTGATGATGTCGAAGTAGACCTTGATGCCCCGGTCGTGGGCGTCGGCGATGAGGGCCTCGAGCTCCTCGTTGGTGCCGAGGTGCGGGTCGATCTGCGTGAAGTCGGTGACCCAGTAGCCGTGATAGCCGGCGCTCGCGTCCGCCCCGGTGCCCTGCACGGGACGGTTCTTGAACGACGGGGTGAGCCAGATCGCCGTCGTACCCAGCCCCTCGATGTAGTCGAGGTTCGCGGCGAGACCGGCGAGGTCGCCGCCGTTGTAGAAGCCCTTGTCCGTGGGGTCGAAGCCGGTGGTGAGGCTGTCGCCTGTGAGCCCGCCCTCGTCGTTCGAGGTGTCGCCGTTGGCGAAGCGGTCGGTCATGACGAAGTAGAACTGCTCGTCGGAGCCCGCCTGCCGCACGGGATCGGCGATGAGCGCATCGTCCTCGGCCGTGTAGCCCGCGCCGATGGACAGCACCTCGAGGCCCACCCGCTTGGCCGCGTCGTCGAACAGGAAGCGCAGCGTCGCGGCGTTGGGCAGCGCGAGCGGGATGTTCGCCGCGCCGCCGTCGAGGCCGTAGGACTCGGCCCAGTCGTCGTCGACCGCGACCTTGTACTCGTAGGTGCCCGCGGGGACGTCGAACTCGGCGGCGTAGAGGTCCGGGGTACCGGTGGGGGCGAGCTCGGTCTCGACGCACTCGGGCTGCCAGTCGCCGGGGCACCCGAGCTCATCCTGAAGGTCGCCGACGAGCGCGAAGGTGCGATCCGCGGCGGCGGAGGGTGCGGCGACGCCGGTGAGGGCCGCGAACGCGACGGTGAGGGTGAGGAGCAAGAGGGCGGCCGTGCTGCGCACAGGCATGGGCTTGGACAAGGAGACTCCCAGGTTCGGGGCCACGACGTTGTGGCCTGGTCACGACGGTGTGATGCTGAGCGGTCCAACTGTCCGCGAGCGTATCGACGGATGTAAGCGCTTGCAACCGGAAATGCGTGAAATCTCCTGTCGACTTCGCGGGACGCACCGCGCGGGCGGGCCCGGCAGGGGCCACTCGCGTCCGGCTGGCCCTCCTGGGCAGGTGCCAGCCGGTGGCAGAATCTCCTGGTGACCCCTTCCTCCCTCGACCGCCGCGGCCTGGCCTACGGCGCATCGGCCTACTTCATCTGGGGCCTGTTCCCCATCTTCATGGCCGCGCTGGAGCCCGCCGGCGCGTTCGAGATCGTCGCGTGGCGCGCGATCTCGTCGCTGGTGGTGTGCCTCGCGATCGTCGCGGTGATCCGCGGCTGGTCGCGGATCATGGCGGTGGTGAGCGACCGGAAGGTGATGCTGCGGCTCGTCGCGGCGTCGCTGCTCATCGCGGTCAACTGGGGTGTCATGGTCTACGCCGTGGTGACCGATCGCGTCGCCTCGACCTCGCTCGGGTACTACATCAACCCGCTGCTCACGGTCGCGCTCGGGGTGGTGTTCCTGCGCGAGCGCCTGAGGCGGCTCCAGCTGGTCGCGATCGGCGTCGCGGCGCTCGCCGTCGTGGTGCTCGCGGTCGACATGGGCGGGCTGCCGTGGATCTCGCTGGTGCTCGCGACCTCGTTCGGGCTGTACTCGTTCATCAAGAAGGCCGTCGGCCACAAGGTCGACGCGCTCACCGGGCTGACCGTGGAGACCGCGATCCAGCTGCCGCTGGCGATCGTGGTGCTGGTGCTGGTGGCGCGCGCCGGGGATCAGACGCTCTTCGCGCGGGGCGAGCCAGGGCTGGGCGTGTGGCACGACGTCATGCTGCTCGGCACCGGCACGTGGACCGCGGGCGCGCTCATCGTGTTCGCCGCCGGAGCGCGCCGCCTGCCGCTCAACATCTCGGGCCTGCTCCAGTACATCGCGCCGACCATGACGTTCGCGCTGGCCGTCTGGTACTTCCACGAGCCGATGCCTCCCGCGCGCTGGGCAGGCTTCGCGCTCGTATGGGTGGCGCTGGTGCTCATCACGACGGACTCGTGGCGGGCGCGGTCACGGGTGAAGGACCCGCAGGCGGCCGAGTCGGGGGCGGTCACCGAGCCGGTCTGACCGCCCCGCAGGCACTCTCGGCGACCGTCAGCGCCCCATGGCGCGCATCGAGCCCTGGAAACCGACCGCCAGCGCCCCATTCCGGGAAGAGCGGAGCGGGGTGAGGGACGGGACGGGCTGGGCCAGGGTGTGAGCGGCGGGCGATTCAGGCCGCGCGGGCGACCAGGGCGTCCGCGAAGGTCCGGAGCGCTCCCGCGGCGTCGCCCTCGGGCAGGTCCGCGATCGCGTCCTTGGCCTTGAGCGCCCACGACTGAGCTAGCGCCGCGGTCTCGTCGACCACGGCATGCGCCGCGAGCCGCTCGACCACCGAGCCGAGCGCCTCGTCGGAGGACAGGTCGCCGTCGATGTCGGCGAGCAGCGCCGTGTCCTCAGCCGTCGCAGAACCGGACGCCACCAGGCGCCTGAGCAGCAGCACCGGCATGGTCGGCACGCCCTCGCGGAGGTCCGTCCCCGGGGTCTTGCCGGTGGTGGCCGCGTCGGAGCGGACGTCGATGACGTCGTCGGCGAGCTGGAAGGCCACGCCCGCGGCCTCGCCGTACTCGGTCACCTGACGGACGATGCTGGTCGGGCAGCCGCCGAACATCGCGCCGAGCCGCGCCGAGGTCGCGATGAGCGAGCCGGTCTTGTCCGCGAGCACCTGGAGGTAGAACGCGGTGGCGTCGTCGCCCTCGGCCGGGCCGACCGTCTCGTGCAGCTGGCCCAGGCACAGGCGCTCGAAGGTCTCGGCCTGGATTCGGACGGCCTCGGGGCCCAGTCCCGCGACCACGCGCGAGGCGCGGGCGAAGAGCAGGTCGCCGGTGAGGATCGCGACCGAGTTGCCCCACACCTCGTGGGCCGAGGGGGCGCCGCGCCGGGTGGGCGCGGAGTCCATGACGTCGTCGTGATAGAGCGTCGCGAGGTGCGTGAGCTCGACCACCACGGCCGCGTCGAGCACCTCGGGCCGCGCGCCGTCGCCCAGCTGGGCGCACAGCAGCGCGAGCACGGGGCGCAGGCGCTTGCCGCCGGCGTCGACCAGGTGCCGCGAGGTCGCGTCCGCGAGCTTGTCCGACTGCGCGACGGCGTCGCGCAGCCTCTCCTCGACGAGCGCGAGACGGGGCAGCAGCTCCGCCTCGAGCGCGTCGTTACCGATCGCGAGTGAAGCCATGCGTCAGCCCGCCGCCCCCAGGAGCAGCACGCCGGCGTTCTCGAACGCCGAGAGCACGGGCCCGGGCACGATGCCGAGCAGGATCACGAGCGCCGCCGTCACGAGCACCACGATGCGCGCGTACGGGCTGAACTCGATCTCGACCGCATCCTCCTGGCCCTCGGGCACGTCGGTGAGGAACATCAGCACGATGAGGCGGACGTAGAAGAACGCCGCGGCGGCCGACGCGATGACCGCGATCAGCACGAGCGGCCACGCGCCCTCGGACACGGCCGCGGCGAAGGCCACGAACTTGCCGATGAAGCCCGCGGTCAGCGGGATGCCCGCGAAGGACAGCAGGAACAGCGCCATCGCGCCCGCGAGCAGCGGCGAGCGGCGGCCGAGGCCGGCCCACTGGCCGAGGCGGGTCGCCTCGCCGAGCACGGCGCCGTCCTCGGCCTTTTCGCGCACCTGCGAGATGACCGCGAAGGCGCCCATGGTCGCGAGGCCGTAGGACGCGAGGTAGAACGGCAGCGCCGAGAGCGCCCCGTCGGGGAAGCCCGCGAAGGCCACGAGGATGAAGCCCGCGTGCGCGACCGACGAGTAGGCGAGCATGCGCTTGAGGTCGGTCTGCACCAGGGCGACCACGGTGCCGAGCAGCATCGACGCGATCGCGACGATCCAGATGAGCCACGACAGCTCCCACTCGAGGCCGTAGAAGGCCTCGTAGACCACGCGCAGCAGCGCGGCGGTCGCGGCGGCCTTGGTCGCGGCGCCCATGAAGGCGGTGACCGGGGTCGGCGCACCCTGGTAGGCATCCGGCGTCCACGAGTGGAACGGCACGGCGCCGATCTTGAACAGCAGGCCCACGATCACCATGACCGCGCCCGCGAGGATGAGCGGGTCGACGCCCGCCGCGGTCGCGATGCCGGCGGAGATGCCCGCGTACGCGGTGGTGCCGGTCGCGCCGTAGAGGAAGGCCGCGCCGAACAGCAGGATCGCCGAGGAGAAGGCGCCGAGCAGGAAGTACTTGAGCGCGCCCTCGTGCGAGAGGAAGCGGCGGCGGCGCGCGAGCGCGACGAGGATGTACAGCGGCAGCGAGAACACCTCGAGCGCGACGAACAGGAAGATGAGGTCCGTCACGGCGGTGAAGAGCATCATGCCGCCCACCGCGAAGAGCGCGAGCGGGAAGACCTCGGTCACCTGGAAGCCCTTGCGGCGCGCGAGGGTCTCCTCGGTCGAGCCGGGCGCGACCGAGCCGAGCGGCGTGAACGCCTCCTCGCCCGCGCGGGTGCGCGAGGCGAACAGCAGCGTGCCCAGCACGCCGAAGACCAGGATGAGCACCTGCCACGCGAGCGCCTGGCGGTCGACGGTCACCATGTCGGCGAGCACCACGGTGCCCGCGCCGTCGAGCGTCGCCCACTGCACCACGGCGGTGCCGGCGGCCGCGAGGAGCGCGACGAGCGACAGCAGCAGCTGCACCGCCCGGCGGCGCTCGGGTGCGCGCACGAAGGACTCGACCAGGATCGCGGCAGCGGCCGCACCGAGCACGATCATGAGGGGCGCGAGCGGCGCCCAGGCGATCTCGGGGGTCGTGAAGGTCACTGACCTGCCTCCTCAACGGGGACGGTGGCGACGATGTCCGCCGCGGGGTCGCTCAGGGTGTCGATCGCGATGCCCGGCAGGAAGCCGAGCACCAGCATGAGCGCGATGAGCGGCCACAGCACCACGCGCTCGCGGCGCGTGAGCTCGCGGAACGATGCGCGCGCCTCGGGCACCGGGCCCGTGAACACCTTCTGGTAGGTCAGCAGCACGTAGAGCGCCGCGAGCACCACGCCGAAGGTCGACACGATCACGGCAGCCTTGGCCACCGAGAAGGCGCCGACGAGCACCATGATCTCGGAGATGAACGGCGACAGGCCGGGCAGCGCGAGGGCGCTCAGGCCGATCACGAGGAACGTTCCCGCGAAGACCGGGACCACCCGCTGGAGCCCGCCGTACTCGGTGACGTCCGCGGTGCCGCGACGGTGGATGAGGAAGCCCACCGCGAAGAACAGCGCACCCGTCGAGAGGCCGTGGTTGAACATGTAGAGCGCGGCGCCCTCGACCGAGGTCTGCGTGAAGGCGAAGATGCCGAGCACCATGATGCCGAAGTGGCTCACCGAGGTGAACGAGACCAGGCGGAGCATGTTCCGCTGTCCGATCGCGAGCAGTCCGCCGTAGACGACCGAGATCACCGCGAAGACGATGATGACGGGCGCGGCCCACGCGGCCGCCTCCGGGAACAGCGCGACGCAGAGCGTCAGCATGCCGAAGGTGCCGATCTTGTCGAGCACAGCGACCAGCAGCGCGGTGGTGCCGGGGCGCGCGTTCTCCGCGACCGTGGGCAGCCACGTGTGGACCGGAACCATCGGCGCCTTGATCGCGAAGGCGAAGAAGAACGCGAGGAAGATCAGCCGCTCGGTCGAGGTCGACATCGACAGGTCGGTGAGGTTGTCCGTGAGGAACGCCTCGTCGCCGCCCGGGCCCTGGAAGTACAGGGCCACCACGCCGGCGAGCATGATGAGGCCGCCGACCAGCGAGTAGAGCAGGAACTTCACCGCGGCGTAGCGGCGCTGCGCGCCGCCGAACGAGCCGATGAGGAAGTACAGCGGGATGAGCATCGCCTCGAACAGCACGTAGAAGAGGAAGACGTCGCGGGCGGCGAAGATGCCGACCATGAACGCCTCGCTCAGCAGGATGAGCGCGAGGTAGCGCGTGCGGCGGTCCGCGTCGCGGTCCTCCCACCAGCCCGCGAGGACCGCGAGCGGGGTGAGGATCGCGGCGAGCACGACCATGAGCAGGCCGATGCCGTTGACGCCGAGCGCCCAGCTCGCTCCGATCTGCGGGATCCACGAGTAGGTCTCGGAGAACTGGATGTCCCCCGCGGCGGCCGTGTCGAACTGCACGAACAGCGCGACGGCGAGCGCGAGCTCGAGCACCGTGATGCCGAGCGCGATCTCGCGCACCCGCTCACGCGCGCCCGACGGCAGCGCCCACAGCACGGCGGCGCCCACAGCAGGGAGCGCCACCATGACGGTCAGGATCGGGAACATGGTTTAGAGACCCCCCTGGACCACGACGAGGATGACGATGACGAGACCCACCAGCATGGTCAGCGCGTAGGAGCGCACCTGACCGTTCTGCGTCTTCCGCACGGACTCTCCGGTGCGTGCCCAGCCGCCGGCCGTCTTGTCGACGGCGCCGTCCACGAGCGCCGCATCGGCGTACACGAGGGTGCGGGTGAGGTGGGTGCCGGGGCGCTCGAACACGCCCCTGTTGACCGAGTCCTGGAACATGTCGTTGCGCGCGGCGATGGTCGCCAGCGAGGCCGCCGGGGCAGTCTCGGGCACGTCCGCGGCGCCGTACTTGCGCCACGCGACCCACACGCCGAGGGCGACCAGCAGCAGCGTCGCGATCATGATGACCGGGATCGGCAGCACGGGCTCGTGGTGCTCGGCGTGGCCGGTGACCGGCTCGAGCCAGGTGGCGAAGCGGTCGCCGAGGGCCAGGAACAGGCCGAGGAAGGCCGAGCCCACCGCGAGGATGATCATCGGCACCGTCATGAGGGCCGGCGACTCGTGCGGGTGCTGGTCGTCGGTCCACCGGGCCTTGCCGTGGAACGTCATGAAGAACAGGCGCGACATGTAGAACGCGGTGAGTCCCGCGCCGATGAGCGCGGCGCCGCCGAGGATCCAGGGCTGCGCGCCCTCGCCCACGAAGGCGGCCTCGATGATCTTGTCCTTGGACCAGAAGCCCGAGAACGGCGGCACTCCGAGGATCGCGAGCCAGCCGAGCCCGAAGGTCACCCAGGTGGTGACCATCGCGGTGCGCAGCGCACCGAAGCGACGCATGTCGACCTGGTCGTTCATGCCGTGCATGACGGAGCCGGCGCCGAGGAACATCCCGGCCTTGAAGAAGCCGTGGGTGACGAGGTGGAAGATCGCGAACGCGTAGCCGACGGGCCCGAGGCCCGCGGCGAGCATCATGTAGCCGATCTGCGACATCGTCGAGGCGGCGAGCGCCTTCTTGATGTCGTCCTTCGCCATGCCGATGACGGCGCCGAGGATGAGCGTGAAGGCACCGATCGCGGCGACCGTGGTCTGCGCGGCGGGGGCGCCCGCGTAGATGGGCGCCGAGCGCACGATGAGGTAGACGCCCGCGGTGACCATCGTGGCCGCGTGGATGAGCGCCGACACGGGGGTCGGGCCGGCCATCGCGTCGCCCAGCCAGGACTGGAGCGGGAACTGCGCGGACTTTCCGCAGGCTGCGACCAGCAGCATGAGGCCGATCGCGGTGAGCTGCGCGGTGCTCGCGCCGTCCGCGGCCGCGAAGACGCCCTCGAAGTCGAGCGCTCCGAAGTACGTGAACATCAGGCCCATCGCGATGATGAGGCCCATGTCGCCCACGCGGTTGACGATGAAGGCCTTGTTCGCGGCGGTCGCGTACTCGGGCTTGTGGTTCCAGAAGCCGATGAGCAGGTACGAGGCGAGGCCCACGCCCTCCCAGCCGACGAACAGCAGGAGGTACGAGTCCGCGAGCACCAGCAGCAGCATCGCGGCCACGAAGAGGTTGAGGTACGCGAAGAAGCGGCGGCGGTCGGGGTCGTGCTCCATGTACGCGACGGAGTAGACGTGGATGAGCGTGCCCACGAACGTCACGAGCATGACGAACGTCATCGACAGCGGGTCCACGAGGAGGCCCGCGTCGAGGTCGAGCGCGCCGCCGGGGATCCACGAGAACAGGTGCACCGCGTGCTCGCGGTGGTGCGCGTCCTCCCCGAGCATCTGGATCAGCGCGCCGAGGCCGACGAGGAAGGCGGTGCCCGACGCGGCGACGCCGACCCAGTGCCCCCACGCGTCGGCGCGGCGGCCGGCGAGGAGCAGGAAGGCGGCGCTGGCCAAGGGCACGGCGATGAGGAGCCAGGTGAGATCAAGCATGGTCAGCCCTTCAGCTCAGCGGGTTCGTCGAGCGAGATGGTCTGGCGCGCGCGGAACACGGCGATGATGATCGCGAGTCCCACGACGACCTCCGCGGCGGCGACGACCAGGACGAAGAACGCCATGATCTGACCGTCGATCTCACCGTGCATGCGGGAGAAGGCGACGAGCGCGAGGTTGGCCGCGTTGAGCATGAGCTCGACGCCCATGAAGGCGATGATCGCGTTGCGACGGAGCAGCACCGCGGCCGCGCCGATCGCGAACAGGATGCTCGCGAGGATGACGAAGTTGATGGGGTCCATCAGCGGTCGCCCTCCTTGCGCGACGGATCCTCGAGGGCGGCGCGGAACTCGACGCCCTCCTGGGTCTGGTTGCGGATCTTGAGCACGCGCGAGACGGAGTGGTCGATGGGCTGGCCCTCGGGGTCGAGCGCGGGGACGTCGAGCGCGTTGTGACGCGCGTAGACGCCCGGCATCGGCTTGTTGACCGGGTCCGCGCCGGCGAGCACGCGGTCGCGCTGGACCTCGAGCTGGGTGCGACGGGGCTTGAGACGCGGCGTGTGGGTGAGCACCAGCGCGCCGACCGCGGCGGTGATGAGCAGGAAGCCCAGCACCTCGATGACGAGGACGTACTTCTCGAACAGCAGGACGGCCACGACGTCGGGATCGCCCTGGACGGGGGTGTCCGAGACGGCGACGGTGACGCGGCCCACGACCGAGACGAGGAAGGCGCCCAGGCCCGCGGCGGTGAAGAGGCCGATCCAGCGCTGGCCCTTGATGGTCTCCTTGAGGTCCTCGCGCTGGTCGACGCCGACCAGCATGAGCACGAAGAGGAAGAGCATCATGACCGCGCCGGTGTAGACGACGATCTGCACCATGCCCAGGAACGGCGCGCCGAGCGTGATGTACGCCGCCGCGAGCCCGACCATGACGAGCACGATCGACATGGCGACGTGCACCGCCTTGCGGGCGAACAGCAGCGAGAACGCCGGGATCACGGTGATCGCGGCGATGATCCAGAACAGGACGGGGTTGACCATCAGGAGATCCCTCCCTGGTTCTCCGCACGGACGCCGGCGGCTCCGCCCGCCGCGTGCTGCGGCGTGCTGTAGCGCACGGGCTCCGGCGCCTCGTCCTCGACGGGCTCCTTGCCGTGGTTCTCGGGGAGGGTCGGGTCCTCGGGACGGTGCTCGCGCACCCACTCGACCTGGCTCTCGACAGGCTCGGTGACCTCGCCGCGGTAGTACGAGCCGTCGGTGGTGCCGGGCACCATCGGGTGCGGCGCCGCGAGCATGTTCTCCCCCATCGGCGCGAGCAGGTCCTGCTTCTCGTAGATGAGGCCCTCGCGGGTGGGGCCCGCGAGCTCGTACTCGTTGGTCATCGTGAGCGCGCGCGTGGGGCACGCCTCGATGCACAGGCCGCAGAAGATGCAGCGCAGGTAGTTGATCTGGTAGACGCGGCCGTAGCGCTCGCCGGGGCTGACCTGGTGGTCGGGCGTGTTGGAGTCCGCCTCGACGTAGATCGCGTCCGCGGGGCACGCCCAGGCGCACAGCTCGCAGCCGATGCACTTCTCCAGCCCGTCGGGGTGACGGTTGAGCTGGTGACGGCCGTGGTAGCGCGGCATGGTGGGCGTCTTCACCTTGGGGTACTGCTCCGTCACGGTCGGACGGAAGAAGTTCCTCAGGGAGACGCCGAAGCCGGCGACGGGCGCGAGCGCCTCGCCGATCGGACCCTTCTTGGGCAGGTTGGACTCGAAGGTCTCGCGCTGAGCGTCGCGCTCGCGGTTGACCTTCCAGACCTCGTCGGACCCGCTCACTCGGAGTCCTCCTCTCGTGTGCCGGCGTGCGCGTCGACCGTGCGGCCCGAACGCGGCGATGGGGGCAGGACCTGGTGCGGCATCGGCGGGACGGGGTAGCCGCCCGCGAACGCGTCGAGCACCTCGGGCTCGGCGTCCGGATCGACCTCCGCCTCGCTCTTCTCCTTCGCGTCGGAGACGAAGCTCCAGACCGCGACGACGAGCAGGATGGCGATGAGCCCGGCGACCGCGTCGTAGACGTTGAGGTCGCGGCCGAAGTGCTCGAAGGTCGCGCGACCGACCGCGAAGAACACGGTCCAGCCGAGGCCCACGGGGATGAGGATCTTCCAGCCGAACTTCATGAACTGGTCGTAGCGGAAGCGCAGCACCGAGCCGCGGATCCACACGAACACGAACATGAGCAGCCAGATCTTCAGGATCAGCCACAGCGGCGGGAAGATGCCGGTGTTGAGGAACTCGTAGCCGGGCCACGACGCAGGCCACGGAGCGCGCCAGCCGCCGAGGAACAGCGTCGAGGCGACCGCCGAGACGTTGATCATGTTCATGTACTCGGCGAGGAAGAACCACGCGAACTTCATCGACGAGTACTCCGTCATGAAGCCCGCCACCAGCTCGCCCTCGGCCTCGGGGAGGTCGAAGGGCAGGCGGTTGGTCTCGCCGACCATGGAGATGACGTAGAGGATGAAGGCCGGGAAGAGCGGCCACACCCACCAGCGGTCGGCCTGCGCGTCGACGATGCCCGACGTGCTCATCGTCCCCGACAGCATGAAGACCGTCACGAGCGAGAGGCCCATGGCGAGCTCGTACGAGATCACCTGCGCGGTCGAGCGGATCGCGCCCATGAGCGGGTAGGTCGAGCCGGAGGCCCAGCCGCCCAGCACGATGCCGTACACGCCGAGCGCGGCGCACGCGAGGATGAAGAGCACGGCCACCGGGAAGTCGGTGAGCTGCAGCGGCGTCGAGAAGTCGGTGCCGTAGATGCGGGTGTCCGGGCCGAACGGGATGACGGCGAAGATCAGCAGCGCGCAGAACACCGAGATCATCGGCGCCGCGATGTAGAGGATCTTCTCCGAGGCGCGGACGGTGATGTCCTCCTTGAACAGGAGCTTCATCGCGTCCGAGACGGACTGGAGCAGGCCGAACGGGCCCAGCCGGTTGGGGCCGGGACGCTCCTGCAGACGGCCGATGACGCGGCGCTCGAACCACACCGCGAACAGCACGGACGTCAGCAGGAACACGAGGATGAGCACGGCCTTGACGATGACGACCCAGAGCGGGTCGCCGGCCAGGGCCTCCGCGGCGGGCGTCTGCACCGTCGCCGGCAGCATTCCGGTGATCACGCGGCTCCCTTCACCGTGACGACGGCCCCCGCGGTCGCGCGCAGCTCGCGCGCCACCCAGGAGCCCGGGGACTTGGCGGGCACCCACACCACGCCGTCGACCATGTCGGTGACGACGACGGGGAGCTCGATGGTGCCGGACTCGGTGGACACCGCCACGGACGCGGCGGCGCCGATCGCATCGGCCGTGGCCTGCGACATGCGCGCCACGGCGACGCGGCCGGTGCCGGCGAGGTAGGGCTCGCCCTCCTGGAGCGCGCCCTCGTCGACCAGCTGGTGCCAGGTCGCGAGCACCGCGGTGCCCTTCTTGGTGCGCGCCTTGCCTGCGGCGCGCGCCTTCGGGGCGGCGGGACGCTCGGCGTCGGCGGCGGCGCCGAGCGCGGCGATCTCCGCGTTGACGGCCTCGACGGTGCCGGTGCCCAGCGCGACGCCCCACTCGCGGGCGAGGAGGTCGAGCACCCGGTGGTCGGACATCGCATCGGTGCGGATCGCCGTGGCGAACGAGCGCAGGCGACCCTCCCAGTTGACGAACGTGCCGGACTTCTCGGACGGGGGCGCGACGGGCAGGACCACGTCGGCCGACTCGGCGATCTCGCTGCGGCGGACCTCGAGGGACACCACGAAGGGCGTGCGCTCGAACGCGGTCGCGACGTCGCCGGTGAGGTCGGAGGCGCTCACGCCGCCGACGATCAGCGCGCCGATGCCGCCCTCGGCGGCCGCCTCGATGATCGCGTCGGTGCTGCGGCCCTTCGCGCTCGGGAGCGAGGGGACGCCCCACGCCTGAGCGACGGACTCGCGTGCGCCCTTGCTGGCCGCGGAGCGGCCGCCGGGGAGCAGCCCGGGAAGCGCGCCGGCCTCGACGGCCCCGCGCTCGCCCGCACGTCGCGGGATCCAGGCGAGCCGCGCGCCGGTGGAGGCGGCGAGCTCGTTCGCGGCGACGAAGGTGCCCGCGGCCTCGGCCGCGCGCTCGCCCAGGACGATGACCGCCCCGGGCTGGGCGAGGGCCTCGCGCACGTCCTCCGGCAGCTCCGCGAGGGCCGTGGCCTCGCGACCGGGGACCGCGGGGACCAGCGTGGCGCCGAGCTTCTCGGAGCCGCGCGAGAGGTAGGGCGCGACGGACACGACCTGCTGGCGGCCGAGCGACTTGCGCAGACGCAGGAAGACCACGCCGCCCTCGTCCTCGGCCTCGAAGCCGACGAGCACGACGACGGGAGCCTTCTCGAGCTCGCCGAACGTCACGCCCAGGCCGGTGCCGGCCACCTGCGTGCCGAGGAAGGCCTGCTCCTCGTCGCTCGCGGAGCGGGCGCGCGAGTCGACGTCGTTGGTGCCCAGCACCACGCGGGCGAGCTTCTGGTACGCGTACGCGTCCTCGAGCGTGACGCGGCCGCCCGTGAGGACCGCGGCGCCGAGCGCGGCGCCGTCCTCGTCGGCGGCGGTCGCGGCCTTGATGCCGGCCGCGGCGGCGGCGAGCGCCTCGGGCCACGAGGTCTCGACCAGCGCGCCGTCCTTGCGGACCAGCGGGCGGGTGAGGCGGTCGGACAGGTTCTGCCACGCGAAGGCGAAGCGGTCCTTGTCGGTGATCCAGTCCTCGTTGACCACCGGGTCGTTGTCCGCGAGGCGACGCAGCACCTGGCCGCGGCGGTGGTCGATGCGGATCGCGGCGCACGACGAGTCGTGCTCGGCGATGCTCGGCGAGGACACGAGGTCGAAGGGGCGCGAGCGGAAGCGGTACGCGGCGGAGGTCAGGGCGCCCACCGGGCAGATCTGGACCGTGTTGCCGGAGTAGTACGAGGAGAAGGCCTTGCCCGCCTCGTCCACCGCGGCGGCGCCCACGGGGCGGTAGCCGTCGAAGTCGAGGACGTCCTCGTCGAACGTGCCGATCTGCTGCTGCGCGCCGCGGTTCTGGAGGTCGATGAACGCGTCGCCCGCGATCTCCTTGGAGAAGCGGGTGCAGCGCTGGCACAGGACGCAGCGCTCACGGTCGAGCAGGATCTCGGAGCTCAGCGGCAGCGGCTTCTCGAAGACGCGCTTGACGTCGACGAAGCGGCTCTCGGGGCGACCGTGGCTCATCGCCTGGTTCTGCAGCGGGCACTCGCCGCCCTTGTCGCACACCGGGCAGTCGAGCGGGTGGTTGACGAGCAGCAGCTCCATCACGCCCTTCTGGGCGCGGTCGGCCTCCTCCGAGGTGTGCTGCGTGTTCACCACCATGCCCTCGGTCACCGTCATGGTGCACGAGGCCTGGGGCTTGGGGAACGCGCGCAGCTTGCCCTCGGGGCCGGCCGGGCTCGCGACGTCGACGAGGCACTGGCGGCACGCACCGGCGGGCTTGAGCGCCGGGTGGTCGCAGAAGCGCGGGATCTCGATGCCGACCTGCTCGGCGGCACGGATGATGAGCGTGCCCTTGGGCACGGTGACCTCGGTGCCGTCGATCGTCAGGGTGACGGTCTCGACGGCCTCGGTCGCGGCCTTGTCCGCGGTCGCGGTCATGCGTGGGCCTCCTCGGTCGCAGGAGTCTCGGAGTAGTCGAAGAGCGCCGCGGCGGAGTGGTCGAACGGGCAGCCGCCCTGCTCGACGTGCGCCTCGTACTCCTCGCGGAAGAGCTTGACGGAGCTGATGATCGACGACGTCGCGCCGTCGCCCAGCGCGCAGAAGCTCCGCCCGGCGATCGAGTCGCAGGTGTCGAGGAGCTGCTGGATGTCGGCCTCGGTGCCGCGGCCGCCCTCGACGCGCTTGAGGATCTGCGTGAGCCAGTACGTGCCCTCGCGGCAGGGGGTGCACTTGCCGCAGGACTCGTGCTTGTAGAACTCGGTCCAGCGCGTCACCGCGCGGACCACGCACGTGGTCTCGTCGAAGATCTGCAGCGCACGCGTGCCGAGCATCGAGCCCGCCGCGCCCACCGACTCGTAGTCGAGCGGGGTGTCGAGGTGATCCTGCGTGAAGATCGGGGTCGACGACCCGCCGGGGGTCCAGAACTTGAGCTCGTGACCCTCGCGGATGCCGCCGGCCATCTCGAGGAGCTCGCGCAGCGTGATGCCGAGCGGGGCCTCGTACTGGCCGGGACGGGTGACGTGGCCCGAGAGCGAGAACAGGCCCATGCCCTTCGAGCGCTCGGTGCCCATCGCGGTGAACCACTCGACGCCGCGGTCGACGATCGCGGGCACGGAGGCCACCGACTCGACGTTGTTGACGACCGTCGGGCGCGCGTAGAGGCCCGCGACCGCCGGGAACGGCGGCTTGAGGCGGGGCTGGCCGCGACGGCCCTCGAGCGAGTCGAGGAGCGCGGTCTCCTCGCCGCAGATGTAGGCGCCGGCGCCGGCGTGGACCGTGACGTCCAGGTCGAAGCCGCTGCCGTGGATGTCCTTGCCCAGGTGGCCGGCCTCGTAGGCCTCGCGCACGGCCTGCAGCAGGCGGCGGTACACGTGCACCACCTCGCCGCGCAGGTAGATGAAGGCGTGGTTGCAGCCGATCGCGAAGGACGTGATCGCGACGCCCTCGATGAGCTGGTGCGGCGCGGACATCATGGTGGGGATGTCCTTGCAGGTGCCCGGCTCGGACTCGTCGGCGTTGACCACGAGGTAGCGGGGGCCGCCGTCGTCCGGGGGCAGGAAGCCCCACTTCATGCCGGTCGGGAAGCCCGCGCCGCCGCGGCCGCGCAGACCGGAGTCCTTCACGGCCTGGATGATGTCGCCGGGCTCCATGCCGAGCGCCTTCTTCAGCGGCGCGTAGCCGCCTGCCTCGGTGTAGGTGTCGAGGGACCACGACTTCTCGGCGCCCCACGTGGCGCTGAGGACGGGAACGAGGTCGGTCACTTCGAGCCCTCCTTCCAGCCCTGGCCCTTGGCGGTCTCCAGGCCCGCGAGGGTCGCGGCGCCCGCTCCCTGGTCCTCGTCGGCGCGGCCGTCCTCGAAGCCCGCGAGCACGCGCGAGACCTCCTTGAAGCCGCACACCTTGGCAGGACCGCGCGACGGCGCGACGTCCTTGCCCGCACGGAGGTCGTCGACCACCTGCTTGGCGCTCTCGGGCGTCTGGTTGTCGAAGAACTCCCAGTTGACCATCATCACGGGCGCGTAGTCGCAGGCGGCGTTGCACTCGAGACGCTCGAGGGTGATCTTGCCGTCCTCGGTGGTCTCGTCGTGGCCCACCCCGACGTGCTCGGAGAGCTCGTCCCAGATGCGGTCGCCGCCCATGACGGCGCACAGCGTGTTGGTGCACACGCCCACCTGGTACTCGCCGTTGGGGCGACGCTTGTACTGCGTGTAGAACGTCGCGACCGCGGACACCTCGGCGGCCGTGAGGTCGAGCTGCTCGGCGCAGAACTGGATGCCGTCGGGGCTGACGAAGCCGTCGACGGACTGCACGAGGTGCAGCATCGGCAGCAGCGCGGAGCGCTTGACGGGGTAGCGCGCGATGATCGCGGCCGCGTCCTCGGTCAGCTGTGCGAGCGTGGTCTCGTCGTAGGTCATCGGTCGACGCCTCCCAGCACCATGTCGATCGTGGCGATCGCGACCACCACGTCGGCGACCTGGCCGCCCTCGGTGAGGATGCCCAGCGCCTGCAGGTTGTTGAAGCCCGGGTCGCGGAAGTGCGCGCGCCACGGCTTGGTGCCGCCGTCGGACACGAGGTGCACGCCGAGCAGGCCCTTGGGGCCCTCGATCGCGCTGTACACCTGCCCCGCGGGGACCTTGAAGCCCTCGGTCACCAGCTTGAAGTGGTGGATGAGGGCCTCCATGGACTCGCCCATGATGTGGCGGATGTGGTCCAGGGAGTTGCCCTGGCCGTCGGAGCCGACGCTCAGCTGCGCGGGCCACGCGACCTTCTTGTCCGCGACCATGACGGGCTCGCCCTCGCTGGCCTCGAGACGGTCGGCGCACTGCTCGACGATCTTCAGCGACTCGTAGCACTCCTCCATGCGCAGCACCACGCGCGAGTACGCGTCGCCGTCCGTGCTCGTGGGCACCTGGAAGTCGTAGGTCTCGTAGCCGCAGTACGGGTCCGACTTGCGGAGGTCGTACGGCAGGCCCGCGGAGCGCAGGATCGGCCCGGTGATCCCGAGCGCCATGCAGCCGGCGAGGTCGAGGTTCGCCACGCCCTTGAGACGGCCCTTGAAGATCGGGTTCTCGAGCTGGAGGTCCGCGAGCTCGTCGAGCTTCTGCCTGACCTTGGGGATCATGTCGCGGATCGCCTGGACCGCGCCCTCGGGCGCGTCCTGCGCGACGCCGCCGGGGCGGATGTACGCGTTGTTGGTGCGCAGGCCCGAGATCATCTCGATGACCCGGAACGTGTCCTCGCGCGCGACGAACGCCGTGGTCATCACGGTGGTGGCGCCCATCTCGTTGCCGCCGGTGCCGACCGCGACGAGGTGCGAGCCGATGCGGGTGAGCTCGGCCATGAGGACGCGCAGCACGTTCGCACGCTCCGGCACGTCGTCCGTGATGCCCAGCAGCTTCTCGACGCCGAGGCAGTAGACGAGCTCCTGGGACATCGAGGCGACGTAGTCCATGCGGGTGCAGAACGTCACGCCCTGGGTCCAGGTGCGGTACTCCATGTTCTTCTCGATGCCCGTGTGGAGGTAGCCGATGCCGGCACGGGTCTCCGTGACGGTCTCGCCCTCGATCTCGAGCATGACGCGCAGCACGCCGTGCGTGGACGGGTGCTGCGGGCCCATGTTGACGACGATGCGCTGCTGGCCGAGGCGCTCGGCCTCGTCCGCGATCTCGCTCCAGTCGCCGCCGTAGGCGCTGTACTCGGGTGCGTCCGGGTCCTCGACGAACGCGCCCGTGGCGTGGGGTGCGGTCTGGGTCATCGGTACTGCCTCCGGTTGTCGGGCGAGGGGATCTCGGCGCCCTTGTACTCCACGGGGATGCCGCCGAGCGGGTAGTCCTTGCGCTGCGGGTGCCCGACCCAGTCGTCGGGCATCTCGATGCGCGCGAGCGACGGGTGGCCGTCGAAGACGATGCCGAAGAAGTCCCAGGTCTCGCGCTCGTGCCAGTTGTTCATCGGGTAGACCGAGACGATCGAGGGGACGTGCGGGTCCTCCTCGCTCACGGCGACCTCGAGCCGGAGGCGGCGGTTGTGGGTGATCGACTGCATCGGGTAGACGGCGTGGAGCTCGCGACCCGCATCGGCCGGGTAGTGGACGCCGGACACGCCGAGGCACATCTCGAAGCGCAGGTCCTGGTCGTCGCGGAGGTGCTGGGCGACCTCGAGCAGGTGCTCGCGCGCGATGTGGAGCGTGAGCTCGCCGCGGTCGACCACCACGTGCTGGATCGCCTCGGCGGCCTTGTCCCCGAGCAGCTCCTCGAGGACGTCGACGACGCCGTCGAACCACTCGCCGTACGGACGCTCCGAGGCGCCGGGCATCTGCACGGGCTTGGTCAGCCCGTCGAAGCCCGAGGTGTCGCCGAGCGCGCCGAAGCTGCCCTGGCGGACGTTGATGAGCGTGATCTGGTCACGGTCGCCCGGCTGAGGACCACCCTGCGGGGCGCCGGTGCCGGTGAGGTCCTGGGAGTCGCTCAACGCAGCAGGCCCTTCATGTCGGAGGTGGGGGTCGCGGCGAGCGCGGCGGCCTCGGCGGCGGCGGCGATCTCGCGGCGGTTGCGACCCATCGGCGTGGCCTTGACCTGCTCCTGCAGCTCGAGGAGCGCGTGGAGCAGCATCTCGGGGCGCGGCGGGCAGCCGGGGAGGTAGATGTCCACCGGGACCACGTGGTCGACGCCCTGGACGATGGCGTAGTTGTTGAACATGCCGCCGGACGAGGCGCAGACGCCCATGGAGATGACCCACTTGGGCTCGGCCATCTGGTCGTAGACCTGGCGCACGATGGGCGCCATCTTGTTGGACACGCGGCCGGCGACGATCATCATGTCGGCCTGGCGCGGCGAGCCTCGGAAGACCTCGGAGCCCATGCGCGAGATGTCGAAGCGGGGCGTGCCCGTCGCCATCATCTCGATCGCGCAGCACGCGAGGCCGAAGGTCGCGGGCCACAGCGAGCCCGCGCGCATGAAGCCGACGAAGTCCTCGACGGCGCCCAGCATGAACGGAGGAGCGCTCTCTTCAATACCCATAAGTCAGTCCCACTCGAATCCGCCACGGCGCCACTCGTACACGAAGGGGATCGTGATGAGGGCGAGGAAGGTCATGATCGCGATCAGCCCGAACCAGCCGAGAGCATCGTGCGCGACGGCCCACGGGTAGAGGAAGACGACCTCGATGTCGAACACGATGAACGTCATCGCGACCAGGTAGTACTTGATCGGGATGCGGCCGCCGCCCGCGGCGCCGGGCGTGGGCTTCAGACCGGACTCGTACCGGTCGAGCTTCGCCGCGTTGGCACGCTTGGGGCCCAGGATCGAGCTGACGAACAGACCTGCGCCTGCCAGCAGTCCGGCGATCACCATCATCACGATGATCGGCACGTACGGATTCACCGAGGATTCCTTCCGTCGTCGTCGATTCGCGGATGCCCTCAGGCCGCCGGAGCGACCTTCGTCAGAGCGGACAAGAGCCTGTCGGCCCAGTTGCCACCGCGCGGCTCATAGACATCTGCCAGCAGTCTAGACGTGAATTCCATGACCAAAGCACTAGGCAGTCCGTACCGCGTGCAGACCTTCATCACGGTCGGATGCTCGACCAGCGACGCGAACACGCGACCCAGGGAGTAGTAGCCGCCGAGGTCGTCCTTCATCATCCGGGCATAGCTCGCAAGCGCGATCTCCTGGTCGCGTGCGCCGGTCGCGTCGCGCCAGGCGACGGCGGCCTCGGTGGCCCGACGTGCGGCCTGCATCGCGTACGCGATCCCCTCGCCGTTGAAGGGGTTGACCATGCCGCCCGAGTCGCCGACGAGCATCATGCCCGGGACGTAGTGCGGCTGGCGGTTGAAGGCCATGGGGATCGCGGCGCCCTTGATGTCGCCGACCTGCTCGCCGAGCTCCCAGTCCTCCGCGGAGTGGTCCAGCCAGTCGCGCAGCAGCGCGCGGTGGTCGAGCTTGGGCGGGGTGCCCTTGGCGCTGAGGGTGCCGAGCCCGACGTTGGCGGTGCCGTCGCCGAGCGGGAAGATCCATCCGTAGCCGGGCAGCAGGTTGCTGTTCCCGCGCTCGCCGTCCCAGATCTCGAGGTGGCCCTCCATCCACTCCTCGTCGTGACGCGGGGTGGTGAAGTACGTGCGGACGGCGACGCCGAGGGGCCGGTTGTCCTTGCGCTCGATCCCGAGCCCGAGCGCGATGCGCGCGCTCACGCCGTCCGCGGCGATCACCAGCGGCGCGCGGAGCTCGACGGGCTCGCCGACCTTGCGGCCGCGCTCGTCGGTCTCGCGGGCGGTCACGCCGACCACGCGGCCGCCCCCGGCGTAGCCGTCCTGGCGCTCGTCGCGGATCACGCCGTCGACGTGCCAGCCCTCGCGCACATCGGCGCCCGCGGCACGGGCGTGCTCGGCGAGGCGGTGGTCGAACTGGGCGCGCGGGAGCGAGAGACCGTAGTTCGGGAAGCTCTCGAGGTCGTGCCACGGGAACTCGAGGCGGTGACCGCCGCCGACCATGCGCAGGCCGTGGTTGGGGATCCACCCCTCCTCGCGCGGCGTCGGGAGGCCGATCATGTTGATCTCGCGCACCGCGCGCGGCGTGAGGCCGTCGCCGCACACCTTCTCGCGCGGGAAGCGGGTCTTCTCGAGGGCGATCACGTCGAAGCCCTCCGCCGCCAGGTAGCGAGCCGCGGCGGCCCCGCCCGGCCCGGCTCCGATCACGATGACATCCGCCTCAGTACGCACGCGTCAAGGGTAGAGGGACGCGGACGATGCTCGATCCGCGGACCGGAGCGCCCACCCACTTCGGCGGGCGGACGCGCGTCATCGGCGCATCGTCCCGCCTGGTGGGTACGGTGACGGTATGGGCGACGCAGGGGTCACTTGGGCCGGTACTCATGCCTTCGGCGCGGCACGGCTGGTGGAGGCCGCGTCCGTCGACGACGTGCTGCGCGCGGTCCGGACCGCGCCGGGCAGGGTCAAGGCGCTGGGGACGCGCCACAGCTTCAACGACATCGCGGACACCGACGGCACGCTCATCACCGTCACCGGGATCGAGGAGCAGCCGCTCATCGACCTCACGAGCCCCGCGTGGCCCACCGTCAACGCCCCGGCCGGCATGCGCTACGGCGTCCTGGGCCGCTGGCTGCAGAAGCGCGGCTGGGCGCTGCACAACACCGGCTCGCTCCCCCACATCTCCGTCGCCGGCGCGACCGCGACCGGCACCCACGGGTCCGGCGCGCGCAACGGCTGCCAGTCGACGGCGCTGTGCCGCATCGAGTACGTGGGCGCCGACGGCAACCTCCACACCGCGCGGGCCGGGCAGCCGGGCTTCGAGGGCCTCGCCGTCGGGCTCGGCGCGTACGGCGTCATCACCGAGGTCACGCTGTCCATCCAGCCCACGTACGACATCCGCCAGGACGTCTACACCGGCATGCCGTGGGAGCACCTCCTGTCCGAGACGCCCGCGATCCTCGCGGACGCGTACTCGGTGTCGATCTTCACCACCTGGACCGAGCCGACGGTGCAGCAGATCTGGCGCAAGAGCGGCATCGGCCTCGATGTCGCCCCGCCCGACGAGTGGCACGGCGCGGTCCGCAGCCCCGAGTCGGACGCCCGCCTGGTCGACGGCGACCCCGACGCGCTCACGCCGCAGGGCGGCAAGCCCGGGCCGTGGAACGAGCGGCTCCCCCACTTCCGGCTCACGCACGTGCCCTCGAACGGCGCCGAGATCCAGTCGGAGTACTTCGTACCCATGGAGGTGGCGGGCGAGGCGCTCGCCGCGGTCCGCGCGCTCGGCGAGCGCATCACCCCGCACCTGCTCGTGTCCGAGCTGCGCGCGGTCGCGGCCGACGACCTGTGGCTCTCCGGCGCCTACGGCCGCGACACGCTCGCGATCCACTTCACGTGGGAGCGCTCGCCCGAGCCGGTGCGCGCGCTGCTGCCCGAGATCGAGCGCGCGCTCGAGCCCTTCGACGCGCGTCCCCACTGGGGCAAGTGGCACTCCTTCGACGCCGCCGCGATCGCCCGCGTGCACCCGCGGATCGGCGACGCCCGCGACCTGTTCGAGCGGCTCGATCCCGCCGGCAGGTTCGTCAACGACTACCTCCTCCGCGTCGGAGCCCGGCAGGCCCGGTGACGCGACACGGGATGCCGACCGCGCATCGTCCACCCCCTGCGCGGCCCTACTGTGGAGGGGTGACCGTCCACGCCGCCGCCCCCGGGCCCCTGCACGTCCGCACCGTCGAGATCGAGGACCCGGGCGACCTCATCGCCACGCTGCCCGAGGCCGGGATCTCGTGGGTGAGACGCGGCGAGGGCATGATCGCGTGGGGCGAGGTGGCGCGGCTCGACACCGCCGGCGCCGAGCGGATCGACGACGCCCAGCACTGGTGGCGGCTGCTGTGCCGCCACGCCATCGTGAGCGACAGCGTCCGCACCCGCGGCACGGGTCTCGTGGCCTTCGGCTCGTTCGCGTTCGCCGACTCGTCGGAGGCCGGCGGCGCGCTCGTGGTGCCGCGCCACATCATCGGCCGCCGCGACGGCCGCGCGTGGTTCACCACCATCGCGACCGAGGACGATGCCCCGGCGAGCCTCGACGAGGCCCTCGCCGCCGCGGTCGCCCCGGCTCCGGCGGGTCCGGTGACGCTCGCGCACGGCGACGAGCCCGCATGGACCTCCGCGGTCGATGCCGCGGTCGAGCGCATCCGCGACGGCGAGCTCGAGAAGGTGGTGCTCGCGCGCGCCGTCGAGGCCCGCGCCGAGGATCCGATCGACGTCCGCACCGTGCTCGCGCGCCTGGCCGACGAGTACCCCATGTGCTGGGCCTTCCACATCGACGGGCTGGTGGGCGCGACGCCCGAGCTGCTGGCCCGCGTCGATCACGGCCTCGTGACCTCGCGCGTGCTCGCGGGGACCATCCGGATGACCGGCGACGACATGCGCGACCTCGCGCGGGCAGGCGCGCTCGCGCGCTCGTCGAAGGACCGCGAGGAGCACGAGTACGCCGCGCGCTCCGTCACGCAGGTGCTCGCGCGCCACTGCGGATCCGTGAACGTGCCCGACGAGCCGTTCGTGCTGCACCTGCCCAACGTCATGCACCTCGCGACCGACGTCACCGGCGTGCTGTCGCACAACGTGGACGCGCTCGAGCTCGTCGCCGAGCTGCACCCCAGCGCGGCCGTCTGCGGCACGCCGACCCTCGCCGCGGCGCGCGCGATCGACGAGCTCGAGGGGCTCGACCGCGGACGCTACGCCGGCCCGGTCGGCTGGATCGACGCGGGCGGCGACGGCGAGTGGTGCATCGGCCTGCGCTCCGCCGAGGTGTCCCGCGAGGACCCGACCCGGCTGCGGCTGTTCGCCGGCTGCGGCATCGTGGCGGCGAGCGAGCCGGAGTCCGAGTGGGCCGAGTCCGAGGCGAAGCTCGAGCCGATGCGTCGCGCGCTCGGCGCGGAGGTCGCGGCGGAGCCTGGGCCCGAGCCCGAGCCCGAGCCCGTGGCCGTGGTCGCGCCGGAGGCCGTCGTCGAGGAGGAGCCCGCGCCGGCGGAGCAGCCCGCGTCGGCGGAGGAGCCGGCCGCCGTGGAGGAGCCTGCGCCGGCGGAGGAGCCCGAGGTCGCGCCGGAGCCCGTCGCGGTCGACGAGGCGCTCGAATCCGACGCGGACAAGAACGAGAGCGCGGAGCCCGAGCCCGAGCCCGAGGCGGAGCCGCAGGTGGTTGAGGAGCCGCCCGCCGCGAGCGAGCCGGAGCCCGAGCCCGAGCCGGCACCGGTCCGGTCGCGCCGGAGCAAGCTGGCCCCCGAGGTCGAGTTCGACGTCCCTGCCCCCGCGATCGCCTCGACCGCGCGCTACGACGTCGGCGACGACCCGGCCTTCCCGACGCTGCACCTCGACGATGCCGCGGTCGGCGACATCCCCACGTTCGCGGGCGCATCGTCACCGGCCCAGGAGCCGCAGGGCTGGGACTCCGCCGCGTGGGAGGAGCGCTACGCGTCCCGCGAGGCGGTCTGGAGCGCCTCGCCCAACGCCCAGCTGGTCGCCGAGGTCGCGGGCACCCCGGCGGGGCGCGCGCTGGACGCCGGCTGCGGCGAGGGCGCGGACGCCGTGTACCTCGCGACCCTCGGCTGGGAGGTCACCGCGATCGATATCGCGCCGACCGCGATCGCCCGCGGCCGCGACCGCGCCGAGCGGGCCGGGGCGGAGATCGCCGCACGCATCGACTGGCGCGTCGCCGACGCGACCACCGCGGACGTGCGCACGGCGTCCTACGACCTCGTCACCACGCACTACGCCCACCCCGACGGTGGGATCGAGGGGCTCGTCGGGCGTCTGGGCGCGCTGGTGGCGCCAGGAGGGATCCTGCTCGTCGTCGGTCACGACCCGTCCGATCCCCACACGCAGGAGCACCCGCGCCTCAGCAGCACGGCCTTCAGCGCGGACAAGGCGGCCGCCGGGCTCGACGCGGACGAGTGGACGGTCGAGGTCGCGCAGGTGCGCGCGCGCCCGTCGATCGACGCCGACGGCAACCCCGGCATCCGCCGCGACGCCGTCCTGAGGGCGCGCAAGGGCTGACCACCAGACCCCGCCCGCTCTGGCGGGACATGAGGGTCGGATCCGAGCCGGATCCTGCACTCAGGTCCCGCTGGGGCGCGGCCGCCCGACGCTAGACCAGCGCCTCGACCACCTCGAGGCCGCCCGCGGGCGCCGCGAGCGCGTCCCGCAGCTCGTCGCGCGACCGGACCGCACGGTGAGGCACGCGGTACCCCGCGCACAGCGCGCCGATGTCCGCTCCATGCGGCGTGGTGAACACCCGCTCGAGGTTCGCCGCCGGGGCTCCGCCGTGCTCGAGGCCCGAGAAGATGGTGCCTCCGCCGTCGTTCACCACGACGATCCGGAGCCGCGGCCGCTCCTCGCGCGGACCGATGAGCAGACCGCCCGCCTCGTGCAGGAACGTGACGTCGCCCATGAGCGCATGCACCGCGCGGCCGGCCCCGAAGGCGATGCCTGCGGCGGTGGACACCGTGCCGTCGATGCCGGCGAGCCCGCGGTTCGCGAGCAGCATCGGGGCCGCGCCCGCGAGCGCCGACGGCATGAACCGGTCGAGCGCACGCACGGGTCCCGAGGACCCGACCACGCCCCACACGTCGGGGCCGAGCGACTCCGCGAACGTCGCCGCCGCGACCCGGGGACCCCAGCCCTCGGGCGTGTGGACCCGCGCCCCCGCGGAGCGCCACTCGGCGAGCCAGGCGCGGTCCGCATCGTCCGGCGCGGTCGACCACAGCCATGACGAGGGCACGTCGCGCTCGACGCGCTGCGCATGCGGCGGAGCCTCGCGCCACCGCGCCCCGAAGCGGGCGACGATGAGCGCCGGGGCGCGCGCGATGAGCGCCTGCACGGCGCGGGTGAGCGTCGGCCGGCCGATCACGACCACCTGGTGCACGCGCGCGGCGAGGTCGGCGCCATGCGCGGACTCGAGGAGCCGCACGTAGTCCGGGATGCAGTGGAAGCCGGAGCGCGCGAGCGAGGTCGGCTCGGCGAGCAGCGGCCATCCGTGCGCCTCGGCGACCTCGCGCGCCACGTCGCCCGCGCCGTCGCCCGCGATCACGACCCCGCGGGCCACCGGCGGGAGCGGAGCGGGCTCGGCACGCTCGGTGACGATGGGGATGCCTCCCGTGGGCGTGCGCAGCCGCGGCGGATCGCTCCACACGCCGCCGTCGGCGCCGAGCGGCTCGCGGAACGCCACGTCGAGGTGCACCGGTCCCGGGGCCGCGGCCATGTCCTCCCGCGCGCGGTCGCCCACCGCCGCGCGGACGGCCCGCTCCGCGAGCGCCGTGACGCGGTCGGGCCGTTCGCCGAGGTCGGAGGCGGGCACGTCGGCGGCCCACCGCACGAAGGCACCGAAGAGACCGACCTGATCGGTCGTCTGGTTGGCGCCGACGCCGCGCAGCTCGGCGGGCCGGTCGGCGGTGAGCAGCAGCAGCGGCACACCGCTGTGATGCGCCTCCATCACGGCGGGGAGCAGGTTGCCCACCGCGGTGCCGGAGGTGGTGACGATGGCGACGGGACGGGGGTCGCCGGCGGCGGCGCGGCCGCGCGCGATTCCGAGCGCGAGGAAGCCGGCGCTGCGCTCGTCGATGCGGACGTGGAGGCTGACGCGGGGCGCCCCGAGAGGCGGGTTGCCGGAGCCGGCCTCCGCGAGCGCGTGCGCGAGGGGTCCGGAGCGCGAGCCGGGGCTGAGCACGAAGTCCTCGACACCGCGCTCCGCGAGCGCCGCCACCATGGTGCGGGCGAAGGCTCCCGACGGATGCTCGGTCATGCGATCACGTCCAGCGTCACGGGACCGATGACGCCGTCGCGCGGCACCACCGGCTCGCGCACGGTGTCCTCGGCGAGCAGCTCGCCGGTGCCGAGACCGCACGCGTACGGCAGCTCGGGCACCGCCCGCGCGAGCGCGACGCCGGCCGCGAGGCCCACCGAGGACTCCATCGCGCTCGAGACCACGATCGGGATGCTGTAGCGGTCGACCACGTCGAGGCACGCGCGCACCCCGCCCATCGGCGCGACCTTGAGGACCAGGATGTCGGCGGCGCCCGCGCGCATCACCTCGTCGGCGTCGCCGGGGATCCGGACGGACTCGTCGGCCGCGACGAGGACGTCGGTACGCCGGCGGACCTCCGCGAGCTCGGCGACGGTGCGGCACGGCTGCTCGACGTACTCGAGGCCCTGTCCGCCTCCGGCGCGCGCGGCCGCGTCGAGCTCCTTGAGCACGGTGACCGCGGTGTCGACGTCCCACGCGCCGTTCGCGTCGACCCGCACCCTGCCCTCGGGGCCCAGGGCGATCGCGACCGCCTCGACGCGCCGCGCATCGTCCCTCCAGCCGCCGGTGCCGGCGACCTTGACCTTCGCGGTGGTGCAGCCGCCCGCCTTCGCGAGCTGGGCGGCACGCCCGCCCGGGAGCTCGGGGACGATGCTGTTGACGGGCACGAGGTCGCGCACCGGCGCGGGCCACTCGCCGCGGGCGGCCTCCATCGCGGCCTCCCACCAGCGGGAGGCGCGCTCGGGCGTGTAGTCGTCGAACGGGGAGTACTCGCCCCAGTGGTCCCGTCCGTCCTGGTCCGTACCTCGGATGAGGACGCCGTGGCGCTCGGTGACGCCGCGGAAGCGCGTCGACAGCGCGACGCGGAAGGGACGGAACTCCATGGCCTCAGCCTAGGGCTCGACTCCCAATGACAGATGTGAGGCATGGGGTGGGTGGGACGGGCGGGCCCGGTCCGCCTCGGCCGTCCCCGCTATCACACCCGTCACATCTGTCATTGGGAATCGGCCGCACTACGCTCGGGTCCCATGAGCGACATCCCGGCCCAGGTCTCCGACCTCATGGATCCGACGCAGTGGCGCGCGATCGACGGCTTCCCCGACTCGGACATCACGTACCACCGGTGGGTGGCGCGCAGCGAGGACGGCGAGCAGGACCTCCCCGCCGTGCGCATCGCCTTCAACCGGCCCGAGGTCCGCAACGCCTTCCGTCCGCAGACGGTCGACGAGCTCTACCGGGCGATGGACCACGCCCGCATGACCCCCGACGTCGCGGCGATCATCCTCACGGGCAACGGCCCGGCGGCCGATGGCGTCCACGCGTTCTGCTCCGGAGGCGACCAGCGCATCCGCGGCAAGGACGGCTACCTCTACGAGGGCACCGCGCAGGACGCCCCCGCGTACGGCGGGCGCCTCCACATCCTCGAGGTGCAGCGCCTCATGCGGCACTCCCCCAAGGTCGTCATCGCGGCCGTCAACGGCTGGGCGGCCGGCGGCGGGCACTCGCTGCATGTGGTCTCCGACCTCTCGATCGCGAGCCGCGAGCACGCGCGCTTCAAGCAGACGGACGCCAACGTCGGGTCCTTCGACGCGGGCTACGGGTCGGCGCTGCTCGCCCGCCAGGTGGGCGACAAGCGCGCGCGGGAGATCTTCTTCCTCGCCCGCGAGTACTCGGCGGACGATGCGGAGCGCTGGGGCGGCGTCAACCAGTCCGTCCCGCACGCCGAGCTCGAGGCGACGGCGCTCGAGTACGCCCGCATCGTCGCGACCAAGTCGCCGCAGGCGATCCGCATGCTGAAGTTCGCCTTCAACCTTGCCGATGACGGACTCGCGGGACAGCAGGTGTTCGCGGGCGAGGCCACCCGCATGGCCTACATGACGGAGGAGGCGCAGGAGGGACGCGACGCGTTCCTCGAGCGCCGCGATCCCGACTGGACCCGGTTCCCGTACGCGTACTGAGGGCCCGACCGCACGACCGCAGGGAGACCGACCGATGACCCGCATGATCCGACGCGCGACAGCGCTCGCCGGCGCCGTCGCGGCGGCCGCCGCGCTCACCGGCTGCGGCGGCGGGGGCGACACCGTGACCATCGAGCCGGACGACCTCGCGCTCGACGTCGGCTCGCTGCTGCAGACCCAGGTCGGCGCGGACGCTCCCCCGGCCCTCGACTGCGGGACGGAGACGCTGGAGCTCGGCGAGGGCGACACCGTCGTGTGCGGGCTCAGCGTCGACGGCGACGACGGCGTCTACGACACCACGGTGACGATCTCCGAGATCAGCGGCACCGCGTACCGCTTCGACGCCGTGGTCGCGGACGCTCCGCGCTGACGCCGCGCCTCGCGGCGCACGGGACGATGCGGGCGACGGCTCAGCCCAGCCGCTCCTCGACCAGCGCCGGCACCGCCTCCTCGATGGGATCGCGGATGACCAGCGAGGCGTCCCGGTCCCAGGACGTCGGCGACGCGTTGACGATGACCAGCGACGCCCCCGCCGCGAGCGCCTCGCCCGCGAGCGCGGCGACCGGGTAGACCTGCAGCGTGGTGCCGATCGCGACGAAGGTGTCGCACGTGCGAGCGGCCCGCGAGGCCCTCCTGAGGTCCGCCGAACGCAGCGCCTCGCCGAAGTACACGACGTCGGGCTTGAGGATCCCTCCGCAGTACGGGCACCGGGGATCCGGCTCGACGACGAGCCGGTCGATGACGTCGCGCGTCGGGCAGCCGAAGCCGCAGTCCAGGCACGACGTGGTCGCGAGCGCGCCGTGCATCTCCACCACCGCATCGTCCGGCGTCGCGGCTGCCTGGTGCAGCCCGTCGATGTTCTGGGTGAGCACGTCGCGGCACAGCCCGGCCTCGACGAGGCGTGCGAGCGCACGATGCGCCTCCGCGGGCCGCGCGGACCACGCCGGGTGCGCGGCCCAGTCGCGCCAGCCCTCCTCGCGCGCGGCGCGCTCGCCGACGAACACGTCGAGCTCGAGCAGCCGCGCGCGCGACGGATCGCGGGTCCAGACGCCGTCCGGGCCGCGGAAGTCGGGGATCCCGGCCGCAGTCGAGAGCCCGGCGCCGGTGAGGACGGTGATCACCCGTCCATCATGGACCGCTCAGCTGATGGCGATGTCGGTGGAGTTGCCGACGCCCGAGCTGGGCACCAGCTCGAACCAGGTCTTGCCCGCCTTGAGCTCGACCTCGTCGCCGTCGAGCGTGGTGAGCACGAAGGGGTCGAACTGGCCCGCCTTGCTCCACGTGATCGGGATGTACTTGTTCCCCGAGGCGACGTAGCCCTCACCGGACTCGCCCGCGACCAGGGTCTCGGGTACCGAGGAGGTCGACGACCCCGAGGTGTAGCGCACCTTGACCCACAGCATCACCACGTTGTCGGCCGTCAGCTGGGTGCCGGCGGAGGTCACGTGGGCCTCGCCGTCCTCGTAGCGCTCCCACACGCGGTCCGACTTGTTCCAGCGCCACTCGGGGAGCGCGCGCGGCGACATCGTGATGTCGATGAACGAGGCCTTCTCGCCCTCGAGCTGCGCGGTCGCCTCGGACGCGGGGTAGGCGATCTCCCACTGCGCGTCCGGCGCGTCGGCGTCGGTCTGCTCGAGGAACTTCGCGAGGTAGCCGTGCAGGTTGTGCGGCGCCGAGCGGGTGCTCGTGCGGTAGAAGCCGTAGTCGCCGCGGTCCTGCGTGATGATCTCCTGGCCCGAGCTCGCGGTCGAGGAGATGAAGCGCGACTGCGCGCCGGAGAAGATGAGCGGGCCGTCGAACGAGCCCATGATGTTCTTGTCCATCGGCCGCATCGAGCGGATCGGGCCCACCGACTCGGGGTACTCGGACTGGAACACCGCGACGAAGCGCGAGATGCCGTACTCGACGTACTCCTCGAAGACCACGTCGGCCTTGTCCAGGTTCTCCTGAGGGCGCGCGGCCTCGGTGTTCTCGATCTTGATCGACAGCGCCGGGCGGTTCAGCTCCTTCTTGGTCGCGTCGGACGCGTCGACACCGGTGAGGGGCCAGGCCACCTCGGGGGTCGGGTCCTCGGGCGCGGGCGGCAGCGCGACGGCGGAGACCGAGGGCTCCGGGGACGCGACGGACACGGTGCTGGTGGGACCGCTCTCGGTGGCGGGCGAGCAACCGACGAGGGTCAGGGCAGCGGCGGCGGTCGCCGTCGTCGCGGCGGCCAATCGGGTCATCATGCCGAGAATTCTAGGTCTGCTCATAGGGTGGTCCGTGTGACATACGCTCGCCTCGACACCGGTGCGGCGCGCGCGATCGCCGACGCGCTCGCCGGCCGCGTCGCCGGGATCGCGGTGGATACCTCGGGTTCTACGGGCCGCCCGCGCGAGGTGCTGGTCTCGGGCGAGGCGATTCGTGCCGGAGTGTCGCTTTCGTCACGTCGGCTCGGGGGCGACGCCCACCAGCTGCTCGCGCTCCCGCCGGAGCGCATCGGCGGCGCGCTCGTGATCGCGCGCGCGACCGTCGCGGGCACCGCGCTCGTGCGCATGCCGATGGGACCGTTCACGGCTGCCGGCTTCGCCGCCGCCGCGCGTTCCCTGCCGTCGGGACCGCGCCAGGTGTCGCTGGTCCCCACGCAGGTCCGCCGCCTGCTCGCGGACCCCGAGGGCCGCGACGCGCTCGCCGGCTTCCACGCGGTGCTCGTGGGCGGCGCCGCCCTGCCCGAGCGCGACGCGCCGTCGAACATCGTGCGCACCTACGGCATGAGCGAGACCGCGGGCGGCTGCGTCTACGACGGCCTCGCGCTCGACGGTGTGGGCCTGCGCATCGCCGACGACGGCCGCGTGATGATCTCCGGACCGACGCTCGCGGACGGCTACGCGGACGGTCACGGCGCGGACTTCGTCGAGATCGACGGCGAGCGCTGGTTCCGCACGAGCGACCTGGGCGAGCTGCACGACGGCCGGCTCACGGTGCACGGCCGCGCCGACCATGTCATCAACACCGGCGGCGTCAAGGTGCACCCGCAGCGCATCGAGCTCGCGCTCGAGCGCGCCGGCGCCGCGGCCGCCGCGGTGGTGGGCCTCCCCGACCCCGAATGGGGCGAACGGGTGGTCGCGGTGGTCGAGGACGGCCCGGACGATGCGGCGCTCGCCGCCGCCGTCGCCGATCTACCCCCGTACGCGAGGCCCCGGCGCATCGTCCACGTCGACGCGGTGCCCCGCACCGCAGGTGGGAAGATTGACCGGCCGGCCGCGCGTGCGCTGGCGAGCGAGGAGGACCGATGACCACGACCGCCGACTGGGTGGCAGGCGCCCGACCCCGGACACTCTGGACCGGCGCGGTCCCCGTGATCGTGGGCTCCGCCTGCGCGATCGCGGAGGACGGCTTCCAGCTCCTTCCGGCGGTGCTCGCCCTCGGCGTCGCGCTCGCGCTCCAGGTGGGTTCGAACTACGCCAACGACTACTCGGACGGGATCCGCGGCACCGACGTCGACCGCATCGGGCCCGAGCGCCTGGTGGCCTCGGGCAAGGCCCTGCCGCGCTCGGTCAAGCTCGCCGCGTACGCGTCCTTCGCCGTGGGCGCGCTGCTAGGGCTGGCCCTCGTCGTGGTGTCCGGGGTGTGGTGGCTGCTCGCGGTCGGCGCCGTCGCCATCGTGGCGGCCTGGACCTACACCGGCTCGTCGCGCCCGTACGGCTACGCGGGATTCGGCGAGATCAGCGTCTTCATCTTCTTCGGCCCCGTCGCGACGCTCGGCACGCTGCTGACTCAGACCGGGAGCATCACGTTCTACTCGCTGTGGGCCTCGGCGGGCGTGGGGCTCTACGCGGTCGCGCTGCTGCTGGTCAACAACATCCGCGACATCGAGACGGACGCCCTCGCGGGCAAGCGCACGCTCGCGGTCAAGGTCGGCGAGCTCCGCGCGCGCCAGCTCTTCGCCGGCGCCGTCACGCTGCCGATCGTGTGCGCGGTGCTCGTCGCGTTCGCGCACCCGTGGGCGCTCATCGCGACGATGGTCGCGCTGCCGTCCGTGGTCATCGCCTTCGGGATGCGCATGGGCGCCGCGGGCCGGAACTTCGGCGTGATGTTCCAGGGCATCAGCGGCGTCGGGCTCGCGTACGGGCTCCTGCTCGCCGTGGGGATCGCGCTCTAGCGGGACCCGTGCGGGCGCGGGGAGCCGTCGATCTCGGCGTCCTCCTCGGCGTCGGCATCGCGGAGGCCCTTCTCGCTGCGCGAGATCCAGCCGTCCATCTGCGCCTGCGCCTTGGCCCGCATGCCCGGCAGCACCAGGTACGACACCAGCCACGCCACGACGAAGGCGGCGAGGAACGCGATCACGTCGCGCCAGTTGAAGGCCCAGAGCACGCCGAGGACGGCGAGGAAGATGCCCGTGCGGGCACCCCAGTACGCGACTACATGCATGCGTCAAGCGTACGCGGCGTAGGCTTGTGGGATGCTCAAAGTCCTTCCGCTGCTCGCTTACATCGGCCTGGTGATCTACGCCCTGTCCGACCTCTGGCAGCGCCCCGACCGTGAGCCGTACGGCGTCTCGCGCGGCCTGTGGACCGCGATGATCATCTTCCTGCCGTTCATCGGCGCGCTCGCGTGGATCGTCGTGTCGATGCTGCGGCCGGACAACGGCACGGACCGCCGCTCGGGCCCCGTCGCGCCCGACGACGACCCCGAGTACCTCGCGTGGCTCCGCGAGCAGACGCGGCGCAAGCGCAAGAGCGGCTGAGCCCGCTACACGCCGTCCACGGTCACCTCCACCCGCCGACGGCTCGCGCGCGTCACCGGGCATCGTGATCCCGTGAGCGCTGCCACGGTCTCGACCTCGCGACGCCGGGGCGTCCCGACCCACACCTCGACCTCGCCCGGCTCGACGCCGCGCACCAGGTCGCGGCCCGTGAAGGCGAGCCGTGCGGCCGGGACCGCGAGCGTCACGCGTCGCGACTCCCCCGCCTCGAGGGGCACCCGGGCGAATCCGATGAGCTGCGCCACCGGCCGCGTCACCGACGCCCGCCGCTGGTGCGCGTACACCTGCACCACCTCGTCGCCCGGGCGGTCGCCGGTGTTCGCCACCGTGACCGCGACCTCGAGGACGCCGTCGGTCGGGGCGTCGGACACGCTCAGGGCGTCGTAGGCGAAGGTCGTGTAGGACAGCCCCTCGCCGAACGTCATCGGCGGCACCGAGGACAGGTTGGTGACGTCGGAGTCGTCGCCCAGGCGCGGGTGGAGGTAGCCGGCCGGCTGGGCGCCCGTTCCGCGCGGGAGCGAGACGGGGAGCCGTCCCGAGGGGTTGACCCGGCCCGAGAGCACGCCCGCGATCGCCCGCGCGCCCTCCTCTCCGGGGAAGAAGGCCTGCACCACGGCGGCGCAGCGCTCGAGCGCCCACCCGATCGCGTACGGGCGACCCGTCACGCACACGAGCACCACCGGCGTCCCGGTCGCGAGCACCGCCTCGACCAGCTCGCGCTGGACTCCCGGCAGCTCGAGCGAGTCCGTGTCGCACCCCTCGCCCGACGTGCCGCGGCCGAAGAGCCCCGCCTGGTCGCCGACCACCACGACGGCGACGTCGGCGGCCCGGGCGGCGGACTCCGCCTCCGCGAAGCCCGACCGGTCCTCCCCCTGCACGTCGCAGCCGCGCGCGGTCAGCACCGGGCCGAGCTCGTGGCGGATCGCGTCGAGCACCGTGGGCACGTCGAGGCCCAGCTCCGTGCCGGGACGCTTGTCGAGCACATGGTTGGCGAACGAGTAGCACCCGAACATCGCCTGGTAGCGGTCCGCGTTGGGGCCGATCACGGCGAGGCGCGGGGCGCCGGTCCCGCCGGACGATGCGGCGGGGGGGACCGCCGCATCGTCCGGCGCCGGGCCCGCGGGCGCGCCCTCCGGCGCCGCGTCCGCGGGGCGCCCGAGCGGGAGCGTCCCGTCGTTGGCGAGCAGCACGATGCCGCGCTCCGCGAGCAGCCGGGCCACCTCGCGATGCTCCGGCCCGTCGAGGTCGACGCCCGTGGGCGGCTCGCCCGAGAAGTCCTCGTCGAGCAGCCCCAGCTCCTCCTTCTGCGCGAGGATGCGCGCGACCGCCCGGTCGACCAGCGCCTCGGGCACGCGCCCGTCCCGCACGGCGGCGGCGAGCGGCGCGAGATACGCGTCCCCGGTGGGCAGCTCGACGTCGACCCCGGCGGACAGCGCGAGCGCGGCCGCCTCGGACAGGTCGCCCGCGATGCCGTGCAGCAGGTGTAGGAACGCGACGCCGAAGTAGTCCGCGACCACCACGCCGTCGAAGCCCCACTCGTCGCGGAGCACGCCGGTGAGCAGCGACCCGTCGGCGGCCGTGGGCACGCCGTCGATCTCGGTGTACGCGTGCATGACCGAGCGCACGCCGCCGTCGATCACCGCCATCTCGAACGGCACCATGAGCACGTCGCGCAGCTCGCGCGGGCCCACCGACACCGGCCCGAAGTTCCGTCCGGCCGTCGAGGCCGAGTAGCCGACGAAGTGCTTGAGCGTCGCGTGCACCCCGGCGGACTGCACCCCCTCGACGTACGACGTCCCGATCTCCCCGACCAGGTACGGGTCCTCGCCGATGCACTCCTCGACGCGGCCCCAGCGGGGGTCACGCACCACGTCGAGCACCGGCGCGAGGCCCTGATGGATCCCGAGCGCGCGGCAGTCGCCGCCGATGAGCGCCCCCATGCGCGTCACGAGCTCGGGGTCGAAGGCCGCGCCCCACGTGAGCGGGCCGGGATAGGTGGCGGCCTTCCATGCGGACAGGCCGGTGAGGATCTCCTCGTGGACGAGGGCGGGGATCCCGAGGCGCGTGCGGGCCACGAGGTCCCGCTGGCGCTCCCACAGGACCCGGGCCCGCGCATCGGCCTCCACCGGGGTGGTGCCGTAGATGCGCGTGAAGTGGCCGATGCCGTGGCGGGTGGCCTCCTCGAGGCCCCCGGTGACGGACACCTCGCCCTGGAGCGGCGCGACCACGTCGCCCTTCTCGTCCTCCCAGAAGCCGGTGATCTGCGCGAGCTTCTCCTCGAGCGTCATCTCCGCGAGGAGCGCGGCGACGCGCGCGCCGGCCGGGGCGTGCACCGCGGTCATCCCTTCACCGCGCCCGTGAGGCCGTCGACGATGCGCCGCTCCATCAGCAGGAAGAACGCGAGCGCCGGCAGCATCGCGAGCGACGTGTACGCCATGATCATGGTCGTCGCCGCCGAGTGCTGGCCCTGGAACGTGGTGACGCCGAGCGGCAGCGTCATCCCGGACGGATCGCCCGTGAGCAGCAGCAGCGGCAGCAGGTACGCGTTCCACGAGCCGATGAAGGCGAGCACGCCGACGGTCACCATCGCGGGCCGCGCGAGCGGCAGCAGCATCCTCCAGAAGAAGCCGATGCGCGAGATGCCGTCCATGAAGGACGCCTCCTCGAGCTCCTTGGGCAGCGCCGCGATGAACGGTCTGAGGATGATGATGGTGACCGGCAGCGCGAAGGCGATCTGCGGGATCACCAGACCCCAGAGGCCGCTGATGTGGAGGTCGCGCAGCAGCAGGTACAACGGCAGCACCGCGACCGTCAGGGGGAACATCAGGCCCGTGGTGAAGACCACGAAGATGAGCTCGCGCCCCTTGAACGTGTAGCGCGACAGCGGGTACGCCGCCATCGTCCCGAAGAGCACCACGGCGGCCGTGGTCGCGACCGCGACGACGGTCGAGTTGAGCAGCTGGCGCCAGAACAGCGAGCCCGAGAGGATCTCCCAGTAGTTCTGCCACTGGACCGGGTCCGGGAGCCCCGTCGGGTTGGACGCGAGGTCTCCCTGCGTGCGGAGGCCGCCGAGGATCAGGTAGAGGATCGGGCCGAGCGTGAGCGCGATGCCCAAGAGCGCGATCCCGACGGCGAGGTAGGTCGAGCCCTCGGGGATGAGGCCCTTGCGACGGTGCGACTCGACGTTGCCGGGCTCGCGTGCGGGCGCATCGTGCGCCTGAAGGTCCGCAGCCATGATCAGGCCGCCTTTCGGGGGTGGGCGTTGTCACGGCGCAGGATGGTCGCCATGTAGGCGAGCGCGATGACGAACGACAGGAAGAACATGATCACGGCGATCGCGGAGCCGTAGCCCCAGTCGGACCGGAAGAAGCCGATCTCCATCATGTAGCTCGCGATGGTCGAGTACTGCCCCGCGGTGCCGCCGCGGTTGAGCACCCACACCATGTCGAAGAGCTGGATGGATCCGATGATCGACAGGAACGCCCAGATGCGGATGGTGGGTCCGATGAGCGGGATGTTGATCCGCCATTGGATCTGCCACCAGCTCGCGCCGTCGATCGCGGCGGCCTCCTGGAGGTCCTCGCTCACGCCGGAGAGGCCGGCGAGGAACAGGATGATCGCGAGCCCCACGTACTTCCACGTGATGATGAAGAACACGGTCCAGAACCCCCAGGTGGGGTCCTCGAACCAACCGCCCGCCGGCATGTCGAGACCGATCGCGCGCATCCACTGCGTCGCGACGCCGTTGGGGTCGAAGATGATGAGCCACATGGTGCCCGCGATGACCTCGCTGAGCACGTACGGCGCGAAGATCACCACGCGGGTGAAGGCCCGCCCGCGGAACTTGCGGTTGAGGGTCAGCGCGACGATCAGCGCGAGGGGCAGCTGGATCGCGAGCGACAGGAAGATGATCGCGAAGTTGTGGCTGAGCGCCTCCCAGAAGGGCTCGGTGTACGCCGTGCGGAACGCCTGGTGCGTCGCCGGGTCTGAGCCGCCCCAGAGGGCGCGTGCGTAGTTGTCGAAGCCGATGAACTCCGCGTCGGAGAACTGCGAGACGCCGTTCCACTTGTACATGCTGTACCGGGCCGCCGAGACGACCGGATAGACCACGAACGTGAGGAACAGCGCCAGGGCCGGCCCGACGAAGAGGGCGATCTCCGCCCACTTGCGGGCCGTCGCGCGGCGGGGGTGGTCAGATGCCGGGTGTGCGGGACGGGTCCCCGCCGTCGACTTCTCGACGGCGGGGACCGCGTTCCGACCCGAGGCCTCCAGTGCGGTCACAGGGAGCCTCGCTTTCTTCTCTCGGATCGGGCTGGTCAGGAGGTCGCGGCGGCGGCGATCATCGCGTCGACAACGCCCTGGGCGTCGCCCGTGCCGTTGAAGATGTTGACGATGCCGTCGTTCATGGCGCCTCCGACGTTCGGACCGAGGAGGGTGTCCATCCAGAGCTGGACGTAGGCCGCGCTCGACGTGGTCGTCGCGATCTTCTGCAGCACCGGGTCGGTGACCGCATCGGCCGCGGCAGGCGCGACCGGCAGGCCGCCCACGGCCTCGGCGTAGCCCCGCTGGACGTCATCGCTCACGATGTACGCGAGGAAGTCCGCGCACTCCACCGGCGCGTCGACGTAGCAGGAGAAGCCGTCGCCGCCGCCCATCGCGGCGGACGGGTCGCCCGCGCCGCCGTCCACGGCGGGCATCGGGAACCAGTCGAGGTCCTCGTGCAGGGCCGCGATCGCCTCGTCCGAGCCGTCGGTGAAGCCCTCGTACACGAAGTAGTTCCACTGACCCATGAGCTCCATCGCGGCGTCGCCGTTGGCGACCATGCCCGCCGAGGACGTCGCACCGGTCTGCGCGACCGTGGACGTGAACTGCGGCTGGAAGGGCTCGGTGTCGATGAAGGCCTGGAGCTGGTCGCCCGCGTCGACCCAGCACGGGTCGGAGAAGTCGAGCGAGGTGCCCGCGCTCGCGACCACGTCCTGCGCGCACGAGCGCAACGCGAAGTTGTACCACCAGTGCGCGGCGGGCCAGCCGTCGGCCGCTCCCACGGCGATCGGGTTGATGCCCGCGTCCTTGAGCTTCTGGACCGCGTCGGCCAGCTCGTCCATCGTGGTCGGCTCGGCGTCGATCCCGGCCTCCTCGAACAGGCTCGGGCGGTACCAGATGCCCTCGACCGCGAACTGGAAGGGCAGCCCGTACGTGGTGCCGTCGACCTGCCATGGCGCGACGCCGCCGCCCAGGCGGTCGATGTCGGCGGACAGGGTGTCGGACAGGTCCATGAGGTAGCCGGCCTCGGCCTGCGCCGCCATCTCGCCGCCGCCCCACTGCTGGAACAGGTCGGGCGCGTCGCCCGACTGCAGCGCGGTGGGGATGCGGGTCCGCTGGAGGTCCTCGTTCTGGATCTGCTCGATCTCGATGGTGACGTTCGGGTTGTCGGCCATGAAGTCCGCCGCCACCTGGTCCCAGTAGTCGCCGAGCGAGTTCTCGCCGGTGTCTCCCGCCACTCCGTTGTGCCACCACGTGAGGGTGACCGGCTCGTCACCAGAGCCGCCGCCGGAGCTCGAGGCGTCGGCTGACGAGCCGCCGTCCCCCGGATCGCTCGAGCTGCACGCCGCCAGCAGTGCCATGGATGCCGCGATCGCCGCTCCCGCAGCGGCACGTCGCATGTTCGCCATGATGTCCCCTTTCGTCTCCGTTGACTCAGGTCGAACAGCGTGAGTCTCACATGGCGGTCGCGCCCGCGTCAATCGTTATCGATAACGTTTTCGCAACGGGGGCGGGAGTGGCCGCGTCGCGACGGCGGGGACGATGCTCCCGTGGATATAGTGCGGGCATGGAACCGGTCGCACGCGTCAAGCTCGCGGACGTCGCCCGGATCGCAGGCGTCTCGGTCGCCACGGTCTCGAAGGTGGTGAACGGCCGCTACGGCGTGTCGAAGGAGACCGTCGCGCGCGTCCAGGAGGTCATCGACGAGGTCGGTTACGCCGGCAACCTCTCCGCCGCCGCGCTGCGCGGTCAGCGCACCAACGTCCTCGGAATCCTGGTCGGAGGCTTCGAGCCGTTCTCCGCCGAGCTGATGAAGGGGGCGTGGAGCGCCGCCGAGGGCAGCGGCTACGAGCTGCTCGCGCACTCGGGCGGCCACGGCCACGGCTGGGAGCGCCGCTCGCTCGCGAGGCTGGGCGGCACGCTCATCGACGGCGCGATCCTGGTGACCCCGACCGTCCTCAACACCGTGACCGGGATCCCCGTGGTCGCGATCGATCCTCACTACGGACCCTCGTCGCTGCCCACCGTCGACTCGCACAACGTCGCGGGCTCGAAGGCCGCGACCGCGCACCTGCTCGAGCTCGGGCATCGGCGCATCGCCTTCCTCGGGGGCCGCCACGACCTCGACTCGGGCCGCCGCCGCGAGGAGGGCTTCCGCACCGCGATGGCCGAGGCCGGCGTCGAGGTCGACGAGGACCTCGTGGTCGAGACCAACTACGAGCCCGAGCTCGCCGCCCACGCCGCCGAGTCGATGCTGAGCCTGCCCGAGCGCCCCACGGCGATCTTCGCGGCGAACGACACCACCGCGCTCGCCGCGATGGACGTCGCGCTCGACCTGGGACTCTCGGTGCCCGGGGACCTCTCGATCGTGGGCTTCGACGACATCCCGGAGGCCGCCGCCGCGCCTGCGCCCCTCACGACCGTGCGCCAGCCCCTGCGGGAGATGGGTGCGGAGGCGATGCACATGCTGCTCGCGCTCGTCGCGGGCGAGGAGTGCGAGCCGCATGTGCGGATGGACACCTCGCTCGTGGTGAGGGAGTCGACGGCCCCGCCGCGCTGAGCCCGACCCGAACCCGGCGCCTCCGCGCCAGCACGCACCGCGCCCTGCGCCCGCGCCCGCCTGCCCACGAATGGGGCACCTACGGTCGCTTTCTCGAGCTCCGTGCTCGCCATGGGGCGGTGCGCGTCGCGGAGTGCCCCATAGCGCGCAGCCGCACCCCAGAAGCGACCGTCAGCGCCCCATTCGGGGGGAGAGTGCGAAGGCGGGGCGGGGTGCCGAGGTGGGTTGGGCTGCGGAGTTGGAGCGGGGCGGGGTGAGACGGGGCCGCGAAGCCGAGCGCGGCGACGGGGCGGCTCAGGCCCCGTACAGCTCGAGGACCTGGGCGCCCACGCGCTCCACGTCGAAGCGCTGCACCCGCGCGGACTGCTCGGCGTGGAGCTCGGCGCGCAGGTCCGCGTCGGAGAGCAGCCGCTCCAGCGCCGCCGCGAACGCGCCGGTGTCGCGCGCGTCGACCGATACCCGCGCATCGTCCCCGATCACCGAGAGGTAGCCCGGGTTGGCGCCCGCGAGCACCACGCCCGCGCCGCGGCCCGCGTGCGAGGCCATCGCCTCGACGAGCACGATGCCGAAGCTCTCGCCGCCCGTGGCCGGGAAGACCGCGACGTCGGCGTCCGCGTAGAAGGCCGCCTTGTCCTCCTCGGCGACGAAGCCCAGGAGCGACACCCGCGGCAGCCCGCTCGCCTCGACCGCGGCCTCGATCTCGCCGAGCAACGGCCCCTTGCCGCCGATGCGCACCTCGACCTGGTCCTGCACCTCCGCGGGCAGCGCGTCGAGCGCGCGCACCAGCTCGAGGACGCCCTTGCGCTCCACCAGCCGGCCGAGGAACGCGACCACCAGGCGGCCGTCCTCCGCCGGATCGGGCTCGTGCTCCGCGGCGGCCGCGGCGAAGCCCGAGACATCGACCGGGCAGGGGACGACCGACGGCGAGATGCCGAAGGCCCGGCGCGCGAAGTCCGCCGCGGGCTCCGAGACGGCGCAGAACGCGTCGAAGCGCGCGAGGTTCCGGCGCAGCACGCGGCCGAGCGCATGCGTGCCGATCTCTGACACCGTGGAGTCCGGGAGGATGTGGAACGTCCCGACGATGCGCACGCCGTCGCCGACCAGCTTCCGCGCCTCGTCCACCACGCGCGCCGCGAAGAGAGGCGAGTGCGGGGTCTGGACGTGGATGACGTCGTAGCGCTCGGCGTCGAGCAGCTCGCGGATCGCACGGCGCGACGTGGGCAGCGGGACCCGCAGCCCGTTGCCGTTGAAGGTCACCCCGATGTTGCGCGCGAGCGAGTGGACCACCACGTCGGAGCGCTCCGCGGTGGAGCACAGGTAGTGGACCTCGTGGCCCTGGCGGCCGAGGAACGCGCCGAGCGTGAGGACGTACTGCTGGACCCCGTCAGGTCGGTCGATCGAGTCGTCGAGGACCAGCGCGATCTTCATCCGGTCAGGATCCCGCGTACGTGTGCAGCCCCTGGAAGAACAGGTTGACCACGGTGAAGTTCATGATGAGCGCCGTGAAGCCCGCGATCGCGAGCCACGCGCTGCGACGGCCCGCCCAGCCCTGCGTGGTGCGCGCGTGAAGGTAAGCCGCGTAGAGCACCCAGATGACGAAGGACCAGACCTCCTTGGGGTCCCAGCCCCAGTACCGGCCCCACGCGTGCTCGGCCCAGATCGCGCCGGCCATGACCGTGAAGGTCCACAGCACGAAGCCCACGGCGTTGAGCCGGAACGACAGCGCCTCGAGGTTGGCCGCGGAGGGCACGGCATCGAGCCACCGCACCCGGTCGCCCGTCCAGCGGCGCCCGGTGTCGCGCGAATCGCGCATGAGCTGGAGCGCCGACGCGATGAAGGACACCGCGAAGATGCCGGTGACGATGGTCGCGATCGAGACGTGGATGACCAGCCAGTAGCTCTGCAGCGCCGGCGGGAGCGTGTCGACGTCCTTGTAGAGGACCGTGAGCGCGAGGCCCAGCGACACCGTCGCGATGCCGGTCACGCCCGCGCCGAGGTACGCGACGTCGCGCTTGCGCTGGATGATGAGGAACGCGAGGACCGCGAAGAACGAGCCCGAGATCGTGTACTCGTACATGTTCGACCACGGCACGTGACCCGCGTCGATGCCGCGCGCCGTGAGGCCGACGGCGTGCAGCAGCGCGCCGACCAGGGTGGTCGAGCGGGCGATGCCGGCGGCCTTCCGCGCCTTGGCACCGGGGGACGATGCGGCGGGCACGGCGGGTGCGGAGCCCACGGCCTCGGCCGGTGACACGCCTCCGGCCGCGACGGGCTCGCGCACCGCGGCCTTCGCCGCGACCTTGTCGTCCGCCACGCGTGCGAGGCGGATCGCGTAGGCGACCATCGCGATCGCGTAGAGCACGGTCGCGCCGCCGAGCGCCATCACGCTGAGGTCTGTGGTGTTCATGCCTGCTCCGTCTCCCCCGCCGCAGGGGCCGGATCGCGGCCCGCCGCGGCGGCCATGGCGCGTTCGAGGACTGCCCCGACGCCCGCATCGTGCGCGGGCGCGTAGGCGGCGCCGGTGACCACTGTAGTTCCGTCCTCGACGCGCGCGATCAGCCAGACCTTGCGACGCGACGCGAACAGCGACGTCGCGAGGCCGGCGAGCGTGAGCAGCGCGGCGACCAGCAGGAACGGCAGCGACGGGTCGGCACGGAGGTCGAACGCGCCGTAGCGCGGCAGCTCCTCGAAGGTGACCGACCCGAGCCCGTCGGGCAGCTCGACCGTCTCGCCGAGCGCGAGGCGCAGGGTGACCGGTTGCCCGTCGGCGTCCTGGACGGGGCTCAGCTGCGACTCGTCGAGCGTGTAGACGTTCTGCGGCACCCCGGCGTCGAGGCCGAGGTCGCCGGTGTACACGAGCATCTCGATCACGGGGTTGGCGGGGTCAGGGTGGACGGACCCGACCGCGAACGGCCCCTCGACGAAGCTCGGGTAGAGGGTCGCCTTGAACCCGAGCTGCTCCCCGGTCGAGACGTCCGGCACCTTGACGACGCCCGTGGACGTGTAGGCCGCGTCCTGGGCGAGGAAGACCACCGGCCCGGAGAAGGCGACCTCGCCCGCGGCGTCGTGGACCGTGATGACCGGCGCATAGCCGTTGCCCTGAAGGTAGACCTTGGCGTCGCCCGCCTCGAGCGGGTGGTTGACCGCGATGGTCTCCTCCACCGGGTCCTCGCCCGGCTCGGTGAAGGTGACGTTCGCCTGGAAGTGGAGGGGGCGGCCGGTGTCCGAGAACGAGGCGTCGAGCGAGTCCAGCCGCAGCGTGAACGGGTCGAGGTCGGACGGGTCGAACAGCGCGCCGGAGGAGAAGGTGTCGTACGCGACGACAGCGTTGGTGAAGGACCTGCCCTCGACCACGATCGCCTGGCCGCGGTACGTGAAGAGCGTCCCGTAGGCGACGGCGACGAGCACCAGCACCAGCGAGGCGTGGAACACGAGGTTGCCGAGCTCGCGCACATGCCCGGTCTCCGCCGCGAGCGCGAGCGAGCCGTCCTCGCGCCGGTCGACCCGCACGCGGTAGCCGGTGAGCGCACCGAGGCGGCCCGCGCGGGGGCGCAGGGCGGCGCGGGCCGCCGCGAGCGCCTCGTCCGGGGTGGACGATGCGGTCTCGGGCCCGGCGCCGTCGTAGCGCGCGAGCGTGCGGGGCGTCGCGGCGATGGGGCGGCGCAGCTCGCGCCAGTGGTGGACCGCGCGGGGCGCGATGCAGCCGATGAGCGAGGCGAAGAGCAGCACGTAGATCGCGGTGAACCACGCGGAGCCGAAGACGTCGAGGAAGCCGGTCGCATCGAGGACCGGCCCCCAGAAGGGGTACTCCGCGAGAAAGGCGCGGGTCGCGGCGGCGTCCTGCGGCCACTGCGGCAGCACCGAGCCGGGGATCGAGGCGAGCGCGAGGAGCAGCAGGAGGATGAGCGCGACGCGCATCGACGTGACCTGGCGCCAGATCCATCGCAGCCATCCGCGCGCGCCCAGGCGGGGCGCGTCGGGGACGACGTAGTTGTCGAGCTTGACGCGCGCCATCAGACCGCCGTCCAGAAGCCGTCGATCCAGCCCTGGAGCTCGAGCGCGAGGCGGTCCCACAGCCCCGTCACCAGCATCACGCCGAGCACGATGAGCAGCGCGCCGCCGATCCGCATGAGCGCGACGCGGTGGCGTCGCAGCCAGCGGAGCACCCGGCCGGAGCGCTCGAACAGCGCGGCGAGCAGCACGAAGGGCAGGCCCAGGCCGACGCAGTACGCGACCGCGAGCGCGACGCCGCGGCCCTGGGTCGCCTCGGACAGGCTCAGCGCGTAGACCGCCCCGAGCGTGGGGCCGATGCATGGGGTCCAGCCGAGGCCGAACGCGACGCCGAGCACGGGCGCACCCGCGAGGCCCGCGGTCGGGCTGACGTGGAGCCGACGCTCGGTCTGGAGGAACGGCATCGCCCCCATGAACGCGAAGCCGAGAAGGATGATCACCACGCCGAGCAGGCGCGTGATGAGCGTGAGGTACGGCGCGAGGGTCGCGCCGAGCGAGGACGCGAGGAAGCCGAACGTGATGAAGACGGCGGAGAAGCCCGCGACGAACAGCAGCGCGCCGAGGATCAGCTTGGGCTTGGAGGCCTTGCCCGTCCCGCCCGTGCCGGCCATGCCGGAGACGTAGCCCAGGTAGCCGGGCACCAGCGGCACCACGCAGGGCGAGGCGAAGCTCACCAGTCCGGCGAGGACCGCCACCGGGATCGCGAGCAGCATCGAGCCCGACAGCGCGATGCCGGCGAAGGAGGCGTCCGCCGCGAGGGCGGTCACGCGGCGGCCCCTGCCGCCTCGTCCACGAGGGTGCGCAGCGTCGACGGGTCGACGGTGCCGATGACGCGCGCGTGCAGGCGTCCCTCGGTGTCGATCACGAGCGTGGTAGGCACGGCGTTCATGGCGACGATGCCCTGGAGGGCGGCGGTGGCCGCGCCGTCGGAGTCGTCGATGCTCGGGTACGCGATCCCGAAGGTGCGCTCGAAGGCCTCCGCGGTGGCGGCATCGTCCCTGCCGTTGACGCCGACGATCTGGACGTCGTCGCGCGCGTCGATCTCCGCGAGGTCGGGCGCCTCGGCGCGGCACGGCGGGCACGAGGCGTACCAGGTGTTGATGAGCACCACCTGTCCGCGGTATTCGGCGACGTCCACCGCGTCGCCCGCGAAGGACGTCCCCGCGAGCGCGACCTCGGCGCCCTCGTCGAAGACCGTGACCGTGCCGTCGCCCGAGACGTAGCCGGGCGACTCCACGGGGTCGCCGGGGGCGCACGCCGCGAGCGTGAGCACGAGGGCGAGGACCACCGCGATGAGGATCGCGAGGCGCGCGGCTGGCCTCACCTGGGCACCTCGATGTGGCCGGCCGGGGTGGCGTACCCGGCGAACGCGATCGCGTCGCCGTCGACGTCGAAGGCCGTGAGCGAGGCGAGCGCGCACTCGCGCGAGCGGGGATCGTGGACGTACGAGCGACCCTCGGCGGAGCAGCGCGCGACCCAGATGGGGAGCTGGTGGCTCACGATCACGGTGGTGGAGTCCGGGTTGGCCGCGGCCGCGTCGATGATCGCGGCGCGCATGCGCGCGGCCTGCTCGACGTACGGCTCCCCCCACGACGGCGTGCGCGGGTTGCGGATGCGCCAGAGGTTCCTCGGCTTGAGGAAGTCCATGGGCCGCGGGGTGCGCTCGCCGGCGAAGATGTTGTCGGCCTCGATGACGCGGTCCTCGGTCGCGATGTCGAGGGAGAAGGCCGCGGCGATGGGTGCTGCGGTCTGCTGCGCCCGCAGCAGCGGGGACGCCACGACCCGGCCGACGTGCTCGCCGGACGCGACCAGGTGGTCGGCGACCGCCTGCGCCATCGCCTGCCCCGTCTCGGACAGGCGGAACTCCGGGAGGCGGCCGTAGAGGATGCCGTCGGGGTTGTGGACATGGCCGTGGCGAAGGACGAGCACGCGGGACATGGGTCCTATTGTCACCCGTCTACGAGAGCGCTCGGTGCAGCCTGTCGGCGTCGATGCGCCAGAAGCCGACCGTCTCGCCGTCGACCTTCACCACCGGGATCTCGTCCCCGTAGCGTGCCTTGAGGTCCGCATCGGTGTCGATGTCGACCTCCTCCCACGCCTCCCCACGCTCGCCGCACACCGCCTCGACCACGGCGCGGGCGTCGTCGCACAGATGGCAGCCGGCGCGGCCGAGGAGCAGGACACGAGCGGGCATGCGACCAGGATACGGGCGTGATCTGCACCACCGGGCTCTGGTCGCCGCCCGGGGCGTCGGTACAGTTGACGCGTGACCCCCGCCGACGCACGACCCGCGACTCGCGTGGCGGCGTTCTTCGACGTCGACAACACGGTCATCCGGGGCGCGAGCTCCTTCCACATCGCCCGCGGGCTGTGGCAGCGCGACTACTTCCGCCTCCGCGACATCATCAAGCTCGGCTACGAGCAGGCCACCTACGTGCTGTTCGGCGAGTCCAAGGACCAGATGGACCGCGTGCGCGAGCACGGCCTGGGCATCATCAACGGGTGGTCCGTCGCGGAGATGACCGCGGTGGCCGAGGAGGTCTACGACGAGCTGCTCGCGAGCCGCGTCTACCCCGGCACCAAGGCGATCATCGACGAGCATCTCGAGCGCGGCCACGAGGTGTGGTTCGTCACGGCGTCCCCCGCGGAGATCGGGCGGCTCATCGCGCGTCGCGTGGGCGCGACGGGCGCGCTCGGCACCATCGGCGAGCACGTCGACGGCCACTACACGGGCCGGCTGGTCGGCGAGTTCCTCCACGGGCCGCACAAGGCCGACGCCGTGCGCGAGCTCGCCGCGGAGCGCGGGATCGCCCTCGAGGACAGCTACGCGTACGGCGACTCGGTCAACGACGCCTCGATGCTCGAGACCGTGGGCCACCCGTGCGCGATCAACCCCGACCCGCGCATGCGCCGCCTCGCCACGCAGCGCGGCTGGACGATGCGCGAGTTCCGCAAGCGCCGCAAGAGCGGGCGCCGCGGCATCGTGAAGTCCTCGGTCACCGGTGCGGCGTGGATCACCATCCAGGTGACGCGCGGGGTCAAGGGCGCGTGCCGCGGCATCGTCGGGCTGCCCCGCCGGGCCTCCTCGGCCGCGGGCCGCACCCACAGCGACGAGGCCCGCGAGCTCTAGCCTGCTCGCCGCGCATCGCCGCGCGGGGCATGCGAAACGCCCGCCCCGCCGGGTGGCGGGACGGGCGTCCGGAAGCGCTTGCGCTTACTTCTTGTTGCGACGCTGGTGGCGCGTCTTCCGAAGCAGCTTGCGGTGCTTCTTCTTCGACATGCGCTTGCGACGCTTCTTGATGATGGAACCCACGGGACCTACCTCATTCGTTGACGAACGTGCGGAGCGTGCTCACGCACGCCGGCGTCCAGGCCGCGCTGGACGCGACAGACGATCCCCTAGCCTACCGTGCCCGTGGCCCTGCCGTCATCTTCGGTCGGGTACCCTCCCGCGAGCGCGGCCTGCTCCATGAACTGCTCGACCGCCTGCTCCGGCACGCGGAACGAGCGCCCGAAGCGCACGGCGGGGAGCTCCCCGTTGTGGATCCAGCGGTAAACCGTCATGCGCGAGACCCGGACCATATCCGCGACCTCGGCGACGGTGAGGAAGGTGGTACGCGGTGTCTCGGCCATGTCGTCTCGTCCCTCTCGAAGCGTCTGGCGCGTCTATCGGCCGGATGCACTCTCAACTGTAGGGGCTGATGTGACAGTTGTGAAGTGTGGGAGACGCGCCGATGATGGGGGTGGGGCTAGGCTCACGCGCGGGGCCGCAAGCAGGGCGGACGCGCCCCGAGGTGAGGAGACCGATGGCAGGCCTGCGGGAGGCGCGCGAGGCGTTCGGCGAGTGGGTCGACCGTGTCGCGCTCGAGTCGCCGGCCCGGCTCACCCTCGGCGCCTTCGCCCTCACCATCCTGCTGTTCACCGGGCTGCTGTCCCTTCCCTTCGCGACCACGACCGGGCATCGTGCCCCGTTCATCGACGCGCTCTTCACCTCGACCTCCGCGGTCTGCGTCACCGGCCTCGTGACGGTCGACACCGGCACGTTCTGGTCCCCGTGGGGCCTCGCGATCATCGGCCTCGCGATCAAGGTGGGCGGGCTCGGGATCATGACCCTGGCGTCGCTCGCCGGCCTCGCGGTCTCGCGCCGCCTGGGCCTCACGCAGCGCATCCTCGCGGCAGGCGAGTCGCGCGCGTCCGGGCTGGGCGACCTCGCGTCGCTGCTCCGCACGGTCATCATCGTCTCGACGAGCGTCGAGCTGCTCATCGCGGCCTTCCTCATCCCCCGCTTCCTCACCCTCGACTACGGCCTCGCGAAGTCCTTCGGGTACTCGCTGTTCTACGGCGTCTCGGCGTTCAACAACGCGGGCTTCACCCCCGACCCGGTGGGGCTGTACCCGTACGCCGGAGACGCGTGGATCCTCGTCCCCATCGGCCTGGGCGTGTTCATCGGCGGGCTCGGCTACCCGGTGTACCTCAACCTCATCCGGCAGTGGCGCAACCCGCGACGCTGGTCGCTCCACACCAAGCTCACGCTCGTCACGGTCACGGTGCTCGCCTTCATCTCCGCGGCCTTCCTCGCGGTCTTCGAGTGGACCAACCCGGACACGCTCGGCGATCACAGCTCGGGCAAGACGATCGGCAACATCTTCTTCCAGTCGATCAACCAGCGCTCCGGCGGCTTCGCGTCGTTCGACATCGGCCTCGCGCGCGAGCAGACCTGGCTGCTCGAGGACGTCCTCATGTTCGTCGGCGGCGGCTCGGGGTCGACCGCGGGCGGCATCCGCGTCACCACGCTCGCGGTGCTGGTGCTCGCCGCGTGGGCCGAGGCGCGCGGCCGCCGCGACATCGAGGCCTTCGGCAAGCGCATCGGCACCGAGGTGCTGCGCGTCGCGGTGTCCATCACGCTCATGGGCCTCTTCGTCGTCATCGTCACCACCGGCATCTTCATGTGGCAGACCGACATCGCCCTCGACCGGGCGCTGTACGAGGTGGTCTCGGCCTACGCCACCTGCGGCCTCTCGACCGGCATCACCGGCTCGCTCGACTCCGATGCGAAGATGACCTTGATCATCACCATGTACCTGGGACGCGTGGGCTCGCTCACGCTCGCCTCGGCGCTCATGCTCAACCGGCAGCGCCGGGTGATCCGCTACCCGTCAGAAAGGCCGATCATTGGCTAGCAACGACTCGACAGCCGCGGGCGTCCTCGTCTTCGGCCTGGGCCGCTTCGGCTCCGCGATCGCGGACACGCTCGACAACATGGACGTCGAGGTGCTCGGCGTGGAGCGCGACCCGGGCGTGGTCGAGCGCTGGTCCAAGCGCATCCCCTGCGTCGAGGCCGACGGCACCGACCCGCGTGCCCTCGAGCAGATCGGCGCGGCGGACTTCGCCGCGGCGGTGGTCGGCGTCGGCACCTCGCTCGAGGCGTCGGTGCTCATCACCGGCAACCTGGTCGACATCGGCGTGCCCGAGATCTGGGCGAAGGCGACGTCGACCGAGCACAAGCGCATCCTCGAGCGCATCGGCGCCCACCACGTGGTCCTGCCCGAGGCCGAGGCGGGCGCGCGCATCGCGCACTCCGTCGGCGGCAACATGCTCGACTACATCGAGGTCGAGGACGGCTTCACCATCGTCAAGATGAGCGCCCCCAAGGAGACCCACCACTTCACGCTCGACAAGCTCGACCTCCAGGGCACGTACGGCGTGCACGTCATCGGCGTGAAGCGCGCGGGCGAGGAGTTCGAGTACGCGACCCCGGACACCCTGGTCGGGCCCGAGGACCTGCTGGTGGTCGCCGGCGAGGGCGAGCTCCTCGAGAGGTTCGCGCAGCGCCCGTAGGGACGGTGCACAGCGGGTCCGGAGCCGTGAAGGCTCCGGACCCGCCGCTTCTCGCGTCAGCGTGGGTTCACCGCGCGGTCAGTGCCGTCCGCGGCTGCCGGACCACGACTTCGACTTCGACCGGACGTTCGTCTTCACCGAGTCGAGACCGAGGGACTCGATGATCGACACACCGATGTAGTTCTGCTCCTGGACGCCGTTGAACAGCTGAGCCTTCGCGCCGACCGAGTAGATCGCCACGTCCTCGCCCGAGTGCGTCTCGGCTCCCTGACCCGTGTTGACGAGCACCTGCTGGTGGTAGTCGGGGTCCGAGGTGTCGCTCTCGCTCGGGTCGAGACGGACCACCTCACCGTCGACGATGCCGTACGCGACCTCGCCTCCGTTCGCGTACGTGAGCGTGGTGTACGGGACGCCATCGCTGTCCTCGCCGCCCACGCCCAGGATGTCGTTGCCGCGCTCCGGGTAGCCGGCGATGGTGAACACGTGGCTGTGGTCGGCCGTGACGACGATCATCGTCTCGGACAGGTCGACCATCTCGACGGCCTTGGCGACCGCGTTCGAGAGCTCGATGGTCTCGGTCAACGCGCGGTACGCGTTGCCCTCGTGGTGCGCGTGGTCGATGCGACCCGACTCGACCATGAGCGCGAAACCGTCCTTGTCGTCCTGGAGCTGCTCGAGCGCGACCTCGGTCATCTCCGTCAGCGACGGCTCGTCCGCCCCCTCCTCGACGCGGTCGTGCTCGTAGGACATGTGGCTGCTGGCGAAGAGGCCCAGGAGGTGGTCGGTCGCGCCGAGATCGACACCGTCGAGGGCCGAGGCGGTGTCGACGTAGGCCCAGCCGTCGCCGCGGTCCGCCCACTCGGCGGTGAGATCGCGCCCGTCCTCACGGTTGCCGCCCTCGTCCTGCGTGAGGAAGTGGCGACGCCCGCCGCCGAGCGCGACCTCGAAGCCGTCGCCGTACCGCTCGAACGACAGCAGCTGCGACGCGATGTCGCCGTACTCGTAGTCCTCGCAGCCCTCCGGGAGGTCGCCGTCGTCCTCCCAGTCGCGATCCGCCGAGATGGCGTAGGTGCCGCCGGGCGTGGCATGGGTCAGGCGCGCGGTGGAGACGACGCCCGTCGCCTTCCCGGCGGACTCGGCCAGCATCATCCAGCTGGTGAGCTCGGTGCCCGCGACCGAGTCGCAGTCGCCTCGGACCACGCCCTCGTCGACACCGAGGACGCCGATGTCAGTCTTCACGCCGGTCATCATCGCGGTCATGGTGCCCGCGGAGTCGGGGACCTGCGAGTCGACGTTGTAGACCTTCGACAGCGCGACGTTGGGGAACTCCTCGAAGCTGAGGGCGTTCTCCTCGCCGGTCGCGCCCTCGAGCTGGCCCTCGAGGATGCGAGCGGCGGTGACGGTCGAGATGCCCATGCCGTCGCCGACGAAGAGGATGACGTTCTTGGGCTTGGCGTTCGACGCCTTCGTCGAGGCGACTGCGGCGTACGACGCATCGGCGCCCTGGTACCAGGGGTTGGAGGTCTGGGATGAGGCGAGCACGGTGCCCGCGGTGGCGACTCCGGCGCCGGTGGTGAGGGCGGTGACAGCAATGACTGCAGCAGTGCGCATCGCACGGCTCCTTCCGGGGTGGGGACCTTCCCCACGCGCGACGTTAGGAGCGCCAGGTGACGACCAGGAGCCGGTGCAGCGAACAGAAGATGTCCGTTTTGCTACGGTTCGACCAACGCGTGCCGGGGAGTCTCAGCCGAGCACGCCGCGCGTGACCGAGTCGCCCGAATGGGTGGGGTCGCCGTCGGACGGCTCGACGGAGACGTCGACGATCGGGAAGTCCGCCACGTCGTAGCCGGCCGGGATCTCGAACTCCTGGTGGTCACCGGTGAGGAAGCCGAGGGACACCATGCCGACGACGTCGGTGTCGATCAACCACACCTCGAGGTTGGCGTCGCCCGCCGCCGGGACCGGGGTGTCGAGCACGAGCACCTCGGTACCGTCGTCGCGGCGCTCCACACGCGCGGAGCCTGCCGGAGCATCCGTCGCGAGGTCCGCGAGCGGGGCCTGGGCGACCAGGGTCCCGCCGCCATCGTCCCCGCCGGACACCACCAGACCGACCGCGACCCCGCCGATGATCGCGCCCGCCGCGGCCGCCGCGATCCCGACGACCCACGGGCTGCGGCGCTCGCGGCGCCGTGCGAGCTCGTCCTCGGGCTCCACGGCCGGGCCCTCGTCGACCCCGTCACCCTCGTCGACTTTGACGGCCGAGGACCGCGGGTCAGCCGCGATCTCCGCCTCGATCGCCGTCCACACGCGGGCGGGCGGGGCCACCAGCTCGACGCCGGCCGCCCCCTGCACGCGTCCTGCGACGGCGCGGAGATCCTCGACCTCCGTCGCACACCGCTCGCACCCCGCCGCATGCGCGGCAGCGGCCGCGTCGATCGGGTCGCCGAGCGCGAGCGCGGCGAGCTCCTCCTCGTCACAGTGACGCATCGGCGGCCTCCAATCCGTGTCGCAGCGCCAGCAGGGACCGGCGCAGGTGGCTCTTGACGGTGCCGAGCGGCATGCTGAGCCGGTCGGCGATCTGCTCATGAGTGTGGCCCTCGAAGAATGCGAGCGCCACGATCGTGGACCTCGGCGGGCCGAGGCTCTCGACCTCGCCGCGCACCATGATCCGCTCCGCCTCGGTCGCCAGCGGATCGGGATCGCGCGCGACAGGCTGGTCCGCGACCGCCTCGAGGCGTCGACGCTCCCTGGCCCGGGCGTCGAGCGCATCGGCGATCCGGCGCCTGGCGATCCCGACCACCCAGCCGCGCGCGGACCCGCGCTCGGGACGGTAGCCGTCGCGACCGCGCCACGCGGCCACGAACGTCTGCTGCGTGACGTCCTCCGCCTCGGCGGCGTCCCCCAGAGACCGCAGCGCGAGCGTGTGCACCAGCGGCGCCGCGGACGCGTACAGCCTCTCGAGGGAACCCTCCGCACCGGCGGCGAAGTCGCGGTCGAGCTCGCGGTCCTCGGGGCGGTCGGCCCGCACCGCAGTCTCCGCCGCCATCGCCGTCCCCACCGCGATCCTCACGCATCCTCCGGATACGCCCAGACCAGCACGTTGTCCTCGTAATGTCGCACATCGGCATCCCACCGTCCACCACAGGTGACCAGGACCAGCGCTCCCTCGGGCGCGCCGAACACCCGGTCCAGGTCCACCTCCCGCTTGGAGGTCTGCTCGACCCGGTCCACGACGTAGACCGCCGAACCGCCATCCTCGAGGCCGACAACCACACGGTCGCCGGCGCGGGCCTCGCGCAGCGCCGCGAACGGACCGGTACCGATCTCGCTGTCGTCGACATGAGCCGCCAGCACCACGTTGAGGTCGCCACGCGGCCCGCCCGCGGGGTTGCCGCCGAGCCGGAACCAGCCCGCGACGGCCGCGCTGTCGGGCAGCTCCATGCCGCCCTCCGCATCGAGCCCGACCGGCGCGACGCGCATGTCGACCCCGAGGCGCGCGAGCCGCACCCCCGAGGGGTCGGGAGGCGTCGCGAGCGTGTCGATCGAGGCGGAAGCGACGGGCACGTCTGGCACGACCCGGGGCACCGACATGGCGCGCGGCTCCGCAGCCGCGCCGCCCGCGGCGGCCACCTCGCGCTGCACCGATGCGCCCGAGGGAGCGGACGCGGGATCGTTCGCGGTCGGCGCCTCGGTCACGGGCGCGCACGAGGCGACAGCCATGACCGCGAGAGCGGCCACGGCGGCGGCGAGAGGGCGGTTCATCGGGGCCTCCTCAGGGACGGACGATGGGCGGGAGCGGGGCGCCGCGTGACGGTCGGCGCCCCGCTCCACGGTTCAGCGACGGATCAGCACCGCGCGGACGCCGAGGCCGGCCGCGACGGCCATCGCCGCGCCGACCACGATCACGCCCGCAGGGACGGAGGACCCCTCGGCGGCGAGACCCTGGGTGCCCGCGCTCACCGCGTTGGGCATGCCGGTGTGGGTCGCGACGGACTGGACCGCGACGTCCAGGGTGGAGTCCTCGGCGGAGCCCCACGCGTACACGATCGTGTTCATGCCCTCCTCGACGGGGACGTCCGTGGGCCCGAGGACCGGGTCGGTCTCACCCGAGACCGACACCGCTGCCTCGTAGGTCGCGGCCGGCAGGTCGGCCATGGCCTCGTCCGGGTTCGCGAGGCTCTCGAACGCGACCTCGCCGTCCGCCCACACGTCGACGGCCGGTGCCGCTGCGGTGTGGCGGACGGTCAGCCGCCCCTCGCCGGAGGCGGTCTCCGAGATGTCGTTGGTGAAGAGGGTCGCGGTCGCCTCGCCGCCCTCGTCGAGGTGAGCCACCGCGGTGTAGCTCATGTCCGCCTCCAGCGGCAGGTCGACGGGTCCGAGCACGGGATCGGAGTCGTCCTCCGCGTCGGAGGCCGTGATCGCGACGGCGTACGTGCCGGGGTCGAGCGACAGCGGGCCCGCGAGGTCGCCGGGACCGAAGTCGTCGAGCGTCAGCTCCCCGTCGACATAGACGTCGACGGTGAGATCGGGGATGCCGTGCAGCACGGAGAGCTCGGCCATCCCCTCGTCGACGGCGAGGGCGGGTCCGGCGGCTCCGGCCGCGAGCAGGGTGCCGGCGGCGGCGCCGGCGAGGATCGAGGTACGCATGTCCTTCTCCTTCCACTGAGGCCGTCGCCGGGGTGCGACGCGCCTTCACCCCGTACTTCCGACGAGGCATCGCGGATGGATGCAGGGCGGCGCGGATTATGCCCAGAGCGAACAGGAGCGCCCGCGACGAGGCGCTCGGGTGCGGCGACACGGACGCGAGCCCTGCGCCGTCAACGGGAGGGCTGCGGGATCAGCCGAAGGTGCCGCGCGCGATGACGTCGCCGGTCTGGGCGGCATCGCCGTCCCACGGCTCGCGGCTGACCTCGAGGGTCGCGCCCCTCGCGCTCGCGATCTCGGGCGGCAGCGCGACCGAGTAGCGCGCCGTGGAGATCTGCCCCAGCGACACCGGCTCGCCGTCCCCGGTACGGAGCCACAGCTCGAGATAGGCGTCGGGGTACTCGGCATAGACGCCCTCGACCACCACGACCTCGGTGCCGTCCGCGTCGACGTGGATCGAGGCCTGGCCCACGTCGCCGGCGCCCGATCGCGGGTCCTCCAGCACCGCGGACGCGATCGCGGCGCCCTCGCCGTCGGCGGCCAGCTGCGCGACGAGCACCGCGAGCGCGACGAACACGCTCGCCGCGACGACGGCCACCCCCATGAGCATCGTCCGGCGACGCTGCGCCGCCGTCGCCTGCGCGCGCGCCTCCGTACGCCAGTCCGACTCGGGAGCGGGCGCCCCGGCGTCGACCGCGTCGACGGCCTCGCGCACCTCCTCCCACAGGCTCTCGCGGGGCGCCACCGTCGGCGCCTGCGTTCCGGTGCGCGCGATGGTGCCTACGAGGTTGTTGAGCGAGCGCCAGGCGTCGCGGCACTCGCGGCATTCGGCGATATGCGCGCGGCCGCCGTCGGCCACGCGGATGCCGAGGGCGCGCGCGGCGAGGCCGTCGAGCGAGGCGTGCCCCTCGGGAGGGGCCTGCCCCGGCCAGATGGCGACCAGCGCGTCCCTCAACCGCTCCTCGAGGTCCTCCTCCGACATCCCGAGATCGCGTGCGAGCTCGAACCTCGGGACGCCGTCGACGATCGCACGCTCGAGCGCCGCCCGCTCCGCGGCGTCGACGCGGTCGAGCGCGGCCGCCACGAGGATCCGGTCGGCCTCGGCGAGCACCTCGGACGCGTCCGTGACGCCGTCGGCCCCGAGCGGCATCTCGTCGAGGGTCGTGAGCCGGGCCCGCACCCTGCGCTCGAGGTCGCCCGTGATCCGGTCCGCCGCATCGTGCAGCAGGTCGCGGCTCTCGAGCGAGCCGCCGGCGGCCGCGGAGGCGAAGACGCGGCGCACGATGTCCTCGGCCTCCTCGACCGAGCCGAGCGAGCGCAACGCGAGAGCGTGGACGAGCGCGCCGGACTCCCGGTACGCGTCCTCGACCTCGGGCTCACACATGCCGCTCCCCTCGTACCTCGGCAGTTTGCCACGCCTCACCCGGGACCCGACACCCCCTGCCGGAACATGCGCGCGGATGCCGGGGCGGGCATGCAGGCGGGCCGTCGGGCGGCACGGCGGCGCGGGCCCGGCGCGGGCGAACATCACGCCTGGTCACAGCATGGTCACGGGTCGATCACCAACACTTCCGCACCGCCGGGCGTCTCTCTAGCATGAGCGCCATGAGCACACGCGTCGACGCGAACAGTCGCCCTCTCCGCCGAGGCGCGGTCGTCGCCTCGATCCTCGCCCTCGCCTGGGCGCTGGCCGGCTGCAGCTCGAGCGCCGAGGACTCCGGCGGCGAGGCGGACTCGATGGGGTACGCCGGCCGCGAGGAGGCTGCGGTGGCGGGCGACGCGATGGCGGACGAGGCGGCGGAGACCGAGGACCTCGGCGGCGACGGCGCGGCGGACTCCGACCGCGCGATCATCGTCACCGGCTCCATGTACATGACGGTCGAGGACCCGATCGCCGCCGCGGACCGTGCCGCGAGCCTCGTCGAGGGCGCCGGCGGGCGCGTCGACGCCCGCAGCGAGACCGCCGCGACCGAGTACGACGGCGGAGCGGCGTGGCTCACGCTGCGGATCCCCGCGAACGGGCTCGACTCGATGGTCGACCGCCTGCGCGGGCTCGGCACGGTGGACGAGTTCTCGACGGACTCCGCGGACGTCACCCAGCAGGTGACAGACCTCGAGGCGCAGATCTCCACCCTTCGGGCCTCGACCGCGCGGATCGAGGGCCTGCTGGCGGAGGCGTCGAGCATCCGGGACATCATCACGCTCGAGGACGAGCTCGACAGCCGCCAGTCGCAGCTCGAGAGCCTCGAGGCGCGACAGCGCGGGCTCGACGACCAGGTGTCGATGTCGACCATCGATCTGTCGCTCACCACCGAGCCGGTCGTGATCGTCGACGACTCGCCGCACACCTTCGGGACCGGGCTCGCCTCCGGCTGGAACGGGCTCGTGGCCTTCCTCGGGGGCGCGCTGGTCATCGCCGGCGTGCTGCTGCCCTGGCTCGTCACGGCGGGCATCGTCGCGACCGTGGTGCTCCTCGCGGTCCGCGCGTCGAAGGACCGCAAGCGGCGGGCGGCAGCTGCCACGACCGCGGAGCAGGCTCCCCCGGAGGAGGCGGTGCCGGCGGGCGGCCCGTCCGGCCGCGACGACTGAGCGCCCCGGCCGCGATCCTCGGGACCGCGGCCGGACGCCGTGCCGCGTCAGACGGTCGCGGTGACCTCCACGACCGAGCCCGGCGCCGCGTAGGGAACGAGCGACCCCTCAACGGCCTCCCCGTTCACCGTGAGCGTCGCGCCCTTGCCACCCGAGTTGGTGACGGTGATGACGTAGGTCGCGCCGCGGATCACGCGGCGCACGGTGTACTCGGAGACCTCGGCGCCGATGCACGGGTCGACCACCAGGCCGTCGTAGTCCGCGCGGACGCCCAGCAGGTACTGCGAGACGGTGACGAAGTTCCACGACGCGGTGCCGGTGAGCCACGAGTTCTTGGCCTCGCCGTGGCGGACGGCGTCCTTGCCCGCGATCATCTGGGCGTACACGTACGGCTCGAGGCGGTGCACCTCGGAGATCTCCTCGCGGTACGCGGGGGTGATGCGCTTGTAGTGGTCCCACGCCTGCTCGGAGCGGCCCACCACGGTCTCCGCGATGATGACCCACGGGTTGTTGTGGCAGAAGATGCCCGCGTTCTCCTTGTAGCCCGGCGGGTAGGACGTCACCTCGCCCAGCTCGACGTGGTACTCCGTGTAGGCCGGGTTGAGGAGCACGATGCCGTGGTCGGTGCCCAGGCGCTCCTCCACCGCGTCGAGCGCCTTCTCCGCGAGGCCCTCCTCGACGCCGATGCCGCCCATGATGCAGAAGCCCTGCGGCTCGATCCAGATCTGACCCTCGGGGTTCTCGGCGGAGCCGACCTTGTTGCCGAAGTAGTCGTAGGCGCGCAGGAACCACTCGCCGTCCCAGCCGTGCTCGATGACGGCGGCCTTCATCTCCTCGATGGCGGCCTCCGCACGCTCGGCCTCCGCATCGTCCCCACGCCGGCGCGCGAGCGCCGCATAGTCGGGCCCGATGGCGGCGAACATGCCGGCGATGAAGATCGACTCCGCGACGCCGCCGGTGCGGTTGCCGGTGGTCTGGAAGGACTCGCCGGGCTCGGTGGAGAAGCAGTTGAGGTTGAGGCAGTCGTTCCAGTCGGCGCGGCCGATGAGCGGCAGGCCGTGGGGGCCCCGGTTGTTGAGCGGGTGGTCGAACGAGCGCTTGAGGTGCTCCATGAGGGAGGCGGCCTTCGAGTCGTCGTTGTCGAACGGCACCATCTCGTCGAGGATCGCGAAGTCGCCGGTCTCCTTGACGTAGGCCGCGACGCCGAGGATCAGCCACAGCGGGTCGTCGTTGAACCCCGAGCCCAGGGTGTGGTTCCCGCGCTTGGTGAGCGGCTGGTACTGGTGGTACGCGCTGCCGTCCTCGAACTGGGTCGACGCGATGTCGATGATGCGCTCACGGGCGCGCTCGGGGACCAGGTGCACGAAGCCGAGGAGGTCCTGCGACGAGTCGCGGAAGCCCATGCCACGGCCCATGCCGGTCTCGAAGAACGAGGCCGAGCGCGACATGTTGTAGGTCACCATGCACTGGTACTGGTTCCAGATGTTGACCATGCGGTCGAGCTTCTCGTGGCCCGACTCAACGGTGTAGGAGCCCAGCAGGCCGTCCCAGTAGGCGTTGAGCTTCTCGAACTCGGCGAGGGTCTGCTCGTCGGTGGCGAACTTCGCGAGCAGCTCGCGCGCGCCGTCCTTGCGGATGACGCCGGGCGCCTCCCACTTGTCGTCGCGCGGGTTCTCGAGGTAGCCGAGCACGAACGTGAAGGCCTTGGACTCACCGGGCTCGAGGGTGACCTCGAGCTGGTGCGAGGCGATGGGGTACCAGCCGGACGCGATCGAGTCGCCGGCCTTGCCCGCGTGCGGGACGGCGGCCTCGTCGAAGCCGTTGCCGAAGCCGAGGAACGTGTCGCGGTCGGTGTCGAAGCCCGCGATCTCGGCGTTCACGCCATAGACCGCGTAGTGGTCGCGACGCTCGCGGTACTCGGTCTTGTGATAGATCGCGCCGTCGACCACCTCGACCTCGCCGATGGAGAGGTTGCGCTGGTAGTTGGTCTGGTCGTCCTCGGCGTTCCAGAGGTTGAACTCGAGGAAGCTGAAGAGCGAGAAGCTCTTGGGTGCGTCGGAGGTGTTGGTCAGCTCGACGCGGTGGATCTCGGCGTTGACGTCGACCGGGACGAAGAGCAGGACGCTCGCCTCGAGGCCGTTCCGCGAACCGGTGATGCGCGTGTAGCCCATGCCGTGGCGGGTCTCGAACGAGTCGAGCTCCGTCTTGTAGGGACGGAAGCCGGGGCTCCACACGTCGCCGCCGTCGTTGATGGAGAAGTAGCGGCCGCCGTCGTCGACGGGCACGTTGTTGTAGCGGTAGCGCGTGAGGCGGCGCAGCTTCGCGTCGCGGTAGAAGCTGTATCCGCCGCCGGTGTGGGACACGAGCCCGAAGAAGTCCTGTGCACCGAGGTAGTTGATCCACGGGTACGGAGTGTGAGGCGTCGTGATGACGTACTCGCGCGCTTCGTCGTCGAAGTGGCCGAACTGCATGGGTGGTGCCTTCCGTCTGGCTGCGTTGCCGTGAGAGCGCTCTCTCGGGCGTGTTGCCCCCACTGTAATCGAAACGATTCGTGCGATGCGACCCCTGAAAGTCCCGGGTGGACGACGCCCGGGCCGGGCTTCTTGTCCGACTTGCCCGACGCTGCGGCGATTGGTCGCCGTCAGGTCACTCGCCGCCGTCACGACGGCGGAGCCACGGAAGCCACGTCCGCGGCGGAGGCGCCTCGCCGATGAGCATCGCCGAGACGAAGCACAGCGGCAGCTTGACCCAGAGCGGCATCCACCCGGGGTCGGACAAGACGGCCACGATGATGACGACCAGACCGACCGCTCCCCCGGCGAGACGCAGCGCATCCTTCCGCGACATCGTGCCCCCTTTCGAACGCGCCACCGCGGCATCCACCGCCCTCGGCGGGGCCCGCTCACGAACTGCGCCATGTCTACCAGCGCCACCCTCGCGCGGTCGACAACCTCGCCGTGCTCACGGGCGCCGAGAAGGGCGCGTCATCCCTGGTGCGCGCCGCCCCCGACCGCTAGATTCTGGCCATGCCCTGCCCGTCGACGCCGCGCCCGAGGTGCGGCCGCGCGGACGGCCCAGCGCATCGTCCCCACGCCATCGAGGGCGCGAACGCGCCCGCCACCCATGAGAGAGGCGAGTGACGCGATGTTCGAGACCGTGACCGTCGGATACCTGCTGCTGGGGCTCGGAGGCCTCGCGCTGATCTTCGCGATCATCTCCGCGGTGGTCGGCGACATCTTCGACATCGCGCTCGACGTCCTCCCGGACGGAGCCCTGAGCTCGACCACCACCGCGGCGACAGTCGCGGGCTTCGGTTTCGCCGGCGCCGCCGCGAGCTTCGGCATGGACGACCCGAGCCTGGGCACGGTCATCGCGATCGGCCTCGCGGGGGCGGTCGCCGGCTGGCTCCTGGCCTTCGGCGCGCACCGCGTGTTCATGAGCCAGCAGCAGGAGGACGGCGCGACGGACCTGAACGCGATGGTCGGGCGCATCGTCACGGTGACCGAGGCGCCGGTGGCGCCGGGCGGGCTGGGTACCGTCCTCGTCCCGTTCCTGGGCCAGAACCGCCGCATGAGCTTCCGCTCCGACGAGCCGCTGAAGGCGGGCGACGACGTGGTCGTCGACGCCGTGCTCGCGAGCAACCAGATCAAGGTCTCCCGGCACTCCGCCTAGAGGCTTCGCACACAACTGAGGGGGCAGTACATGTTCGGACTCACCGGAGCCGCGATCAGCCTGGTGGCGATCGCGGCGAGCGTGGTCGCCGCGATCGTGGTGGTGTGGGCCATCGCGTCGCGCTACAAGGTCTCGGACCCGGACGAGGCGTTCGTAGTCTCGGGCTCGAAGTCGAAGACCCAGGTGCCCATCCGCAAGGCCGACGGCACGGTCGCCTACGAGACGCGCCCCGTGCCGTCGAAGGTGGTCCTGGGCGGCGGCGGCGTGTTCGTGGTGCCGTTCACGCAGCGCTACAACAAGGTGTCGCTCGAGACGCGCCAGATCGCCTGGCGCGTCCAGGACTCGCCCTCGAACCAGAACATCCTGGTCAACCTCGAGGGCGTCGCGAACGTGAAGATCGGCGGCGACGAGGCCTCGGTCCGCGCCGCGATCGAGCGCTTCAACGTCAACCCGCTCAACATCGAGGCCTTCGTCCAGCAGAACATCGAGGGCGACATGCGCGCCATCGTCGGCACGATGTCCGTCGAGGACATCAACTCCGACCGCGAGACCCTCAAGGACCGCGTCATGCGCGTCACCGGCGAGGCCTGCTCCGAGTGGGGCCTGGTGCTCGAGGGGCTCAACATCCAGTCGGTCACCACGCCGTCCGGCTACATCCAGGACCTGGGCCGCAGCCAGGCCGCCATCGCGCGCCGCGACGCCGAGATCGCGGAGGCCGAGGCCCGCCGCGAGTCCGAGCAGAAGCGCGCCGAGGCGGAGCAGCAGATCGCCGAGGCGAACCGGACGCTCGCGCTGCGCATGGCGGAGATCCAGCAGGACACCGACACCGCCGAGGCGAACGCCAAGGCCGCCGGCCCGATCGCCGAGGCGCAGCGCAACGTCGAGATCTACGAGCAGGAGCGCCTGGCCGAGGCCAAGCGCGCCGAGGTCACCGAGATGCGTCTCGAGTCCGAGGTTCGCAAGCCCGCCGACGCCGGCGCGTACGCGATGAAGATCGAGGCGGAGGCTGCACGCGAGGCCGCGATCTCCAAGGCCAAGGGTGCCGCCGAGGCGACCCGCCAGGCCGGTGAGTCCGAGGCCGCCGCGAACCAGGCGCGCGGTCTGTCCGACGCCGCGGTGTTCGAGGCGCGAGGCAAGGCCGAGGCTGCGGCCGACGAGGCGCGGGGTTCCGCCGCGGCCCGCGTGGTCGAGGCCCAGGGTCTGGCGGAGGCCTCCTCCGTCAAGGCGAAGGGTGAGGCCGAGGCCACCGCGATCGCCGCGAAGGGCAAGGCCGAGGCCGAGGGCATCGAGGCGAAGAAGGCGGCCTACGAGGACATGCCGCAGGTGGGTGTGCTCGAGATCGCGCTCGACGGCATGCCCGCGATCGTGGGCGAGATGGGACGCGCGATGGCGTCGATCGACTCGCTCACCGTCGTGTCGACCGAGGGCGCCTCGGCGGTCACCCGCCAGGCGGCCAACCTCTTCACCGAGACGGAGGAGGTCATGACCTCCGTCACCGGCTTCGGCATCAGCGACCTCATCAAGGGCGCCGTGGGCGGCGCGGCCGCCGGCCGGGCCGCGGTCGAGGCGCACGATACGTCGCGCGGCGCGGTGGACCCCGACCTCCCGGGCGTCACGCACGCCTGACGCAGGTCCGCAACGTCAACTGGGCGGCTGGCGGGTGAGATTCCGAGAGATTCCACCCGCCGGTCGCCCAGTTGCGTGCCACCCCGGTGCGAGCCACGGTGAACGGGCACTAGGTTGGGCCTCATGCTGCTCTCGGACCGCGACATCCGCGCTGAGATCGCCTCGGGCAGGGTCGCCCTCGACCCGTGGGACCCGGAGATGATCCAGCCCTCCTCCATCGACGTGCGCCTCGACCGCTTCTTCCGCGTGTTCGACAACCACAAGTACGCCGCGATCGACCCCGCGGCGGAGCAGCCCGAGCTCACGCGGCTGGTGGACATCGCGGACGGACCGTTCGTGCTGCACCCGGGCGAGTTCGTGCTCGGCTCGACCTACGAGTCCGTGACGCTGCCCGACGACATCGCCGCGCGCCTCGAGGGCAAGTCGAGCCTCGGCCGTCTGGGCCTGCTCACCCACTCGACCGCCGGCTTCATCGACCCGGGCTTCGAGGGCAACGTCACGCTCGAGCTGTCCAACACCGCGACCCTGCCCATCAACCTGTGGCCCGGCATGAAGATCGGCCAGCTGTGCTTCTTCCGGCTGTCCTCCCCCGCGGAGCACCCCTACGGCTCCGAGAAGTACGGCTCGCGCTACCGCGGCCAGCGCGGCCCGACCGCCTCGCTCAGCTGGAAGAGCTTCCACCGCATCGACGTCTGACGCTCTACCAGGTCACGATGCGGTCACGAAACACCTGATAGTCGCCGCGTTCCGCGTCATCCGCCCGCGCCTGAAGCCTCTCATCGCATGAGCGCGCCCCACGCGCTCACGGGGGGATCATGAGCAGCGAGCAGTGGCCGGAGGCACCGTCGGCGGGGTGGCACCCGGATCCCAACGCCGTGCCAAGGTTCGCGGAGCCTGACGCTCCGCGGCGCCGGCGCGCATGGCCGTGGGTCCTCGCCGGCGGCGGCGCGCTCGTGGGCGTCGGCGCGGCGGTCGCGACCGTCCTCGGCGCAGCAGGCGATCCCGACGCGACCCCGAGGGCCGACGGCCCGTCCGCCCTCGCACCGGCCGACACACGGGAGCCCGAGGCGGGCGACCCCGAAGCCGTCGCGCCGTCGAGCGCGACCCCGGTCGCGGCCGTCGATGCGGGTCCGGACGTCGCCGACCGGACCACCGTGACCTCCCCCACCGGCAGGGTCGTGTTCGAGGTCGATCCGGCATGGGAGACGGTCACCACCGGCGAGGAGCAACCGCCCGTGGAGACCGCCGACGGCGCCGTCACCGAGTCCGCAGGGTTCTGGCTCGCGGACGAGCACGGCACCGGCACCGGCGTCGCGATCACCGTCGTCGCCGAGCACGGCGCGGACCGCGGGACCTCCGCGGAGGAGGAGGCGCTCGGGCTCGCGACGTGGCTCACCGAGGCGACGCCCACCCACGAGACCTTCACGACCGCCGCCGGGTACGAGGCGGCAGTGGCCGTCGCGGAGGCCGGGGTCGAGGCACCGTACGAGACCTGCTACGCCGTGATCGACGGCGGCGGCTCGCGCGTGATCGTCAACGGGATCACGGGCGCGCTCACGCGCGGCTGCGCGGACCGCATCCTCCCGATCGCCGACAGCGTTCGGATCGGCTGAATCCTCGCGCTATCCTGGCCGGACACGACAGGGGAGCGCTTCCCGGGGATACCCGGGGCCAGGGCGCTGAGAGTGCGGAACGCCGCAGACCCTCGAACCTGATCCGGCTCGCACCGGCGTAGGGAGTCGAGTCTCGTCCCCTCCTATTCCGGGAGGAATCCATGCGCATGACGCGCACCGCGGCCGTCACGGCCGCCGCCATGTCCACCGTCCTGCTCGCCGCGTGCTCGAGCGCGAGCGAGCCCGAGGCCTCCGCGACCGAGGAGCCGACGGCCGCCGCCGCATCGTCCCCCGAGGCGACCGCCGCCGCCGAGGTGGGCGGCACCGTCCGCCTGGTCACGCATGACAGCTTCGCGGTGCCGGACGAGGTGCTGGCCGCCTTCGAGGCCGAGTCCGGCATCGACGTCGAGCTGGTCCAGCCGGGCGACGCGGGCACGCTCGTCAACCAGCTGGTGCTGACCAAGGACGCGCCGCTGGGCGACGCGGTCTACGGCATCGACAACACGTTCGCGTCGCGCGCGGTCGAGGGCGGCGTGCTCGCGCCGTACGCCTCGGCCGGGACCGCGGCGGGCGATGCGGCGGCGTACGCCGTCGACGGCGCCGAGGACCTCCTCACCGCGGTCGACTACTCGGACGTGTGCCTCAACTACGACCTCGCGGTGTTCCCCGACGCCGCGCCCGCGCTCGACGACCTCTCGGACCCGGCGTTCTCGGGTCAGCTCTCCGTCACCAACCCGGCGACCTCCTCCCCCGGTCTCGCCTTCATGCTCGCCACCATCGCCAAGTACGGCGAGGACGGCTGGCTCGACTGGTGGACCGCGATGCGCGAGAACGAGGTGCGGGTCACCGCGTCCTGGTCGGACACCTACTTCACCGACTTCTCGGCGCCCAACTACGGCGGCGACCGACCCATCGTGCTGAGCTACGCCTCGTCGCCGCCGTACGAGGTGATCGACGGCGAGCCCACCACCGCCGCGATGCTCGACACGTGCTTCCGCCAGGTCGAGTACGCGGGCGTCCTCGAGGGTGCCGAGAACCCGGCGGGCGCGCAAGCCGTGGTCGACTGGCTGCTGTCCGACGAGTTCCAGGCGACCCTGCCCGAGAACATGTACGTCTACCCCGTGTCGACCTCGGTCGAGGTGCCCGCCGAGTGGGCGGAGTTCGCGCCGCTCGCCGAGGACCCCTTCACGCTCGACCCCACCGAGATCGACGCGCACCGCGACGAGTGGATCGACGCCTGGACCGCCACGGTCCTCGACTGACGGCCCCCTCATGAAGCCCTGGCCCGCGAGCGCCCGCCTCTGGTGGGCGCTCGCGGCGCTGCCCGTGGGCTTCCTCGGGCTGTTCTTCCTGTGGCCCGCGGGCACCGTCGTGGTGCGCGGGCTGCTCGGTGAGGACGGCTGGGGCGGCGGCGACCTCGCGGGCGCGTTCGAGGTGCTCACCCGCTCGCGGACGCTCGACGCGATCACGACCACGGTCGGCCTCGCGGCGCTCGGCACCCTCGGGTCGCTGCTGCTGGGCCTGCCGGCCGCGTGGGCGCTGTCGCGGTTCTCGTGGCGAGGAGCCCGGACGATGCGCGCGCTGGTGACCGTGCCGTTCGTGCTGCCGACCATCGTGGTCGCCGCCGCGTTCCAGGCCCTGCTGGGACGCTCGGGGCTGCTCGGGGGGCTCGGCCTGGATCAGAGCGCGGGCGCCATCGTCCTGGCGCTCGTGTTCTTCAACATCTCCGTGGTGGTGCGCATCGTCGGCGGCGCGTGGGAGTCGCTGTCGCCCCGCCTGGCCGATGCGGCACGCACGCTCGGCGCCTCGCGCGCCCGGGCCTTCCTCCGGGTGACGATGCCCGCGCTGAGGCCCGCGATCTCCTCCGCCGCGGCGGTGGTGATGCTGTTCTGCTCGACGTCCTTCGCGCTGGTGCTGGTGCTCGGCGGGTCCCGGATCCGGACCGTCGAGACCGAGATCTACCTCCAGGTCAACCAGTTCCTCGATCTGCGCGCGGCCGCGGTGCTGGCGCTGGTGCAGGTGGTGTTCGTCGGGATCGCGCTGTGGGTGAGCGCGCGGGCGAGGGCCCCGCGTCCGCCGGCCGCGGTGGAGCCCGCACGGCCGCCGCGCCGCCTCGAGCGGCTCGGCATCGCGGCGGCCCTGAGCCCGACGCTGCTGCTGCTCACGCTGCCCGGGATCGCGCTGGTCGAGCGGTCGCTGCGCACGTCCGACGGCTACGGCCTCGACCACTACGCGGCGCTGTTCGGCGAGCCGCCCGCGCGGTCGACCCTGAGCGCCCCCGTGTGGCAGGCGGCCGTGACGTCGCTGCTCACCGCGCTCGTGGCGACCGCGATGGCCGGAGCGGTCGGCATCGTCACGGCGATGCTGGTCTCCCGCCGGGCGCGACGCGCCTCGGCGCTCGAGGCCCTGGTGATGCTGCCGCTCGGGGTGTCGGCAGTGGTGGTGGGCCTCGGCGTGCTGCTCACGCTCAACCGCTCGGTGCTCGGGGTGGACCTGCGCGGCTCGTGGTGGCTGGTGCCCATCGCGCAGGCGGTAGTCGCGCTTCCGCTCATGGTGCGCGCGCTGGTCCCGGCCGCGCGGGCGATCGATCCGCGGCTGCGCGCCGCCGCCGCGACCCTGGGCGCCTCGCCGTGGCGGGTGCTGTGGCGGGTCGACGCGCCGCTGCTGCGCTCCGCGACGGCCGCCTCGATCGCCTTCGCCTTCGCGATCTCCATGGGCGAGTTCGGCGCGACGGCCTTCGTCGCGCGGCCCGACCGACCGACGCTCCCGACCGCGATCTCCCGGCTCCTGGGGCGCCCCGGCATCGAGAATGTGGGCATGGCCTTCGCCGCATCCGTCCTCCTCGCCGCCCTCACGGCCTCCGTCATGCTCGCCTCCGAGCGGCTCCGCACCACCGTCGGGGCCGAGCTGTGAGCGGGCTCTCCGTCGCGGACCTCCGCGTCACGTATGCCGGCCGGCCGCCGGTGGAGGCCGTCCGAGGGGTCTCGCTGTCGATCGCTCAGGGGGAGACGGTCGCGCTGCTGGGCCCCTCGGGCTGCGGCAAGTCCTCGCTGCTGTCCGCCGTGGTGGGCATCGTCGAGCCGTCCGCCGGCGCCGTCGCGTGGGACGGCGAGGACCTCACCCGCGTCCCGGTGCACAAGCGCGGCTTCGGGCTCGTCTTCCAGGACGGGCAGCTGTTCCCGCATCTCACCGTCGGCGCGAACATCGCCTTCGGCCTCGAGATGGCCGGGATGGCGCGCGCGGCCCGGGCCGCGCGGGTCGAGGAGCTGCTCTCGCTCGTAGGCCTCGCTGGCCTCAGCGGGCGCGGGGTGACCGAGCTGAGCGGCGGTCAGCGGCAGCGCGTGGCCCTCGCGCGCTCGCTGGCGCCGGGGCCGCGGCTGCTCGCGCTCGACGAGCCGCTGTCCTCGCTCGACGCCGACCTCCGGGGTCGGCTGGCCGTCGAGGTGCGCGACATCCTGCGCTCCTCGGGCACCACGGGGCTGCTGGTGACGCACGACCCGGCCGAGGCGGAGGTCATGGCGGACCGGGTGCTGCGGATGGACGAGGGCCTGCTCGTCTGACGCCCCCGCGCCCCGCGAAAGGGTAGATGGTGGTCGCTTCTGAGCGATCGACGCCTCCCACTGGTAGATCACGGTCGTCTACGCTGGCAGACATGCCCCTGTCCGGCACGCGGGTCCTCGTCGTCGGCGGCGCGCGGAACATCGGCCGCGCGATCGCCGAGCACGCCGCCCGCGCGGGCGCGACCCCGATCATCGCGTCGCGGAGCCTCGAGCGAGCCGGGGCGGCGGCCGCCGAGGTCCCGGGCGCGGAGGCCGTGGAGATCGACGTCACCGACGAGGCGAGCATCGTCGCGGGCCTCGACGGCGCAGGCGAGATCGACCATGTCGTGGTGCTCTCCGTCGCCCACCACAACGTTCCGGTCGAGGAGCTCGACCACGACCTCACGATGGCCGCATTCGAGGCCCGCATCGTGGGCCCGCTCATGCTGGCCAAGCACGCGGCCTCGCGCCTTCGGCCCGGCGGTTCGCTCGTGCTCTTCTCCGGGGTCGCGGGCTGGATTCCGTTCCCCGGCAGCGTGAACATGGGCGTCACCAGCGGCGCGGCCGCATTCATGGCGACGCATCTCGCGAAGGAGCTCGCACCCGTGCGCGTCAACGCGATCGCGCCCGGCGTCATCGACTCGGGGGTCTGGGAGGATCACCTGGACGCGGACGCGAAGCGCGACTTCCTCGACTCCTGCGCGGCGGGCACGCTGGTGGGCCGCGTCGGCACGAACGAGGACATCGCGGAGGCGGTGCTGTGGCTGCTCGGCGCGACCTTCGTCACCGGGGAGACGATCCACGTCGACGGCGGCGCCCGCCACTGAGGGCGTCTGCGAGACCGCGTAACCGGACCGGGGCCTCTCGCGACGGACGGCCCTGTCCGATCCCCGCGCGCGTCGACCCCGCAGCCTCTGCTGAGATGGGCCGCATGACCGTGAACACCGCCGACCTGTTCCGCGCCCTGCACCGCGCCGACGCGCCCCTCGCCCTGCCCAACGCCTGGGACGCCGCGAGCGCCGCGTTGATGGAGGAGGCGGGAGCGCCCGCCATCGCGACGACGAGCGCGGGCATCGCCTGGTCCCTCGGGCTCCCCGACGGCGACACCCTCTCCCGCGAGGAAGCCGTCGCCGCGCTCGGGCGCATCGTCGCCGCGGTCGCGGTGCCCGTCACCGCGGACATCGAGGGCGGGTACGGCGAGACACCGGCCGAGGTCGCGGACACCGCCACGGCGGTGATCGACACCGGCGCCGTCGGGATCAACATCGAGGACGGCCAGCGCTCCCCTGAGGATCTCGCGGCCCGCATCGGCGCCGCGAGGCGCGCGGCCGACCGCGCAGGTGTGGCGCTGTTCATCAACGCCCGCACCGACGTGTACCTGCGAGGGCTGGCGCCCGAGGCGGACTGCACGGCCGAGACGATCGCGCGAGCACGCGTCTACCTCGATGCCGGCGCGGACGGCGTCTTCGTCCCTGGCCCCACGGAGCCCGAGGCGATCCGCGCGCTCGCCGCCGGGATCGATGCGCCGCTCAACGTCATGGCGGGGCCGGGAGCCCCGAGCGTCGCGGAGCTGGGCGCGCTGGGAGCCGCCCGGGTGAGCCTGGGCGTCGGGATCGCCGAGGCGGCCTACGCGGTCGCGCGCAGGGCGGCCGGGGAGCTCCTCGCGACCGGCACCTACGGGTCGCTCACCGGCGGCGTCGACTACGCCGCCATGAACACGCTCCTGGCCGTGCGCGCCAGCGGGACATGAGTGCCGGATCCGGCTCGGATCCTGCACCCATGTCCCGCCAGCGCGCGGCGGTACCCACCGCCTCGGTGGGTACCGCGGCTGCGGCTTACTCGCCGCCGGGGTTGAGCGTCACCTCGATGGGCTCGAAGCCCTCACCCATGGTGTCGACACCCTCGTCGGCCAGCTCCGCGAGCGCGGCGTCCACGTACTCGTTCGAGTACGCGGTCTCCGGCGGGTCGGCCGTGATGATGGTCGCACCCTCGGGGTTGACCGTCTCGAGGGCGAGGCCCACGGTCTGCTCCCACTGGTCCTCGTTGATGTGGCCCACGCCCGAGGTCGACGGGAAGATCAGCTTGTTGACCTCGTTGGCCATCCACAGCTGGTGCGAGGTGCCCAGGGTCGAGCCGGCCGCGGTGACGATATCGGCCGCCGCCTGCGGGTCGTCCTTGGCGAACACGCAGCCCTTGATGGTGCCCTTGATGAACGCCGTGGTGGTCTCCGCGTAGGCCTCGTCGGACGCGAGACGCTCGGAGTCCGCCCAGATGGCGTCCTGGAGCATCGCAGTGCCCTCGTCGTTCCAGTCGATGACCACCAGGTCGTCGGCCGTGTAGAGCTCGCCGGTCTCCGGGTTCTCGGTCTCGAGGACCTGCGCGTACTCGTTGTACGTCATGGCCTGCGCCGCGTCGATGTCGCCCGCGATGAAGGCGTTCATGTCGAAGGCCTGCTGGACGGTCGAGCCGCCGTCGAGGTCCCCGAGCGTGACGCCGCTGGCCTGCATGCCTGCGATGAGCTCCCACTCGTTGCCGTAGCCCCACGAGCCGACGGACTTGCCCGCGAGGTCCGCCGCCGACTCGATGCCCGAGTCAGCGAACGCGACCTGCATGGTGCCCGAGCGCTCGAAGATCTGCGCCACGTTGGTGACGGCCGCGCCCTGCTCGATCGCACCGAGCACCTTGGGCACCCAGGAGATCGCGAAGTCCGCGCCGCCCGACGTCAGCACGTCGATCGGGACGATGTCGACCGCACCGGGCAGGATCTCGACCTCGAGGCCCTCCTCCTCGTAGAAGCCCTGGTCGGCGGCCGCGTAGTAGCACGCGAACTGCGCCTGCGTGAGCCACTGCAGCTGAACCGAGACCGGCGTGAGCTCCGCAGGAGCCTCCGTGGCGGTGTCCGAGCCCGAGTCCGAGCCGGACGCCGCCGGCTCAGCGCTGTCCGAGGAGCAGCCGGCGAGCGTCAGCGCGCCGAGCGCCGCCCCCGTCAGCACGGTCGCGCCGCGACCGCGTCGTGCGATGAATCCCATCTGAGTTCCCTTCCCCATGCTTTCCTTCACCAGGTGATCGACCGCCCCGCGGCGGACGCTTATGACCCTCCACGACGGCGCGCGGACCAGGCCTCGATGCCTGCCGTCACGCCGTAGAACAGCGCGCCGAGCAGCACCGCACCGAGGACGTACGCCCACGCCCCGGTGTAGTTGCTGCCCGCCGCGGAGGAGGTGATCGCGATGCCGAGCCCCTTCGTCGGACCTCCGAAGTACTCGGCGATGAGCGCGGAGATGACGGCGAGGGACGAGCCGATCTTGAGACCGTTGAGGACGTACGGGACGGCTCCCGGGATGAGCAGGACGCGGTTGGCCTGCTCGGCGGTCGCCGCGTACGCCCTCATGAGGTCGCGGTGCACGGGCTCCACCTGACGGAGCCCGTTGAGGGTGTTGAGGTACATGGGGACGAAGACGGCGACGGCGGCCACGAGCTGGCGGCCCGTCTCGGCGGCCGCGCCGAACATCGCGTAGAACACCGGCGCGAGCGCGACGATGGGGACCACCGCGAGCGCCGCGACCAGCGGCACCAGCATGCGGTCGAGGAAGCGCAGCGCGTTGGCGAACAGCGCGAGCGCCATCCCGGCGACGGCCCCGAGCGCGAGGCCGATGAGCGCGTTCAGCCCCGTCGCGAGGCTCGCGTCGAGGATCGAGGAGAAGGAGGTGGTGAACGCCTCGGCGATGCCCGCCGGCGACGGCACCAGGAACGGCTTGATCTCGAAGGCGACCACCCACGCCTGCCACAGCGCGAGCACCACCACCGCGAGCGCGACGGGCGCGAGCACGGTGCGGGCGGTGGCGGCGGTCCTCATCGGTTCTCGACCCCCCGCGGGCCGGCGCCGGCCTCGGCGCCGTGGAGCATCGTGCGCACCGCGGTGACGCCCTCGTAGAAGGCCGCGTCCTCGCGGAGGTCCTCGTCGCGCGCGGCGAAGGAGAGGTCGACGATGCCGGTGATCCGGCCGGGGCGCGGGGACATCACGACGACGCGGTCGGAGAGGAACACGGCCTCAGGGATCGAGTGCGTGACGAAGACGACGGCGGCGCCGGTCTCCTCGCACAGGGCCACCAGCTCGTTCTGCATGTGCTCGCGCGTCATCTCGTCGAGCGCACCGAAGGGCTCGTCCATGAGCAGCAGCCGCGGCCTCTCGGCCATCGCCCGCGCGATCGCGACGCGCTGCTTCATGCCGCCGGAGAGCTGGTCGGGGTGGTGGTCCGCGAAGTCCTCGAGGCCGATGAGCGCGAGCAGCTCGTCCGAGCGCTCCTTGCGCCCCCGCGCGTCGACGCCGTGGATCTCGAGCGGCAGCTCGATGTTCGCGCGGACGGTGCGCCACGGCAGGAGGCCTGCCTGCTGGAACGCGATGCCGTAGTCCTGGTCCTTGCGCGCCTGCTCCGGGCTCTTGCCGAACACCTCGATCTCGCCTCCGGAGACGCCGTCGAGGTCCGCGATGAGGCGCATGAGGGTGCTCTTGCCGCAGCCCGACGGGCCGATGAGCGAGACGAACTCGCCGGGGGCGACGTCGAGGCTCACGTCTGACAGCGCGTGGACCTCGCCTCCCTTGCGGGTGCGGAAGACCTTGTCGACGGCCTTCACGCTGACGGCGACGGGGGTGCCGGTCATGCCGGGGCCTCTCCTCTCCTGAAGCGACCGAGGCCGAGACCGATGAGCGACACCAGGCCCGCGGACACGAGCCCGATGAGCATGGCGCCGAAGATCGGGGCCCAGGTCTTGGCGGGGTCGCCGCTCGCGGTGGCGGCGAACTCGATGATCATGCGGCCGACGCCGCCGCCCAGGCCGATGCTGACCTCGGCGACGATGGTGCCGACCACGGCGTTCGCAGCGGCGAGCCGCAGCGCGGGCAGCAGGTACGGCACGGCGGACGGCAGCCGCAGGCGGACGATGCCGGTCCACCAGCCCGCGGCGTAGGCGCGGAAGAGGTCCACGTCGGCGGCGTGCGGCGACTTGAGCCCGCGCAGCGCGCTCACGGCGACCGGGAAGAACGCGAGGTAGGACGCGATGACCGCGACCGACATCCAGTTCTCCCACTCGAAGGATCCGATGTGGATCGCGGTGCCCCAGCGCTTCACCAGCGGGGCGATCGCGATGAGCGGCACCGTCTGGCTCAGCACCACCCACGGCAGCACCGCGCTCTCGGCGGTGAGCCAGCGCTGCATCAGCAGCGCGAGGACCATGCCCGAGACCACGCCGATGAGCCAGCCGAGCGCCGCGATCCCGAGCGAGAACGCCGCGGCCTGCAGCACGGCCCACCACAGCACGTCGGCGCCCGCGGCCCGGGTCACCGGGTCGAAGAGGCGCGCGACCATGTCCCAGATGTGGGGCATCGCGATGTCGGTGGTGCGGGGCAGCACGGTGAGCTCGCCGATGACGATGCCGTCGGCGGGTGCGAGCGCCTTGTAGCCCTCCCACAGCGCCATCGCGGCGAGCACGCCGGCGAGCCCCCAGAGGACTCCCCTGATCCTGTCGCCGCGCATCGTCCCCCTCAGACCTTCGCCGTGATGGGGTCGGTGAGCGCGGGGATGACGGCCTCGCCGTAGACGCGGAGGGTCTCCTCCTTGTTGTCGTGCTGGAGGTAGCCCGCGAACTGCGTCATGCCCGCCTCGCGGAGCTGCTCGAGCTTCGCGATGTGGTCCTCGGCGGTGCCGAGCACGCAGAAGCGGTCGACGATCTCGTCGGGCACGAACTCGGTGTGCGAGTTCCCCGCGCGCCCGTGCTCGTTGTAGTCGTAGCCCTCGCGGCCCTTGATGTAGTCGGACAGCGCGGTCGGGATCGCGCCCGAGTCGCCGTAGCGGCCCACGATGTCCGCGACGTGGTTGCCGACCATCCCGCCGAACCAGCGGCACTGCTCGCGCATGTGCTCCCAGTCGTCGCCGATGTACATGGGCGCCGAGACGCAGAAGGTGAGGCTCTCGGGGTCGCGGCCGACGTTCTCCGCGGCCTTCTTCACCTCGGCGATCATCCAGCGCGCGATGTCGACGTCCGCGAGCTGGAGGATGAAGCCGTCGCCCACCTCGCCCGCGGCCTTGAGCGCGAGCGGCCCGTAGGCGGCGACCCACACCTCGAGCGACGAGGTCCGCGCCCACGGGAACTGCAGCATCGCGCCCTTGTACTCGACGGGCCGGCAGTTCGCGAGCTCGCGGATCACGTGCACGGACTCGCGCATCTCGCGCACCGTGACGGGCTTGCCGTTGGTGACGCGCACCGCGGAGTCGCCGCGGCCCATGCCGCACACCGTGCGGTTGCCGTACATCTCGTTGAGCGTCGCGAACACCGATGCGGTCACGGTCCAGTCGCGCGTCGCCGGGTTGGTGACGAAGGGACCGACCTTGATGCGGTCGGTCTGCGCGAGGATCGCGCTGTAGATGACGTACGGCTCCTGCCACAGCAGGTGCGAGTCGAAGGTCCACGCGTAGCCGAACCCGTGCTCCTCGGCCAGCTTGGCGAGCGCGATGGTGCGCTGAGCGGGCGGGTTGGTCTGAAGAACGACCCCGAAGTCCATGTCGAGCCTCCTCAGATCAGGTACTGCGACAGGCCGCGCTTGAGGAACTGCCCATGGCCCTTGACGCCGTGGAACGTGTCGTCCTCCACGAGCACGCGGCCGCGGGAGATGACCGTGTCGACCTTGCCGTCGATCTCGTAGCCCTCCCAGGCGGAGTGGTCCATGTTCATGTGGTGCTTCCCGTCGATGCCGATCGACGTGTGGCCGTTCGGGTCGTAGACGACGATGTCGGCGTCTGCTCCGGGCTGGATCACGCCCTTCTTGCCGTACATGCCGAACATGCGCGCGGGCGTGGTCGAGGTGAGCTCGACCCAGCGCTCGAGGGTGATCTGGCCGGTCACGACGCCCTGGTACATGAGGTCCATGCGGTGCTCGACGGAGCCGATGCCGTTGGGGATCTTGCGGAAGTCGCCCAGGCCGAGCTCCTTCTGGTCCTTCATGCAGAAGGGGCAGTGGTCCGTGGAGACCATCTGGAGGTCATTGGTGCGCAGCGCCTGCCACATGTGGTCCTGGTGCCCCTCGGCGCGCGAGCGCACCGGGGTCGAGCACACGTACTTGGCACCCTCGAACTCGCCCCACTCCTCGCTGGTCGCGCCGAGCTGCTCCTCGAGCGACATGTAGAGGTACTGCGGGCAGGTCTCGCCGAAGACGTTCTTGCCGTTGTCACGCGCCGTCGCGAGCTGCGCGACGGCCTGCTTGGCGGAGACGTGCACCACGTAGAGCGGGGCGCCGGTGATGTCGGAGAGCATGATCGCGCGGTGCGTCGCCTCCTCCTCGGCCTGCCAGACGCGGGCGACACCGTGGTAGTACGGCGAGGTCTTGCCCTGCTTCACCAGCTGCTCGGCGATCACGTCGATGACGGGGCCGTTCTCCGCGTGCATCATCGTGAGCAGGCCGTTGTCCGCCGCGACCTGCATGGCCTTGAGGATCTGCGCGTCGTCGGCGTAGAAGACGCCGGGGTACGCCATGAACATCTTGTAGCTGGTGATGCCCTCGTCGATGAGCCACGGCAGCGCGGCCAGCGAGTCGTCGTCCACGCCGCCGACGATCTGGTGGAAGCCGTAGTCGACGTGGCAGTTGCCGGCGGCGAGCTCGTGCCAGGCCGCGAGGCCGTCCTGCACCTTGGCGCCGTAGGTCTGTACGGCGAAGTCGACGATCGACGTGGTGCCGCCCCAGGCGGCCGCCGCGGTGCCGGTCTCGAACGTGTCGGAGGCCGCCGTGCCGCCGAAGGGCAGCTGCATGTGCGTGTGGGCGTCGATGCCGCCGGGGATGACGTACTTGCCGGTGGCGTCGATGACGCGGTCGACCGTGCTCGGCAGGTCGTGGCCCAGCGAGGTCGAGCCGGGCTGGAGCACCGCGACGATGGTCTCGCCGTCGACGAGCACGTCCGCGAGCACCCGCCCCGTGGCCGAGACGACGGTGCCGCCCTTGATCAGCGTGGTGGTCATGATGCTGCCTCCCTTACGGCGCCGTGATCTCGTCGTACGTGTCGGGGCGACGGTCGCGGTAGAACTGCCAGTCGTCGCGCATCTCCTGGACCAGGCCCAGGTCGAGGTCGCGGATGAGGATCTCCTCGACCTCTCCCGAGCCGAGCTCGCCCACGTAGTTGCCGCGCGGGTCGACGATCTGCGAGGTGCCGTAGAAGTTCACGGCCTCGTCGCCGTACTCGTTGTCCTCGAGCCCCACGCGGTTGGGGGCGAGCACGAAGTAACCGTTGGCGACGGCGGCGGCGGGCTGCTCGATCTCCCACAGGCGGTTGCTCAGCCCCGGCTTGGTCGCGTTGGGGTTGAAGGCGAGGTGGGCGCCGTTGAGGCCCAGCTCGCGCCACGCCTCGGGGAAGTGGCGGTCGTAGCAGATGATGACGCCGACCTTGCCGACCGCGGTGTCGAACACCGGGTAGCCCATGTTGCCGGGACGGAAGTAGAACTTCTCCCAGAACTTCTCGACGTGCGGGATGTGGTTCTTGCGGTACTTGCCCACGATGGTGCCGTCCGCATCCACGACCACGGCGGTGTTGTAGTAGACGCCGGTCTGCTCCTCCTCGTAGATGGGGAGGACCATCACCATGGACAGCTCCTTCGCGAGCGCGGCGAAGCGCTGGACGATGGGCCCGTCGGCCGGCTCGGCGAAGCGGTAGTACTTCTTGTCCTGGGTGATGCCGAAGTAGGGGCCGTAGAACAGCTCCTGGAAGCAGATGACCTGCGCGCCCTGCGCCGCCGCGGTCCTCGCGAACTGCTCGTGCTTGTCGAGCATCGACTCCTTGTCGCCCGTCCACGTGGTCTGCGTGATGGCCGCTCTGATCACCGTCATGTCGTCTCCTCGAGGTCTTCCCCGTCCGATGCAGTGACTGTTACTGTCGCGATTGAACATTTCCCTTGGGTTACCTGCAGTAACAGGTGCATTAACGCTCGGGAGAAGTCGGGACAAAGGAGGGCGAGTGGAGCTGATCGAGCGTCTGGCGGGCCAGATCGAGGAGCCGAGCCCGCAGGGGATCGCCTCCGCACTGTCCATGCTCATCCGCACGGGAGAGGTCGCCCCGCGCACGCGCCTGCCCACCGTGAGGGACGTCGCGAAGCGGCTCGAGGTGAGCCCCGGGACCGTGAGCGCGGCCTGGCACGGGCTCGTCGATGCGGGCCTCATCGAGGCCCGCGGACGCGCGGGCTCGTACGTGCTCGAGCCGCCGACGCCGTGGCTCACGCCCCGCTCGGGCCACCTGGCCGAGGTCGCCGCCGCCACCCCGCCGGGCGTCGAGCGGCTCGAGCTCGCGCTGGGCATCCCCGATCCGCTGCTGCTGCCCGACATCACCGCGGCCCTCGAGCGCGTCGCGCCGGCCCGCGCCGCCGTCGCGTCGTACCTCCAGCCGCCGCTGCTGCCCGAGCTCGAGGCGCCGCTGCGGGCACTGTGGCCCGCGCCGGTGCAGGCGCTCACCGTGATCGACGGGGTCATGGACGGCATCGAGCGTGCCCTCCGCTCGGTCGCGCGCTTCGGCGACCGCATCATCGTCGAGACCCCGACGTTCCCGATGCTGCTCGACCTGCTCGACCACCTCCATCTCATGGCCGTGCCCGCGCGCATGGACGCGCACGGCATGGTGCCCGCGAGCCTCGAGGCCGCGCTCGCCTCGCGGCCCGCCGCCGTGATCCTGCAGCCGCGCGCGCAGAACCCCACCGGCGTCTCCATGACCGCCGCGCGGGCCGACGAGCTCGCGGCGGTGCTCGGACGCCACCGCTACGGCCGCGACGCCGTCATCATCGAGGACGACCACACCGGGCTGGTCTCCGCGGCGCAGCCCGTGAGCCTCGGCGCGTGGCTCCCGCAGCGCACCCTGCGCGTCGCGGGCTTCTCCAAGTCGCACGGCCCCGACCTGCGCATCGCCGCCCTGGGCGGGCCCGCGAGCGCGATCGAACGCATCGTCGGCTACCGCGTCCTGGGACCCGGCTGGACCTCCCGGCTGCTCCAGGCGATCCTCCACGACCTGCTCACCAGCCGCGCGTCCGTGCACGCCGTCGACCGCGCCCGCCACGCGTACTTCATCCGCCAGCGCGAGCTCGCGGCGTGCCTCACCGGCGCCGGCGTCGACGTCCCGCTCGCGGACGGGCTCAACGCGTGGGTGCCCGTCGCGGACGAGCATGCCGCTCGCATCACGCTCGCCGCGCACGGGATCAACGTGAGCCGCGGCAGCACGTTCGTGGTGCCCGCCGCGGTCGACGCCGACACCCGCGGACCGCATACCGGTGACCACATCCGGGTGAGCGTGGGCGGGCTGCGCGAGTCCATCCCGACGGTCGCGGCCGCGATCGCCGCCGCGGCATCCGGGCGCGAAACATCGGGGTAACCGCCGGTGACTAGCCTGCATCCACGCCCCGGGGCGCCGTCCCCGACGGCCGCCGGCGCGCCGGACCGCACGTCTCGCCGGCCCCTGCCTCCGGAGGTTCCATGACCGCGCTCGCCGCCAAGGCCGCCGTCCTCGCGAGCGTGCTCGGGCTCGCCGCGTGCGCGCAGTCCGACACGCTCCCGCTCCCGACCCCGGCGCCTACCGTCTCCACGGTCGCGGTCGACAACTGCGGGTTCCTGGTCGAGACCGCCGGCACACCCGAGCGCATCGTCACCGTGAAGTCGACCACTACCGAGCTGCTCATCGAGCTCGGGCTGACCGACCGCATCGTCGGCGCGGCCTTCCTCGACGGCCCCCTCGAGCCGCCGTACACGCCGCTCGACTCCGATGTCCCGGCGCTCTCCGACTTCCTGCCCGGCCAGGAGGCGACGCTCGCCCTCGAGCCCGACGCCGTGGTCGCGGGCTGGGAGTCCAACTTCGCGGCGGACGGGGTCGGGGAGCGCGAGGACCTGGTCGCGCGCGGGATCCTCACCTACGTCGCGCCGTCGGCCTGCAAGGAGCCCGGCTACCAGCCCGATCCGATGACCTTCGACCTGCTGTGGCAGCAGATCGAGGAGGCGGGAGAGGTGTTCGGCGCGACCGAGGCCGCCGCGGAGCTGGTCGCGCGTCTGCAGGAGGACCTCGCGGACGTCGAGGCCGACGAGCGCGGGCTCACCGCGCTCTGGTACAGCTCCGGCACGGACTCGCCGTACGTAGGAGCGGGCATCGGCGCGCCGCAGATGATGATGGACGCCGCGGGCCTCGCCAACGTGTTCGCCGACGTGCACGACACGTGGAGCGCCGTGACCTGGGAGGCCGTGGTCGAGGCGGACCCGGACGTGATCGTGCTGGTCGACGCCTCGTGGAACACCGCCGAGGACAAGATCACGATGCTCGAGGACAACCCCGCCACCGCCGCGCTCAGCGCGGTTCGCGACGGCGCCTACCTCGTCGTGCCCTTCGCCGGCGGCGAGGCCGGGGTGCGCAACGTCGAGACCGTCGCGTCGCTCGTCGCGCAGCTCGAGACGGCGGTGCCGGAACCGTCATGACCGCCGGCCCGGACCGACGCGCCCGCGTCCTCACCGCCGTGCTCGCGGGGGTGCTGGTCGCGTCGCTCGCGGTCGCGGTCACCATCGGCGTGGCCGGGCTCAGCGTCGGGGAGGTCTGGCGGATCCTCGGGAGCCACCTCACGGGGAGCGCGACGGCCGGCACCGAGGACGCGATCGTGTGGTCGATCCGCGCGCCGCGGGTCCTCACGGCGGCGCTGGTGGGCGCGGGGCTCGCCGCGTCCGGTGTGGTGATGCAGGGGCTCACCCGCAACCCGCTCGCGGACCCGTACCTGCTGGGGCTGTCCTCGGGCGCGTCGCTCGGGGCGGTCGGCGTGCTGCTGCTCGGGATCGGGTCCGCTCTCGCGCTGTCCTTCGCGCTGCCGCTCGCGGCCTTCCTGGGGGCGCTCCTCGCGCTCGGCGCGGCGCTCGGGATCGCGCGCCTCGCGGGGAGCCTCAGCCCGACCATCGTGGTGCTCGCCGGCATCGCGGTGTCCCAGCTGCTCGCGGCCTGCACGTCCCTGGTCATCGTCGTCACCGCGAAGGGCGACGCGTACCGGCAGGTGCTGTCGTGGCTGCTCGGCTCGCTCGCGGGGTCGACATGGACCACGGTCGCGATCGCCGCGATCGCCCTCGCGCTCGTGTACCCGTTGCTGCGTCTCCACGCGGCCCCGCTCGACGCCCTCGCGCTGGGCGACGCCGCCGCGGAGGCGCTCGGGATCTCGACGCGCGGGATCCGGCTCACGCTCTTCGTCGCGGTGGCGCTCCTCACGGGAGCGATGGTGTCGACCAGCGGCGCGATCGGCTTCGTGGGACTCATCATCCCGCACCTGGTCCGCGGGCTCGTGGGTGGCCTGCACCGGCACGTGCTGCCCGCCGCCGCGATCGGCGGCGCGCTGTTCCTGCTGTGGGCTGACACGCTCGCCCGCACCGTGCTCGACCCGCGCGAGATCCCGGTCGGCATCGTCACCGCGCTGGTCGGCGTGCCGGTCTTCGTGGTGGTGCTGCGCCATGCGAGGGGGACCGCATGGAGGTGAGGGTCGAGGCGCTGAGCGTGGCGCGCGGGCACCGCGAGGTGCTCTCCGACGTCTCGTTCGCGGCGGCGCCCGGGGAGATCGTGGGCCTGCTGGGCCCCAACGGCGCGGGCAAGACCACGCTGCTCGGCGCGATCGCGGGGATGCTCGCGCCCGCCTCGGGCCGCGTGCTGCTCGACGGCGACGATGCGCACCGGCTGCCGCGGCGCGAGGCCGCCCGCCGGGTCGCCCTCATGGAGCAGCAGCCCGACCGGGACATCCCGCTGCGCGCCGCGGACATCGTCGCGCTGGGCCTGCTGCCGCACCGCGGCCGCTTCGACCGGGGCGGCTCCCCGCGCGACGCCGCGCTCGCCCGCGAGGCCCTCGCGACGGTGGGCGCGGAGGAGCTGGCCGAGCGTCCATGGACCGAGCTCTCCGGCGGCGAGCGGCAGCGCGTCTCGCTCGCTCGTGCGCTCGCGCAGCGTCCGCGCCTGCTGCTGCTCGACGAGCCCACCAACCACCTCGACGTGCGCGCCCAGCTCGACACGCTGCGCTTCGTCGCGGACCTCGGGATCACCGCGATCGCGGCGCTGCACGACCTCGACCACGCCGCGCGGCTGTGCACCCGCATCGTCCTGCTCGACCGCGGCCGCGTGGCCGCGCAAGGCGCGCCCGCCGAGGTGCTCACCCCCGAGGTGATCGCCTCCGTCTACGGCGTGCGCGCGACCGTGCTCACCCACCCCGAGGACGGCCGCCCCGTGATCGCGCTCGACAGCGCGATCGACACACCCGGCGCGATCGACACCACCGTCCCGCCGAAGGAGGCACCATGACCGTCCCGCTGCGCATCGTCGCCCTGTCCGGGGGCGTGGGAGGCGCGCGCTTCCTGCGCGGGCTGCTCGCGTGGGGCGAGGCCTCCGGCACGGCGCTCGAGGTCACCGTGATCGCGAACACCGGCGACGACATGCGTCTCCACGGCCTCCAGATCTGCCCCGACATGGACACGGTGATGTACACGCTCGGCGGCGCGATCCACGAGGACCAGGGCTGGGGACGCGCCGACGAGCGCTTCACCGTCGCCGAGGAGCTACGCCCCTACGGCGTCGGCTGGGAGTGGTTCACGCTCGGCGACCGCGACATCGCGACGCACCTCGCGCGGACCTCGCTGCTCGCGTCCGGGCTGCCGCTGTCCGCGGCGACCGCGCGGCTGTGCGCGCGCTGGGACCTCCCCGTGGCGCTGCTGCCCATGAGCGACCAGCCCGTCGAGACCCACGTCGAGCTCGCCTCGGGCGAGACGGTGCACTTCGAGGAGTGGTGGGTGCGCACGCGCGCCGCCGAGCCCGCCCGGCGCTTCGTGCAGGTCGGCGTGGACGATGCGACCCCGGCGCCCGGCGTCCTCGAGGCGATCGGGGCGGCCGACGCGATCCTGCTGCCGCCCTCGAACCCCGTGGTGTCCGTCGGGACCATCCTGGGCGTGCCGGGCATCGCCGACGCGCTCCGTGCGACCCCTGCCCGCCTCGTGGGCGTCTCGCCGATCATCGGCGGCGCGGCCGTGCGCGGGATGGCGGAGACATGCCTCGCGACGCTCGGGGTCCCCGCGACGGCCGCCGGGGTCGCGCTCGACTACCGCGCGCGCTTCGGGCTGCTCGACGGCTGGCTCGTCGACGATGCCGACGCCGCCGCGGTGCCGGAGGTCCAGGCGGCGGGCATCGACGCGCTCGCCCGGCCGCTGTGGATGTCCGATCTCGGCGCGACCGCGGCGATCGCGGGCGCCGCCGTGGAGCTGGCGCTCACACGGAGCTGACGGCGGACATGACTCCCAGCGCGGCGGCGGTGTGCGGGCCCACGCCCAGGGTCAGCGCCCGCTCGACGTCGGCCTCCGTGTCGACGTCGGCGCGCACACGGATCGAGGCGTCGAGGTCCGCGCAGCCCGCGCGCAGGTGGCGCTTGAGCGACGACGGGCCGAAGCTCGCCGGGAGGCGTCCCACCGACGCGGTGAGGACGGTGCTGCCCTCGCCCTCGGCGTCGCCCACCACGCCGCGCGAGTGGAGCGCGGCCTCCTCGAGCACCTCGCCGAGGTCCTCGGGACGCAGCGACGGCAGGTCGCCGAGCACCACCGCGACCGGACCGGTCACCAGCGCCGCAGCGTGCGCGACCGCACGGTTGAGTCCCGTCCCGGCGGGCTGACGGATCACCTGCACCTCCGAGGCGGAGCGTCCGAGGTGCTCGGGGCCGAGGTCGGAGACGCCCGGCACCACGAGCACGCGGTCGACCCCCGGCGCGGCGACCACCGACGCGAGGGTGTCCGCGCCGAACGCGATCGCGAGCGCCGCGCGGGGCGCGCCGCGCACGGTGTCGGGCAGGCGCGACTTCGCGCGGGCTCCGCCCTTGACGGGCACGATGACGGTCCAGCCGGTCATCGCCTGGTCTCCCGCGCATCGTCCGCGAGCAGGTCGGCCATGCGCATGCCCGCGGCGTGGCCCTCCTCGAAGGCCTCGTCCGAGCCGAGCCGGAACATGTCGCTCTCCGCGCAGCGCACCAGCGAGGCCACGCCGGGACCGGGCTCGTCGAGCAGGACGTCGAGCCCGCGGACCACGGCGACGGGCGTGCCGCCGACCTTGCTCTTCACCAGGTCGGCTGCGGACGCGATCTCATCGACCAGCGCCGTGACCGACACGGTGAGCTCCCGGCCATGCGCGTCGACGTCCCCGCGGTGGTCGTCGACCGCCTTGACGTACGCGGCGCCGATCGCGAGGTCCGTCTGCGCGCTGCGCCACGGGCGCCCGAAGGTGTCCGTCACCACCACGCCGAGCCGCACCCCGGTCCGCTCGCGGAGCCCGCGCGCGAGCGCCGCGGCCGAGGCGTCGGGGTCGACGGGGAGGAGCAGCACGTGCCCCTCGGGGACGTTCGAGGCGTCGACCCCGGCCGCCGCCATGACGAACCCGTGCCGCGTCTCGACGATGCGCGTGACCCCGCCGTCGGCGCGCGGGCGGCTCGCGACCACCCGTCGCGCCTCCTCGGTGATCGCCTGCTCGCGGTTCTCCGCCGCGACCAGCCGTCCCTCGGCCTTGGAGACGATCTTGCTGGCGACCACGAGGACGTCGCCGTCGACCAGGACGTCGCCGGAGCGCTCGAGCGCCTCGGAGATCAGCGCGACCAGGTCGTCGCCCGGGCCCACCTCGCCGATCCCGTCGACGGCCCACACGCTCATCCCGCGCATCGTCCGCTACCTCGCCAGCGCCGGGAGGACGTCGCGCGAGAAGACGTCGATCCACTCGCGCTGGTTGCGTCCCACGTTGTGGAGGTAGATGCGGTCGAAGCCGAGGTCGACGAAGCGCTGGATGTAGGCCCGGTGCACGTCGGGGTCCTCGCTGATGACCATGCGGCCCTCGAAGTCCTCGGCGCGGACCAGCTTCGCCATCTGCGCGAGCTCGTGGGGCGAGCGGATGTCGCCCTTGGGGAACTTCATGCCGCCGTTGGGCCACTCGGTGAGGGCGTTCTCGAGGGCCTCCTCGTACGTGGGCGCCCAGGACATGTGGAGCTGCAGCACCTTCGGGGCCTTCTCGGGGTCGCGGCCGGACTCCCGCATGCCGGCGTCGAAGCGCGCGAACAGCCCCTCGATCTTCTCGAGCGGGGCGCCCACGGTGATGAGGCCGTCGGCGACGGCGCCCGCCTTCTTCGCGGTGATGGGGCCGGCCGTCGCGATGAGGATCTCGGGCGGCACCTCGGGCATGGTCCAAAGCCGTGTCGACTCGAGCTTGTAGTAGCGCCCGCTGTGCTTGACGTCCTTCTTGTCGCCGGCCGCGAAGAGCTTGCGGATGATCTCGATGGCCTCGAACATGCGGTCGATGCGCTCGGGTACCTCGGGCCAGTACTGCCCGACGATGTGCTCGTTGAGCGCCTCCCCGCTGCCCAGGCCCAGCCAGTGGCGGCCCGGGTACATCGCGGCGAGCGTCGCGGACGCCTGCGCGACCATCGCGGGGTGCCAGCGGAAGGTCGGCGCGGTCACGCCGGGGCCCATGTCGCCCGTGGTGCGCTCGCCGAGGGCGGTGAGCACGTTCCACACGAAGGCCGACTGGCCCTGCTGGGGCACCCACGGCTGGAAGTGGTCGGCGGCCATGACGCCGCTGAAACCCTTCGACTCCGCGTACGCGCTGAGCTCGACCGCCTCCATGGGCGCGAACTGCTCGAGCATCGCCGCGTAGCCCACCGTCAAGTCGCCCACTGCTTCCTCCTCGCTCCGGGTGCGCAGATGTTATTCACATGAACATTTCGCAGGCGTAACGCGCGCACCGTCCCGCTCCCCGGGTCCGTCCCTGTCCACGGAGCACGATCGGTGCGAAGCCCGCGGACGGGGTATGCCGCACGATCCTCCGGATCTACTCTGACCCATGTGAACGAGGTCTTCGAGCTGGATCATCCCGTCTGGTACGCGCTGAACGGCCCGCAGCGGCGGCTCGCGGTGACGCAGGGCCGCGCCGCGCGGCTGCCGACCACCATCGGCCCGTTCGCCGCGGTCCCGCCCGACGCGACAGCCCAGGACTGGGCGGATCTCGCCGAGATCGCGGGCACGGACACGCTCGTGCTGTTCGGCGCACCCCGCGAGGTGCCGCCGGAGTGGGCCGAGGTTGAAACTTTCGCGGTCGCGCAGATGGCGGCCCCGGAGGACTTCGGACGGCTCCACGACGGGATCGAGCGGCTCGCGGCGGACGATGCGCAGGCCATGCTCGACATCGTGACCGAGACCGAGCCCGGACCCTTCGCGACCGAGACGTACCGCACCGGCGCGTACTACGGGATCCGGGAGGGCGAGCGGCTGGTCGCGCTCGCCGGGGAGCGCCTGGTCACGCCGTCCTGGACGGAGATCAGCGCGGTCTGCACGCGCGACAGCCACCGGGGCCGCGGGCTCGCGACGCGGCTCATGGAGGTGGTCGCGCACGGCATCCGCGAGGCCGGGAGGCAGCCGTTCCTCCACACCGGCGCCGGGAACGCCGCCGCGATCCGCCTCTACGAGCACCTGGGCTTCACGCACCGCACCCGCGACAACGTGGTGCAGCTGGTTCAGGCGCCCGGAGTGGAGGCCACGCCGCTGTCGCTTCACTGACGCGCGCCCCGCGATTGCCAATGACAAGAGTGACAGGTGTGGCAGGGGCGAACCGCACCCCGGCGGGTCAGCAGTCGCAGACGATGCGGTTGCCGGCCACGGGCAGCGGCGACGTGAGCGGATCCACGGGGTAGGTCCCGTCCTCGACGGACTCGTTCCCGGCATCGTCCCGCACGACCTTGTCCACCGGGAAGCCCTCGCGCGCCCAGTACTCGAAGCCGCCGATCATCTCCTTCACCTCGTAGCCGAGCTCGGAGATGATGAGCCCCGCGCGGGTCGCGCCGTTGCAGCCGGGGCCCCAGCAGTAAACGATGAAGCGGGTGCCGGGCGCGAACTCCGCGGGGATGCGGGCGGGCATGTCGGGCTTGGGCAGGTGGATCGCGCCGCGCGCGTGACCCTGATCCCAGGCCTCACGGTTGCGGGTGTCGATGAGGACCACGCCCGGCTCGCCTGCCTCGAGCGCGGCGTGCGCGTCCGAGACGTCGGTCTCGAAGGCCAGGCGGCCCGCGAAGTGCGCGCGGGCGGCGGCGAGGTGGGCGGCGAGCTCCGGGGTGGTCTCCATGAGGCGAGACTAGGGACGAGGCGCGGTGCCAGTCGAGAGCACCGCGGCACCGCGCTGCGCGGGCGTGCTGTCGGTGCCGCTGCCTAGTCTCGATCCATGGACTCCTCACCCACGGCCCGCGCGATCGTCGCGCGCTTCTGGGAGCTGATGCGCAGCAACGACTTCGCCTCCGTCGGCGAGGTGCTGAGCCCCGACTTCGTCTGCATATGGCCGCAGTCGCGCGAGCTGATCCGCGGATCCCGCGCCTTCGGACAGGTGAATACGGAGTATCCCGCGCATGGCCCATGGACCTTCACCGTCCAGTCCGTCGTCGCGGACGAGTCGCACGTCGCGACCGACACCCTCGTGAGCGACGGCACGGTCACGGCGCGCGCCCTCAGCCGCTTCACAGTCCGCGACGGGCTCATCACCGAGCTGCGGGAGTACTGGCCCGAGGACTACGACGCCCCGAGCGCCCGCGCGCACCTCGTGGAGCCGTGGCCCGGAGATCAAGGACGATGACCGGGCGGCGGCCGCGCGACCCACGCGTCCCACCTGCCACATCCTCCATGGGGAATCGGCGAGTCTGAGAAGTTGAGCAGAGTTCGCTCAACTTTGCCCGCGCCGACTTGACACCCCCAGGCCGCCGACATAAGTTGAGTCTCAGTCGCTCAAGTCCCGAGCGAGAGAGATCACGCGGCGAACGCCGCGACTGGAGGAAGAACAGACATGGCACGTGCAGTAGGCATCGACCTCGGCACCACCAACTCCGTGGTGTCGGTCCTCGAGGGTGGCGAGCCCACCGTCATCGCGAACGCCGAGGGCGCTCGCACCACCCCGTCGGTGGTCGCGTTCTCGAAGACCGGCGAGGTCCTCGTCGGCGAGATCGCGAAGCGCCAGGCCGTCACCAACGTCGACCGCACCATCGCGTCGGTCAAGCGTCACATGGGCACGGACTGGACCACGGAGATCGACGACAAGAAGTACACGCCGCAGGAGATCTCGGCCCGCATCCTGGGCAAGCTCAAGCGCGACGCCGAGGAGTACCTGGGCGAGAAGGTGACCGACGCCGTCATCACCGTCCCCGCCTACTTCAACGACCACGAGCGCCAGGCCACCAAGGAGGCCGGCGAGATCTCGGGCCTCAACGTCCTGCGCATCGTCAACGAGCCCACCGCCGCGGCCCTCGCGTACGGCCTCGACAAGGGCAAGGAGGACGAGCACATCCTCGTCTTCGACCTCGGTGGCGGCACGTTCGACGTGTCCCTCCTCGAGGTGGGCAAGGACGAGGACGACTTCTCGACCATCCAGGTGAAGGCCACCGCGGGCGACAACCGCCTCGGCGGCGACGACTGGGACCAGCGCATCGTCGACCACCTGGTCAAGGAGGTCAAGAACACCGAGGGCGTGGACCTCGCCAAGGACAAGTCCGCGCTCCAGCGCCTCCGCGAGGCCGCCGAGCAGGCGAAGAAGGAGCTGAGCTCCGCGCAGCAGACCCAGATCTCGCTGCAGTACCTCTCGATCGGCGAGAACGGCCCCGTGCACCTCGACACGCGCCTCACCCGCGCGCAGTTCCAGCAGATGACGCAGGACCTGCTCGAGCGCACCAAGGCGCCGTTCCACCAGGTCATCAAGGACGCCGGCATCAAGCTGAGCGAGATCGACCACGTGCTGCTGGTCGGCGGCTCGACCCGCATGCCCGCGGTGTCCGAGGTCGTCAAGGAGCTCACCGGCGGCAAGGAGCCCAACAAGGGCGTCAACCCGGACGAGGTCGTCGCCGTGGGCGCGACGCTCCAGGCGGGCGTCATCAAGGGCGAGCGCAAGGATGTCCTGCTCATCGACGTCACGCCGCTGAGCCTCGGCATCGAGACCAAGGGCGGCGTCATGACCACCCTGATCGAGCGCAACACCGCGATCCCGACCAAGTCCTCCGAGGTCTTCTCGACCGCCGAGGACAACCAGCCCTCCGTGCTGATCCAGGTCTACCAGGGCGAGCGCCAGTTCGCCCGTGACAACAAGATGCTCGGCACCTTCGAGCTGGGCGGCATCGCGCCGGCCCCGCGCGGCGTGCCGCAGATCGAGGTCACCTTCGACATCGACGCGAACGGCATCGTCCACGTCCACGCGAAGGACCGCGGCACCGGCAAGGAGCAGTCCATCACCGTGTCCGGCGGCTCGGCCCTCTCCAAGGAGGACATCGACCGCATGGTCAAGGACGCCGAGGAGCACGCGGAGGAGGACAAGAAGCGCCGCGAGGCCGCGGAGATCCGCAACAACGCCGAGACCTTCGCGTACTCGACCGAGAAGATCCTGTCCGAGAACGAGGACAAGGTCCCCGCCGAGGTCGCCGACGAGGTCAAGACCGCGATCGCCGACGTCAAGACGGCGCTCGAGGGCGAGGACACCGACGAGGTCAAGGCGAAGCACGACGTGCTCGTCGAGAAGGCGCAGAAGATCGGCGAGGCCGTCTACGCGGCCCAGCAGGCCGAGGGCGTCAACGTCGACGAGGACTCCGCGGCGCAGACCGCCGGCGGGGCCCCGCAGGACGACGACATCGTCGACGCGGAGATCGTCGACGACGAGGACGAGCAGAAGTAACGGCACGACGGCGGGTGTGCGGCGCGGGAACTCCGCACCGCCGCCCGCCGTCTCCCCTGTGGAGGCAGACATGACCGAGAACCCCAACGGCACCCCCGAGCCCCAGGACGATGCGGAGGCTCAGGCCGAGCGCATCGTGAACGAGGCCGCCGCCACCTTCCTCGACGAGGACAAGGACGGCGTCGACGACCTCGCCGCCGACGAGGCCGGTGCGGACGACGCGCTCAACGCGGCCTACACGAAGGCCGCCGAGCACCTCGCGGACCTGCAGCGCCTCCAGGCGGAGTACCAGAACTACCGCAAGCGCGTCGACCGCGACCGCGAGCTCATCGGCGTCAACGCCACCGCGAAGGCGGTCGAGGCGCTCATCCCGACGCTCGACGACATCGCCGCGGCGCGCGAGCACGGCGACCTCGAGGACGGCCCGTTCGCCGCGATCGCAGCGAAGCTCGAGGGCGCCCTCGGCGGCCTCGGGTGGACGTCCTACGGCGCCGCCGGCGACGTCTTCGACCCGCAGCTGCACGAGGCGCTCATGTCGCAGCCCAGCTCCGAGGTCTCCGAGCCCACCGTTCAGCACGTCGCCCAGCCGGGCCACCGCATGGGCGAGAAGGTCCTCCGCCCGGCGCGCGTCATCGTCGCGCAGCCCGAGTAGGACGGAGGGAGGCGCCATGGCCAGCCAGGACTGGTTCAACAAGGACTTCTACGCGACGCTCGGCGTCTCCAAGGACGCGAGCGGCGAGGACATCAAGAAGGCGTACCGCAAGCTCGCGCGCGACCTTCACCCCGACCGCAACCCGGGTGACGCCGCCGCGGAGCAGCGCTTCAAGGACGTGGGCGAGGCCTACGCCGTGCTCTCCTCGGGCGAGGACCGCAAGCAGTACGACGCGATCCGCGCCATGGGCGGCGGCGCGCGCTTCCAGGCCGGCGGACCCGGCGGCGGCGCGGGCGGCTTCGAGGACATCCTCGGCGGGATGTTCGGCGGCGGCGCGGGCGGCGGCACCCGATTCCAGACGTCGGGCGGCGGGGGCGGCGGCTTCGAGGACATCCTCAACGGGATGTTCGGGGGCGGCGGCTTCCAGCGGGGCCCGCAGAAGGGCGGCGATCTGGCCGCCGCCGTCGAGGTGTCCTTCCGCCAGGCCGCGGAGGGCGCCACCGTCGCGCTGTCGACCACCAACGGTCGGGTCTCCACCCGTCTCCCGGTCGGCGTGCGCGACGGCCAGCGGATCAAGGTCGCGGGCAAGGGCCGCCCCGGCACCAACGGCGGCGCTCCCGGCGACCTCCTGCTCACCGTGCACGTGCAGAAGCACCCGGTGTTCACCGCGGACGGGCTCAACCTCAAGGTCCGCGTCCCGGTGCGCTTCGACGAGGCCGCGCTGGGCGCGCACGTCGAGGTGCCCACGCTCACGGGCGACCGCGTCAAGGTCAAGGTGCCCGGCGGCACCCAGTCCGGCACCACGCTGCGCGTCAAGGGCAGGGGCCTGAGCTCGCGCAAGGGCACGGGCGACCTGCTCGTCACCATCGAGGTCCAGGTGCCCCAGAAGCTTTCCCGCGATGCGAAGAAGGCGCTCGAGGCGCTCGTCGACGCCCTCCCCCAGGAGGACCCGCGCGCGACGCTCTACAAGGACTCCTCGCGGTAGGGGTCCCACCAGGGACGATGCACGCCCGCTAGCGTGGGCCGGAAGGAGGTGGACCATGGAGCAGCCCGATGTGGACGAGCCCGTGTTCCTCATCTCCGCCGCCGCGGAGCTCGCGGGCATGCACGCGCAGACCCTGCGCCAGTACGACCGGCTCGGCCTCGTGGTGCCTCGCCGCCGGCCCGGCGGCGGGCGCCGCTACTCGCTGCGCGACGTCGCCACGCTCCGCGAAGTCCAACGCATGAGCCAGGAGGAGGGCATCAACCTCGCCGGCATCAAGCGCATCCTGCACCTCGCTCACGAGGTGCAGCGCCTGGAGCGCGAGGTCGAGCGCCTGCGCCCGCGGGCCGACACCGGCTCGCGCGTGTTCACCACGGGCCCCACGGGCAACGTGGTCATCGTCGAGCGCGGGCGCCGCGGTCGACGCGACGAGGGCCGCGCGGTCGTCGTCTGGACCGCGCAGGCCGACTGAGCGACGCTCGCGCGTCGCGTCTGATCAGGCGGCGACGGCCGCGGCGGCGATCTGCGAATCGATCAGCGCGCCGAGATCCAGCGACGGACCCGCGGCGATCTCCGAGGTCGCGTGGGTGCGGCGCAGCTGCTCGATGCACACGTGGCCGTGGACGCAGGACCACATCGCCATCGCGGTCTGGTGCCACGCGGCCGGGTCGGAGTCCGCGCTGTCGAGGACCGAGGCCACGCGCGCGCGGTGCGCGTAGAACGTCTCCCACAGGCGCTCGACGGTGCTGTCCGACGGCTCGTAGCCGGCGATCGAGGGGGCGAACATCGTCTGGAACTGCGTGGGCGACGCGAGGCCCCAGTCGCGGTACGCCTCGGCGACCGCCACCAGACCGTCGCGGCCCGCCTCGGCACGCTCCCAGGCACGCGCGAGCTGACGCCCGAGGTCGTCGAGTCCGCTGTCGACGATCGCGTCGATGAGGCCCGACTTGCCCGAGAAGTGGGTGTAGACGCCCATGGTCGAGCAGCCGGCGGCCTTCGCGACGGCACGCACGGTGAGCGCGCCCGCGCCCTTCTCGGACACGATGCTGAGAGCGCTCTCAAGGAGGCGCGTGCGGAGGTCCGAGACAGGGTTATCGATCATGCGTAAATGATAGGTGAACCGCGTACATTCCGGGACCCCCCTCGGGTTCCGGAATGTACGCGGGCCGGTGGGATGTGGGACTTCCCACATCGCCTCATCGGCCCCCCCCACATGGGGCCGGTACCGCCCTCAGCTCGGTACCGGCCCCATGCCGCCCCTCAGCGTTGCAGGGAGTCCAACAGGTCCACGGCGTAGTCGTGGACGTCCGGGAGCGACTCGATCCACACGCGCGGGGGCTGCCTCATGAGGTTGCCCACGCGCATCTGAGTCGCGCGCCGGGAGATTCGATCGCGGAGATCGGCGACGCCGCGGCCCATCTCAGGACCGCGCTCGACGAGCACCGCGTAGAGCCCGTCGCCCAGGCGTGCCATCGGGTGGCCCTTGCCGTAGGCGTCACGGAGCGACTGCCCGATCGCGGCGTTGCGCGCCATGCGCTGCCACGGGTCGGTGTTGGCGGCCGCGACGTCCACGAGCACCAGCGCGTGGCCCTCGCTCACGGCGCCGCCTGCACGCTCCGCCGTGCCGTAGAGCTCGGCGAGACGCGCGACCAGGTACTCGTGGGTCCCCAGGCCCGACTCCGGGTCGTTCATCGCGGGGCCCACGCGCTGCGCGGCATCGCCCTCGGTCCAGCCCTCGCACAGCGAGCGGATGGAACGGATGGGCGCCGCCTCGTAGCCCGCGGAGCGGAACAGCACGGCCATGTCGTCGATCGCCTCGGTGATGCCGACGCCGGACTCGGCGCGGGCAAACCCCAGGCGGTACGCGGCGGGCGCGGTGTCGAGCCTGCCCTCGAGCGCCTCGGCGAGCGCCTCGGCGGCAGGGGTGAACCAGTCGCCGGGCCGGCGCCACACCGTGCCCAGGCTCGCGGCCTCCCAGCGGCGCAGCAGCGCGAACTCCGGCGCCGCGTCTGGGATGTTCACCTCGCTCGTCATGACATGTGAGAGGGGGTTGACCCACGGCTATGACGCGATTTCTTGAGAAACTTTCCGGACATACGTGAGAAGTGGGTGTGACATACCCCTCACCTGCCTTGTCCCCCGGGGAACGTAACGGAAGAATGCGGGTACTCAACCGGCTTGGGGAGCGCAGGGCATGTCCCACGAGGCACTGTCGCTCTGGACCGAGACATCCAGCGATCCAGAGCTGATCGCCGGGGTTCGCGCAGGCGACCCGGCGGCCTTCGGCGTGCTCTACGAGCGCCACTCCGACGCGGCCCGCAAGGTCGCCGTGCAGTACACCAACAGCGCGGCCGACGCCGATGACGTGGTCTCCGAGGCTTTCTCCCGGATCCTGCGTGCGCTGCAGCAGGGCGACGGCCCCGACCTCGCCTTCCGCGCGTACCTCTTCACCATCGTGCGCCGCACCGGCCTCGACATCATCGAGAAGTCCAACCGCGCGCGCCCCCGCGACGACATGTCGCCCTTCGAGTCCGCGATCGGCTACCAGGCCGGCTCGGACGAGCCCACGCTCGAGACGTTCGAGCAGTCGATGGTGGCCGATGCCTTCCGCTCGCTCCCCGAGCGCTGGCGCGCCGTGCTCTGGTACACCGAGGTCGAGAAGAAGAGCCCCCGCGAGATCGCGCCCCTGCTGGGCCTGTCCGCGAACGGCGTCGCCGCGCTCGCCTACCGTGCACGCGAGGCGCTGCGTCAGGCCTACCTCCAGCAGCACCTCGGCGCGGCCGACACCGTCGACTGCCTCGAGGCGAACGCGCAGCTCGGGTCGTACGTGCGCGGCGGTCTCAGCAAGCGCGAGCACTCGCGCGTCGACGAGCACGTGCAGCGCTGCGAGAAGTGCTCCGCGCTGGTCGCGGAGCTCGAGGACGTCAACCGCGGCCTGCGCGCGGTCATCGGCCCGCTGTTCCTGGGCCTGCTCGGCGCGAAGGCGCTCGAGGGCGGCCTTCCCGTGGGCGGGGCCCTCGGCGAGGGCGCGCTGGCCGCCTCGTCCGGCTCGGGCTCCGCTGCCGGGGCCGCGGGCACCGCGGCGGGCGGCGGCGCCGCCGGAGGCACCTCAGGAGTCGCCGCCGCGACCGGCGTCGCCGCGATCGCGAACGGCATCGCTGCGGTCGCGCTGCCCGCAGCCGCGACGCTCGGCGTCGTCTCGCTGGTCATGACGGGCGCGAGCGTGCTGGGGATCATCGGCGAGGCCGACTCGGGCAGCCCGGTCGCCGAACCCGCGCCCACGGTCGAGAGCACCACCGGGGACGATGCGGCGTCCGGCGGTGACGCCTCGCCCGGTGCGGAGCCGAGCGCCGACCCCAGCGTCGGTGCGGAGGACCAGACGCCCGAGGCCGACGAGCCCGGCACGGGAGACGACCCGCTCGTGGTCGACCCGCCGCTCGTCGCGGATGCTGCGGTCGCAGGTACGGATGTCGTCGCCGGATCGACCGGCACGGGCACCGACGAGAGCGGCACGGCCACGGGTGCCGACGATGCGTCGGGCGGCTCGGGGACGGACGGCTCGACCGGGACCGGATCCACCGGCACCGGCTCGACGGGCACCGGTTCGACCGGGACGGGCGGTTCGACGGGCACGGGCGGCGGCACGACCGACCCCGGCGACTCGACCGATCCGGGCGACACGACGGACCCGGGCGACACGACCGATCCGGGTGACACCACGGACCCCGGTGACACGACCGATCCGGGCGACACGACCGATCCGGGTGACACCACGGACCCCGGTGACACGACCGATCCGGGCGACACCACGGACCCCGGTGACACGACGGACCCGGGCGACACCACGGACCCCGGTGACACGACGGACCCGGGCGACACCACGGACCCCGGTGACACGACCGACCCGGGTGACGCGACCGATCCCGGCGACGTCACGCCGGCGACCGCCCTGCGGCTCGCGACCCAGGCCCTCGAGTACCTCACGGTGTCACGCGTCTCGCCCGCGATCTCGATGTCGCTCGCGAACAACGGCCCTGACGCGGCAGACGACGTCACCGCGCGCATCGTCCTCCCCGACGGCCTCACCTTCGCGCCCGCGTCCGGCGGCGCCGGCGGCACCGGGCTGATGGCGTTCAGCGTCCTGGACGACTACCTCGTGTTCGCCGCGACCTCGACGGTCACGGCGGGCGACTGGGTGTGCGAGCTCTCCGACGACCGCACCGCGGCCGACTGCGAGCTCGACAGCCTCGGCACCGGTGCGGACACCACGCTGGCGCTCGACCTCGCGACGCCCGCGGCGGACCTCGACCTCGGCTCCGACGCGTGGACCGAGTTCAGCGCGGCCTCCGGCGAGGACTCGGTGAGCTACCGGGTCCGCACGGGCCTGTCCGCGACCGTCACCGCTCTCGACGCGGTGCACGCGACCTCCGGCCACGTGCGTGCAGGAGTGTTCGGGGCGACGCTGCTCGGCTGCGACCTCGAGGATCGCGACTGCGCGAAGATCATGGCCTTCAACGGGTCGAACGCCGAGGACAAGTACGACAACAACGCGCAGGCGATGCGTCCGCTCAACCTCGCCGACGGAGAGCACAGCTCCGCCGAGACGCTCGTCGAGCCGGACGACGCCGAGGGCGCGACCATCGTCTCCGCGACGCTCACGTGGTCCGCGAGCCGCAGCGCCTTCGACTCCTGGACCGGCGACACCGGCGCGGCCCGCCTCCGTGGGCCCGACGGCACGTACGTGCCGGTGACCGCTGACGTGGTCGACACAGGTTGGGCCGGCTCCGACCTCTCGTACGTCGCGACCGCGGACATCACGGCGCTGGTGGCCGAGTCCGGGTTCGGCGCGTACGCGCTCGCCGACGTCGCGCTGCCGAGCACCTTCCGCGCGCTGCTGCCCAACTACTACGGCGGCTACGCGATCACGGTCGTGTACGAGCGTCCCGACTACGCGCGGGCGACCGTCGTCACGCTCGACGGTACCGAGTGGGTCTACGGGTCCACCACGGAGATCCCCTTCGCGACCGCCGGCGACGCCGGCGTGGACGTCGCGATGGTGGCCTTCGAGGGCGACCGCGGCAAGCACGACAACCGCGTCTCGATCGACGGGCGCACCCTCACGCCGTGGGGCTGGAACGGCAAGAACCTCGTGGGCGGCAACCCGGGCAACGCGGCGGACTCGACCGCGGTCGGCTCGGCCTTCGCCAACTCGCTCGGCGTCGACGCCAAGCCGTTCAAGCCGACCTCGGTCGACGCCGGCATCCACCGCCTTCGGGTGTACAGCGGCTACGAGGACCGGTTCCTGCTGAGCCGCCTCGTCGTCACCCTCACGCCCGAGGTCGGCTCCCAGACCGAGGCCGCTCCGGCCTCCTGAGCCACGGCGCGACGCCGCGGGCTCGCGCCCGTCAACGCGCGGGGTCGGGGCTCCAGTCCATGTCGAGCTGACGGGCCGTCCGCAGCGCGAGGTCCTCCGAGGACAGCCGAGCGACCAGATGCAGCGCGAGGTGCATGCCTGAGGTCAGGCCGCCGCTGGTGAGGATGCTTCCCGCGTCGACCCAGCGCACGCCACCCACGACCTCCTGCACCTCGCCGCACGCCGCGAGGTCGGATAGGTCCTCCCAATGCGTCGTCGACGGCCTCTCACCCAGCAGTCCGGCGCGCGCGAGCAGGAACGCGCCGGTGCACACCGACGCGGTCATGGACGAGGCGGCGGCGAGACGCTCGACGGTCTGCATGAGCAGCGTGTCGCCCAGCGCGCACGCGACGTCGATGGTCCCCGGCACGAGCAGCAGATCGCACTCCGCGATCTCATCCGAGTCGGCCAGACGGGTGAGCGTCATGCCGCCGTACGCGGCCACGTCTCCCCCGCCCGGGGTCGCGAGCACCACCTCGAACTCGGGCTCGAGCCCGTCGCGCTCGAGCAGGCGCGACGCGGTGAGCAGCACCTCGTAGGGGCCGCCGGCATCGATGAGGTCGAAGCCGTCGAACAGCAGCATGACCGCGCGCGTCGTCATGTCCTCACGGTAGCGACCGCGAGCCCGAAGGCATGGACGGCGCGGCGATCATTCCTCCGCGCGGATCAGACGACGACGGTGGTCTGGATCCGCGGACGCACCACGAACCAGAAGATGCCGTTGGCGGCGATGAGGCAGCCGACCATGACGATGCCCATGGTCATCACGGACACGCCCAGCGCGCCGACGAGCGGCGAGATGATGCCGGCGACGCCGAAGTTGAGCGCGCCGAGCATCGAGGCCGCGGTGCCGGCCTCGGCGCCGTGGTCCGCGAGCGCCGTGATCTGGACCGCGGGGCCGATGATGCCGATCGAGCCCACCACGAAGAACAGCGGCAGGAGCACGCCGACGAGGCCCATGTCCATGAGGTCGGCGCCCACGATGAGCAGCGCTCCGGTGAGCATGATGCCCAGGCCGACGGTCGCGACCGCGCGCGGCGCGAACACCCGCATGAGGCGCGCGGAGGCCTGGTTCGCGATGACGAGGCCGACCGAGTTGGTGGCGAAGACGATGCCGTACTCCTGCGCGCTCAGCCCGAAGACGTCCTGGAGCACGAACGAGGAGGCGGAGAGGTACGAGAACAGCGCGGCGAAGGTGAACGCGCCGACCAGCGAGATGCCCACGAACGCGGCGTCCCCGAGCAGGTGGGCGTAGCGGGCGCGGGTCGCGCTGAGCGAGGCGCGACCGCGGCGCTCGGCCGGCATCGTCTCCTTGATGACGCCGCCGACCACCAGCACCACGGCGACGCCGTACAGCGCGAGCGCGACGAACAGCCCGCGCCAGTCGAGGAAGGTGAGCATCTGCGAGCCGATCACCGGCGCGGCGACGGGCGCGAGCCCGACCACGAGCGCCATGCGCGCGAGCATGCGGATGAGCGCCTGGCCGGCGAACAGGTCGCGCACCATCGCCATGGCGACCACACCGCCGCCGGCGGCGCCGATGCCCTGGAGCACGCGTCCGGCCATGACCCACTCCACGGTGGGGGCGAGCACCACGAAGGCCGAGGCCGCGATGTGGAGGACGGTCGCGAGGATGAGCGGCTTCTTGCGCCCGAACGAGTCGCTGAGCGGACCCACGACCAGCTGGCCGAGCGCGAAGCCGATGGTGGTCGCGGTGAGCGTGAGCTGGATCGCGGCGTCCGAGGCGGCGAGGTCCGCCGCGACCTCGGGGAACGCGGGCAGGTAGAGGTCGATGGTGAAGGGGCCGAGCGCGACGAGCGCGCCGAGCACGACGACGTAGAGCAGCTTCTGGCGTCGCGGCATGGCAAGGCCGGGGCTGGCGACGATGCGCGGGGCTGACTGGACGGCGGCGCTCACGGGCGTTCCTTCATTCTGCGAGGGCGCGCTGATGCGCGCGGAGATGTGTGAGGGGGCGGCGGTCGGGGGGCGCCGTCACGCCGAGACGCCCGGTGATGAGCGGATCGCTCATCGCCGGGCGTCTCGTACGTCTACTGCAATGCTAACCGCAGTTCGACAGGTGTCTACCTCAAATGCGGCTAGTTTGTGGTCGCCTGCGCGTTGACCTCGTAGGAGGTGTTGGTCGCCTCGAAGAAGTTGACCAGCTGCAGGGTGTCGTTGGCGGTGGCCATCCACTTGGCGGGGTTGGACACGTTGTAGTGCGCGTCGAAGCCGAGCTCCTCGAGGCGCCGGTCGGCGAGGTACTTGACGTACTGGTTCACGTAGTCGGCGTTGAGGCCCAGGATCCCGGTGGGGAGCAGGTCGCGGTTGTACTGCTCCTCCATCGCGACCGCGCCGAGGATCATCTGGCGGATCTCCTCCGCGAACTCCTCGTCCTGGAGGTCCTCGTTCTCCTCGAGGACCGTGAGGATGAGGTTGATGCCGAACTGCAGGTGCAGCGACTCGTCGCGGATGATCCAGTCCATGAGCGAGCCGAAGTTCCGCAGCAGGTTCCGCTGGCGGAAGGACAGCGCGACCATGAAGCCCGAGTAGAACCAGATGCCCTCGAGGATGATGTTGTACGCGACGAGGTTGCGGATGAAGTCCTTCTTGCCCTCGGTCGTGGTGATGTCGAGGGTCTCCTCGGTCATCCGCTTGATGAAGCGGACCTCGAACTCCTCCTTGGCTGCCATCGAGGGCACCGAGACGTGGGAGCCGTACGCGGCGTCGCGGTCGATCGGGAACGTCTCGAGGACGTACTCGAAGGACATGCAGTGGTTGGCCTCCTCCCACATCTGCTTCGCGAGGTAGAGGTGACCCTCGGGGGCGTTGATGTAGGGGTAGACGCCGAACGCGAGCGCCTTGTTCACCAGCAGCTCGTTGGGGTTGAAGTACGACATCAGGTACGTGATGGCGTGCTTCTCCTCGTCGGTCATCCGCTTGAAGTCCGCGAGGTCCTCCCCCAGCTGGATCTCGTTGGGGAACCACGTGTTCGCGACGGCCTGGTTGTAGAGGTCCATCGCCCACGGGTACGTGATCGGCTTGAGGAGCAGCCCGTCCTGGACACCGCTACCGAGAATTCCCATCAGTCGTCTCCTGTCTGAACGTCCGTGATCACTGGCACGACTCGCACTGCAGCCGCTCCATCGGGTCGACCGGGCACGCGACGCCGTCGACCACCTCGGTGCCGTCCGCGCCGGTGCTCTCGACCACGTCGAGCAGCTGCACGCCCTTGGGCAGCGTGGTGGGCGGCACCTCGGGCCGCTCCTGCGGAGCGGGGGCGAGCGCGGTCTCGGCCGGCTCCGGCCTGGCCACGGCGCCGAAGCCGCGCCGGGCGGGCGTGGGCTCGGCGGCGGGTTCGGGCGCCGCAGGTGCCGGAACAGCGGGTGCCGGAACAGCGGGTGCGACAGCCTGAGGCGCGGCGTCGGGCACGGCCTGAGCGGGAGTCGGCGTCGGGACCGCAGCAGTCTCGGTCGCCTCCGTCGGCGCGCTTGCCGCCGCCATCGGCGCCGCCACCTGAGCCGGCGCATCGGCCGGGGTCGCCGCGGACGCCTTGGCGGCGCCGAAGCCCTTCCGCGCCGCTCCGAAGCCCTTGCGCGCCGGTCCGGACGAGCCGCCCGTCGACGGCCGTCCCGCGGCGTTCCCCGTCGCGTTGATCTTCTCCGTCTTGTTGACGCGGACCGTCGACTGCTCGGCGGTGTGACGCGGCTTCATGTGGAGGTAGTAGGTGGTCTTGACGCCACGCTCCCATGCCGAGGCGTAGAGATCCATCATCTTCTCCACGTCGCGGTCCTCGAGGTAGATGTTCCGGCTGATGGCCTGGTCGATCCACTTCTGGGCGCGGGCCGCCACCTCGATGAAGGCGTACGGCGAGAGCTGGAACGAGGTCTTGTAGACGTCCTTGAGGTGCTGGGGGACCTCGTCGATCTGGGACAGGTCGCCCTGCACCTCGAGCAGGCGGTCGCGGACCTGCTCCCACAACCCGGCGGCCTGGAGGTCCTTGACCAGGTTGCGGTTGACCTCGAGGAACTTCCCCGACGACGTGGCGCGGGAGAAGATCTGCGAGAACTGCGGGTCGAAGCCCGGGGTCACGCCCGCGACCAGCCCGATCGACGCGGTGGGCGCGACCGCCATGAGCGTGGCGTTGCGGATGCCGCCCGCGACCTTCTCGCGCAGCGTCCCCCAGTCCTGGCGCGTGGTGCGGTCGACCGTGATGGGCACGCCGCGATCCGCCTCGGTCTCGGCGATGGTGTCGAAGGGCACCTTGCCCTGCGACCAGCCCGATCCCTCGAAGTTCGCGTAGGCGCCCCGCTCGCGGGCGAGGTCCGCCGAGGCGTCGATCGCGTGGAAGGAGACGAACTCGACGATCTGATCGATGAGCGCGTAGGACTCCTCGGACTCGTACGCGAGCCCCAGCTGCTCGGTGATGTCGGTGAAGCCCATCACCCCGAGGCCGATGGCGCGGTTCTCGCTGTTCGCATGCTCCGACTCCGGCACGGAGGAGAGCGTGATGTCCACGAGGTTGTCGAGCTGGCGCACCGCGAGGCGGACCGAGTCGCGCATGCGGTCCCAGTCGATCGCGCCGTCGACCAGGTGCGCCGGCAGGTTGACCGAGGCCAGGTTGCAGACCGCGATGTTCTCGCGGTCCTGCGGGAGGCAGATCTCCGTGCAGAGGTTCGACAGGTGGATGGTGCCCGTGTTGGTGTTGAGCGCGCGGTTGTTGATGGTGTCCTTCCACGTGAGCCACGGGTGCGACGTGGTCTGGAGCATCACGAGGATGGACTTGTACTGCTCGCGCGCCCGCATCTTGCGGAAGCTGCGCATGCGCCCGGCCTCGGCCTGCGCGACGTACTCGGCGTAGCGCGCGGAGAAGGCCGAGCCGGTGAGCTCGACGAGGTCCGGCGTCTCGGCGGGGTCGAAGAGGTACCAGTCGTCGTCCGCGGCGACGCGCTTCATGAACTCGTCCGAGATCCACACCGCGGTGTTGGCGGTGCGCGTGCGCCGGTACGGGTCACCGGAGTTCTGGCGCAGGTCGAGGAACTGGTGGAAGTCGAGGTGCCAGTTCTCCATGTAGAAGCACAGCGCGCCGAACTTCTTGCCGCCGCGCGAAACCGCGCGCAGCGTCGAGTCGATGGTGTGCATGAACGGGATCGGTCCGGTCGAAGTGGTGTTGTTCGAGCGGATCGGCGAGCCCTCGGAGCGCAGCTTGGTCACCGACAGGCCGATGCCGCCGGTGCCCTTGGTGAGCCACATGACGTCGCGCACCGACTTCGCGATGTGCTCGATGTCGTCCTCCATCTGCATGACGAAGCAGTTGGAGAGCTGCGGGTAGGACGTGCCGGCGTTCACCAGCGTCGAGCCCGCGGGAAGGTAGTCGAGCGTCGAGATCTTGTCGTAGAACTGCAGCGCCATCGCGGTCGGGTCCGCCTCGTTGAGCGCGAGGCCCATCGCGACGCGCATCCAGAAGTACTGGGGGACCTCGAGCGCCTTCCCGTGGCGGTCGGTGATCATGTAGCGGTTCCGCATGGTGACGGTGCCGATGTAGCGGAGGTGGTCGTCGCGCGTGTGGTCGAGCGCGGCCGCGAGCGCGTCGAGGTCGAACAGCTCGGTGAGGCGCGTGTCGAGCAGCCCGTCCTCGACGGCCTCGCGCACGTAGCCGGGGAAGCGCGCCTGGTGAAGCAGCGCGAGCTCGAGCTCGGTGTCGTAGCCGCCGAGCACGCGCTTGTAGATGACCTTGCGCAGCAGCCGCGCGGCCACGATGTCGAACTGCGGGTCGTCCTTGACGTTCTGCACCGCGACGCCGATCGCGGCCTCGTCCAGCTGCTCGGTGGTGATGCCGTCGAACAGCGTGATCGCGAGCTCGGACGCGATCTGGGTGGTCATCGAGATCTGATCCGGCAGGCCCGCGGCGGCGCGCTCGACCGCCTTGTTGATGCGATCCGCGTTGTACGGCTCGCGGGTGCCGTCGCGCTTGGTGACGTGGATGCCGGGGCGCGCGACCGGCTCGCTCGCTGTCGTCACGCCTGAGGTGTTCTCGGTGATGGTCACGGTGCTCCCCTCGAGATGCCCTGCGCAGCCCTCCCCAGGCAGCGCAGCATGGTGGTGACACGACGCTCGAGCGGCGGCGGGATCCCGGGGTGATCCACCGGCGTCGTCAGCACGAGGCGCTCTTCGAACCTAACCCGAAGCCCGACCCGACGCAACAAGATATGGGGGCGAATTTCGAGTGAAGCCCTAGATGTTGTGTTTCTGTGGACAGCGCTGTGCATAGGCTGTGGACGCGGCGGCGTGTCGCGTGGACTGCGGGGGCCGGTCTGTTGAAGACTGCGCCGCCGCTCCTTGCGGGACTGTCTCCAGTGTCGCGCGGGGGTCTGACAACGCCCGCTCCGCCCCCACCCCGACAGTCCCGACGGATCTCACCGCGACACGCCGGGCCAGGACCACCCTGAATCCGAGACACGCCGACGACCCGGGACCAACTCCGTTGGAATTGTCAGCAGGGGCGGGGCGGCGCCCGCTCCGCACGCGAAAGCGCCGCATCGTCCGGCGGGACGATGCGGCGCTTGCGGAAGGCTGGAGGCTAGACGTCGACGATGCCGTAGAGGCGGTCGCCCGCGTCGCCGAGGCCCGGCACGATGTAGCCGACCTCGTTGAGCTTCTCGTCGACCTGCGCGACCACCACGGAGACGTCGGCGCGGTCGCCGACCTTCTCCTGGACGTGCGCGATGCCCTCGGGCGCGGCGAGCAGGCACACGCACGTGACGTCGGTCGCGCCGCGCTCGAGCACGTACTCGATCGCCATGACGAGCGAGCCGCCCGTCGCGAGCATCGGGTCGATGAGGAACACCTGGCGGCCCGTGAGGTCGTCGGGCAGGCGGTTCGCGTAGGTGATCGCCTCGAGCGTCTCCTCGTCGCGCTTGAGCCCGAGGAAGCCCACCTCGGCGCTCGGCAGCAGGCGGGTCATGCCGTCGAGCATGCCCAGGCCGGCGCGCAGGATGGGGACGATGATCGGCGGCGGGTCCGCGATCGCGGTGCCGGTCGTGGTGGTGAGCGGGGTCTCGACCTCGCGCTCCACCACGCGCACGTCACGCGTGGCCTCGTAGGCCAGGAGCGTGACGAGCTCGTCGACCAGGAGCCGGAACGTCGGCGACTTGGTGTTCTTGTCGCGCAGGACGGTGACCTTGTGTCGGATGAGCGGGTGATCCGCAACGTGCAGGCGCATGCCCCGAGCCTATCGCGACCATCGGCCGTGGACGCGGGACGATGCGCCGGTAGCCTGGCGACGTGAACGGGCGGTGGGACGAGGCGATGGGTGTCGCGCTCGACGAGGCGCGCCGCGCGGGCGCCGCGGGCGACGTCCCGGTCGGTGCCGTGGTGCTCTCCCCTGCGGGAGAGGTCCTCGGCACGGGCCACAACCTCCGCGAGGTCGACGGCGACCCCTCCGCCCACGCCGAGGTGGTCGCGATCCGCGCCGCCGCATCGTCCCTGGGGACCTGGCGGCTCGACGACTGCACGCTCGTCGTCACCCTGGAGCCGTGCCTCATGTGCGCGGGCGCGATCCTCCAGTCGCGGATCCCGCGCCTGGTGCTCGGCGCGTGGGATGAGAAGGCCGGCGCGACCGGCTCGCAGTGGGACGTGGTCCGCGACGCGCGTATCGGCGCCAAGGTCGAGGTCGTGTCCGGCGTGCGCGCCGACGAGTGCGCTGCAGTGCTGAGCGAGTTCTTCGAGGCCAGGCGGTAGATGTCCGAGGACCCGCGGCTGCGCGACACCTGGAGGGGCGGCATGCGCCGCGCCGTGGTGAGCCTCGGCACGATCGTGCCTGCGAAGGAGCCGCGCTGGCCCATCGCGCTGCAGGCCTCCGTGGTCCTCACCGTGCCGATCCTGGTCGGGATCGCCTTCGACCGCGTGGACCTCGGGCTGATCGCCGCGACCGGCGCGTTCACCGTGCCGTACTTCGCCGCGCTGCCGCGCCTCGAACGCCTGCGCCTGCGACCGATCGCCGGGCTGGTGCTGGTGCTCACCTCCGCGGTGGGTGCGCTGCTCGCGCCGTACGGCATGCTCAGCGCGCTCGGACTGGTCGTCGTCACCATCCTCGTCGGCATCGCGGTGCACGGCTACCGGCTCGGGCCGCCCGGCCCGCTGTTCCCGGTGCTCGTCTACGGGATGTCCGGCCATGCGGTCGACGGCGGCCTTCCGGCGCTCACGCTCGTCGCCACTGTGGCGGCAGGCTGCACCTGGGCCGTGATCGCGAGCATCGCCCCGCTGATCCGCCGGGTCCATTGGCAGGTGAAGCCTCGCCCGCTGTCGGTCCTGCTCGCCCGGCCCGCGTGGGACCGTGGCGCGAAGGAGCTCGTGTGGCGCACCGTCATCGTGACCGTCCTGGGCACCGCGCTGTCGCTCCTCTGGGTGGACCCCGACCGGGCTTATTGGACCGTCGCCGCAGGCGTGGTGGTCGTGGGCGTGGTCCCCGGCCGCGGGCCGGCGGTCACCCGCGGCCTGCATCGCGCGATCGGCACCGTGGTGGGCGTCGGGATCTACCTCGCGATCTCCCAGTCCGGGATGCCGGCGCTCGCGCTGGCGTTCACGCTCGGCGCGCTCCAGTACGTCACCGAGCTGGCGATCACCCGGCACTACGCGATCGCCGTCGCCGCCGTCACGCCGATGGCGCTCGTCATCGTGACCGCGAGCGCCGGCCAGCTGGGCGATCTGGCGGTCACGGGCGAGCGGATCCTCGACACGGTGGTCGGCTCGGCGCTCGCCGTCGCGACCGCGCTGCTGCACCCGCCCGCGCCCCCCGACCCTGCGGGCAGGCACGCTCCGCCGCACCGCGACGTGCCCTCGCCGGGGACCTGAGCCCCGATTCGGCACGCGGTGCAGACAAGGCGCCTACAACCCCCCTGCTACCCATGCGATCTTCGCCGGAACCGCCCCTGAGGGGCCGTCCCGATTAGGTTTTTTCGTTCACACTCCGGTAATCTCTTCCGCGGTGACGTGTCCGAGCGGCCGAAGGTGCAGCACTCGAAATGCTGTGTACGGTAACCCCGTACCGTGGGTTCAAATCCCACCGTCACCGCCACGGAAGAGGGCCTGTTCCTCCTGGTAGATCCAGGGGAACAGGCCCTTTCTGCTTCTTGCTGGAGGATCGCGCAGCAACAAGACAGCAACAGATGCGCGAGGAGCAGACACGCAGCTGCCTTTGCCACGCCCCTTCGGCCGGGCGGAGCGAGCACACCGGTCGTGTCGCCGTCACACGAAGATCGACCGCTCCGGCGCCGGCAGGCGTAGCCACGAGCCCGAACAGCCGCGGGCGCGCCCTCTGCCCCAGACCGTTCATCGCCCCGCATCCACGCTCGCGCCGCCCTCGATGCGAGGCCCGACCTCGACGGCATCACTCACCCGCGAGTTCGGAGGACAGGGGCAGGGTCAAGTTGTCCACGGAAGCGGGTCAGGCTCCCGTGTGCATCGGCCCCAGCCGGGCGGACAGATCCGGAACACGACACCACGGCACCGGAGATGCCAGTCGATCCACCGACTACGCAGCCTTGGCAGCGCCGTCCACCCGCGCCACCGAGATGCCTCGCTCCCCACAGGCCCGCGCAAGTTGGACGACAACCTCGTCCACCGCCTCGTCGGGAAGGCGCAGATAGAGCCGCCGATGAGGGCTCTGCGCCTCCCGAAGCTTCAGCCAACGAAACTCAGCTCCCAAGCCATGCTGCCTGACCACATACTCGAGGCGATGTCCTGGCGATACCGTGATCGACAGCCGCCCACCCGGCAAGGTGCAGACGCGAAGTCTGAGGTCGTCGCCCTTCCTGTCGAGGACGAGCATCGGCAAGAGCCGCGACGCCTGAGCGAGCGTCGCGACAGCGTGAGCAACCATGACCAGACCACTGATCGCGCCCGCTGCTCCCAGAACCCTGAAATAGACCGGGCCCCCAACAAGTCGCTCGGCCGGCGCTTCCGGATTCGCGACGTAAAAGATCCCCGCGAGCAGCCCGCAGATGCCGAACGCCAAGAGCATCCAGCCCTGGGTCAGCAACTCCCTGGCAACCCATGGCACACGTGATCTGATCGCGACCCTCGCGCCGCGTTTGCTCATCCGCTCCACCGCCCGTCCGACACGGCCGTACTGCCTGGTAACGCGTTCACCATAGGCCCCCGCCGCCGAACCGTCGTCGAGCCATCTGTTCCGAAGGTGATGGAACAGCCACGGAGCCTGGCCCAGCAGCGCGAGTCGTGCCACCGACGCACCCACTCCGTCGGCCACGCGGCCGCCCGCGGCTCGTCTCAGCAGGGACTGCCCCTACTCGCGGAGGGGCGGCGGCACGAGGAATTGGGGCTTTCCCAGAAACCACAGGCTCGCAAACACGACGATTCCCACCGGTGCAAGAGCGATAGAAACGAGGCCCGCCACCCCATTGATGTCGGCGATATCAGGCGAGGCCTCACCGCGTGCATATCCAAGGATCAACGGGAAGGCTGCACCAGCAGCGCACAGCACCACCGGCGCGAGAGTGAACACTACTTGCGGATAGGCGCGAGACGCGCGCCGACCCCAACCCTCACCGAAGCCATCCACCAGGCGCTCCCGGTAACTGGTCCAGTAGCGCGAGTCGTGCCACCGGCGTGCCCAAAGAACGACGACCCAGCACCACCCAGCGAACATCAGCACCGACGCACCGAGCACGACGATTGCCTCTACTTGCCCCACAGTTTCTGACCTTCCGTTCAGGACTCGGGCGTGGCGTTCGGAGCGCACCGCCGATGCACCGATGGGACTGCTCCCGCGGAGGCGCGTCCCGCGAACTCCACTTCACAGCCACCTGACGATGCCCCTGTTGCCGACCGCCTGAGAGGCTAGCCCTGCCGTCGCGCCGCCCGCCACCCCCACAAGCGTTCCAATGGCGAGGACGAGGATGCCGGCGCCGATCGAAGCGCTCGCCATCGTCTCCGGCCGGCGCTCATGGCAGTCGCATCTGACGGAAGCAGGCCAGACGCCGCGCGCCCCACCGCACCCCAACCGTGACGCGACCGAAACACTTCCGAAACGGTCCGTTCCGTATGGTCGGGCCATGGCACCCGCACCGCACGCGGCGACCCCCGCCGGCCGCCCCACCGACGAGGAGCTCAGCCGCCGCATCCTCGACGTCGGCCTCGACCTGCTGCACGAGCACGGCTACGCCGCGCTGCGCGTCGAGCACGTGGCCAAGGCCGCGGGATGCGGCAAGGCCGCGATCTACCGCCGCCACGCCGACAAGGCCGCCCTGGTCGCGGCCATCGTGCTCGCCCACGTCGAGGTCGGCGAATGCCCCGACACCGGCTCGGTGCGCGACGACCTCCTCGAGCATGCGCTCCAGAACCAGCGCAACCAGGAGGGCAAGGGGGTCGCCGCCGGCCGCGCGATGTCCGCGATCCTCGAGCCCGAGGTCTTCGCCCTGATCTGGGACTCCCTCTTCCTGGTCCGCCGCCGCCATGGCGAGCGGATCCTCGACCGCGCCATCACCCGCGGCGAGCTCCCCTCCGACGTCGACCCCGACGTCATCCTCGATGCGGTCTCCGGGCTCACCCTGCTCCGGCACGCGATCGAGGGCGTCCGCGTCGAGCCGCGCCAGTACCTGGCGCTGATCGACGCGCTCCTCGCCTCCCCGCCCCGACTGCTCCACGCCTCCGAAGGAACGGACTGACATGACCACCGCCCCCGCGACCGGCTCGATGCGACGGCTCTCGCCGCGCGTCGTCGTCGGCTTCCTCCTGCTCTGCGAGCTCGCCTCGGGCTTCGCCCAGGGCTTCTACCCGCCGCTGCTCGGCGAGATCGCCGACCACATGCGCGTGAGCGACGCCGACATCACCTGGTTCCTCACGGTCCAGACGCTCGGCGCCGCCGTGTGCGTGCCGCTGCTGTCGCGCCTCGGCGACGTGTTCGGCCACCGCCGGATCCTCCGCATCGCCGTCGTCGCGGTCATCGTCGGCGGCCTCCTCACCGCCTTCGCCCCCAACTACGAGACGATGCTGGTCGGCCGCCTCCTCACGGCCCCCGAGGCGGCGTGGCTCCCCCTCGAGATCGCGCTGATCCACAACCGCATCAAGGGCGACACCGCGCGCAGCTCGATCGGGCTGCTGGTGTCCTTCCTCACGGGAGGCCTCATCCTCGGCACCGTCGCGAGCGGCCTCATCGCCGGCGCCATGCCGTCGCTCACCGCCACGCTGCTCGTCCCCGTCGTGTTCGGCCTGGTCGCCGTCTACGCCGCGTTCTTCAAGGTCCCCGAGTCCACCGAGCGCACCCGCGTCCGCATCGACGGCATCGGCTTCGCGGGCATCGGCATCGCGATGATCGCCCTGCTTTTCGGCCTCCACCTGGCCTCCGACGCCGGATTCGGCGCACCCTCGACGCTCATCACCCTGGCGGTCGCCGTCGCGATCTTCGTCGCGTGGGTCGCCTGGGAGCGCCGCTCCGAGTCCCCCGCGATCGACGTGCGCATGGTCGTCTCGCCCAAGCTCGGACCCGCCTACCTCGCCTCCTTCCTGTTCGGCATGGTGCTGTTCGGCACGCAGACCCCGATCACGACCTTCCTCGCGGCCGACCCGGCCGAGGTCGGCTACGGCTTCGCTGCGGCGCCCGGCACGGTCTCGGCCATCATGGGCCTGCTCATGATCATGGCCACCGTCGGCGCGGGCGCGTTCGCCCCCATCGCGCGGCGGATCGGCATGCGCGCCGTCCTGATCGCCGGTGCCGCGCTCGCCGCGGGCGCCTGGGCCTTCCAGATCGCGATGCACTCGGCCATGTGGCACATGTACCTCTTCGCGCTCGTCGGCGGCATCGGCATGGGCCTCCTCATGGGCGCGCTCCCCGCGCTCATCGCCGAGGCGGCGCCGAGCGACCAGACGGGCATCGCGGCCGGCATCTACAACTCGCTGCGCACGCTCGGCGGCGCCGCCGCAGGAGCCGTGTTCGCGGTCCTCCTGACGGCCTTCACCCCCGTCGGGGAGCTCGCGTCGTCGGTGGGCGGCTACGTGGCCATCTGGACCTTCTCCGCGGTCGCCTTCGTGGTCGTGGCGATCGCGCTGGGAACGATGCGCATCGCCGACGGCGAGGCGGTCGCCGGAGAGGCCGATACCGACACCCACGAGCTGGAGGGCGCGACCCGATGACCGTCACCGATCAGCCGCTCCCGGCACCCGACTTCGCCGCCGACGCCGCCGCGGTCCTTCCCGACCTGGTCGCCCTGCGCCGCGCGCTCCACGCCGACCCCGAGCTGGGTCTCGACCTGCCGCGCACCCAGGCGAAGGTGCTCGCCGCCCTCGAGGGCCTGCCGCTCGAGATCACCACGGGCACGGCCACCACCTCGGTGGTCGCTGTGCTCCGCGGCGCCCTGCCCGGCCCCACCGTGCTCCTCCGCGGCGACATGGACGCCCTGCCGCTCGACGAGGCGACGGGCCTCGACTACGCCTCGACCAACGGCGCGATGCATGCGTGCGGTCACGACCTCCACACCGCGGGGCTCGTGGGCGCGGCGCGGCTCCTCGCGGCGCATCGTGACACGCTCGCCGGCTCGGTCATCTTCATGTTCCAGCCCGGCGAGGAGGGCGACGGCGGCGCGAAGGTCATGATCGACGAGGGGCTCCTCGACGCCGCCGGGGACAGGCCCGTCGGCGCCTACGCGATCCACATGGCACCGGGTCCGCGGGGCGTGTTCGGAACCCGCCCGGGTCCGGTTATGGCGGGAGCGGCCACGCTGCATGTCACGGTGAACGGCCGCGGCGGCCACGGCTCGCAGCCTCAGCACGCGCTCGATCCCGTCCCGGCGGCGGCCGAGACCGTGCTCGCGCTCCAGAGCTTCGTCACGCGAAGCTTCGACGCGTTCGACCCGGTGGTGCTCACCGTGACCCGCATGAGCACCGGCGAGGGCGCCATCAACGTGATCCCCGAGCAGGTCGAGCTCGGCGCGACGGTCCGCTTCATGTCCGCCGCGTCGCTCGCGACGCTCAAGGAGGGGCTTCCCCGCGTGGCCGAGGGCGTCGCGACCACGCACGGCCTCACCGCGGACGTCCGCTTCGAGGAGTACTACCCGGCCACGGTGAACGATGCCGCCGAGACGGCGTTCACGGTCGAGACGCTGGCCGGTGTCTTCGGCGAGCAGAGGATCATGACGATGCCGGCGCCGGTCATGGGCTCGGAGGACTTCTCCTTCGTGCTCGACGAGGTGCCGGGCACGTTCCTCATGCTCATGGCCTCCCCGCCGGACATCGACCCGGCCACCGCCGAGTTCAACCACTCGCCGCGCGTGCTCTTCGACGATGCGGTGCTGGGCGACCAGGCCGCGGCGCTGGCGACGCTCGCGTTCGCGCGCACCGCGCGAGGCTAGACGCGCTCAAGGTGACGGGGGCCCGGCGATCCATCGCCGGGCCCTCGTCGCCTCTCAGCACTCGCGAGCGGGGCGCTCGATGCGGAGCCGAGGCGCCTCCGCATCGTCCGGCGGGACGAGCACGTCGAAACGCCCCTCTCCCTCGAGCCGGACGACCGCGAGACCCGCGCGCGACGGCGGGCCCTCGTCAAGCCTCATCACCGCCTGCTCGGCGCCGCCGTCCCTGCTCATGAGATTGACCGCATGGCAGGGACTCGGCAGCTCCAGCAGCTCGGCCTCGGCGCCGCCGTCGAAGGTCAGGACCTGGTGCGAGACGACGGTCACCGTCGCGCCGTCGATGCGCAGCACCACGTCCGCACCGACGGGACAGAACATGCGAGTGACGCCCGGGATCGCCGAGAAGGACCCCGGCCTGCTCAGCTCCGCGATGCTCAAGCGCCACGGGGAGAGATCGGGCGCATGACGCGCGCTGTCCTCGAACGAGACGAGCTCGGTGGTGAAGCCGGCGCCGTTGAACCACGGGACGCGCGTCCGCGCGGCGAAGGTGCGGGCGAGGGCGGGAGGCGTCTCGGTCATGGCGACGATCCTCGCAGCCCCGTCGAGACGCCGGACGATGCGCATCGTCCCCGCCCTCCGGCGCGTCGGCGCCGGTACGCTCCGAAGCAACGACGATGCGGAACGGAGCGCGCATGACGGACGGCACCTCGCGGATCCCGTTGCGTGAACGCGCGCAGACCTCGATCGAGCTCACCGCGACGGGGCTCGGCGCCGTGGCCTTCACCGTGGTCGCCGCGGCCGCGCTGCCGGTGTTCGGGCTGGATCCCGCGCCGATCGCAGGGCCGGGCTCTCTCGGGCAGTACGCGGCCCTCGCCTCGGCCGTCGCGGCGATGCTGGCCTTCGCCGCCGGGCGCTACATGCTCCACACGCAGGGCCGCCCGCGCATCGCCGGCGCGCTCGATGTGATCGACGTGGTGGCGCTCGCCTTCGCGCACGGCATCATCGCGCTGCTGAGCTGGACGCTCACGGCGGTGATCCTGTCCGACGCGTTCATCGGCGCGACCGTGTTCTGGCTGCCGATCCTCGCGCTCAGCGGCGCGACGGCGGCCGTGTCCGCCTACGTGGCCTTCCTCTCGGCGGCGCATATGGAGGCGCAGCTGCTCGCGATCGTGCTCGCGGTGTTCCTGGTCCTGGGCGTGCTCGCCAGCATGCTCACCACGAGCGATCCGGACTGGTGGAAGATCCACCTCAGCACGCTCGGCGTCTCGCACGATGTCTCGGCGCTCGCCTTCAACCTCACGCTCGTCGTCGCCGGCGTCCTGGTGACCATCCTCGCGCGCGCCGCGACGCGGGACGTGCCCACCGCGACGGCGCATGGCGTCGCACGGGTGCGGCTCTCGCTCATCATCGTCGGGGTGTTCCTCGGGCTCGTCGGGGTGTTCCACGTCGACACTCACTTCTGGATCCACACCTTCGTCGCGAGCGGCATGGCCGTCGCGTTCGGCGTGCTGACCTTCCGCCTCCACGCGTGGGTGCCGGGGATCTCGCGGGCCTTCCTCCCCGTCGGGTGGGGCTTCGTCGCGGTGATCGTGATCCAGGCGACGTTCTTCGCGATCGGTTACTGGTCGCTCACGGCGGTCGAGCTGGTCGCCGGGGTGCTGGTCTTCACCTGGATCATCCTGTTCCTGCGCCAGGTCGGGGCGCTGCAGGCCGATACCCCGGCCTGAGCGGTCGCCCCGCGGCACCGCCCCGCGGCCCACCTCGGCACCGCGCCGCGGCCCGTGGCACCCTGGCAGGGAAGCCCGGGAGAGCGATGGCGGACGATGCGCGCACACGTCGCCGGCGCGGGCGCGCCTGGGCCGGCGGCGCGAGCCGCGCGGTCGCGAGCCTTGCGACCCTCGAGTCGTTCCCGGGCGCGCGGTGGCAGATCGCGCTCCAGGCGGCGGTGTCGATCGCCACGCCTGTCGCGGTGGGTCTCGCGGCGGGGCGCCCCGAGCTGGGCCTCATCGCCTCGACGGGAGGCTTCACGGCGCTCTACGCGTCGTGGCGGCCGCCCGTCGACCGGGTCAGGCTGCTGCCGCTCGTCGCGCTCGTGCTCACCGGCTGCGCCGCGTTGGGCACCGTCACCGGGCCGTCGCCTCTCGCCACGAGCATCGGCCTGGTGGTCGTCTCGGTGGGCGTCGCGGCGCTCGGCTACGGCTACTCGCTGGGGCCGCCGGGCCCGCTGTTCCCCCTCCTCGCGTTCGGGCTCGCGGCGCACGTCAGCGAGATCGAGGACGGCGCGCGCATCGAGGAGGCTCCCGCGGTGATCGGCGCGATCGCCGCCGGCAGCGCGTTCGCATGCCTCGTCGCAGGCGCGCGGCTGCTGCGGAAGCGGCATCGGCGGGCGCGCGCCGCGTCCCTGCGCGAGCTGCTGCCCGGCCCGACCTGAGATCCGGTCGCGCGCGAGCTGCTGCTGCGCGCGACCATCGTCGCGGTCGCGGCGACCACCGTGAGCTACCTCGCGATCGACCCCGCACGCGCCTACTGGACGGTGGGGGCGGGGCTCGCGGTGATCGGCGCGCATCCGGGCCGCGGCCGCGCGGCGCGGCGCGGGATCCATCGCATCGTCGGCACCGCCGTCGGCGCTGCCCTGTACGTCGCGGTCGCGGGGTGGGTGACGCTGCCGCCGTGGGTCCTGGTGCTGCTCATCGGCGCCCTGCAGTTCTGCGCGCAGATGCTGGTGGTGCGCAACTACGCGCTCGCGCTCGTCTTCATCACGCCGACGGTCCTCATCATCGTCGGCGCGGCGCGCGGCGAGGATCCGACCATCGTGGTGGTGATGGAACGGGTGATCGACACCGTCGCCGGCGGCTTGCTCGGCGCCGCGACCGGGCTGGTGCATCGACGGCGCTGACGGCGTCGCGACGGCTCGACACCGCGAGGTCTACCCTGGCCCGATGGCACCGCACCGCATCTTCGGCATGACCTTCGCGAGCATCTACCCGCACTACGTCGCGAAGGTCGAGCGCAAGGGGCACACCGTCGAGGAGCTCCACACCGTCATCACGTGGCTCACGGGCTACGACGAGGCCGGGATCGCGCAGACGCTCGCCGACGAGCGCACCATGGAGGACTTCTTCGCGCAGGCCCCCGCGATGAACCCGCACACGGGCCTCATCACCGGCGTCATCTGCGGCGTCCGGGTCGAGGAGATCGAGGACCCGCTCATGCAGCAGATCCGCTGGATGGACAAGCTGGTCGACGAGGTCGCGCGCGGCAAGAAGATGACGTCGATCCTGCGCGCGCCCGCCGCCTAACCTCCGCGGGCCATCGCCGCTGCTGCCGCTGCTGCTGCCGCCTGATCCTCGACGTCGCCGAGCTCGATCCCGTCGACGACTATGGAGCTCGGCGCGTCGAAGTCGAACGAGTAGATCTGGGCGAACGCCAGCGACGCCGTCACCGTGCCCGCCGGGAGGCCTCCCGGGAAGACGATGGTGCCGCTCTGCACCTGTCCCGGAGCGATGGTGTCGTTCCACGTGCTGCGGAACGAGTCCGCCTCGAGCGTGGCGCCGCCCGCCGCGCTCAGGGTCGCGGACCGGTACAGGGGGATCGTGATCGACTCGGTGAGCCCGTTGCTCACCGTCACCCCGACGCGCGTGAAGTCCGCGGTCTCCTCGACCTCGTCGACCGTGACCACGACGCCCGCCGCGGACTCCTCCACGGCCCCGCCCGCGAGCCGGTCCACGCCGGGCTGGTTCCCGCTGAAGTACCCGCTCACCTTCGCCACGCCGTAGGTGATCCCCGCCACCACCGCGCCGACCGCCACGAGCACCACGAGCACCAGCAGCGCCGTCGCCGGCCCGCTGCGGGACGGGCGCGGCGCGGGCGGCGGCGCCGCGGCGACGGGCGGCATCCCTGTGCCGGGAGGCGCGGACGATGCGGTGGTCGGCGGCGGCGTCGTACCCGCGGGCGGAGCGGTCGCAGGTGGGGCTGCCGGGGGCGGCGCCTGGGCGCCGCGCTTGCGCGACAGCGACTCCCGCACCGCCTCGATGAGGACGCCCGCCATCGCGGTGAGCGGCGCGGCGAGCCAGACGCCCGTGCCCGTCCGATCGGTGAGGAACTGGATCGCGACGCCCACCGCGAGCGTGACGAGGCTGATGAGACCCGCGACCAGCACCAGCCGACCGAGGCTCACCTTCGAACCGCCCGTCGCCGGCGCCGGGGTTGCGACAGGCGCGGACGGAGCCTGAGCCACGGGCGCGGGCGCGGGCCGCTCCGCGCTCACCGGCGGCATCACGCCCGTCTCATCCGCCGCGGCCGTGCCGTCCTCGAAGCGCAGCGCCACCGAGCCGAGCACCACCTCGTCCCCGGCGGCGAGCTCATGCACGCCGACCAGGCGTGCGCCGTTGACCCACGTGCCGTTGGTCGATCCCGCGTCCTGGAGCCGCACCCCGCCGGGATCGCGGATCACCACCGCATGGCGGCGGCTGACGCCGTCCTCGTCGAGGACGATGCCGGAGGCGGCCTCGCGGCCGACGCGCTGGGCGCCCTCGCGGACCGGGATGCGCTGACCGGCCGCCTGGCCGCGCAGCACCACGAAGGCCGGTACGGGGGTCCACAGCTCGGGCGACATGACTGACCTCGGGGCAGGCGAATCGGCGGCGTTGCCCGCCAGCCTACGCCGTCGCCCCTGGTGGACCAGGGGCGAACGTTCTCACGCGGACTCGGACAACCGGTCGAGCAGGAAGTCCCGCACCCCCGTCACCGCGGTCGGACTCGGGTGGTGCGTGAGGGTCGAGTGCGGGCGCTTCACCTCCGGCGGCCCGTCCGTGAGCTCGAAGCGCCGCATGCGCCCGGTGCCGAGCAGCCGCTCGGCCGCCCGCAGCTTCGCCGCAGGCGAGTGGGAGTCCCCGACGTAGCGGTACCCCTGAACCCGCAGCCCTGACCGGTCCGCGAGCGCCTCGCGATCCTCAGCGGACAGCCCGAGCGCACCCGGAAGCGGCGGCGCCGCCGGCTCCCCCACCACCGCGGCGGCGACCTGGGGGTCGGCCGCGAGCGCGAGCGCGAAGCCGCCGGTGAGACACAGCCCGATCACCCCGTACGGGCGGCCCGCCTCGCCCACGACCTCGCGGGCGAAGCCGCGCAGCCACGGCACCGACCGGCTTACGCCGTCGCGCGCCAGCAGGTGCATCTCCGTGCTCACGCACAGACCGACTGCGGCGCGCAAAGAGGAGCGGCACGTCATCGGGACGAAGTCCTCCCCGAAGAGCGAGGGGACGTACACGCGGAAGTCCTGCGCGAGCGCGTCGGCGTAGCCCTGCAGCTCGGGCGTGATGCCAGGGAACTCGTGGAGCAGCAGCACCGCAGGCGCCACCTCGTCACCACGCGCGTAGTAGACGTGCGCGGCCCCGTCGCGCTCGTACGAGCGCTCCCGCCAGGCGTCGTGCGGCATCGTGCCCCCTCCCCGCCCTTGCAGAGTACGTCGGCGCGTCTACCGACCACGAGGGGTACCGATTGCACGAGCCCGGGAGCCGGACGCACACTGATGCGATCGGCATCGCGCGAGCGCGAAGGGGGTCCGCGATGCATCCTCGGGCAGGGACGGAGTCGCGCCGCCGACAGGCCGGTCTCGCGGCCGTGATCCTGTGCGCGGTGCTCGCACTCGGGGCCTGCACGGGCGGCGACAGCACATCTGCGGCCTCCGATGAGCCGGCGCGGCTGACCCTCGCGGAGAGGACCTGCGCCACGCTGGCGGCGCTCGGAGGCGACACCGATGCGGCCGAGCGGACCGAGCAGCTCCTGATCGCGCAAGGCCGCAGCAAGCGTCAGGCGGCGTCGCTGGTGCAGAGCTGCCTGGTCGCGACCGCCGAGGCGACCGGGGAAGACATCCCCACCACCACGAGCCCGCAGGACCTCGGCACCCTGTGGGAGCGGCTCGACGCGCGGGTGCTCTCCGCGCTCGCCCCGATCGGGATGTTCGTGCTCATCGGCACGCTCGCCATCGTGCTCCTCGCCCGCCTGCTGGCCCTCACCTTCCTCATGCGAGACCTGCCCTCGCGCCCTGGCACACGTCGCGCGAGCGCGATCGTGGGTGGAGCGCTCGCCGTGCTCGCCCCGCTCGCCATCGCGATGCGTGCGCTCTGGATCGTGCGCGACGACGGTCCGGGCGGGATCCTCATCGGCGAGTCGCCGTGGTCCTTCGCGTGGCACGCGCTGGCCTCCCCGACCGGGCCGTGGTGCCTCCTGCTGGGAGCGGCGGGCGCGGGCATCGTGCTGCTCGGCTACAGCTTCGCGACGCGGCTCGCGGTGACGATCACGGTGACGGGCGACACCACCGGCGATCACCTCGACTCCGTCCGGATCATGACCGCGCTCGACGCCATGGCCGGACGCACGACGAGCGGCCTCGAGTACCCCGTCGGCACCGACGTCACCAGCGCGACCGCCGCGATCAAGGACCTGTCCGGGAACTCCGCGGTCGCCGCGGCGCAGGCCCTGGTGGCCGCGATCTTCGGCGGCGCGCCCTGGACGGTCACGGTCGACAACGAGAACGCCTCGGCGGCGTCGCTGACCATCGCGCGGAACGGCCGCGTCCGCGCCGCGCGCCGCATCGTCGCCGGCGGTGCGGGACCGCTCGCCGGCGCGACACGAGCACCCGTGGCGGACCGCCTCGCGGGGCTCGTCGCCGCTCACCTGCTCACCACGCTCCGGCAGCGCTACCGGTCGGAGCTCGGTCGGGGGCTGCACGGCGCGCGCGATCCCGACTCGATCGCGCTGCACTGGGTCGCGACGTCCTGGTACCCGGTGCAGCCGGGCGGAAGCCACGAGGGCATCGGCCTCCTCGAGCGCGCCACGCTGCTCGATCCGGGCAACCGCGCCGCCAAGGCCACGCTCGACAACTACGAGTACCGGATGGGGACGGTCGCGACACGCCCGCATGCGACCTACCGCGACAAGGTGCGGGAGGCGCTCGACGAGGAGTGCGACGAGCTCAGCGTGGGCCCGGTGCGCGCGTGGCTGAGCTGGACGGTCCACCTGCGGTTCGGGCGGCACCGGCCCTCGACCCCGCAGCTGCGCCGGGTCCTGTGGACGTGGGCCAAGCGGGACGCGCTGCTGCTGCGGCTCCTGCAGTCGTACCAGGCGGTGATGATGAACCTCATCGCCGAGGCTCGCGTCGCGGGCGCGGCTCCCGACGTGCTCGACGAGCTCCTGCAGGAGTCGGAGCGCTACTCGCGCGCGCTCGCGATCCTCACGCGGGTCGCGCACAGGCGCGATCCCACGGCGCTCACGGCGCGGCGGTCGATGCTCAACCTCGTGGCCGCGCTCAAGCGCACCCCGACCGATCAGAGACCCAAGGACCTGCCGCGGCGCGAACGTCGGGCATGGGACGAGGCGACGGAGCGCGCGAAGGATGCGGACGGCGCGACCCGTCGGATGCTCGCCGAGGAGGCCGTGCTCGCCAAGCGCGGCCGGTTCCAGGACGATGCCGCAGCCGCCTACTCCCTCGCGTGCCACCGCGCGCTGCAGGGGTGGTGGGCACCCGCTCCCGCCGCGTCGCTCACGGAGCCCCCGCCTCGGCCCACCAGCGTCCTCGAGCTGCTCACCAGCGCGTTCCGCGACCCCGAGATCGGCGCATGGGCATGGAGCGATCCGGAGCTCGAGGTGGTCCGCCGCGACCACCGCGAGTGGCTCGAGGAGCTCGCCGGGCCCGAGCCCTCCTGACGCGGCGGCGTCAACGGGTCGGGCGGTACGCGACCCCGACTCCCGACGCGAAGGCGCCGAACGCCGTCGCGATGATCGCGGACACCCCGACCACCTTCTGCGGGTCGTCCATGAAGATCGCCGCGATGCCGCTCACGGAGTACGTGAGGAAGGACACCGCGAGCCCGACCACGTAGATGCGGGTCCGCGTGCGCGGCGACAGCGTGGGCGCCTCGGCGTGCGGAGGTGCAGGCGGCGCGGGCGCCGGAACCTCCTCCGTCGCGGGTGCCTCGGGCTCCGTCGTCTCCTCGTGGTCGGTCATCTCGCTCCCCCTCCCGACCTGGGTGATCACCAGCCTACGAGCGGCCGCCCCGCCGTGCCGGGCGGGATCAGCTCTCGCGTGCCGCCCGGACCTCGCGCATCGCGGCGGCCCACAGCTCGAGGTCGCCCAGCATGCCCTCGAGACCGTGGAGATGGTGCTCGTTCGGCGTGACCGTGTAGCCGTCGAAGTCGTCGCGGTTGTACAGCGTCACCTGGGGTCGCACATGCGCGATCCCCACGGCGCTGAGGACGTTCCGCAGATGCTCCGCGGAGCGCTGGCCCCCGCCGTTTCCGTAGGAGACGGTCGCGGCCGCCTTGTCGAGCCACTCCGCCCAGAGGTAGTCGACCGCGTTCTTCAGCGCCGCGGGCAGCCCGTGGTTGTACTCGGGGCACACGATCACGAAGGCGTCGTAGCGCGCGATCGTGGCGGCCCATTCCTGCGTGTGCGCGTGCTCGTACCGGCCGGTGCTGGCGGAGGCGGGCTCGTCGAGCAGCGGCAGGGGGTGGTCGCGCAGGTCGATGAGGTCGTACCGCGCGTCGCGCTCCCCCACCTGCCCCATCACCCACGCGGCCACGGACTCGCCGCGCCTGCGGGGCCTGGTGCTGCCGAGGATGACGCCGATGCGCAGGCCTGAGGTGTCCATGCGCGCATCGTCCCCCGGGCGTCGGCGAGCGTCAACGCCCGCCGACGGCCGTGGCTGGGGCGCTCGGGTGCGCGATAGTGTGTTCATCGTTGCAACGACGTCCCCGCCGTCGCGCTCGAGGAGGAGCCGTGTCCATGGTCAGTACCCGGGACGTCCGTCCGCGCGGGATCGCGGCGGCACGCTCCTCGCGCGCAGGGGCGTCGTCTGGCATGCTTCCGGCAACGATCCAGGCGGAGGAGGCCACGAGCGCATGAGCATCTCAGGTGCGCGAGGCACGGTGACGATGCACGATGTCGCCGCGCGGGCGGGCGTGTCCGTCAAGACCGTCTCGAACGTCGTCAACGACTACCCGCACATCCGCCCCGCGACGCGCGAGAAGGTCCAGCGCGCGATCGACGACCTCGGCTACAAGATGAACCTCTCGGCGCGCAGCCTCCGCCAGGGCCGCACGGGCATCATCGGCCTCGCGCTCCCCGAGCTGTCGCTGCCGTACTTCGCGGAGCTCGCCGACTCGGTGATCCGCGCGGCCGAGGCCCGCGGCGTGGTGGTGCTCATCGAGCAGACCGGCGCCGACCGTCAGCACGAGCTCGACGTCCTCACCTCGGACCGCCGCCAGCTCACCGACGGCCTCATCTTCTCGCCGCTCGAGCTGGGCCCCGACGACGCGGACGCGCTCAAGGTGGACTACCCGCTCGTCGTGCTCGGCGAGCGCATCTTCGGCGGCGACTGGGACCACGTCACCATGAACAACGTCGACGCGGCTCGTGCGGCGACGCAGCACCTCATCGACCAGGGTCGGCGCCGCATCGCGGTCATCGGCGCGCACGCCGGGGAGACGATGGGCTCGGCGGCGCTGCGCGTGCTCGGCTACCAGGCGGCCCTCGCGGCGAACGGCATCCCGCTCGACCCCGATCTCATCGTCGAGGGCGGCCTGTGGCACCGCGCCACCGGCGCCGAGTGCGTCGCGCACCTCGTCGACAGCGGCGTCGAGTTCGACGCGATCTTCGGCCTCAACGACGCGCTCGCGCTCGGCGCGCTTCACGCTCTCCACGCGCGCGACATCACCGTACCGAAGGACGTCGCGATGATCGGCTTCGACGACATCGAGGACGCCTCGTACACCTCGCCGACGCTGTCCTCGATCTCGCCTGGGCGCGAGGAGATCGCGCAGGAGGCGGTGGACCTGCTGCTCGCGCGCATCGCCGGCGGCGAGGACCCGTACCGCCGCGTGATCGCGGACTTCACCGTGATGCCGCGCGAGTCGTCCGGCGCCTGAGCCGCGCCCCTCGCGTCGGGCCGGCGAAGGCTCAGGCCTCGGCGTCCATCCTCGCGTCGATCTTGTCGAGCCACCGGTCGACGATGATGCCCGTGAGCAGCAGCGGGACCGAGAGGCCCATGAGCAGCAGGATCGGCAGCCACTTGAGGCCCACGATCACGAGCGCGACGGTGGTGACCGCGCAGCCGAGCGCGGTGAAGGGCGACAGCAGCGGCGCGACCGCGACGAAGCGCAGCGCGTGCCCGGGGCCGTCGGTGTAGCGCCGCAGCACGTGCGGGGCGTAGGCCAGGCTCGCGATCGCGTAGGCGCCGAGCGCCATCACGGCACCGGTCATGATCGCCGCCAGGGTGCCCTGACCGTTGGCGAGGAGCAGCAGCACCTCGTACCAGGTCACCGCGGCGACCAGCAGGAAGGGCGCGGTGACCGTCGCCGCGCGACGGAAGTCCTCCCGGTACGCGCGCCAGAAGTCGCTCCACAGCGCGTCCGACGGGTCGCCCTCGACGATGCGCTGCAGCAGGCGCGAGCCCGAGGCGATCGCGGGGCCCAGGCCCAGGAGCACGAGCCCCAGGGCCGTCCCCGCGATCATGAGCAGCTGGATGCCGACGAACTGCGCGACGACCCGCAGCCACACCATGACGCGGCCCGACCATCCGGGCACCTCGTCGATGTCCGCGGGCGAACCCTCCATCGGGGGGAGCTTCTTGCGCTGCTCCCGCTCGTCGCGCTTCCGATCGGCCATGACAGCCATCATCCCACCCGGGTGCCCACCACAACCGTGCCCTCGGGCCCACGTGCGGCGAAGGAGAGCGTGGCGCATGCACGCACCGCGTCCCACGCGGGGAAGACCACCGCGTCGACCGGGACGTCCCCGTCGCGGGTGAAGCGACCGGACCCGTGGGCCACGAGGCCCTCGAGCTCCGCCGCCCCCACGCGGACGCGCCGCGACGGCACGACCTCCTGGGTGGGGCCGCTGTAGTCGACGATCTCCCACTCGCCCGCGAGCTCCGCCGCGTCGGCGGGCCACGTCGACTCGTCATCGTTCTCGCGCGCACCCGCCCAGGTCTGGACGGACACGAGTGGCCATCCGCCCTGCGTCCACACGAGCCTGCGCACCTGGACCTCGTGCTCGCGCGGGGTCTCGGCGAAGCGGGTGTGGTGCACCAGCAGCTGGTGGCCCTCCTCGGTGAGCACCGAGGCGTGGCCCGGCGCGAGGACGCCCCGCTCCGCGCCCTCGAGCCGGTGGCTCGCGAGCACGGTGAGGCCTACGGCCTCCGGGTCGGCCTCGAGGTCGGTCATCTCGCGGCCCTCGTGGTCCACGTAGGGGCCGTAGAGGTCATCGGCGAGCGCGACGCGCACGTGATACGTGTTCACCAGCGAGTCGTACGAGACCACGAGCGCCCAGCCTCCGCCGGGGCGCGGGATCACGTAGGGGCCCTCGATGGCGGTGTCGACGGACGTCGGGCGCCGCGCGATGAGCGTCCCGAGGGACGATGCGGGCTCGCCAGGGCCGTGCGCGTCCAGCGCGAAGCCCGTGACCGGGTCCACCTCGAACACGTGCAGGCCGCCGAAGAACGAGCCGTAGACCAGGTGGTGACGGTCGCCGTCGATCACCAGCTGGGCGTCGATCGCGTTGTGCCCGTCGCGCTCGTGATCGGTCGCGACCACGATGCCGCGGTCCTCCCACGGGCCGCTCGGGTGCGGTGCGACCGCGAGGCCGATGGCCGAGGTGCGCGAGCCGAACGAGGACACCGAGTAGTACATGCGCCATTCGGTCCCGGCGGCGGTCTCGACGCGGACCACGTCGGGGGCCCACAGGCCCTCCGCGCCGGCGTGCTCGCGCGCGGGTCCGGGGACGCCGTCGAGCGCGCAGCCCACGAACTCCCAGCTCACCAGGTCCTCGGAGCGGCGGATCTGGGCGCCGGACGCCCGGAGCGGGCCGTCCGCATCGGCGTCGGTCGAGAACAGCCAGTAGACGCCGTCGTCGTCGCGGACGGCGGTCGGGTCGTGGGCGTTGCGTGCGCCCCACGTGGACGGTGCGGGCCGTGAAAGGCCCGCGGCCCCGGCGATGTCCGCCGGGGCCGCGTGCTCGTTGCTCATGTCAGGTCTTCGATCCGGTGAGGGCGATCGACTCGATGATCTGCCGCTGGAAGATCAGGAAGACGATGAGGATCGGGATCACGGAGATCACCGAGGCCGCCATGATGAGGGGGTAGTCGCGCTGCGTGGCGTACTGCACGTTCATGTTCGCGATGACCACCTGAAGGGTCTGCTTCTCAGGCGAGTTCAGGTAGATGATCGGCGCGAGGTAGTCGTTCCAGACCGCCATGAACCACAGGATGAACTGCGCGGCGATGGCCGGGCGGATCAGCGGGAGGATCATCGTCCAGAAGATCTTGAGGTACGAGGCGCCGTCGATCTTCGCGGCCTCGACCAGCGAGTCCGGCACGTTGTGCAGGTACTGGCGGAGGAAGAAGATCATGATGACGTTGCCGAGGATGACCGGCACGATCAGCGGGAGCAGGGTGTCGACCCAGCCGATCTTCGAGAACATCACGAACTGCGGGATCATCAGCGTCGGGAACGGCACCATCATGCCCGAGAGCAGCATGAGGAAGATGGCGTTCTTGCCCGGCAGGCGGAGCTTCGCGAGGGCGAAGGCCGCGAGCGAGGAGAACACGGTGCCGATCACGGTGACCGAGATGGCCACGATGAGCGAGTTCTTGATGCCGGAGAGCACGTACGTGTCGTCGAACACGCGGACGTAGGTGTCCCAGACGAAGGGGTCGGGGATCCACTCCGGCGGGAGGGAGTAGACGCCCTCCTTGGTCTTGAGCGAGGTCGAGACCATCCACACCAGCGGCGCGGCCATGACGATCGCACCGATCGACAGGATGAAGGTGAGGACCGCGTTGACCGCGGGGCTCTCCTGGGTCGCACCCGTCTTCTTGAACATGCCCTTGGTGGGGCGGGGCGCCTTGCGGCCGTGGTCGGGTTCGCCGGCGCCGGCGATCGCGCCGGAGGCGGCGCGCGCGGTGTTCGCGTTGAGGCTCATAGCTGTCTCCTTCGCCTCAGTCGATCGAGAAGTCGTTGGCACGGTTGATGCGGAACTGGATCACGGTCACGATGAGGACCAGGATTCCCAGCACCAGCGCCATCGCGGTGGCATAGCCCATCTGGAGGTTGCGGAACGCCTGGTTCCACACGTACCAGACCAGGGAGGCCGTGCTCCACGACGGTCCACCCGTCGGGGTCATGATGTTGATCTCGGTGAAGATCATGGAGCCCGCGATGATGTTGGTCACCACGAGGAAGAACGTGACGGGCTGGACCATCGGCCACGTGATCTTGGTGAACTTCTTCCAGCCGCTGGCGCCGTCGAGCGAGGCCGCCTCGTAGAGGGAGCGCGGCACGGCCTGCACGGCCGCCAGGTACAGCAGCGTGGAGTAGCCGAGGCCCTTCCATACGGCCATGATGATGAGCGCGGGCTTCGCGAAGGTCGGATCCTGGAGCCAGTTCGGGCCGTCGATGCCGACGAGCGAGAGCGCCTGGTTCACGAGACCGAAGTCACCGTTGTAGGCCCACTGCCACAGGATCGCGATCGCGGCGAGCGAGCTGATCACCGGGATGTAGTAGACCGTGCGGAAGAAGGTGCGACCGCGGATCTTGCGGCTCAGCGCGAGCGCGAGCGCGAGCGAGATCGCGAGTCCGATCGGGATGCCGATCATGTAGAAGACGGTGTTCCAGAGCGCCTTCCAGAAGTACGGGTCCTGCACCAGGCGGGTGTAGTTGTCCAGCCCGATGAAGGTCATGTTGCCGATGCCGTTCCAGTTGGTCATCGACGCGTAGATGGAGAAGCCCATCGGGAAGAGCAGGAACGCCACCCAACCGATCACCGGGGCTGCCATGAAGGCAGCGGCCCAGCCGTGCTCCTTGCGATGCAGGGCCGCACTGCGCTTGCGCGCGGCCTTCTGATCCGCCTTGGTCCAGGTGGAGGTCACCTGTTCCGTGTCGGTTGTCGTGGCCATGTCCTTGTCCTTCCTGCCGGGGTGAGGGGGCCGACGCCTGTGGGCGCCGGCCCCCCTTCCCTTGCTTACTGCTTAGCCCGTGACCTTCGCCTGGTCGGCGCTGATCCACGACTGGTCGAGCAGCTGCTGCATCTCGGTCTGCTTCGAGGCGACGAAGTCAGCGGCGGTCTGCGAGCCGTTGTCGACGACGTTCTCGATGCCGATCCAGAAGTTGTCGTACCACTCCGGGGTGTAGGTCCACACGCCGGGCAGCGGCTTGCCCTTCGACTCGGCGATCTCGAGGAACGCCTTGGTGTTGGCGGGCCAGCCGGCGGCGGGCGCGTCGGTCTCGATCCACTCGCCGGTGGCGTAGTCGATCAGGTTCGGGATCTGAACCTTGCCCTCGGCGAGCGTCTTCTGCGCGTCGAGGTCGGTCGACAGGTAGGTCGCGAGCTGGGCCGCGAGCTCCTTGTTCTTCGAGTTCTCCGACACCGCGATGCCGAGCGAGCCGAGCCAGGTCGACCAGTCGTCACCCTCGTTGGCGACGGGGTAGGGGATCACGTCGTAGCCGAACGTGTCGGGGTTCTCCTCGGCGACCGAGTTGTAGGTCGCGATGTCCCACGGGGCGACCGGGAAGAAGCCGATCTCGCCGGCCATCCAGCGCTGGTAGGTGTCGAGGCTCTGGGCCTGCTCGACCGAGGGGGTCACACCCTCGACGAGACCGAGGTCCGCGAACCACTGCAGCGCCTCGGCGAACTCCGGGGTGTCGACCGTGACGGTCTTCTGGTCCTCGGAGATCCAGTCCGCGCCGGCGCCCCAGACGAAGGCCTGCGAGTTCCACACGACGTTGAGGCCGGTGCCCCAGGTCTGGTAGTCGAGCTCGTCGTCCTGCGTGAGCTCCTTGCAGAGCGCCACGAACTCGTCGAACGTCATCGGCTCGTCGGCCGACGGCGCCTCGAGGCCGAGCTTCTCGAAGAGGACGGTGTTGTAGCCGAAGCCGAACGGGCCCACGTCCTTGGGAAGGCCGTAGAGGGCGTCGGCCGAGTTGCCGCGCTCGCCGGTCTCGGTGTTGAAGCGGTACGCGTCGGTACCGAAGTCCCAGATGTTGTCGATGACGTCCTGGCCGACGTAGTCGGTGAGGTCCGCGAGCACGCCCGCGTAGACGTAGCCCATCATCTTGCCGGGCTCGATGTAGAAGACGTCCGGGACCTTGTTACCGGCGATGGCCGCCTGCAGCTTGGTCGCGTACTGGTCAGCGTCGGTGATGATCATCGTCACCTCGGCGCCGGTCTCCTCCTCGAACTTGTCGATGGCGGTCTGGTACGCGGCCTTGTCGTAGTCGCTGCCGCGGAACATGAACGTGAGCTCGTTGGGAGCGTCGCCGCCCGCCGTGTCCGGCTCGGCGCTGCCCGAACCGTCGCTCGAGGAACCGCCGCTGCACGCCGCAAGGGTGAGCGCGCCCACCATGGTCGCGGTGATGGCGGCTGTCTTGAACTTACGCATCTTTGCCTGCCTCCCTGATCATCGTTGATGAGTGAGGTCCTGCCCGGATGCAACGATGCCCTGATGAGGCGTCCGTCGCATCCTGGTCGTCGTTGACCCCAGGCTCTGGAACCGACCCTGTGTCGGCGCCTTTACAACGATGGAACAATGACACGGGAAACGGGGGCTGGTCAAGTCGGTCAGGTCACGATTGCGAAACACCGGCCCATGTCGATCATCTATCAGGGACGATGGCCGGAAAAGGCCCTCTGTGACCACTCACACACCCCGATCTGGGCCCTTCGACACCGCCCCTCGGGACGGCGCCAGGGTACCCTCCGGAGGCACGCGGTGCCCCGATATGGGAGCGTTTGCGTTACAACGATGTAGAGAGGACGGGCTCATCATGAGGTCCTTGACGGCTTCCCCGGCCCCCTGCGACCCGCGCCCTGCCCGCATCGTCACCCCGACCGGCGACGCCCGCAGCGCCGCCGGCGCCGCCCCCGACCACCGTTGATCGGAAGGAATCCCATGCTCCACGCCAGCGTCTCCGTCGACCCCGCCTTCAGGGTGGGGCCCGTCCGCCGCCGCACGTTCGGCTCGTTCGTCGAGCACCTCGGCCGGTGCGTCTACACCGGCATCCACGACCCCGAGGCGCCCAGCGCGGACGAGGACGGCTTCCGCCGCGACGTCATCGACCTCACCCGCGAGCTCGGCATCTCGACCGTGCGCTACCCCGGCGGCAACTTCGTCTCGGGCTACCGCTGGGAGGACGGCATCGGCCCCGTGGCCGACCGTCCCCGCCGCCTCGACCTCGCGTGGCACTCGACCGAGCCGAACATCGTGGGCGTGGACGAGTTCATGAAGTGGTCGGCCAAGTCCGGCACCGAGCCGATGATGGCCGTCAACCTCGGCACGCGCGGCATCCAGGAGGCGCTCGACCTCCTCGAGTACTGCAACGTCCCCGGCGGCACGCACTGGTCCGACCTGCGCCGCGCCAACGGCGCCGAGGACCCGTACCGCATCCGCATGTGGTGCCTGGGCAACGAGATGGACGGCCCGTGGCAGGTGGGCGCGCGCACCGCGGACGAGTACGGCCGGCTGGCCGCGCGCACCGCGAGCGCGATGCGCATGGTCGACCCGGGCATCGAGCTGGTCGCGTGCGGCTCGTCGGCCTCGATGATGCCGACGTTCGGAGAGTGGGAGCGCACGGTGCTCGGCCACACGCACGAGCAGGTCGACTACATCTCGGCTCACGCCTACTACTTCGAGGAGGACGGCGACCTCGGCTCGTTCCTCGCCTCGAGCGTCGACATGGACCACTTCATCGAGTCGGTGGTCGCGGCGGCGGACCTCGTGCGTGCGCAGAAGAAGGAGAAGAAGCGCATCCACCTCAGCTTCGACGAGTGGAACGTCTGGTACCAGAAGCGCGCCGATTCCAAGCCCCCGACTGGCGACGACTGGCCCGTCGCACCGGTGCTGCTCGAGGACCGCTACAACGTGGCGGACGCCGTGGTGGTGGGCAGCCTCCTCATCTCGCTGCTGCGCCGCACCGACCGCGTGCACGCGGCCTCGCTCGCGCAGCTGGTCAACGTGATCGCGCCGATCATGACCGAGCCCGGCGGCCGCGCCTGGCGCCAGACCACGTTCCACCCGTTCGCTCAGGCCTCGAACCTCGCCCACGGCGACGTCCTCCGCCTCGCGATCGACGCGCCCGAGTACGAGACCGCGCGCTTCGGCGGGGTCCCGGTCATCGACGCCGTCGCGACGCGCGACCCCGAGTCCGGCGAGGTGGTGATCTTCGCGGTCAACCGCTCGACCACCGACGAGGTCGCGCTCGACGTCGACCTGCGCGCCGTGCCCGGTCTGCGCGTGCTGGGCGCCACGAGCCTGTCCAACCCCGACCACACGTGGTCCGCGACGGCCGACGACGACGCCTCGGTCGCCCCCGTGGCCAACACCACCGCGAGCGTCGCGGACGGGCGCGCGAGCGCGCTGCTGCCGCCCGTGTCGTGGAACGTCATCCGCCTGGGCCGCTGACCCGAGCCGACGCGACGAGGCCCGTGGTCCGGTGAGCTCACCGGACCACGGGCCTCGTCCTCGTTGCGGCTAGCGCCGGGCCTCAGGGATCCACACGCGCATCTCGCCGGGACCGCGGTTGGCCCAGCGCGCGTAGGGCACCGCGACCACGCTCGCATCGTCTCCGCCCTCGCCGCCACCGGCCGGCTCGTCCTCCACGTAGAGGTCGAGCGCATCGGCGTCGGCGATCACGCGGGCGTCGAAACGCAGCCCGACCGTGCCGAGCTCGGGCAGCGGCACCTCGACCGCCGCACGGATCGCGTCCGCCTCGACCCTGATCTCGTCGATCGACGCGTCACGGTCCCACGAGGCGGACTCGATGCAGTAGACCAACGGGCCGCGCATGATCGCGAGCGAGCCGCGGACGGCGTCGATGCGCGGATGGGGGCGCAGCGCGCGCACCGGCGCCTCGGAGCGGATCTCGAGCACCTCGCCTACCGCCCATCGCCGCGTCACGGTGACGTAGCCGTCCTCGGTGTCGACGTCGATCGGCTCGCCGTCGATCGCCGCCGCGAGCCCCTCGGCCCCGATCGGGACGCGCAGCCGGAGCCGCGCGCGTCCCGTCGCCGCGGTGACCCGCGCCGCCACGAGGCCGCCGTACGGCGCGTCGGTCTCGACGGCCACCTCCAGCCGCCAGGCGTCGCCGGAGGCCTCGAACTCCCCCGCGACAGGCATCTGGAGGGTGAGGCCCTCGGCGTCCTCGGTCGCGACGTACGAGCCGAGCGAGGCCGCGAAGCGGATGAGGTTGGGCGGACAGCACGCGCACGCGTACCAGGACAGCCGCTCCGACATCGCCGTCTCCTCGCCGCCGATGTGGCCGCGGCGGACCTGCAGCGGGTTCGAGTAGAAGAACTGCAGGCCGTCGAGCGACACCCCCGAGAGGATGCCGTTGCGGAGCACCCGCTCCATCTCGACGGCGAACTCCGCGCGACCCGTGACGAGCAGCAGGCGGTACGAGAGCATGAAGCTCGCGATCGCCGCGCAGGTCTCCGCGTACGCGCGGTCGGACGGGAGCTCGTACGGGTCCCCGAAGGACTCGTCCCGATGCCGCGAGCCCTGACCTCCCGTGACGTACGTCTTGCGCTCGATCGCGTCGCGCCAGACCGCCTCGACGGCGACGAGGAGGTCGAGGTCGCCGGTCTCCACCGCGACGTCGAGGGCACCGGTGGTGAGGTAGAGCTGACGTACCACGTGGCCCGCGGCGGCGGTCGCCTCCCGAACGGGCACGTGGTGCTGGTAGTAGATCGGGGAGAAGTGCTGGATGGGCATGTCGACCCGGCCGCGCCGCTCCACGAGGGTCGCGGCCAGCTCGAGGTAGCGGCGCTCGCCTGTCTCCCGGAACAGCTCGACCAGCGCCGTCTCGATGAGCGGATGCCCCGGGATCCCCTCGAGGCGGCCCGGCCCGAAGCGCTCGTCGATGTGGTCGGCCAGGCGGCGCGCGACGCCCATGAGGCGCTGCTCGCCGGTGGCGCGCGACCAGGCGACAGCCGCCTGGATGAGGTGGCCCGCGCAGTAGAGCTCGTGATGCCACGCGAGGTCCTGCCAGCGCTGCTCGGGGCGGTCCACCTGGATCCACGAGTCGAGGTAGCCGTCGGGATCCTGCGCGCGTTCGAGCAGATCGACCGCGGCGTCGACGAAGCCCGCGTGCGCATCGTCGCCGGTGCGCGCCGCCTCCCACGCGAGCGCCTCGAGCGCCTTGTACAGGTCGGAGTCCGCGAACGGCATCCCCACGTACGGCTGCGTCTCGCCGTCGGCGACCCGGCGCAGGTTGGGCAGCACGCCGCTGGCCTCGAGCTGCTCGAGCACGTGCGGCACGGTGACCGAGGCGCACCGCTCCTGCCAGGCCCCGAGCTCGTCGGTGGAGGCGAGGCGGGCACGCCCGGCCGGCACCGGGTGCTGGGCCGCGAGCGCGCGGTCGGTGGGGCGGACCGGACCGCTCGCGAGCGCGTGCGCACGGGAGGCGGGCGACGGGGTGGCCGTGGTCATGCGGGCGCTCCTTCGGAGGTGGAGGCGGAGGAGCGGGTGCTCGCGGCGTCCGCGTAGGTGACGCGCAGCACGCGGGCCGACGGCGTCCCGGCCGGGGCGCCGATGCCGAGCGTCCCCGCCTCGGCGTCCCAGGACAGCGTCCAAGGCTCGACGTCGACCTCGCCGTCCGGGTCCGGGAACAGCTGCTCCACGGAGTCGACCGGTCCGTCGAGCGGCACCTCGAGGCTCTCGGCGCCGTCGCGGTTCCACACGCACACCAGCGCCTGCCCGCGCTCCGCCGAGGCGCGGGTGCCCGCGCACACGACGCCGTCCTCCCATCGAGGCAGACCGAGCGGCCAGAAGGGGACGGAGACCTGCTGGTGCGCGATGACCTCGCGGTACGTCGCACAGGCCTCGCGCACCGCGGCCATGAGCGGCTCGGGGAGCCGGTCGAGATGACCCGCGAGGTACATGCGCCCCGACAGCCCGGTGACGAGCGTGAGCACGGCCTCCTCGACCGACATCCCCGCGTGCGGGTAGGCCCAGTTGCCCGCCTGCTCGGGCGGCATCGCCATGAGCGCGCCCGCCGCGATGGGCGGGTACAGGAGCGGGTCCTGCTGGTCCGAGGTCGAGTGGAGGTCGAAGCGGCGCAGGATCGCGGAGTCCTGGCGGTTCGCGCCGGAGGCGCAGGCCTCGATCACCGCATGCGGGTACCGGTCGCGCAGCGCGTCGAACCACGAGAGGAGGCTGCGCGAGTGGTCGAGGAGCGCCGCGCCGGGCGCCTCGTCGCCGGGACCGATCCCGGGGGTGACGTTGTAGTCCCACTTCACGTACTCGGCGCCCAGCTCCTCGATCAGCCGCGCGAACACCCGGTCGAGGTGCGCGCGCGCCGCCTCCGAGCGCAGGTCGAGGAAGTAGCGGTCATGAGCGACGATGCGCCTTCCGCCGCGGCGCATGAACGCCTCCTCGGGGAGCGTGTCCGCGAGCGGCGAGCGCACGCCCACCACCTCCGGCTCGACCCACAGCCCGGGCCGCATGCCCGCGTCGCGGATCCGCTGGAGCACCCCGCCGAGCCCGAGCGTCGGGAACCGCCGGGTCGACGGCAGCCACTCGCCCACGCTGGGCCACCAGTCGTGGCCGTCGTCGTACCAGCCGGCGTCGATGCAGAAGATGTCAGCCCCCGCCGCGGCGGCGCCCGCGATGAGCGGCAGCAGCTTCTCCTCGGTCGGGTCGCCCATGAGCGTGTTCATGTAGTCGTTGTAGATCAGAGCGTCGCGCGCCCCCGCGGGCTGCGGCCGATGCGCGGCGCGGCGGGCCTGCGTGAGCGCCGCGACCGCGCCCTCGAAGCCGGCGGGCGAGACCGCCACCGTGGCGGGCACGGTGGTGAGCTCCTCGCCCGGCGCGAGCGTGACGTTCCACGCATGGTGCTCGTCGCTGGGCCCCATGAGCGCGAGCGACAGCCAGTCGGCGGGGTCGCTCAGCGACGCGACCTCCCAGCGCCAGGGCCCGCTCACCTCGATCTCCCACGCGACCGCACCGCGCGGACCCTCGATGACCCCGCCCGGCTGGTACGCGCCGGTCGACCAGGTCGAGGTCCCCGTGCGCTCGACCACGCCGCGCGCGGGCTGGCGGTGGATCCCGGGGTTGATCCAGGGCAGACCCTCGGCGAGCGGCTCGCTCGACCAGCGGTTCTCCGCGTAGCTCTCGTGGCGCGCGGTCCACAGGCGCGCCTCGCGCGTCTCGCCGACCGCGCCCGTGAGCCCGCCCAGCGCCGCGGTGGCGACCGCGTCGACCACCACGGGCGCGTCGCCGTCGCACCTCAGCGTCGTGACGAAGCGGTACGCGGCCGCCTCGCCGGCGAGGACGATGCGTGTCTCGGCCACGAGCCCCGTGACCGGATCGCGCTGGACCACCACGGCGGAGCGGTCGTCGACGGTGTGCGACACGGGGCGGAGACGCTCGCCGACCACGGAGCGGCGCAGCCGCGCGCTCGAGAACGAGCGTCCGTGCCCGCGCAGCGCGACCTCGACCAGCGCCTGCTCGGCGCCGGGACCGTGGGCGATGCCCGCGGGGTCCGAGAGCGCGACCCGCGCCGGCGCATCGTCCGTCAGCCGGATCACCAGCGGTGCGGACGGATGCCCCCACGCGAGGTCGGGTGCGCTCATCGCCCGCGCCCGGCGAGGTTCACCGCGGCGCAGCCGTCGACCGCGTCCGCGCGGACGCCGGCGACCTCGAGCACCCACCCGGCGGGCAGGTCGGTCGCGGTCGCCCGTACCTCGTCGGGCCCGATCTCGACGGTGACGTCGACCTCCTGCGCGTCCTCTCCGAAGCCGGAGCGCAGCGTGACGGTGCGGGTGCACGGCTCCGCGGTCGGGTGCACCAGCAGGCGCAGGCCCTCGAGCAGCGATCCCTCGGTGTCCGTGCGTCCGTCCTGGAGCGCGAGCACCGCGCCCTCGCGCACCATCAGGGGAAGCGTGCGCGGCGTGTGGTGCTCGCGGACCCAGCGGCCGCCGTCGACCTCGTCGCCGGTGAGCAGGTTCCTCCACCGACCCTCGGGCAGGTAGTAGTCGACACGGCCGTCCGCGCGCAGCACCGGAGCGATCATGAGGTCGGGGCCGAGCATGTACTGACGGTCGAGGTGGAGCACGCCCGGGTCGTCCGGGAACTCGAGGACCGGGTGCCGCATCATCGGCACGCCGCGCGCCACGGTGTCCTCGGCCACGGTCGCGAGCGTGGGCAGCAGGCTGAGCTTGAGGCGCGTGAAGTCGCGCAGCACCTCGACCGCCTCCTCGTCGAAGGCCCACGGCACCCGCACCGACGAGGATCCGTGGAGCCGCGAGTGGCTCGACAGGAGCCCGAAGGCCACCCACCGCTTGTAGAGGTCGGGGTCCGGCGTGCCCTCGAAGCCGCCGATGTCGTGCGCCCAGTAGCCGAAGCCGGAGCTCGCGAGGGAGAGGCCGCCGCGCAGCGTCTCCGCCATCGCGTCGTACGTCGACTCGCAGTCGCCGCCCCAGTGCGCGGGGAAGCTCTGGCCGCCGGCGGTCGCCGAGCGCGCGAAGAGCACGGCCTCGCCGTGGCCGCGCTTGCGCTCGAGCAGCTCGAACACCGTGCGGTTGTAGAGGTACGTGTAGTAGTTGTGCATCCGCATGGGGTCGGAGCCGTCGTGGTAGACCACGTCGGTGGGCACGGACTCGCCGAAGTCGGTCTTGAAGCAGTCGACGCCCTGGTCGAGCAGCCGCTCGAGGTAGGCGGTGTACCAGGCGCGGGCCTCAGGGTTGGTGAAGTCGACGAGCCCCATGCCGGACTGCCAGAAGTCGGTCTGGTAGACGCCGCCGTCGGGCAGGCGCAGGAGGTAGCCGTTCTCCATCCCCTCGGCGAACAGCGGTGACCGCGCGCCGATGTACGGGTTGATCCACACGCAGACCTTGACGCCGTCGGCGTGGTGGTCGCTGAGCCGGGCCTCGGGGTGCGGGAAGTGGCGCGTGTCCCACTCGAAGTCGCACCACTGGAACTCGCGCATCCAGAAGCAGTCGTAGTGGAAGACCGACAGGGGGATGTCGCGCTCCGCCATGCCGTCGATGAAGCCCGCGACGGTCTCCTCGTCGTAGTCGGTGAGGAAGCTCGTGGTGAGCCACAGGCCGTAGGACCATGCGGGCACGCGCGGCGGACGCCCGGTGAGCGCGGTGTAGCGGGTGAGCACCTCCTTGGGCGTGGGGCCGAGGATGACGTAGTAGGTGAGCCGCTCGCCCCGGGTGGAGAACTGCATCCGCCCGACCTTCTCCGAGCCCACCTCGAACGAGACGTCCTCGGGGTGGGCCACGAAGACCCCGTAGCCCTCGTTGGTCCACCAGAACGGCACGTTCTTGTAGGAGCGGTCGGACGAGGTACCCGAATCGTCGTTCCACATGTCGACCGCCTGGCCGTTCTTGGCGACGGGGCCGAAGCGCTCCCCCAGCCCGTAGACGGTCTCGCCGATCCCGAGCGAGAGCTGCTGGTGCATGTACGCGGCGCCGTCCGGGCCGGTGAGCCGCCCGACCGCCTTGAAGCCCGAGCGCGTGAGCTCGCGGCCGTCGGCGGTGCGGAAGGCGAACTCCGCGCTGGCGCGGTCGAAGACCATCTCGAGACCGCCGGAGCGCAGCAGCGGCGCGTCGCCGGCGGCGTCGACCGAGACGCGGGTCGCGCCCGGCTCGCTCACCTCGAAGTCGGGGCCGCGACGACGCGCGCCGGTGAAGTGCTCGACCGTCACGGCGATCACGTCGTCCATCGGCGCGCGGACCGTGAAGGTGAACTCAGGGTTCGAGAGCGTGAGGCCACGGTGCTCGACGCGCATGCTCGGCGCATGCACCACGAGGGAGCGACCGTCCTCGCGGACGCGCGCCTCGTGGATCTCGCGCGGGTGCAGGGCCGTGAAGCCGTCGCGGACCCGCCAGTAACCCTCGGTGAACTTCATGGGTGCTTGCGCCTTCCTCGCTGGGTGGCGGCGCGCTGCGGGAGGCGGCGCCGCCGGTCCGGATTCTTCCTGCAACGTTGCAAGAAGGTGGTCCGGACGGTCGGTGTGTGAAGTTGTGGGGTGCGCGCGTGACGGGTCCGGCGCGCGCGGGCCTCGGGAACCAGTCCGGACCCTCCTACGCCGCAATTCACGCAAGCGGGACAAAGCATCGCCGTCCGCGTGCGACGTCTGGAGAGGTCCTCGACGACCCCTTGCGCTGCACAGTATCCGCCATCGGATAACGATGCAAAGCCCACCGTGTCGGAGGGTCGATCGCCCTCTCCCGCGCGCACTAGACTCGGCAGCGAGACGGTCGCCGCCGCGATGAAGCCGGCGACGGTGAGAGGGGAACCATGCCGGAACAGCGACGCCCCGCGACGTTGCGCGACGTGGCGCAGTTCGCAGGCGTGTCCGTGCGCACCGTGTCGAACGTGGTCAACGACCAGCCGTACGTCAAGGACGCCACACGCCGTGCGGTCAAGGACGCCATCGCGGTGCTCGGCTACCGGCCGAACCTCATCGCGCGGAACCTGCGCGTCGGCTCCACGCATACGCTCGCGCTGGTGCTGCCCCGGCTGTCGCAGCCGTACTTCGCGGAGCTCGCCGACGACCTGCTCGCCGCGGCGCGCGCCCGGGGTTACGCGGTCCTCATCGAGCCGACGGACGAGCACGACTCGCGCGCGCCCGAGGACGTCTTCGCGCAGCTCGCGATGATCACCGACGGCATCTTCGTGGACCCGACCCACCTGTCGGGCCACCTCGATCTCACGCGGCTCTCGGCTCCCGTGGTCGCGCTCACCTCGCACAGCTTCGGCTACGGCGAGGCCGTCGACCGCGTCGCGATGGACGATGTCGGCGGCGCACGGCTCGCGACGGCGCATCTGCTCGACGGCGGCCGGACGCGGATCGCAGCCGTCGGGCTGCCCCCCACCGGGACGTCCGAGGCCGGGGCCACCGGGAGGCTGCGCCTCGCCGGCTACCTCGAGGCCCACGCCGCGGCCGGGATCGACGTGAGCCCGCGGCTCATGCTCTCCGCGGAGGAGTGGACCCCCGAGGAGGGCTACCGCGTGATGGAGAGGACCCTCGAGGCCGGCACCCCGGTCGACGCCGTCTTCGCGTTCAACGACTTCATGGCGATGGGAGTGCTCCACGCCGTCCAGGCCCACGGCCTGAGGGTGCCCGAGGACATCGCGGTGGTGGGCTTCGACGACATCGGCCTGAGCCAGCACACGTCCCCGCCGCTCAGCACGGTGTCGCCCGGACGCCGACGCATCGTCGAAGCGGGCCTCGACATGCTCCTGGGACGCATCGACGGCAGCCGGTCCGGCGACGCCGAGGCCGCGGTGGTCGAGGCCGAGCTCATGGTGCGCGGCTCGTCCGCTCCGCCCGCCGACCCCACTCCGCCCGCCGAGCCCGCCGCGTAGGCGGGGGCCGGCGGACGGCGCGAGCGGCCTCAGCCCTCGACCGCGAGCTCGAGCCATGCCGCGGCCCGGGCCGGCAGGGTGAACCGCAGCGGCGCGCCCTCCTCGACCGCGAGCACCTCCCAGCGTGCGGGCTCGGTCACGGCCGGCGTCGCGCGCAGGCCGGGCGCGGAGGCGAAGAGCTCGGCGCTGCGGACGGTGAATCCGCCGGGCACCTCGACCACGTCCTCGCCCTGCGCCCGGTAGCTCGCGACCAGCAACGACACGTCGCCCGACGGCATGAGCAGCGCCGTCGCGCGCAGGTACGGCACGCTCTCCTCCACCCGGCCCAGATCCGCCGGGGCGTCGATGCGGAACGTCGGCCCGCTCGCCTCGACCGGCAGCGGCCGGGCGCCCGCGAGCGCACGCATGCGCGCGACCATCGAGAAGACGGGGTCCGGGTAGACCACGCCCCCGCCCTTCTTGATGGCGCCGCCGTGGAGGAAGCCGTTGGGGCTGGCCATCTCGATCCGGTCGCCGAAGCCCGTGAGGCCGCCGAGGAAGGCGACGGCCCAGACCGCGCCGTCGACGTTCTCGATGGATGCCGCGCCGGGGCTCGCGCCGATGGGACCCCACTCGGTGACGCTCAGGCGGATCGCCTCCCGGCCGGGAGGCGTGCCCGCATCGAGCTCCGCGAGCAGCTCGGGCAGCTGCGACTCGAGCGCGGTCTCGCACCACGCCATGAGCGCCTGATGGATCGCGTCGGGCTCGACGCCCTCGAAGAAGCGGTCGTTGATGGGGATGCCATGGATCGAGACCACGTCGAGGTGCTCGACCCCTTGACGGAGCAGCTCTCCATGCCACCGTCCGTCGTTCGACACGTCCACCAGCCCGTCGCGGGGCGGGGCGAGGTCGAACCAGTTGCCGGCCGCATGCAGCATCAGCGGGATGGGGCTGGCCGCCCGCATCGCCTCGGCGAACAGCGCGAACCGCCGGCCGTTCTCCTCGGGCCCGACGAAGCCTCCCTGCCACGACCCGTAGGTCTCGTTGCCGATCTCCCACCGGTCGACCCCGTACGGCTCCGGGTGACCGTGCGCCGCCCGGAGGCGACCCATCGGCGTCTCCGCCGAGCCGTTGCAGTACTCGACCCAGGCCGCGGCCTCCTCCGCCGTCCCGGTGCCCATGTTGACCGTGATGTGCGGCCGGGCGCCGATGGTGCGGCAGAACGCGACGTACTCGTCGGTGCCGATGTGATGGGTCTCGATCCCGCCCCATGCGTAGTTGGGGCGCGAGGGACGCAGCGACTGCGGCCCGACGCCGTCGCGCCAGTGGTAGTACGAGACAGCGTTGCCGCCTGGCCACCGCAGCTCCGGGATCCGGGCCCCCTGCGCGATCGCCACCACCTCGGGATCGAGGCCGTCGGCGTGATCCGAGGGAAGCACGCTGATCCGGTCGAGCGTGAGCCCGTCGCCGTCGAAGAGCAGCGCGAGCTCGACGGGCTCCGTGGGCGCCACCGCCGCGGCGATGTCGAGCGTCGCGACGTGCTCGGCCCAGCGGTCGTCCATGATCTCGACGGCGGCCTCGGCGAGCAGCTCGCCCGCGACCCCCGCCTTGGAGCTCCAGCGGCGGCGCAGCTCGAGCCGCAGAGGGCCCGCATCGTTGACCGTCCTCGCCCACACGGCGATCTCGAGGCGCGACGTCCGGTGCGTGGGCACGAAGATCACCTGCCGCAGCCCGCCCGCGCGGATCCGCACGCCGTCGCCCACGCGGCCGACGCACGGCGCGACCGTGCCGATCGCGCTCCACGCGAGCGGGACCCCGTGGGCGGCCTCGTCGTGGAACAGCTGCGTCGAGACCCCGCTCGCGATGGGCGCGGACATCCACCGGCCGGCGGGCTCCTCGCCCCTCCAGACGGCCTCGGTCCACGCGCCGTTCGCGAGCAGCTCGTCGATCTGCCACCGCTGAAGGTGGTGCTGCTGGACGAAGGTGGGGTTGACCACGAGCTCGGCGCTGAGCCCGCCGATGGTCGCGTAGCTCATGTGCTCGAAGAACTGGCTGAACAGCTCGGCGCGCACCGGCGCGCCGGGGCGTTCGAGCCCGAGTCGCAGCTCGGTCATCGTGCCACCCCGTTGAGCTCCTTGAGCACGGCGATCTCCTCGGCGTCGTACGGGGTGAAGTCGTCGTGGAAGATGTCGTGCATCCACAGCCGCGTGTCGACGGCCTCGATCCCCTTGATGAAGTCCCACGCCTCGTGGAGCTGGCACTTGCCGTTGACGAAGCCGAAGAAGTAGCTGCCGATCTCCTCGCGCTTCCACAGCGGCAGATGCGTCGCGATGGTGCTGCCGTACGGACGATGCATCCACTCGGTGTTGAACAGCGGCCGGTCGAACTGCCGGAGCGTCGCGATGAGCTGACGCGCGTGGAGGTAGTCGCCGTAGTAGTGGAAGGACACCACGTCGGAGAGCTCGACCGCGCGGAGCTCGGGCCCCGGGATGGTGACGGGATCGTTCATCCACGAGAACGGCGAGGTGGCGCCCCCGCCCCACACCTCGGCGGTGAGCGGCTGCTCGACGTCGGCGGCGCGGAGCCACTCGAACGTCTTCTCCATCATGGGCACCGACAGGTCGCCGCGCGAGGAGTTGCCCACCTCGTTCCACACGTTCCACAGGAGGACGCGATCGTCCTCGCCGTAGCGCCGCGCGAGCGACGTGACGTACTCCTCGAACAGCGGCTCGAGGTCGGGCTCGTCGGTGATGACGTAGCCGACGGTGCTGCCGGTCTGGACGTCGTCGGTGAACGCACCCTCGGCGGAGCCGCCGAAGTGCCCCGGGACGGGCTCGGGCTGCGGGCCGAGCGGGGCCTCGCGCCAGCGCTCCTTGGGCACCGAGCAGTCGTTGAAGATGACCGGCATCATCGTCATGCCGTGCACCTCCAGCAGGTCGAGGAGCTGGTCGAGGTGAGCGAAGAACGCGTCCCTCTCGTAGCGCCACACCTCGAACGGGAGGTAGAAGCGGATGCTGGTGAGGCCCAGGGACGCGGCGAGCGCGATCTCGCGCGCCGCGTCCCTGTACGCCGCCTCATGGTCGTGGGACTGCAGCAGCCACAGCGGGCCGTCGATGGCCCCGCTCGGGATGAAGTTGAATCCCGAGATCCAGGGCCTGTCCTCGTACCAGCGGCGCGCCTCGTCGGGAGTCCATCGAGGTCGCACGTGCTATCCCTTCAGACCCGCGGTGGCCACGCCCTCGATGAACCGCTTCTGGACGATCGCGAACATGATCACCAGGGGCAGCACCGAGATGAGCGATCCGGCCATGGTGACGCCGTAGGGGATGAGCCCCTGCGCCGTGCCGTTGAGGATCGCGAGGCCCGCCGTCAATGTGCGGTCCTCCGCGCTGTTGGTCATCACCATCGGCCACAGCATGTCGTTCCAGTTGCCCACGAAGTTGAAGATGCCCAGCGTGAGCAGGCCGGCCGTCGCGTTCGGCATCATGACCCGCCAGTAGATCTTCCACTCCGAGGCGCCGTCGATCATGGCGGCGGCGCGGAGCTCCTTCGGGATCATGATGAAGAACTGCCGCAGCAGGAAGATTCCCGCCACGTCCGCGGCGCGCGGGACGATCAGACCGGTCATGGTGCCGATCCAGCCGAACTCCGTCAGCATCTTGTACAGCGGGATCAGAAGCGACTGGAACGGGATCATCATCGTCGCGATGAGGAGGCCGAACAGCAGCCCGCGGCCCTTGAAGGGGATGAAGGCCAGCGCGTAGGCGACCATCGAGTTGAGGATGAGCGAGAAGAACGTCACGCCCACCGACATCATGATGGTGTTCCACAGCTGAGCGCCGACGGGGATCCTCTCGAACACGCCCGCGAAGTTGTCGAGCGTGAAGGTGCTCGGGATGAGCTCCGGCGGGTAGGCGATCGTCTCGTTCTGAGGCGTGAACGCCGTGACGATGACGACGACGAGCGGGAAGATCGCGAGCAGCGACGCCGCGATGACGAGCAGGTTCGCACCGATCGTGCCGGGGCGCCGCCAGAACGGGATTGGCTTGTTCATGCGAGATCCCTCTCCTGCTTGCGGCTGATCGAGAGCTGGATCAGACCGATCGTGAGCGTGATCGCCATGAGCACGAAGGACAGTGCGGAGGCGTAGCCCTGACGGAAGTTGGTGAAGCCCTCGGTGTAGACCCGGTACACGATGGTCTCCGTGGACCTCAGAGGCCCGCCGCCCGTCATGATGTAGATCTGATCGAAGGTCTGGAAGGCCGTGTTGATCGCGATGATGATGACGTAGGTCATCGTGGGTCGCAGGCCCGGAAGCGTGACGGCCTTGAACTGCTGCCACTTGCTGGCGCCGTCGAGCGCGGCCGCCTCGTACTGGTCCGGCGGGATGCCCTGGAGGCCCGCGATGAAGATGACCATGAAGTAGCCGAAGTTCTTCCAGACGGCCACGAAGATCACCGTCGGCATCGCCCACGTCTCGTCGTTGAGAAGGTCGGGGAGATTGATGCCGATCTTGGAGAACCAGTAGGGCATCAGACCCGTGTTCGGGTTGATGATGAAGCTCCACGCGAGCGCCGCGACCGCCATCGAGATGATGAACGGCATGAAGATCGTGGTGCGCTGCGCGCCGCGGAGGAACAGGTCCTTGCGGTTGAGGAAGATCGCGAGGAACAGCGCGACGCCGATGACCAGCGGGGTGTAGCCGATCGCGTACACCACGGTGTTGACGATCGCGTTCTGCGAGTCGGCGTCGGTGAAGGCCTGGACGTAGTTGTCGAGGCCGACGAAGCTCGGCTTGTTGAGCCCGCTGGAGTCGGTCAGCGAGATCCAGAAGGCGTAGCCCGCGGGGAAGAAGACGAAGGCCAGCAGGATCGAGAGGCCCGGGGCGGCGAAGAGCCAGCCCGTGCGGTTCGCGTGGCGCTGGAAGTTGTACCGATGCTTCCAGCGGCCGCCGCGGGACTTGCCCGCGGACTCGATCGCGGCCGGCTCAAGGACAGGGTTGGTCGTCACGATGTGCTCCCATCACGACGGGGCGGGCCTGGGCGCCCCTGCGGACAGGGGCACCCAGGCGCGCGATCCGTCAGTTGTCCAGGTAGCCCGCGATCTTGGTCTGGGCCGTGGTGAGGAGCTCCTGCACGTCGCCGCCCGCAAGGATCTGCTGCTGCGCCGCGTTGGACTCCGACTGGATGTCGCTGATGTTGGTGTCGATGCCCGTCGCGTAGTAGTACGACGTCGGCGCCATCTCGGAGAGCATCGAGACCAGCGGGTCGTCGATCTCAGCGATGTCGATGTCGGTGCGGTTCGGCGGGTAGTACGACTCCGTCCAGATGATCTGCTGGTCGTAGCTGTTCCAGAAGTCCGAGAACTCGAGCGAGCAGGTCATCTCCTCGTCGGTGTCGTTCATGCTGGTCGCGTACCAGTAGTTGTAGACGCCGGCGACCCAGTCGCTCGGCCAGCCGAAGCCGCCGATGTCGACGCCGAAGCTCTCGGCGGAGGTGATCTCCCACGGACCGTTGAAGATCATCGCGGCGCGGCCGGAGCCGAAAAGCTCCATGGCGGCGGTGCTGTCCATGCCGGTCGGGCTGATCATGCCGTCGACGAAGGCCTCCTGCCACTTCTCCATCGTCGCGACGTTCTCCGCGGAGTCGAAGGCGGGGACGCCGTCCGTGATGTAGTCGCCGCCGCCCGAGTGGAGCAGCGTCGAGAACACGCCCATGTCCTGGTCGGGCATCGCGAAGCCGTACTGCTCGGGCTCGCCGTCGCCGTTCTCGTCGATGGTCAGCTTCTTGGCGACCTCGATGAGCTCGTCGATGGTGGTCGGGTAGTCGGCGTCGGTGAGGCCGGCGGCCTCCCACAGCTCGGTGTTGTACCAGAGCGCGAACGGGGTGGTGCCCATCGGGACGCCGTAGGCCTCGCCGTCCCAGGTGACCTGGTCCTTCGCCTGCGAGTACATGAGGTCGGCGCTCTCGTACTCGCCCGACGAGTAGTACGCGTCCATCGACAGGAACGCGCCCTGGTTCTTGTAGCCCTCGCCGGTGTCGACGCCCTGGACCACGAGGTTCGGGCCGTTGCCGGCGCCGAGGCTGGTGACGAGCTTCTCGGTGATGGACGACCAGGCGATCGGCTCCTGCTTCACCGTGCACATGTCGGACTGGTCGTTGAAGGCGTTGACGATCTTCTCGAGCACCTTCCCGTCCGCCTCGGTGTAGCCGTGCCAGAGCAGCAGCTCGGTGCCGCCCCCGCTCGATCCGTCGGATCCGCTCGCCGAGCTGTCGCTGTCCCCGCTGGAGCAGCCCGCGACGAGGAGCGCCGTGGCGGCTCCCATGGCGATGGTGCCGTACATGGTCTTCTTCATTGAATGCCTTCTCTCCATTGAGCGGCGCCGGCTCTCGCCGGCCCGTGCTTTCCACGTGATTCGCAATATTCCAGCCTCTTGCAACGTTGTCAAAGGAAAACCGGAGATTTGAAAGGTCACAACTCGGTTACGGCGGGACCGCCGTCGCGGCACCCGCACGGCATTGCATGCACGCAAAGCGGCAATGCCGACAGTCGCGTCGAGCCGGGCACCCCGACCTCTCCGCGGACACGTCCCGGCGCCCGCCGCGACCCCCCGGACGATGCCTCGCGCGCGAGCCGTCCGCCGCCGGAAGCGGCCTTGCGCGACGACCGGCGACCCCGCGACGCGCGCACCGGACACGGCTCCGCCTCGCCCCGGCCCTCGGTCGCGGAGCTCGCGGCGCCCGCGCCTCGACGACGAGACCCGGGCGGCGCTCCGCAGGACGACGGGCGGCGTGCGCACGCGAGACCTAGCATCATCCCTGGTAAATGTCCATGCAGAACGTCGCGCCTGGCGCGGCTCTCGCACGCACCGGGCCGGCCTGCGGCGGCTCCACCGGGGCCGCCCACGCACCATCGTGTCCTCCGGCCGGAGCTCGCCTCGGCATCCGCGCGCCGCGCTGAGGAGGCGGCCGCCCGCCGCCCGTGCGGACTCGAGCCGGCGCGTCGTGGACCTGCGGTCACCGCCCGCGGCCGCATCGCACGTCCACCCGGGAGAGGTGCGAGAGCGCTCTCTCCACCCCCCGTGCGATGACGCGTCATCGCCGCGCGCGCGCATGAGGCAGACTGGTTCCGGAGCACGCTCCGCGACCCGCGCAAGGCCCCCGATCCGGGGGCGAGCGATGCCAGGAATCTTGCAACGTTGCATGAAAGGAAGAGACATGCGAGCAGCGACCCCCCCGATGGGATGGAACAGCTGGGACAGCTTCGGCACCACGGTGACCGAGGACGAGGTGCTGGCCAACGCCAAGGTCATGGCCGAGCGGCTGCTGCCGCACGGCTGGGACACGGTGGTGGTGGACATCGCGTGGTACGACCCGACCGCGCGCTCGCACGGCTACAACGCCGACGCGCCGCTCACCCTCGACGGGTTCGGCCGGCAGATGCCGTCGCCCAACCGCTTCCCCTCGGCCGCCGACGGCGCCGGCTTCGGCCCGCTCGCGGCCCAGGTCCACGAGCTGGGGCTGAAGTTCGGCCTCCACATCATGCGCGGCATCCCGCGCCACGCGGTCGAGCAGGACCTTCCCGTCCTCGGCACGGAGTACACCGCCAAGGACGTGGCCGACCTCGACCACGTGTGCCAGTGGAACCCCGACAACTACGGCCTCGACCACGACCACCCGGGCGCGCAGGCGTACTACGACGCGCAGGTCGCGCAGTTCGCCGCGTGGGGCGTCGACTTCATCAAGGCCGACGACATGCAGGCGCCGTACTACGAGCGCGAGATCGCCGCCTACCAGCTCGCCATCCAGCGCTCGGGACGCGACATCTCGCTGTCCCTGTCCCCGGGCACCGGGCTGTCCACCGCGCACATCGACCACCTGCGTGAGAACGCCCAGATGTGGCGCATCTCCGACGACCTGTGGGACCGCTGGGAGGACCTCCACGCGCAGTTCGCGCGTCTCGCCCGCTGGGCGCCCTTCCAGCAGGCCGGCGGCTGGGCCGACGCCGACATGCTCCCCCTCGGGCGCATCGGCATCCGCGCCGAGCGCGGCGAGCCCCGCCACTGCCGCCTCACGCTGGACGAGCAGCGCGCGATGCTGTCGCTGTGGTGCATGGCCCGCTCGCCTCTCATGGTCGGCGGCGACCTGCCCACCAGCACCGAGGAGACGCTCGAGCTCCTCGCTACCCCCGCGGTCACGGAGGTCCTCCAGGGCTCGGTCGACGGGCGCGAGCTGCTCCGCGAGCCCCTCGAGGGCGGCGAGCTCATCGTGTGGTCCGCCCGCTCCGCATCGTCCGACCGCGCCTACGCCGCGATCTTCTGGACCGGCGAGGAGCCTCACGAGGCGAGCGTCGCGCTGTCCTCGATCCTCGGCATCGGCCACGCCGAGGTCACCGCGGCGGACCTCTGGCCGGGCCAGACCACCGCGATCGCCGACGCCCTGCTCACCGCGACCGTGCCCGCGCACGGCGTCGCGTGGGTCGCGCTGGACGCCGCATGAGCAAGCGTCCCGTCATCATCGGCGCGGTCGCGGCGGGAGCCGTCGCGGCCCTCGGCGCCGGGCTCGTGATCTGGAGCCCGTGGGCCTCGGACGAGCCGGGCGCGAAGGCACTCGAGCTCTCCGGCGACCTCGACACCCATGACCCGGCGCTGGTCGTCGGCACCGAGGAGCACGATTGGTACGTGTTCTCCACCGGCGACATCGCGAAGGCGGCGGGCTCGCCCTCGATCCGCCGCTCGACGGACGGCCTCGAGTGGGAGTACGTCGGAGGCGTGTGGGACGCCCAGTCGCGCCCGATGTGGGTCTACGAGATGATCCCCGGCATCGAGCACATCTGGGCGCCCGACGTGTTCGAGCACGACGGCACCTGGTACCTCTACTACTCGGCCTCGACCTTCGGCTCGAACCTCTCGGCCATCGGCCTCATGACGTCGCCGACCCTCGACCCCGACGACCCGGACTACGGGTGGACGGACGAGGGGCTCGTGGTGAGCTCCGACCCCGCGACCGACAACTACAACGCGATCGACCCGTCGATCGTCGAGGACGCCGACGGCACCCCCTGGATGGCGTTCGGGTCGTACTGGGGCGGCATCCAGCTCATCGAGCTGGAGTGGCCCTCGGGCAAGCCCGTCGACGGCGCGGAGCCGACGACCATCGCCTCCCGCACCGCGGGCGGGACCAACGCCATCGAGGGCGCGTCGATCGAGCACATCGACGGGTACTACTACCTGTTCGTGTCCCGCGACACGTGCTGCGCGGGCGTCGACTCGACCTACTCGATCGCCGCCGGCCGCGCGACCGAGATCACGGGCCCGTACGTCGACTCGTGGGGCAACACCATGGGCTACGACGGCGGCGACGAGATCCTGTCGACCGACGGCACGATGATCGGCCCGGGCGGCGAGTCCTACGACAGCGGCTACCTCGCGTACCACTACTACGACGAGGACCTCGCGGGGCAGTTCCAGCTCGCGATCCGCGAGCTCGACTGGACCGAGGACGGCTGGCCCATCGCCCGCACCGCGGACGAGCTCGCCGACTGACGCCCGACCGATGCGGGTGGCGCCCGGCGCTCCCGGGCGGCACCCGCATCGTCCCCCCCACCTCAACGGAGAGAGAGCGCATGACCACCATCACCCTGCACCCGGACTTCCGGGTCGCGCCCGTCGACCGCCGCGTGTTCGGCTCGTTCGTCGAGCACCTGGGCCGCTGCGTCTACACCGGCGTCTACGAGCCCGGTCACGAGACCGCCGACGAGCACGGCTTCCGCCGCGACGTGGCGGACCTCACCAAGGAGCTCGGCGTCACGATGCTGCGCTACCCGGGCGGCAACTTCGTGTCCAACTACACGTGGGAGGACGCCGTCGGCCCGGTCGAGGACCGCAAGCCGTTCCTCGACCTCGCGTGGCGCACCGTCGAGCCCAACCTCGTGGGCACCGACGAGTTCCTGCAGTACTGCGAGCGCGAGGGGATCGAGCCGATGATGGCCGTCAACCTCGGCACGCGCGGCATCGACGCCGCCATCGGCCTGCTCGAGTACTGCAACGGCGAGGCCGGCACCAAGTGGGCCGACATGCGCATCGCCAACGGGCGCGTCGAGCCCTACGGGGTGAAGCTGTGGTGCCTGGGCAACGAGATGGACGGCCCGTGGCAGATCGGCCACAAGGACGCCCACGAGTACGGCAAGCTCGCGGCCGCCACCGGCCGCGCGATGCGTCAGGTGGACCCGTCGATCGAGCTGGTCGCGTGCGGCTCGAGCTCGATGATGATGGACACGTTCGGCGAGTGGGAGCGCACCGTGCTCTCGTACTGCTACGACGTGGTGGACCACATCTCGATGCACGCGTACTACGAGGAGATGGACGGCGACCGCGGCTCGTTCCTCGCCTCCGGCACCGCGATGTCGACCTTCATCGAGCGCGTCGTGGCCTCCGCGGACGCGATCGGCGCCCAGAAGCGCTCGGACAAGCGGATCTCGATCAGCTTCGACGAGTGGAACGTCTGGTACCTGTTCTCGCGCTTCGAGGGCGAGACCAACCTTCCGGTGCAGCGCGACGCGCCCCGCATCATCGAGGACGTGTACTCGGCCCTCGACGCCGTGGTGGTGGGCGACCTCATCATCAGCCTCCTGTCGCACAGCGACCGCGTCGCGGTCGGCTGCCTCGCGCAGCTGGTCAACGTCATCGCGCCGATCATGACCGAGCCCGACGGTCCCGCGTGGAGGCAGACCACGTTCCACCCCTTCGCGACGGCCGCGCGCCTCGCGCAGGGCGATGCGCTGCAGGTCAAGGTCGATGCCGCGACCATGGCGACCGCGAAGCACGGCGACGTGCCGACCGTCACCGCCGCCGCGACGGTGGACCCGGAGACCGGCGCCCTGGCGCTCTTCGTCACCAACCGCACCTCCGAGGAGCAGGTGGTGACGCTGCGTCACCCCGGCGCGACCGCGCGCATCGACGGCGGCTCCGCGGTGCTCGCCGACCACGAGGGTCCGCGCGAGGGCAAGGACGCCGCCGAGTCCTACGGCATGGTCGACGCCCTGCCGGCGACGCACGAGGACGGCACCATCACCCTGCGCCTCGCTCCCGAGTCGTGGACCGCGTTCCACGGCACGCTCGAGAGCTGATCAGCGGCTGAGAAGCGGCGGGCGGCCCGAGCGGTCGCCCGCCGCTTCGTCGTTCACCCGCAGGGGCATCGTCCGCGCGCGGGCGTGGACGCGGACGCGGACGCGGCGCATCGTCCCCTCGCGGGGTGAGGGTGCGCCGTGGGCGCCGGGCTCAGCTCTGGCTGGCGGACGGCTCGGGCGATGCGGAGGCGTCGGACTCGTCGGCGTCGAGCGGGTTGACCGGCAGCGTGCGCGGCGCGGGCTCCGGCTCGACCACGCTCACCGGGAGGCACTCCGCGTTGGCCGCGAGGAACGAGTCGTTGTCGAGCTCCGGGTCGAGCTCGGAGCGCATCGAGCCGCTGGCCGCGTACTCCTCGCCCAGGACGATGTCCACGAGGGTGCCCTCGCGGTTGTCGAGCACCAGGTCGACCTCGGCGTCGAAGTTGCGCGCGACCGTGTAGGCCTGGCGCACGCCGTCCTCGCCGAAGTAGATGCGCACGCTGTCGCCGTAGGTGCGGCCCCAGTTGGTGGTGCTCACCACGAGGTAGTTGCGCTCCTCCAGGACGGACGAGACGCTGCCCGCGAGGCCCTGGACCTCCGTGCCGTTGAGGATCCGGACGCCGACGTTCTTGTGCGCCATCGGCGAGGTGTCCGGCGGCGGGCACACGAGCGTGATGTCGCTCTCGAACGCTCCCTCGGGCGTGACGAAGGGCTGCGAGAACGGCCCCTCGACATCCCCCTTGTAGACGCCCGCGAAGTACAGCGACGTGAAGGCGAGGACGATGATCAGCACGCCGAAGACGATGATCTGGCGCTCGCGCCGGTGACGGCGGACCTGCGCGCGGCGGGCGTCGGGACGTCCGTTCGATCGCTCGGTCACAGGCACCATCCCGTCGCTGATCGAGGACTACTGGCGGAGGATAGGGGATTCGAACCCCTGAGGGCTTGCACCCAACACGCTTTCCAAGCGTGCGCCATAGGCCACTAGGCGAATCCTCCAGGCCCGGAAACTATACCCGATCCCGCGGGCACTTCCTCACCCGCCGAGCCGTTAGACTTGTCCGCGACCCCCCACGTGGCGATACCTCGCCCAACTCCCCCAGGTCGGGAACGAAGCAAGGGTAAGCGGGCTCTGTCGGGTGCGTGGGGGGTCCTTTCATGCCCTCACGCTGCTGTGGAGGGCCTTTTCCGCGGCGTCGGACCCTCGCACTAGAGTCGTACCCGTGACCACCGCCCTGTACCGCCGCTACCGTCCCGACACCTTCGCGGACGTCGTGGGCCAGGAGCACGTGACCGTCCCCCTGATGCAAGCGCTGCGCGCGGACCGCGTCAACCACGCCTACCTTTTCTCGGGTCCGCGCGGCTGCGGCAAGACCACCTCCGCGCGCATCCTCGCGCGCTGCCTCAACTGCGCCGAGGGCCCCACGGACACCCCGTGCGGCACGTGCCCGTCGTGCATCGAGCTCGCCCGGGGCGGCGCCGGCTCCGTCGACGTGGTCGAGATCGACGCGGCCTCGCACAACGGCGTGGACGATGCGCGCGAGCTGCGCGAGCGGGCGGCCTTCGCCCCCGCGCGCGACCGCTACAAGATCTTCATCCTCGACGAGGCGCACATGGTGACGCCGCAGGGCTTCAACGCGCTGCTCAAGCTGGTCGAGGAGCCGCCGCCGCACATCCGCTTCATCTTCGCGACCACGGAGCCTGAGAAGGTCATCGGCACCATCCGCTCGCGCACGCACCACTACCCGTTCCGCCTGGTCCCGCCGCCCGTGCTGACGGAGTACATGGAGTCCCTGTGCGAGGCCGAGGACGTCGAGGTCGCGTCGGGCGTGCTGCCGCTCGTGGTGAGGGCCGGCGGCGGCTCGGTGCGTGACAGCCTGTCGGTGCTGGACCAGCTCATGGCGGGCTCCGACGACTCGGGCGTGACCTACGACCGTGCGATCGCGCTGCTCGGCTTCACCGACGCGACGATGCTCGACGACGCCGTCGACGCCCTCGCGGCGGGCGACGGCGGTTCCCTGTTCGACGTGGTCGAGCGGGTGATGTCCACCGGCCACGAGCCCCGGCGCTTCGTCGAGGACCTGCTCGAGCGGCTGCGCGACCTGCTGGTGCTCTGCGCGGCAGGCGAGGCGGGCGCCCGCGCGCTCGGCTCGATGCCCGACGACCAGCTCGAGCGCATGTCCGGCCAGGCGCGCCGGCTGGGGCTGGCGCGCGGTTCCGCCGCAGCCGACCTGGTGAACGACGCGCTCACGCACATGGTGGGCGCCACCTCGCCGCGGCTCCACCTCGAGCTGCTGTGCGCGCGGCTGCTCGCCTCCGAGGCCCCCGCGCCGAGCGCTCCTGCCCCGTCCGCCGCCGCGCCCGCCTCGCCGCCGCCGAGCGCTCCGGCTCCCGCTGCGCCGGCAGCCGC
>NZ_BBLU01000002.1 GCF_000759715.1 Demequina mangrovi
GCCACGCACCGGGCGCGCGCTGGGTCCGCGCGTCGGCGACCGCGGACCCGGACTCGCGCTCCACCGCGGCGTCAGGACGCCAGGGCTGCGGCTCGGCGCAGCGGACGAGCCCACGCGCGACCGCGGCCGCCGCGGGCCGTACCGAGGGATCGCGCGCGAGCAGCGGCGCCATCCAGGCCTCGGCGTCGCTCCGGAAACCCTCCGGCGCCGCCGCCAGCGCGACCGCACCGAGCGCATGCACATCGTCGGCAGCGCTGGGCGGGCCTCCGGCCGCCCGCTCCGGGGCCGCGAAGCCGGGCGTGCCGCGCTCGTGCCCGAGCGACGGACCCACGAGGTCGACCAGCACCGGCGCTCGCGCGATCATCACGTTCGCCGGGGCGATGTCGCCGTGCGTCAGCCCTGACGCGTGCAGCGCGGCGAGCGCCTCGGCGATGCCGACGACCAGCCACACCCACTCCCCTGGGTCCGCGCACCGGCCTGCGTCCTCCAGCGTCACGCCCGGCACCCGGGGGCTGCAGACCACCACCGCATCGTCCTCGCGCACCACGTCGAGGGGGACGCACAGGCCCGGGTGCGTCAGCTCGCTCAGCGCGGCGACGCGCTCCCGGGCGAGCCGCTCGTCACGGTCGCCCGAGCCGACGGCGCGCGCGACCCGGTCGAGCCGGAGCGGGGTGACATGACGCACCCCTCCACCGTCGCATCAGCGACGAGGGAGGGGTGCGTTGTCCACAGGGGTCAGTCGGTGATCCGCTTCGACGGCCACCACGCGCGCCCGCCGATGTCCCCGATGAGCCCGGGCACCAGGAGCGACCGCACGACGAACGTGTCGATGAGCACGCCCGCGGCGACGATGAACGCGATCTGCGCGAGGAAGATCAGCGGGATCACGCCCAGCGCCGCGAAGGTCGCGGCCAGCACGATGCCCGCCGACGTGATGACGCCGCCGGTGACCGCCAGCGCGCGGCGGATGCCCTGACGCGCCCCGTGCTGCAGCGACTCCTCGCGCGCCCTCGACATGAGGAAGATCGAGTAGTCGACGCCGAGCGCCACGAGGAACACGAAGCCCAGCAGCGGCACGGACGGGTCGGTCCCGGGGAAGCCGAGCACGTGGTTGAACACGAGCGCGGACAGGCCCATGGTCGCCGCGAAGCTCAGCACGTTCGCGACGATGATGAGCACCGGCGCGAGGATCGAGCGCAGCAGCAGCATGAGCACCACGAGGATCACCGCGAGGATGGTCGGGAGGATGATCCTCAGGTCCCGCTCGGACGTGAGGCGCGTGTCGAGCGACTCCGCCGCCTGACCGCCCACGAGCGCCTCTGCGTCGACCGCGTGCACGGCCTCGCGCACGTCCGCGACGATGTCGAGCGCCTCGGCGGACGACGCCGAGACCTGGGTCACGGCGTCGATCTCGACCCGGCCGTCGACCACGATCGGCTCCTCGTTCGGCACCGCTCCGGCCGGCGCGCCCGCGGCCACCGACGGGGTGAGCACCGCGGCCTGGGTGACGCCCTCGATGCCGCTCACCGCGTCGAGCACCTCCTGCGACGAGCCCTCCGCCGTGATGACCCGGATGGGCGACGTGGCGCCCGCGTCGAAGTGCTGCTCCAGGAACTCGAAGCCGGTGACCGACTCCGTCTCGGCGGTGAAGATGTCGCGCTCGCCCAGGCCGCCCGACTTGAAGGTGGGCACGAAGGCCGCGAACAGCAGGAGGCCCAGTGCGGCCGCGACCCACACGAGACGCGGACGCGCGCTCACGGAGCGCGACACCCGTCCCCACACGCCGGCGCGACGCTCGACGGCCTCGATGGTCTCCTCGGCCTCATGCGCCTCGTCGCCGCGGTAGCGCGGCATCGCCGGCCAGAACACGCCGCGGGCGTGCTTGCCGCCGATGAGCAGCAGCGCGGGCAGCAGCGTGAGCGCCGCGAGGAACGATGCGGCGATGCCGATCGCTCCGGCCGGGCCGAGCGCGGCGTTGGACTTGAGATCGCTCAGCAGCAGCACGAGCAGGCCGAGCACCACGGTGCCCGCGGAGGCCGCGATGGGCTCGAGCGACCGCTTCCACGCGTGGGCGAGCGCCGAGTACGGCGACTGGATCCGCAGCAGCTCCTCGCGGTAGCGGGCGACGAGCAGCAGCGCGTAGTCCGTGGTCGCGCCGACCACGAGGATGAACATGATGCCCTGGCTCTGGCCGTTGAGCGTGAGGACGTCGGCGTTCGCCATGGCGTACACCGCGATGATCGCGCCGGTGAGCGCGAGCATCGACGTCGCGAGCACGAGGAACGGCAGCACGGGGCTGCGGTACACGATGAGCAGGATCACCAGGACGACGCCGAGCGCGACGAGCAGCAGGATGCCGTCGATGCCGCCGAAGGCCTCGACGAGGTCGGCGACCAGTCCGGCCGGGCCGGTGACGTAGCCGGTGAGGCCGGTCTCGGCCTCCTCCCACGCGGTGCGCAGGGTGTCGACGTACAGCTGGCCGACCGAGTCCTCCCCGGCGGACTCGTCGAAGACCTCGGCGTCGACCGCGAGCGAGACGAGGATCGCCTCGCCGTCCTCGGACGGCACCGCAGTCGGGCCCTGGCCCTGAGGGCCGGTGAGCGTGACGTCGCCCACGGTGCGACCCTCGGGGTCGCCCTCGAGCGGACGGTCGAGGGCGCCGTCGACGAAGGCCTGCACGGTGGCGAGGTCCGCGGGCGTGCCCTCGACGGCGAGGAGCGCGGGGACGGACTCGGTCGGCGCGAACTCGGCGTGCGCGTCGGCCGCCTCGGTCGACTCGGCGCTCGACGGAAGGAACGCGGCGGAGTCGTTCTCCTGGACCTCCGACAGCTTGCCGAAGGTCTGGCCGCCGGCGCCGCCGATGGAGAGCCACGCGAAGATGACAAGGACGATGAGCAGGGGACGTGCCCAGGATCTGATGTTCACGTGGGTAATGATCGCGCAAACCCGGGACCTTATTCCCGTTCCCCGCCAAGAGTTACCATCCTGGGATGCGAATCGTCCCCCTCGACCTCGGCACACGCCTCGTCCCGTATCAGGAGGCCTGGGATCTCCAGCGCGAGATCCACGCGCAGGTGGTCGCGGGTGAGGCCGAGGACACGCTGCTCCTGGTCGAGCACGAGCCCGTCTACACCGCGGGCAAGCGCACCGCCGCCTGGGACCGACCGGTGGACGGCACGCCGGTGATCGACGTCGACCGCGGCGGCCGCATCACGTGGCACGGGCCGGGCCAGCTGGTCGGCTACCCGATCGTGCGTCTCGCGGAGCCGGTCGACGTGGTGCGCTACGTGCGCCACCTCGAGCAGGCTGTCATGGACGTGTGCACCTCGTTCGGGATCGAGACCATCCGGGTCGAGGACCGCTCGGGCGTGTGGCTGCCGGCGACGGAGAAGCGCCGCGAGCGGAAAATCTGCGCGATCGGCGTGCGTGTCGCCAAGGGCGTGACGATGCACGGCTTCGCGCTCAACTGCACGCCCGACCTCGGGTGGTTCGATCGCATCGTCCCGTGCGGGATCTCGGACGCCGACGTCACGTCCCTCGCGGCCGAGCTGGGACGCGACGTCCCGCTCGCCGAGGCCGTCGAGCCCACGGTGCGATTCCTGGAAGCCGCCCTCGCCGACGTAAGGTGGGCGCAGGCGCCCACCGGCGCATCGTCGAACCTCCCCACGAAGGAGCCCGTGTGACCATCGCACCCGAGGGCCGCAAGATGCTGCGCGTCGAGGCTCGCAACGCCGCCGTCCCCATCGAGCGCAAGCCCGAGTGGATCCGCACCAAGGCGACCATGGGCCCCGAGTACCAGGACCTCAAGGGCCTGGTGAAGACCGGCGGCCTGCACACGGTGTGCGAGGAGGCGGGCTGCCCCAACATCTTCGAGTGCTGGGAGGACCGCGAGGCGACGTTCCTCATCGGCGGCGACCAGTGCACGCGCCGCTGCGACTTCTGCCAGATCGACACCGGCAAGCCGGCCGCGTTCGACGCCGACGAGCCGCGCCGCGTCGCGGAGTCGGTGCAGCAGATGGGCCTCAAGTACTCGACGGTCACCGGTGTGGCGCGCGACGACCTCGAGGACGGCGGCGCGTGGCTCTACGCGGAGACCGTGCGCCAGATCCACACGCTCAACCCCGGCGTGGGCGTCGAGCTCCTCATCCCCGACTTCAATGCGGACCCCGACCAGCTCGCCGAGGTGTTCTCCTCGCGCCCCGAGGTCCTCGCGCACAACCTTGAGACCGTGCCCAGCGTGTTCAAGCGCATCCGCCCGGGCTTCCGCTACGACCGTTCGCTGTCCGTGCTCACCGCGGCCCAGGAGGACGGCCTGGTGACCAAGTCGAACCTCATCCTCGGCATGGGCGAGACGTTCGACGAGGCCGTCGAGGCGCTGCGCGACCTGCACGCCGCGGGCTGCGACCTCATCACCATCACGCAGTACCTGCGCCCCTCCCCCCGCCACCACCCGGTGGACCGCTGGGTCAAGCCGCAGGAGTTCGTGGAGCTCTCGGACATCGCCGAGGAGATCGGGTTCCTGGGCGTCATGTCGGGCCCGCTCGTGCGCTCGTCGTACCGCGCCGGCCGTCTCTGGGGCCAGGCGATGAAGCGCAAGGGTCGCGAGATCCCCGCGTCGCTCGCCCATCTCGGCGAGGCGACCGAGTCGCGCCAGGAGGCCTCCGCGCTGCTCAAGGCGCGTCCCGAGCTCGGCTGACGCGGCCGTCGCGACGCGGGGTCCTGGCGCCCCGCCCGCCTGCCACTAGACTGTCCGCATCATGGCGAAGAACGACGCACCGAAGCCCAAGAAGCAGCGCTGGTACCACCTGATCATTCAGGCGTACAAGATGACCGCCCCGCAGGACAAGCAGCTCCTGCCCGGCATCCTCGCGATCCTCATCGGGACCATCGCGATCTTCGTGGTGGTCGGCCTGCTCATCGGCGGCGTCGCGGCCATCATCTACACGTCGATCTTCGGCGTCCTCACGGCGGCCCTGCTCGCGATGTGGTTCCTCACGCGTCGCTTCGAGCGCACGGCGTACGCCCGCATGGAGGGTCAGACCGGCGGCTCCCTCGCCGTGGCGCAGTCGATCCGCACCGGCTGGAGCTTCCAGGACAACCCCGTCAACATGGACGCGCGCGGCGCGGCCGTGGTGTTCCAGGGCGTCGGCAAGGGCGGCATCGTCCTGCTCGCCGAGGGCGGCTCGGCCGCACGCAAGCCCGCGACGCAGGCCAAGAAGCGCATCGAGAAGCTGGTGCCCGGTGTTCCGGTCTCCATCATCTACGTCGGTCGCGGCGAGGGCGAGGTCCCGCTGCCGGACCTCAACAAGGCGATCCGCAAGACCAAGAAGGCGCTCGGCCGCAACGACCGTCCCAAGGTCGAGGCGCGCCTCAAGGCGATCGGCGGCGCCAAGCCCCCGATGCCCAAGGGCATCGACCCGGTGCGCGCCCGCCCGGACCGCAAGGGCATGCGCGGGCGCTGAGCCGACTCTCGTCCGACGACCCCCCTGCCGCTTGCATCGCGGCAGGGGGGTCGTCGCGTCTCCGGGATCGCTCGGGCCTAGGGCGTATAGAGCGCGCCGTCGACGTAGAGGCTGTACCCGTCGAGGTCGATGCCGTCCAGGCTGCCGGTGAGGGCCGTGACGTAGCTGTCGCCCGTGAGGGTCCACGTGCTGCTCGCGTCGAGGTCCACGGCGAGCGCCGCAGCCGCGGTGCCGTCCGGGTTGACCGCGCCCGTGTAGTCGCTGCCGCCCGTGAGGGACAGGGTCAGCTCGGAGATCTCGTCGACCACGATGTCCCCGCTCGCACTCTGCCCCGCAAGGTCCACCGTGGCGGTGCCGCCGTTCGCGCCCTCGGTGCCCCAGCCGCGCGAGCCGTCGTTGCCCGCCACCACCAGGAGGTCGGTGCCGTCAGCGAGGGTGAGGGCGACGCCGCTGAGCGAGATGACGGCGTCCGTGTTGGTGACGTAGAACATGTCGCCGCTGAGCGAGGTGAGGCTGCCGCCGCTCATGGTGAAGCTGCTCGTGCCCTCCTCGGCATCGCCCGACATGGACTGGTAGAGCATGACGTTCTGCAGCTGCTCGTCCGCGCCGCCGTCGGCGGAGGCGCTCATCGCGCCGGTGACGTCGGAGTCGGTGATCGACACCGAGTTGAGCCCCTCGACCACCACCGCCTCGGAATCCTCGGACACCAGGGTCGCGTCGCTCACGGAGATGTCCGCGGTGCTGTAGATCGCCGGGGCCCCGGTGCTGCCGCTCGTCGTGTACGTGCCCCCCTCGACCACGAGGGTCCCGCCGCCACGGTCGCTGCGGATCGCCGCCTTGACGGTCGCGTTCACCGTGAGGTCGGTCGCGTACAGCGTCCCGCCGCCGGCGACCTCGATGCCGCCGGCGTTCCCGCCGGACACGTCGATGACCGTGTCGGAGATGGTGATGGTGCCGCCGTAGGCCAAGACCCCGTTGGCGCCCTCGGCGGTCGCGGTGACGGTGCCGCCGTCGATGGTGAGGTCGGCGCCGTCGAGCGCGAGGATGGCGGCGTTCAGCCCGTAGAAACTCGAGGCGTCGGAGCTGGAGGAGCCTCCCCCTGTCTTCTCGACCGTGACGCTCTCGAGCGCTGCGGAGATGTCCCCCTCGGCGCGGATCGCGTTCTCGTCGTCCCCCTCCGAGCTGTACGTGCCGCCGTCGAGGGTCTCGCCGTCGGCGAGGACGTAGGCGCCGGTGCCGGTGTCGACCTCCGCGCCCCCTCCGGGCGCGGCGCCGTCCCCCGGGGCCTCGCCGTCCGGCGGCGCGCCGTCGCCCGGAGGCGCCTCGTCGCCGGACGCCGCGGCGAGCGTCGCGTCAGACGCCTCGGCCGACGCCGACGCGCCGCTGGTACCGCTGCACGCGGTGAGGGCGAGCGCCATCGCCGCGAGACCGACGCCGAACCGGGTACGGGTGAGCATGAGAACCCCCTTCTCCGTGGCCCGGCGCTCGATCCCCGCATCGCACGAGGACCCGCCATCGGGCCTCCTACCTGCGACGCTAGGAGCGCAGTGTCGGAGCGGGCTCGGAGGTCGCTGAGAGTTCGCTGGCAGCCGAGACGCTGGTGCCGTCGCGCCTGAGCGGAGGCCTCAGCCGAGGGAGATGGTGACGCCCGCCGGGCTCGCGGCGAAGCTCACACCGCGCATGTCCGCGACGCGCGGGAGCCCCCGCGTCGCCGGCGTCGCGAGGTCGCCGACCACGATGACGCGCGCACCGGCCGCGAGGCCCGCGCGCACCCCCGCGTCGGAGTCCTCGAAGACCACGCAGTCCTCGGGGTCCGCGCCGAGCGCGTCGGCGCCGCGGCGGTACGGCTCGGGGTCGGGCTTGCCGTGCTCGACGTCCTCCGCCGCGATGAGCACCTCGAGCGCGGGGAAGCCCAGACGCGCCATGCGGCGCACCGCGGCGTCCCGGATCGCAGAGGTCACCACGGCCCATCGGCCGGCCGGGAGGGCATGCACCGCCGCGACCGCGCCGGGGATCTCGACGTCGGCGTCGAAGCGCTCGTTCTCCCACTCCGAGATCTGCGCGAACCACGGCTCGATGTCCGCGTCCTCGCCGAGGAAGCGACGGAGCGTCGCGCGCGCGGGGACGCCGTGGACGTGCGCGAGCACCTCGTCGACGTCGAACCCGGCCTGACGGGCGAAGTCGCCCCACACCACGTCGACGGTGGCGGTCGAGTCGATGAGCGTGCCGTCCATGTCGAGCAGCACCCCCGCGGCCTCGAGCGAGGTCATGCGTCCTCCCCCGCGCCCAGGCGCACGATGCGGGTGCCCGCAAGACGGTCGTGGAGGCCGCGCGCATCCGGCCCCCAGACGACCGCCGGGATAACGAGGGCGAGCAGCGCGGTACGGATGGCGGCCTTGGTGAGCCCCACCGCAGGGGCACCGTCCTCGCGCACCACGCGCAGCCCGACGATGCGGTGGCCGACCGTGCTCCCCAGCGTCGCGACGAGCACGAGGTGCTGGACCGCCCAGACGGCGAGCGTCGCGAACGGCACGCCCGCGAGCAGCGCGCGCTCGACGGCGGTGACCCCGCTCCCGAGGTACTCGGGATCCGGGAAGAACGCCGACGAGATCAGCAGGCACAGCGCCCAGTCGATCGCGATGCCGCCGAGGCGGCGCGGGACGTGCGCGGAAGGGGTGGTCGGAGCGGTCTGCTCGGTCTGCTCGGTCACCCCAGAAGCGTAACGGGACACGACCCCTGCTCCCCCGCGGGCGCATCGTGCGCCGGTCGTGGATTACCACGCGCCATGGGGTGCCACATGTAACACCCCGGAAACATTCCGTGTATTTGCGGGCAACGCTTCGCCCCTAGGGTGTGAGGTGCCAGTGCAGGCCTGTCCACGTATTCAAGGAGTACCGGATGTTCAAAGACGCCAACGAGGCGATCGAGTATGTGAAGAATGAGGGCGTCGAGTTCGTCGACATCCGTTTCTGCGACCTTCCCGGTCAGATGCAGCACTTCAACATCCCCGCGTCGCAGTTCACCGAGGACGTGTTCACCGAGGGAGCGATGTTCGACGGTTCGTCGATCCGCGGCTTCCAGGCGATCAACGAGTCCGACATGAAGCTGCTGCCGGACGTCGCCACCGCGTTCATCGACCCGTTCCGCAAGGCCAAGACCCTGGTCATCAACTTCTCGATCGTGGACCCGTTCACGAACGAGCCCTACTCGCGCGACCCCCGCAACATCGCGGCGAAGGCTGTCGAGTACCTGAAGTCGACCGGCATCGGCGACACCGCGTTCTTCGCGCCCGAGGCCGAGTTCTTCATCTTCGACTCGGTGCGCTTCGACACCGCGCAGAACGAGGGCTACTACCACATCGAGTCCTCCGAGGCCTGGTGGAACACCGGCAAGGAGTTCGAGGCGGACGGCACCCCCAACCGCGGCTACAAGACGCGCTACAAGGGCGGCTACTTCCCCGTCTCCCCCGGTGACCAGTTCGCCGACATCCGCGACGAGATGTGCAAGGTCCTCGGCGAGGTCGGCCTCGAGCTCGAGCGCGCGCACCACGAGGTGGGCACCGCCGGCCAGCAGGAGATCAACTACCGCTTCAACACGCTGCTGCACGCGGGCGACGACATCCAGAAGTTCAAGTACGTCGTCAAGAACGTGGCGTGGAAGCACGGCAAGACCGTCACCTTCATGCCGAAGCCGCTCTTCGGCGACAACGGCTCGGGCATGCACGTCCACCAGTCGATCTGGAAGAACGGCGAGCCGCTGTTCTACGACGAGTCCGGCTACGGCGGCCTCTCGGACATCGCCCGCTGGTACATCGGTGGAATCCTCAAGCACGCGCCGTCGCTGCTGGCCTTCACCAACCCGACCGTGAACTCGTACCACCGCCTCGTGCCGGGCTACGAGGCCCCGGTCAACCTGGTGTACTCGGCGCGTAACCGCTCCGCCGCGGTCCGCATCCCGATCACCGGTTCGAACCCGAAGGCCAAGCGCATCGAGTTCCGCGCGCCCGACCCGTCGTCGAACCCGTACCTCGCGTTCGCGGCGCTCCTGATGGCCGGCATCGACGGCATCAAGAACCGCATCGAACCGCCGGCCCCGGTCGACAAGGACCTGTACGAGCTGCCCCCGGAGGAGCACGCTCAGATCGCTCAGGTCCCGGACTCGCTCCCCAAGGTGCTCGACGCCCTCGAGTCGGACCACGGCTTCCTCACCGAGGGTGGCGTGTTCACCGAGGACCTCATCGAGATGTGGATCGACCTCAAGCGCACGCAGGAGATCGACCCGCTGCGCTTCCGTCCGCACCCGCACGAGTTCGAGCTCTACTACGACTGCTAAGTCCTAGCGCTCACCCGAAGGCCCGTCCCGCATCGCGCGGGGCGGGCCTTCGGCCTTCTCCTGCAGCCTTCGCGCCCCGGCCCGCGAGGCGCGCGCGGCGAGCCCGCCCGGCTGCGGCAGGATAGGCGGATGCCTCAGACGTGGACCGGTCGCACCGGCTGGACGCTCACGTGCGACGGCACCCGCCTGACCCTCGCGGCGGACGGCCGCACGGAGACCTTCGACGGTCTCGAGGCCGCACGTATCGGCGTCTCCCGGCTGGGCCCGCGCCGCGCTCTCACCGTCGCAGCGACGGACGACGCGCCCGCGCGCCGGCTGCCCGGCCTCACCGGCCGCGACGCCTCGGAGATCACCGAAGCCGTCGCACGCATCGTCACCCGCGGGAAGCTCCGCGGCGCGCTGCTGCTCGCCGCCGAGCGTCGGCCGTACTTCGAGCGCCTGCTCGCGACGCGCGTCCGCAAGCAGCGGTGGATCGCCCACGACGACGCCGCCGCGATCCTCGCGGGTCTCCCCCGCCACGCGGACGTGCTCGCGCTCCTCACCCCGGCCGAGCGAGGTGGCCTCGAGACGCTCCTCTCGCCCGAGGAGCGCACGGCCCTCGCCTTCCTCGCGCAGGATCACCTCGCCCAGGTGAGCCGCGCGAACGACGAGATCCTCAGGCGCGAGCTCGCCACCGGCCGGCCGTTCTTCGCCCGCGTCGAGAAGTCGCCGCTCACCGAGGAGCAGGCACGCGCCGTCATCAGCCACGACAACAGGGTCCGCGTCATCGCCGCCGCCGGTTCCGGCAAGACCTCGGTGATGGTCGCGCGCGCCGCCTACGCGATCCGCCGCGGCTTCGTGCGACCCGAGCGCGTCCTCATGCTGGCCTTCAACGCGGATGCGGCGAAGGAGCTCCAGGAGCGCGTCGACTCGCGCCTCGGGGCGCTGGGGCTGCCCCACGCGGGCCTCAAGGCGAGCACTTTCCACTCGTTCGGGCTCGCGCTCATCGGCGAGGCGACCGGCCGCAAGCCGCGCATCGCGCCGTGGGTCGAGGGAGGCCGCGACGTCGAGAAGGTCCAGGAGATCGTCGACCGGCTGCGCGACCAGGACCTCGACTTCCGCTTCAAGTGGGACCTGTTCCGCCTGCTCTACGGGAAGGTCTCCGCAGCGGCGGACGGCGGCGAGCCAGACTCGTACGATCCGACGGCCAAGCGTGCCGGCTTCGGCACGTACCGCGGCGAGACCGTCCGCAGCGAGGACGAGCGGCTCGTCGCTGACTGGCTGTTCCTCCACGGGGTCGACTACCGCTACGACGAGCCGTATCCGCGCAACGTCGCGGACCACGCGCACGGCCGCTACCGCGCCTCGTTCCACTACCCCGCCGCGGGCGTCTGGCACGAGCACTGGTCCGTCCGCGCCGACGGCTCCCCGGTCGAGGACGTGCGCGGCTACGGCGACGTCATGGCGTGGAAGCGCAAGGTGCACGCGGACCACGGGACGGCGCTCGTGGAGACCGCGTGGCACTCGATCATGGACCACAGCGGCTTCGAGGCCCTCGCGCGGGACCTCGAGCGCCACGGCGTCGCCCTCGACTGGAACCCCGATCGACCGCTGCCGGGCGCCGAGCCCCTCGAGCACGAGCGTCTCGCACGGCTCATGCGCACCTTCATGTCGCATGTGAAGTCCGGCGCCGTCACCCGCGAGAGCCTGCGCGACCGCGTCGCGGCCAACCCCGCCTTCGACACCGCGCGCACGCGGCTCTTCGTCGACCTGTACTGGCGCATCCACGACGCGTGGCAGTCCGAGCTCGAGGCGACCCGCACCGTCGACTTCGACGACATGCTCCTCCAGGCCGCCGCGCTGGTCGAGCATGATCCACGCCTCGCCCGCTGGGACCTCGTCATGGTCGACGAGTTCCAGGACACCAGCCGGGCCCGCGCCCGCCTCACCAAGGCGCTCCTGCGCGATCGCGGCACGCATCTGCTGGCGGTCGGCGACGACTGGCAGGCCATCAACCGCTTCGCCGGCGCGGACCTCTCGGTCATGACGGACTTCGCCGCCTACTTCGGACCGGCGCTCACCCGCAGGCTGCAGACCACGTTCCGCACCACGCAGACCACGGCCGATGTCGCGGGGCGGTTCGTGTCGCGCAACCCCGCGCAGATCACCAAGTCGGTGCGCTCGGCCCGGGGCGCGGGCGGTGCGCCCGTCACCGTCGTCCGGGTGGCCCGGCACGATGCGGTGCCCGCCGCGGTGGAGGCCCACCTCGCGCGGCTCTCCGCATCGTCCCGCCCGGCCGCCGCCGGGCGGACGACGGTCGACGTGCTCGGACGCTACGGCTTCGACCAGAAGCTCGTGCCCGCGCGGCGCTTCGACGGCCTGGACGTGCGCTTCCGCACCGTGCACCGGTCGAAGGGCCTCGAGGCGGACCACATCGTCCTGCCCAACGTCACCAGCGGCACGTACGGCTTCCCCAGCACCATCCCCGACGACCCGGTGCTCACGCTCGCGATGGCGGACGGCGACGCCTACCGCCACGCCGAGGAGCGCCGCCTGCTCTACGTCGCGCTCACCCGCGCGCGACAGACCGTCACCCTCGTCACCGTCACCGGACGCGAGTCGCCGTTCGTGCTCGAGCTGCTCGAGGATCCGGACGTCGAGGTCGTCGATGCCGACGGCGTCCCTGCGGGCGAGGTGCGGGTGTGCCCGGGCTGCGGCGAGGGCACCCTGGTCCGCCGTGACGGCCGCTACGGCGAGTTCTACGGCTGCAGCACGTTCCCCCGCTGCCACGAGACCGCGAGGGTCTAGGCCCGTCGCGCGGACGCACCCGATACAGTGCCGGGAGACGATGCGCGGGGCACCGCCGCATCGGACGCGAGGGGCTGAGGGGGAACGGCCATGGAGCCGGAGATCATGGTGACGAGCGTGGTCGATGCGCTCGTCGAGGACCTGCGCCACAAGGTTCTCAGCGGCGAGCTCGCGCCCGGCACGCCTCTGACCGAGCTCGAGGTCGCGACGCGCTACGACGTGGCGCGCGCGAGCGCTCGCGCCGCAATCGACCGTCTCACGGGCGAGAAGGTGCTGGTCCGCGCCAACTACAGGACCGCGCGCGTGATCGCCCTGGGCCCCGAGGACGTGCGCGACATCTATCGCACGCGCGCACGTCTCGAGTCCTCGGTGCTGCGCGAGCTGGCGCGCACGCGGCACGTCCCCGAAGAGGCCAGGGAGGCCAACGCTCAGCTCACCGCGCTCTGGGCGGAGCGCTCGCCGGGCAGGGTCGCTCCCGATATGCGTTTCCACACCAGCCTCGTGGACGCGGCCGGGAGCGAGCGCACCTCCGCGGTGTACCGCTCGCTGGCCTTCGAGACGCGGCTCTGCATGGCCCGTCTCCAGGTCAATCCGCAGCTGGACCCCGACGCCAACATCGCCGAGCACGCGCGCATCCTCGACCTCATCGCCGCGGGAGACGCCGACGGAGCCGCGGCGATGCTCGAGGAGCATCTGGCGCGTGCGCGCGAGCTGCTCGCGGCCAGCCTGGGCGGCGAGGCCGGCCCCGAGGCGAACCGGCCGTCGTCGGCGCTCCCGCCTGCCTCGTGACGAGGCGCGGCCTCCCCTGAACGCAGAGCGCCCGCTCCCCTCGCGGGAACGGGCGCTCTTGGTCGCTCCTGAGGCGTCGGGGCGCTCAGGCAGGCTCCGCCGCCGGCTCCACCGCCGAGGGCTCCTCCGCGTGAGCCCCGCCCGACATGGGCCGCGTCTGCACCAGGGTGACCGCCGCGACGGTCGCCAGCAGCACGGCGCCCACCGAGATCCACATCGCGGTCGAGAACCCCTGGACGGTGGCCTCGGCGAGCTCGGCGGGCGTGGTCGCGCCGTTGTCCGTGATCCAGCTCGTGGTGACGGTCGCTGCCACGGTGTTGAGCAGCGCGATGCCGATCGACCCGCCCACCTGCTGCGTGGTGTTGAGCGTCGCGGACACCACGCCCGCGTCGGTCCCGCGCACGCCGCCGGTGGCCGTCGCCATGGACGGCATGAAGGTCATGCCCATGCCGAGGCCCAGGAGGAGCAGGCCGGGGAACACGTGGAGCCAGTAGGTCGAGCCGACGTCGATCTGTGTGAGGAAGGCCAGCGCCGCGGCGCCGATGAGCGTGCCGGGGATCATGAGCCGACGCGGCCCGACCCGCGGCAGGAAGCGCGCCGAGATGCCGACGGCGCCCGACATCATGCCGACCACCATGGGCAGGAAGGCCACACCCGTCTTGAGGGGCGAGTACCCCTGGATGCCCTGCATGTAGTACGTGAGGAACAGGAAGACGCCGAACATCCCGATCTGGGTGAGGCCCACGGCCGCGAGGGCGCCCGCACGGTTGCGGTCGCGCAGCAGATGGAGCGGGAGCAGCGCGTGCGGGGTGCGTCGCTCGACCACGACGAAGAGCGCGAGCAGGGCCGCGCCGAGACCGAGCATCGACAGCACCAGCGTCGAGCCCCAGCCGTGCTGCTCGGCCTCGCTGAGCGCGTAGACGATGGCGAGCACGCCGCCGGTAGCGAGGAGCGCGCCGGGGACGTCGAGCCGTGTGCGGATGCCGGAGGTGCCGTGGTCGCGCAGGAACATGGTCGCGCCGATGATGGCGACCGCGGCGATGGGGACGTTCACCATGAGCGTCCAGCGCCAGTCGAGGTACTGCGTGAGCGCGCCGCCGAGGATCAGCCCGATCGCGGCGCCTCCGCCGGCGACCGCGCCGTAGACCCCGAGCGCACGCGCGCGCTCCTTGGGCTCGGTGAAGGTGACGTTGAGCATCGAGAGCGCGGCCGGTGCGAGCAGCGCCGCGAACACGCCCTGGAGCGCACGCGCGATGAGGAGCATCGCGAAGGTCTGCGCGACGCCGCCGAGGGCCGAGGCGACGGCGAAGCCGACCAGGCCGATGATGAGCGTGCGCTTGCGGCCGAAGACGTCGCCGAGACGGCCGCCGAGCAGCAGGAGCCCGCCGAAGGCGAGGGTGTACGCGGTGATGACCCACTGGCGGTCGGCATCCGAGATGCCGAGGTCCGCCTGGGCGGTGGGGAGCGCGATGTTGACGATGGTCATGTCGAGCACGACCATCAGCTGTGCCAGCGCGATCGCGCCGAGGCCCCACCAGCGGCGGGGATCGGGTGTGGTGTCCATGGGTGCCTTTCGTGCGCACGCGCCGAGGCGCGGCGGATCCGGGGTGAGGCGGCGTCGCCGAGGAGCCCGCGAGGGCGGGACCGGGGCTCGTGGACGAGCCGGGGTCGTGGGCGGCACGGCGACGGGACGATGTGCCCGCCGGAACTTCCTAGCCGCCCGGTAAGTTACGACTAGGACGCTATGCTGGAACTAGCCGGCCGTCAAGTCGAATCCCGGAAATCCCCCGGGACCGTCGGAGAGGAAGCGATGACCGAGACCCCCACCCGCCGCCGCGGCGACACCCGCGAGCGCATCCAGGAGGTCGCGCTCGAGCGCTTCACCGAGAACGGCTACGACCAGACCTCGCTGCGCGAGATCGCCGAGGACCTCGGCGTCACCAAGGCCGCGCTGTACTACCACTTCAAGACCAAGGACGAGATCCTCGAGTCGCTGCTGGGCCAGGCCTCGACGGAGCTCGACCACCTGGTCGAGTGGATGCAGGCCGAGCCCTCCACGCGCGAGCGCCGGCTCGAGATGATCCACCGCCTCGGCGACATCACCCGCGGGGTCCCCGGGGACGTCATGCGCTGCGTCCAGCAGAACGAGGCCGCGCTGCGGAACCTCGGCGCGACCACGCTGCTGGTGCACGATCTCAAGGTGCGCCTGTGGCAGGCGGCGCTGCCCGAGGACGCACCGCTCGAGGACCGGCTGCGCATCCGCATGGCGATCATGACCGTGCTCATCGCCAACAAGGCGGACAACGATCTGGGGGGCACGGCCGACGAGCGCGCGTCCGCCGCCCTCGCGATCGCCGAGGACCTGGTTCCCTAATCCGCCAGCAGGTCGACGGCGTAGTCGGCCGGCTCTCCCGCGAGCCGCGCGCGGAGCCACGCGGCATCGGCCACCGACAGCGCGATCTCGATCGCGGCGTCGCGCGTGCGCAGCGTCAGGACGCTCATGGACGGGCCGATCACCTGCTCCTCGACCGCGCTCGGCACCCGCGCGGCCTCGTCGACCGACACGACGGCGATGACCCGCTCCCGGCGGCGCAGCTCGCCCGCGTCGACCTGCCAGCGCGGCCTCGACTCCCAGAACGGCTTGAGCCCGTCGACCCTGCCCGAAGCGGAGCGCGTATGCGCCACGATGATGCCTCGCGCCCGCTGCTTCGCGATCTGCCGGGGGCTCGGCTCGAGCCCCAACAGGCCGAGCACGACCTCGCCGATCAGCGGCCCGAGCACCGCGTCCCACATCGTCCACCTCCGGTCACGGCCTCGCGTGCTCGGATGCTCCCACACCGGGGCTCGCCGGCGCCAGAGTCTCGTCTCGGTCGCCGGCGAGCGCACGCGGAAGCGGCGCGGTCCCGCAGGACCGCGCCGCTCCCCTGCTCAGCGTCCCTAGCGGATCAGGACGCGTCGACCAGCCCCTTCGGCTTGAAGTTGCCCTTGCCCTTGACGCCGTTGACGGCCTCCGTGTTCATCGCGAACTGGAGCGTCGCGTAAGCGACCGCGTCGGTGTTGACCTCCATCGCCTCGCGGCTGACGTTGTCGATGGTGTCGCACGCCGAGTGGTAGCACGGGTCGTAGGCCTCGCCCGCGACGCCGCCGTACAGCGCCGCCTCGTCGGCCGTCTTGATGCCCTCGGCACCGGTGAACAGGCCGCCCGCGGGGATGCCCACGTCGATGAAGCCCGCATAGTCCGAGCGCCCGGAGAACTCGGTGGCCTGGAACGGCATGCCGATCGACTCGTAGTACTCCTGGAAGGTCGCCTCGATGACGTCGGATCCCGGCGGGCCCTCGAGCCCGAAGTCCGAGCCGTCGCCGTCATAGATGCCGTACATGTAGTTCGGCGAGCCGACCATGTCGAAGTTGAGGTACAGCGCGATGTCCTCGATCTCCTCATCGGTGAGCGAGTAGGCGTACTCGTACGAGCCGATGAGCCCGGACTCCTCGGCGCCCCACCATGCGAAGCGCACCTTGTTCGTCGTCTTGACCTTGGCCAGGTTCTCCGCGACCTCGAGGATCGCGGCCGAGCCCGAGCCGTTGTCGTTGACGCCCGGCCCCTCGGGGACCGAGTCGAGGTGCGCTCCCGCCATCACCACGTTGCCGGGGTCGCCCCACTTCGACTCCGCGATGACGTTCGACGTCTCCCGGGTCTCGGTGAGCGCGTCGACGATGATCCGCAGCTCGGTGCCCGGGTTGTCGTACAGCTCCTCGCCGATCGAGTACGACGCGCCGACCACAGGGATCCCCACGCCGACGCCGCCGAGCGTGCCCAGGAAGTTGGACTCCCGTCCCGGCTGACCCTCGTTGAAGATGATCACGGCAGAGGCACCCGCCGCCTCGGCGTTCGCAGCCTTGAGGTAGAAGCTGCACGAGCCGCGCTGCACCACCGCGATGTTCCCCGCGGTGAAGCCCGCGAAGTCGGCGGACTCGCAGCCCGAGGTCGACGTGTTGGCGTCCGGCGCGGCGGGCACCATGACGTCGACGGTCTCCGCCGTCGCCGTGACGGTCCCCGAGCCCGAGTACTCCATCGTGGCGAAGCCGGGCTCCCCGAAGTACTCGTAGGTCGTCGGGTTCGGGCTGGTCTGCTCAAGCGTCGCCGGTGTGAGCTCCTCGAAGTAGTCGAACGTGAACGGCTCGATCGAGACGTCGTAGCCGGCGTCCTCCATGACGCCCGCCACGTACGCCACCGAGGCGTCGTAGCCCGGGGTGCTCGACGCGCGGGTGCCGCCGTTGGCATCCGCGATCGCCTGGAACGCCGCCAGGTGCGTGAAGGCTCCCTCGCCTGACACGCACTCCAGCAGCTTCTCGACGGTGTTGTTGACCCGGGTGTCGCACGACTTCGGGCCCGCAGACGCAGCAGGCGCGACCATGATGGTCGCGCCGCACGCCAGGAGCCCCAGTGTCGCCAGTCTCTTCCTGTGCATTTCCTCCCCTTTCGTCACCTCAGCCGTAAGTGCACCGTAGGCGCAACGCGGCGATCGTGCCCAGGGAACCTGACATTTCACACGAATCCTGCGTCTCTCACCGCATTCGCGACCGCTCGCTCCCCCGCAGCGCGCAGCCGTCCGCACGCGGCCCCTCACCCGGCGCATCGTCCCTGGCCTTGCTACGTTTCTTGCGGGAGGGAGGAGGGCCGATGGCGGGATCACCCGAGCGCGCGCCGGTCAAGCTGTCGCTGCTCACCATGACCACGATGGTGGTCGGCACCATGGTGGGCGCGGGCGTCTTCACCCTCCCCCAGCGCTTCGCCGCCGCGACCGGCGTGAGCGGCGCGCTCATCGCGTGGACCATCGCGGGAGCCGGCACGCTCACCCTCGCGCTGATGTTCCAGGCCCTCTCGAACCGCAAGCCGCACCTCGACGCGGGCATCTACGCGTACGCGAAGGCGGGCTTCGGCGAGTACCTCGGCTTCTTCTCCGCCTTCGGCTACTGGGCGACCACCTGCGTGGGCAACGTCGCCTTCTGGGTGCTCATCATGTCGACGCTCGGCGGGCTGTTCCCGGCGCTGGGCGAGGGCGACACCATCCTCGCGGTCGCGCTGTCGACCGCGGGGCTGTGGGGCTTCTACCTGCTGGTCCGCCAGGGCGTGAGGGAGGCGGCCGCGATCAACCGCATCGTCACCTTCGCGAAGCTGGTGCCCATCCTGGTCTTCATCGTGATCGCGCTCTTCTACGTCGATCCCCAGGTGTTCGCCGACAACATGTCCGGACAGGGCGGTGAGCCGCTGTTCGACCAGGTCAAGGCGACGATGCTCGTCATGGTCTTCGTCTTTCTCGGCGTCGAGGGCGCGAGCGTGTACTCGCGGCACGCCAAGCGGCGCGAGGACGTGGGCCGCGCGACGGTCCTCGGCTACCTGAGCGTGTTCGCGATCTTCGCCTCGGTCACGATGGTGTCCTACGGGATCATGCCGGTCGCCGAGATGGCGGAGCTGCGCCAGCCGTCGATGGCGGGCGTGCTCGAGGCTGCGGTCGGGGGCTGGGGCTCGGTCTTCGTCAGCGTGGGGCTCATCGTGTCGATCCTGGGCGCGTACCTCGCGTGGACGATGATCGCCGCGGAGCTGCTCTTCGTGGCCGCCAAGGACGGGGACATGCCGCGGTTCCTCGCCCGGCAGTCGAGCCGCGACGTGCCGGTCGCGGCCCTCCTCACCACCTCGTGGCTCACGCAGGGGGTGCTGCTGGTGGTCCTGGTCTCCGCCGACGCCGTCAACTTCATGGTCGACCTCACGAGCGCGCTGTCGCTCATCCCGTTCCTCTTCGCGGCCGGGTACCTGCTGAAGATCGCGGCCCTGCGCGACGGCTATGACGAGGCCCGGTCCCGACGGCGGGAGCTGGCGCTCGGGATCCTCACGACCGCGTACGTGGCGTTCCTGCTGTTCGCGGCCGGGCTGACGTTCGTGCTGGTGTCCGCGATCATCTACGCCCCCGCGTCGATCCTGTTCATCATGGTGAGGCGCGAGCAGGGTCGCCGATGGTTCAGCCCGCGCGAGAGCATCATCCTCGCGGTGTCGCTCGCGGCGGCCGCCGTGGGCGCGGTGGGCCTCGCCACGGGCTGGCTCAGCATCTAGCGGCGCGGCGCGTCCGGCCTGGCAGCAGCACGATGCGCGGTTAGGTTCGGGTCACCCGGATCGAAGGACGCGCCATGGAAACGACACCTCCCGGCTTCTTCAGCCGTCACCGCGACGAGCTGATCCTCCAGGCGATCGGCAGCCTGGTGCTCGGCATGATCGTGTCGCTCGCGCTCTACGTGGTCGACCAGATGCGCGAGGACGCCCGCAACGCCCGCGACGAGTCGCTCGGGAACTCGCTGTTCGTGCGGCAGGCGGTCATGGCCGACCGCGACATCCTCCCGTTCTCCGCGCTGTACCTGGCCGACGCGCAGCTGAGCGGGCTGGACCTGTCCGGCGCCGACCTCTCCGACGCCGTCCTCGCGGGCGCCGAGCTCAAGGAGACCGACCTGTCCGGCGCCGACCTGTCCGAGGCGGACCTCTCCGGCGCGGACCTCAGCGGAGCCGTGCTCACGGGCGCGGCGCTCGCGGAGGCGAACCTGTCGGACGCGGATCTCAGCGGCGCCGATCTCTCGGGCGCGGACCTCACCCAGGCGATCGCGGACGGCGCGACCTACGACGCCGGCGACCCTCCCCTGGGCGCCGACGCGCTTCTGACCTCGCTCGCGGTCGGCGACGAGGACGACGACTGACCCGCCCGGCTACACGGGCACCACGTCGATGCCGCCGTCGAGCGCCGGCTTGAGCCTCGGCGGGCGGTAGTCCGGGTTCTGGTCGAAGCGCTCCTTGGCCGTGGAGGCGACGGCCTGGTCCGGGCCGCGCGTGAGGGCGATCAGGCGATGCAGCGGCCGCCAGACCTTGAACACGCCCACCCGTCCCACGCCGAGCCCGCCGTCGACCGCCTTCCCCGGGAGCGCGCCCAGGCCTGTGTCGAGGCCCTGGCCTGCCGCCTTCGCACCGATCCATCGCAGCGCGATGTCGGAGAGGCCGCGATCCGGGTGCCCGCCGCCCACGTTGGAGTGGCCGCCGGCGAACCACACCTGCTCGGCGACCTGATCCGGCGCATCCTGCGGGATCTTCCACAGCGTGGGGGCGAAGGTCTTGCGCTGCTCGTCGATCGCGAGCGCGTGGAAGGCCGCCTTGACCGTCGAGGACAGGTCCGTGTCGTGGAAGCCCCACTTCTTGTTGAGGCGCCTGATCAACGGGTTGTCGAAGCCGGGGATGCCGAGCGATCCGACCGTGTCGAAGACGCCGATGAACCGGATCCCGAAGTCCGGGTGGGAGTGCTCCTTGCGGAACGCCACGGCCTTCTCGCCGTTGGGATGCGCCTCAGGCGCCGGGTCACGGTAGAGGGCGTACGCCTCGTCGATGAGCGCCTTCACCTGGTCCTCGTCACGACCTTCGGTCGTGATCACCCCGACGTTCCTGATGAAGCCCGCGAGGCTGCGCGCCGTGTAGGCCCCGCGGCTGTAGCCGAACAGGAACACGTCGTCGCCGTGCTCGTAGTGCTTCACCACGTGCGCGTAGCCGTCGCGCACGTTCTGGGACAGCCCCCACCCGAAGGCGCCCCCGGCCAGCCGGGTGACCATGGCGCCGACGACGCCGACCCCCTCGTCGTAGCCGACCTTCTGCTCGATCCCGTCGGCGGCGACGTCCGGGATGCTCTTCTTGAGCGTGGCGATGTTGGTCGCGTTCTTCTGGTCGGCCCTGCTCCACGTGCCGTCGCACAGCACCACGATGCGCTTCATCGCGCCCTCCCCCCTCGGAGCCCGCGGGGACGCGGCCTCACCCGACCATTCGACTCCCGCGCGCCGAGCGGTGTCAACCGCGCGGAACGGTCAACGCCCTGGTGCGGGCTGGTGCGCGGATGCGCGGCTCAGAACGGGAGCGCGAGGGTGTGCGCGGTGTGCTCGACCTTGGCCGCGAGGTAGCGGGCGTTCGCGTCGGTGAGGTGCACGTCGGTGGGGACGCGCTGCTCCACGGCGATGCCGAGCACCTCGAGCTGCGCCGCCTTGTCGGGGTTGTTGCTCAGCAGCCGGATGCGGTCGGCGCCGACGGCCGCGAGCATCTGCGCCGCCGGGGCGTAGTTACGCTCGTCCTCGCCGTGGCCGAGCGCGACGTTCGCCTCGTACGTGTCCAGCCCGGCGTCCTGGAGCGCATAGGCGTCGAGCTTCGCGTAGAGGCCGATGCCGCGGCCCTCCTGGCGCAGGTACAGCAGGAACCCGCCCGCCTCCTCGATCCGGGCCACGGCCTCCCGCAGCTGCGTCCCGCAGTCGCATCGCTCCGAGCCGAGCACGTCGCCGGTGAGGCACTCGGAGTGCGGGCGCACCAGGGGCGCCTCGCCTCCGGCCTCCGCGCGGGCGAGCGCGCCCTCCCAGTCCCCGAGCCCGAGCGCGAGGTGCTCCTTGCCGTCGACCAGGCCCTCGAAGGTCATGACGCGCGCCGTGGTCGCGTAGCCGTCGGCGAAGCGCAGCGGCACCGTCACGGCGGTGCGGACCGTCGCGACCGGCGGGTCGAGCGGCTCGGGCAGGACGGCATCGTCCGCGGCGGCACGGCGGCTGGGGCAGATCGTGGTCATGGCAGCCTCCTGAGGTCTCGCGCGCCCGGGCGCGGGCGCGTTGGGTGACGCAACAACCGCCGTGACGCGGTGATTCCCGGCGTCCGAGCGCCCCGGTGGTGCATGGGTGCACGGTTCAGCGGCAGAACGCGCACCCATGCAACACAGGGACGTGGGGACCCGATCGCGCGAGGGTCCGAACCGCGGGACCGTGCGGCCGGCTCGGGACGCACCGGCCCGGTTTGCGCGCCCGCCATGTAACCGCTTACATTGGGCGGCAATCGCCGCTTCGCCTCCCGCGCGCGGCCGCTACCGCATGACCGAGAGGACACCGTGGCCCACACCGTCGCCGCCGCCCCCGCCACCGCAGCCGCCCAGCGCACCGAGTGGTGGCGCTCCTCGGTGATCTATCAGATCTACCCGCGCTCGTTCGCCGACTCGAGCGGCTCGGGCGTGGGCGATCTGGGCGGCATCACCCAGCGCCTCGAGAGCCTTAAGGACCTCGGCGTCGACGCGATCTGGCTGTCCCCGTTCTACCGCTCCCCGCAGAAGGACGCCGGCTACGACGTCTCCGACTTCCGCGACGTGGACCCGCTGTTCGGCACGCTCGCCGACTTCGACGCGATGGTGGCGCGCGCACACGAGCTGGGCCTGCGCGTCATCGCGGACATCGTGCCCAACCACTCGAGCGACCAGCACGAGTGGTTCCAGGCCGCGCTGGCGGCGGGCCCGGGCTCGCAGGAGCGCGAGCGCTACATCTTCCGCGACGGCAAGGGCGAGCACGGCGAGCTGCCCCCGAACAACTGGGAGTCCGTCTTCGGCGGGCCGATGTGGACCCGCGTGACCGAGCCCGACGGTACGCCGGGCCAGTGGTACCTGCACATCTTCGACAGCTCGCAGCCCGACTTCAACTGGGAGCTCGAGGAGGTCCGCGCCGAGTTCGACGACATCCTGCGCTTCTGGCTCGACCGCGGCGTCGACGGCTTCCGCGTGGACGTCGCGCACGGCCTCATCAAGGCCGAGGGCCTTCCCGACTTCGTCCAGGACGACGACGAGGCGTCGATGGGCGGCGGTGCCGCGACCCAGTCGCCGTACTGGGCGCAGGACGGCGTCCACGAGGTGTGGCGCCGGTGGCGCACGGTGGTCGACGAGTACGAGGGCGAGCGCATCCTCGCGGCCGAGGCCTGGGTGTACCCGCTCGACTTCATGGCGAACTGGGTGCGTCCGGACGAGATGCACCAGACCTTCAACTTCGGCTACATGGAGGCGCACTGGGACGCCACCGAGCTGCGCGAGGTGGTCGACGACTCGATCGCGACCTTCGGCGCGGTGGGCGCGCCCAGCACCTGGGTGCTGTCCAACCACGACATGATCCGCCACGCGACCCGCCTCGCGCTGGGCAAGGACACTCCGCAGGGCCACGGAATCGGCCCGGCGAGCCCCGGCCTCCCCGACGTCGAGGAGGGCATCCGTCGCGCCCGCGCCGCCTCGCTCTTCATGCTGTCGCTGCCCGGCGGCGCGTACCTCTACCAGGGCGAGGAGCTCGGCCTGCCCGAGGCGATCGACATCCCTGACGACGCCCGTCAGGACCCGACGTGGTTCCGCACCGAGGGCGAGCGCTACGGCCGTGACGGCTGCCGCGTCCCGCTCCCCTGGGAGGCCGATGCGCCGGCCTTCGGATTCTCCCCCTCCGGCGACGCGTGGCTCCCCCAGCCCGCGGTGTACGGCACGCTCGCGCGCGACGCGCAGGCCGGCGTCGAGGGCTCGACGCTCGAGATGTACCGCGCCGCGCTGCGCCTGCGTCACGAGCACGGCCTTGGAACGGGCACCGGCACCGTCACGTGGGAGGAGGCGCCCGAGGGCGTGCTCATGCACCGCGTCGGCGACGTGCGCGTCATCGCGAACGTGAGCGGCGACCCGGTCCCCGTCGAGGACGACGTGCTCGTGTCCTCCGCGCCTCTCGTGGACGGCGCGCTCGAGGCCGATGCGACCGTGTGGGTGCGGGTGCGCGGGTAGGATTCCCGCAGGTACGGGCGACCCGGCACCGCGGCGACGCGGCCGGGAGCCGCGACGGAAGGGAGCCGAGGGTGGCGACGATCCAGGGGGTCGCCGAGCTGGCGGGCGTGTCGACCGCGACCGTCTCTCGGGCGCTCGCGGGGAAGTCGACCGTCTCGGCGGCTACCAGGCAGAAGGTCGAGGACGCCGCGCGCGAGCTCGGCTACGTCGCCTCGGCCACCGCATCGTCCCTCGCCTCCGGTCGCACCCGCAACGTCGGCTTCGTGCTGCCGGTGCTGGGCAGCTGGTACTACGGCAGCGTGCTCAAGGGCGCCAACCGCGCCCTCGCGGACGCCGGCTACGACATCACGCTCTACCACCTCGAAGACACGGACCGGCATCCCGAGCGCCGCAAGCGGCTCTTCGCGGAGTTCCTTCAGCGCAAGCGCGTCGACGCCTTCATCGCGGTCTCCGTCGAGCTCACCGACGCCGAGCTCGCGCGCATCCACGACCTGCGCAAGCCGATGGTCGGTGTCGGTGGCCCCCTCCCCGGCGTCACCACCCTCAGCCTCGACGACGTGGCGGTCGCCTCGCTCGCGACCTCCCACCTCACGTCGCTCGGCCACCGCCGCATCGGCTTCGTCGGCGGCGAGGAGGGCGACAACCTCGACTTCCAGCTCCCCCGCCACCGGCGCGAGGGCTACGAGGCGGCGCTCGCGGAGGCCGGCATCGAGCCCGACCCCCGCCTGCTCGCCGTCGCCGACTTCACCATCCAGGGCGGCTACGAGGCCACCAAGCAGCTCCTCGGCGACCCGCGCGCGCACCCCACCGCGATCTTCGCGATCTCCGACGAGACGGCGATCGGCGCGATCCTCGCGGCGCGCGACCTCGGGATCCGCGTGCCCGACGACCTCTCCGTCATCGGCATCGACGGGCACGAGCTGGGCGAGTTCTTCGAGCTCACCACGGTCGACCAGCACCCGGTCGAGCAGGGACGGCTCGCGGCGCAGGCGCTCCTCGCCGAGCTGCGTCCCGACAAGGCGGCCACCCCGATCGCCGTCGATCTCCCCTATGAGCTCAAGGTGCGACGCAGCACCGCGGTCCCGCCGGCGAGGCAGCGTGACTGACGTCGACGTGCTGGTGGTCGGGCCGACGAGCGAGAACCTCATCGTCACGCTCGACCGGCTGCCGCGACCCGAGCCGCACACCGTCTTCGCGGAGTCCTCGACCACGGTGCTCGGCGGTACCTCCGCCGGCAAGGCGCTCCACCTGGTGGACCGCGGCGTGGCCGCGCTCCTGCTCACCACGCAGGGGGACGATGCCACGGGCGAGGCGCTCCTGTCCTCGCTGCGCGCGTGCGGGGTCGACGTCCGCGCCGTCCGCACCGACGGCCCGAGCGAGCGCCATCTCAACCTCATGTCGGCCCGGGGCGAGCGGGTGTCGATCTACCTTCAGGCGGCCGGCGAGATCCCGGACGAGGAGCTCCGGCGCGCTCGGGCCACCGCGAGGGAGGCGCTCGGCCAGGCCCGCGCGGTGTTCCTCGACCTCGCCGACCTGTCGCGCTCGCTCATCCCCGAGGTCACCGCCCTCGCGCACGAGGTATGGGTCGACATCCACGACTACGACGGCGCCGAGGCCTTCCACCGGCCGTTCATCGAGGCGGCCGACGTGATCCTGATGAACGGCGACCGCATGGAGAACCCGTCGGTCTACCTCCGCGGGCTGGTCGAGGGCGGCAAGCGCCTCGGCGTGTGCACCCTGGGCGCGCGCGGCGCGATCGCGGTCGGCTCCGACGGCTCGTTCGCGCGGGTCGAGGCGCCGCGCGTCGACGTGGTGGACCCCAACGGCGCGGGCGACGCCTTCGCCGCCGGGGTCCTCTCCCACGCCCTGCGCGTCGGCGGGGCGGAGCGGCTCACGGGCGACGCCCTGTGGGAGGCGCTCGAGGCGGGCACCGCTCAGGCGACGCGCGCCATCACCAGCAGGCAGCTCTCGCCGCTGCTCGAGCACGCCCCTCCCCGGGGCTAGCGCTCCGCCGCAAGCGGGCGCGGGCGCGGGCGCGTCAGCAGCGCCACGGCGAGGAGCACGGCCGCGACCGCGAAGGCGATCAGCGCGAGCGTCCCGAGCCGGGAGGCCAGCGCATCGATCCCGTCCTCGGTGACGATCCGCAGCAACGCCTCCGCGGCATCGCCGTCGCTCCCGCCGGGCAGCAGGCGGAGGATCCCGTCGAGCCCCCACCATGTCAGCACCAGCCACAGCCCGCCGGCGATCGCGCCCACGGCGAGCCCCGCCTTCGCACCGAACCACCGCGTGCGGTGCGTGACCACGAAGCCGAGCACGATGCACGCGAGCCCCGCCCATAGCGCCCACCGCTGCGCGAGCTCGGCGTATCCGTAGCCCGTGCGGACGCGCTCGAAGGCCTCGGCGCCGAGCACCCGCACCGGGATGGGCTCGACCACCAGGTCGGGGACCTGCTCCCCCACCACGGGGATGGCGTCGATCTGTGCGTTGACGTAGCCCGAGACGTCGATCTCGAGACGCAGCGGCCCCGAGGGCCTGTCCTCCGCCGTGATCTCGTCGGACGCCTGCGCGTGGACGGCGTCGATCTGGTCGAGCACCGCCCCGCGGAACTCGTCGGCGCGCGCGGCGTCCGCGATGACGGCGCGCACCGCCGTGTCGAGCCCCCACCGCTCGGCGTCGAAGCCGGCCTCGGCCATCGCCTCGAGCGCGCTGTCGGATGCCGCGTCCGCGATGCCGTCGAGGACGGCGTCGCTCTCCAGGGCGCGCACGGCGATGCCGTGCACGGCCGTGCCGTCCTCGACCGTGGAGACGACCACGCCCGCGACCGCCCACGCCACGATGAGCATCGCGCCGAGCAGGATCAGGGCGGCCGAGGCGGCGGTCCGGAGACCGCTCACCGCGAGTCCTCGTCCCATCCGAAGAACAGGCGCTCGGTCACGGCGCGGGCCCTCCTCGAGTTGCGCGAGTACCTCTCGTCGAGCTCGGAGCCGGTGAGCGAGGTGCCCAGGATCTCCGCGAGCACGCCGAGCTCCTTGAGGTCCGGCGGCAGCACGTCGGTGTCGCGCGCGTTCCCGCGCAGGGCGAGCGCGCCGCGCAGGTCGGTCGCCAGCACCCACGCCGAGCGCAGCTGGTTGGCGTCGGGCCTGGCGATGAGGTCGAGCTCCGCGGCGGCGGCGAGCGCGTCGAGCGTGATCGTGGTGCGGATCTCGGGGTAACGATGGCCGTGGCGGAGCTGCGTGAGCTGGACCACCCACTCGACGTCGGACAGGCCACCCGGACCCAGCTTGAGGTGGCGGCGCGGGTCGATGCCCCGGGGCAGCCGCTCGGCCTCCATGCGCGCCTTGAGCAGGCGCATCTGCTTGAGGGCGTTGTCGGGCAGCCTCTCGGGGTAGCGCACCCCGTCGATCATCGCGACGAAGGCCTCCTTGAGCTCGGCGTCGCCCGCGCAGGGCCGCGCGCGCAGCAGCGCCTGCGCCTCCCACGGATCCGACCACCGCCCGTAGTAGTCGGTGCAGGAGGCGAGCGAGCGCGCCAGCGGGCCGTTGCGCCCCTCGGGCCGGAGGTCGGCATCGATCTCGAGCGGCGGCTGCGGGCCCACCTTCTGCAGCAGGGAGCGGAGCTCCTGGGCGAGCGCCACCGCGATCGCCTGGCCGTCCGGCGCGTCGCCGTCCCAGACGAACTGGACGTCGGCGTCGGAGGCGTAGCCCATCTCGAGGCCGCCGTAGCGCCCCATCGCGATGACCGCGAAGCGGATCGGGAGCCCGTCCTCGAGCCCGCGCGCCTCGGCGACCTTGTGGCGCGCGATCCGCAGCGCGCCCTCGATCAGCATGTCGGCGCTGTGCGACACGGCGAGCGCCGCCGCGGACGAGTTGATGAGCCCGAGCGTGTCCGCGGCGGCCACGCGCGACAGCTCGCGCCGTCGCAGCCCGCGCAGCGCCGTGATCGCCTGCTCCGGGTCGTTCGAGCGCCGCAGCACGGCGTCGGCCTCGCGCCACAGCCGCGCGTAGTCGCGCGGGACCAGGTCCTCGTCGCGGTCGAGCCAGGTGACGGCCTCGCCGCCCGACGCGAGCAGCGCGCGCGCCACGTAGCGCGACGTCGAGAGCAGACGGGCGAGCCTCTCCGCGGCGGTGCCGGAGTCGCGCAGCAGCTTGAGGTACCACTGCGTGCCGCGCAGCTGCTCCGAGAGCTGGCGGAAGGCCAGCAGCCCCGCGTCCGGGTCGGCGCCCTGCGCGAACCACCCGATGAGCGCCGGCATGAGCTGGCGTTGGATGGCGGTGGTGCGCGAGACGCCCTCGGTGAGCGCCTGGATGTGGCGGTACGCGCCCGCCGGATCGACGAAGCCCACGGCGGCGAGGCGGGCCTTGGCGGCCGCATCGTCCAGCCGTGCCTCGTCGGCGCTCAGCCGCGCGACCACGGGCAGGATGGGCCGGTAGAACATCTCGAGGTGCATGGCGCGCACGTCGCGGCGGATGTCCGTCCAGACCTCGTCCATGTACTCGACCGTCGCGAAGCCGCTCGCGCGGGCGAGGATCCTGCGCTCCTGGTCGTCCTCGGGCATGAGGTGGGTGCGGGTGAGCTTGCGCAGCTGGAGACGATGCTCCCAGACCCTGAGCTGACGGTACGAGCGGTCCATCGCGGCCGCCTGAGGGCGGCCGACGTAGCCGCCGGCCCGCAGGCGCGCGAGCGCGTCGAGCGTGCCTCGCACGCGCAGCGATTCGTCCGCGCGTCCGTGCACCAGCTGCAGCAGCTGGATGGTGAACTCGACGTCGCGCAGGCCGCCCGGGCCCAGCTTGATCTGCCGGTCGGCCTCCGCGGCGGGGACGTGCTGCTCGACGCGACGGCGCATCGCCTGCGCGGACTCGACGAAGCCCTCCCGCTCGACCGCCTTCCACACCATCGGCTGCAGCGTCTCGACGTAGCGTCGACCCACCTCGGGGTCGCCTGCCGCCGGCCTGGCCTTGAGCAGCGCCTGGAACTCCCACGTCTGGGCCCACCGCTCGTAGTAGGCCTGGTGGCTCGCGAGGTTGCGCACCAGGGGCCCGTCGCGGCCCTCGGGCCGCAGGTTGGGGTCGACCTCCCACAGCGCGGGCTCGACGCCCATGCCGCCGCACGCCTTCGCGGCCGCGACCGCGAGACGCGTCGCGATCTGGAGCGACCGGGCGTCCTCGACGCCCTCGGCCGGCTCGGCGACGTAGATGACGTCGACGTCCGAGACGTAGTTGAGCTCGCGCGCGCCGCACTTGCCCATCGCGATGATCGCGAGCCTCGTCGCGGCATGGTCGGGCTCGTCGTGCCGGGCGATCGCGAGGCCCGCGTCGAGCGCCGCGCCGGCCAGATCCGCGAGGGCCGCGCCCACGTCCGGCATGAGCGTGGGCGGCGAGTGCTCGAACAGGTCCGCGGCGGCGATGCGCAGGAGCGCGCGGCGGTACGCGATGCGCATCGCGGCGATCCCCTCGGCGCCGCCGAGCGTGGCGACCGGCGCCGGGTCCCGCGGGTTCGCCCCGACCGCCTCGAGCAGCGCGGCGCGGGTGTCGACGGCCGTGAAGGGCTCCCCCTCGGGCCATCGCTCGAAGTCCTCGAGGAACGCCGGATGACGGATGAGGAAGTCGCCCAGCGCGAGGGAGCCGCCCAGCAGCACGCCGAGCTGCGCGCCCGCCCGGGTGCGCGACATCCGCACCAGCGTGTCGAGGTGGCCCTGGTCCCGGGCGGCCTCGGCCAGGCGCAGGAGCTGCAGGAGCCCCGCGTCCGGATCGGCGAGATACGACACCGCGGTCGCGGGATCGTCGATCTCGATCCCCGTGATCTCGAGGATCTCGGCGACCAGCCGCTCGGCCCGGGCGGGCTCCGCCGCTCCCGCCCGCCTCAGCCTGGTGGTGAACGAGACCTCGCGTGCGCTCATGGCGCTCCTGTCACAGCACCGACAGGTACGTGTCGAGCTCGTACGGCGTGACCTGGGCGCGATACGCCTCCCACTCGGCCCGCTTGTTGCGCAGCACGAAGTCGAAGACCCGCTCCCCCAGCGTCTCGGCCACCAGCTCGGAGCGCTCCATCTCGGCGATCGCCTCCGCGAGCGACGTGGGCAGCGGCTCGTAACCGAGCGCGCGACGCTCGGCGTTGGAGAGCTCCCACACGTCGTCCTCGGCGCCCTCGGGCAGCTCGAGGCCGTCCTCGATGCCCTTGAGGCCCGCCGCGAGCAGCACCGAGAACGCGAGGTACGGGTTCGCGGCGGAGTCCATGGCCCGGTACTCGACCCGCGCGGACTGGCTCTTGCCGGGCTTGTGCACGGGTACGCGCACCAGCGCGGAACGGTTGTTCGAGCCCCAGCACACGTAGGACGGAGCCTCGGCGCCGCCCCAGAGTCGCTTGTACGAGTTGACGTACTGGTTGGTGATCGCGGTGATCTCAGGGGCGTACTTGAGCAGGCCCGCCATGAACTGGCGCGCGGTGACCGAGAGGCCCATCTCCGCGCCGGCCTCGTGGAACGCGTTGCGGTCCCCCTCGAACAGGCTCATGTGCGTGTGCATGCCGGAGCCCGGCGCCTCGAACAGCGGCTTGGGCATGAAGGAGGCGAACACGCCCTGCTCGAGCGCGACCTCCTTGATCACGGTGCGGAACGTCATGATGTTGTCGGCCGTGGTGAGCGCGTCGGCGTACCGCAGGTCGATCTCGTTCTGACCGGGCCCCGCCTCGTGGTGGCTGAACTCGACCGAGATGCCCATGTTCTCGAGCATCGTGATCGCCTCGCGGCGGAAGTTGTGCGCCGTGCCGCGCGGCACGTTGTCGAAGTAGCCTGCGCGGTCCACCGGGACCGGCTGCTGGCCGGTCTCGAACTGCTTGAACAGGTAGAACTCGATCTCGGGGTGCGTGTAGAAGCTGAAGCCCTGCTCGGACGCCTTGTCCAGCGTGCGCTTGAGCACCTGACGGGGGTCGGACAGCGCCGGCTCACCGTCGGGCGTGTAGATGTCACAGAACATGCGCGCGGCGCCCTGACGCTCGCCGCGCCACGGCAGGATCTGGTACGAGGCCGGGTCCGGCTTCGCGATCATGTCCGCCTCGTACACGCGCGTCAGGCCCTCGACGGCCGAGCCGTCGAAGCCGATCCCCTCGGCGAACGCGTTCTCGAGCTCCGCCGGCGCGATCGCGACCGACTTGAGGATGCCGAGCACGTCCGTGAACCAGAGCCTGATGAAGCGGATGTCGCGCTCCTCGACGCTGCGGAGCACATATTCCTGCTGCTTGTCCATGCCGCCTATCCTGCACCATCCATGTGACGATCGTGTGTCCCGTCGCCTCGTGCCGCGCGCCCTACGCTTGACCCATGTCCGACCTCCGCATCGCACTCGCCCAGATCAACACCTGCGTGGGCGACATCGCTGGTAACGCCGCGCTCATCCTCGACCGGTGCCGCGCCGCCCACGCTCTGGGCGCGCACGTGGTCGCGTTCCCGGAGATGACCACCACCGGGTACCCGATCGAGGACCTCGCGCTGCGCTCGAGCTTCCAGCGCGCCGCGGCGCGCGCGGTCGACGAGATCGCCGCCGCGCTCGACGCGGAGGCGCTCGGCGAGCTCACGGTGATGATCGGCACGCTGGGCGTCTCGCAGGCGGGGCGGCCCTTCAATCAGGCGGTCGTGATCCAGGGCGGCGCCGTGGTCGCGCGCTACAACAAGCACCACCTCCCCAACTACGGTGTCTTCGACGAGCGGCGCATCTTCGCCTCGGGCGAGGACCCCTGCGTGGTCTCCCCCGGCGGCTCGCCCGTGGGCATCGCGATCTGCGAGGACATCTGGCAGGACGGCGGCACCGTCGCGCAGCTGACGGGCCAGGGCCTGCGGCTGCTCGTGGTCCTCAACGGCTCCCCGTTCGAGGAGGGCAAGGGCCACACCCGCGTCGAGCTCGCGGCGCGCCGCGCCCGCGAGGTCGGGGCGCCGGTCGCCTACGTCAACCTGTGGGGCGGCCAGGACGACCTCGTCTTCGACGGCCACTCGTTCATCGTCTCCGCCTCGGGCGAGGTGGTCGCCTCCGCGCCCGGCTTCTCCGACGCGATGATCGTGTGGGACGTGCCCGCCGCGGGCACGCCGGCGCTCGTCTCGGGCATCGCGCCCGCCGAGGACCTCGACGAGCAGACCTACTGGGCGTGCGTCACCGGACTGCGCGACTACGTGGTGAAGAACGGCTTCCGCAGCGTCATCCTCGGGATGTCCGGCGGCATCGACTCGGCGCTCACCGCCGCGATCGCCGCCGACGCGATCGGCGGGGAGAACGTGGTCGGCGTGTCGATGCCGTCGGAGTTCTCCTCCGACCACTCGAAGGACGATGCGGCGGACCTCGCCAAGCGCATCGGCGCCGACTACCGCGTCGAGCCGATCGCCCGGCTGGTCGACGGGTTCCAGGACCAGCTCGCGCTCACCGGCGTCGCCGAGGAGAACCTCCAGGCGCGCGTGCGCGGCGTCATCCTCATGGGGCTGTCGAACCGCGAGGGGCACCTGGTGATCGCGCCGGGCAACAAGAGCGAGCTCGCCACCGGCTACGCGACGATTTATGACGCGGGCTCGATCGGCGGCTTCGCCCCGCTCAAGGACCTCGACAAGACCCGCGTGTGGGAGCTCGCCCGTTGGCGCAACGCCTACGCGGAGTCGCGCGGCGAGGTCGCGCCGATCCCCGAGAGCTCGATCACCAAGCCGCCGAGCGCCGAGCTCCGCCCCGGCCAGACCGACCAGGACTCGCTCCCCGACTACGCGCTGCTCGACGAGGTGCTCGACGCGTACGTCGAGCACGCCGAGGGCCGCGAGGAGCTGCTCGCGCGCGGCTTCGAGCCCGCGGTGGTGGACAAGGTGCTGTCCCTCGTGGACCGCGCCGAGTGGAAGCGCCGCCAGTACCCGCCGGGCGCCAAGGTGACGGCGCTCGCCTTCGGCCGCGACCGCCGCCTGCCGATCACCTCCCGCTGGCGCGAGCTCGAGGGCTGACCGGCGCGGTCCGCCCCGCCGATCCCGCCCGACCCCGCCGCCTCGCGAAATGGGGCGCCCAGCGTCGCTTTCCGGCCCTCGCAGCGCCCCATGGGGCGATTCGCACTGGCACTGCGCGCCGCATCGTGCCCGGTCACCGGCGCTTCGCACCCCGTGAGACAGTGGAGCCATGAGCCGCAAGAAGGTCCGGATCCACCACTTCAAGGAGATGAAGCAGCGGGGCGAGAAGATCGCCATGCTGACCGCCTACGACTTCCCCACCGCCCGCGCGTTCGACGCCGGCGGCGCGGACATCCTCCTGGTCGGCGACTCGCTCGGCGACAACATGCTCGGCATGGAGTCGACCGTGCCGCTCGAGCTCGACGAGATGATCCCGTTCGCGCGCGCCGTGGTGCGCGGCGCCGAGCACGCCTTCGTGGTCGCCGACCTCCCGTTCGGCGCGTACGAGGTCTCGCCCGAGCAGGCCGTCGAGTCCTCGATCCGCATGGTCAAGCTCTCGGGCGCCCACGCGATCAAGTTCGAGGGCGGGCGCCGCATCGCGCGCCAGGTCAAGGCCGTGACCGATGCCGGCATCCCGTTCTGCGGCCACCTCGGCTTCACGCCCCAGTCCGAGACGGCGCTGGGCGGCCGCCGCATCCAGGGTCGCGGCGAGCACGGCATCGAGGAGCTGGTGGCCGATGCCCTCGCGCTCCAGGAGGCCGGCGCCTTCGCGGTCGTGCTCGAGATGGTGATCGCGCCCGCGGCCAAGGCCGTGACCGAGGCCCTCGACATCCCCACCATCGGCATCGGCGCGGGCCCCGACACCGACGGCCAGGTGCTCGTGTGGCTCGACATGGCCGGCGTGGGCGACTGGCACCCGCGCTTCTCGAAGCAGTTCGGCGCGGTGGGCCAGGCGATGACCGATGCGGCCGCCGCGTACGTCGGCGAGGTCAAGGACGTCGCCTTCCCCGCCGCCGAGCACACGTTCGAGAGCTGAGCCGGTGGCGTCGATCGTCGTCACCGGCTCGGAGGGCAAGCTCGGGCGCCACGTGGTCGCACGCCTCGCCGCGGACGGCCACGCCGTCCACCGTCTCGACACGAAGCCGCTCCCGCCGGCGATGGACTACACCCGCATCGACCTCACGGACGCCGGCCAGGCGATGGACGCGATGTTCGGCGCCCAGGACCGCTACGACGGCGTCGACGCGGTGGTGCACCTCGCCGCGGTGCCCGCGCCCGGCCAGATGACCGACGTCGCGACCTTCCACCACAACATCGCCGCGACGTTCAACGTGTTCCAGGGCGCCCGTCGCGCCGGGATCCGGGACATCGTCTACGCGTCCTCCGAGACCGTGCTCGGCCTGCCCTTCGAGACTCCCCCGCCGTACATCCCCGTCGACGAGGACTACGACGCGCGCCCCGAGTCCCACTACTCGCTGGTGAAGCACCTCGAGGAGCAGATGGCGATCCAGCTGTGCCGCTGGGATCCCGACCTCAAGATCCTCGCGCTGCGCTTCTCCAACGTCATGGACGTCGAGGACTACGCCGCCTTCCCCGCCTTCGACGAGGACCCGAAGGCGCGCCGCTGGAACCTCTGGGGCTACATCGACGGGCGCGACGGGGCCGCCGCCGTCGCGGATGCGCTGGCGTACGAGCCGCGAGGCTTCGACCGCTTCGTCGTCGCCAACGCGGACACCGTGATGTCACGGTCCTCGGCGGACCTCGCGGAGGCCGAGTTCCCGGGCGTGCCCGTCACCAAGGAGCTCGGCGAGCACGAGACGATGCTGTCGATCGACAAGGCTCGCCGCCTGCTCGGCTACGAGCCGCAGCACTCCTGGCGCCACCACGTCTGACGCTCCGCGCGCGTCCTACGCCGGCATGGGCTGAAGCACCGGCGGTGTCCAGGTCCCGTCCACGATCTCGCGTCGCGGACGGTACAGGCGCAGCACGATGCCCCACTCCCCGGGCACGGGGATGTCGTTCGGCCCCTGCGGGATGCCGTGGACCAACCTCACGGTCACGGCGCCCGCGTCGTCGGGCGTCGCGGTGACGCTGTTGACCGTGTACCTCTCGTGGGGGTTGGGCTCAAAGAAGCCGTCGCCGTTGTAGACGGAGATGGACCAGAAGGCGTCGACGGGCACGTCGGCGAGCACGATCTCGTGGTCCACCGTCGGATCGTCCGGGGCCAGCGACACATACACCGCCTCGCTCGTGGGAAGCCCGCCCCAGCCCGACGCGGTGCCGATGAGATGGTGTATCGGGTCGACCTCGCCCGCTCTGCCGAACGCGCCCGTGTAGTCGCTCAGCCCTGCGGCGAGCGCGAGGAGCGCCGCGCGGGTCGCGTCGAGGCTCGCCGTGTCGTAGTCCGGGTAGGCGAACGGCTCGCCCCCGCCGCCCGACAGGGACACCTGGTCCTGAAGCGCTCCCACCGCGGCGACGTCCGCGGGGTCCGACGGGTCCACCAGGATCCGCAGCGCGACCAGGGCGTACCGGGTCCCCACCGTCGCCTCGTCGAGGACGTGCTCCCCCGCATCGTGCAGGATCACGGGGATGTGGTGGTCGTTGCTCACGATCATCGCGGACAGGTACCGACCGTCGGCGTCCGGCAGCGTGAGCGTGACCGGCCGCGCGAGGTCGACCACCCCGAAGCTGTAGAGAGTGTCGCGGTTCATGCGGATCACCGTCTGCTCATCGATGGGCGTGGGCGCGCGGTGATGCGCGAGAGCTCCCGGGCCGCCCGCGCTCCGCTGGATGTCCGCGAACATGCGATCGGTCTCGGCGCGCACGAACGTGTCGACGTTGACATGGATGCTCATGGCGAGCCTCCTCATGAAGGGCGGACCCTCCGACGCGGGGTCTACGACTCGTTCCGCCAACGGTCGTCGTCATCGTCCCAGGACTCGGTGCGGTGCTTCGCGATCTCCAGCGCCCCTGCCGCCTCCTCGGCCGTCGGGTACGGGCCCATGAGGTGCTCCCACGAGCTCTGACGGCCCTTCTCGACCATCTTCGTGCGCGTGTTGAAGAAGTACTCGACCGGGTGGTCGCTCTCGGGTGACATCGGCATCGCCTCCGTGAATAGACTGCCAGCCATGAGCCCTGTACGCGAGAAGGTCATCAAGGGCGTCGTCTCCCCGTGGCGTGAGGTACCCGCCGCGATCACCCGTCCCGAGTACGTCGGGAAGAAGCGGGCGACCGTCTGGGGCGGCGGCGACGTGCACGATGCCGAGACCATCGAGAAGATCCGCATCAGCGCGAGGATCGCCGCCCAGGCGCTCGCCGAGGTGGGACGCCATGTGGTCCCGGGCGTCACCACGGACGAGCTCGACCGCATCGGCCACGAGTTCTGCCTCGACCACGACGCCTATCCGTCGACGCTCGGCTACCCGGGCGCGGCCGGCCGGCCGGCCTTCCCCAAGGCGCTGTGCACCTCGGTCAACGAGGTGATCTGCCACGGCATCCCCGACTCGACCGTGATCGAGGAGGGCGACATCGTCAAGGTCGACATCACGGCCTTCAAGAACGGCGTCCACGGCGACAACTGCGGGTCCTTCATCGCGGGTGAGGGATCGCCCGAGGCGACCAAGCTCGTCGAGGTCACGCACGAGGCGATGATGCGCGGCATCAAGGCCGCGCAGCCGGGCCGGCAGGTCAACATCATCGGCCGGGTGATCGAGAAGTACGCCGCGCGCTTCGGCTACGAGTCCGTGCGCAGCTACACCGGCCACGGCGTGGGGCCGGCGTTCCACACCGGGCTGATCATCCCCCACTACGACGCGGCGCCCCATCACGACGACGTCATCGAGCCCGGCATGGTCTTCACCGTCGAGCCGATGCTCTGCATGGGATCCGAGGAGAACCACGAGTGGGACGACGGCTGGACCGTGGTCACCGACGACGGCTCGTGGGTCGCGCAGTTCGAGCACACCATCGTCATCACGGAGAACGGACCGGAGGTTCTGACGCTGCCATGAGCAAGAACATCGCGATCGGAGTCGACATCGGGGGCACCGGCATCAAGGCTGCGCCCGTCAACCTCAAGACCGGGGAGTTCACCGACGACCGGTACCGGATCCCGACCCCGCAGCCCTCGACCCCGGACGCGATCGCGCGCACGGTGGCGAAGGTGATCGCCAAGTTCAACCCCTCGAAGAAGGTGCCGATCGGCGTCGCCTTCCCCGGGGTCGTGCAGCACGGGATCGTGAAGACGGCGGCGAACGTCGACGACAGCTGGATCGGCACCGACCTGCGGGCGATCATCCGCGACTACGCCGGCCACGACGTCCACGTCCTCAACGACGCCGATGCGGCGGGCTACGGCGAGTACAAGTTCGGCGCGGCCCACGGGCGCAACGGCTCGATCCTCATGACCACGCTCGGCACGGGCATCGGCACCGCGATGATCGTCGACGGCACGCTGGTTCCCAACCTCGAGCTGGGTCACATCATCGTGGACGGGCACGATGCGGAGGACCGCGCCGCGGAGTCCGCACGCGACCGCTACGGCTACGACTGGGACCAGTGGATCGCGGAGCTGCAGAAGTACTACTCCGAGATGGAGCGGCTGCTGTGGCCCGACCTCATCATCGTGGGCGGCGGCATCTCCAAGTCGCATCACATGTTCCTGCCGAAGCTCCGGCTGCGCGCACCCATCGTCCCCGCGGAGCTGCTCAACGGCGCCGGCATCGTCGGTGCCGCGGCGGCGGCGGCCGCGGAGGCCAAGCGGGAGCGCGAGGAGGCCAAGCTCGCCGAGAAGGCGGCCAAGAAGGCGGCGGCGAAGGCGCAGGCCTCCTCCTGACGTACGGAGGCAGGGCCTAGGCTCCGGGCCATGGCCTTCCACGACGCTCCCGCTCTCGCGCATCCGCTCGCTCGCCTCGAGCCGCTGTCCGCGGACCACGCGCCGGAGCTCGCGGAGGCCGTCGGCGATCTCCATGCGCTCTGGTACACCGCGATCCCCACGCCGGACGGCATGGCCGCGGAGATCGAGGCGCGGCTGGCCCGGCAGGAGGCCGGCACGGTCGCGCCGTGGGCGGTGATCGACCCCCGGACCGGCCGCGCGGTCGGCATGACCACCTACCTCAACCTCGACACCGCCCATCGGCGCGTCGAGATCGGCAGCACGTGGATCGGCCGCGAGGCCCAGGGCACGGGGCTCAACCCCGCGATGAAGCTGCTGCTGCTGGAACGCGCCTTCGAGGAGCTCGGCTGCATCGCCGTCGAGCTGCGCACGCACTGGCACAACCACCAGTCCCGCGCGGCGATCGCCCGGCTCGGCGCGCATCAGGACGGCGTGCTCCGCCAGCACCAGGTGTGGCGCGACGGGACGCTGCGCGACACGGTGGTGTTCTCGATCCTCGACCGCGAGTGGCCCGCGGTGCGGGCCGGGCTCGAGGCGCGGATCGCGCCCCGCCTCTGAATCGGCGGCGCCGGTCAGCCGGCGTCGTCCGCGAGCAGCCGGTAGAGGTCGCGGCGCGCCGCGGCGAGGATCTCGACCGCGCGGTCCCCGGTCGCCTCGTCGGCCTGCCGGCTCACGTGGATCGCCGCGTCGCGCAGCGCGCCCATCTCCCGCCGCAGCGCGATGTCGCGCCGCTCGCGGTCGTCGACCTCGAAGAGCGCGTCGAGCTGAGCGGCGTTGTCCTCGGTCCACGCGGCGCCCGCCTCGGTGAGCGCCGCCGTCTTGCGACCCTCGACCACGTCGATGGCCACGAGGCCCTCGTCCTCGAGCGCCTGGAGCGTCGGGTAGATCGAGCCGGGGCTCGGCACCCACGCGCCCCCGCTGCGCTCCTCGATCGCGCGGATGAGGTCGTAGCCGTGGCGCGGCTGCTCGGCGAGCAGCAGCAGGATCGCGGCGCGGACATCGCCGCGCGGGCGGCCGCCGTGGCGTCCACGACCGCGACCGTGGCCGCCGTGCCTCCCTCCGCCGGGTCCGTGAGCACCCGGGTCGGGCCCGTCGTGCGCACCGGGGCCGAAGCCGCCCCGACGTCCCATCGACCGGTCCCCGCGCTCCTCGGAGGCGTCCGCCCAGTGCGGGCCGAGCCCGCGCATGCCGCGCGGGCCGTGATGCTGATGCGAACCCTTCATGAGCCGCTCCCTTCGTTCGTGTCGATTGCGTCTCTGTCACGATATATCGCGATAGCGACGGGTGCAAGCGGTCCGGGTCCGAAGCCGACGTCCGCACGCCCGGACGGCGCACCGACGCGCGGCGCGGTCAGCCGCCCCCGCGTAGCCTGGAGAACGATCATGAGCGCGCCCCACCTGGCCGAGTCGGCGACACCGCTGATCGTCCGCACCGCGGACGACCACACCTTCACCGCGCTCCTGCGCGACCGCGTCGCGGAGGCGCCCGAGCACCTCTTCGGCGAGTACAAGGACGAGTCCGGGGCGTGGGTCCCGGTCACCCTCGCCGCCTTCCAGGAGGACGTGTCCGCGGCCGCCAAGGGCCTCATCGCGATGGGCATCGCACCCGCGCAGACCGTGGGGCTCCAGGCCAACACCCGTTACGAGTGGGCCGTGCTCGACTTCGCGATCCAGGCCGCCGGCGCCATCACGGTGCCCGTGTATCCGAGCTCGTCGGCGCATCAGGTGCAATGGATGGTCGACGATGCCGGGCTCGCCATGCTCGTCGTCGAGACCGAGGCGATGGCCGAGGTCGCCCGCGCCCTCGAGGGCACGCACCGCCTCCTCGTGATCGACGGCGACGAGGAGCCGGCTCTCGACGTCCTCGCCGAGGCGGGCGCGATCATCGACGACGCCACCCTCGCCGCCGCCACCGCCGACGTCCGCGCGGACGACGTCGCGACCATCGTCTACACCTCCGGCACCACGGGCCGGCCCAAGGGCGTCGCCCTCCCCCACCGCGCCTTCGTCGAGCACGCGATCAACGGCGCCTCGCATCCCGACCTCGGGACGCTCGCGCAGAACGATGCACGGGTCCTGCTGTTCCTTCCGCTCGCGCATGTGCTGGCGCGCCACGTCGAGGTCCTCGCGCTCGCGTGCGGCGCGGTGCTCGGCTTCGCGCCGTCGCACAAGACCCTCGCCTCGGACCTCCGGACGTTCAGGCCCACGTGGCTCATGACCGTCCCCCGCGTGCTTGAGACGTTCTACAACGTGATCGACGAGCGCACCGGCGGAGGCGTCAAGCAGAAGCTGTTCCGGTGGAGCGCCTTCGTGTCGCGCAAGGTCGACGAGGCGCGCGTGCGCCGGGGTCGGCACGGCATCGTCCTGCGTGCCCAGATGGCCCTCGCGAACGCCCTGGTGCTCCACAAGGTCCGCGACGCGCTCGGCGGCAACCTCCGCCACATCGTCTGCGGCGGCGCGCGCCTGGTCCCCCGCGTCTCGCACTTCTACGGCGGGCTGGGGATCGCGGTGATGGAGGGCTACGGCACCACCGAGATCGCGGGCCCGATGACCATCAACCCGCCGTCGGACGTACGCGTCGGCACGGTGGGCATCCCGTACCCGGGCGGCACCGTGCGCATCGCCGAGGACGGCGAGGTGCTCGCCAAGGGTCCGAACGTGTTCTCGGGCTACTGGAGGAACCCCGAGGCGACCGCCGAGGTCATGACCGACGGCTGGTACCGCACGGGCGATCTCGGCTCGATCGACGCGGACGGCTACCTCTCCATCACCGGCCGGAAGAAGGAGATCCTGGTGACGGCGGGCGGCAAGAACGTCCAGCCCGCGAGCCTCGAGGACGCGATCCGCCCGTACGCGCTCATCCAGGAGGTCGTGGTGGTCGGCGACGGCAAGCCCTTCATCGGCGCGCTGCTGTCGATCGACGAGGCGATGCTCCCCGGCTGGCTCAAGTCCAAGGGCCTGCCGCTGATGTCAGCCGTCGAGGCCGCGAAGGACTCGACCGTCCGCGAGCACATCCAGCACATCGTCGACCAGGCGAACACCCTGGTCTCGCGCGCCGAGGCGATCCGCGAATGGCGCGTCCTGCCGCGCGAGCTGTCCGAGCGGTACGAGGAGATGTCGGCCTCGCTCAAGGTGCGCCGGAAGCAGGTCGAGGAGCACTTCGCCGACGTGATCGACGGGATCTACGCGAAGGCGTGAGCGCCGGCGGGCGGTGCGGCCGGGTCAGCGCTCGCAGACCGTCCCGTCACCGTCACCGTCGCGGTACCAGCCGTACTCCTCGTCCCGGCCCTGGACGTAAGGCCCGTAGCCCGCGTCGACCGCCTTGGCGCACGAGGAGAAGCGCGGGTCGGTGGACGATGCCGGCGCGTCCTCGGACTTCTTCGCGGCCGGCTCGTCAGCCTCGTCCTCCGGCTCCGGCGGGTCGCCGACGCCCGCGGCGAGCACGGGCTGGTCCCCGAAGTCCGGGAGCGGCTCGTCCGGGCAGGTGTCGAGGACGACGAGCATCGCGGCGCGCTCCGCCTTGGTGACCCAGAGCTCGTACTTGGCCTTGACGGCGATCTGGCGTGCCACGTAGTCGCACTGGAACGCCTCGTCCGGCGGGAGGTACTCGGAGGCGTCGTCGTCGCCCTTCGAGCGGTTCTCCCCCGCGTCGACGGGCTCGAGGTTGAGCGGGTCGTTGGCGATCGCGACGCGCTTGGCGTACTCCCAGCTCCCCGCCCCGGTCTGCCATGCCGCGGACAGCGCGACCAGGTGGTCGATGTCGATCTCGCTCGCGCCGCCGCGCTCGAAGCGGATCTCGGTCCCGGTGAACGGGTCGTCGAGGACGCCCTCCAGCACGGTGCAGGAGCCGTCCTTCACCACCGCGGTGAGGCGCAGCGCGAGCATGTCGTTGCGGGTGTCGCAGCCGTTGTCGTCGACGTCGAACCACGCCGGGCCGAACTGCTCGCGCGAGTAGCCGTCCGACGACGCGACGCGCTTGACCGCGAGGTCGAGCAGCGCCGCGCGGGCGGTGCCGTCCCCGGCATCGTCCGCGGTCGCGGTCGCGCTGGGGCTCGCGTCGACCGTCGGGCTCGCGGACGCCTCGGGCGACGCCGATGCGTCCGCCGTCGCAAGCGCGGTGGCCGACTCGGTCGGCACGCCCGGCACCGTGCTCGTCTCGGTCGGCGCTCCGCAGGCCGCGAGGGCCAGCACCCCGATCCCGAGGAGCGCGGCGAGGGACGGACGGACTGCGGACAACGGCGGCTCCTTCGGCGAAAACGAACGCTCCACACTACCGCCGCGCCCGGGGCCGCATGGAGCCCGCGGCCCCCACGCCTGGGATCGGGGCCTAGGGGGCGAGCATCACCTTGATGGCCGTCCGCTCATCCATCGCGCGGTACGCGTCGGCGGCCTGCTCGAGCGGCAGGACCAGGTCGAAGACCCGGCCCGGCTCGATGCGGCCGTCGAGGACCTCGGGGAGCAGCTCCTCGATGTAGCCGCGGACCGGCGCGACGCCGCCCCGCACGCCGACGTTGGTGTCGAACATCGTCCTCGCCGGGAGCTCGGGCCCACCGTTGGGGACGCCCACGAAGCCGACCTGCCCACCGGGGCGGGCCGAGCGCAGCGCCTGGTCCATCGACTCCTTGGTGCCGACGCACTCGAGCACCACGTCCGGGCCGATGCCCCCGCACATCTCCTTGAGCCGGGCGATGCCCTCGTCGCCGCGCTCGGGCACGATGTCGGTCGCGCCGAACTCGACCGCGAGCTCCTGGCGTGCGGCGTGCCGGGACATCGCGATGATGCGCGACGCGCCCAGGCGCTTGGCCGCGATGATCGCGCACAGCCCCACCGCGCCGTCGCCCACGACGGCGACCGTCGATCCCTCGCGCACCCCGCCCGAGACGGCGGCGTGGTGGCCGGTGCCCATGACGTCCGCGAGCGTGAGGAGACCCGGGACGAGCGCCGGATCCGGCTGACCGCCGGGCACCGGCACGAGCGTGCCGTCGGCCATCGGGACACGGACGCGCTCGCCCTGGGCGCCGTCCGCGAAGCCGAGGCCCTCGGTCTCGGAGCCCCACCAGCCGCCGTTGAGGCAGCTCACGCTCATGCCGTTGGCGCAGTTCACGCACGTGTTGTCGCACTGGTAGAACGGCGCGATCACGAAGTCGCCGAGCGCGACCTGCGTCACCTCGGACCCGACCTCCTCGACCACGCCCACGAACTCGTGACCGATGCGCTTGGGCACCGCGGGCCGGGTGATCCCTCGGTAGGGCCACAGGTCGGATCCGCAGACGCAGGCCGCGACCACCCTCACGATCGCGTCGAGCCCGCTCGTGCCGAGCACGGGGTCCGGCACGTCCTCGACGCGGATGTCACGCTCGCCGTGAAGCACCGTCGCACGCATGTCTGTCCTCCTGGGTGGTGGGCCTGTTGCCGCCCCGAGCATGCCGCACGCGGCGCCCTCCGGGCGAATCAGACCACCGGCGGCCGGGTGAGGACGGTGACGGGGTCCTCGGCCTGCGCGACGTCGTCGGACGGGGCCCCCGTGCGCACGAGCGCCGGGTCGACGATCGCGAGCGTGAAGACGCCCGGGCCGGAGACGAAGAGCACGACGAGCAGGAACCAGCCGCCCTCGACCAGCAGGCGCGACTCGGTCAGCGCCTGCAGCGCGAGGCCGGCGGTCAGCAGCGCCCACCCGAGCGGGACGTACGTGTCGCCGCGGCTGGCGCGCTCGACCAGTCGCCATGCGCTTCCGAAGGACAGCACGACCATGACGATGAGCAGCACCATCCCGATGAGCCCGAGCTGGAGCCATGCGTCGAGGTACGCGTTGTGCGCGTGCCCCGCGACCACGCCGGCGTTGTCGACGATGGTGCTGTACGGCTCCTCCCAGATGGGCCAGTAGCCCACGTAGCCCCAGCCCTCCGGGCGGTCCCAGGCGAACTGGACCACCTGGTCCCAGATCGCGGTGCGGTGCGTCGCGTCGGGGCCGCGGTCGACGAGCGCGAAGATCTCCTCGCGGAACTTGAGCGTGAGGACCGCGACCACGGCCGTCGCGGCGAGCACGGCGAAGGACAGCCGCCGCTTCATCGACGGGCGTGCCCGCCGGATCATCAGCGCGGCCACGGTGAGCCCCGTGAGGTACACGGCCGCGACGGTGACGGTCGCCGACGAGGTGAGGAGATGGACCGCGATCGCCGCGGCGAGGGTGATGCTGCCGTCCACGACCCTGATGCGGCGCTCGAGCAGCAGGATCACCGCGACCACCGCGGTGAACAGCGCGATCGCGGCGAAGGGGTTGCGGTTGCCGACGAAGCCCTGGATCGGCCCGCCGACGAAGAGGTTGTCGCGCGACCACGTGATCGGCTCGCCCGCGCCGTCGACCTTCGCGATGCTCGACAGGTCGGTCGCGAGCGGCGGCAGGTCCTCGCGGATCACCACCGCGACGAACAGCTCGAACAGCAGGCCTCCGAACAGGCTCACCTGCAGCCCGCGATAGAGGAAGGCCATGAACTGACCGCGCGAGGTGCCCCGCGCGATGAGCACCGCGACGAAGGTGGTCGCGGCGAGCACCGCGACCGCGAGCACCGTGATCCCCGGCGTCGCCGACCACAGCACGCTGAGCGCCGCGAGGGCCACGAAGGTGCTCACCAGGAGCGGCGGCCGGAGCTCGCTGAGGAAGCGTCGGAAGCTGATCGCGACGGCCACGACGGTGAGCGCGCACAGCACGCTGTAGAGCGGGATGCCCAGCAGGTAGCGGAAGCCCTGACCGCAGAACAGCAGCACCACGGCCCAGACGGTCACCCAGGCGCGGGCGCGCTGGGACCGCGTGCGCGTGACGAGCGCTCGGAGATCGGACGTGGGACCGCGCATGCACTCTCCTCCTCGGGGACGTGGGAGCCCGTGGCGACGCGCATCGGCCGCCCTCGCATCAGCTCGCACCTGAACGAGACCGGCGGATCATCCTAACGCGCGCGGATACTGGAGCCATGACCTCGACCGCCCATCCTGTCCGACGCGTGCGCGCGCGGGCGGGTGCGGCGCTGTTCGCGAAGATCGGCGGAGACGACGGGCCCGCGATCCGGGCGCGTGTCCACGAGACCCCTGGTCCCCGATGGTTCCCTCCCGGCGCGGCGATCCGCATCGTCCACGGCGACGCCGCGATGTACGTGGGCGGCGTGCGCGCGCTGCTGCTCCAGTCCCTGCACCCGCTCGCGATGGCGGGCGTCGCGGGCCACTCGGGCTACCGGTCGGACCCCTGGGGACGGCTGTCGCGGACCGCGACGTTCCTCGCCTTCACCACGTTCGGGACGGTCGAGGACGCCGAGGAGACGATCGCACGGATCCGCGGGGTCCACGCGCGGGTGCGCGGCCGCGCCGCGGACGGCCGCGAGTACCGCGCGAGCGATCCCCACCTGCTGCGCTGGGTGCACCTCGCCGAGGCGGACTCCTTCCTCGCGGCGCACACCGCCCACGGGCTCCGGCCCCTGGACCCCGCGCAGCGTGACGAGTACGTCGCGCAGTCCGCGGAGGTGGGACGACGGCTGGGCGCCGAGGATCTGCCGGAGACCGTCGCCGGGCTCCAGCAGGCTCTCGCGGGATACCGTGGCGAGCTCGCGGCGACGCCCGAGGCGCGCGATGCGGCCGACTTCCTGCTGCACGAGCCGCCGGTGAGCCGTGCCGTGCGGCTGCCGTACGCGGGGCTCGCCTCCGGCGCCGTCGCGCTGCTGCCGCCGTGGGCGCGCACGATGCTCGGGCGCGAGCGCTGGTCCACGCGCACGCTGGGGCCGCTCGGAGGCGAGGCCGCGACGCGGGCGATCCGCTGGGCGAGCCGCCCGACCCGGCCGACGCGCAACGTCGACTGAGACGCGCCACGCGTCAGGTATCAGGGAGCGCCGCCCACCTCGGTCCCGGGCTCGAGGTTGCCCTCGGCGATGTCCTCCCAGAACTGGTCGAGCTGGTCGGGATCGAGCAGCACGGTGGAGCCGGCGCCCGAGACGCGGTAGTTCATGGAAGCGATCGGGGGCGTGCCCGAGACCGCGTCGCCGCCACGCCCGGAGTTGAAGGCGAGGGCGACCTGGACCAGGTCGAACGGACCCGCGTTCTCATCCACACGGAACGCGTCGAGGCCCGCGCCGACCACCGGCACCAGCTGGAACGGGTTGAGGATGGTCGCCGGGCTGAGGATCTCGTCCGCGACCCGCGCCACCACCTGCTGCTGGCGCTGCGCGCGGCCGATGTCGCCCAGCGGGTCGCTGTAGCGCATGCGCGCGAAGGCGAGCGCGGTGTCGCCGTCCGCGACGTGGCAGCCGGCCTCCCACTTCAGGCGGCTCAGCTTGTCGTCGACGTCCTCGTCGTAGCAGAGCCGGACGCCGTCGAGCGCGTCGACGATCTCGCCGACGCCGGTGAATCCCACCTCGAGGTAGCGGTCCACGGTGAGCCCCGTGAGGTTCTCGACCGTCTCGACGAGCAGCTGCGGCCCGCCCCACGCGAACGACGCGTTGATCTTGTTCGCGTTGTTGCCGGGGATCTCGACGTACGAGTCGCGCGGGATCGAGATGAGCGCCGTGGGCCCGGACTCGGGCTTGTGGAGCACCATGATCGTATCGGTCCGCGCGCCCTCGGTGCCGTCCTCGTCCCAGCCCTCGCGCGAGTCCGACCCGACGATGAGCGTGGTGAGGCCCGGGGTGTCAGGCGCGCCGCTGAGCGCGTCGACGTGGTTGATGTGCGAGGCGATCCAGAAGTAGAACACCACGAGCACCGTCACCACGATCGCGAGCAGCGCGAGCAGCACCCGGCGCACCGGGTGGCGCTTGCGCCGGCGCTTCTGCGGGGGCGCCGCGGGCGGCTGGCCGGAGGGCCGGCGCGGCGGCGCGGTCTCGGTCCGGGTGGACGATGCGGGGCGCTGCTGCGAGGGCGGCGCCTGGCGCGTCGGCTGCGGGGCCTGGGCGGCCGCGGCCGCGTGGCTGCGGCCCGGCGGGGTGTCGTACTGCTGCCCCTCCGACGGACGCACGCTCTGCCGGCGGACCGGCACCGAGGGGCGCGCCGTGCCGGGGCGCTCCTGGCCGCTGCGCGGAGGGATCGAGGGCGGTACTCGGCGTGCGCCGTTGCGCGAGCCCGAGGTGCCGTCGCGGTCGTCTGTCACGCTGCGAGGGTAACGCGAGAGGCGCCGGGACACCGGGAGCACGGCCCGATGCCCTGGCAGATGGGGCGGGCGCTACCGGTCCTCGGGGTCGCGCTCGATGGCCTGCGCGATCCGGGCGATCTTGGTCGCGAGCCCCTGCACGGCGGTCTCGGACGAGACCTGCCGGATCCGCGCCGCGAGCAGCGCGATCTCGTACGCCCCGTCGGAGCGCTCCTGAGCGGTGACCGTCGAGTCCTGGGCGTTCATCTCTCCCCCTTCGCTTGGCCTCGATGCCAGCGTGACGCTCCCGACGCCCGCGGGGAAGGAGCGCCACATGAACGCTCGGACAACGATGGACGGCGAACAGATGAAGACCCGCGAGATGAGGGCCCCGAGGGAACCTGCCGCGCCCCGCGCGCGTCTGACAGAGGGGGCATCTCGCACCCGCCGACGACGACAGGGACACGATGACGCAGACCACTCCGTTCGATGCCATGGCGACCTTGGGACATGCGGACGGCCCACTCGTCACGGCCGATCAGGTGAGGTCGGTGCGTCAGGAGATCCAGCGCTTCCTGCTCCAGTACGAGTTCGGGCTGCGCGAGGTCGAGACCAAGCTGTCGATCCTGCGCGACGAGTTCCTCGAGCTGCACGACTACAACCCCATCGAGCACGTCTCGAGCCGGGTCAAGTCGCCCGAGAGCCTGCTGCGCAAGGTCGCCCGCAAGGGCATCGACCGCGACCTCGCGACCATCCGCGCGCACGTCACCGACATCGCCGGCGTGCGCGTCACGTGCGCCTTCGTGCAGGACGTCCACCGTCTGTTCGCGCTGCTCACCCGGCAGGACGACATCCGCGTCCTCCAGGTCAAGGACTACATCGCCGACCCCAAGCCGAACGGCTACCAGAGCCTCCACGCGATCATCGAGATCCCGGTGTTCCTCTCGACCGGCACCAGCGCGGTGCCCGTCGAGGTGCAGTTCCGCACCGTCGCGATGGACTTCTGGGCGAGCCTCGAGCACCGGATCTACTACAAGTACGACGCGGACGTGCCGGAGCGGCTCACCGAGGAGCTGCGCGAGGCCGCGCAGACCGCCGCGGAGCTCGACGCGCGCATGGCCCGGCTGCACCAGCAGATCCACGGCGCCGAGGCCTGAGCGCCGCCTGCCGGACCGGCGGGCGCCGGGCCCGCGCGGAGCACGGGCTCAGCCGAGCGCGACCTGCGCGCCGAGCGCGTACGCGCCGACCACCGCGACCGCCGTCGTCGCCACCACGGCCACGTCGAGCGTGCCGATCGACAGCCGCGCGATCCGCAGGTCGCGACCCTGATTGGCGGTGAAGCCGCGCGTCTCGAGCGACTCCACGGTGGTGCGGACGCTCTTCGCGGTGTTGAGGAAGATCGGATAGAACGCCTGCACCGCGTAGGTCCCCCAGCGCCACAGCGCCCTGAGGCCCAGGAAGCCGCGGGCCCCCGGCGCCGAGCGCAGCCGCAGCCCGGTGAACACGATCCCGAACTCCTCGAACAGGATGGGCATCATCCGGTAGCCGTAGCTGACACCGAAGGCCAGCAGCTCGGGCGCCCCCAGCGCGAGCAGGCCCGTGCTGAGCTTCTCCGGGTCGAGCGAGACGAACGCGGCGATCGACGCGAGCGAGACCGAGGCGAGCTTGAGGTTGATCTCGATGAGGGCGATCGCGGTGTGCGCGTCGCCGCCGAAGAGCCACGCCGCGAGGAACGCGTAGGCGAAGTCGGTGACGAAGCCGAACAGGAACAGCCCGAGCACCAGCGGCCCGACCCTGGCGAGCGCCGCGCTCACCGCGGTGATGACGAACAGCGCGATGATGGTCGCGAAGCTGTGTGTCAGCCACGGCGCGACGGCCAGCATGAGGTACCAGCCGATGACCATGCGCGCGTCCATCTTCGCGAACAGGCCGCCGCGCGTCGCATAGGCCGTCCGGATGAGCTCGAGCTTGACCCACTCGACGGACAGGACGTCCCTGGTCTTGCGGCTCATGCGTGCACCTCCGTGCGGGTCGGCGCGACGGCGTCGCGCCATTCGGCGACCGACAGCGGCACGGGGTCGAGCCCGAGCGCGCGACCGAGCGCGACGATCTGCGGCGGCACCAGTCGCGCCTGGGCGAGCAGCGCATCGTCCGCGAACAGCTCGCGAGGCGTGACGTCGGCGAGGATCCGCCCCTGCTCGAGGACGATGACGCGGGTCGCCCATTCGGCCACGAGGTGCATGTCGTGAGTCGCGACCACCGCGGCCGCGATGGTGCCCGAGAGCTCCTCGAGCATCGCGATCACGCTGTCGCGGCTCGCGACGTCGAGGCTCGCGGTCGGCTCGTCGGCGAGCAGCAGCGCGGGGCTCATCGCGAGCCCGATCGCGAGCGTCGCGCGGCGCTGCTGACCCCCGGACAGCGTGCGACCGTCGCGGTCGGCGAAGGGCGCGAGGCGCACGCGCTCCAGCACGTGATCGACCAGCGCGTCGGCGTCGGCTCGCCCGCGCCCGGCCGGGTGCAGGCGCACATCCGCGCGGATGGAGTCCTTGAGGAACATCTGCTCGGGGCGCTGGAACAGGTACGCGGCGTGGTCGGCGAGGCGGGCGCTCGACGTGGACCGGGTGTCGACGCCGTCGAGCACGATGGTCCCCCCGCGCGGCACCTGGAGCCCGCCGAGCAGCCGCATGAGCGTCGACTTCCCTGCGCCGTTGCCGCCCACCAGCGCGATGCGGTCGCCCGCGTCGACGGTGAGGTCGAGCTCGTGGAGCACGGGCATGAGATCCCCGGCGACGGTGCGGTAGCCGTGCGAGAGGGACGATGCGGTGACGACCGCCCGCGCCGGCTCGGCGGCCTCCTCCCCCGCCTCGGCGGGCACGGCGGACGATGCGCCGACCGGCACGGCGCCGGCATCGCGCAGCAGCGCGGCCGCCTCGGCGACGGTGCGCGGCGCGCCCGCGACGTCGAGCGCGGCGCAGGCGTCGATGATCTGCGGCGCGGGGATGCCGTGCGTCGCGAGCTCGTCGGCGCGCGCGGCGGCCTCGGCGACGGGCAGGTGCCACACCGGGGCGCCGTCGTCCATGAGGACCACCGACTTCGCGTACTGCGAGATGAACTCGGCGTGGTGCTCGATCACCACGACGGTGATGCCGTGCTCGCGGTTGAGCTGCGTGAGCCGCTCGTACAGCGCGTGTGCGCCGGCCGGGTCGACCTCGGCGACGGGCTCGTCGACCACGATGACGCGGGGCCGCATCGCGAGCACCGAGGCGAGGGCCGTGAGGTGCGCCTGCCCGCCGGAGAGCTGCCACACGAAGCGGTCGGCGAGGTGGGTGATGCCCAGGGCCTCCATCGCCTCCTCGCCGCGCTCGGCGAAGTCGGCCATCCCAAAGTTCATGGGGCCGAACTCGACCTCGTCGCGCACCCGGGGACGCACCAGCTGGTTCTGGAAGTCCTGGTAGACGTAGCCGACCGTACCCGACAGCTCGGCGACGCTCGAGTCGTAGGTGTCGACGCCCGCCACCGTGGCCTCGCCCGCGAACTCCCCCACCCAGTAGTGCGGCACCAGCCCGTTGAACGTCTTGCACAGGGTGGTCTTGCCGGAGCCGTTGCCGCCGATCACGGCGACGAAGTCGCCCTCCTCGATGGTCAGGCACACGTTCCGGAGGGTGTCGCGGGTGGCTCCCGGGTAGCGGAAGCTCACCCGGTCGAGCTCGATGATGGCGCTCATGCGGCGATGGCTTTCTAGGAGAGGAGGGTCCGGGCCGGGACCGATGCCCCGGCCCGGACCCGGGTGTCAGTTCTCGTCGTCGGACTTGCCGCGCGCGGCGCGGGCCAGCGCGACACCCACGAGGAAGGCGATCGCGGCGGCGCCGATCCCGACCCAGATGAAGCCGGGGCCGTAGGTGTCGAGCCACTCGGGCTCGAACACGCCGAGCTCGATGTCCCACGCCTCGAGGAAGGCGAAGAGGAAGGACGCGACGCTGAGCGCCACGGCGACCGCGACGAACAGCGCGTTGCGCGGAGCCGAGCCCTGGATCGGTTCGCCCGGGACGCGGGGACGCATGCCGAGCAGCGGCTCGATGCGTCCGTGCAGCGCCGGGATGAGCCAGATCGCGGGGATGACGCCGAACAGGATGCCGCTCATGAGGATGTCGACGGCGTAGCCGATGCCCTCGAGAAGGATGATCGACTCGGGAAGACCCTCGACGAACTCCGCGTCCTCGACGCCGATCCACACCTTGGAGAGGTCCACGAGAGCGGAGAGCGCCTTGTCGATCACCACGACTGTGACCGCCGCGATCGCGATCTGGAGACGGTTGCGCGGGTTCCGCACCAGCGAGCCGGCGATGTAGAGCGCGAGGAACATCTGGATGATGCCCTCGACCTCGGCGAGGCCGGAGAAGTCGCCCATGAGCAGGTCGACGAAGATGACCTCGCCGATCGGCGCGCCGAGCGCGGCCCAGAACGGGTTGAGCAGCGCGACGAGCGCGAGCGGGACGAAGACGAAGTAGCTGACGGAGACGTCGACCGGACCGATGGTCACGTCAGGGATGATCTCGAGGACGAGGTTCGCGACGCCGGACAGCGCCATGGCCAGCACGAAGACCATGAGCTTCTGCGACGCGCTCAGGTCGCGCGGCAGGCCGGCGACGGTGCCGCGGATCCTTCCGGCACGCTCGTCGGATGCGGTGGTCTGGGACATCGAAGGCTCCTTGATGAGGGAACAGAGGTGGTCAGGACACTGCGGGGTGGGGCGTGGGCTGCCGCAGGAGCGCGAGCAGTCCGGTCGCGTCGTCCACCACGTCGGTCGCCGTCCCGGCGGCCTTCGCGGTGTCGAGCACGTCGTCGGCGACCGCCCCGCCGCGCACCATGACGCGGCGTCCGATGCCGGCCGCGAGCGCGGCCTCGGCGTCGGCGTGGGGCTTGTCGCCGTAGAACCACGAGGAGGCGGGGTCCGCGTCGGCGATCCGCAGCGCCTCCTCGACGATGCTGCGGTGCGGCTTGCGCACGCCGTGCTCGTCCGAGCACACGTACGCGCCGATGTACGGGGCCAGCCCGTGAGCGGCGCAGGCGTCGCGCACGGCACGGCCGGACAGGGTGTTGGAGACCACCACGACCGGCATGCCCAGCTCGCGGCAACGCCGCATCACGTCGGCGACGCCGGCGCGCAGCGAGCGGCGGCTCTTGGCGCGGCCGTAGCGGTGCATGAGGTCGGCCGCCTCGGCGGCGAGCACCGCGCGAGCGCGGTCGTCCAGGTCGGCGCCGAAGCACTCGACCCAGAACTCGGCGGGCTGCGTCTCCGCGAGCGAGTCACCCTTGCGCTCGGCGCGGCGGCTCTTCGCGGCACGGATCATCGCGACCGCCTCGTCGGCGGACAGCGGCGCCTCCGCGGTGCCGAGCAGGCGCGAGAGGTGCTCCCCCAGCGCGAGCAGCGCGTCGGGGTCGGGATGCGAGGCGGAGATGACACCGCCGTGGTCGATGAGCAGCGCCCCACGACGGGCGGGCGAGGCGGCGGGCGCCGGTGCGGCGGGCGTCTCGGGAGCCGGCGCGGCGAGGGCCGCCTCGAACGCGTCGGCGAGCCCCTCGGGGGTGTCGAAGACCGCAGCGGCCTGCTGCGCGACGTCGAAGGGCGGGTGGTCGGTGTGCTTGTCCCGGGTCACCAGCGCCGCGCCGATGCCCGCGCGGTGGGCGGCAACCACGTCGCGGTCGAACGTGTCCCCGACGTACCAGCAGTCCGCGGGCGCGACCCCGGTGGCGGCGGCCGCGAGCTCGAGCATCCGCGGGTTGGGCTTCCGCATGCCGACCTCGTCGGAGTAGACCTGCACCGCGAACGCGTCGACGATGCCGAGCTCCGCGAGGATCCGGCGATGGCTGCGGCCGGAGTGCGCGTTGGAGACGATGCCCACCGGGATCGCGCGGCTCCGGGCCACCTGGAGTAGCCGGCGCACGCCGGGGCGAAGGTGGTGATCGCCGATGAGCGTCTGGAGCGCGTCGAGCAGCTCTGCCGCCTCGGCGACGAGGAGCGCCCGCGCGGTGTCAGGAAGCTCGGAGGCGAGGAAGTCGCCCACGATCTCCCGCGGCGCGAGCTCGCGCGGCTCGAGACGCCGGCTCGACGCGTGCTTCCAGTGCGTGAGCGCGGTCAGCCCGGACCGGAGGCTGCGGCGGATGTCCGCGACGGGCACCGGCACCAGTCCGCGCTCGAGCATCGCGGCGACGTGCGCCGAGGCCTCGTCGAGCCCGTGCGCACGCTTCGCGGTGGTGACCACCACCCCGCCGAAGTCGAGCAGGAGGGCGCGCGGCCGGGGAAGGCGCGGAGCCGCGTCCGGCCCGGGGGCGGTCGCGGTCTCGATCGAGGAGAACGTCATGTGCTGGACGCTACTGGAACGTTCCAGGCCTTTTCCGATCCGTTCCCGCAAGTTCTCCTGACGTTCACCTGGGGCTCTGCTAGAACTTCAGGGTGAGCACCCCCTCGAGAAGCGCGCCGACCATCGTCGACGTCGCCCGCGAGGCCGGGGTCTCGAAGTCGCTCGTCTCGCTCGCGATCCGCGGCGACGCCGGCGTCTCCGACGCGACCCGCACGCGGATCCTCGACGTCGCGGATCGTCTCGGCTATCACTCGAACGCCCTGGCACGAGGGCTGGTGAAGGGCCGTACCCAGGTGGTCGGGCTGCTGGTGAGCGACCTGTCGAACCCGTACTTCGCGGACGTGGTCGAGGGCATCGAGGAGGACGCGACGGCCACCGGGCTGGGCACCGTCATCGGCCACGGGCGCGGCTCGGCCGAGGTGCTCGCGCGACGCCTCGACGAGATGCTCGACCTCGGCGTCGACGGCGTCATCGTGATCTCGGCGATGCTCGACGCGGAGACGCTCGATCGCGCCGCCGCCCGCCGCCCGCTCGTCATGGTCGGCCGGCCGTTCGACGCGCCACGACGCGTGAGCGTGGTGCGCAACCACGATGAGCACGGCGCCCAGGCCGCCGTCGGCCACCTGCTCGGACTGGGCCACACGCGCATCGTCCACGTGGCATCGTCCCGGCGTGCGGCCGCGACCGCGCGCCGCTCCAGCTACAAGGAGACGATGCGCGCGGCCGGCCTCGAGCCGCAGGTGGTCGAGGCGGCCGACGGAGGCGTCTCGCAGGCGCTCGACCTCGTCGCACGCGACGGCGGCCCGACGGCGTGCTTCGCGGGCAACGACCGCATCGGCACCGCGCTGATCCACGATGCGCTCGAGCGCCGGATCGACGTCCCGGGCGCCATCAGCGTGGTCGGCTACGACAACTCGGAGGTCGGGCGGCTGGTCCGGCCCGCGCTCACCACCGTCGAGCAGCCGCGCGAGGCCATGGGCCGCGAGGCGATGCGCCTGCTGCTGTCGCGCATCGACGGCGACCGGGAGGTCGCGGAGGTCACGCTCGAGCCGCGCCTCGTGGTGCGCGCGTCGACAGGGACGGCGCGCTGAGCGCTTCCGTCAGGCGTTGAGCCCGTCGCGCCAGGACAACCACTCGTCGAGACCCGGGATCGCGTAGTCGGGTCCGCCCGTGCCGAGCGTGAACAGCGTCGCGCCGCGCTCGTGCAGCGCGGTCGCCTCGTCGATCGAGCGGTTGGCCACCTCGGTCGAGATCTCGATCTCGCTCACGTCGCGCCCCACGTCCTCGCCGTGCTTCGCGAGGATCCCCAGCTTGCGGTCGAGGGTCGGCAGGTCGGAGAAGCTGTGCCAGATGTCGGCATGCTTCGCGACGAGGCGCAGCGTCTTGCGCTCTCCCCCGCCGCCGATGAGCACGGGGATCTTGCGCGTCGGGGCCGGGTTGAGGCGCGCCCACCGCTCCTCGATGAGCGGCAGCGACGCCGCGAGGTCGTCGAGGCGCGACCCCACCGTGCCGAAGTCGTAGCCGTACTCGACGTAGTCGCGCTCGAACCAGCCCGAGCCCGTCCCGAAGATGAAGCGGCCGGTGCCCCCCTTGGCGCTGATGTGGTCGATGGTGCGCGCCATGTCCGCCTGGAGCTGCGCGTTGCGGTAGCTGTTGCAGTTGACGAGCGCCCCGATCTCGACGCGCGAGGTCTGCTCGGCGAACGCGGCGAGCATGGTCCACGACTCGAAGTGGAGACCGTCGGGCTCGCCGGAGAGCGGGAAGAAGTGATCCCAGTTGAAGAGGATGTCGACGCCGGCGTCCTCGAGCTCGGCGGCGACGTCGCGGATCCGCTCGTAGGGCGCGTGCTGCGGCCGGATCTGGACGGCGATGCGGACGGGACGTGTCGACGTCATCTCGGAGCCTCCATGGCTGCTCGGGTGCCCTCGCAGGCTATCGCGCCCACTCGCGGCACGCCGCGCGGCACGGGCGCCGCCCCGCCTCCCGGCGCTGAGGGGAACGTGGGAGGCGGGGCGGAGCCACCTCGCCAAACTAGCGCTCTTCCAGCGACGACACCCCCATCTGGCGTGGGGAGTTCGTCACAGTGGGCGCGGACAGTCGCCGGACACGACGCGACCCCCGTGGCGAGCCGGGCCTCGGGGACCCGGGAACGCCGCGGGGGTCGCGTCGATGCGCCTTACTCGGCGACGGGCAGCTCGCGCACGATCTCGACGTCGGTGTCCGCGACGGTCGCGAAGTGGCTCGAGTCGGTGGTCGCGACGATGTAGTCGCCGCCGGCGAGGATCGCGGTGTCCTCGGCGGCCGCCTCGACCTCGGTGAGGCCCGTGGCGAGGTCGTCGCCGGTCGCGTAGATCGAGAGCGTCGTCTCGACGGTGCCGTCACCGTCGGCGTCGCAGGTGTAGACCCAGCCGGCGGCCGCATCGGCGTCGGCCGACTCGCCGCCCTCCCAGGTGCCGCCGAAGGCGTCGCAGCCCGTGCGCGTGTCGATGTCCTCGGCGATCGCCGCGAAGTCGGGGGTCGCGACCTCGGCGCTCGCGCTCGCCTCGGCGTCGGAGTCCGCGCTGCAGGCGCTGAGGAGCAGACCGGCCGTCGCGGCGACGAGCGCCACCTTCACACCGTTGTTGAAAGCCATGGGAGACCCTTCGAGTCAGGGGGACGATTGGTGAACCGCATCAGCGTAGATGAGTTTGCGACACTCGATGTCGGCGCAGGTCCCGGGTACGAGAGCCTCCCGCCGCGACCCAGGCGCGTCGCTGCGCGACCCTAGAGTGGAACCGTGATCGACCTGCGCCACGCGCCCTCGCTGGGCCTCAGCCTGGGCGGCGGCGGGACGCTCGGCGGAGCGCACATCGGGGTGCTGCAGGTCCTGCACGAGCGCGGCATCCGGCCGTCGATGGTCATCGGCACGTCCTCCGGCGCGCTCGTGGGTGCCGCCTACGCGATGGGCCTCGACCCCTACCGGCTCGAGGAGCTGCTGCTCGACGTGCGGTGGACCGATGTGGCCACCGTGCCGCGCCGTCCCGGCATGGGCCTGCTCGACGCGGCCGCGCTGCGGGCGTCGGTCACGGAGCTCATCGGTGGGGACGTGCGGATCGAGGACATGCCGATGCGCTTCGCGGCGGTCGCGACGGACCTGGTCTCGCGGGAGACGGCCGTGATCGAGAGCGGGTCGCTCATCGACGCGCTGCGCGCCTCGATCTCCGTGCCGGGCATCTTCCGCCCGGTGACGCTCGACGGACGCAGGCTCGCGGACGGCGGGCTCAAGACCAATCTTCCGCTCCAGGCCGCTCTCGATCTCGGCGCCAGCCCGGTGATCGGCGTCCGGGTCGCACCCGAGTGGGACGTGCCGGGCTTCTCGAGCGCGGCGCAGCTCCGCGCCCTGGAGATCCGGCCGGACGTGCTCGTCATCTCGCCTGCGCTGCGCGGACGCACGTGGTGGCAGACCAAGGGCCTCGGCGCCGTGGTCGCCGCGGGGCGGGCCGCGGCCGAGGCCGCCCTGTCCGAGTAGCCGCAGGTCCCTCTACGGGATCTCGCGCACCACCTCGCCGCCGAGCCCCGACACCGCCGCGAACTGGTCCGGGTCCGACGTCGCGTAGAGGTAACGGTCTCCCTCGACGATGCCGGTGTCCGTCGCGGCCCCCTCGACGTTCGCGAGGTCGGAGTCGAGCGCCTCGGCGGTCGGGTAGATCGACAGCGTGCCCTCGGCGACGCCGTCACCGTCGGTGTCGCACGTGTACTGCCACCCCACGAGCACATCCGAGCCCGCCATCTTGCCCCCGGCCCATGAGCCGTCGCACGCGATCGCGTCCTTGACGGCCGCGACCGTGCCGGCCACGTCGGGCGTCGCCTCCGCCGCGGGAGCCGAGGCCTCCGCGCTGGCGTCGCCGTCGGAGTCCGAGGAGCACGCGACCAGCACGAGCGCCGTGGCCGCGGCGAGCATCGTCGCCTTCACCGTGTCGTTGATGCGCATGACTCTCCCTTCGCCGGCGGGCCGCTCCTGGCCCGAGACGGCACAACGCCCCCTTCGCGCCAGTATGAGCGGATTCTCCCGGGCGCGCACGGCACGGCTCCGCCGGCGCCGCCTCGCGACGCCGGCGGAGGGAGAGGTTACGCGGCCGGACCCTGCGCCAGGGTGACGGTCGCGGACTGCGTGGCGCCCGCGGCGTCGGTCCAGGTGAGGGTGACCGTGTCGCCGGGGTCGTGCTCCGCGAGCGCCGCGGAGAGCTCGTCGCCGTCGGCCACCGCGACCCCGTCGACGGCGGTGATGACGTCACCGGCCGCGAGACCCGCGTCCGCCGCTGGGGTGTCGGCGAAGACGTAGCCGATCTCCGCGCCGTCGTTCGAGGTCACCACACCCAGGCGACCGTCGGACGTGACACCGATGCCCGCGTCGCTCGCGAGCCCGATCCCGAGGAAGGCGCCGTATCCGAGCGTCACGCCGTCCGACTCGTCGCCCGCCTGGATCTGGTCGACGATCGCGAGCGCGTCCTCGATGGGGACGGCGAAGGCGATCGTGGTGGCGAGCCCGCTCGAGGCCGCCGTGGTCATGCCGACCACCTCGCCCTCGTCGTCGATGAGCGCGCCGCCCGAGTCGCCGCCCACGACATCGGCCGCGAACTGGATCATCCCGTCGAGCGTCTCGCTCTCGGTCGAGTACTCGGCCGCCGTGGTGACGGTGGACTCGAGATCGGTCACCGAGCCGTCCGCCGCCATGAGCACGCCGCCGCCCTCGGCGTTGCCCACCGCGGTGACCGAGTCGCCGATCGCGACCCCGTCGTCGTCGAGCGTGATGGTGGTGAGCCCCGACGCGCCGTCGAGCTGGAGCAGCGCGACGTCGTCCTCGGCGTCCGTGCCGATCACGGTGGCGGAGTACGTCTCCCCCGTCGCCGCGACGGTCACCTCGATCTCGGTCGAGCCCGAGATCACGTGGTTGTTGGTGAGCACGAGCCCGTCGGAGCTCAGCACCATGCCGGTGCCGGCGGCCTCCGCATCCTGGTAGCCGAGCACCGTATCGATGAGCACGATCCCGGTGGACTCGTCGGCCCCCGCCTCGGTCGCGGCCGTCTGCGTCGTGCCGGACGTGCCGGCTGTGCCGGACGCGCCGGACGATGCGCCGCCATCGAGCGTGCTGCCGTCGTCGAGCGTGGCGCCGCCAGCGGACGAGCCACCGCCCGACCACGCCCCACCGCCGGGCGGCATCATGCCGCGCATCGTGCCCGCCGCCGGCTGCGTCGAGGGCACCTGGTCGAGCGTCGTGGTCGCGGTCTCCGTGCTCGCGTCCGAGAGCGCCGATGCCGTGGCATCGTCGTCCGCCATCCGGCTGCTCGACACGACCCCCGTGGCGACCGCGGTGAGCGCCAGCGCGGAGACGGTGGTGGCGACCGCGATGCGACGCATGCGGCGCCCGCGACGCGGAGGGAGGGTCGCCGCCTCCTCGGTCGAGATGACTTCCGTGGACACGTCCCTGCTGTCGCTCATCACGTCCTCCTGAGTAGGTTTCCCATCTCCTACTTCACCGCGCGCGGCGGGGAGGACCCTGAGAGGAATCAGGGAGAACGCCAAGAGCCAGAGTCAGCCGAGGACGGCCGCCGTGATCAGCGGGACCGAGAACATCGCCCAGTCGTTCACGATGTGCGCTCCGGTCGAGACCCACAGGTTCCTGGTCACCACGAAGGCGAGCGTGAGGAGGACGCGTGCCACCGCGATGTACGCGAGGCACTGGAGCACGTTCCAGTCGTACGTCGGCAGGTGCATCAGGCCGAACATCACGGCGGTGGCGATCCACGCGGTCGCGAGCGCCACGCGGCGGTTCCACCGGTAGCGGCGCACCAGCACCGACAGCAGCGCGAGCAGCGGCAGGATGGTGATGAGCTCCTCGCCGAGCAGCTGCGGGATCGTGGCGGCGAAGAAGTGGAGACGCTCCACCGCGGAGGCGTCCGCGAGCGTGTCGCCGGCGGGGTTCGCGGTGCCGCCGATCACGGAGTTGAGGCTCAGCGCGACACCGAACGTGACGGCGAGGTTGAGGAGCCCGAAGCCGAGCATCTGCGCCACCTGGCGCACGCCGACCTGGCGGAACACCGACGTCCAGCCGCGAGGGGCGGCCCACGCGAGGGCGATCAGCGGGAGCGCCGCGAGCAGGATCGCGTGGACCCACATCTCGAGCTCGCCGCCGCCGGGGATCGGCAGCAGCGCGAGCTGGCCGAAGGCGAGCGCGCAGGCCGCGACCACCACGAGCCAGCGACCGCCGCTGATCGCGAACGGTCCGTCGTAGAGGGGCAGGTCGGGCTTCTCGGTGGCTTGCGGGACGTCGTCCTGGTCGGACGCGGTGGCGATCCAGCTCATGTCATCTCCTCGGTGGTCGATGACTCCAGCCTTCCGAAACGCCCCCTTCCGCACATCGTCCGGGCGTGGGCATTCGGGCGTACCGCGATCGCAGTACGCACGCGGAACCGGTCAGGATCCGGCGAGTCCTGCCTGGTAGGCGGCGACCACCAGCTGTGCGCGGTCGCGGGCGCCGATCTTGGTCATCGCCCGGTTGACGTGCGTCTTGGCCGTGAGCGGGCTGACGAAGAGCCGCTGCGCGATCTCGTCGTTGCTCAGGCCCTCGGCGACGAGCAGCACCACCTCGCGCTCACGCTCGGTGAGGTAGCGGAAGCGGTCGCCCTCGACCGACGGCGTGGCGCGGTCCTCCGCGACGTGCGCGATCACGGCGCGGGTCGCCGCAGCGGACAACAGCTCCTCCCCCGCCGCGATGGTGCGGATCGCACCGAGCAGCTCCGCGGGACGCACGCTCTTGCCGAGGAAGCCGCTCGCCCCGCCGCGCAGCGCGCGCAGCACGTACTCGTCCTCCTCGAAGGTGGTGAGGACCGCGATCCGCACGCCCGCGAGGTCCGGGTCCGCGGCGATCTGCTCGGTCGCCTCGAGCCCGTCCGTCCCCGGCATGCGGATGTCCATGAGCACCACGTCGGGGCGCGTCTCACGCACCACCGCGACGGCCTCGGCGCCGTCCGACGCCTCCCCCACGACCTCGATGTCCTCGACGGTGCCGATGATCGCGACGAAGCCGCCGCGGATCAGCTCCTGATCGTCGACCACCACCACACGCGTCGTCATGCCTCCGCCCCTCTCCGCGCCGGCAGCGCCGCACGCACCACGAACTCGTCGCCCTCCCGGCCGGCGGCCACCGTGCCACCCGCCGCAACGGCGCGCTCCGCCATGCCGACCAGGCCGAAGCCCGTGCCCTGCGCGCCGGTATTTGCCTCGTCCACCGCGTTGCGGACCTCGACAGCCAAGATGCCGCCGTCGGAGGCGATCGCGACCGAGGCCGCACCCTCGCCGTACCGCCGCGCGTTGGCCAGGGCCTCCTGGACGATGCGGTACGCCGCATGGTCGGTCGCGGAGGGAAGGTCGTCGGGGACGTCGTGCGCCTCGACGGTCACCTCGAGACCCGCGTCACGCGCCTGCGCGACCAGCTCGTCCAGCAGCGCCAGGCCCGCGGTCGGACGGGTGTCCTCCTCGCCCTGACGCAGCACCCGCAGCATGACCGGGAGCTCCTCGAGCACGCGCGCGCCCGCCTCCTGCACCCGCTCGAGCGCCTCGGACGCATGGGCGGGATCGGAGTCGAGCAGCGCCTCGGCGACGCCGGCCTGGACGTTCATGACCGCCACGTGGTGCCCCACCGCATCGTGCAGCTCGCGCGCGATCCTCAGCCGCTCCTCGGCGACGCGGCCGCGAGCGACGGCCTCGCGGGTCTCCTCGGCCTGCCGCGCGCGCTCGCGCTCCTGCGCGACCGTGCGACGGTAGAGGTTCATCGCGATCCCGACGGCCGTGACGAGCGCCATCCAGATCCCGGCCGAGACCACCACCGAGTCGGCCGCGGCACGCTCCGGCCCGATCGCGAGCACGCCGCCCACGAAGACGACGGCGAGCGCGCCGAGCGCAAGGCCTGCGGGGATCTGCGGGGCGCGGGACACCGCGGTGTAGAGCGCCACCCACATGGGGATCACCGCGGTCGCGACGTCCCCCGTGACGAGCGTCGATGTCCCGACCAGCGCTGCGCAGACCACCAGCACCACGAGCGGGAACGCCCGCCGCCACGCGAGCGCCGCGCACGCGACGAGGGCCGCGAGCATGTCCACCGAGACCAGCTCGTCGAGCCCGTTCTCCACGAGGCCGATGAGGGCGATCACGACCGCGAGCGCTCCCGCGCCGAGCGCGTCGCGCCCGCGCTCGGTCGCCGGCCTCGGCAGCCTGCTCACCAGGGAGGTCATGCCCGCCAACCTAGCGCGGGCGGTGCGCCCCGGGCGCGCGTTTCGGCCGGGCACGCGCTGCCAGTGGGCCGTTCAGTGCGGACCGAACTGCGACCTCCGCAGGGTGGCCGGACCGGCGGGTGGGGCACCCAGCTGCGAGGAGAACTCCCGATCGGCGAGCAGGTGCGCAACCATCTCCGCCCTGCTCGAGACCGCGAGCTTCGCGAACACCCGTCGCAGGTGAGTCGAGACGGTCCACACGCTGATCTCGAGCGCGTTCGCGATCGCCTGGTTGGTGCGGCCACGAGCGACCATGACCGCGACCTGCTTCTCTCGCGGGCTGAGCGCGACGAGCAGCGACGGTCGATGCTCGACCACCACGCAGTGCATTCCACCGACCACGACGTCCAGGAGGACCCCGTCGCCACGATCGAGGTCGGGCTCCGAGCTCCGCAGCAAGCCGATGATCTCCTCGAGCGCGCTCAGGAGGAGCCCATGTTCATCCCGTTGCTCGGCGACCGCATCGACATCGCGACGTCGCGTCGGCGCACGCAGATCGGTCGCCACGCCGTCGGCGAAGCCACCGACGAGCGAGACTCGGCGGAAGGACTCACCCTGCGTCATCGTCGACCCCCCGGTACGTGACTGGTGCGGTGAACACGTCTGTGCTTCGCCCCGCCGTCCGAGCGGACGAGCCCATGATCCGGGCCGCCTGCCGCGCGCTCCGGGGAGGCGTCGCTCGCTGCAAGTCGCACGCCTGGCCGTGGTGCCTCGGCAGGCGTTCTCTGCATCCTACCCAAGGGCCGCTCCGTCGTCCCCGGCCCCGCACGCGGCGGCCGACGGGCCCACTGCGCAGCGCGCCACGTCGAGGCACCCCCGCCTCGCCCCTCACCGCCGGCTACCGGGCGGACGCTTGGACCGCGCGGAGGGATCGCCGCGCCGCTGCGGGACCGGACGCGTCGACCGCCGCGATCCGGAGACGGGCCCGCGCTCGGCCCTCCGAGCCGTGGCTCCGGAAGCCCCGCTGCGCTCCCAGGGCGTCACGCTGCGCGCGCTCGCGCGAGGTGCGAGGCTCATCGCCTGCGCAGACGTCAGCCACTCCTCCGCGGGCTCGGCGATATGGTTGAGCAGCGCCTCGAACTGCGGCCGGTTCGACTCGAGGATGTGGCCGGACGCGAGCCACCGGAGCACATCGCGCCCGGTCTCGGCCATGCGCTGGCGAGGCGAGGTCTGCAGCCGCTCGTCGAAGTAGCGGACGAGGATCTCGTCGATCACATCCCACGCGTTGTCGGCACCGAACAGCTCCATCACGTCCGGCGATCCGAGGATCGCGAAGCACTCCTCCAGCACCTGCATCAGCTCGATGCGCATGACGTTGAGGTGGCCGAACGACGCGAACTTGAGGTTGTTGCGAAGGTCCAGTCCTGCGCGCCGGACCACGGCGATCGACCCGAAGCTCGGGTCGTTCGCCCCCTGCCGCATGACCTCGGAGATGCGCTTGTCGCGCCAGAACAGGGTGACCTGGTTGACGAAGTGCCCGAACAGCCGATGGAAGTCCGTGTTCGGCCGACTCTGGCCGGCACCGAGTCCACGGCCGTAACCCAGCACACGGCGGTATCCGTCGAGCCGATCGCGCCGCGTGTAGCGCAGCACATCGCGGCGATCGAACTGGTAGAGCCGGTACGCCCCCTGCCCGGAGGACAATCGCACCGCGCCCGCCTCGAAGAGCTGCTTGAGCTTCTGGACGACCTTGAAGACCCCGATCTGCTCATGCTGGTAGATGTAGTAGAGATCCCCGACCGCGGCGATGCGCTCCGAGTTCACCTGATCGTCGTAGCGGACCACACCGTTCGGCACCCGCGTCTCGCCCAGCGTGAGCGCCGCGTCGGGTCCGATGCCGATGAGCCCGCCGAAGCCCCCGTCGGGTGGGGCGGGCCGCTGCCCCTCCGCGGCGACCAGGCTGTCGACGTGCTCGTCGATCTGCCGGTGGAGCTCCTCGGCGATCACCGGATTCGAGGCGAGGCTCCCCGCCAGCTGCTCCGCGATCCGTGCGCGGAGCGCGTTGACTCGATCCAGTCGCTCCTGCTGCTCGCGCTGCGTGGGCATGGTGGATCACTTCCCTTCGGTCTTCTGCTCGGCTACGGCGAGCGCGGTCCTCGCCGCCTCGGCCTCGTCCAGTGAGCGCTCGAGTGCGGAGACCGCGTCGATGAGCTCCTGAGCCAGGTCGCGCAGCGGGGGGTTGTCGGAGCTGCCGACCACCTGGGCCGCGATCTCCTCCTGATACCGCGCGCGGGTGTCGGGGCGCAGGTTCTGGCGCTTGAGCGCCGCCTCCGACTTCTTGGAATCCGCCATCCGCGAGGCGAGCGCCTCGCTCGCGAGCCTGACACGCTGCTTGGCGTCCTCCGCAGCGGAGCTGGTGCGGTCGACGTCCGCGCGCAGCGTCGCTAGCACCGCGGCGTCGCTGTCGTCGATCTCGACGACTGAACCGTCGCCGACGTCCTCCTCGTCATCGGCGCCGTACGTCTCGGCATCGTCCCGGCACGGGACCTCGCCGAACTCCTCCGCCCACGACACGTCGGCGTCGACGTCTCCCTCGTTCGGCGCATCGGCGCGCACCGACCAGGGCCAGGACACCGGCGGCGGCGCCACCACCGTCCGTCCGGTGCCCCGGTCGATGATCGCGAGCCGCAGCATCTCGGCCGGCACGAGGAGCCCCTGGTCGGGGACATGGCCGATCGACGCCAGCGCTCCCGCGTCGTCCAGGTCGCGCGTGCGGAACAGACCGGTGACGCTGTCGCGGTCGGCCGATGTGCTCGCGCGGTACGGATGCACGAGCATCTCGGGCGCGAGCTCGGCCTCCGCATCGTCCCCGGAGGTCGGCTCCGATACGAACGCCAGGCCGTAGGAGGGCTGCAGGTTGAGCCCGCGACAGGTGACCTTGAGCGTGCCGTCCTGGCCCTCCACCGGGGTGAGGGTCGCATCCAGCAGCACCACCTGAGCAAAGCGGCCGATCCGCTGCGCGGTCGCGGCGATATCCGTCAGCATCCGTGACAGGCTCGCGACCACCGTGCGGACCCGGGCCAGGTGCATGGCGACCGGGAGCGCTTGCCGCGGACCCGAGCGCAGGCGGTGCGGCGTGCGCGAGCCGGAACGCCCGTCACCCTCATCCGTCGCGCCGCCCGCGTCGACGTCGTCGACGTGCGCCTGAAGCTTCATGAAGGCTCGCACGAGCGCGATCGCGGCCGGCGCCAGCGCCGACACGATGCCGTCGCGTCCAGTCTCCTGCGCGGTCAGCCGTCCGTGCTCGCCGAGGAACGACCTCAACCATGTGAGCAGGCCGTCGAGCGTGAGGTTCTCGGCCGCGTCGATCATCACGGTGCGCCGCTCCGCCTCGGAGATCATGACCGAGTCGAGCACCGCCTCGAGCTCATCGACCTGCTCGGCCGCGGCGTCCATGAGCCACGAGAGCATGATGAGCTCGGTGCCGAGGAAGCCCTGGCCTGGCGCTCCGGCGAACTGCTCGCGCCACGCGGTCCACGCACGCTGGAGGTCGGCGACGAACTCGGCGAGCGTCCAGAAGGCGGTGAGCACGTCCTCGTCATCCACCGTGTTGACGTGGTCGTCGATCAGCCCGAATCGCTCCCGTAGCGCCCCGAGCTGTCCTCCGACCGCGTCGGGGCCCGCCGCAGGATCCGCGTCTCGGCTGCCGGCGAGCGCGGCGAGCTGCGAGTCGACCAGCGCGGCGCGCGGGCCTCCTGCGGCGCCCATCTCGTCGACGACGAGCTCCACGCTCGCCCGCACCACCGCTCGATACGAGTCCATGTCGTCCGGATCAAGGTCGTTCCTCAACGGCACCAGACCGTCGAGGATGCGCACGATCTCGGCGCGCGTGGCGCTCGCTCGCCGGAACAGCGATGCTTGACCTCCCGTCACCGCGCCGAGATCCGCGTGGGCGCGGAGACCTCGCGGGACGTGGACGACCTCGCGGCGCCCTTCGACGATGCGCTCCACGAAAGTGGCCTTCAACGCATCGTCGAAGCCTTTCGGATCCGCGGTCCTCGGGCGCACGCCGAGCGTGCTGTGGAGCAGGTCCGCCACGAGCCTGCCCGACTCGCTCGAGGCGACGCCGCCGCGGGCACGGCCGCGTTCGACCATCGTCGGGAACGGGAGGTCCACCTCCATGATGGTGCTGGTGCGCGGGGTGCCGTCCCGGGCGCTGTCGTCGGGCTTCATGATGACCTCCTCTGGTCGTCGTGCTCGGTGCCGGCAGCCGCCGGCGGGTCGTAGGGTGCCGCGGAGGTCCGAGAGTCGCCCGGTCGCAGCAGCTGCAGCGACAGCAGCTCCGCGACCTCGTGACATGCCGCGCTCACCGAGGCCGCCGCGCGCTCGATGTCGGGCTGGCATCGGAGGATCGACTGCTCGACGCTCCATTGCCACGTGCGCAGCTCGCGGCCGCGTTCGCGCGCCACCGCGCGGAGGTCCGCGATCGGGTCGTAGGACCGGAGGTCCAGCCAGTACCGCCGGACAGCGCTGGAGATGTCGCGGTCGACCCGTGGGAGGATCGCCGGGATCCCGCGCACGTCGGCTGCGGCGTTGAGGACGTCGGACGCGTCGGCGACGGACGCCTGGAGCTCGAGTACGGTCTCGGCGAGACGGTCGACCATGGCGATCTCGCCGGACTCCGGACGCAGCTCGATCACCTGCACCAGCTCCGTGACGCTCTCAGCCAACGAGGCGGTCGCCTCGATCATCTCCTGCCGTGCGCTGGTGAGGGACATGGCTCACCTCCGCGCGAGCTCGCGGTAGAAGCTGCGCATGACGGCCTCCGGGCTGGCGAGCCGTCGGTCGACCGCGACCCGGGCCGCTCCGATGAGGAACCGCTCCGGCACCACGCCCGGATCGTTGCCCGCCGAGATGCGCACCGCGGCCTCCTCGATCATGGACTGGTGGCGGGGTTCGAACGTGATGACCTCGCGCAGCGACCTGCCGCCCAGCGATGCGAACCGCGTGAAGCAGACCGCCTCCACCACCAGGGGGATGCAGGTGCCGGCTGACCGCAGCAGCGGCGGCGGGATGCTGCCGCCGCTCGCCGAGGGGTAGAGCTGCCGCCACGCCCGCGAGTACCGTGCACCGGCCTCCGGGAACCCCATGCGCCGCAGCAGCTCGGCGGACAGCAGGGTGCGCAGATACGGCGTCGGGTGGACGCCTCGCTCCGAGTAGCGCAGCGCCTGATCGGGAGCCCGCCCGAGCACGTCCATGAGCGACGCGACGAAGGCCTCGCCGCCGAGAAGGCAGCCGACCATGTCAGCGAAGATCTCGCGGTTCCACCGGCCCCAGACCGTCGCGACCTGCGGTGGCACGTCGGCGGTGCGCAGCCGGCGCACGATCGTGTCCGGCACCTTCCGCTCGAGCGCGAGCTCATTCTGGAGGTTGTGGCTCACCTCGTGGAGGATCGCCCCCATGGTCCAGGGGTTCACGAGCCGGTGGTACGGCAGCTGGACCAGAGGGAACGGATTGAGCTGACGGCCGAGCCGGCGAAGGGGGATGTTGCGCCGGAAGGTCGCGGGCGAGAATCCGGTGCGCATGTAGGCGAAGGGTGCGGGGCTCGGGATGCTGCGGCTGCTGCCGAGGTGCATGAACACGTGCTGGTAGCAGTCGAGCGCGATGCGATCGCACGCGAACAGCCAGTCGCCGTAGGCGCTCTGCCGCTGCCCGAACAGGTCGAAGTAGAAGTCCCACACCCTCTCCGTGGCGCGCACCCAGTCGTGCGCGCGGCTCTTAGCCTCGAGCACCGCGGTGAGCTGCGCGTGCGTCGGCTGCGCCCCTTGCGCCGCGCGGCTCGCCATCTCGACCTGACCGACCGCCTTCGAGAGAGGGCGCCGCAGCTTCGCGAGCAGCGCGTTCACCGCCTGGACGTGCCCTTCCGACGGCCGAGCGATCGAGTCGCCGAACTCGTCGCGCGAGAAGTCACGGAGAGCGTCGAGGTGCCGGCGGACGTTGACCGCCTGCCCCGACGCGAAGGCCGATACGACGCGGGCCGAGGGCGGAGCCTGCACCGCACGCGCGCGCACCCTCGGCCTGGGTCGGGCCGGGGCCAGGTCAGCGCCGGCGGACACGGCGTCCTGCTCGGCTTCGGGGCACGCGGCGCGCGGGGGTCGATCCTCGCACGCGACCGCGGCGGCGTGCGGCCGCAGCTCCGCGCCGCTTGTCGACCCGAGCGCGACGGTGCCACCGACGGTTGAACACGCCGACCGCGTGCACCGCCCGAGGCGCGGACGCCGGTGCGAGCACGCGTCCGGAGATGGTGCCGAGCGTCCCCAGCGCGCGGGCGGCGTCGATGCGCCGACCCGTGGCCGCCTGGTCGGCGAGGCTCTGCGCGGTGCGCTGCAGGATCACCGGCATCGCCGCCACCAGCTTGCGCGTCTCGGGGTTGTCACGGAGGCGGCGTGCGATCTTGCCGACACCGCGGATGAGCGCGGGTGCGTTCTTGGCGATGAGGGTGCGCGCCCGCGGGATCAGCTTCGCGGCGAGAGGCACGAGCGCCCCGAGGAACTGCTCCGCCTCCGCGTCGCTGCCGGTCGTGGCCGCGCGCATCGCCAGGTGCGCCATGAGCTCCGCCTCGCGGTGGACCTGCGCGACAGGGTCGACCGACGCGCCTGCCTCGTCCTCGAGCTCATCGTCGAGCTCCCACGCGGCCTCGCGCTCGGCCTCCGACTCGAACTCGAACTCCCACTCGGATTCGTACTCCTGTCGTGTCTCGAGCTCGAACTCGGCCTCCAGCTCGAACTCCGCCTCGAACTCGGCCTCCAGCTCGTCCTCGAACTCGCCCTGGATCTCCGGGTACTCGCCCTGGATCGCGGGGTAGGTGGGGTGCGACGAGGTCATGATGGTCTCCGATCGGTGCTTCGATCCGTGACCGTCCGTCGGGCGTGCGACGCGGGTGGCGCCGGACGCCCGACGGGCGGGGTCAGCGACGGCGTGACGCCGTGACAGGCCGGCGGGTGGCGCCCGTGCGCGTCGCGCGGGCGGGAACGGTGGACCGCCGGGGCGTGCGGGCGGCCGAGGCACGGGTCGGGTACGGACGCCCGGTACGAGACCGCGACATCGTCCGCGGCATCGAGGTCGGGGTCCGGCGGACCGGGCGGCGCCCGACAGACGCTCCCGTGCGAGCCGTGGTGCGGGCTGCGGGGTACGCGCGCGTGACCGCCTTGGTGGTGGCGGTCGCCTTCCTACGTCGGTGGGTGACCACGCCGCGCACGTGCCGCTGGGCTGCCGCAGCCTGTGCGCGCGGGCTCGTGAGCACCTTGCGCGTCGTCGCACCGACCACTGCGCCGACATCCGCGCGGCTCACGGGACGTCCGCCGGACTGGGCCACGACCGTGCGGGTGGCCGCGCCGACGATGCTCGGGACCAGCCGGATCACGGGCCGGGTCTGGGGGTTGCGGTGGAGCGCCCGGGTGAGCACGGACACACCCCGGACCAGATGGGGAAGCATCGCCTCGAGGTACAGACGGTCGCGCTCGCTGATCGCCAGCGTCGTGGCCGATCCCGCGAGGGCGGCGGCCTCGGACTCCGAATCGGTGGCGGCAGCACCCGCGGCGAGGTACTCGCTCAGCGTCTCGTTCGGGCTCAGCGGAGCCGTCGCCATGTCTTCGAACTCCGCCTCGAGCTCGTACTCGAGCTCGCCTTCGAGCTGGCTGGTGACAGCGCGTGCGACCGCGCCGGCGGCCGGACCCCCGACAGCGGTCGCGATCAGCGGAGCCGCCTTCTTCGCGATCTTCTTCAGGAGGCCCTTGTTCTTCTTGGCCCAGCGCCAGCCTGCCTTCGCGGCCTTCTTGACCCAGCCGAAGAGCGCCTCGCCCTCGTCCTCCCATTCGAGCTCGAACTCGTCCTCGAACTCGTCTTCGAACTCGAGCTCGTCCTCCAGCTCGTCCTCGAACTCGTCCTCGAACTCGAACTCGTCCTCGAACTCATCCTCCAGCTCGGCTTCGAACTCGTCCTCGTACTCGCCTTCCAGCTCGTCTTCGGCCTCGAACTCATCCTCGAACTCATCCTCGAACTCGAACTCGTCCTCGAACTCATCCTCGAGCTCGCTCTCGAACTCGAACTCGGCATTCATCTGGCTCATGAGGGATCCCTTCTTCCGGTGCGCGGAGGATCACCCGGAGAGGAGATCCCGTTGGACCGCTGCCCTCATCGAATCGCCGGCGCGCCCGGTGCGGGAGTCGCACGAGCGGGGTCGCATGCCGAGGTCCGTCATCCTGGGTCGCGCGGACGGGGTCGCTCATCTGTGCGATCAGGCGCGCGAACAGCGCGCCCGGTCGCAACGGCGTCGGGCGTCATGAGCCGGCGCTGGAGGTTCCGCGCCCGCGAGGAGCCGTCACCGCCACCAGATCGCCGCACGTGCGACGATGAGGCCGCTCAGCGGTGCGCGACCCCCGGCGCATGCGCCCGGCGGATCAGCCGAGCCCCTCGGCCTCGAGCGCGTCGACCAGCAGCGCGACCAGCGCATCGAGCTGCACGTCCGCGGACGATGCGCCCTCCTCCGCCTCGACGCCGTCGAGCGCCGCCGCCGCGAGCCCGGACTTGGAGTCGATGAGCTCGGCGATCTTGGCGTCGATGGTCTGCGCGGCGATGACGCGCCACGCGGTGACCGGCTCGGACTGGCCGATGCGGTGGATGCGGTCGATCGCCTGCGTCTGCTCGGCGTCGGTCCAGGAGAGCTCCGCGAGCACCAGGTTCGACGCCACCTGGAGGTTGAGGCCCACGCCCGCCGCCATGAGCGAGCAGACGACGACCTCGACCTCGGGGTCCTCGGTGAACGCCTTGACGTTCGCGTTGCGCACCCGGGCGGTCTGGTCGCCGCGGATCGACGCGTAGCGGATGCCGCGGTCCGCGAAGATCTGCTCCGCCTGGTCCATCACGTCGACGTGCTTGGCGAAGAACACCACCTTGCCGACGTTGCGGGCGAGCTGCGCGGTGTAATCGGCGGCCAGCGCGGCCTTCGCCTGACCGATGCGGCGGACCATGGCGAAGACGTTCTCGCCGGACTTCTTGTCGCTGCCGTCCTTGAGCTCGGCCGCCGCGATGCGACGCGCGAGCTCGAGGTCGATGCCGTCCTCGACCGGCGCATCGTCCTTCCGGGCCGCGAGCGCGCGGCGGTACGTCTCGACCATGCGCGCGGCGAGCGCCGCCTCGGCGGCGCGGATGGACCGGCCGAGCGGGCCGTCGAGCTCGACCGGGAGGTCGGCGACGGTGCGCGCGGGGATGTCCTTGGCGACGTCGGCCTTGCGGCGGCGGACGATGCCCATGTCGATCACGGCGCCGCGTGCCGCCTTGGAGAAGCCGGCGTCGGTCGGGATGAGCCCGGTCTCCTCGAGCGCTCCCATGAGCGGGCCGAGCGGCTTCTCGTCGTCGATCCAGCCGAGCAGCTCCCAGATCGCGCGGAAGTCCTCGATGTCGTTGATGAGCGGGGTGCCGGTGAGCGCCATGAGGAGCGGACGCGGGGTGCGCCTGCGGATCCGCTCCGAGAGCCCGAGCACGTGCTGCGAGCGCTGCGACCCCTTGTTCTTGATGAAGTGCGCCTCGTCGACCACCATGCCGCGGAAGCCGATGTCGCCGAACCAGCCGACGTGCCGGTCGAGGATGTCGTAGTTGACGATCACCACATCGGCGAAGGCGTCGACCTCGTCCCCGTCGCCGTGGACCACGGTGGCGCGACGATGCGGCACCCACAGGTCGACCTCGTGCGCCCAGTTCGCCTTGACGACGTTGGGGACCACCACGAGCAGCGGGTACGCGTCAGCGACCTCGGCCGCGAGGAGCGACTGCGCGGTCTTGCCCAGTCCCGGCTCGTCCGCCAGGAGGAACGTGCGATGACCGCGCGCGGCGGCTGCGACCAGCTGCGCCTGGTGCGGCATGAGCGCACGCCCCAAGGGGACCCGTACCGGACCCGCGGTGAGCGCCTCGGGCTCAGGCAGCTCCATGCAGGCGCGCACGCCGGTGGTGTCATGCTCGAAGGAACGGAACAGCGGGTCGAGCAGCTCCCATCCGGCGAGCCGGCGCGCCTGGACCGCATGCTCGGGAGTCGCGGAGGCGAAGTTCGGGGCCATGAACGGGTTGGCGAGCTGGTACGAGACCGCCGACTTGGGGACCACGCGCTTCTCGGCGCCGGGCGGCGGCGTGACGGGCGCGGCGGGCTCGGGCTCGTCGGGCACCTCGCGCCCGGCGGCGCCGAGCACCGTCGCCTTGTAGCGGCGTGCGGCGTCGGAGACGCGCGCGTCCTCCGCGAGCAACGCGAGCAGCGAGGTGTCGCGCGCCGCGATCTTGGCGAGGATGGTGGCGAGCCCGTCGAGGCGCTTGAGCTCCTCGTCACGCTTGGCGGTGGTGAGCGACTCGTCGGTCTTGACGCGGGCCCGTTCCTCGCGGACCAGCAGCGCGACCACCTGGAACTTGGTGCGCACGGTCTGGCGCGTCGGCGGACGCTGCACCACGCGATCGACGTCGCGGGCGATCCCTGCGAGCACGGGGATGAGCCCCTGCTCTGTCGGGCGCGACGTGCGGCGGCGCTGGCTTCCGGCAGCGGCGCGCGTGCGACCCGAGCGGCGCTGGCCTGCTCCTGACACTTCGGCTCCTACTCGATCTCGTGCCGCGGACGCGGCACGCTACGCGTGGCGGGGACGTCCCACCTCTGCGCCGGCCCCTGTCCCCTGGCGCTGGCCTCGTCCGTGCTCGCGCGTTCGGCGGCGTCTCGGCGGACCCTCGGCGCGAGGGTCGGCGCGCACTCGGCGCCAGAGTGATGCGCGCGGGTGCAGGAGCATTCTACGGCCGATGCCCCCTATCGGCCCACACCGTGCCGTCGCGGCGCGCCGTCGGAGCCGGACTCCGCGGAGCAGCTCGCGCTGCTCGCCAGCTCGTGGGGATCGGAGCAGGCCTCGCTCGCCGACGCGGAGACCGTCACCGAGCGCTGACGCGCCTCACCGCAGGTCCGCGTACGCGAGCCTCCGCAGCAGGTCGCCCAGCGCCAGCTGCTCCTTCCCCGTGAGCGGCGCATGCGTCTCGCGCTGCGCCCCCGCGATCGCCTCGCGCGCCCGCGCGAACAGCCCCTGGCCCTCCGTTGTGGCGACGACGATGCGGGCACGCCGGTCGGACGGGTCCAGCCGGCGCTTCACCAGCCCGCACGCCTCGAGCTCGTCGACCAGGGAGACCACCTGGCTCGGGTCCAACCGCAGCCGCTCGGCCAGATCGCGCTGGGACGGACCGACCTCCGCGGCGAGCGCGAGCACCGAGTAGGACCTCACCTTGAGCCCGAGCTCGCGGAGCGCGGTGTTGCCCGCTGCCGCCGAAAGCGCGCTCGCCCGCGCGAGCAGGAAGCTCGTGTCCGCATCGAGGGTCGGCGAGACCCGCACCGAGGCATCGTCGTCGGGGGCCATGCCGCCATCCTGCCATGAGACATGAGAAATTCAATCATTGACATTCTCAACGACCGATGCTGTGCTGAGTCCTGAACAAAGGAGTTCTGCGATGTCCTCACAGCTTGCCCCGCTCGCCGGCCGCGCCGCGATCGTCACCGGCTCCGGCCGCGGCCTCGGCCTCGCGTACGCCCTCGAGCTCGCCCGCCAGGGCGCCTCCGTGGTGGTGAACGACGTCGACGCAGCCGCCGCACAGGACGCGGTCGCCGCGATCGAGAGCGCGGGAGGCACGGCCGTCGCCGTGGTCGCCCCCGTGGGGCCGACCTCCACGGCCGACGCCCTCGTCGCCGCGGCGGTCGACAGCTTCGGGCGGCTCGACATCCTGGTGACGAACGCGGGCGTGCTGCGCGACACCGTGCTGTGGAAGATGTCCGACGACGACTTCGACACGGTGATCTCCGTGCACCTCAGGGGGACGTTCACGTGCGTGCGCGCCGCCGCCACGTACTTCAGGGAGAACGGCGTGCCCGGGCGCATCGTCTGCATCGGCTCCCCCACCGGACAGCGCGGCAACTTCGGCCAGACCAACTACGCCGCCGCCAAGGCGGGGATCGTCGGCATGGTGCGCACGTGGGCGATGGAGCTCAAGCGCGCCGGCGTCTCCGTCAACGCGGTGATCCCCGTCGCCGCCACCGCGATGACCGCGACGGTCCCGTACTTCGCCGCCGCGGTCGAGGCCGATGCGGCGGGCGAGCCGATGCCGGAGTTCTTCCGCCACGATCTCGGCTTCGGCACGTCGGACGACGTCGCGGGACTGGTCGCCTACCTGGCCTCGGACGCCGCCGCCGACATCACCGGGCAGGCGCTCGGCATCGGCGGGGACCGCATCCAGGTGTGGTCGCATCCCGAGCCCGTCGCGACCGCGTACCGCGACGGCGGATGGAGCTTCGAGGCGCTCGCCGCCGACCTCCCGGGGCTGCTCGACGGGAACCTCCAGTCGGTGGGCGAACGCTTCCCGGCGCTTCCTGAGTCGCTGGTGCGGCCGGCGCCCACCGCCTGAGCGCCACCATGACCCGCTACGAGCCCGCGATCGATCTCGATGCGATCGAGGCGATCGACGTCCACGTCCACATCGAGGTCGACGGTCACGGGCACACCTCCCTGCCGCCCGACCTGGTCGAGGCCGCCTCGCGGTACTTCCGCACCGACGGGCCGCGCCCCGAGCTCGAGGCGATCGCGACGTACTACCGCGAGCGCCGCATGGCCGCCGTGGTCTTCACCGTCGACGCCGAGACGCAGCTGGGCCACCCCACGCTCGACAGCGCCGCGATCGCGTCGCAGGCCGCCGACCACGCCGACGTCCTCATCCCGTTCGGCTCGGTGGACCCGCATCGTCCCGACGCCGTGGACCGGGTGCGGAGCCTCGCGCAGGACCACGGCGTCCGCGGCTTCAAGCTGCACCCGACCGTCCAGGGCTTCGACCCCTCGGACGAGCGCTGGTATCCGCTCTACGCCGCCATCCAGGACGCGGGCGTGCCCGCCCTGTTCCACACCGGGCAGACGGGGATCGGGGCCGGCCTTCCCGGCGGACGCGGGCTGCGGCTCGGACTCTCGAACCCGATGCTGCTCGACGGCGTCGCCGCGGACTTCCCCGACCTCGACATCGTGATGGCGCACCCGAGCGTGCCGTGGCAGGACGAGGCCCTCGCGGTGGCGACCCACAAGCACCGCACCTGGATCGACCTTTCCGGGTGGGGTCCGAAGTACTTCCCCGAGCAGTTGGTCCGCGCCGCGAACTCGTATCTCAAGGACCGCATCCTGTTCGGCACGGACTTCCCCCTGCTCACCCCGGATCGCTGGCTCGCGGACATCGGCCAGACGGCGCTCAAGCCCGAGCGCCTGCCCGCGATCCTCAAGGACAACGCCGTCCGTCTCCTGCGCCTCGGCTGATCACGCTGCCGCCCCGCCGCATCGTCCCCCACCGCTCACACCTACGAAGGGTTCCGCTCATGACCACCACCGTCCCCTACACCGAGGTCCCGTCGCTCGTGGGCCGCGACCTCGGTTGGTCCGACTGGCTCGAGGTCACCCAGGATCGCGTGAACGTGTTCGCCGATGCGGTGGACGACCACCAGTGGATCCACGTCGACGCGGAGAGGGCACGCGCGGAGAGCCCGTTCGGCGGACCCATCGCGCACGGCTTCCTGTCGCTGTCGCTCACCACCAAGTTCTGGACCGAGCTGCTCGAGGTCGACGGCGTGACGACCAAGGTCAACTATGGGTTGGACAAGGTGCGCTTCATCTCCCCCGTTCAGGTGGGCGCACGGGTCCGGATGAACGCGGTTATCGCGGAGGTGGCCGAGATCCGCGGCGGCTACCAGCTCACGGTCGACCAGACCATCGAGATCGAGGGCGGCACCAAGCCCGCGGTCGCGGCGCGGGGGCTCTACCGCTTCTACGCCTGAACGACGGCAACACCCCACCCCCCATTGCATCAGCGAGGATGACATGAAGAACCAGGGGCTCGGCGACTGGATCGCACGACGACGCATCAAGTCCGAAGGCGACACGGCGCTCATCTGGCCGGGCGGCAGCTACACCTACGACGAGTTCGCGGACAGGGTGGCGCGGCTCACGCAGGCCCTCGCCGACCGCGGGCTCGCCAAGCGCGACCGGCTCGTGTATCTGGGCAACAACACCCCGGACTTCCTCACCACGTTCTTCGCGTGCGGCGCGCTGGGCGCGGTCTTCGTGCCGCTCAACACCCGCCTCGCGCCGCGCGAGCTCGAGTACATGATCGAGGACTCGGGCGCGGTGTTCCTGGTGACCCACGAGTCGGTCCGCTCGCTTGCGCGGGCGGCCGCGTGGTCGAGCGGGATCCGCAAGCGCCTGGTGGTCGACGGCGAGGCGGACCTGCCGGCCGTGGAGAGCCTCGACGAGGTCGTCGCGGCGACGGAGCCGTGGACGCTCGACGTCGAGGTCACGCTGGAGGACCCTGCGATGATCCTCTACACGTCCGGCACCACCGGACGCCCCAAGGGCGCGGTCCTCACCCACGGCAACCTCACCTGGAACGTCATCAACGCGATCGTCGACTACGACGTCACGCGGGACGAGGTCGCGATGATGATGTCGCCGATGTTCCACGTCGCGGCGCTCAGCATGGGCGCGCTGCCCACGCTGCTCAAGGGCGGCGCGGTGGTGCTCCACGAGCGCTTCGACGGGGGCGACGTGCTGCGCGCGGTCGCCGAGCACGGCATCACCAGCCTCTCGGGCGTCCCGACCACCTTCCAGTTCCTCTCGGAGCACCCCGACTGGGAGTCGACCGATCTGTCGAGCATCCGCAAGCTCACGTGCGGCGGCTCGGCGATGCCGGCGCGCGTGGTCGAGGCGTACGAGGCGCGCGGGCTCGCGTTCTCGAGCGGCTACGGGATGACCGAGGCCTCCCCCGGCGCGACGTCCCTCCCGGTGACCAAGACACGGGACCACGTGGGCACGTCCGGCCTCGCGCACTTCTTCACCGACGTGCGCATCGTCGGCCCCGAGGGCGATGTGCTGCCGCCCGGCGAGGCGGGCGAGATCCAGATCAGCGGCCCGAACGTCATCCGCGAGTACTGGCGTCGCCCCGAGGCGACGGCCGAGGCGCGCGACGGCGAGTGGCTGCGCACCGGCGACGTCGGCCGGCTCGACGAGGACGGCTACCTCACCGTCACCGACCGCCTCAAGGACATGATCATCTCGGGCGGCGAGAACGTGTACCCCGCCGAGATCGAGCAGCTGGTGATGGAGATGCCCGAGGTGCGGTCGGTCGCCGTCATCGGCGTGCCCGACGAGCGCTGGGGCGAGGTGCCGCTCGCGGTCGTCGCGCTCCACGAGGGCGCCGAGGTCACGCCGGAGGACATCCTGAGCCACGTGCGCGGCCGGGTCGCGAAGTACAAGCTCCCGCGCGCGGCGATCCTGGTGGACGACCTCCCCCGCACCGCGAGCGGCAAGGTCCGCAAGATCGAGCTGCGCGCGCAGTTCCCGGCGCTGCCGGACGATGCCCGCGCGCCGTCCGGGACCGCGGCGGGCGACGCGCGCTGAGCGACGCCGGGTACAGAGAGGTCTCCCCGCGCATCGGCGGCCCGCAGCCCGCAAGATGGCAGGTATGACATCGACTCACGGTGAGGCCCCCGCGGCCGGTCGCAGGGAGATCCTGCTCGTCATGGTCGGCCTCATGACCGCCATGCTGCTGTCCGCGCTCGATCAGACCATCTTCTCGACGGCGCTTCCCACGATCGTCGGCGAGCTCGACGGCGTCGACCACATGCTGTGGGTGACCACCGCGTACATCCTCGCCGCGACGATCATGATGCCGGTGTACGGCAAGGTGGGCGACCTCATCGGCCGCAAGTCGCTGTTCATCGGCGCGATCACCGTGTTCATCGTCGGGTCGGTGGTCGGCGCGCTCGCGACCGGCATGACGGAGCTCATCGTCGGGCGCGCGATCCAGGGCCTCGGCGGCGGCGGGCTCATGATCCTGTCGCAGGCGGTCATCGCGGACATCGTGCCCGCCCGCGAGCGTGCCAAGTACATGGGGCTCATGGGAGCCGCGTTCGCCGTGTCCTCGGTGATCGGGCCGCTGCTGGGCGGCTGGTTCACCGACGGGCCGGGCTGGCAGTGGTGCCTGTGGATCAACGTGCCGCTCGGCGCCGTCGCGATCGGGTCCGTGATGTTCTTCCTGCACCCCAGCCCGCAGGAACGCGGGCGCCCGACGCTGGATGTCGCCGGCATGGTGCTGCTGGCCGTCGCCGCATCGTCCCTGGTGATGTTCACGTCGTGGGGCGGCGGGCACTACGAGTGGACCGATCCGCTCATCATCAGCCTCATCGCGCTGACGGTGGTGGCCGGCATCGTGTTCGTGGCTGTCGAGCGGCGCGCGAAGGAGCCGGTGATGCCGCTCATGCTCTTCAGCCGCCGGAACTTCAACCTCACCACCGCCGCGGGCCTGCTGATCGGCATCGCGATGTTCGGCACCCTCGCCTACATGCCCACCTACCTGCAGATGGTGGGCCAGGTGGGCGCCACGGAGGCCGGGCTCCTGATGATCCCGATGATGGGCGCGATGCTGCCCACGTCGATCATCGTGGGCAACACGGTGTCGCGCACGGGGCGGTACAAGCGCTACCCCATCATGGGCGCCGCCATCGTGACCCTCGGGCTGTACCTGCTGTCCACGATGACGCCCGAGCGCGGGCTCTGGCTCACCTGCGTCTACCTCGCGGTCTTCGGCATGGGGCTGGGCATGATGATGCAGACGCTCGTGCTGATCGTGCAGAACACCTTCCCCCTCACGATGGTGGGCACGGCGACCGCGGCCAACAACTTCTTCCGGCAGATCGGCGCCTCCCTCGGGGCCGCGGTGGTCGGGTCGATCTTCACCAACAACCTCATCGACCTGCTCACGGAGCGCATCCCGCCCGACGTGGCGGCGGGTGGCATCGAGGGCGCCAACAGCATCACGCCGGAGATCGTGGGCACCCTCCCCCAGGCGGCGCAGGACGTCATCATCGGCTCGTACAACGACGCGCTCACGCCGGTGTTCCTGTCGATCGTGCCGCTCACGCTCGTCGCGCTCGTGCTGCTCGTCTTCGTCAAGGAGGAGCCGCTGCGGACCTCACAACGCGAGGACGCGGTGCCCGAGTCCTTCGAGGTCGACGGCGGCTCGGGCGCGTACCTGGAGCGTCACGACGACGATGAGGTCGGCGAGGAGGCCGGGACGGCGCGGCCGTGACGCGAGCCGCGCGCCCAGCCTGCTCCTACGCCGAGCGCGTCGACGAGTCCCGCACCACCAGCTCGGGCGCGTAGACCACATGCCTGGGCGCCTCGGTGTCCGGGCGGGACGCCTCGGCGAGGAGCAGCTCGACCGCGGTGGCGCCGATGAGCTCGCGTGGCTGACGCACCGAGGAGATCGGCACCACCGCAGACGCCGCGAAGGAGATGTCGTCGTAGCCGACCAGCGCGACCTCGTCCGGCACCCGGATCGGGTCGGGCCCGAAGAGCAGCGCGCGCTCCACACCGATCGCGAGGAGGTCGTTCGCGGCGACGATGCCGTCGACGCCGGTCTCCCTGATGAGCGGACGCAGCGCCTCGCCCACGCGACGGCCCTCGTCAAGGGACATCTCGTCGGTGCCGAGCAGCTGGATGGTCGCGGAGCCGTGCTCGGCGACGGCAGCGGACGCGCCCTGGAATCGGTCGGCGACCTGTCCGATGCGCAGCGGGCCGCCGACGAAGGCCAGCCTCCTGCATCCGCGCTCGAGCAGGTGACGCGCGGCGAGGCGCCCGCCCTCGACATCGTCCACGGAGACCGAGGCGAAGCGCGCCTGATCGGCGCCGCGATCCACGAGGACCACCGGGATGCCGTGCCGACGCAGCTCCTCGAGGCGCCCGTAGTCGCCGTCGACCGGCGAGATCAGGACCCCGCTCACGCGCTGCCGCTCGAACACGTCGAGGTGTCCCGCCTCCCGCTCGGCCGACTCGTCGGAGTTGGCGAGCAGCACGGTGAGGCCCTCCTCCGCGGCCCGCTTCTCGGCGCCGCGCGCGACATCCGTGAAGAAGGGGTTGCCGACGTCGAGCACCAGCAGAGCGAGGCTCTGGCTGCGGCCGGCGCGCAGCTGGCGCGCCGCATCGTTGGGGACGTACCCGAGCGCGTCGATCGCGGCCCTGACCCGCGCGACCGTCTCCGGCTTCACCTGCTCGGGACGGTTGAGGACGTTCGAGACGGTCCCGACAGACACCCCGGCTCGCGCCGCCACCTCGCGCACGCTCACGGCCATGACCTGCCTCCTCGCTCGAATCCTGGCGCCAGGATACTGAAACCTTCCAACCCGGCCCGAAACCAGCGCCGTACGCCGCGTCGCACCGCCAGGGCCCAAGGTCCCTGAGGCCGTGATCGTTACGGGTTCGTGACATGTCCGCGTTGACAGCCCTCCGCCCTCACACTACTTTCGCAAGGGTATGAATCGTTTCACAACGAGGTGGAACGACGACGGACGGATAGGTCGACGATGACAGCTCCCCCAGCCGCCACCCCGGCGGCCCCCGCGCTCGTGCTGGACGGCGTGGCGAAGTCCTTCGGCCCCGTGGTCGCGCTGCGGTCGGGCAGCCTCACGCTCCGGCCGGGCTCGATCCACGCGCTCATCGGCGAGAACGGCGCCGGCAAGTCCACGCTCGTCAAGATCATCGCGGGCCTGTACCAGCGCGACGCCGGCACGTTCGAGTACCTGGGCGAGCCGGTGGACTTCGGGACCACCGCGGAGTCCAAGGGCGCCGGCATCGCGGTGATCTACCAGGAGCCGACGCTGTTCCCCGACCTCAGCGTGACCGAGAACGTGTTCATGGGCCGCCAGCCCACGCTCTCGCTCGGGCGCATCGACAAGCGGGCCATGCGGGCAGAGGTGGTCGCGCTGTTCGAGCAGCTCGGCGTCCACGTCGACCCCGACCGTCCCACGCGAGGCCTGTCGATCGCGGACCAGCAGCTGGTCGAGATCGCCAAGGCGATGTCGCTCGACGCGAAGGTCCTCGTCATGGACGAGCCGACCGCGGCCCTCTCGGGCGTCGAGGTCGAGCGCCTCTTCGGCGTCGCGCGGGCGCTGCGCGACGAGGGCCGCGCGCTGCTGTTCATCTCTCACCGCTTCGACGAGGTCTTCGACCTGTGCGACACCGTCACGGTCATGCGCGACGGCGAGTACATCTCGACCAGTGCGATCGCGGACACGACCGTCGACCGGCTGGTGCGGGAGATGGTGGGACGCGACGTCACCGACCTGTTCCCCAAGACCGTCGCACCGGTGGGCGACGTGCTGCTCGAGGTCGAGGGCCTCACGCGCACCGGCGTGTTCCATGACGTCAGCTTCGAGGTGCGGGCGGGCGAGATCGTCGCGCTCGCCGGGCTCGTGGGCGCGGGGCGCTCGGAGATCGCCCGCGCCGCCTTCGGCGTGGATCCGTACGATGCCGGCACCGTCACGGTCGCGGGCCGCCGCCTCGCCGGCGGCGACCCCGCCGCGGCGATGCGCCAGGGGCTCGCGCTCATCCCCGAGGACCGCCGCCGCCAGGGCGCCGTGCTCGACTCCGGGATCGCGCGCAACGTGACCCTCACCATCCGCGACCGCCTCACCCGTGCGGGCGTGCTCACCAGCGCGGCCGAGAACGCCTCGGCCCGCGAGTGGGCCGCGCGCTTCGAGGTCCGCGCCCCATCGCTCGACACGCTCGCCGGCACGCTGTCCGGAGGCAACCAGCAGAAGGTGGTCATCGCGAAGTGGCTCGCGACCGAGCCGCGCGTGCTCATCGTCGACGAGCCCACGCGCGGCATCGACGTCGGCACCAAGTCCGAGGTCCACCGCCTGCTGTCGGACCTCGCGGGACAGGGACTCGCGATCCTCATGATCTCCTCCGAGCTGCCCGAGGTGCTCGGCATGGCCGACCGTGTCCTCGTGGTCCACGAGGGTCGGATCACCGCGAACCTCACGCGCGAGGAGGCCACCCCCGAGGCGGTCATGTACGCCGCCACCCACGACGTGGAGGTCGCCCGATGACGCTCACCGATGCGCCGGACCGCGCCGCCACGTCGAGCCTCGGGGCTCGCGCGCTCGCGCTCGTCAAGCAGCGCGAGGTGGGCGTGCTGGCGGCCTTCATCCTCGTCGTCGCCGTCACGACGGCGAAGAACCCGAACTTCCTCTTCTCCAACGACGGCTTCCGCGATCTCCTCGTCACCCCATCGCTGCTCATGCTCATCGCGGTGGGCCAGGCCATGGTGATCATCACGCGCAACGTCGACCTGTCGGTCGGCTCGGTGATGGGCCTCACCGCGTACCTGGTCGGCACGGTCTTCGTCGACATGCCGTGGCTCCCCTGGCCCCTGGTCTTCCTCATCGGCCTCGCCTTCGGGGGCCTGCTGGGGCTGATCAACGGCGCGATCGTGGCCTTCGCCAAGGTGCCGAGCCTCGTGGTGACGCTGGGCACGCTGTACGCGTTCCGCGGCATCAACGTCATGTGGACGGGATCCGACCGCATCAACGCCTCGGACATGCCGCGCGACTTCCTCGACCTGGGCACCAGCGCGATCTGGCGGATCCCGATCATCACGATCATCGCCCTCGTGGTCCTGGCGGCGGCGGGCTGGTACATGACCACGCAGCGCGGCGGTCGCGAGTTCTACGCGATGGGCTCCGACCCCGACGCCGCGACCCTCTACGGCCTCAACGTCCGCCGTCGCCTCATCACGGCCTTCGTCGTCTCCGGCGCGCTCGCCGGGCTCGCCGGCGTGCTGTACGCGGCCCGCTACGGGACCGTGAACTCGCAGGTGGGATCGGGCTACGAGCTTCAGGCCGTCGGCGCCGCGGTCATCGGCGGAGTCGCGATCTTCGGCGGCAGCGGCACCGTCTTCGGGGCCGCGATCGGCGCCTTCCTGCTCATGACCATCAACCGGTCCCTCCCTGTGCTCGGGGTGCAGGACTTCTGGCAGCAGGCCGTGGTGGGCGCGCTCATCATCGGTGCGATCGTGCTCGACAGCCTGGCTGCGAGACGACAGGAACGCACCCTCGCCAAGGAGAGGGAGCGCAGCCATGGCTAGCACCACGCTCACCCCGACCACCTCGCGGACCTACCGCGACTTCCAGCGCCCCCGTTGGCAGCGGATGCTGCTCACGCGGGAGATGGCGGTGGTCGCCGCGCTCATCGGCGTGATCGCCTTCGCCAGCGTCGCGGTCGACAACTTCGCCTCGTCGATCACCTACACGTACCTGTTCCTCGACGTCGCGGCGATCCTGCTCATCGCGCTGCCGATGACCCTGGTCATCGTCACCGGAGAGATCGATCTGTCCGTCGCGAGCGTCGTCGGCCTGTCGTCGGTGCTCACCGGCACGCTCTACCAGGCCGGCCTTCCCTTCGCGGTCGCCGCGCTGCTCGCGATCGCCGCGGGAGCCGTGGCCGGAGCGATCAACGGCTTCCTCGTGACCGTGGTCGGACTGCCGTCTCTCGCGGTCACCATCGGTACGCTCGCGCTCTTCCGCGGGCTCGCCGTCGGTCTCCTGGGCACCACCGCGATCACGGACTTCCCCGACTCGTGGCGGGATCTCGTGACTAACAAGATCCCCGGTACGCCGGTCCCCGCCATCATCGTGCTCGTCGTGGTCCTCGCGATCGTCTTCGGGTGGCTGCTGCACTTCACCCCGTTCGGGCGCGGGATCTTCGCGATCGGCCAGTCGAAGGAGGCGGCGCACTTCTCGGGCGTCCGCGTCGGCCGCACCAAGCTGATCCTGTTCATCCTCAGCGGCACCGTGGCCGCGCTGGCCGGCATCTACTACACGCTCCGGTACGGGAGCGCGCGAGGCGACAACGCGACGGGCCTCGAGCTCAGCGTCGTCGCCGCGGTGCTCCTCGGCGGGGTGAGCATCTTCGGCGGCCGCGGCGCCCTGCACGGCCCCATCGCCGGCGCCCTGCTCATCGGCGCCATGGCGAGCGCGCTGCGTCTCGCCAGCGTCACCTCCGACGTCATCAACGTCATCACCGGCACCCTGCTGATCCTGTCGGTGGTGTCGCCGAGCCTTCTCGCCTGGGCGCAGTCACGCCGCGCCCGGAGACGAGGGAAGAAAGAGGGCGAGGACCCCGCGTCAGCGGATCCGCGCCCGGCACAGGCCGCCGATGCCACCGTGGCGCGACGGTCCACCATGGGAGAGGAAGAACAATGAAGTTCCCGATCACGAAGTCGCGCGGCGGCGCGGCGGCGCTCGTCGCCGCGGTCGCGCTGGTCCTCGCCGGCTGTTCCTCCGGGGACTCCGGCAGCGAGTCCTCCGAGAGCGCGGGCGGTGGCGGCGGCGACTCGATGAGCGATGCCAACCTCGCCATCACGTTCCTGCCCAAGAACCTGGGCAACGCCTACTTCGACACCTCGAACTCGGTCGGCGGCGCGTCCGCGATCGAGGAGTTCGGCGGCACGTACGAGGAGGTGGGTCCCGCGGAGGCGACCCCGGACTCGCAGGTCTCGTTCATCAACACCGCGACCCAGCAGGGCGTGGGTGCGCTCGTCGTGTCCGCCAACGACCCGGCGGCGATCTGCGACGCGCTCAACGAGGCCCGCGACGCCGGCGTCAAGGTGGTCACCTACGACTCCGACACCAACGCCGAGTGCCGTGACATCTTCATCAACCAGGCCACCGCGGAGGGCATCGCGCAGGTGCAGGTCGACATGATCGCCGAGCAGATCGGCGACGCCGGTCAGATCGCGATCCTGTCCGCCTCGGCCAACGCGACCAACCAGAACGCGTGGATCGAGATGATGGAGGAGATCCTCGCGGCCGACCACCCGGACATCGAGCTGGTCGAGACGGTCTACGGCGACGACGACGACCAGACTTCGTTCGACAAGACCGCCGCCCTGCTGCAGACCTACCCCGACCTCAAGGGCATCATCTCGCCCACGACGGTCGGCATCTCGGCGGCCGCACGCTACCTGTCGACCTCGGACGCCAAGGGCGAGGTCGCGATCACCGGGCTCGGCACGCCCAACCAGATGCGCGAGTACGTCGAGGACGGCACCGTCACCGAGTTCGCGCTGTGGAACCCCGCGGACCTGGGCTACCTCGCGGCGTACGCCGCCAAGGCCCTCATCGAGGGCGAGATCACCGGCGCGGAGGGCGACACCTTCGAGGCCGGCGAGCTCGGCTCGTACGAGGTCGGCGCCGACGGCACCGTCCTGCTCGGCGAGCCCTACCGCTTCAACGCGGACAACATCGGCGACTTCGACTTCTAGGAGCCGTCACCCGGAGCCCGGTCCGAATGCGCACGATGCATCGGGCCGGGCTCCGCCCTTCCGGGCGGACTTGACCGGCGCATCGTCCACCCGTATGGTTTGAATCGTTTCAACGCCCGCCTCGGAGCGATCGGTCGACGTCGACCCTCGACACCCCGGGGCCCATCTCGAAGGAGAGACCCATGGCCTTCAGCAGCCACGTCGCAAGCCGCCTCGAGGAGCAGGCCATCGAGCTCCCCTCGTGGGCCTTCGGCAACTCGGGCACGCGCTTCCGCGTGTTCGGCACCCCCGGCACCCCGCGCGACCCGTTCGAGAAGATCGCGGACGCCGCCCAGGTCCACAAGTTCACGGGTCTCGCCCCGTCGGTCGCCCTGCACATCCCGTGGGACAAGGTCGACGACTACGCGGAGCTCCGCAAGCATGCGGAGGCCCACGGGGTCGCGCTCGGCACCATCAACTCGAACACCTTCCAGGACGAGGACTACAAGCTCGGGTCGCTCGCCCACCGCGACGACCGCATCCGCCGCAAGGCGATCGACCACCACCTCGAGTGCATCGACATCATGGACGAGACGGGCTCGCGCGACCTCAAGATCTGGCTCGCGGACGGCACCAACTACGCCGGCCAGGACGACATGCGCGGCCGCCAGGACCGGATGGCCGAGTCGCTCCAGGAGATCTACGCGCGGATCGGCGAGCAGCAGCGCCTGGTGCTCGAGTACAAGATCTTCGAGCCGGCGTTCTATCACATGGACGTGCCGGACTGGGGTACGTCGTACGCCCAGGTGGCGGCCCTCGGCGAGCGCGCGACCGTGTGCCTCGACACCGGCCACCATGCGCCCAGCACCAACATCGAGTTCATCGTGATGCAGCTCCTGCGCCTGGGCAAGCTCGGATCCTTCGACTTCAACTCGCGCAACTACGCGGACGACGACCTCATCGTCGGCGCCGCGGACCCGTTCCAGCTGTTCCGGATCATCGTCGAGGTGATCCGTGGCGGCGGCTACGGCAAGGACGGCGACACGGCGTTCATGCTCGACCAGTGCCACAACATCGAGGACAAGATCCCCGGGCAGATCCGCAGCGTGCTCAACGTCCAGGAGATGACGGCACGGGCGCTGCTGCTCGACCGTGAGGCGCTGACGTCGGCACAGGTCGAGGGCGACGTCCTCACCGCGAACGGGATCTTCATGGACGCCTTCTACACGGACGTCCGCGCCGACCTCGCGGAGTACCGCGTCGAGCGCGGCCTCCCCGCCGACCCGATGGCGGCCTTCGCCGACTCGGGCTACCTCGCCGCGATCGCCGAGGAGCGCGTCGGCGGCGTCCAGGCGGGCTGGGGCGCCTGAGCCATGCCCCGGGTGTGCTTCACCCTCCAGGTGGATCCCGACCGCCTCGAGGAGTACGTCGACGCGCACCGCGCGGTCTGGCCCGAGATGCTCGAGGCCATCCGCGACGCCGGGCGCAGGAGCTACTCGCTGTTCCTGCGCCCGGACGGGCTGCTCGTCGGCTGCTACGAGACGGACGACGACGAGGCGTCCGCCGCGGCCCTGGCCGCCGACCCACGCACCGCGCGCTGGGAGGAGACCATGGCGCCCTTCTTCGTATCGCTCGAGGGCGAGCGCGCCGACCAGGGAGCACCGCAGCTCCCCGAGATCTTCAACCTCGCCGACCAGCTCGCCGCTCAGGGCCTGCAGCCCTGAGCCTCAGAACCTCCGCCGGGCACCCGCCACGGCTCCCCTTCTTCCCCGGAAAGGACCTGTCCCCATGACCAATCCCACCGCCGCGGAGCTCATCGCTCGCTCCAACCGCCTCGGCTCCGACCCCCGGAACACCAACTACGCCGGCGGCAACACGTCCGCCAAGGGCACCGACCTCGACCCCGCCACCGGCGAGCAGGTCGAGCTCGTGTGGGTCAAGGGCTCCGGCGGCGATCTCGGAACGCTGGGCACCAACGGCCTAGCCGTGCTCCGCCTCGACCGCCTCAAGGGCCTGGTCGACACCTACCCCGGCGTCGAGCGCGAGGACGAGATAGTCGCCGCCTTCGACTACTGCCTCCACGGCCGCGGCGGCGCCGCGCCGTCGATCGACACCGCGATGCACGGCCTCGTGGACGCCGCGCACGTCGACCACCTCCACCCCGACGCCGGCATCGCGATCGCGACCGCCGTCGACGGCGAGGAGCTGACGCGCACCATCTTCGGCGACACCGTCGTGTGGGTGCCGTGGCGCCGCCCCGGCTTCCAGCTGGGCCTCGACATCGCGGAGATCAAGGAGGCCAACCCGCAGGCGATCGGCTGCATCCTGGGCGGCCACGGGATCACCGCGTGGGGCGACACCTCCGACGAGTGCGAGGCGCGCTCGCTCGAGATCATCGACACGGCGGCGCGCTACATCGCCGAGCACGGCAAGGACGCCCCGTTCGGGGCGCCGCTCGAGGGCTTCGCCGCGCTCGAGGACGATGCGCGGCGCGCGAAGGCGATCGCGCTCGCCCCGGTGATCCGCGGCCTGGCCTCGTACGACCGTCCGATGGTCGGCCACTTCACCGACGACCCGGTGGTGCTCGACTTCCTGGCCTCCGCCGAGCACCCGCGCCTCGCCGCGCTGGGCACCTCCTGCCCCGACCACTTCCTGCGCACCAAGGTCAAGCCGATGGTGCTCGACCTCCCGGCCGATGCGCCGGTCGAGGACGCGATCGCGCGCCTCCACGAGCTCCACGAGGCATACCGCGCCGATTACCAGGCGTACTACGACGCCCATGCAACCGCGGACTCCCCCGCGATCCGCGGCGCGGACCCCGCCATCGTCCTGGTGCCCGGCGTCGGCATGTTCTCCTTCGGCCCGAACAAGCAGACCGCCCGCGTCGCCGGCGAGTTCTACATCAACGCCATCAACGTGATGCGCGGCGCCGAGTCGCTGTCGACCTACACACCGATCTCCGACGCCGAGAAGTTCAACATCGAGTACTGGGCTCTCGAGGAGGCCAAGCTCCAGCGGATGCCCAAGCCGAAGTCGCACGCCACGCGCGTCGCCTTCGTCACCGGCGCCGCGTCCGGCATCGGCAAGGCCATCGCCACCCGTCTCGCGGCCGAGGGCGCGTGCGTGGTCATCGCGGACCTCGACCTCGAGAAGGCGCAGGCCGCCGCCGCCGAGCTCGGCACCACGGACGTCGCGATCGGCGTCGCGGCGAACGTCGCCGACCCGGAGGCCGTCGCGGCCGCCATGGGTGAGGCGGTGCTGGCGTTCGGAGGCGTCGACCTCATCGTCAACAACGCCGGGCTGTCCCTGTCGAAGCCCCTGCTCGAGACCACCGAGAAGGACTGGGACCTGCAGCACGACGTCATGGCCAAGGGGTCCTTCCTGGTCTCGCAGGCCGCGGCGCGCGTGATGATCGCGCAGGGCATGGGCGGCGACGTGGTCTACATCGCGTCGAAGAACTCGGTGTTCGCGGGCCCGAACAACATCGCCTACTCCGCCACCAAGGCGGATCAGGCCCACCAGGTGCGCCTGCTCGCGGTCGAGCTGGGCGAGCACGGCATCAAGGTCAACGGGATCAACCCCGACGGCGTGGTGCGCGGCTCCGGCATCTTCGCCGGCGGCTGGGGCGCTAACCGCGCCAAGACCTACGGAATCGAGGAGGAAGAGTTGGGCAAGTTCTACGCTCAGCGCACGATCCTGAAGCGCGAGGTGCTCCCCGAGCACGTCGCGAACGCCACGGCCATGATCACCGGCCCCGACATGTCGCACACCACCGGGCTGCACGTGCCCGTGGACGCAGGTGTCGCGGCGGCCTTCCTCCGGTGAGCGCGGCGGTCGCCGCGGTCGACCTGGGCGCGACCTCGGGTCGCGTCATGGTCGGGCAGGTCGGTCCCGACACGCTGGAGGTGCGCCAGATGGCCCGCTTCCCCAACGGGCCGGTGAGCACGCCCGACGGGCTCCACTGGAACCTCCAGCAGCTGTACGCGCACGTCCTCGACGGGCTGGGCGCGGCGGCGCGATGGGACGAGGGGATCCGGTCGATCGGAATCGACTCATGGGCCGTGGACTACGGCCTGCTCCGCGGCGACCGCGTCCTCGGCGAGCCGTTCCATTACCGGGACGAGCGCACCGCGCACGGCGTCGAGCTGGTCCACGCCGATGAGCCGTTCTCCCTGCTGTATGCGCGCAACGGGCTGCAGTTCCTGCCGTTCAACACGCTCTATCAGCTCGCGGTCGAACGCGAGTCCGGCATGCTCGGCGTCGCCGACCGGCTGCTGCTGGTGCCGGACCTCATGGCGTACTACCTCACCGGCGCGACCGTGGCGGAGGCGACCAACGCCTCGACCACGGGCCTGCTCGACGTGGCGACCAAGGAGTGGGACGGCGAGCTCATGGACCGTCTAAGCCTGCCCCGCGGCCTGTTCCCGAGCATCGTCCAGCCGGGCGAGCGGATCGGCACGGTCCTGGCGTCGGTCGCCGACGTCACCGGCCTCTCCGCGGACACCCCGGTGGTCGCGGTGGGCTCGCACGACACGGCCTCCGCGGTGGTCGCGACGCCCATGACCGAGCCCGGCGGCGCCTACATCAGCTGCGGCACGTGGGGTCTCGTGGGCGTCGAGACCGAGGCGCCGGTGCTGAGCGACGCGGCGCGCGAGGCGAACTTCACCAACGAGGGCGGCGTCGACGGCCGGACCCGGTTCCTTCACAACGTCATGGGGCTCTGGCTGCTGTCGGAGACCATCCGGACGTGGGAGCGCGACGGCGAGAAGGTCGAGCTCCAGCGCCTGCTCGAGGAGGCCGCCGCGACCACGGCGCCGGTCGATATCTTCGACGCGAACGATGCGGTCTTCAGCCCTCCCGGCGACATGCCCGCCCGCATCGCGACCTGGCTCGGCGAGCGCGGCCTCCGCATCCCCGGGACGCGCGGCGAGATGGCGCGCTGCATCATCGAGAGCCTCGCCCAGGCCTTCGCCGACGCCGTCCACCAGGCCGGCTCGCTGTCGGGCCAGGACGTCCGCCGCATCCACATCACCGGCGGCGGCTCGCTCAACGAGCTGCTGTGCCAGCGCACGGCCGACCGTGCCGGGATGACCGTCCTCGCCGGCCCCGTCGAGGCGACAGCGATCGGCAACGTCCTGATCCAGGGCCGCGCGCTCGGCGCGGTCTCCGGCTCGCTCGAGTCGCTGCGCGACCTGGTCGCGCGTACGTTCAACCCACGAGAGTTCACCCCGAAGGGACTGCACCGATGAAGATGGAGCGCCGGATACCCCGGCCGGCGGACCTCGCGCCGCTCATGCGCTTCAAGCCTCTCGAGCTCGACGGCCGCAAGCGGCGGCTCGCGAAGGCCCACACCATCGCGGACCTGCGCGCGATCGCGAAGCGACGCACCCCCCAGGGCGCGTTCGACTACACCGACGGCGCCGCCGAGGAGGAGCTGTCGCTCGCCCGCGCGCGCCGTGCGTTCCGTGAGATCGAGTTCCACCCCGCGATCCTGCGCGACGTGTCGCGGGTCGACACGTCGGTGGAGATCTTCGGCGGGCGGTCGGCGATGCCCTTCGGCATCGCCCCCACCGGCTTCACCCGCATGATGCAGGCCGAGGGCGAGCGCGCCGGCTCGTCGGCGGCGGGCGCCGCGGGCATCCCGTTCTCGCTGTCGACGCTCGGCACCACCTCCCCCGAGGGCGTGCGCGAGGCCAACCCCGACGGCCGCAACTGGTTCCAGCTGTACATGCAGAAGGACCGCGACAAGTCGATGCAGCTGATGCAGCGCGCGGCGGACGCGGGCTTCGACACGCTGCTGGTGACCGTCGACGTGCCGGCCGCCGGCGCACGGCTCAGGGACTCGTACAACGGTTTCACCATCCCGCCGCAGCTCACACCGCGCACCGTGCTGAACGCGATCCCCCGGCCCGAATGGTGGTGGAACTTCCTCACCACCGAGCCGCTCACGTTCGCGTCGCTGTCGGAGTGGGACGGGACCGTCGGCGAGCTGCTCGACAGCCTCTTCGACCCCACCGTCGACTTCGACGACCTCGAGTGGATCCGCGACCAGTGGCCCGGCAAGGTCGCGGTCAAGGGCATCCAGACGCTCGACGACGCGAAAGCGGTGGTCGACCGCGGCGTCGACGGCATCGTGCTGTCCAACCACGGCGGCCGCCAGCTCGACCGCGCCCCCATCCCCTTCCGCCTGCTGCCCTCGGTGTCCGCCGAGCTCAAGGGGAAGACCGAGATCGTGGTCGACACGGGCATCATGGCCGGCGCCGACATCGTCGCCGCGCTCGCGTGCGGCGCGGACTTCACGCTCGTGGGCCGCGCGTACCTCTACGGGCTCATGGCGGGCGGACGCGAGGGCGTGGACCGGGCGATCGAGATCCTCTCGAAGGAGATCGTGCGAACCATGAAGCTGCTGGGCGTCTCGAGCGTCGCGGAGCTGAACCCCGGCCATGTGACGCAGCTCCAGCGGATGGCGCCGGTCGCGGCGCCGGTGCGCGCCACCTCGTCCCTGTCCGAGCGCTCACGCTGACCACGGCGCCGTCGCCCCGAGACCCGGGACCTTCGGCGCGCGCGCCGCTCCGTCGACGTGTGGTTGAATCGTTTCATTCCAAAAGGGAGAGGCGCGCCACAGGGGTCGCGCCACCGACGACAGGAGGACCCTCGTGGCCACCACCGACCACCCGAAGCCCACTCTCGACGAGATCATCGAGCAGATCGGCGAGTGCGGCGCCCGCATCTGCGAGATCGACGCGTCCGAGGCCGGCGCCGGCAACATCTCGGTCTACATGGGCTGGGACGTCGAGGTGCGCCGCCACTTCCCCAACGCCGAGGAGATCACCCTCCCCGTGCCCGCCCCGGCCCTCGCCGGCGGCACGGTCCTCGCCACCGGCTCGGGCCGTCGCCTGCGTCAGATCGAGCAGGAGCCCCTCGCCGCGATCGGCGCCGTCAAGATTCACGCGGACGGCCTCACCGGCACGCTCTACACGTCCAACACGCGCAAGTTCGCGAAGCTCACCTCGGAGTTCAACTCGCATCTCGCGGTGCACCAGGACCAGGTCGAGCGTCGCGGCGTCGACTTCCAGGCCGTGGTGCACGCGCAGCCGCCGCACCTCACCTACCTCTCGCACATCCCCGCGTACCGCGACACCGCGCGCATGAACGCCGCGATCCTGCGCTGGGAGCCGGAGAGCATCGTCTCGCTGTCGCAGGGCATCGCGGTGCTGCCCTTCTACATCCCCGGCTCCGAGCAGATGGGCACGGCCAACGTCGAGGGCCTGCGCGACTTCGAGATCACGCTGTGGTCCAAGCACGGCACCATGTCGCGCTCGGACGTCTCGGTCTACCGCGCGGTGGACCGCGTCGAGTACGCCGAGACGGGCGCGAAGTACGAGTACATGGACATCGTGGCCGGCGGCCGCGCCGAGGGGCTCACCAAGCAGGAGATCTCGGACGTCGCCACGACGTTCGACATCGACTCCCCCTGGCTCGGCTGACCTTCGGAGTCACCCGGCGCGCCGCAGGTCAACTGGGCGCCTCAGCAGCGAGATCACGGTCGATCCAACTGCTGAGGCGCCCAGTTGCCCGTGGTCGCCGATCGGCGCGGGCCGCATCGGGTGATGAACCGCGCCCCCGGACGACCGAAGGGCCCCGGGCTGCAGCACCCGGGGCCCTGCTCAGACGATGCTCAGACGGTCACGCCGAGCAGCGAGCGGTAAAGGGTCTCGAACTGCGCGACCGAGGTCTCGCGCGGGTTGCCTCCCGCGCAGACGTCGTCGAACGCGGCCTGCGCGAGCGCGGGGATGTCCACGTCCTTGGCGCCGATCTCGTCGATGGTGAGCGGGTTGCCCAGGTCGCGGGTGAGCTGCGCCACGGCCTCCACGGCGGCCGAGCGCGCGTCCTCGAGCGGCATGCCGTACGCGTTCTCGACACCGAAGGCGGCGGCGATGTCGCGGTACTTCTCCCCCGTCTCCGGGGCGTTGAACGCCATGACCGGCGCGAGCAGGATGCCGTTCGCGACGCCGTGCGGCGCGGAGTAGAACGCGCCCAGCGGGTGGGCCATCGCGTGCACGATGCCGAGGCCGACGTTCGAGTAGCCCATGCCCGCGATGTACTGCGCGAGCGCCATGCGCTCCATCGCCTCGCCGTCGCCGTCCGCGGCCGCCCGCAGCGAGGCCGCGATCACCTGGATGGCCTTGAGGTGGAAGAGGTCGGACAGCTCCCAGGCGCCCTGCGTGGTGTAGCCCTCGATCGCGTGCGTGAGCGCGTCCAGCCCCGTGGCGACCTTGAGCGAGCGGGGCGCGGTCGCCATCATGTCGGCGTCCACGACCGCGAGGATCGGGATGTCGTGGGGATCCACGCACACGAACTTGCGGTTCCGCTCGACGTCGGTGATGACGTAGTTGATGGTCGTCTCGGACGCGGTGCCGGCGGTGGTGGGCACCGCGATGATCGGGATCGACGGGTTCTTGGTCGGCGCGACGCCCTCGAGCGAGCGCACGTCGGCGAACTCGGGGTTGGCGACGATGATGCCGATCGCCTTGCAGGTGTCCTGCGGCGAGCCGCCGCCGACGGCGATGAGCACGTCCGCGCCCGCCTCCTGGAACGCCGCGACGCCCGCCTGCACGTTCTCGATCGGCGGGTTGGGCAGCACATCGCTGTAGACCTCGTACGGGAACCCGGCCGCGTCCAGCAGTCCGGTGACCTTGGCGGTCACACCGGTCTCGAAGAGGACCTTGTCGGAGACCACGAACGCCTTGCTGAAGCCTCGCGCCTCAAGCTCCCCGGGGATCACCTCGATCGACCCCGCGCCGAAGTACGCGGTCTGGTTCCAGATCATCCGATGTGCCACGTTGCACCTCCTCGTGCGAGCCCGCGCGCGGCGCGTCACCGCTGTTGACGCAGACCTCTGCCTTGCACAGTTCCACCGTCATGCCGCGCACACGCGGGGCCTTGGTCCCGCCGGTGCCATGCCAGCGTCGAGAGGACATGCAAGCCCTCCCGGCAACCGCCGGCTCACGCGACGCGATGGACCCTGATGACCACGTGTCCGGGCTCCGGCCTCGCGTACCCGACGAACTGCGCCTCGGTGAGCCAGCGGTGCGCCTCCGCTCCGGTCTGGAACACGAAGGCCGTGCGGTAGTACAGCTCCTCCTCGGGCACGTCCTCCCCCGCGACCAGACGTCGCTCGACGTCCGCGCCCGCATGCCAGTACCCGCGGTTGACCACGTCGATCGCGGAGCCGTCGTCCGCCTCGATGATGTAGCGCGCATCGAGCTGCGTGGTCGCGCCGCGCGTGACCCACCAGTCCGCACCCACGCCGAGGACCCGCCCGCCCAGGCGCGGGCCCTCGACGGTGCCGCCGATGATCGGCGTGACGTTGAGATCCTCGGAGTCGGTACGGCCCACGCGGATCGGCTCGCCGACCGCAACGCGGAGGTCGAAGACGTGCTCGAGCACCGCCGCCATCGTCATCGTCAGACCGCCGGCGCCGCCGCGACGGGCGGAACGCCGGTCCGGCCGAGCACGGCCTCGACATCACGGCCCGCCGCGAGCGCGACGTGATCGCCGTTCCTCGGGCCGATCAGCTGGACGCCCGTCGGCAGCCCGTCCTCGTCGAGCCCCGCGGGGACCGCGACGGACGGGAGCCCAAGGAAGTTGACCGCGACGAGCAGCCGGTGCGCGCGCCAGAGCTCGGTGGTCGCCGCGGGACCCGCGAGATCGAATCCCACCTCGGGCATGCGTCGGCACGTCACGGGTCCGAGCACGATCGGGTACGCGACCTGGAACTCCTCCCACGCCGCCGCGATCGCGACCCGCCTCGCCCAGGCCAGGGCGTAGTCGTCTGCACCGGCGAAGGGCTCCGTCTCGGACGCATTGTCGAGGAAGTACGTGGTGGAGCCGGCGCTCAGCGGCGCCGGAAGGCCGCCCGGCTGGAATGCGCCGACCATCTCGACGACGGACAGCCGCCTCCACAGCACGGCCGCCTCCTCGAGCAGCGGAGGCTCGACCTCGTCGATCTCCCACCCTTGCGCCGCGAGCGCCTCGGCGGCTCGGTCGACCGCTTCCCTCACCTGCGTGTCGACGCCCCAGCCGAGGGGGTCGCGCACCACGGCGACCTTCCGGGGGCCCTCGTAGGAGGCGGGATGCGGGTGCGTGCTCACCAGCGGATCGCGCCCGTCGGCGCCGTGCATGAGCGCGAACGCGGTGTCGAGATCCTCGACCGTGCGCGCGATGGGGCCGTTGACGGCGAAGTGCTGGAGTGTGAGCGACACCGGCTCGGCGCTCTCCGCGGTGGGCGCCGGGATCCTTCCGGCCGAGGGCCGCAGCGCGCAGACGCCGGCGGCGTGGGCGGGCAGCCGCAGCGAGCCGCCGTAGTCGTTGCCGAGACCGAGCGGGGTCATGCCCGTCGCGACCGCGACGGCGTCGCCTCCGCTGGACCCTCCCGGCACCCGCGAGGCGTCCCACGGGTTGAGCGTGCGCCCGAAGAGGTCGTTGTCAGTGTCCCAGCGCAGCCCGAAGTCGGGCATGTTGCCACGGCCGATGGGGATCGCGCCCGCCGCGAGCAGCCGCGCCACCATCGTCGCGTCCTCGGCCGGCACGGCGTTCGCGAGGAAGGGCCAGCCGCTGGTCGAGGCGGACCACGTGAGGTCGATGTTCTCCTTGACGGTGAAGGGCACGCCGGCGAGCGCCCCGGTCTCGAGACCCGCCTCCAGGGCCGCGTCGACCTCATCGGCGAGCGCCCGTGCGCGCGCATGGAACACGACCGTGAGCGCGTTGACGCTGGGGTTGACGGCGTCGATCCGCGCGAGGTGCGCGTCGACGGCCTCGCGCGCGGTGATCCTGCGCTCGCGGATCGCCTGCGCGAGCTCGCGCATGGTCAGCTGCCAGGGCTGAGCGGTGGTCATCGGGTGCCTCCTGAGGTGACGATGCGGGCCGGGAGCCGCCGCTGGGGCGTCCACCCGGGCCGGGGGATGGAGTCGAGAAGAGTGCGGGTGTAGTCCGAGCGCGGATCATCGAGCACGTCAGCGATGGGGCCCTGCTCGACGATGCGCCCCGCCTGCATGACCGCGACGTGGTCGCACAGGCGGCGGACGGTGGTGAGGTCGTGGGAGATCATCAGCAGCGCGACGCCGGTCTCGCGCCTGATGCCGTCGAGCAGCGTGAGGATCTCCACCTGGGTGGTGACGTCGAGCGCGGAGACCGCCTCGTCGAGCACCAGGATCTCCGGGTCGGCCGCGAGCGCGCGTGCGATGGCCACGCGCTGCCGCTGCCCGCCGGACAGCGCCCGGGGACGGGAGTCCGCCAGCGCGGGCGCGAGGCGGACCGCGTCGAGGAGCGCGTCGACACGCGCGGCGATCTCGTCGCGCGAGGCGATGCGCCGGTGCACCGCGACGGCCTCCGCGAGGCAGCTGCGCACCGTCTGGCGCGGGTCGAGGGACTGGTACGGGTCCTGGAAGACCATCTGGACCACCCTGGCACGGGCACGCCGCGCGGGAGCGGACCTCGCGGGCGCGGTCCAGTCCTCCTCCTTGACGGTCACCGTGCCGCCGTCGGCGGTCTCGAGGCCGCAGATGATGCGTGCGGTGGTCGACTTCCCCGAGCCGGACTCGCCGACGATCCCGTGGGCGCCTCCGGCCGCGAGCGCGAAGGAGACGTCGTCGACCGCGAGAAGCTCCTCGCGCCCGCGTCCGGCCGCCCGCACCTGGTACGCCTTGCGCAGGCCCGCGACCTCGAGCACCGTGTCGCTCCGCCGCGCCTGCCGGACGCCGGCCGCCTCGTCGGGAAGCGAGGCGGACAGCAGGCGGCGCGTGTACGGCTCACGGGCGTCCTCGCGCATCGTCGCCGCGGCGAGCGTCTCGATGGTGCGGCCGTCCTGCATCACGGCGACACGGTCGCAGACGGCGCCCGCGAGCGCGAGGTCGTGGGTGATGAACAGCAGCGCGAGGTCGCGATGGCGCCGCAGGTCCGCGATGACCGCCATCACCTCCTCCTGCGTGGTGACGTCGAGCGCCGTGGTGATCTCGTCGGCGAGCAGCAGCGGCGGATCCATCGCGAGGGTCGCCGCGATCATCACGCGTTGGAGCAGTCCGCCCGAGAGCTCGCCCGGGCGCTGGCGCATGCGCCGATCGGGGTCGCGGATGCCGACCTCCGCGAGCAGGTCCACCGCGCGGCGGTACGCCGCCACGGGCGCCTCCCCCGCCACCGCGACCAGCCCCTCGATCATGAAGTCCCCGATGGTCCGGAGCGGGTTGAGGTGCGCGCGGGGCGTCTGGAACGCCATCCCCATACGGGTCGCGCGGAGCTCGCGCAGCTCCGCGCCCGGCAACGACGCGAGGTCGCGGCCGTCGAGCCGGACGGTGCCGCCCGTGGTGAAGCCCGCGGGCAGCAGCCCCGCGACCGCGCGGGTCGACAGGGTCTTTCCCGACCCGGACTCCCCGACGAGCCCCAGGGACTCGCCGGCGTTCACCGCGAGCGTGCAGTCGTGGACCAGCGTCCGGCCGTCGGGCGTCGCGACGGACAGGCCGTCGATCTCGAGCACGGTGGTGGTCATCGGTCCTTGGCCTCCGCCCAGGTGGTGGTGCGGGCGCCGACGATGTTGACGGCGAGCACGGTGAGCACGATCAGCGCCGCAGGGAACATCGACTGCTCCGGCGCACCCGTGAGAAGAGCGGGCTGGCCGCCCGCGATCATGACGCCCCAGTCGGAGGCCGGCGGCTGCGCGCCCAGGCCGAGGAAGGAGATCGCGGCGATGTCGAGCATCGCGTACCCGAAGCCGACCGTCGCCTGCGCGAGGATGGCGGGCAGAAGCGCGGGGAGAAGGTGGCGGAAGCAGATCGCGAGCGATCCGACACCCTGGATCCGCAGCGCGGCGATGTATGGCCGACCGAGCTCGGCGCGTGCACCCGCACGCACCAGCCGCACCACGATCGGCATGTACGCGATCGACAGAGCGACCACCGGCGCGAGCAGCCCCTTGCCGAACATCGCGACGGCGAGCACGGCGAGCACCAGTCCCGGGATGGCGAAGATCACGTCGACGAGTCGGCTGGCGATGCCGTCGACCGCGCCGCCGAACCATGCCGATGCGACTGCGACGGCCACCCCGAGCACCGTCGACACGGCCACGACGAGCACGGGCCCGGCGACGCTCGGGCGCGCCCCCGCGAGCACCCGGGACAGCACGTCGCGACCGAGGTCGTCGGTGCCGAACGGATGCGCGAGGCTCGGCGGGGCCGACACCGCGCCGGCGTACAGCTGGTCGGGGTCGTACGGTGCGAGCAGCGGACCGAGCAGCGCGATCACGATGATCGCCACGAGCACCAGGGCTGCGGCGACGAGGAGCGGATCGTGCGCCGCCGCGCGCCGCGCGGGTGCGGGCGTGCGTCCCCGTGCGAGCTGACCGATGCTCATGCGGACCTCCGGGACTTGACGGAATCGGGGTCGATGATCGCGATCGCGACGTCGACCACCGCGTTGAGCACCACGAACACCGTGACGAGCAGCAGGGAGAGCACCTGCACCACCGGCAGGTCCTTGCGCGCGGCCGCCTCGACGAGGAGCGAGCCGATCCCGCCGACCCCGAACGCCTGCTCGGCGACCGCGGAGACGGCGATGAGGCCCGCGATGGTCGCACCGGAGACCGCGAGGATCTGGGGAGACGCGTTGAGCAGGACATGCCGGCGGAAGATGCGCGACGGCGACAGCCCCCGCACGCGCGCGGTGTCGACGTGCTCGGCGTGCTGCTGGGCGACGATCGCCCCGCGCGTGATGCGGCTCATGTACGCGATGTAGAGGACCGCGAGCGAGATCGCGGGCAGCGTGAGGTGGTAGAGGTTGTCGAGCAGGCCCTCGCCGGTGCCGTACACCGGGAACCACCCGAGCACGCGCCCGAAGACCCAGATCAGCACGATCGCCACGACGAACGTGGGCATCGCCACGCCGATCGACGTGCCGATGAGCACCGCGCGGTCGGTGCGCGGGCCGCGCACCGCCGCGAGGATCCCCGAGCCGATGCCGAACACCGTGATGAGGACCACGGCGTAGGCCACGAGCAGGAGGCTGATCCCGATCCGCGGCGCGATGAGCTCCGCGACCGGCGTCTTGTAGACGAAGGACGTGCCCAGGTCGCCCTGGAGCACCCCGCCGACCCAGCGCAGGTACTGCATCCACACCGGATCGTCGAGGTGGTGCTCGGCTCGGATCGCCTCGATCAGCTCCGGGGTGGGCCGCACCCCGCCCGCGAGCGCCGTGACCGGGTCGCCCGGCGTGAGCGCGACCGCGAAGAAGATCGCGATGCTGGCCAGGAGGAGGGTGAGAAGGAGCCCGCCGAGCTTCGCCGCCAGCTGGCGGATCGCGTACGCGCTCATCCCACCCTCCCCCGGACCGGCGCCGCGTCGCTCACGCGCCGCCCAGGTGCTGCGCCCAGGGGCTCGCATACGCCGCGACGGACGTGGTCGCACCGGTGAGATCCGAGCTGAGGAACGTGGTGTGGTACGCCCCGGCGAGGGTCACCTGGAGCAGGTCGGGGGCGAAGATCTCCTGCGCCGCGACGTACGCGCCGGCGGCCTCCGTCGGGTCCGGCGTGGTCCGCGCCGCCTGCAACGCGCCGATCACCTCGGGATCCGCGTAGCCGCTCCAGTTGAAGATGCCGCCGAGCTCGGCGGGCAGCAGGAACAGCTGCGGGTAGGCCAGCACGCCGGGCGTCTCCGTGTAGCCGGTGGTGGCGACGAAGTCGATCGACTCGCGCGGCCCCGGGTCGGCGAGGAAGATCCCGGCGAAGTCTGCGGGCTGGCGCTCGTCGATCTCGATGGTGAGGCCGATCTGCTGTCCCGCGCTCTGGATGATCGCCGCCGTCTGCGACAGCTCCTTGCTGCCGGCGGGGATCGCGATGACTAGCGGCACCGACGTGTCCTCACCCGACTCCGCGACCAGCGCCTTGGCCGCCTCGAGGTCCACGGTCGGCTCGGCGAGCGCGTCGTAGCCGGCCTGGTAGACGCCGGCTGCCTCCATGCTCGCCCACGAGAACGGTGCGACGAAGGTGCGCTGCGGCTGGCCGAGCCCGTTGAGCACGGTCGCGATGTACTGGTCGCGGTCGATCGCCATGCTGAGCGCCTGGCGGATGAGCGGGTTGGCGCCGGCGCCCGTCGACCTGGTGGGACCGAAGGAGAACGATGCGGTGGACGGGCCCACCACGAGCGTGCCCGCGTCGGAGCCCTCGAAGACCGACCGGCTGGCCGGCGGGACGTTGAAGGCGCCGTCGATCTCGCCCTCGACGAGCGCGTTGGTGAGGGTGGTGCCGTCCGAGACGAAGCGGTACGTCAGGGTCTTCACGTGCGGGGCGCCGCCCCAGTAGCCCTCGTTCGCGACGGTGACGATCTCCTTGCCGGGCGTCCACGAATCGAGCTCGAACGGCCCGGCGCACAGCAGCCCGCCGCCGGAGGTGCCGAGCGCGTCGCCCGCCTCCCCGCCGTACGCCTTGCTCAGCACCGCGCCGGCGCCGCCGGCGAGCGCGTCGCGGAAGGTCGAGTCCGGCGCGGTGAAGCTCACCGTCACCTGCTGGTCGCCGGTGGCCTCGATGGCCGCGACCAGGACGAAGGCGCCGTAGTACGCGGACGTCACGTCCTGGCGGTGGCGCTCGAGGCTGTAGATCACATCGTCCGTGGTGACGGGCGTGCCGTCCCAGAAGGTGACGCCGTCGCGCAGGTCGATGACGAACGTCACCGGGTCGACCCACTCCGCCGAGGTGGCGATGCCGGGCTCGATCGAGAAGTCCGGCTGGACCTGCAGGAGGCTGTCGCACAGGTTCGGCGCGACGAAGTTGTAGTCCGCGCCGGGGAGCAGCGAGCGAGGCTCGCCCTCGACGAGCGCCCAGGTGACCTCGTCCACGTCGGTCGTCGCCGCGGGGAGCGCGGCGACGAGCGGAGAGGCGTCGACGGGCGCCGCGCCCGCGCTCGCCCCGCTGCTCGCTCCGTCGCTCGGCGACTCGACCGTGTCACGCGCCGTGCAGCCCGTCGCGAGGACGAGCATCGTGCCTGCCGCGACCGCGGCGCTGATGCCTGAGATTCTCATTGCTGTTCCTTCCTGGGGATTCGGGCCGTGCGCGTCCCGGCCGGAGCCGCGGACGATGGATCAGGTCTTACATGCAACAGTGTTGTACATCAATGTTGCACCAGTGTTTCGGCGATGGCTAGGCTGTGCGTCATGCCTCGAGACGTCGACCCGCGCCAGCGCCTGGCGGACATCGCCGCCGCGACCATCCGCGTCGCGCGCAGCGAGGGCACCCACGCGGTGACCATCCGCTCGGTCGCACGCGAGCTCGGCGGCTCCACCACGCTGGTCACCAACTACCTGCCCTCGCGTGCGGCGCTGATCCTCAACGCCCTCGACCAGGGCCGCGACCGCTGGCAGCAGGAGCTCGCCGCGACGCTCGCGGACCTCGAGCCCTCCGCGCACCTGCGGGCGGTCACCGACTGGGCGCTCTCGTCGACCACGGACGACCCGGTGCTGCGGACGCTCATCCTCGAGATCGTGGCGAACGCGGCGATCGAGCCCGTGATGGCCGAGGCCCTGCGTCACGAGTCCACGACCTTCGAGGCCCAGCTCCGCACCGCGGCCGCCGCGTCCGGCTTCGCCGACCCGGAGGCGGTGGCGGACCTCGCCTACCTCCTCATCCGCGGCGCGTACATCGCGAGCACCGAGGACCCCGAGCGCTGGACCGACGCCCACGTGCGCGAGGTGATCCACTCCACCATCGCCGCGCAGCCGCGCGCGTGACCCCGGGCGCCTGACGGTCATCGCACCACGAAGACCCTGATGCGGACCTGACCGTCCTCGTCGCGGGCCAGGCCGACGAACTGATGCTCGGCGAGCCAGCGGTGCGCCGGCGCATCGGTCTGGAACACCGGTGCGGTGCGGAAGTAGTACTCGTCCTCCGCGACGGCCTCGCCCGCGGCGATCCGGTCCTCGACCTCGGCGCTCGCACGGTAGTAGCCGCGGTTGAGGACGTCGATGACGGCGCCGTCCTCGGCCCTCAGCAGGTAGCGCGCCTCGAGCTGCGCGGTCCCCGCGCGCTCCACCGCCCAGTCTCCCCCGCCGCCGAGCACGATGCCCGTGAGCAGCGGGCCGTCGACCGTGCCGCCCGTCACCGGGGTGAACGTGAGCTCCTCGTCCACGCCCCGACCGATCCTCAGGTACGGGTCGACGTCGACCCGGATCTCGAAGGCGTACTCGAGCCGAGGCTCCCTCATCGGGCGATCACCCCCTCGGCTCCCGCGGCGACGCTCACCGTGATCCGGAGCCCGTCGCGACCGCCGACCACGAGCCGCTGACGATGCGCACGGAGCTCCACCGCACCCCACGGCTCCTCCCCCGTCCCCGGCTGCACCAGGTACTCCGGGGAGTCGCTGCCGGCGACCTGCAGTCGAAGCCGGTGGCCCTCGCGGAGGCGGTAGCCGACCTGCCCGAGGTCGACGTCGACCGCGGCTCCCTCCTCGGCCCGCAGCACCTGCACCTGGCCCCGGGCGATCCTCAGCGCCGTCCCGTCCGGCGCGACGTCGAGCAGCCGGAGGAACACGTCCATGACCGGGCCGTCCGCCTCGACCCTCGCCGCGGCCGTCACCGGCCCGACCAGGTCGACGTGCGCCGCCATCGGCGCCGTCTCGAAGGCGAGCACGTCCGGACGGGTCGAGAGCGCGGACTCGTCGGGGCGTTCGAGCAGGAACGCGAAGGCGTTCTCGGCGCTCGACGGGACAGGCGCGGCGGGATCGTGCACCCACTCGACGGTCTGCGCATCGTCGGGCCGCTGCGCGGCGAGGGCCCCGTCGGCGGCTGCGAAGAGGTCGCAGCTCTCGACGTCGGAGGGCGGCCACGACTCGGCCGCGCACATCCCGGGCGTTCCCGCGAGGTTCCAGCTCACCCGCGGGATGTCGGCGTGGGAGCCGCGATCGCGGACGAAGACCTCGAAGAACTCCAGCGCGGGGTCGAGCATGCGCGGCAGCTGCGCGCGCAGCTGCTCCTCGGTGCGCTCCTCGACCCGGTCGACGTCGGGATCGTCGAGGTAGTACGACTCGTGGTCCATCGACTCGATGCGCAGGAAGTGGTGCAGCGCCCACGCCGGCCGGCTCTGGATCTCGGCAACGTCGGCCCACGCGAGCGGGGCGCAGTTGTCCCACCAGCCGATGGTGTGGAGCGTCGGGACCGGGCGCGCGTCGAAGGGGCTCGCGCTCGGGAAGCGCGGGAGGTGCACGGCGCGCGGGTACCACTGGTCGTAGGACAGGGAGCGCGTACCGAGCTGCGCCATCGCCTCCTCGGCCTGCGCGCTGAAGGGGCGCCGCTCGGGGTCGAGGTCCCAGTGGAACACGTCCTGGGAGTGGAACCACGTGAGGGGGTAGAGGTACGTGATGGCCCACTCGACGGGCCGCGTCCGGTCGCCCGGGCGCACCACCACCGGCTCGCCGAGCCGGGTGCCGGTCACCCGCGGCGCGATCGCCTTGAGGGCCGGATGCTGGGTCGCCGCGGCGGCCCACTGCGTGTAGCCGTAGTAGCTGTCGCCCCACATCGCGACACGGCCGTTGGACCAGGCCTGTTGGGTGATCCACTCGATCGTGTCGTACCCGTCGCGCGCCTCGTTCACGAAGAGCATCGCGTCGCCCTCGGAGCGGAACTTGCCGCGCACGTCCTGCGCGACCACGCGGTACCCGCGCGCCATGAGGTACTCCGCGATGAGCGGGATGAACGTGTACGCGCCGCTCTTGTCGTACGGCAGCCGGATCAGGACCGTGTCCCCCGGCTCGCTCTCCCCTTCGGGCCCTGTCGGAAGGTAGACGTCTGTCGCGAGGCGCACCCCGTCCCTCATCCGCACGCGTTCCTCGAAGGCGAGCGGGCTCGTCGGCGCGGGCCCTTCGCGCAGGATCTCCACCACATCCGCCTCCTCGGTCCGTCGATGAGGCGTCACGCTAGGGCCGATCTCTGTGGTTAGTCAAGTCCGACTAGACTAGGAATGCGTGCCGGTTGCGCTATCGTGCTCGCGAGGAGGAACACCATGGCCCGCCCATCCGTCGCCGAGGAGCGCACCCGCCAGATCATCGACGCCACCATCCGCACCATCGGAGAGCGGGGCATCACCGGCGCGAGCCTCGACCGCATCGCCGTCGCCGCAGGGATGACCCGCGGCCACGTGCGGCACTTCGCCGGCAACCGCGAGACGCTGCTGCGCGAGGCCGCGCGGCACTTCTACACCGACGGCTCGGAGCGCGGCTCGATCCTGCCCGCCGGCACCGCCACCGTCGCCGCCGCCCTCGATCACCTCTTCGGCGCGCCCTTCACCGACCCGGGCCAGGAGAACGCGGTGGTCCTGGGCTTCGTCGAGGCCTCGCGCACCGACCCCGAGCTCGCCGCCCTCCTGACCGGCGCCTACGCGAGCACGCACGGCGTGCTCGCGGAACTCCTCGCGGCGGAGCACCCGGATGCGGCTGCGGACGCCTGCGACGAGGTCGCGTACGGCGTCGTGGGGATCGCCCTCCACCACGTCTTCCTGAGCGACATCGCCTCGAGCGGCGAGGGCGCGGCACGCGCGCGACGCTCGGCAGAGCGCCTGATCGCGGCGCTCGCCGTCGCCTGACGGCGGAAGCGGATGAGTTGGCCTGTACGCCGGGTTCGCTCCCCGCACCAGTAGCAGATCGCGACCCTTGGTCGCACATCAAATAGACCAGGCATGACGTGCCGGAGCAATGGTGGCGGCTGGTAGCTACGCGTGGACCTCTTGTGGACGGGTTGCGGACTAGGGTCGACAATCGCGCGCCGAAGTCGTGTCTGGTCAGGGGCGTCGACAGCGATGCCCTAATCCGACCGTTGCCCGATGCGCCGAGTGCAATGCGGGGTACGGCACTGCGGCTGTTAACTGCATCACAAAACGCGCTCGCGCCCCAGAATCGGCTGATCTCGCGCGCCGGATCCTCTAGGGTGGGCGCGCCGCGGGGCGAGGGGCCACCGCACATCTTGAGAGTTGAGGGACCACATGACCACTCCTGCTGACCAGCACGCTGGACCGACCGCCGTTCACTTCAAGACCATCGGCCTCGGTGTGCGTCCTACGGTGACGGTGACCGCCAAGGCCGTGCAGTATCAGGTGATCTCGGCGAACTGGCTCACCTGGACCGTCGTTGTGCTCTCCGGCGGTGTCGCACTGTTCGCATGGCCTTGGATCCTTTTCGGGAAGAAGCAGGTCACCATCCCGCGCTCGTCGATCTCGAGCGTTGACGTCAAGTCGGGGGCCAGCTGGTCGACCCTTCAGCTTGCTTCTTCGACAGGAATGATCGAGTTCAAGACGGATAACGCCACCGCAGCGCAGGCGCGCGAGGTCCTATTCGCGTAGATCTCACATTCGGCCTTAGCGGCAAGGGCCGCAGTCGCGTACATGAGTTCTCGCGACTGCGGCCCTTGCGTTGTTCCCGCGGCGAGGCATGTGCCTTGTCGCACCGAGCACGCCTGACGCATGCTGGATGCCTCTCGCGCGCGCGGGACGGCGCACCGGCAGACCATGACGCTCGAGAAGTGTCAGGGTGCGAGCATCGGCAACCACCTCGGCAAGATGGTCGACGCTGCGGGCCACACGGTCCGTGCCTCGCACACGAGTCCGGCGTGCGCGAGGCGTGACTTCGATGCTTCCTTACCGGCATCCCTGGTAGCCAGAAAGAAGCGGATGAGCTGGCCGATACGCCGGGTTCTGTCTCTCGCACCCGTCACCGGGAACGAGGGGCGACCATCCATCTAGGCCCTGGATTGCTCCAGCGCTCAAGCAACCTACCCGCATGCTCGGGCGAGCAGCCCTCGAACGCATGCTGTCTGGTCTTGCTCCGGGTGGGGTTTACCTTGCCGCTCCTGTCACCAGTCGCGCGGTGAGCTCTTACCTCACCCTTTCACCCTTACCCCGCCCCCGAAGGAACGTGGCGGTCTTCTCTCTGTGGCACTGTCCCGCGGGTCACCCCGGGTGGCCGTTAGCCATCACCCTGCTCTACGGAGCCCGGACGTTCCTCGGGGCCCCCGAGGGAGCCACGCGGTCGCCTGGCCAGCTCATCCGCCCACCTAGGGTACCGGTCGCGGCCCGCCCGGCGCATCGTCCCCTCCCGCTCCGCCTACCCTTGTCCCCGTGCTGATCCTGCTCCCGCCCTCCGAGGGCAAGACCGCTCCCCCGTCCGGCGACCCTGTCGACCTCGCCGCTCTCTCGCACCCCGCCCTCGCGGACGCGCGCCGCGTCGTGGGAGACGCGCTCGCGCACGCCTCCGGCCGGGACGATGCGATGGACGTCCTCGGCGTCGGCGCCTCCCTCCACCAGGAGGTCGAGCGCAACCGCACCGTGTGGGAGAACGCGAGCGCCCCGGCCTCGCAGATCTACACGGGCGTCCTCTACGACGCCGCCGGCATGGCCGCCTGGGACGCCGCGACGCTCGACAAGGCGGCCGGCAGCGTGCGCATCGTCTCCGCGCTGTGGGGCGCCGTCTCCCCCGCCGACGTCATCCCCGCCTACCGCCTCAGCATGGGCACCGGGCTCGGCGACCTCGGCAAGCTCGCGACCTACTGGAAGCGGCACCTGCCCGCCGAGCTCGACGCGCTCGCCGACGGCGGCCTGGTGATCGACTGCCGCAGCGCCGCCTACGTCGCGGCCTACCGGCCCAGCGAGTCGCCCTGGGTCGCGGTCACCGTCCAGCGCGAGCTCAACGGCAAGCGCGCCGTGGTGAGCCACATGGCCAAGCACACGCGCGGGCTGCTCGCGGCGCACCTGGTGAGGGCCGATGCGCGCCCCGAGACCGCGGCCGACCTCGCCGATGCGGCCGCCGGGATGATCGGCGACGCGCTCGTCGACGTGCGGCTCACCCCCAAGGCGAAGGGCCCGGACGACCTCACGCTCGTCATCGCGGGATAGCGTCGTCCTCGTGAGAGGAGCCCCGATGCAGCCCGCGCAGCGCGCCCACGACGTCGAGCCGTTCCACGCGATGGCCTTCGGCGACCTCGCCGCGGCGCTCGAACGCGAGGGCCGCGACGTGATCCGCCTCAACCTCGGCGAGCCCGACTTCGGCGCCCCGACGGCGGTGCGCCGCGCGATGGTCGAGGCGATGGACGGGCGTCCGCTCGCGTACACCTCGGCGCTCGGCACGTCGGCGCTGCGGGAGCGCATCGCGTGGTTCTACCGCGAGCGCCACGGCGTCGACATCGACCCCGCGCGCATCGCGGTCACCATGGGCGGCTCGGCGGCGCTGGACCTCGCGATCGCCGCCACCGTCGATCCCGGCACCGACGTGCTCATGGCGGATCCCTCGTATCCGTGCAACCGGCAGATCGTCACCACCTTCGGCGGCCGCGCGGTCACCGTCCCGACCTCGCCCGAGACCCGCTTCCAGCTCACCGCGGACCTCGTGCGCGAGGCCTGGACGCCCGAGACCCGCGCGGTCATGATCGCGTCGCCGTCGAACCCGACCGGCACCTCGGTGCCGGCGCCCGAGCTCGCGGCCATCTGCGACCTGGCGCGCGACCGCGGCGCGTGGCGCATCGTCGACGAGATCTACCTCGACCTCGCCGATGCGGCCCCGGACGGCACCCGGCCGCGCACGGTCCTCGCTCACGACCCGGACGCGATCGTGATCAACTCCTTCTCCAAGTCCTTCGGCATGACGGGCTGGCGCCTCGGCTGGGCCGTGCTGCCCGAGGAGCTGGTCGATCCGGTCGAGCGGCTCGCGACCAACCTGTTCCTGTGCCCCTCGGCGCCGGTGCAGCACGCCGCGCTCGCCTGCTTCACGCCGGAGTCGCTCGCCGAGGCCGAGCAGCGACGCCTCGAGCTGCTCGAACGCCGCGCGCTCATGCTCGCCGGCCTCGCGCGCATCGGCCTCCCGGTCGCCTGCGTGCCCGACGGGGCGTTCTACGCCTTCGCCGACGTCTCCTCGACCGGGCTCGGCGCGTGGGAGCTCGCCGGGCGCGCGCTGCGCGAGGCACACGTCGCGATCACCCCGGGACGCGACTTCGGGGCCGCCCACGGCGAGACGCACGTGCGGCTGTCCTACGCGGCGTCGCGCGATGCGATCGCCGAGGGCCTCGACCGCCTGGGACGGCTGGTCGCCACGCTCGGCTGAGCGCGCTCAGGTGAGCGAGTAGCCGCCGTCCACCGCGATGGTCTGGCCCGTGATGAAGTCGCTCGTCATGAGGAAGAGGTAGGCGCGGGCCACCTCGCGGATGTCCGCGGTGCGGCCCAGCGGGATCTGCGCCTCCATCTCCTCCCTCATACGGACCACGTCCGCATCCGAGCGGTGGCGCCACAGCGGCGTCTGCGTCCACGTGGGCGCGACCGCGTTGACGCGCAGCCGCGGCGCGAGCAGCACGGCCTTCTGGCGCACGAGCGCCTGGATCTCGTCGTTGCCCTCGACCACGCCGTGGCCGTCGGCCTCTCCCGGGCGCCTGGTGGCGCCCGCGGTCAGCACGAACGACCCCCCGTCGCGCACCTGGGGCGCCACCGCGTCGACGAGCAGCCGGTTCTGCTCGACCTTGCGACGCACCACCTCCCGGATGGCGTCCTCATCCGGGGAGTCGCCGTCGCCGAGGCGCCCGCCGAGCGTCGACACCACGTGGTCGACCTCCCCGATCGCCTCGACCAGGGTGTCGCGGCCGCGCTGATCCGAGACGTCGATCGCGAGCGCGCTCGCCTTGGTGCGGCTCAGCGCGCCGGCCTCCTGCGCCGTCGCGTGGGACTTGGCGGAGTCGAGGCCCACCACGATGACGTCCGCGCCCGCGAGCGCGCAGTCGAGCGCGACCTGCCGCCCGAATCCCGACGACCCGCCGACCACCAGCACCCGCCTGCCGTCGAGCGAGTGGCGGGCGACCACGGGGTCCTCGTAGCTGGACGGCGGCTTGGTCGCGGCGCTCATCATCTCTCCTCGTCAGCGGGCTCTTCAGGAGAACGTCCGGGAGCCGTCCGCGGCTTCCCCCGGGGACGATGCGGCGCACGCCGCGAACCCGGGACCCGACCGTGGGAGCCTTGTCCCATGAGCGACACGAGCCAGCTGTTCCCAGGCAAGCAGTTCATCTCGACGGTGCTGGACGCCCTCGAGACCAAGACCACCATGAGCGGCGGCCTGGCGCGCGTCTACCTCATGCGCGCCGCGATGGCCGGCGTGATCATCGGCCTGATGTACCTCACCAACTTCGCGGTGGTCGCCGCCTTCGCGGGCGTCGGGGACGGCACGCTCACCAGCGTGGGCAAGATCCTCGGCGCGATGATCTTCGGCTTCGCGCTCGTGTTCATCTACTACTCGAAGTCCGAGCTGCTGACCTCGAACATGATGGTGGTGACGGTCGGCTGGTACCACCGTCGCGTCAACGCGCTGCGCGGACTGCGGATGCTCGCGATGTGCTACCTCGGCAACTTCATCGGCGGCCTCGCGATCGCGCTGCTGGTCCATTTCTCCAGCATCCTCGACGGCGCAGCCGGCGCGCAGTTCGACGCCACGATCGAGCACAAACTCGCGTACCTGTCCGAGGGCGCGGCCGGGTGGGGCGACCTGTTCGTGCGCGCGATCCTGTGCAACTTCATGATCAACCTCGCGATGATCCTGGTCTACAACGGCCAGATCAAGGAGGACCTCACCAAGGCGATCGTCATGATCATGAGCGTCTTCGTGTTCGCCTTCGTGGGCTTCGAGCACTCCGTCGCGAACACCGTCGCCTTCACCGTCGCGGCGCTCCAGGGAGGCCTCGACTGGGGTCCGGCGCTCGGCAACCTCGCGATCGCGCTGGTCGGCAACTTCGTCGGCGGCGGCCTGCTGATCGGCTGGTACTACGCGTACGCCAACGACGACCGCCGCTACCTCCGCAAGCAGCTCACCCGCGACGCGTAAGCCCGCGGACCTCGCGTCTCGCGTCGCTCGCCGACGCGAGACGCGCCCGGGTCTACTCGACCGGCACGCCGACCGCGAGCACGTGGGTCTCGGCGATCGAGCCGTCGTACCGCGCGCGCACCTGGAGCACGCTCGTCGAGGCGGGCGACGGCCAGATGAGCCCCCACTGCGAGGCGGGCATCCCCAGCACGGTCCCCACGATCGACTTGATGGCGACCGCGTGCGAGACGAGCGCGATGCCGCGCGGCACGTCCCGACCGGCCATGCATTCGGCGGCGTGCTCCTGCGCGAGACGCTTCACCACGGCGTAGCCGCGCTCCCCCACCTCGGCGATCGACTCGCCCTCGGGCGCGGCGATCTCGGCCCGGCGCCACCGGTGGATCGCGTCGCCGTCGCGCTCGGCGATCTCGGGGACGGTCAGGCCTTCCCACACGCCGAAGTCGACCTCCTTGATCCCGGGCTCGGTCTCGACGTGCGCGCCGACGCGGCGCCCGACGGCACCGGCGGTCTCCTGCGTCCGGACCATCGGCGAGGCGAGCACGCGCGTGACGTGCGGCAGCTGCATCCAGGTGCGGCGCCCCATGCCGTAGACCAGGTCCGCGGCCTTCGCCGCCTGCACGCGCCCGGCGGCGCTGAGCGCCGGCCCCGGGACACCCGAGCCGGACATGCGGCGGGAGGTGGTCATCTCGGTGACGCCGTGGCGCAGCAGCACCAGGGTCAACGGCGCGACCAGGTCCTCCTCGTCGGGAGAGAACGGCGACTGCACGCGCGGCGTCGTGGACGGCGCCTCGGCGGGAGCCTCGCGCTCGAGGTCGGTGCCCTCGGGCAGACGATGCGGGCGGTGCGGCACCGCCGGCTCAACCTGGGCGTCGCTCACCGCTTGGCGCCCCGCACGAGGATGCGGCCGCACTCCTCGCAACGGACCACGGCATCGGCCGGGCGCGCCTCGATGTCGCGCAGGTCGCCCGGGTTGAGCTGCGTGCGGCAGCCGAGGCACTGGCCCTGCGCGAGCGCGGCGGCGCCGATGCCGCCCTGCGCGTCGCGGAGCTTCTCGTACAGCGCGACCAGGCCCGCGTCGAGGCCGGCGACGGCCGCCTCGCGGTCGCGGGCGATGGTCACCAGCTCCTCATCGATCTCGTTCCACACGGAGTCACGCTCGCCGTTGAGGTCCGCGATCTGCGCGGAGATCGCGTCGACCTGCTCCTTCGCGGAGGCGAGCTCCTTCTCGGCGCCCTCGAGCGCCTCCATCGCCTCGAGCTCGATCTCCTCGAGCGCCTCCTGGCGGCGGCCGAGCACCTCGAGCTCACCCTGGAGGGCGGTGAGGTCCTTGGGGCTGCCCTGCCCGGAGGCGAGGCGCGCGTTGTCGCGGGCGGCGCGGTCGCGGACCACCTGGACGTCGTCCTCGGCCTTCTGCACGGCGCGGCGCAGGTCCGTCACCTTGGTGTTGCTCGCGATGCGGGCCTCGTCGAGGTCCGTCAGGCGCGCGGTGAGCTCCGCGATCTGGGCGAGCACGGGAACGTGGTTGCGCCGATGGCGCGCCTGCTGGGCGCGCAGGTCGAGGTCCTGCACGTCGAGGAGGCGGATCTGGTCGGCTGCGGGTGCGTCGGGCACGGGTTCTCCTTCGCGCTAGAAGCGCGCGGTCCAGGGGTCGGTGGTGAGGGTAGAGACGAGGGTGTCGATGCCCGTGGCGTCGCCGACGTACTCGGCGGCGGCCTCGAGCCACGTCCATTCGGACGCGAAGTGGGCGACGTCGACGAGGTACGGCCGGCCGTCGGTGAGGAGCGCGGCCTCGCGCGCATCGGAGGCGGGGTGATGGCGCAGGTCGGCGGTGAGGTACACGTCCGCACCCGCCTCGCGCGCGGCGTCGAGGAACGAGTCGCCCGATCCGCCGACCACCGCGATCGTCTGCACCTCGCCGTCGAGGTCGCCTGCGACGCGCACGCCGTGCGCCGTCTGCGGCAGCACGGCCGCGGCGCGCTCGGCGAAGGCCTTGAGGGTGAGCGGGGCGTCGAGGCGGCCGATGCGACCGGTCCCCTGCTCCGCATCGTCCTTGAGCGGGACGAGCGGGAGCGAGCCCGACACCCCGAGCACCTCGGCGAGAGCCTCGGCGACGCCGGTGCCGGCGTGGTCGGCGTTGGTGTGCGCGTTGCACAGCGCGACGCCGTTCTCGATGAGGGTCTGGATCACCGCGCCCTTGGGGGTGCCCGCGTGCACCGTGGTGACGCCGCGCAGCATGAGCGGGTGATGCGTGACGATGAGGTCGCATCCGGCCTCGATCGCCTCCTGCACCACGGCCATCGTCGGGTCGACGGCGAAGAGCGCGCGGGTGACGGGCGCGTCGGGTCGCCCGACGGTAAGCCCGTTGACGTCCCAGTCCTCCGCGAGGTCCGGGGGGAAGCGCCGGTCGAGGGCGTCCATCACATCGGCCACGGAGGTCATGCGGATAAGGCTACTCGGCGCACGTCCCGGCCGCGTCGCCCCGACCGCGCCTAGCATGGCGGCGTGCCTGCACCCACGGAGCCCGCGACGCCGCTGGCACGCGTGTGGGTGCGGCGGATCGTCACGGTGGTGGTGGTCGCGGCCGTGCTGTGGGCGCTCGGCTCGCTCGCGTCGCGCGTCGACTGGTCCGCCGTCGGCGCGGCGCTCGGCACCCTCCCGTGGTGGAGCGGGCCCATCCTCGTCGCGCTGCTGCTGCTCCGCCAGCTGCTGAGCTCGGCGCCCCTCGCGCGCGTGGTCGCGGGCCTCGGATGGCGACGCGCGCTGCACAACGAGATGGGCGGGAACCTGGTCGCGACGCTCGCGCCGCCGCCCGCGGACCTGGTGCTGCGGGTGAGCATGTTCCGCTCGTGGCGCATCGATGCGCTCGACGGGATGGCCGGCGTCACGCTCACCACCGCGGTCTTCTGGGGTGCGCGGTTCCTCGCCCCCGTGCTGGGCCTCGCCGTGGTCGCGGTCCGCGGCGTCGAGCGCCACGAGTGGTGGGTCGCCGGCGTCTGCCTGCTGGTCGCCGCCGTCATCCTCGCGCTCCTCACGCTCGTGGTCCGGTCGCGTCGGTGGGCGCGCACGCTCGGACGGGCGGGCGCGCGCATCGCGACCCGCTTCGGACGGCCCGCCGACGCGGATGCGTGGGCGTCGGCCGTCGGAGAGTTCCGCGCGCGGGTGTCGGAGTCGTACTCGCGCCATCTGCTGCCCGCGATCGGGCTGAGCCTCGCCGGCGTGGTCGCCGAGGGGCTCATCCTGCTGGCGAGCCTGCGGCTGGTCGGCGTCCCCTCGAGCCTGTCGGCGATCGAGATCCTCGGCGTGTTCCTGCTGCTCTACCCGCTGACGCTGATGCCGTTCCTCGGGCTCGGCGTGCTCGACGCCGCGCTCATCGCCGCGTGGCTCACCGACACCCCCGCCGCTCCCGAGGCGGCGCTGGTCGCCGGCATGCTCGTGTGGAGGGCGGTCTCGCTGGGAGGGACGATGCTCATCGGCGCGGTCTCGCTCGCGTGGTGGCGGTGGACCGGCCGGGGCCGTCGCCCCTAGTCCTCGCGCCTAGTCCTCCGGCTCGGTGCGGCGCCCGGCGTCGCTCGGGGGCTTGGGCGTGAGGTGCGGCAGGCCCGACGCGCCAGGACCGGCGCGACCGGCCATACGGTCGATCTTGGTCTCGAGCTCGTCGATGCGCGCGAGCAGCTGCGTGCGGGTGACCTCCTCGCGCTCCTCCTCGCGCGCATCGTCCTGACCCTGGGTGAGGCTCACGAACCAGGCCGCGACCGACGCCGTCACCACACCGATGAGGGCGACGCCGATGAGCATGATGACGGTCGCGACCACACGCCCCTCGACGGTGACGGGCGCGAAGTCGCCGTACCCGACCGTCGTCATCGTCACGAGCGCCCACCACAGGGCGTCCCCGAAGTTGACGATCTGAGCGCCGTCGTGGCCGCGCTCGGCGTCGAGGATCGCGACGGCGCCGATCCAGATGAGCAGCAGCACCGCGATGACGACCGCCTGCGTCGACTTCACCACGCCCTTGCGGCTCGCGAGCATCGTGCCGGAGGTGAAGACGGACAGCACCTTGAGCGGACGCGCCGCCGGGATGATCACGGCGATGACGTCGAGCGGATGCGAGATCAGCCAGCGGAACCGCTGCTTGTGCAGCGCGACGCGGATGATGAGATCGACCAGGAAGACGAGCCAGATCAGGCCCTGCACGGTGAGGAGCGTCGCGCGGACGCTTCCCGGGAGGTACTCGCGGAAGGCGATCCTCGCGGACCACACCACGAGGAACACGAAGGCGAGCACCGCCATCGTCCCGTCGGCGCGCTTGGCGAAGGCCTCGTACCGCGAGCCCTTGCGGAGCCCGCCCTCGCTCTCCTCGAGCTCGAACGCCACGATGTTCTCCCCTCGTCCGCCTGCCGGGTGCGGTTCCGAGGCTAGCGCGCCGCACCGGAGAACCTGGGCGGAGGCACGTCGAGGGGCTAGTCTGCGAGGGACAACAGCGCATCTCCGGGGGGATCATGAGCGTCGAGCCGCAGACAGTCGAGTCCACCGCCGGCGCACCAGCGCACGGCCGCGCCGGGGTGCTCGTCACCGCGGGCCTCGCCGCCGCCGGGATCGCGGGCGTGGTGGTGATGATGGTCACGCAGCCGTCCGACGGCGCGGACGCGACCATCACCGCGCTGTTCGATCCCGCCGGGGTCGACCGGCAGGGGACGCTGCTCGACAGCGTCGGATCGACGGTGGATCGCGTCAACGACGACGGCTGGATCGTGACGCTCGACGAGGGCGACCTCGCCACGATCACCGCCGAGATGCTCGATCCCGCGGACTACACGAGCGTCGCCGAGGTGTGGGCCAGCGCGCTTGTCGCCGATGCGACCGATGCCTCGGCGGAGACGCGGGACGGGATGGGCCTGAGCGAGGACATGCCGGCCGTCGCCACCATCGAGTGCGTGGCCCCGGAGACCTCGCCGCTCGAGGCGGACGCGGAGGCGAGCGTGCTCGCCGCGGACTGCGCTCGCGTCGCGGTCGCGGCCTTCGAGCCGTACGCCGATCTCTACGGCCCGACGCTTCCCGTGAGCATCGACGCCTGGACCACCCTGCGCACGGACTCCAGCCAGGCGCTCGACTTCGAGCTGGGCGTGCCGACCGTCGATCGCGACGCGGCGCCTCTCCGAGTCATCGACCCGGTCCGGACCAGCGACCTGTACCTCTACGCGGACCTCGCGGACCTCGCCGCGCGGTAGTGGGCCCTGCCGGACTCGAACCGACGACACCTGCGGTGTAAACGCAGTGCTCTAACCAGCTGAGCTAAGGGCCCGCCGGACCATTGTGGCAGGTGCGACGCGCCCGCTCGGACGCATCAGGGCCGCAGCACAGCGATCATCAGCGCGGCGGCACCGGCGAGCGCCCAGCTCACGAGAGACCCGACCAGGAACTCCTCCGCGGTGGAGCCCCTGCCCCGGTCGCCCGAGATCTCCGGGAAGCGGCCGATGCCCTTCGCCGCCATGAGGCCGACGATCACGCCCTCCGCACCCACGAGCGCGAGTCCGACGATGAGCCAGCGTTCGAGCGGCCCGATGATGCGTCCGCCGCGCAGATGCGAGCCGGCAGGCTCGGGCATGGGCTCGTCGTCCTCAGGCAGGGCCTTGGCGCGCTCGAGCACGTCGCGCACCACCTCGTTCGCGGTGCGCGACAGCAGCACCGCGGCGCCGAGGCCCGCGATCACGGCCGCCGCGCCGTCGGGGCCGCCGTCGGCGAGGAGCAGCAGCCCGGCCGCGATGACGAGCGCGCCCATCGCGACGCCGGCGTCGGTGCGCCACCTCAGCACCAGCCAGCCCGCGGAGCCGACGCCGAGCGCGACCGCGCCCCACGCCCCCACGGCATCCGAGACGCCCGCGGCCACGAGCACGATGACGAGCCACGTCGCCGTCGCGACGAGCCGGGTCCTGGCGTACGACCACCAGCCGAGCACCTCGACGCCCGCGACCATCGCCACCAGGATCGCCGCGGTCATCGTGCGCCCTCGGGCAGCGCCTCGAGCGCCTCACGCAGCGCGACCGCACCGGACCGGTGCGCGGCCTGCGACACCGCCGCCTGGCTGATCGACTCGCGCGCGGCGATGTCGGACTGCCGCTCACCCTCGAGGAGGCTCGCGGCGATGCGCCTCTCGCGCGCCTTCATGCGGCTGAGGACGTGATCGCGGAGCAGGAGCACGGAAGCGGCCATGCCCGCATCGTCCCCCGGACCACCGACACACCAGGCGCGAACCGCCGACTCCCCCGCATCCTCGCGGCGATGCGCCTCGTCGATCGCGTCGCGCGCGCGCCACCAGGCGCTGCCGTCGGAGATGTCGCCCTCGACCTCGACCACCTCGCCGAGGCCGATACCGGCCCGCACCTCGACCTCCTCGGGCAGGGTGAGGGCGGCGAGCGTGGTGACGCGGATGGCGTCGGCGAGGCTCGCGTAGACGCCCTGGAACTCGTCGCCGACGGTCGCGCGGAGCGATCCGATCACCCCGGCGCCCTGCTCGGCGCGCGCGAAGCAGTCGACCACCGCTGACTGCGCCGCCGCGCGGTCGGCGAGCGCGCGTGAGCGCACGATGTCCACGATCACGGCGGCAACATGATCCATGCGTTCCACGCTATCACTTATATCGATCACGTATAAGGTTTTTCGCGGCGCTGCCGCCGCATTCCGGGGGCGCATGCCCGCGGGTACGCCTATGCGAACGAGATATGAGCCGAATCGCGCCTTCGCCGCTGTCGCTGCCGCTGCCACTGCCTGCGCAGCGTCTACTGGGCGTACCCACAGAGGAGAACACCCCGATCGCGCTGCTCAACCGCCCAGTTGAGGTAGCGAGGCGAGCGCGACTGCGACGCGGGTCAGTCCAGCAGGTCCGCGACCGCGCCGCGGTACTCGGCGACGTCGCGCGCCTCCCCCTCGGGGTTGACGATGGCCCAGCGGACCGCTCCCGAGGCGTCCACGAGGAACGAGCCGCGGCCGGCCAGCCCCTTGTGCGGGTTGAAGACGCCGTACTGACGCGACACCTCGCCGTGGGGCCAGAAGTCGGACAGCAGGTCCGCCTTGTACGAGTGCGTGTCGGCCCAGGCCTTGAGCGTGTAGACCGAGTCGCAGCTGACGACGATGACGCGCAGGCCGTCGCGCGTGAGCAGGTCCTCGGCCGCACGCAGCTCGATGAGCTCGTTGGTGCAGGTGTCGGAGAACGCGAACGGCACGAAGACGAGCAGGTATGCCGAGCCGAGGAGATCCTCGGAGGTGACGGCGCGACCGTGCGTATCGGTCATGCGGAACGCCGGGGCCTGATGGCCGACCAGCGGGTGGGTCACTTGGAGCGCCCCTTCTCGACGAGGTAGGTCGCCGTCCAACGGGTGCCGATGACGAAGGTGGACGTCGCGTGCAGGCCCGCGACCGAGGCCGCCTCCTGCACCTCGCGCGGCTGCACGTGACCGGACTGGCCCGCCTTCGGGGTGCACAGGCACACCGCGCAGCCGTCGTCGAGCAGGGTCTGCGCGTCCATGAGGAGATCCGCGAGGTCGTCCTCGCCCTCACGGAACCAGACGACCACGCCGTCGGTGACGTCGCCGTAGTCCTCGTCGACGAGGTCCTCTCCTGTCGCCGCCTCGACCGCGGTGCGGAACTCCGCGTCCGTGTCGGAGTCGTAGCCGTATTCCTGGATGATCTGGCCGGGCTTGAGCCCGAGCCGCGCGACAACGGCGTCGACCGCCCTCGCGTCCTCCTGAGTCGCCACGGTGGCGGGACCCCCTTCGTCGGTCTCACGTGCGCCGGATGGCACGCCTGGCGTCCACAGTAGAGGCACCGCGCGTCGGGGTGCAATCGTCCGCGCCGAGGGTGGTGCAGGGGCCGTGCGCACCACTGTGCGGGTGACAGTAACCTGGTGGGTGGTAACAATGTGGAGCGCGCCGGCGTACACGCCTGTCGCGAGCTCCATTCATCCGGCGCGCCACCGCGCGCCTGACAGGAAGGTCACCTGTGGCACATCACGGCGAGGTTGACAAGGACCCGGGCGAGACCCAGGAGTGGCTCGAGTCCCTGGACGGCCTGATCGAGGACGGCGGCGAGAGCCGCGCCGAGTACATCGTGGACCAGCTGGTCGAGCACGCGGCCAAGAAGCAGCTGAGCGTCCCGCTGAGCCTCAACACGCCCTACGTCAACACGATCCACGCGGACGACGAGCCGGAGTTCCCCGGCGACGAGGAGCTCGAGCGCCGCTACCGCGGCTGGATCCGCTGGAACGCCGCGGTCATGGTGACGCGCGCGCAGGCCGGCGGCAAGGGCATCGGCGGCCACATCTCCTCGTACGCGTCGGTCGCGACCCTGTACGAGGTGGGCCTCAACCACTTCTTCAAGGGCAAGGACCACCCCAGCGGCGGCGACCAGGTGTACTACCAGGGCCACGCGGCCCCCGGCGTGTACGCCCGCGGCTTCGTCGAGGGGCGCTTCGGCGAGGAGGACCTCGACTCGTTCCGCCAGGAGAAGTCCGGCGAGGGCCGCGGCCTGTCGTCGTACCCGCACCCGCGCCTCATGGAGGACGTGTGGGAGTTCCCCACCGTCTCGATGGGCCTGGGCCCGGCCTCCGCGATCTACCAGGCGTGGACCAACCGCTACCTGCACCTGCGCGGCATGAAGGACACGTCCGAGCAGCACGTGTGGGCGTTCCTCGGCGACGGCGAGATGGACGAGCCGGAGAGCCGCGGCATGCTGCAGCTCGCGGCGAACCAGAAGCTCGACAACCTCACCTTCGTGGTCAACTGCAACCTGCAGCGCCTCGACGGCCCGGTGCGAGGCAACGGCAAGATCATCCAGGAGCTCGAGGCCTTCTTCCGCGGCGCGGGCTGGAACGTCATCAAGGTCGTCTGGGGCCGCGGGTGGGACCCGCTGCTCCAGCGCGACGACGACGGCGCCCTCGTCAACCTCATGAACACCGTCCCCGACGGCGACTTCCAGACCTTCCGTGCCGAGTCCGGCGCGTTCATCCGCGACCAGTTCTTCGGCGGCGACCCGCGCGCCAAGGAGCTCGTCAAGGACATGACCGACGACGAGATCTGGGCTCTCAAGCGCGGTGGCCACGACTACCGCAAGCTCTACGCGGCGTACGCGAAGGCGACCACCGAGAAGAACGGCAAGCCCACGGTCATCCTCGCGAAGACCGTCAAGGGCTACGGCCTCGGCTCGAACTTCGCGGCGCGCAACTCGACGCACCAGATGAAGAAGCTCGCTGCCGCGGACCTCAAGGTCCTGCGCGACACCTTCGACATCCCGTTCACGGACGAGCAGCTCGAGGCGGACCCGTACCACCCGCCGTACTACCACCCCGGCTTCGACGACCCGGCGATCCAGTACATGCTCGACCGTCGCAAGCAGCTCGGCGGCTTCGTGCCCGAGCGTCGCGGCGACCGCAAGGAGATCGCGCTGCCCGACCCCGAGGCGTACGACCTTCTCGCCAAGGGCTCCGGCAAGCAGGAGGTCGCGACGACCATGGCGCTCGTGCGCCTGTTCAAGGACCTCGTCCGTGACAAGGAGTTCGGTCACCGCCTGGTGCCGATCATCCCCGACGAGGCGCGCACGTTCGGCCTCGACTCGATCTTCCCCAGCGCGAAGATCTTCAACACGGGCGGCCAGAACTACCTGCCGGTGGACCGCGAGCTCATGCTCTCCTACAAGGAGTCCGAGTCCGGCCAGATCATGCACACGGGCATCAACGAGGCCGGCTCCGCCGCCGCGTTCCAGGCCGTGGGCACGTCCTACGCCACGCACGGCGAGCCGCTGATCCCGTTCTACATCTTCTACTCGATGTTCGGATTCCAGCGCACGGGCGACCAGTTCTGGGCGGCGGGCGACCAGCTCACGCGCGGCTTCATCGTCGGCGCCACGGCCGGCCGCACCACGCTCGCGGGCGAGGGCCTGCAGCACGGCGACGGCCACTCCCCGATCCTCGCCGGCACCAACACGGCGATCGTCCAGTACGACGCGGCGTACGGCTACGAGCTGCGCCACATCGTCAAGGACGCCATCGACCGCTGGTACGGCCCCGACACGGGTCGCGACCGCGACGTCATGTACTACCTCACCGTGTACAACGAGCCGTACGTGCAGCCGGCCGAGCCGGAGGGCGTCGACGTCGAGGGCATCCTCAAGGGCATCCACCGCGTGTCGACCGCACCCGAGGGCCCCGGCCCCGAGGCGCAGATCCTCGCGTCGGGCGTCGCGGTGCCGTGGGCGTACGAGGCGCAGCAGCTGCTGCTCCAGGACTACGGCGTGCGCGCGGCCATCTGGTCGGTGACCTCGTGGAACGAGCTGCGTCGCGACGCGCTCGACGCGGAGCGCCAGGCCTTCCTGTTCCCCGAGCAGGGCATCCGCACCCCGTACCTCACGCAGAAGCTCCAGGGCGCGGCGGGTCCGTTCGTCGCGACCTCGGACTACGACCACCTGGTCCCCGACCAGGTCCGCGCGTGGGTCCCGGGCGAGTTCGCGACCCTCGGTGCGGACGGCTTCGGCTTCTCCGACACCCGTGCGGCCGCGCGTCGCTTCTTCAACATCGACGGCGCGTCCACCGCGGTGCGCGTGCTCCAGATGCTCGAGCGTCGTGGCGAGGTGCCCGCGGGCACCTACGCGGCGGCGATCCAGCGCTACGAGCTGCACGACCCCCGCAAGGGCACCACGGGCGGTGGCGGCGGCGACGCCTAAACGGAGCTGACCGGCTTGGGGCCGGAGCCCTCGTCCTCGGACGCGGGCTCCGGCCCTTCGTCGTCTGCGGGCGCGTCCCCGGACTCGTCGGCGGCGGCGTCCGGCTCATCCTCGGCGGCCGGCTCCGCCTCGGCGTCCTCGGGGACGATGCGCTCCTCGTCCTCGGCGGCGGGCTCGCCCTCCGCATCGGTGAGATCGGCATCGGGCTGCTCCTCGGCCGCCGCCTCCCCCGTCTCGTCCTCGGGCTCCTCGTCGAGCGCGGCCTCGTCCTCACCGAGCGCCGCCTCCTCGTCGCCCGGCATCTCGTCCTCGCCGGGCTGCTCCTCGTCGGCAGGCGGCTCCTCGTCGTTCGCGAGCTCGTCCTCAGACGGCGGCTCCTCGTCGCTCGCGAGATCCTCCTCGGGCACAGGCTCCGGCGCGGACTCGGGCACCTGCTCAGCGTCGCCCGGCGCGTCGAGCACCATCGTCTCCGCGGCCGCATCGTCGGAGGCGGTGCTCATGGCGGCGGGCGCGGCAGCGGCTGCTCCCCCGCCGCGCGAACCGCGGGCCGTGTCGTCGCCAGCGGTCTCCGCAACATCGTCCACGGGGATCTCCCGCGTGGGCGGGGTGGTCGTGGGCGGCGCGCTGATCTCCTCGGCGGCGACAACGGGCTGACCGCTGCCGGGCGTCCACGCGGGCGCCGGCGCCACGTGCTCGACCGGGGCGCCCTCGGGCTCGTCGAGCGCGGCGAGCTCGGCCGCGGTGAGCGGTACGGCGCCCGCCTCGCTCCCGTCGGTCGCAGGCGCGTTCCGAGCGCGCCTGAACGACCGCCACACCGCGATGGCGCCCCAGCCGATGAGCACCGCGAGCAAGCCGAGCGCGGCCCACAGGATGACGAGCGTGTTGGTCGCGAAGGCGCCGGCGGGCGCGACCGCGACGTAGCCCTCGACCAGGCAGGTCACCGAACCGCCGGACATGCGTCCGTACGCGTGATAGACGCCGGTGGGCTCGAGCCAGGTGCGGTCGGCGATCCAGTCGGCGCCCGCGGCGACGTCCACGTCACCGGAGATCGCGGTGCCCTCGGGTGCGCCCGGGCTCGACACCGTGCGGACGGGGATCGCGAAGCCGCCCACCATGACGCCGGCGACGCGCTCCGCCACCGCGACGGGCGTCTCCGAGGTCGCGCTCCACGTCACGACCGCATCGGACGGCACGTCGAGCGGCGTGAGCGCCGCGGTGCTGCTCGGCGTGTACGTCGTCCCGTCGACCGTCGCCTCGAGCGTGCAGCCGTCCGAGATCGAGCCGTGCCGGACCAGCTCCGGGATCCCCGCGAGCGCGACGCCCCCCAGCAGGGCGGACACCACGACCACCGCCGTGTAGCGGGCGCGGGCCGCCGCGGGCACCCGCGTGAGCAGGAGCGTCACGAGGTAGGTGGTGATGGCCAGCGTCCCGAAGAGCACGGTGCGGCCGGGGTCGATCGCGGCGAGCTGCCACAGCAGCCCCACCACGACCAGCCCGAGCAGCAGCCCGAGCACCATCCCCAGCAACGGTCGCGGACGTGGCTTCATCTCTCCTCCTGACGGCTCGCCTGAGGCAGACGCTACCGGGCACATGTCGGACAAGCGCGACGACTCTCGGAAGCCTCCCATTTCCGACACTCCGAACGGAGCGGGTCCCGGTTCGTCGGCGTGCCGCGCCCAGCGCCGCGTCGCGCGCGGCGTGTCGCGGCGAACTCCGTTGGCAGTGTCGGAAGGGGGCGGTTGTGCGGGCCCCACAAGCGCATTGTGGGGTTCCCACAACGGCGCACTACGCTGGCCCCCATGGTCAGCCCCGACATGCGCGCCGAGACGCTGCGCCGCCTCCGCGCCGGCACCGGTCGGCTCGCCACCATCGCGCTCAAGAAGCTCGACGCGGACTACCCGTGGTTCCGCGAGCTGCCCGCGCAGGAGCGGTCCTGGGTCGGCTCCGTGGCGCAGGCGGGCATCGCGTCCTTCGTCGCGTACTTCGCGGACCCGCAGGCGGGCCACCGCGGCACCCTCGAGATGTTCGCCTCCGCGCCGCCGGAGCTCACCCGCTCGATCTCGCTGCAGCACACGCTCACCATCGTGCGCACGTTCGTGTCGATCGTCGAGAGCCACTCGGACGAGTTCGCGGCCCCCGGCTCGGAGGCCAACCTGCGCGAGTCGATCCTGAGGTACTCGCGCGAGATCGCCTTCTCCGCCGCGGAGGTCTACGCGCGCGCCGCCGAGTCGCGCGGCGCGTGGGACGCGCGCCTCGAGGCGCTCGTGGTCGACGCCCTGGTGCGCGGCGAGGTCGACGACGACCTCCCCTCGCGCGCCGCCGCGCTCGGCTGGAAGCCGGGCCCCACGCTCATCATGGTCGGACGCACGGACGGACCGCTGGGCGAGGTCCAGTCCGCGGAGCTCCGCCGCACCATCCGCCGCGCGGCGCACGGCGCCCTCGTCGGAATCCACGGCGAGGACCTCGTGGTCATCGCCCGGACCGACGGCGCGCTCGAGGAGCTCTCCGACGTCCTCTTGCCCAGCTTCGGGCCCGGACCCGTGGTGGTCGGCCCGCCCGCCATCACGCTGATCGAGGTGGCCCGGGGCACCCGCGCCGCGATCCACGGCGCCGCGGCCGCGCCAGCATGGGCGCTCGCGCCCCGTCCCGTCAGCGCGGACGACCTCCTCCCCGAGCGGGTCCTCGTCGGGGACGCCGCGGCGAGCGAGCGGCTCATCGCGGTGGCCTACGACCCGATCGCCGCCGCCGGGGGCTCGCTCCAGGAGACCGTGGCGACCTTCCTCGAGTGCGGCCGCTCGCTCGAGCTCGCGAGCCGGACGATGTTCGTGCACGCCAACACCGTCCGGTACCGGTTGCGCAAGGTGGCCGAGCTCACCGGCTGGGACGTGCTCTCGACCCGCGACGCGCACGTGCTCCAGATGGCGTTCGCGCTCGGACGGCTCCGCGACGCCGCCGCGGCACCTTTGTAGGCTTCCTACAAGAAGATGGGCCCGAATCGGTACCTCGATGCCTCTGAGGGCCCTGCGATCTGCGGCAGGCTATAACCCGTGATCGCCATTCTCTGCCCCGGCCAGGGTGCCCAGGCCCCGGGGATGCTCGCCCCGTGGCTCGAGCTTCCCGAGGTCGCCGCATCGCTCTCCGCCCTCTCGGACGCCGCCGGCGTGGACGTGGTCCGCCACGGCACGCAGTCCGACGCCGACACGATCCGCGACACCGCGGTCGCGCAGCCGCTGCTGGTCGCGACCGCGATCGCCACCGGTCGGGCGCTCCTGGGCGACTCCGCCCCCGCGGTCGCCGCCGGCCACTCCGTCGGCGAGCTCGGCGCGGCCGCCCTCGCGGGCGTGCTCTCCGACGCCGACGCGATGCGCCTCGTCGCGGTGCGCGGCGCGGCGATGGCGGCGGCTGCGGCCGCCAGCGAGGCGACCTCGATGGCCGCGATCCTCGGCGGCGACGCCGGCGACGTGGCCGCCGCGCTCGAGTCGCACGGCCTGACGCCCGCGAACGTCAACGGCGCCGGCCAGGTGGTCGCCGCCGGCACCAAGGCCGCGATCGACGCGCTGGTCGCCGAGCCCCCGGCCCGCGCCCGCGTGATCGAGCTCCAGGTCGCCGGTGCGTTCCACACCACGTTCATGGTCCCCGCCGTGGCCGACCTCCACGCCGCCGCCGCGACCGTCGCCCCGGCGAACCCGCGCGGCGTGCTGCTCTCGAACGCCGACGGCGCCCCGGTGGCCGACGGCGAGGACGCCCTCGCGCGCATCGTCCGCCAGGTCGCCAACCCCGTCCGCTGGGACCTCTGCATGGAGGCGATGCTGCAGCTCGGCGTCACCGGCCTCATCGAGGTCGCGCCCGGCGGCGTCCTCACCGGCCTCGCCAAGCGCGCGATGAAGGGCGTCCCCGCGGTCGCCCTCAAGACGCCCGACGATCTCGCCGCCGCCCGCGACCTTCTGGAGAACGCCGCATGACCGCCCTCACCGTCCGCCGCGGCCCCGAGTTCACGCGCATCCTCGGCCTCGGCGTCGCCCGCGGCGAGAACGCCGTGCCCAACGAGGACCTCATCGCACCCATCGACTCGTCCGACGAGTGGATCCGGAAGATGACGGGCATCGTCACCCGCGTGCGCGCCGACAAGGACACGAGCGTCATCGACCTCTCGGAGCGGGCCGCGCGCGACGCGATCGCGCAGGCGGGCATCGAGCCGTCCGAGATCGACGCGGTGATCCTCTCCACGATCTCCTTCCCGCACATCACCCCCGGCGGCGCGCCCGTGCTCGCCGACCGTCTCGGTGCCACGCCAGCCGCGGCCTACGACATCTCCGCCGCGTGCGCCGGCTACTGCTACGGCGTGGGCCAGGCCGATGCGCTGGTGCGCTCGGGCGCCGCCCGTAACGTGCTCGTCGTCGGCGCGGAGAAGCTCTCCGACTTCGTCGACCCGGCCGACCGCTCGATCTCGTACCTGCTCGGCGACGCCGCGGGCGCGGTGGTCATCGGCGGCTCGGACACCGCGGGCATCGGCCCCACCGTGTGGGGCTCGGACGGCGGCGGCGCGGAGCTGATCCGCCAGACCGACTCGTGGCTCGACATCCGCGACAACCGCGACCTGCCCTTCCCGACGCTGCGCCAGGAGGGCCCGAGCGTCTTCAAGTGGGCGTCCTTCAAGATGGCGCCCGTCGCGCTCCAGGCGATCGAGGCCGCGGGGGTCACGCCGGACGACATCGACGTGTTCATCCCGCACCAGGCGAACATCCGCATCATCGACCAGATGGTCAAGCAGATCGGGCTGCCGGAGCACGTCACCGTCGCGAAGGACATCGTCGACTCGGGCAACACCTCCGCCGCCTCCATCCCGCTCGCCACCGAGCGCGTGCTGCGGGACGGCGACGCGAAGAGCGGCGACCTCGCCCTCCAGATCGGATTCGGCGCGGGCCTCGTCTACGCCGCCCAGGTGGTGGTCCTCCCGTAGCCGAGGGGGCCCCGCGTAAAGTTCACAATCGTTCACCACGAACACGGCGCCCAGGCGCCGCACATCCCCAACGAAGGAGCAGCAATGGCACTGTCCAAGGATGAGGTCCTCACCGGTCTGGCCGAGATCGTCAACGAGGAGACGGACATCGACGTCGCCGAGGTGACCCTCGAGAAGTCGTTCACCGACGACCTCGACATCGACTCGCTGTCGATGATGACCATCGTCACGCTCGCGGAGGAGAAGTTCGACGTCCGCATCCCCGACGAGAAGGTCAAGGACCTCGTCACCGTCGGCGACGCCGTCGACTACATCGCGAGCGCGTAAGCCTCCTCGCCTCCGTCCACACCCCATCTCACCCTCGGGAGATCAGCCCATGAACGTCGTCGTCACCGGACTCGGCACCACCTCGCCCCTCGGCGGGGATGTCGCGAGCACCTGGGAGGCCGCGCTCGCCGGCCGTTCCGGCGTGCGCACCCTGGAGAACGACTGGGCCGAGCAGTACGGCGTGCCCGTGACCTTCGCGGGTCAGCTCGCCGTGCGCCCCGACGAGGTCCTCTCACGCCCCGAGACCAAGCGCATGGACCCGTCCGCCCAGATGGCGATCGTGGCCGCGCGCGAGGCCTGGGCCGATGCGGGCACCCCCGACGTCGACTCTGAGCGCCTGGGCAGCGTCGTGTCGTCGGGCATCGGCGGCGTGTGGACCCTGCTGACGGCATGGGACACGGTGAAGGAGCGGGGCGCCTCGCGCGTCCTGCCCCTCACCGTGCCCATGCTCATGCCCAACTCCCCCACGGCCTACGTCTCGCTCGAGTTCAAGGCCCGCGCGGGCGCCCACGCCCCCGTCTCCGCATGCGCCTCCGGCGCCGAGGCGATCGGCATGGGCTTCGAGATGATCCAGTCCGGCCGCGCCGACGTGGTGATCTGCGGCGGCACCGAGGCCGCGATCCACCCGCTGCCCATCTCCGCCTTCGCCTCGATGCAGGCGCTGTCCAAGCGCAACGACGACCCTGCGGGCGCCTCGCGCCCCTACGACGTCAGCCGCGACGGCTTCGTGCTCGGCGAGGGCGCCGGCGTGGTGGTCCTCGAGTCCGAGGAGCACGCCAAGGCGCGCGGCGCGCGCATCTACGCGAGCGTGCTGGGCCTCGGCATGACGGCCGATGCGCACCACATCGCCGCGCCCGAGCCCAACGGCGCGGGTCAGACCAGGGCCATGGAGCTCGCGCTCGAGCGCGCGGGCCTCACCACTGCGGACGTCGCGCACGTCAACGCGCACGCCACCTCCACCCCGGTGGGCGACATGATCGAGGCGCGCGGCATCCGCTCGCTGCTCGGCTCGCACGCGGACCAGGTGCTGCTGTCCGCCACGAAGTCGATGACCGGCCACCTGCTGGGCGGCGCGGGCGCGCTCGAGTCCGTCTTCACCATCAAGGCGCTCGAGACCCGCACCGCTCCCCCGACCATCAACGTCACCGAGCCCGACCCGGAGCTCGAGGTCGACCTGGTCCGCGACACGCCGCGCGCGCTGCCCGAGGGGCAGATCGCCGCGATCAACAACTCGTTCGGCTTCGGCGGCCATAACGTCGCGCTGGTCTTCGGCGCCTGATCGGGGTTACGTTCGGGGCGTGAGACGCCCCTTGCTCGCGGGCCTGTCCGCCCTTCTGGTCCTCGCCGTCGGCTCGTGCGCCGACGGCGAGGCGTCCGCACCCTCCTCCCCCGCATCGTCGACGGCGGCCGAGGCGCAGGCGGACGCGCTCGATCCGGCGACCGCGCTCGAGCCCTACGCGCTCCTCTACGAGGAGATCGACGCGGATCTCGCGGCGCAGGCCGCGGCGGTCGACGCGTCCGTGTACCTCGCCGCTCCCCTGCTCACCGCGGGACCTCAGGCGGTGATCGAGCTCGGCGGCGACCTCCGCCCGCGCGCGGTGGTCGACGCCTCCGGGGCGAGCCTCGCGGCGCTCTCCGCGTCCGACGATGCGCTCGTCGGCATGAGCAGGGCGTGCCTGGCCGAGAGCGGCGGCTACGGCTTCTGCAGCCGGATCGCGACCCTCGACGCCGCCGGGGCGGACGTCGACGTGTCGACCGAGGATCTCGACCTCGACTTCCACACCGTCACGCTCGACGCGGACGGAGGCGGCTTCTGGGCGGACCGCTACGTCCCTGTCACTTGCGAGGACGGCATCGGTCCGTGCGAGGTCCCCACCGAGGACGGACCGCTCGAGCGCATCCTCGACTGCGACGTGGTGCACGTCCGCGACGGAGAGCCGGTCTGGGAGTGGTCGGCGCTCGATCACCTCGGCGAGGCGATGCTCGAGGACGCCACCACCACGCTCGTGTACAACCCCGACGACCCGTTCCACTGCAACTCGATCCAGCCGGACGATGCGGGGACCACGGTCTACGTCTCGATGCGGCACCTCAGCTCGGTCATGGCGATCGACGTCGCGAGCGGCGAGGTCCTGTGGACCTTCGGCGAGAACAGCACCGATGAGGCGCTCGAGGTCGCCGACCCGGACGGGCTGCTGGGCGACCGACCGGTGCTGAGCGGCCAGCACGACTTCCGGTGGCTCGGCGGCGACCGCTTCTCGGTGTTCGACAACAGCTCCGAGGGCGCCGGCGTCGCCCGTGCGGTGATCTTCACGGTCGCGGGCGGCACGGCGACCGTCGACGCCGTGATCGAGGACCCGCAGGGGCGCGGGTCACGATGCACGGGCTCCGCGCGTCCCCTGGACGCCGCCGAGACGTTCTGGGCCGTGTCCTGGGGCTGCAGCGAGTCCGGCGTGTCCGTGATGACAGCGGACGGCCGGGAGGTCGCGCGCGTCACCGTCGACTTCGACGCGGCGGTCGAGCGCGACCTCCTCACCGACGTCGCCGCGGAGCAGCCCGATCTCGGGCACACCGTGAGCTACCAGGCCGTGGTCGGTCCGCGCGGGCTGCTCGGCTGACCTGCGGCGGACTCAGGTCAGGCGATGCCCTGCTCGAGGCGCGCGAGCGCGGCGTCGATCACGTCGACCAGCTCGTCGTCCGAGTGCTGCGCCCACCACACCGAGGCCGCGAGGATGCAGCCCGTGACGGCCTGGCCGGCGGCGCGCGCCTCGACCCCGTTCTCATCGAGCATCCCGTCCCGCGACAGCTGATGCGCGAGGCCCGCCGTCATCACGCCGAGACCCCTCACGCCCGCGGCGAAGACCTCGTCGGACTCGCCGATGATCCGGAAGCGCACGCGGTCGAGGTCGGACCCCGACGGGCGCTCGGTGAGGACCTGCCGCAGCGCGCTGCGCAGCCCCGCCATGCCGGGCCCCGTGGCCTCGTGCGCGAGCAGGTCCTCGAGCCGGCCGTACGCGACGAAGAAGTCGTGCCAGACCAGGTCCGCCTTGTTGGCGAAATGGCGGAACAGCGTGCGTCGGGAGACGCCGCTGCGCGCCGCGACGTCGTCCATCGACACCCCGGCGTAGCCGCGCTCGGCGAACAGTGCTGCGGCCTCGAGGCCGATCTTCTCCGGGTCGGCGATCTGCGGGCGTCCCGGTCGACGATGCTCACTCACATCGCCCACCCTAGCGTGCAGCGTTATCTCTGCTCAGGTGGCGGTGGGCGTGGCCTGATGGAACTGCAGCCGCCACCGGTCCGTCCGCACCCAGATCGAGGAGCGCAGCGCGGCGCCGCGGGAGCCGTGCTCGGGCGTCGACGTGTAACGCACCTGAGCGACGTCCGGTGCGAGCTCGACGACCTCGAGGCGGCCCAGCGGCAGGTGGACGTCGATCGCCACCGGCGCCAGCCCGACCGAGTCCTCGCGGCTCCAGACACGGCCCGACTGTCCGATCTCGAGGAAGCCCGGCGCGAGGATCGCCTCCATGTAGGCACGGTCGAACCGCGTCTCCGGACGCCACATCGACTCCTCCAGCGCCTGGAGGGTCAGCTCGTCCATGTGATCGAGCGGCACGGCTCAGCCCACGCGGTGCAGCCAGCGCACGGGCGCGCCGTGACCGGCGTACCGGAACGGCTCGAGCTCCTCGTCCCACGCGGTCCCGAGCGCGAGGTCCATCGTGCGCCGCACGTCCGCGAGGTTGTCGGCGTTGTCGAGCGCCGCGCGGATCCGGTCCTCGGGCACCACGGTGTTGCCGTGCGAGTCGATCACGGCGTGGAAGATGCCGAGGGACGGGGTGTGCGACCATCGCGCGCCGTCGGATCCGAAGGACGGCTCCTCGGTCACCTCGTAGCGGACGTGCTCCCAGCCGCGCAGCGCGGAGGCGAGACGTGCACCGGTGCCCTGCTGGCCCTGCCACGACACCTCGGAGCGGAGCAGACCCGAGCCCGCGGGCTGATCGGTCCAGTCGAAGGAGGCGCGCGAACCCAGCACTCCCTGCGCCGCCCATTCGATGTGCGGAGTCATCGCTCGGGTCGCGGAGTGCACAAAAAGGACACCACGGGTGATTGCAGCCATGTCCCTTTCCTTCCTGTGAGGTGCGTCTTCCCCTACGACCTCGCTGGAAACCGGTCCATGACACCGGGTGTGCCTTGATTCTGCCTCAGGTCCGCGCCGAGCGCCAGCGACTCGCCACCGAATGTCGGACCCGTGTGCGAAGGTGGCCGCATGACCGCCAGCGATCACGTCGTCACGGTCGCCGCGCTGCGCGAGGCCGAGCGGCGCACCATGCTCACCGTCCCCGAGGACGCGCTCATGGACCGCGCCGCCGCCGCGGTGGCCGATGCCGCCGCGGAGCTCGCGGCCGCGCGCGGACTCCCGCTCGACGGCCTCCGCGTGTGCGTGGTCGCCGGCTCGGGGAGCAACGGCGGGGATGCGCTGCTCGCGGGCGCGCTGCTGTCGCGCCGCGGCGCCCGGGTGGTGGCCGTGGTGACGGCCGACCGCGCCCACGAGCGCGGCGTCCGGCTGCTCGAGGAGGCCGCGGGCGAGGGCGCCGTCTCGGGCGTCGCGTTCCCCCTCGGACGCGAGCGGGTGCTCGACTCCCAGCTGGTGATCGACGGCTTCGCGGGGATCGGCGGGCGCCTCGGACTGCCAGACGACGCGTGGTCGATCCTCGGCCGCGCCGTCGACGCCGGCCTCCCGATCGTCGCGGTCGACGTGCCGTCGGGCCTCGCCGCCGACTCGGGCGAGCTCCCACCCGCGCAGGACGATGCGCCGGGCCGTCACGTGGTGGCCGACGTCACCGTCACCTTCACCGCGCTCAAGCGCTGCCTGGTGGAGCAGCCCGCCGCACGCGCCGCTGGGCGCGTGGTGCTGGCCGACGTCGGGGTCGAGCTCGACTCCTGATCAGCGGGCGGACTCGAGCGACTCGCGGAGCTCGCGCATCGCCTGGCGGCGCACGTCCTTGCGCAGGCGGTCGAGGTAGAGCTTGCCGTCGAGGTGGTCGACCTCGTGGTTGATGAGGCGGGCCCAGATCTCCTCGCCGTCGATCTCCACCTTGTCGCCGTTGAGGTCGGTGCCCACGGCGCGCGCGTACGCCGGACGCTCGCAGGCGTACCAGAGGCCCGGCACCGAGAGGCAGCCCTCCTCGCCGAGCTCCTGGAAGTCCTCGCTCACCTCGATGATCTCGGGGTTGATGATGTAGCCGATGTCGCCGTCGATGTTCCACGAGAACGCGCGGAGCCCCACGCCGATCTGGTTGGCGGCGAGCCCGGCCCGGCCGTCGTGGTCGACGGTCTCGAGCAGGTCCTCGATGAGCTGTCGCACCCGGTCGTCGATCTCGGTGATCGGGTCGCAGGGCGTACGGAGGACGGGGTCGCCGATGACTCGGATGTCGCGCATTGCCATGGCGCTATCCTCCCACGGCCCGGGCGCCGGCGTATCGTCGGAATATGACCCTCGAGACCGCGAGACTCCTGCTACGCCCGTTCACCACGGACGATGCCGCGGATGTCCACGTCTACGCCTCGGACCCGGCGGTCTGCCGGTTCACCGACTGGGGGCCCAACAGCACCGAGGACACGGACGCCTGGATCGAGGTGGCCGCGGACGCCGGGTCGCCCGCGCATTGGGCCATCACGCTCAAGGAGGACACCGTGGGATCGGCGGGCCGGATCCCGGCGGGGACCGTGGTCGGCGGCGTGGGCGTCTACGGCGAGGACCGCGGTCCGCTCGACGCGACGCCGGACATCCGTGAGCTCGGCTGGGTGGTGCGGCGGGACCTCTGGGGTCGCGGGATCGCGACCGAGGCCGTGCACGCGGTCATCGAGGCGTTGCGCGAGGACGATGCGCTGGAGCAGGTCCACGCGCGCTGCCGACCCGAGCACAAGGCCTCGGCGAAGGTCATGGCGCACCTGGGGCTGGCCCTGGACCGGCGGGTCGAGAACGACATCGAGCGCGACGGCCGCTGGATGCACTCCGACCTCTACGTGCTCACCCTGACGCGGTGACGCCGATGCGCGTATGGGAGCGCGACGACGTCGCCTCCGCGTGGCCCGTCCCCGGCGCGGCCGACGACAAGTACTCGCGCGGCGTGGTCGGCGCGATCGCCGGGTCCGAGGCGTACCCCGGCGCGGCGGCGCTCGTGGTGTCGGGAGCGATCCGCGCGGGCGCGGGCATGGTCCGGTACGTCGGCCCCGAGCGCGCGCAGGACCTGGTGCTCGCGCATCGTCCCGAGGCCGTGGTCCACCACCCCGTCGACGTGGCCGAGCGGGTGCCGCGGGCGCAGGCGTGGATCGTGGGCTCGGGCGTCGCGGACTACCCCGAGCAGGACGCGGCGATCGGCGCCGTGATCGCGGAGTCCGCGCCGATGGTGGTGGACGCGGGGGCGCTCGCCACCGTCGCGCGCGCGAGGGCCGCCGGGGCGCGCGCGATCGGCGCCGAGCGCGTGCTGCTCACCCCGCATGTCGGCGAGCTGGTGCGCACGCTCGACGCGCTCCGCCACGACGCGACCGCGGCGGACGTCGAGCACGATCGCGTGGGCCACGCGCGGCTGCTCGCGGAGACCGCGCGGGCGACGGTGCTGCTCAAGGGCGCGGTCACGCTCGTCGTCTCCCCCGGCGGCGGCGCGATCGAGCTTCCCCTCGCGCCGCCGTGGCTCGCGACCGCCGGAGCCGGGGACGTGCTCGCGGGGATCGCGGGAGCGCTGCTGGCCTCCGGGCTGCCGGCGGACGTGGCGGGCGCGTGCGCGGCCTGGGTCCACGCGCGCGCGGCCGAGCGCGCGTCGGGCGGAGGCCCGGTCGCCGCGCTCGACGTCGCCGCGGCCGTGCCTGCCGTGGTCGCGGACCTCTTCGCGCACTGAGCCCGTCAAGGGCGGTCAGTCCAGGGCGCCCCCGCCCGGCATCGTCACCATGAGCACCGCGAGCACGGTGAAGGCCGCGAGCACGAGGATCACGGCGACGATCGCGAAGCCGGTGACGGCCTTCTCCGACGCGGCGACCCGTGGCAGCACCAGCCGCGTGAGCCCCGCGACCAGGGCGCACGGCGCGACGATCGCGATGGCGACGAAGAGGGCCGCATCGGGCTCCCCTGTCGCAACGAGGACCGCGCCGGCGGGGACCAGGCCGAGCAGCCCTCCCATCGTGGCGAAGGACGCCACCGCACGCCGCCGCGAGAGCTCGCGGGTGCGCACGTGGACCCAACGGCCGATCGTGTGCGCCACCAGCCCGATCCCCGCGGCGATGATGAGCATGTGCGCGACGAGCACGGCCGCCTCGATGTCGTCGATCGCGCGCGGCAGCCCCGCGGCGCCGCCGGCGCCCGCCTCCCAGACCTGAGCGCCCGCGTAGGCGAGCACCGTCGCGATCACCGAGTAGAGCGGGATGTCGACCGCGGTCGCGATCCACGCGGCGACGAACGGATCGCGCGGTGCCGCCGCGGCGGGCGTCCGCGTCATGCGACCGTCCGGAGGCTGAACGAGGCGACCGTGTCCGGCGCGAGCGACTCCGCCTTGAGCACCGCCTTCTTCACGGGCAGCACGAAGGTCCGCCGCTCCTTCGACGGGAAGATGCTGGTGCGCCACGTGGTCGCACCGACGGTGACCTCGACCTTGACCGCGCCGAACCCGCGCCTCGGGCCGTGCTGCGCATCCTCGATCTCGTCGGCGATGTCGAAGGGGAGGTCGACGAAGATCCAGGTCTCGGTGCGCGCGTCCCACGGGTAGAGGGTCGCGTCGAACTCGTAGGCGGTCACCCGAGCGACGCTACTGCCGCCGCGACGATCTCCGCTACGGGCGCCGTCGCCTCGATGCGCAGCCCCGCCTCACCGCCTTCGAGCGGCTCGAGCGTCGCGAACTGCGACGCGACCAGCGCCGCCGGCATGAAGTGGCCTTCGCGGGCGGCGCACCTACGGAGCGCCTCCTCCTCGCTGAGCGACAGCTCGAGGAACGATGCACCGGGGGCGGCTGCCCGGATGCGGTCGCGGTACGCGCGTCGCAGCGCGCTGCACGCCACCACCGCTCCCCCGGACGCGGCCGCCTCGGCGAGCGCCTCGCCCACCCTGTCGAGCCATGGCCAACGGTCCTCGTCGGCGAGCGGGGTCCCGGTGGCCATCTTCGCGACGTTCGCCGGCGGGTGAAGATCGTCGCCGTCGACGAAGGGGATACCGAGCGCGGCGGCGAGCGCCGCACCGACGGTCGACTTGCCCGTCGAGGTCGGGCCCATGACGACGATCTCGACCATCCGTACCCCCTCGATGAGCGCTGCCGGAGGACCTGCGTTTCCAGCGCGTTAAATCTTCGCATTTCGGACACGCGGCGTCGCATGCCGGAACTACCATGCCCTCCAGGGGATCCCGGAACGCCCCGCGCCGCGCCGCGATCCCGGGATCAGGGGGAAAGGATCCGCGCATGGGGAGACCCGCGTGGGTGACGATGCCGCGCACCGGCGCGCGGCGCATGGGGGCGCTCGCCCTCGCGACGATCATCGTGGCGCTCGCGCTCAGCACGCTCGTCCTGCCCGGCGCCGCGGCGGCGCCGCCCGCGGGAACGGCGGAAGCCGCCGAGGAGTACCCGGCTCCCCCGCCCGCGGCGGTCCGTCTCCTCTGGGCCTTCTCCCTGTCGGGTGCGGACGGCGCCGACCTGGCGGGCGGCACGCTGCACCGAGGCGACAGCCTCACTGTGGCGGCGACAGGGCTGCCTCCGGGCGCACGGGTCGAGGTCGAGCTCCACTCGACGCCGCTGCCCATGGGCGCGACCACCGTGGCCGCCGACGGCGGGCTCACCCTCGTCGCGGTGGTGCCCGAGGCCGCGGAGGCGGGGGCCCATGAGGTGGTGGCGACGCTGACGGGGGACGGAATCGAGCCGTCGACCGCGACTGCGGCCGTCACCATCGCGGAGGCGCTCCCCGCGATCGCGCCGGCGCCCATCCTCGTCGAGGTGCTGGACGCGGCCCCGCTGCCGACGCCCGAGCCGAGCGCGTCCCCGGCGGCCGAGGCGCCACCGGCCCCGGCCGCCGCACCCGACCCGGTGGCGGCACCCGAGCCTGAGGCCGTGGCCGTGGCCGAACCGGAGCCCGCGGACGGCTACCCGTGGCTCGCGCCGACCATCCCCACGCTCGGCGATCTCGAGCTCTCCCCGCTGCGCATCGCAGCCGCCTTCACCCTCGCCTCGGCCTTCCTGCTGCTCGCGGGCATCCCCGCGGAGCTGCTCCAGTCGACGCTGACCGAGAACTACTCGCGCGCGTTCGGATGGCTCACCCCGAGGCGCCGCGGCGCGCGCCGCCGGTCCCGCCTCGCCCGCGCGCTGGGCCGCCCATGGATCGCGTGCGGCATCACGGTCGCGCTCGCGACGCTGATCCTGGGCCTGGGGCAGACCGGCTTCCGGTTCGGGCCCGAGGAGGCGATCACCTACGTGAGCCTGTGGCTCTCGCTCACGGTGCTCAACCTCGGCCTCAACGGCGGCCGGCTGCTCGCGGCCCGGCGCGGTGCGCGCGCGCCAGGAAGGCTCACGCCGCTGCCGGGCGCGCTCATCGTGGTCACCATCTCGGTGGTGGTCTCCGAGACCCTGCACATCGAGCCCGCGCTGCTGTTCGGCGTCGTCGTGAGCGTCCAGTACGGCCGCTCCATCTCGTCCCGGTACGAGGGACGGCTCGCGCTGCTGGGCGTGGGCACCGCCTTCGCGGTCGGCGTCCTCTCGTGGCTCGCCCTCAGCGCCCTCGAGTCGGTGTTCGCCGGATCGGACGGCGTCGCGGTGACGCTCGTCGAGGAGACCCTTGCCGGGATCGTGCTCGAGACGCTCGCGGCGCTCGTGGTGGGCCTCCTGCCGTTCACGTACCTCGACGGCAAGGCGATCCACGACTGGAGCCGGCGCGCGTGGGGCGCCGCGTACTTCGTGGCGGCCGTCGCGTTCGTGCTCATCGCGGTGCCGACCGGCAACGACTGGCAGTCGTCGCAGACCCCGCTGCTCACCTGGCTCCTCATCGTCGCGGGCTTCGGCGCGATCGCTCTCAGCGCGTGGGCCGCGTTCCGGTTCATCCCGGAGCGGAGGCCCGAGCCTTCCTCGCCGGAGGCCGACCCGACGCCGCCGGTGCCCGCCGCATCGTCCCCCGACGCGTAGGACCTCCGTCCCGGGCGGACCACCCCTCCGGGCATAGCGTGAAGGGGTGGAGGTCGCCGGCGACGTCCCCTTCCGGATCGCGCGATCGCGCCGCCGCCGGGCCTCGCGAAGGACATGCGCATGCGGCAGGTCAGGATCCACGGCCGCGGCGGCCAGGGTGTGGTCACCGCCGCGGAGATGCTCGCACGCGCCGGCTTCCTCGCCGGCCATGAGGTGCAGGCGATCCCGTCGTTCGGCTCCGAACGCACCGGCGCGCCGGTCGTGTCGTACTGCCGCTTCGACGACGCCCCCCTGAGGACACGCGAGCCCGTGCTCGCCCCCGACGTGGTGCTCGTGCAGGACCCGACGCTGCTCGCGACCGGCGGCGTGTTCGCAGGCCTGGCCCCGGGCGGACTCGTCATCGTCGACACCACCACGTCGGCGCACGAGGTCCGTGCCGCCGCGGGCGCCGAGGATGTCGAGGCGACAGTGGTGACCGTCCCCGCGACGTCGATCACGCTGCGCCATCTCGGCAGGCCCAAGCCCGCCGCCGCGATGCTCGCCGCCTACGCCGCGAGCGCGGACGACGTCACGCTCGAAGCCGTCGAACAGGTGTTCCGCGCGCGCTTCCCGGGAGCGGTGGGCGAGGCCAACGCCGCCGCCGCGCAGGAGTCGTTCGCGTTCGTGCGCGACGAGCTCACCGGCATGTCCGAGGCGGAGACCGCCGCCGCGTCCACGAGGGAGGACTGAGATGCGCGAGGTGCTCGAGGGCTCGCAGGCCGTGGCGCGGACGGTCGCACGGTGCCGGCCCGGCGTGGTCTGCGCGTACCCGATCTCCCCGCAGACGCACATCGTCGAGGCGCTGTCCGCGATGGCGCGCACGGGAGAGCTCGAGGGCTGCGAGTACGTCAACGTCGAGTCCGAGTTCTCCGCGATGTCGGTGTCCATCGGCGCCTCGGCCGCCGGCTCGCGGGCGTACACCGCGACGGCGTCGCAGGGGCTGCTCTACATGGCGGAGGCCGTCTTCAACGCCGCGGGCATGGGGCTTCCGATCGTGATGACGGTCGCGAACCGCGCGATCGGGGCGCCCATCAACATCTGGAACGACCATTCCGACGCGATGGCGTTGCGCGACGCGGGCTGGCTGCAGCTCTACGCGGCGGACAACCAGGAGGCGGCGGACCTCCACGTCATCGCGTTCGCCGCGGCGGAGGAGCTCGGCATCCCCGCGATGGTCTGCATGGACGGCTTCGTGCTCACCCACGCGACCGACGTGCTCGAGCTCGCGACCGCCGCGGAGATCGACGCCTTCCTGCCCCCGTACGCACCCGCACAGGTGCTCGACATCGACCACCCCACCACCATCGGCACCATGGCCGGACCGGAGTCCTTCACCGAGACCAAGTACCTCCAGCACCTGCGCTTCCTCGACGCCGCCGGCGTGATCGAGGCCTGGTCGGAGCGCTTCCGCGAGGCCTTCGGACGCGAGGCGGGCGGGCTGGCGGTCCGTTACGCCCCCGACACCCTCGACCGGGACCGCGAGGCGCCGCCGGCAGATGCGGGCGACGTCGTCGTCGTGGCGATGGGCTCGGTGCTGGGCACCCTCCAGGCCGCGCTCCCGGCGCTGCGCCGCGAGGGCGTGCCTGTGCGGCTCGTGGGGCTGAGCTCCTTCCGACCGTTCCCGGCGACCGCGCTGCGCGAGGCGCTGGGCGGCGCGCGGGACGTGGTGGTGATCGACCGCGCGCTCGAGCTCGGGTCGGGCGGCGTGCTCACCGGCGACGTGGGCCGGGCGCTCGCCGGCACCCGCTCGCGCGTCCGCTCGGTGGTCGCCGGGCTGGGCGGCAGGCCCATCCTCGAGGCCTCGCTCCAGGACGTGGTGCGCCGCGCGCACGCGGGCGAGCTCGAGCCGCTCGAGTTCCTCGACCTCAAGGAGGGCGGCGTCCCCGTGCCGCACCACGGCGCGACGGAGGTGCACCGATGACCACCGTCCACATCCCGTTCCTCCAGACCGGCTCGCTCGCGGTCGGCGGGCGCCTGCTCTCGGAGGACGAGCGGTCCGTGCAGTCGCACACGGACCGGCCCTCGTCGCTCACCAAGGGCCACCGCGCATGCCAGGGCTGCGCGGAGGCGCTGGCGGCCCGGTGGGTCATGGACACCGCGGTCGAGGCGTCCGGAGGCAGGCTCATCGTCGCGAACGCGACCGGCTGCCTCGAGGTGTTCTCCACCCTGTACCCCGAGAGCGCGTGGAAGCCGCCGTGGATCCACTCGGTGTTCGCCAACGCCGCCGCGGTGGCCACGGGCATCGCATCGTCCCTGCATGCGCAGGGCAAGGACGATATCCGCGTCCTCGCGCAGGGCGGCGACGGCGGCACGGTGGACATCGGCCTCGCGGCCGTCTCCGGGATGTTCGAGCGCAACGACGACGTGCTCTACGTCTGCTACGACAACCAGGGCTACATGAACACGGGGGTCCAGCGCTCGTCCGCGACTCCGGCCGCCGCCCGCACCGCGACCACCCCCGCGGTCGGGCGCGCGCCCGGTCAGGCGTGGGGGCAGGGCAAGTCGATGGTGAAGATCGCGATGGCGCATGAGATCCCCTACGTCGCGAGCGCGACCCCGGCGGACCTGCGAGATCTCGAGGCGAAGGTCCGGACGGCGATGTCGATCCACGGCGCCCGCTACCTGCACGTGCTCGTGCCGTGCCCCGTCGGGTGGGGATCAGAGTCGCGACTGTCCATCGCGCTCGCCAGGGCCGCGGTGCAGTCCGGGATCTTCCCGGTGGTCGAGGCGCGCGCGGGCGAGCTCACCGACGTGCAGCGCATCCGCGAGCGCGTCGACGTGACGGAGTACCTCGAGCCGCAGGCGCGCTTCGCCCACCTCTTCAAGCCGGGCGGCGAGGACGCCCTCGCGCGGTGGCGCGCCGTCGCGGAGGCCAACATCCGCCGCTACCACCTGCTCGGAGGCGAGTCATGAACGGTCACGATGCCCCGCCGACAGTCGGCCTGTCGACCGGCCCCGCCACCTCGCTCGCGTATCACACGGGCACCTGGCGCACCGAGCGGCCCGTCTACGTGGACCTCGCTCCCCCGTGCTCGCTCGGGTGCCCGTCGGGCGAGGACATCCGCGGCTGGCTGGGTTCCGTGCAGGAGGGCGAGCCGGGCCTGGAGAAGGCGTGGCGGCGCCTCGTCGCGGCGAACCCGCTGCCTGCGGTGATGGGGCGGATCTGCTATCACCCCTGCCAGACCGCCTGCAACCGCGCCGAGGTCGACGAGGAGGTCGGGATCAACGCGGTCGAGCGATTCCTCGGCGACACTGCGATCGAGCGCGGCTGGGCGCTGCCGGTCCCCGCCGCATCGTCCGGCAGGCGCGTGCTCGTGGTGGGCTCCGGCCCCGCCGGGCTGTCCGCCGCGTACCACCTCCACCAGCGAGGCCACGAGGTGGTGATCCGCGAGGCCGCCGCCGAGCCCGGCGGCATGCTGCGCTACGGCATCCCCGCGTACCGGCTGCCGCGCGACGTGCTCGCGGCGGAGATCCGGCGGATCGAGGACACCGGCGTGCGTATCGAGTGCGGGGCTCCGGTGACAGACCTCCGTGCCGCCGAGGCGGAGTTCCACGCGGTGGTGCTGACGATGGGCGCGGGGGTCGCGCACCACGTCGACATCCCGGCGGGCGCGGCCTCGCACATGGTCGACGCGATCGACGTGCTGCGGGACGTCGCGGAGGGCAACGCGCCCCTGGTGGGGCGCCGCGTCGCGGTGTACGGCGGCGGCAACACCGCCATGGACGCCGCGCGGACGGCGCGCAGGCTCGGGGCATCCGATGCGGTGGTCGTCTACCGGCGCACGCGCGAGCAGATGCCGGCGCACCCGACGGAGCTCGAGGAGGCCGTCGGCGAGGGGGTGCGCGTGCAGTGGCTGTCGACCATCGCGGCGGTCGAGGGGCCGCACCTCACCATCGAGCGGATGGAGCTCGACGAGGAGGGACGGCCGCACGGCACGGGCGAGTTCGAGGAGCTGGACGCGGACACCGTGATGCTCGCGGTGGGCCAGGACGCGGACCTCACGCTGCTCGAGGGGGCGGCGGACATCTCCGTCGAGGGCGGCGTGGTGCAGGTGGATCCCGCGACGCTCATGACCGGGCGCGAGGGCGTGTTCGCGGCGGGTGACGTCTCCCCCGGCTCGCGCACCGCGACGTACGCGATCGGGCGCGGTGCGAGGGCCGCCGCAGCGGTGGACGCCTACCTCGCCTCACGCGTGCTGCCGGCCGAGCCGGTCGAGCGCGAGGCCACCGCGTCCCGGCTCAACTCCTGGTACTACTCCGATGCGCCCAAGCAGCACCGGTCCGCGCTGGAGGCCGCGCGTCGCGTGACGGGCTTCGAGGAGGTGCTGTCCGGGCTCGACACCGAGCATGCGGTCTTCGAGGCGCGGCGATGCATGTCGTGCGGCTCGTGCTTCGAGTGCGACAACTGCTTCGGGATGTGCCCCGACGACGCGATCACCAAGCTGGGGCCGGGCATGCGCTACGAGATCGACTACGACTACTGCAAGGGCTGCGGCATCTGCGCCGCCGAGTGCCCGTGCGGCGCGATCGACATGATCCCCGAGGTCAGGTAGTTGCGCGCGCGAGCTCCCCTGCCGCCCATGCGCCCCGATGCTGCATAGGTGTCGGATTCCGGCCGATCCGTGCGCTCATGCAGCAGCGCGACGCATCGTCCCCGGGTACGACGAAGGCCCGCCCGGCGCGGCCCGAAGGCGCGCCCGGACGGGCCCTGCAGTCGCGAGCGACGGGTTACAGCGGGCGGATGTTGGCCGCCTGCATGCCCTTCTGGCCCTGCTCGGGGTCGAACTCGACGCGCTGGTTCTCCTCGAGGGTGCGGTAGCCCGAGGTGTTGATCGCGCTGAAGTGCGCGAAGACGTCGGCCGAGCCGTCGTCGGGAGCGATGAAGCCGAAGCCCTTCTCGGCGTTGAACCACTTGACGGTGCCAGTAGCCATGATGTGTTTCCTTACTTTCTTTGGCCGCTCAGCGGCCGGTGATGCGGCGCCGGCGATGCCGACGTGCGGGAGTACCCGGCGCCTCGACCTTACGGCCGGGCGCGGGAGTCTGGAAGAGGCGCTTCGTGCGGGGCTCGGGGCCCGCGCCAACGGACGATGCCCTCCGGGCGATCGTCCGAGCGCCAGGATGGATGCTCGGAGTCTGAACTTGCCAGTCTCGACAAGCACGAGCGTGTGCTCGCGGCGTCCAGTGTACGGCATCGGGCCCGGACATCCGACGTGGCACCGGCGCTCCCCCTCAGTCCAGGCTCGGCTGGGCCCTGCCGGGCAGGCGCGGCACCCACGTCGAGGCTCTGATCGCTCGTTCCGCCGGCGTCTCGACGTAGGTGAACAGCAGCCACGAGAGCAGCAGGCTCCCACCGAAGGCGACGACCACCCCGATGAGGACCGCCGCGAGCGTCGCACTCTCCCCCGCGAAGACCAGCTCCCCCACCACGGTCACGACGACCGCGTGGACCAGATAGAACGCGAAAGACCACTGTCCGAGGCGCACCGTCATGCCACGGCGGAACGGATGGTCGACCCCGGCGATGTCCGCCTGCGCCGTCGCGACGATCATGAGCGCGATCGGCAACGACCAGAACCGCACCGAGCCATAGCCGTCGCTCGCGGGCAACACATGAACGACCAGGTAGGAACCGAGCAGGAGGGCACCGGCGAGGGCCATCGGCACGCGCGGGAGGCCGTGACGTACCAGGAGCGCCGCGCAGATGCCGAGGACGAACTCCGGGAGGCGCGCGGGCGGGAAGACGTAGAGCGACAGGCCGCCGAAGGCGTCGGAGCCTGCGACCGCGCGCGCCGCCTCGCCGCACGCGAGCGCCGCCACGCAGGCCGCGCCAGCGATCCACCACACCTGCGCCTTCGAGCGACGGCCGATCCACACGATCAGCAGCGGGAACAGGAGGTAGAACAGCATCTCGACCGAGACGCTCCATTCGACCGCGTTGCCTCCGAAGTAGAAGCGTCGCGATGGCACCCACGCCTGGAGAAAGGTGAAGTTGCCGAGCGCCCCGGGGAGCAGCCCCAGCGCGTTGCCGGGTTGAAGGCGGCCTCCACGGTGTACGCGAGCACGGTGGTGAGCCAGCAGAGGGGGACGATGCGCGCGATGCGGCGCCGGTAGAACGTCGAGGCGGAGGTGGTCGGCTGGTGCGCCCAGGTGAGCACGAAGCCGCTGAGGACGAAGAAGAACGACACGCCCAGCGCACCCATGCCGTCGAACACCGTGCGCACACCCTCGGCGCCGGGAACGCTGAGGAACCAGTACGAGACGTGATAGGCGAACACGCCGAAGGCCGCATACCACCGCAGGCCCGTGAGCCCGTCCAACCGCTTCATGGGTCCGGAGGCTACCGAAACTCCGTTAACCAGGCATTACGCCGATATGAACACCGAGTGCGAGAACCCACCCCCGCGCGTCAGCCCGCGTCGAGCACCAGTGACCGCTCGGTCTCGCGCACGCGGCGCAGCACAGTCCACCGACGCCGCCGGGCCCATGTCGGCCCTGCAGGCGTCTACCCGTGTTCAGGCAGCCGCGGCGCCGACCAACCAGGGTCTCGGCCGATGAGCGCGGCGCGCGTGACGGCGGCGGAGCCGAATCGATCGCGAACCGCATCGAGGGCGGTGTCGATGCGCGCCCCGTCGTGCCAGTCGATCGGAAGCTCGGGCTGAACCGTGGCGGCGCTGGTCAGCTGCGCGAGCGAGACACCGATGAGGGTGACGCCTCTGTCGGAGATGTCGGGACCCGCCGCAGCGAGCAAGCGCTGGGCGACGCCGAGCACCACCTCGGTGCGATCCGTGGGCGTGGCGAGCGTGCGCGATCGGGTCGCCTTCGTGAAGTCGCCGTAGCGAAGCCTCAGCACCACGGTGGCGCACGACGATCCGCGATCGCGCAGGCGCTTCGCGAGGCCATCGACGATCTGGGTGAGGATCAGCCCGAGCTCACCCTCGGTGTACGACCGATTGCCAAGCGCGCGCTGCGAGCCGATGGACCCGTGGCGCTTGGTCGTCTCGACCGGCCGCGGGTCCCGGAGCCGGGCCAGCGCATGCAGATGCGCACCGGCCGCCTTGCCGAGCCACCGCTCGGCGGTCGCCGCCTCGAGCTCGGCCAGCTGCCCGACCGTGTAGACGCCGTTGCCGTGCAGCTTCTCCGCGGTCACCGCGCCGACGCCCCAGAGCCGTTCGACGGGGAGCGGATGAAGGAACGCCTCCTCGCGGTCCGGCCCCACCACGAGGAGCCCGTCGGGCTTGCTGACCGCGCTCGCCACCTTCGCGAGGAACTTGGTTCTCGCGACGCCCACCGAGATCGGGAGCCCGACTTCGGCACGCACGCGCTCCCGCAGGCGCATGGCGATCTCCTCGGGAGTCCCGGCAAGGCGGCGAAGCCCGCCCACCTCGAGGAACGCCTCGTCGATCGAAACTCCCTCCACGTACGGCGTGGTGTCGTGGAAGATCGCGAACACCGCTCGGCTCGCTGCGGAGTAGGCCTCCATCCGGGGAGGGACGACGATGGCGTCGGGACAGATCGCACGCGCCCGCTGCACGCCCATCGCTGTGCGCACGCCCCGGGCCTTCGCCTCGTAACTGGCGGCCACCACGACGCCGCCGCCCACGATCACGGGCCGTCCGCGGAGTGCAGGCTCGTCGCGCTGCTCGACCGACGCGTAGAACGCGTCGAGGTCGGCGTGGAGCACCGTCGCCTCGCCGCGCATCCCACACCTCCTGCCACCGCACACTCGTCAAGGAATGGTCTCACCGCCGCCTGACACCGCAGGGCTCTGCCCCAGGGTTGATCGACGTCGATCGCCACCGAGGGTGACGTCGACCAGGCGCTCCGATCGAGCACCGAGCGCTCCACGGCGGGCTTCATGGCGGTTCGGCGGCCTGGTGTCGATGAACGCGGGGCAGGCACCCACCGAGTCGACGGCCACGTGATTCACGAGTGATCCCCCGCGGTGGGCCAGGCGGGGCTCGAACCCGCGACCGATGGATTATGAGTCCACTGCTCTAACCGGCTGAGCTACTGGCCCGTGACCCCGTGAGGCCGCCGGTCAGTCTAGCGGCACCGTTCCACGCCGTTCCGTACCCAAGTTATGCCCGGATTGGTCATCGGAGCCCTCCGGCATCCGGTAGAGTATTCGAGCGCGATCCCCCGTAGCTCAATTGGCAGAGCATTCGACTGTTAATCGAAGGGTTACTGGTTCGAGTCCAGTCGGGGGAGCGATCAGGGCCGGTCCTCATCGAGGGCCGGCCCTTCTGCTTCCCGCACGCGATCCCGCGACCCGCTCAGGTGCTGAGCCCGTAGGCCCCCGGCCCCTCGCTCCCCCACGCCTTGCGGTCCGCACGCGCGTCGAGCGCATCGGCCGCCGCGTTGCGGTACGCGGTCATGACGCGCGTGTACTCGACCCGCTCCGCCCTGCTGAGGCGCGGCTCCGACGTCAGCCCCCACGCGAGCACCACCACCGCGAGGAAGAACGCCGGGATGCTCGTGAAGAGCACTCCCCAGGCGAGCGCGAGCGGCAGCGCGACCATGAGCACCGGCGAGCGCGCGTACCAGGGACGGAGCGTCCCCTCCGCGCGCATCGTGCGACGGGCGAGGCGGCGCGCGTGGCGCGACAGCGTCGCGAGTCTGAGGTCGCGGAGCTCCCGCACGGACGGCACGTCGCAGAGACGGAGCGCGTCGACATCGCGACGCGCCCGCTCCTGCATCGCGAGGGCCGCGTCCACCCTTCGGACGCTAGCAAAACGCGCCACGGACGGCTACAGCGCGCGGGGCGGCCCCTCCCGAGGAGGGACCGCCCCGCGACGATGCCTGCGGCCGTCAGAGGCTCGCGGTCTCCTCCTCGGTCGCCTTCGCGCCGGACCCCGAACCCGCGATGATGCGGTGCCGGATGCCCCCGGAGATCGCGTCCACCATGAGCGTCACCGCGATGATGACCGCGAGCGTGATGCCGATCTGCTCCCACTCACGCTGCCCGAACAGCTGCCCGAGCAGCTGCCCCACGCCGCCGGCCCCGATGATGCCGAGCACGGCGGACGCACGGATGTTGATCTCGAAGCGGTAGAGCCAGAACGCGACCACCTCGGGCAGCACCTGCGACCAGTACGCCCAACGCAGCACGGAGAGTCTGCGCGCGCCCGAGGCCCGGGCCGCCTCGACGGGGCCGGGGTCGATGCCCTCGAGCGCCTCCGCGGTGAGCTTGCCCAGCGTGCCGACCGCGCCCACGCCGAGCGCGACCGTTCCGGCCACGGGCCCGAAGCCGAAGATCGGCAGCATGATGATGATCGCGAAGACCAGCTCGGGCACGGCGCGGATGAGGTTGAGCACCGCGCGGGTGAGCTGCACCGTGACGGGACCGGCGACATTGCGCGCCGCGAGGAAGCCGAACGGGATGGAGATGAGCGCGCCGATGAGCGTGCCCACCCAGGCCATGTAGACGGACTCGAGCATCTTCTCGATGGCGAGGGTCCAGTAGCCGGACCACGGCTCCGCGAACGGGTTCTGCACCAGCCCCTCGAGCATGAGCTCGAGGTAGCGCCACCCGTCGGTGAACACCCCGGTGATCTGGCTCCACCGTGCGTTCGACAGAAAGGCCGCGCCCCCGAAGATCACCAGCAGTGCGATCCAGACGAGCGTCGCCTTCGCCTTGGACGGCTCCGCGGGCCGCGCGGTGCGGGTGGACGATGCGGTCACGGGCGGGGCGCTCACACGAACCTCCGGCGCAGGTACTGGCTCAGCTGGTCGATCAGGAGCACCACCACGAACAGCGCGACCGTGATCGCGGCGACGTTCTCATACTCGAACCGCGAGAACTGGACGTTGATGACCTGGCCGATGCCGCCACCGCCCGCGATGCCGATGACCACGGACGAGCGGATGTTGAGCTCGAAGATGTAGAGGCAGTACGAGAGGTAGTTGGGCGTGATCTGCGGCATCACGGCCCACCGGGCACGTGCCCACGTGCCGGCACCCGAGGCGTCGGCCGCCTCGAGCGGCCCACTGTCGACCGCGTCGATGGTCTCGGAGGTGAGCTTCGCCGCGATGCCGATGTTGAAGAGGATCAGCGCGAGGATGCCCGCAAGCGAGCCGATGCCCACGAGTGCCACGAAGATGAGCACGTACGCGATGTCGGGCAACGAGCGCAGCACCGAGAGGAACCAGCGCGTCGCCCGGAACAGCCCGGTGGAGCGATCCGTCACGCGCGAGGCCATGAAGGCGAAGACCAGGCCCAGGATCACGCCGACCCCGCTGGCCACGATCGCGATCGCGATGGTCTCGACCCACGCCTCCCGCACGCGCCAGACGAACGACCACTGCGGATGGAGGAACTGCTCGATCACCACCCAGCCGTTCGACCAGTTCTCGATCAGCGGTCGCAGCGAGAAGCCGAGCGAGTGCCCGGCCCACCAGGTGAAGGCCGCGGCGACGACGAGGCCGCCGATGAGCAGCCGCGACGGCCGGGGCTTGCGGGGCCGGACGACGCGCGAGGCCGGAGCGGTGGGAGCCGCAGCGCTCATGCGGTCTCGGCCAGAGTGTCGTCCGCGGTGAGCGAGCGTCCGTAGATGCGCTCGAACACCGCATCGTCCGCCTCGGCGCCGGTGCCGTCGAACACGACCTTGCCGCCGCGCATGCCGATGACCCGGTCGCCGTACTGCCGTGCGAGGTCGAGGAAGTGCAGGTTGACGAGCGTGGTGATGCCCAGCTCGCGATTGATCCGCTGCAGGTCCTTCATCACCATCTGCGCCGTGGGCGGGTCGAGCGACGCGACGGGCTCGTCCGCGAGCATCACCGACGGGTCCTGCGCGAGGGCCCGAGCGATGGCGACGCGCTGCTGCTGGCCGCCGGAGAGCTCCGAGGCGCGCGTCCACGTCTTCTCGACGATCCCGACGCGCTCGAGGGCCTGATAGCCCTTCTCCTTCTCCGCCTTGCTCCACAGACCCACGAGCGCGCGCCATGACGGGATGTCGTGGAGCTGGCCCATGATGACGTTGTTCATCACGGACGTGCGCTTCACCAGGTTGAACGACTGGAAGATCATGCCGACGCGCGAGCGGATCGCGCGCAGCTCGCGCTTGGAGGCGCCGGCGACGTCCTCGCCGTCGACGAGGAGCGCGCCCGAGGTCACGGGCACGAGGCCGTTGATGGTCCGGATGAGGGTCGACTTGCCGGCCCCGGACAGGCCGACGACCACCACGAACTCTCCGTCCGGGATGGTCAGGTTCACGCCGTCGAGGCCCACCACGCCGTTGGGGTAGCGGACCGTGACGTCCTTCAGCTCGATCATGAGGTCACTGTTCCGTGAGAGGGCTGCGCGGTGGCCGCGCCCCGCGAGGGGGCGCGACCACCGCATGGTTCAGGCTGGTGCGCCTCAGCTCTCGCCGAAGTTCGCCGCGACCTGGCGCGCCTCGTCGAGCGCGGCGGTGTCCGCCGCCTCGAGGCCCTCGATGTTGTAGACCGCGTCCAGGGCGGCGAGGCCCTCCTCGGTCTCCGCGAGCGCCATCAGCGCCGCGGTGATCTCGTCCTGCAGCGACGAGTCGAGGTCACCCGCGAGCACCACGCCGTCGTTCGGGATGTTCGACGAGTACGCGAACACGACGACCTTCTCGCCGACGTCGGGGAACTCCTCCGCGAGGTTGCCGCGCGCGTCGTTGTACGACGTGCCGACCACCGCGTCACCGTCGTAGACCGCCTGTACCGACTGCGGGTGCCCGCCCGCGAAGAACGAGCCCGTGAGGTCGACGAGCGGGTCGATGCCGAGGATGCTCTGGAGCTGGGTCGCCGGGTAGTAGTAGCCGGAGGCCGAGGACTCGTCGACGAACGCGATCTGCGACGACGGGTCGATGAGCGCGAGCGCGTCCTCGCCCTGCGGGCCGTCGTAGCCGGTGGCGCCGTTGCAGTACGAGTAGTTGATGCCCTCGTCGTCCGCCTCGGTGACGACGTCGTCGAGGCAGAAGGTGTCGGGGTCGTTGGTGAAGTACTGGGTGACGTAGCTCGAGGAGCCGTAGCGCACCGACTGGAGGACCGGCACGGCGCCGGCCTCGTCGACCGCCTGGGTCATCGCGATCGGGCCGAGGAAGCCGATGTCGGCCTGGTCGGTCTGGAGCGCGACGACGACCGCGCTGTAGCTGTCGGGCACGAAGACCTCGACCTCGACGCCGAGCTCGGCGCTCAGCAGCTCGGCGAGGACCTCGCCGTCGGTCACGAGCTGGTCGACCTCGTCCGAGGGGACGAGCGCGAGCGTGAGCTTGTCGACCGCCTCGGTGGTCTCCTCGGCCATCGCGGTCTCCTCCGGGGTGACCGACTCCTCCGCCTCAGCACCGTCGGAGCTGGAGCAGCCTGCGACGGCGAGGACGAGCCCCGCCGCGAGCGCGGTCGAGGCGAACGCACGATTCATCACAATGACACCTTTCGTGGGATGACGCCGCCCGTCCGGCGGCAGAGAACCGCGCCGACGCGGCCTTGTCCGGCACGCTAGCGACCGTGCGAACGCCCTGGTAAGCAAGTTGCCAAGAGTTTGCATCCCTGTAACACGGCGTTCACCGCGCCGTCGCAAGCGACGGCTTCGCGCCGGTTTCGCGGGCGCGTGTCAGAGCTCGCGGAGCTCGCGACGGCGGGCCTCGAGGCGGAGCATCTCCGCGAAGGCCTCCTGCGCCGCATCGGTGCCCGCCCCGGCGCGCTGCATGCGCCCGCGCAGGTCCGCGATCCGCCGGGTGAGCCAGTTGTCGAGCAGGCGCGCGAGCACCGAGCGCCCGTAGACACCCGCCTCCGCCGGCTTGTCGTGCGGCAGCGGCGTGACGGCGAGCTGCGAGACCAGCGACGCGAGGTCGGGGCCCACCTGCTCGACGACGGCCCCCACCCAGTCCGCGGTGGCATCGGCCGGACCGCCTGCCGCGGCGATCGCGTCGAACACCTGCGCGTACTGCGCCGTGACGAACGCCTCTCGCGAGAGCTCGCCGTAGATCGCGAAGGCCTGCGCCTCCTCGACGATCGCCCGAGGCGCCTGCAGCAGCACGCCGAGCGACAGCGCCTCGGCGCGCACCACGGGATCGCGCGGGTTGGGCCGCGCGGCGCTCACCGTGACGATCTGCCCGGTCTCAGGATCCATCGGCGGAGGACCGTCATCGTACGGCGGCGGCGCCTGCTGCGGCGCGGGCGCACCGCCGCCGTGCGCGCGACCGGGGGACGATGCCCCGCTCCCCCGCGACCCGGCCTGGGACACCGCACGCAGCACGTCGGCCGGCTCCATGCCCAGCCAGCCCGCGAGCCGCCTGCCGTACTCGGGGCGGATCGCGCGGTCGCGGATCTGCGCGACGATCGGCGCCGCCGTGCGCAGCGCGGCCACACGCCCCTCGGGGGTCTCGAGGTCGTGCGCCGCGAGCGAGGCCTTGATGACGAACTCGAACAGCGGGACGCGACGCTCCATGAGGCGCTTCACCGCATCGTCCCCGTCGCGCTGACGGATGTCGCACGGGTCCATGCCCTCGGGGTCGACCGCGACGAAGGTCTGCGCGAGGAACTGCTGATCGAGCGCGAAGGACTTGAGCGCGGCGTTCTGCCCGGCCTCGTCGCCGTCGAACGTGAAGACCACCTTGGCGCCGTGCGAGCCGACCTTGAGCTGGGTCTGACCCGTGTCGCCCATGAGCCGGCGCACCACCTTGACGTGGTCCTCGCCGAAGGCCGTGCCGCAGGTCGCGACGGCGTTGGTGACGCCCGCGAGGTGGCAGGCCATGACATCGGTGTAGCCCTCGACCACCACGGTGGTGCGCTCGCTGCGGATCGCGCCCTTGGCGAGGTCCAGGCCGTAGAGCACGTGGCTCTTCTTGTAGATCTGGGTCTCGGGGGTGTTGAGGTACTTGGGGCCCTGGTCGTCCTCGTGCAGGCGGCGCGCGCCGAAGCCGATGACGTCTCCGGTCACCTCCCGGATGGGCCACACGAGCCGTCCGCGGAAGCGGTCGTAGACGCCGCGCTGACCCTCGGAGACCAGGCCGGACGCCTTGAGCTCCGGCTCGGTGAAGCCGCTCTTGCGCAGGTGATCCGTGAGGTGCGACCAGCCCTGCGGGGCGTAGCCGCAGCCGAAGTGCTCGGCCGCCTCGCGATCGAAGCCGCGCTCGCGCAGGAAGTCGCGGGCGATGCGCGCCTCGGGCGTCGCGAGCTGCGCACGGAAGTACTCCGCGGCGACGCGGTGCGCCTCGAGCAGGCGCCTGCGCATGCTCGCGCCGGACTCGGACGAGCGGCGGCCTCCCGCCTCGTAGCGCAGCGTCACGCCCGCGCGCTCGGCCAGGTACTCGACCGCCTCGGCGAACGGCAGGCCGTCCATCCGCATGACGAACTCGATGACGTCGCCGCCCTCGCCGCAGCCGAAGCAGTGCCAGCGGCCGGCCGCCGGACGGACGTGGAACGAGGGGGAACGCTCGTCGTGGAAGGGGCACAGTCCCTTGAGCGATCCGACGCCGGCGGACTTGAGGGAGACGTGCTGCCCGATGATGTCCTCGATCGGGGCCCGCTCGCGGACCGCCGCGATGTCGTCCCTGTTGATCGTCCCAGCCACGCGCACAGACTACTCGGGGGCGGGGACGATGCCGCGCATCGTCCCCGCTTGTCGCGAGCCTGTCACCGGGTGGCGCTAGGCTTGACGCGCACCCTGAGAAAGGACCCTGTTGTGAGAGTGGACGCATTCCTCGCCGATTCGGCCGAGGTCGTGCAGAACAAGATCTACGCGCTGGGCGCGGGGTGGAACATCATCTTCGTGAACGGCTTCCCGGCCGTGCACCGCCGCCTCGCGGTGGGTGCCATCGTCCACGTGCCGTTCACCGCGACGAACCAGACGCACCAGTTCGAGCTCAAGCTCCTCACCGAGGACGGCGTGGAGTACCCGATCGGCATCCGTCCCGACGCCGAGGGCAAGCCCGCCCCCGTCCGCGCGATGGGTGGCGAGTTCACGGTGGGCCGACCGGCGCACCTGGTCGACGGCGACGAGCAGGTCGCCAGCTTCGCGTTCACCATCGACGGACTGCGCTTCGACAAGCCCCGCCTCTTCTCGTGGGTCATCAGCGTGGACGGCGAGGAGATGACCCGCCTGCCGATGCGCGTGCAGCAGGCGGCTCCGCGCGCCTAGTGGCCGTCTACACCGGGGTCGTCTTCCCCCTGGTGCTCGTGGTGTGCGCCGCGCTCGCTCTGGCGGGCGCGGCCACGCTCGCGTTCCCCAGACTTCACCGCGCCGTGCAGTGGGCCGTCCCGGTCACCATCGGCGCGGTCGCGCTCCAGGCCGTGACCGTCATCGTGCTCCTGTTCTCCGGCGCGGACGTCGACCTCATCCTCACGCTCGGGTACCTCATCGCCTCCGTGGCGCTGCTCGCGCTGCTCGGGATCGGCCGGTTGGGCACCCCTGAGGCCGCCGCCGCGGATCCCGATCCGAACCGACCCGTCCTGTCCCCCGTGCAGATCGCGCGCGTAGACGCCGCGTCCGCGCTCATCGTCGCCGTCGCGATCGCGGTCGTGTCGTGGCGCATCCTCGTCATCTTGGAGTCCGGAGCATGAACTACGTCGCGCGCATCGCGCTGATCGTCGCGTACGCGGTGCTCGCGCTCGCCGCTCTCGGCCGGTCGAGCTACCAGATCTCGACCAAGTTGGCCGAGGCGCCCGTGCCGTACCTCGTGTCCGGGGTCTCCGCGGCGCTGTACCTGGTGATCGCGATCGCGCTGTGGAAGCGGTGGGCGGGCGTCGCGCTCGTCGGCACCGCGATCGAGCTCGCGGGCGTGCTCGTGGTCGGGACCCTCGGCTACGTCGAGCCGACCTGGTGGGCCGACGAGACCGTGTGGACCGGCTACGGCTCGGCCTACGGGTGGGTGCCGCTGGTGCTCCCGATCGTCGCTCTGGTCATGCTTGTGCGGGAGCGTCGCGCCGTGCTCTCATCGAGCGAACCCGCCCCGAGCTCAGGAGACGCCCGATGACCGCAGCACCCGAGTCCCCGGAGCAGACCCGCCGCGGGCCGCTCGCGCTCGTGCTCAACCTGGTGCGCGGCATCATGATCGGCACGGCCGAGACGGTGCCGGGCGTCAGCGGCGGCACCGTCGCGCTCATGACCGGCGTCTACGAGCCGCTCCTCACCTCGGCCGGCCACCTCATCGGCGGCATCCGCCTCGGTCTGACCGACGGGCTGCGCGGTCGCGGGCTCGAGCGGGCCAAGGGCGAGCTCGCGCACGTGCGCTGGGCCATCGTGGTGCCGATCCTCGTCGGCATGGGCGTCGCGCTCGTCACCATGGCGCACGTGATGGAGGGCCTGCTCGAGGACCACCCGGAGACGATGCGCGGGCTGTTCCTCGGCCTCGTGCTCGCCTCGCTCGCGGTGCCGTTCCGCCACTCGCGCGCCTCCGCCACCCGCGACGGCCGCACGGGCTCGTGGGGTCCCCGCGAATGGGCGCTCGCCGCGGTCGCCGCGATCGTGGTCGCCGTCGTCGTGTCGCTGCCCGGCGGCAACCTCTCCCCCGAGCCGTACGTGCTGGTCCCCGCCGGCGCCCTCGCGGTGTCGGCGCTGGTGCTGCCCGGGCTTTCGGGCTCGTTCCTGCTGCTCACCATGGGCCTGTACGAGCCCACCATCGCGGCGCTCAACGACCGCGACCTCGGCTACCTCGCGCTGTTCGCGACCGGCTGCGCGATCGGCCTCGTCACCATCGTCAAGCTGCTGCAGTGGCTGCTCGAGCACCACCGCCGCATCACCCTCGTCGCGCTCACGGGCGTGATGGCGGGATCGCTGGTCGCGCTGTGGCCGTGGCAGGACGCCGACGGGGCGCGGGTCGCACCGTACGGCTCGCTCGCCGGTCCGCTCATCGCGATGGTGCTCGGTGCGGCGCTCGTCGTCGCGGTGCTCGTGGTCGAGCACCGGATGGTCGCGCGGGCCGCGGAGGCGCCCGCGGACGCGCAGGCCTGATCCGTTCGTCCCTGCTGAACGGCGTCTAGCGTCGGCGCACCACGTACCGGTGGTGCCAGTCGTACGCCGACTTGTCGGTGAGCGACGCCACCTGGTCGATGATCACGCGCTTGCGCGCCGCATCGTCCGCCGCCTCGCGGTGCATCACCGCGAAGTGAGGCTCGAGCGCGCTGTCCCCCAGCTCGATCAGCGCCCCGACCAGGTCCACGAGCCGCTCGCGCTGCTGGCGGTAGGCCGCCTTCTTCTCACGCGGCGCCATGAGGAAGTGCACGGCGATGCCCTTGAGCATGAGGATCTCGTCCGCGAGCTCCTCGGGGATGACGAGGCTCGCGTGATGGCGGGTGTGCGGACCGTCGCCGTAGGCCTCGCGGGTCGCCTCGGCGACCGTGCCCACCACGCGTCCGATGAGCTGGCTGCTCATGTCCTTGAGGGTCGCGAGGGCGCGGTGGGAGCCGTCGTACTCGTCCATCCACCACGGCTGCGCGTGGAGGCGCTCGAGCGCGGCGAGCAGCGCGTCGGGCTCTCCCCTGCCGTACCACTCGCGGGCGTGGTCGGCGATCTCGCGGGCCCTGCCCGGGTCGCGGAGCACCCCGAGCGAGACGGTGTGGTGGACCACGGAGTCCTCGACGTCGTGCACCGAGTACGCGATGTCGTCCGCGAGGTCCATCACCTGCGCCTCGAAGCTCTGACCGCGGTCGGGCGCACCTTCACGCAGCCAGTGGAAGACCGGGAGATCGTCCTCGTAGACGCCGAACTTGCGGGTCGGGCGGCCGTCGGGACGGGTCGGGGTGGCGTCCTCGGTCCAGGGGTACTTCACGCTCGCGTCGAGCACCGCGCGGGTGAGGTTGAGGCCCACGCTCTCCCCCGTCTCCGGGTGGAAGGACTTGGGCTCGAGCCGCACGAGGAGGCGCAGCGTCTGGGCGTTGCCCTCGAAGCCGCCGATGTCGGTCGACACCTCGTCGAGGGCGCGCTCGCCGTTGTGCCCGAAGGGCGGGTGGCCGAGATCGTGCGCGAGGCACGCCGCGTCGACCACGTCGGGGTCGCATCCGAGCACCTTGCCGAGGCTGCGGCCCACCTGGGCGACCTCGAGCGTGTGCGTGAGGCGGGTGCGCACGAAGTCGCCCGTGCCGGCGCCCAGCACCTGGGTCTTGGCGCCGAGCCTGCGCAGCGCGCTCGAGTGGACGATGCGCGCACGGTCGCGTTCGAACGGCGTGCGCTGCGCCTGCTTGGGGGGCTCCTGGACGTAGCGCTGCACGTCCGCTGCGGCGTAGCCGTCGGGAAAAGCGCTCACATGTCGACTCTAGCGGGCACGATGCGGTGCGTTGGGACCGTCGGGGCTCCTACCTGCGGCAGTCGAGGTGCATCTGGACCAGGCCGTCGCCGTAGCGCGTCACGCTCAGCACCGTGAGCTCCGCGGTGCGGGGAGTGCCCGCGAACAGCGGGACGCCGCCGCCGAGCACCGTCGGGACGAGCGTGACGATGAGGTCGTCGAGCAGTCCGGCCGCGAGCGTCTCGCGGACCATGGTGCCGCCGTCGATGTAGATGTCGCGCCCGGCGCCGACCTCCTTCGCCTGCGCGATGATCTCCGTGAGGGTGCCGTGGGTCGCGGCGACGGTCGGGAGCGGGTGCGCGAGCGGTCGGTGCGTGGCGATGAGCATGGGGATCTCGCCGTACGGCCAGTCGTCGAACCCCTCGACGATGTCGTACGTGCGCCGTCCCATGACGATCACGCCGATCTGATCGAGGAAGTCCGCGAACACGAGCGCGTCCTCCGGCGCCTCCGACCAGGGCGGGGCTGCAACCGGGGCGGCGCCGCGAGGTCGCGGCTCGAGCCAGTCGAGGCTGTCGTCCGGACCCGCGACGAAGCCGTCGAGGGACATCGCGAGAAACGCGCGCACCTTGGCCATGCGGTCACGGTAGCGCCGGGTGGGGCGGTTGGCGCGTCGACCGTCCGCACGGCCGCATGGGTGGCTGTCCCGGCGGCGTTCGCGGTGGCCCTGCCCACGCCCTTCGCGGGGCCTTCCCGTGGCCGTTCGCGAGGCTTCCCGCCACCCGTCGCGGGGCTTTCCGCCGCCCGCCACCGGACCTTCCCACCGCCCACCCCGTCGGCGATGTCCCCAGGTCGGAAACTGGTGTCGATTTCCACAGGTACCAGGGGCGATATCCGGGGTTGAGTGTCAGACCCGGGTGGTTGACTGGTGGTCATGGAGATCGGTGAGGCTGCAGCGGCGGTGGAGCGGGCATTGGACGTGCTCGTGCCCGCTGAGCCTGGCGTGCTGGCGGGGCTGAGCGAGGCCGATGTCGCCGCCCGGCAGGCCGCGTGGGCGCGGATCCGGCGGCTCGTGGACGTGCGGGGAGCGTTGTTGGCCGGTGCGGTCGCACAGCGCTCCGACGGCGCCGGCGGTGGGATGGCGCGCCGGCATGGGCATCGCAACGCGGTCGGGATGGTCGCGCAGACCACCGGCAGCTCGGCGAAGGACGCACGTGACCTCATCGCCGCCGGCGAGCTCCTCTCTGGGGGCGATGCACCGGCCGAGTCGGGTGCGATGGCGGGGGTCATACCTGCGCCGCGGTGGTCGCAGGTCGCGGCCGCCCTGCGTGCGGGCACCCTGTCGGCGGCGCAGGCGGCCTTGCTGAAGGACACCCTCGACCGCCTCGACGGCGCCGACGAGACCCTCGAAGCACGACTCGTGGCGAAAGCTCAGCGGCTAGCGCTTGCCGATCTGCGCAAGGCCTGCCTCGACGTGACCGCACGGTGGGACCTCGACCGATGGGAGGCGCGGGAGAAGCGTCAACGCGCCGACAGGTACGTGAGCGTGTCGGAGCGGGCGGACGGGATGGTCGCGCTCAACGGAGTCGTGGATCCTGCGTCGGGGGCGGTCATCAAGACCTGGCTCGACGCGCAAGTCAGGGACGCGTTCGCCCGGCGTCGCAACGAAGGCCTCGGGCCGGCCGAGCCCGGCGAGGCCGGACGGATCCGCGCCGACGCGCTCGTCGGACTGGCCCGCCACGGGATGCGCTGCGACGAGCCTGGCTCAGGAGTGTCGACCCAGGTGGTCGTGCGCGTCGATGAGCCTGGACTGCGGACCGGACTCGGACTGGGGTCGTGCGATGCGGTCTCGACTCCGATGAGCGCGGGCCAGCTGCGACGGATGGCCGTCGACGCGAAGATCCTCCCCGTCGTCCTTGGTGCGGGGTCGCAAGCCCTGGATGTGGGCTACGCGCGCAGGTACTTCACCCCGGCGCAGAGGATCGCGTTGGCCGAGAGGGACGGCGGCTGCGCCTTCTGCCACGCGCCCGTGTCCTGGTGCGACGCGCACCACATCCAAGAATGGAGCCGCGGCGGGCCTTCGAACCTCGCCAACGGGGTGCTGCTGTGCACCCGCTGTCATCACCGCATCCACGACGACGGCTGGACCGTCAAAGCCACCACCACCGAGGTGTGGTTCACCCCGCCCAGAACCATCGACCCGAAACAGACACCCCGACAAGGCGGACGAGCAGCCCTCCACGTCGACATCGGGCGGACGGGGCCGGAGCGAGCACGAACACACGAACGCGAACCGGCACACGAACCGGCGCCAGGACAACCCCGCGACCACCGCGAACCCATCCCCGTCTGACCACCCCGCACCGAAGGCGCCACCCACCCGGTGAGCGCCGCACGGGTGTGCGCGCCGGACGCGCGGAAAGCCGAGTCAGCCGCCGGAGACGCTCAACTCGGCCTCGCGCAGACGCATCTCCAGGTCCGGCGTGATGTCCTGCGTGTCGAGCCAGCCCTCCGGGCACGCCGGCACCCGCGCCGAGCCCTGACGACCGCGCGGCCCCTCCGCCTCGGAACCGGGGTACGGCGAGTCGAGGTCGAGCGTGTCGAGGATCCCCCGCAGCTCGGCGAGCGTGGTCACCAGGCCGAGCGACCGACGGACCTCGCCGCCCACCGGGTAGCCCTTGAGGTACCAGGACATGTGCTTGCGGATCTCGCGCATCGCCTTGTCCTCGTCGTCGCCGAAGTGCGCGACCATGAGCTGGCCGTGCCGGTAGATCGCGTCCGCGACCTCCCGCAGGCCGGGCTGCACCCGCTCGGGGCGCCCCTCGAAGGCCGCCTGGAGGTCGGCGAAGAGCCACGGCCGGCCCATGCAACCGCGTCCGACGACCACGCCGTCGCAACCGGTCTGCTCGACCATGCGGACCGCGTCCTCGGCCTCCCAGATGTCGCCGTTGCCCAGCACCGGGATCGACGTCACGGTCCCCTTGAGACGCGCGATCGACTCCCAGTCCGCGGTGCCGCTGTAGTACTCGGCGGCCGTGCGCGCATGCAGCGCGACTGCGGCCACCCCCTCCCGCTCCGCGGTCTTGCCCGCATCGAGATAGGTGAGGTGATCGTCGTCGACGCCCTTGCGCATCTTCACGGTCACGGGGATGTCGAACTTCGACGCCTCCCGCACGGCCGCGCGCACGATGTCGCGGAACAGGTCGCGCTTCCACGGCAGCACCGCTCCCCCGCCCTTGCGCGTCACCTTGGGCACCGGGCAGCCGAAGTTCATGTCGATGTGATCCGCGCGGTCCTCCTCGCAGATCATCTTCACCGCCGCGCCGATGGTCGCCGGATCCACGCCGTAGACCTGGACCGAGCGCGGCGTCTCGTCGGGATCGTGCGCGATGATGCGGAGCGACTCCGGAGTGCGCTCCACGAGCGCGCGCGACGTCACCATCTCCGCCACGTAGAGGCCACCGCCATGCTCGCGGCACAGGCGGCGGAAGGCGGCGTTGGTGATGCCGGCCATCGGCGCGAGGATCACGGGCGTGTCCACCTCGAGCGGACCGATGCGCAGCGGCGGGAGCAGGCGGGTGGTCGGGGTCATGGCGTCCATTGTCTCAGGACTCGGACGGGACCCAGCAGGTCGCGCGCCTCACCCCGCTACCGGGGCGAGCGGCCGCGGGCGCCTCAGCAGAGACGCCCCGCGCGTCGGCAGGCGCACTCGCGCCCGGGCCGCTGAGGGAAAGCCCGGGCGCGAGGCGCCGCGGCGCAGCGACCAGGCGCGCAGCCGCGACGGTCAATGAGGGACGGTGGCATTCGCCCGTGTCCCCCCAGAGGATGCGATCGCACCCCTGAATGCCCGCCAAGACAAGCGTGGGGCCAGCACATATGGCACGTCAAGAGGAACGGGGCAAATCAGTGGAAATCATCACGATTCGGTCACATCCCGGGACGAATCGGCCGAAGTGACCTCGACGGCCGCTCGGCCCGATACCGTGCCGGGTTCCGCATCGTCCGGCCCGGTACCCGGCGCATCGTCCGACTCCTCCCCGCCGAGCCCGACCACGAGCGCCGCGATGGCCGTCGTGAGGGGCACCGCGAGCACCAGGCCGATCGACCCCACGAGCGTCCGGACCACCTCGCCCGCGATCTCCGACGAGGTGATCGCGGTCGACGCCGGGTCGCTGTAGATCGAGATGAGCATGATGAGCGGCAGCGACGCACCGACGTACGCGAAGGCGATCGTGTAGACGGTCGAGGCGATGTGATCGCGGCCGATGCGCATGCCGCGGCGGAACAGCTGCCACGGCCCGAGGTCCGCGCGTGCCGCGCCGAGCTCCCACACGGCCGAGGCCTGCGTGATGGTGACGTCGTTGAGGACGCCGAGCCCCGCGAGCATGAGCCCGCACAACGCGAGGCCGCTGAGCGAGATGTCGCCGTCGAGGTACGCGAGGTTGATCTGCGCCTCGTCCGGCACTCCGGGGATCTGAGCCGCCCGGACCGCCCAGGTGCCGAGGATCGCCGTGACGAAGAGGCCGGCGATGGTGCCCAGATAGGCGGTCGTCGTGCGGGCGTTGGGGCCGTGCGCGACGTAGAGCAGCACGAACAGCGCGCCCGCCGACGTCACGAGGCCCACGAGCGCGGGGCTCGCCCCGTCGAACAGCGCGGGCACCGTGTACAACGCGACGATGCCGAAGGCCGCGACCAGGCCGAGCAGCGCGCCCAGCCCTCGCCACCACGCCACCGCGAGCACCAGCACCACGTAGACGATGAGCAGAGCGAGGATCGGCGAGCCGCGCTCGAAGTCCGAGAAGATCACCGGCTGCGCGGGATCGACCTCGACCACCCGCACCGCGTCGCCCGGACCGAGCTCGAGCGACGGGATGCCGGTCGGCGACATCGCTCGCTCGCCCTCGTCACCGGGCGTGGTGATCTCGACGGTGTAGCCGCCGGTCTCCTCGTCGACCGAGACCACCTCGGCGTCGAGCCGCCGGGCGTCCTCGTACAGCAGGCTCTCGGAGCCCAGGGTGTCCCACGTCGACGGCCAGGTGGCCACCGCGCCCACGAGCACGGCGCCCAGGACGCCGAGCACGAGCGCCCAGAGCAGGCGCGTCGTCGCCGCGGACGCCCGGGGCGGGCGCTCGGAGTGCGAGTGCCCCGCCCCCACCGTCAGGCCCCGATGAGGCGCTGCGCGAGGTAGCCGCTCACCTGCGAGAGCGCGACGCGCTCCTGCTGCATGGTGTCGCGGTCACGGATGGTGACGGCCTGGTCGTCCAGGGTGTCGAAGTCGATGGTGATGCAGTACGGCGTGCCCACCTCGTCCTGACGGCGGTAGCGCTTGCCGATCGACTGGGTGACGTCCACGTCGATGTTCCACGCGCCGCGGAGCTCCTTCGCGAGGCTCTCGGCGGTCGGGACCAGGTCCGCGGACTTCGACAGCGGCAGCACCGCGGCCTTGACGGGCGCGAGGCGGTGGTCGAGGCGCAGGACGGTGCGGGTCTCGGTGCCGCCCTTCGCGGTGGGCACCTCCTCCTCGGTGTAGGCCTCGACCAGGAAGGCCATGAGCGAGCGCGAGAGGCCCGCGGCAGGCTCGATCACGTACGGCACGAAGCGCTCGTTGGTCGCGGGGTCGAGGTACGAGAGGTCCTTACCGGAGTGCTTCGCGTGCGTCGACAGGTCGAAGTCGGTGCGGTTCGCGATGCCCTCGAGCTCGCCCCACTCCGAGCCCTGGAAGCCGAAGCGGTACTCGATGTCCGTGGTGCCCTTCGAGTAGTGCGAGAGCTTCTCCTGCGGGTGCTCGTAGAGGCGCAGGTTGTCCTCGGCGATGCCCAGGTCCGTGTACCAGTCCTTGCGGGTCTGGATCCAGTGCTGGTGCCACTCCTCGTCGGTGCCGGGCACCACGAAGAACTCCATCTCCATCTGCTCGAACTCGCGGGTGCGGAAGATGAAGTTGCCGGGCGTGATCTCGTTGCGGAACGACTTGCCCACCTGCGCGATGCCGAACGGGGGCTTCTGGCGCGCGGTGCGCATGACGTTCTCGAAGTTGATGAAGATGCCCTGCGCGGTCTCGGGACGCAGGTAGTGCAGGCCGGAGTCGTCCGACGCGGCGCCGAGGTAGGTGCGCAGCAGGCCGTTGAACATCTTGGGCTCGGTCCACTGGCCGCGCGAGCCGCATGCGGCGCAGGCGATCTCGGCGAGGCCGCCCTCGGGCGCGCGACCCTTCTTCTCCTCGAACTCCTCGAGCAGGTGGTCCTCGCGGTAGCGCTTGTGGCAGGACAGGCACTCGACCAGCGGGTCGACGAAGGCCGCGATGTGGCCCGAGGCCTCCCACACCTGCGGGGGCAGGATCACGGACGAGTCGAGACCGACGATGTCGTCGCGCGAGGTGACCATCGCGCGCCACCACTGGCGCTTGATGTTCTCCTTGAGCTCGACGCCCAGCGGCCCGTAGTCCCACGCGGAGCGCGTGCCTCCGTAGATCTCGCCGCAGGGGAACACGAAGCCGCGGCGCTTCGCGAGCGAGATGGCGTTGTCGAGACGGCTGGGTGCGGCCACGTGATGCTCCTTGTGGAAGGGGGTCGGAATCGCTCGCGACAGTCTAGCGGCGCGACGCCCCCGGGACGATGCGCGTGCCGGGCGCCGTTCGACCCTTGCGGAGGACGCGCCCGGCACCCGGGACTCGGGTCCTGATTTCGACAATCATTCTCATAAGGCCTACCATGGTGCGCATGAAGAAGACCTCCGCCGCGATCGCCGCCGCCGCGGCCTCGACCCTCCTGCTCTCGGCATGCTCGACCGCCGACTCCGAGGGCGGCACCTCCGCCGACGCCACCGACGGCGCCCTCACCGTCGCGACCGCCTTCTACCCGCTCCAGTTCGTCGCCGAGCAGGTGGGCGGCGACCACGTGGTGGTCGTGTCGATGACCCCTGCCGGCGTCGAGCCCCACGACGTCGAGCTCTCCCCCGCCACCGTGCGCAAGCTCGGCACCGCGGACCTCGCGCTGTACCTCTCGGAGTTCCAGCCCGCCGTGGACGATGCGATCTCGACCACCGGCGTCGAGGCCCTCGACGCCGCCGCCGTGGTCGAGCTCCACGCGGAGTCCGGGCACGCCGACGACGAGCACACGGACGACGAGCACGCGGACGAGGACCACGCCGACGAGGACGAGCACGACCACGGCTCGTCAGACCCCCACTTCTGGCTCGACCCCGAGCTGCTCGCGGCCTACGCGGACGCCGTCGGCCAGGCCTTCGCCGCCGCCGACCCCGACAACGCGGACACCTACACCGCCAACGCCGAGGCGCTCCACGACTCGCTCCACGAGATCGACGAGCAGTTCGCGACCGGTCTCGCGCAGTGCGAGCGCGACACCATCGTCACCGGCCACGAGGCCTTCGGGTACCTCGCGGACCGCTACGACCTCCACCAGGAGGGCATCGCCGGACTGGACCCTGAGAGCGAGCCCTCGCCCGCCCGCATCCTCGAGATCAAGGACATCATCGCCGAGACCGGCGCCACGACGATCTTCACCGAGGACGAGGTGAGCGCCTCCGTCGCCGAGGCGCTGGCCTCCGACGTCGGCGTCGAGACCAGCGTGCTGAGCCCGGTCGAGACCGTCGCCGACGGCGAGGACTACATTTCTGTCATGACCGCCAACCTTGCGACGCTGGAGGGTGCGCTCGGCTGTGAGTGATCCGTCCTTCACCACGGACGTCCCGCCCTCGCTGGTCGAGGCGCGGGACGTCCGCGTCTCCCTGCAGGGCACGGAGATCCTCCACGGCGTCTCGATGACCGCGAGCCCCGGCGAGGTGGTCGCCCTCATGGGCGGCAACGGCTCGGGCAAGTCCACCTTCGTGCGTTCGATCGTCGGCGCCGTGCCCACCACGTCCGGAGCGATCGACCTGTTCGGGACCCCCGCCTCGCCGCAGGCGCGCGCCCGGCTCGGCTACGTCCCGCAGCGCATCACGGCCGCCGGCGGCGTCTCCGCCACCGCGCTCGAGGTGGTGACCTCGGGGCTGCTCGGCAGCCGCGAGCGCGACGGCCGCGTGGGGTCGCGCCTGCGCGGTCTCGTCCCGCCGCGCGACGCCAAGGCACGGGCACGCGCCGCGCTCGCCTCGATGGGGGTCGAGGACCTCGCCAAGCGCGACGTGTCCCGCCTCTCGGGCGGCCAGCAGCAGCGCGTGCTCATCGCGCGGGCGCTGGTCCGCAAGCCTCGGCTGCTCATCCTCGACGAGCCCATGGCCGGCGTCGACCTCGAGTCCCAGGTCGCCTTCTCGCACACGCTCGGCCACCTCAAGGAGGACGGCGTCGGGATCGTCGTCGTGCTCCATGAGCTCGGTGCCCTCGGCCGTCACATCGACCGCGCGGTGGTGCTCGAGCACGGCTGCGTCACGTACGACGGCGTGCCGCCCAAGGACCTCGGCGTCCACGCCCTGCCCGGCCACGACCACGACCACCCCCACGCCGATCCGCCCGTCCGCGACGGCTCCTCGCTCGGACTGGAGGCGCCGTGACCCTGCTTCAGGAGCCGCTGATCCAGCGGATGCTCATCGTCGGCCTGCTCGTCGGCATGGCCGCCCCGGTCATGGGCACCTACCTCGTCCAGCGCCGCATGGCGCTGCTCGGCGACGGCATCGGCCACGTCGCCCTCGCGGGTGTCGCCGCCGGCTGGCTCGCCGGCGCGGCCTTCGACCTCGCGCGGCAGGACGCGTTGGCGATCCCGGGAGCCGTGCTCTTCGCGATCATCGGCGCCGTCGTGATCGAGCGGATGCGTTCGCGCGGCACCGCCGCCGACATCGTCATGGCGATCCTCTTCTACGGAGGCATCGCGAGCGGCGTGCTGCTCATCGGGCTCGCCGGCGGCTCGAACGCCAACCTGCTCGGCTACCTCTTCGGCTCGATCTCGACCGTGACCTGGGCCGATGTGTGGATGAGCGTCGGGCTCGCCGCGCTGATCCTCGTCGTCGGGCTCGGGCTCCGCGCCGCGCTGTTCTCCGTCACGCACGATCAGGAGTTCGCGCGCTCGACCGGACTGCCCGTGGATGCGCTCAACATGGTGGTCGCGGTGCTCGCCGCCGTCACCATCACCGTCGCGATGCGCGTGGTCGGCGTGCTGCTGGTGAGCGCGCTCATGATCGTGCCTGTCGCGATCGCGCAGCTGCTCACCCGGTCCTTCTCCCGCACCATGCACCTCGCGATGGGGCTGGGCGCCGCGCTCACGCTCACCGGCATCTGGATCACCGTGTTCCAGGACATCCAGCCCGGCTCGCTCATCGTGGTGCTCGGCGTGGTGCTGTACGTCGTCGTGGCCGCGGTCACGACCTTGCTGAAAGGGGTGCGCCGATGACGCCCACCACCCCCCTGCCCCGCATGACCCGCCAGCGCCGCGAGATCCTGGACGTGCTCGACACGCGTGACTTCCGCTCCGCCCAGCAATGGCACGAGCGCCTGCGCGCCGAGGGCTCGACCGTCGGCCTCGCCACGGTGTACCGCGGCCTCCAGGCCCTCGCCGACCAGGGCGAGGTCGACGCGGTCGTCTCGGAGTCCGGCGAGACCCTCTACCGCCGCTGCGAGGCCGGCGAGGAGCACCACCACCACCTCCGGTGCCGCGTGTGCGGCAAGGCCGTCGAGATCGACGTGCCGGAGTTCGAGGACTTCGCGCACCGGATCGCCGCGCAGCACAGCTACGTGGAGATCAGCCACACCATCGAGCTCACCGGGGTCTGCCCGGACTGCGCCGCGGCGGACAAGGGCTGATGCCCGGCATCCCCGACTTCGTCATGGACGGCCCGTGGTGGTGGCTGTTCGTCGCGCTCGTCTGCATCGTCTTCTTCCGGACCCAGGCGACCTACTGGATCGCCCGGTGGGCGCGCGCCGGGGCCGATGCCGTCGCCGACCGCGCCGAGGCGCAGCACAGCAAGCGCGCCCGCATCGCGCGGCGATTCAGCGGCCCCGCGATGGTCAAGGCTCAGGCCTTCACCGAGCGCTGGGGCTGGATCGCCATCCCGCTGTCCTTCCTCACGGTCGGCATCCAGTCCCTGGTCAACGGCGGCGCCGGCTACGCGCGCATGCACTGGGGGCGCTACACGCTCGCGATGATCCCCGGCTGCCTCATGTGGGCCACGGCCTACCTGGTGGTCGGCTACTCGGCCTTCAAGGCGTTCACGATGTCGCCGTGGGCGCTCGGAGTGTCCGCTCTCCTGGTCGCTGCCGTCATCGTGGTGCTCGTCGTGCGGCGACGTCGCGCGCGCGAGGACGTTGCTCCCGAGCGCCAGGCGCCCGCCGCATCGTCCCCCGTCGAGGGCGCCTGAAAGCCGGCGTCAGGCCGCGCCGAAGCGCCGGTTGCGCCGCGCGTACTCCTCGATCGCGGCCCACAGGTGCGTGCGGTCCACGTCGGGCCACAGCGTGTCGCTGAAGACGTACTCCGCGTAGGCGGCCTGCCAAGGGAGGAAGTTCGACGAGCGCTGCTCGCCGGAGGACCGCCAGAACAGGTCGACGTCGGGCATGTCGGGCTCGTCGAGGTGCGCCGCGAGGGTCTTCTCGGTCACCTTGGACGGGTCGAGCTCCCCCGCCGCGACCTTGAGCGCGATGGCCTTCGCCGCATCGGCGATCTCCGCGCGGCCGCCGTAGTTCACGCACATCGTGAGGGTGAGCGTGGTGTTGTCCTGCGTGAGCTCCTCGGCCTTCTCGAGCTCCGTGATGACGGACTTCCACAGCTTGGGGCGGCGGCCGGCCCAGCGCACGCGCACGCCCCACGAGTGCATCTCGTCGCGGCGGCGGCGGATCACGTCGCGGTTGAACCCCATGAGGAAGCGCACCTCCTCGGGGCTGCGCTTCCAGTTCTCGGTGCTGAAGGCGTACGCGCTGATGTGCGTGACGCCGATCTCGATCGCACCCGCCACCACGTCGAGCAGCGAGGCCTCGCCGCGCTCGTGCCCCGCGGTGCGCGGCAGCCCGCGCTCCTTCGCCCAGCGGCCATTGCCGTCCATCACCACGGCCACGTGCTTGGGCACCGCCTCGGGCGGCAGGGCGGGCGGGGTCGCGCCGGAGGCGTGCGGGAAGGGGCGGGAGACCATGCGCACAGGCTAGCGGGGGGACGATGCGCCGGGCGCCCCGGGCGCCGCTACTCCCCCAGGCTGTCGGAGACCACGGAGAGCGTCGCCTCGCGGGCGCCCCGGCCGCGCGGACCGCGACGCACCACGAGCGCCTCGACCAGCGCCTCGATCACCAGCGCGAAGGCGGCGCGCGAGGTCTGCAGCAGCTCGTCCTGGAACGAGTCCGTCACCGGCGGCACCACGAGCGCGGTGGTCGCACGCGAGACCAGGGGCGCGCGGGCGAAGGCCGTGAGCGCGAGCACCCTGGCGCCCGCGGCGCGCGCCGCATCGGCCGCGTGCAGCGAGGCCGCGTTCGCACCCGAGCCCGAGATGACGAACAGCACGTCCTCCGCACCCAGGTGACGGGCCGCGATGTGCTGCGCGAGCGAGTCCGAGAGGAACTCCGCGGGACGGCCCGCGCTCGTGAGGCGCATCGCGACATCGTGCCCGAGCGGCGCGGACAGGCCGCTCGCCGCGATGACCAGGCGCGGGGCCTCGTCGAGCGCGGCGACGAACGCCTCGACCACGTCCTCGGTCAGCGCCGCCGCGGTGTGCGGCAGCGCGCGGGCGAAGCGGTCGACCGCGGCCTGGACCACGCCCAGGCTGCCCTCGGCGACCTCGGGGACCGCCGCCGCGAACGCGCGCTCCCGTGCGAGGGCGACGCGCAGCTGGGGATAGCCCTCGTAGCCGAGGGTCTGGGCGGTGCGGACCACCGAGGCGCGCCCGACGCCCACGGCGTCCGCGAGCTCCTGCGCGGTGAGGTCCACCGCGCGCTCGCCATCGGCCGCGATCGCCTCCGCGACCTTGCGCTCGCCGCGGGCGAGGGACGGCACCAGGGCCGCGATCCTCACGGTCGGCGGTGCGTCAGGAGCTCCGTTCCACGCCACGTGCCTTGGCCCCCTCCATGATCCGCCGTCGGATCGCGCCCGAGATCGCGTCGATGGACATCGTCACCACGATCACCACGATGATGAGCACGCCGACGGTGTCCCACTGCCGATGCTGAGTGTAGGTCGTGAGCATGTCGCCGATGCCGCCCACGCCGATGAGTCCGAGGATGGCGGACGTGCGGACGTTGATCTCGAAGCGGTAGAGCGCGAGGGACGCGAGCTCGGGCGAGACCACGGGCCACAGCCCCCAGCGGACCGTCTCGGACAGCCCGCCGCCGCTCGCGCGCACCGCCTCGACCACGCCGCCCGGCGCGGACTCGATGGTCTCGTAGGTCCACTTCGCGTGCGTGCCGATGCCGCCGATCGCCAGCGCGAGCGCGCCGGTGAAGGGCGTGAGGCCGGTGACCGTGAGGATGATGATCGCGATCACCACCTCGGGCACCGCGCGGATCACCGCGAACAACCCCCGGAGCGGCAGGCGGAGCCACAGCGGGCCGACGCCCTCCGCGGCGGGGATCCCGAGCAGCGTCGACAGCACCACGCCGAGCAGCGCGCCCAGCCAGGCCATCGACACCGAGCGCCACGTCTGGAGCAGCGCCTCGGGCAGCATCGACCAGTCGGGGTCGGAGAACATGAGCGTGCCGTAGTGCACCAGGTCGCCCGGGAGCTCGCGGAGCTCCTCCCAGTCGATGTCGAGGCCGGCGAAGGCCCCGAGCACCACCGCCGCGACGGTCCACGAGGCGACCTTGACGGCGAGGCGACGAGGCTTGGGCGGCGCCGCGGGGGCACGGACGGCGAGCGCGGTCATCGCAGCCTCTTTCTCAGCACGTTCGACGCGAGCTCGATGAGCACCACGACGATGAGGATCTCGAGCACGATGGTCGACAGCGCGTCGTAGCGGTAGAAGCCGCGCATCTCGTCGATGAGGCGGCCGATGCCGCCCGCGCCCACGAGACCGAGGATCGCCGAGATACGGACGTTGAGCTCGAGCGAGTACATCACCTGCGAGACGTACGCCGGCCAGGTCTGCGGCAGCGCCGTGAGGCGGTTGATCTGGCTCTGCGTCCCGCCGGCCGCGCGGCCCGCCTCCATGTATGCCGCGTCGGCCGAGTCGATGGCCTCCGAGACCAGCTTGACCACGATGCCGATGTCGAACAGCACGAGCGTGATGACGCCCGGCAGCGCGCCCACGCCGACCATCGCCACGAGGATGGTCGCGTAGACGAGGTCGGGCACGGCGCGGATGACGTTGAGCACGAAGCGCACCGCCGCGCGGAACGGGGCGTTCGGGTTGGTGGGGCGCGCGGCCCACAGCGACAGCGGGATCGCGAGCGCGGCGGAGATCGCCGCGCCCACCACCGCCATCTGCAGCGTCTCGAGCAGCGGCTGCCACGTGCGCGGCAGCACCGAGAGGTCGGGCGTGAGCATCTTCCCGATGCGGTCCGCGCCGTTGGTCCAGTTCTTCGCGATCGCGCCGAGGTCGATCTCGACGCCGCCCAGCGCGGGCGTCGCGGTGAGCGCGGTCAGCACCGCGAGCACCGCGACGATGCCGAGCGTGCGCGGCCACGTCCGCGGCTTCGGCGGCACCTGGGGTGCCGCTTTCGCGACGGACGATGCGGGGGCCTGGGTCATGCCGTTCACTCCCCCAGGCGGTCGCGGGCCTGGACGGGACGGCCGTAGATCGCCTCGAAGTCCGCGTCCGTGGCGGAGGCCGCGGGGCCGTCGTAGACCACCTCGCCGGCGCGCAGGCCGATCATCCGGGTGGTGTACTGCCGCGCGAGGTCCATGAGGTGGAGGTTGACCAGCACCGTGAGGCCGCGGGATGCGTTGATCGCGGCGAGGTCCGCCATGACGGAATGCGCGGTGGGCGGGTCGAGGCTCGCCACGGGCTCGTCCGCGAGCATGACGGCGGGCTCCTGGCTCAGCGCCCGCGCGATCGCGACACGCTGCTTCTGTCCGCCGGACAGCGCGCCGGCCCGGTGCCAGACCTTCTCGAGCATGCCGACGGAGTCGAGCGACCGCATCACCATGGCGCGGTCGGCCTCCGTGGCGAGCCCGAGCGTCGTCCGCCACGTCGGCATGTGCGAGAAGCGGCCGACCAGCGCGTTGTGGAACACGCTCGCGCGGTCGGCGAGGTTGAAGCCCTGGAAGATCATCCCGATGTCGCCTCGCGCGTGGCGCAGCGCGCGGCCGCGCAGCTCGCTGACGGCGTGCGGCCCGACGCGGACGCTGCCGGAGGTGGGTGCGACCAGTCCGTTGATGGTGCGGATCATCGTGGACTTGCCCGAGCCGGACAGCCCCACCACCGCGACCATCTCGCCGGCGCCGACGGTCAGCGAGACGTTCTTCAGTGCGACGACGCCGTTCGGGTAGCGGACCGTGACGTCGTCGAGCTCGACGGGCCACGGCCCGGAGGCCGAGGGCATGTCGCCCTCGGCCTCCGGCCGCGTGGTGAGGTCGTTCATCACTCTCCGCTGAAGCGGGCGTTGACCTGGCGGGCGAGGTCGATGGCGGAGGCGTCCGCCGGCACCCAGTCGGTCTGGCCGAAGATGTTGCTCAGCGTGTCGGGGTCGACCTCCGAGTAGCCGTCGAGCAGCGCCGTGATCTCGTCGCGCAGGTCCGCGGAGAGCTCGTCCGAGAGGACCACGCCGCCGTTGGGGTACATCTCCGACAGGCCGACGACCACGATGGTCTCGGCGAGGTCAGGGACCTCCTCGGCGGAGATCGACGAGCGCGCGTCCCAGTAGGAGAAGCCGACCTCGGCGTCGCCGTTGTAGACGGCCATGATGAGCGTGTCGTTGCCGGTGACCGGGACCTGCTCGAGGTCGTCGATGCTCATGCCGAGCTCCTCGAGCATGAGCACGGGCAGCTGGTAGCCGGCGGGCGACGTGGTGTTGCCGAACGCGACCTTGGTGCCGGCCTCGATGTTGCTCAGCGCGTCGACCGCGACCGGGCCGACGCCGGTGTTCTCCTCGGCCGAGGCGACGCCGTTGCAGTAGAGGAACTCGGTGCCCGAGGCGGCGTAGGTCGCCATGACCGGCTCGTCCTCGCAGTACTTGTCCGCGTTCGCGATGTTGACGAAGAACTGCGAGGCGTACGAGGACGCGCCGTAGCGGACGTCCTGCAGCACCGCGTGCGCGCCGTAGAGGTCCTCGGCGGCCGCGAGCGAGCCCGCGTCCGCGATCGCGATCTGTGCCTGGCCGGAGCCGATGGCCTCGACAGCGGCCTGGTAGTCCTTGGTGACGACGCCCTCGACGGTGATGCCGAGCTCCTCGGACAGGTAGTCGGTGAGCGGCTCGACCGAGGTGATGAGGTCGTCGACCTGCTCGTTCGGGATCAGCGCGAGGGTGATCTCGGTGGGGCGGTCGGCGCCCTCGGCGGCATCCGCCGACGAGGACGAGGAGGTGTCGGCGTCGGCGCTGCAGCCGGCGAGCGCGACGAGGGCCGAGGCGGCGAGGCCTGCGGAGACGAGCGAGGTGCGCATGTCAGACGTGCCTTTCATTGGGGTGGGACGTGCTCTGGGATGGGACGTGCTCAGGGGTGGGCCGTGCCGGACGGCACGCTCCCGATGGACGCCGTGCCGGCCGCCCACGCTTCGATCGCCGGGTACAGGAGCTCGAGCCGCTCCTCGGCGAAGGTGACCTGGTGCGCGCCGGTCGAGGCCGCGGCGCCCACGAGCGCCGTCGCGGCCCCGCGCTCGCGCGCCGGTGCCAGGTCGAACTCATCGATGTCGCCGACGGACAGCACGGGACCGCGGGCCAGCGCCTCGTCGATCGCCGCGGCCAGGCCGACGGGCTTGCGCGCCGAGCAGACGATGCGCGAGAACACGCCGTCCGCCCCGAGCGCGACGAGCGCCTCGGGGATGCGGGTCTCGGGCGCGTTGGTGACGAGCACCAGGTCCGCGTGCTCGCGCAGGCGGCGCAGGAAGTCGCCGAGCCCAGGGGCGGGCTCGATGGGCGCGGCGTCCGTGGCGAGCAGCTCGCGGCTGGCGAGGTAGCCCGCGGACATCGCGTCGGAGCCGATGCCGAGGTAGTCGGCGGCGGTCGCGACCGCGTGGTACGCGTCGCGGTAGAGGCCGGGCTCGGCGACCATGCGCGCCCGCTCGACCGCGGCCGCTTCCACGAATCCCGCGACCCGGGCGACCTCGTCGACGCATCTCACGTAGGCGTCGAGCGGTCCCTCACCGAGCGCGAGGGTCCCGTCGAAGTCGAAGATCACGGTCCGTGGCACAGGGTTCCTCCGGTCGGCTCGTCCAGCGCATCGTCCGGCTGGACGATGCGTCCAAAGTAGCGGACGCAAATGGACGGAACGGCCACGAGCAGGTGAACATCCTGTTAAATATCGCCGTGATGCGCGGGCGCGCGCGGGCAGGGCCGCCGCGCGGCCGAGCGACGCAGGCCCCGATCAGGACCGGTCGACGTGCCCCAGGCTGCGCACCTTGCGCTCGAGGTGGAACTGCGCGTAGGCGGCGATGAGCCCGGCCGCGTCGCGACGATGCCGCACCTCGGAGGCGTCCGCGACGGACCAGTCGCCCGAGAGAAGCGCCTCGAGCAGCGAGAACGTCTCCGGCGCAGGAGCCGCCGCCCCCGGGGGCCGGCAGGTCTCGCACACCGCGCCTCCCCCGCCGACCACGAAGGCCCGGTGCGGTCCGGGGCGGCCGCAGCTCGCGCAGTCCGAGAAGCTCGGCTCGTAGCCGGCGAGCGCCATCGACCGCAGCAGGAAGCTGTCGAGCACCAGGCTCGCATCGTGCTCGCGACGGCTGAGCGCCCCCAGAGCGCCGTGCAGCAGACGGTACTGGCCCCAGGCAGGCTCGCGCTCGTGGTCGACCAGCTTGTCCGCGGTCTCCACCATGGCGGTCGCGGCCGTGAAGAGCGCATAGTCCTCGGCGATGCGCCGCGCATACGGCTCCTTGGTCTCGACCTGGCTCACCACGTCGAGGTTGCGGCCCTCGTACAGCTGCACGTCGACGAGCATGAACGGCTCCATGCGCGAGCCGATGCGGCTCGAGGTGCGGCGCACGCCCTTCGCGACGGCGCGCACCTTGCCGTGCCGCCGCGTGAGCATCGTGACGATGCGGTCGGCCTCGCCCAGCTTGTGGGTGCGGAGGACGATGGCGTCGTCACGGTAGAGGGGCACGGTCCATTGTCCCGCGCGTCAGGCGCCTTCCTCGCGCAGGGCGCGCGCGAGCCCGTCCAGCAGCAGGTCGAGCCCGTAGTCGAACGAGTCCCCGAAGTTGAAGTCGGGCCGCATCGCATGCTCCATCGCGAACCGGGTCATCATCGGATACGCGCCCGGATCGAAGGCCGCGGCGATCTCCTCCGCCAGCTCCGCGTCCGCCTCGCCGCTCTGGACGGCGAGGTTCGCCTCCTGCATCGCGAAGCCGTAGACGAAGCTGTCGAGCACCGCGTAGGCGTGCGCGACGAGCGGCAGCGGCATGCCGGCGCGGTCGAGAGTGGCCAGCACGGCCTCGTGATGGGCCAGGAGCTCCGGGCCCGGGTGGTGACGGGACTCGAGCAGCGGCACCGACCACTGGTGGCGCGCCAGCACCTCACGCGCGGAGCGGCAGCGCACCCGCAGAGCGTCCCGCCACTCGAGCTCCACCGGCGGCTTCTCGATCTCCGAGAAGACGATGTCGACCATGCCGTCGAGCAGCACCTCCTTGCCCGCCACGTGGTGGTAGATCGACATCGGCTTGGTGCCGACGTGATCCGCGAGCGCCCGGATGGTGAGCGCCTCGATCCCGTCCCGGTCCGCGATCTCCACGGCAGCGGCCAGCACGCGCTCGCGTGACAGCCGCGGCTTTCGACCGTCTTCCCTGGTAGTAGGCATTTTCTGCTCCAACCCTTGCGTGTCGTACTAAGTACGTCTAGGGTCGAGCATAGCAAGTCGTACTAAGTACGAACGCTTACGACACGGGGAGAGAACCATGACCGCCAGCACCACCGCCCAGGCCGCAGCCGCCGCCTCGGCCGCCACCATCGCCGCCGCCGCATCCACGGGAGACACCATGACCGCGACCGAGAGCACCGCCACCATGCGCGCCGCCGTCCAGCGTCGCTACGGCGGTCCCGAGCACCTGCACGTCGACACCGTCGAGGCGCCCACGCCCGGTCCGGGCGAGGTCCTCATCGAGGTCCGCGCCGGCGGCGTGGACCGCGGCGTCTGGCACCTCATGACGGGCCGCCCGCTGCTCATCCGCGTCATCGGCTTCGGCTTCCGCCGCCCGGGTCAGCCCATCGCCGGCGAGGACGTCTCCGGCGTGGTGATCGGCATCGGCGCCGGGGTGACGCGCTTCTCCCTCGGCGACGAGGTGCTCGGCGCCGCGACCGGCTCGTACGCCGAGCACGCGATCGCCAAGGAGGACCGGCTGGTCCGCAAGCCCGCGTCGCTGAGCTTCGAGGAGGCCGCCGCCGTCCCCGTCTCGGGCGTCGCCGCCCTCCGCACCGTCGAGCGCGCGGGCATCCAGGAGGGCCAGCGCGTCCTCGTCCTCGGAGCCTCGGGCGGCGTGGGCTCGTACGCCCTCCAGCTCGCCGTGGCCGCCGGCGCGACGGTGACCGGAGTCGCGAGCGCCGCGAAGGCGGACCTGGTCCGCGACCTCGGCGCCACCGACGTGATCGACTACCGCAGCACGGATGTGACCTCGCTGGACGCCGAGTACGACGTGATCATCGACACCGGCGGCCTCACGCCGCTGCGTCGCCTGCGCCGCATCCTGTCCCCCACGGGCACGCTCGTGATCGTGGGCGGCGAGGGCGGCGACTCGATCACGGGCGGCTCGACCCGGGCGCTCTTCGCCCCGCTCGCCTCGCTCTTCACGCGCCAGACGCTGTCCGGGCTGATGTCCGTCACCGCCGCGGAGCCGCTCGAGAAGCTGGTCGCGCGCATCGTCGCCGGGGACGTCCGCCCCGCGCTCACCCGCACCTACGCCCTCGCCGACGCGAGCACGGCGATCGCCGACCTCGCCGCGGGACGCATCGCCGGCAAGGCCGTCGTCCGAGTCCGCGACGCCGGCTGAGCGCGTCCCGACCGCATCGTCCCGACAGGAGATCCCCTGATGAACGTCCCCACCGACCTCTCGCCCCGGTCAGCCGCGCGCCTCGCCGGCCTCGGCTACATCGCCATCGTGCTCCTCGCCATGGGAGCGAACTTCCTGGTCCGCAACCAGCTCGTCGTCCTCGACGACCCGGCGGCGACCATGGCCAACATCGCCGAGAACGAGACCACGTTCCGCTTCGGCATCGCGGGCTTCGCCGCGATCGCGATGATCGACATCGGCATCGCGTGGGCGCTCCACGTCCTGCTGCGCCGCACGGGCGAGCGCCGCTCGCTGCTCGCCGCCTGGCTCCGCCTCGCCTACACGGTCGCGTTCATCCCCGCGATCACGTTCATGTACCTCGCCCTCCAGCTCGCGGTCGGCGGCGACATCGTCGCCGGCCTCGACGCGGGCCAGCGCGAGGCCTGGACCGGGCTCGCGATGGAGGCCTTCGACATCACCTGGCTGCTCGCTCTCGTGGCGTTCGGCCTGCACCTGGCGGTCCTCGGCCGCATCCTGGTCGCCTCGCACATCGGGCCCCGTGCGCTCGGCTACGGCCTGGGCATCGCGGGCGCCGCCTACGTGGCGGACACCGTCGCCCACCTCCTGCTCGCCAACTACGCCGACTTCGGCGGGGCGTTCCTCGCGATCGTCGCGACCGCGTCGATCGTCACGGAGGTGTGGTTCACCGTCTGGCTCCTCACCCGCGCACCGCGCGCGGTGGAGGTCCTCCCCGGCCGGGAGCCGGACCTGGTCGCGGCCTGAGCCGCGCCCGCGCCGCCCCGTCGCACCCACCCGGGTGCGGCGGGGCTTCGTGCGTCGAGGCTTCGTGCGGTAGGCGCGCGTCAGCCGGTCTCGGCGGACGCGGGCTCGCTGAAGACGAGCACCTCGAGCGCGGCGCCGCCGAGAGCCTCGGACACCTCGTCCTCGCTCGGATCGTCGGAGATCGCGCCGACCACGGTCGCGGGGTCCTCGAGCGCGACCACCGCGGACACGATCGCCCCGTCCTCGGTGTCGCCGACGAGGATCGCGCGGCACGCGCTCGCCTCGGTGTCCGAGAGCGTGTCCTCCCAGCACAGGGCCGTGCTGATGTCCTCGCCGCTCTCGTTCTCGGACAGCAGCAGCGCGAGGACCGCATCGGCGGTCTCGACGTAGGAGCCGTCGCGCGCGCCGGACCAGCACTCCACCGCGGCACCCTCGCCCGCCTGCTCCTCGATGCCGGCGAGCTGGACCGTGTCGTCGCACGCGACCGTCGCGAGGCCCAGCCCCGAGAGGTCCGGCAGCGCGGTGTCGGGGACCGACGTGCCGCAGCCGGCGAGCGCCGCCGCGAGCCCGAGGGCCCCGACGGCGGCCGCCGCGCGCCTCAACGGCCCTCGCGGTTGACGGCGGAGATGATGGCCTTGAGCGTGGCGGTGGTGATCGACGGGTCGATGCCGACGCCCCACAGGATCTCGTCGTCGATCTGGCACTCGACGTACGCGGCCGCGACCGCGTCCCCTCCCCCGCTCATCGCGTGCTCGTGGTAGTCGAGCACCTCGACCTTGACCCCGCGCATGCCGAGCGCGGCGACGAAGGCCGCGACCGGGCCGTTGCCTGAGCCCTCGACCGTCACGGCCTCGCCGCTGTCGGTGATGTCGGCCGCGAGCGTGTCGGGACCCGCGTCCGAGGACGTCGCGCGCGTGCCGATCAGCGAGAAGCGGCCCCACTTGCGCTCGGGGTCCATCGCGGGAAGGTACTCGTCCTCGAAGATGCGCCACAGGCGGTCCGCGGTCATCTCGACGCCGGAGGCGTCGGCCTCGCGCTGGACCACGCGGGAGAACTCGATCTGGAGACGGCGCGGCAGGTCGAGATTGCGCTCCGTCTTGAGCAGGTACGCGACGCCGCCCTTGCCAGACTGCGAGTTGACGCGGATGACCGCCTCGTAGGAGCGGCCCACGTCCTTGGGGTCGATAGGCAGGTACGGGACCGCCCACAGGAGGTCGTCGACGCCGACGCCCTGCTTGTCGGCCTTCGCGGACATGGCCTCGAGGCCCTTCTTGATCGCGTCCTGGTGCGAGCCCGAGAACGCGGTGAAGACCAGGTCGCCGCCCCACGGGTGGCGCGGATGCACGTCGAGCTGGTTGCAGTACTCGACCGTGCGACGGATCGCGTCGATGTCCGAGAAGTCGATCTCCGGGTCGATGCCCTGGCTGAACAGGTTCATCCCCAGCGTCACCAGATCGACGTTGCCGGTGCGCTCTCCGTTGCCGAAGAGGCAGCCCTCGATGCGATCGGCGCCGGCCATGTAGCCGAGCTCCGCGGCAGCGATGGCCGTGCCCCGGTCGTTGTGCGGGTGCAGCGACAGGACCACGCTCTCGCGGTACGCGAGGTTGCGGCTCATCCACTCGATCGAGTCGGCGTACACGTTGGGCGTCGCCATCTCGACCGTGGCGGGCAGGTTGATGATGACCTTGCGATCGGGCGTGGGCTTCCAGACGTCGAGCACGGCGTTGCAGACGCGGACCGCGTACGCGAGCTCGGTGCCCGTGTAGGACTCGGGGCTGTACTCGTAGAAGACCTTCGTGTCCGGGATGGTCTCCTCGAACTTCTGGCACAGCATCGCGCCGCGGGTCGCGATGTCGAGCACCTCGTCCTCGTCGGCGCGGAACACGACCTCGCGCTGGAGGATCGACGTCGAGTTGTAGAGGTGGACGATCGCCTGCTTGGCGCCCTTGAGCGACTCGTAGGTGCGCTCGATCAGGTGCTCGCGGGCCTGCGTCAGCACCTGGATGGTGACGTCATCGGGGATCTTCTCCTCCTCGATGAGCTGGCGCACGAAGTCGAAGTCGGTCTGGCTCGCCGACGGGAAGCCGACCTCGATCTCCTTGTAGCCCATGCGGACCAGGAGCTCGAACATGCGCATCTTGCGCTCGGCGTTCATCGGCTCGATGAGGGCCTGGTTGCCGTCGCGCAGGTCGACCGCGCACCAGCGCGGCGCCTTCTCGATGCGCGCACCGGGCCAGGTGCGGTCCGGCAGGTCCACCTGGATCTGCTCGTGGAACGGGGCGTACTTGCGGATGGGCATGGGGGACGCCGTCTGGGCGCCGCCGGTGTAGTGGCTCATGGTGATTCCTCGCTGCTTGCGCTTCCTGGGTCCTCGGTCGGCAGGCGAAGAGCCGCGACGAGGGACCGACCTGGTTAGGCCTCGTCGCGGCAGATAAGCAGCGAGCGTGCACGCATACGGCCACCATAGCGCGCCCTCGCGAGCGGTGGGCACGGCCCGCGCGCGGAACGCCCTCTTCCCGCATGCGCGTCGCCACCCCTCTCCGAGAGCGCAGCGGCCCTGTCCCGCGCGTCGGACCGCGCGGGATCCGGCGCACGCCTTGCGCGTTCGTACTAAGTACGACTACGGTAGGGGTTGCGAATGGTACTAAGTACGAGACTCACGAGGAGCACCCACATGACCGCCACCGTCCCCGCCGTCCTCACCACCGAGAGCACACCCGAGGCGCCGTCGAAGAGCGCCAACAAGGAGCACCCCTGGTGGGCCGTCCCGACGGTGCTCGGCATCGTGCTGCTCAGCAGCGGCGGGTTCGTCCTGCTGCTCGCTCAGGCGCTCAAGATCCTGTCCTCGATCGGCTGACGCGACGCCGCTCCGGCCGCCCCACAGCCGGAGCAGAAGCCAACGATCCTGCAGGCGCGCCGCTCCCGGCCCGCCTGCAGGATCGTTCTGCTCTCCATCTGTCGCCCGCGCACCGGAGCGCGGGTCACGCCAGGCCCACCTCGTCCTCCGCACGCACGCGGACGAGCACGTTGCCGCGCTTGTGCCCTCCCTCGACACGCGCGTGGGCGGCCGGCACGTCCTCGAGGTCGTAGACGCGGTCGACGACGGCGTGCAACGCGCCCGAGGCGAGCAGGTCGCGGACCTCCATGAGCTCGGCCAGCGTCTCGTCCCGGCGGGAGCGCGTGGTCGCGTACGCCCCGCCGTCCGCGAGCAGGGCGCGCGCCGCGCGCTTCCGGAGCGTTCCGACCGCGTCGAGGACGATGTCGAACCGACGCCCGAGCGCCGTCACGTCGGCGGTGGTGTAGTCGACGACCTCCTCCGCCCCGAGCCCGCGGACCAGGTCCGCGTTGCGGCCGGAACAGACCGCGGTGACCCGCGCGCCGCGGGCCTTCGCGATCTGCACCGCGTAGCTCCCGACGCTGCCGGATGCCCCGTTCACCAGCACGCGCTGCCCCTTGCCGACGCCGGCCTCGGAGAGAAGGTGCAGTGCGGTCATCGCCCCGACCGGCACCGGCGCCGCCTCCGCGAAGGACGCCTCGCCGGGGATCTCGACGATCATCCCCTCGGCCGGTACGGCGAGCAGCTCGGCGTGCGCGCCGTGCGCGGTGCCCGAGGTCGTGCCCATCACCCGCGACCCGGGTGCGAACCCGAGCGCCTCATCGCCGACCGCGACGACGACGCCCGCGAAGTCATGGCCGAGGACCTTCTTGGGCCTCTCGCCGAAGGCCCGGATGACGAGCCCCGGCATCTTGCGCAGGACCACGTCGCCGCGGGTGACCGAGGTGGCGTGCACCCGCACCAGGACCTCGTCGGAGGCCGGGACCGGCACAGGCACCTCTCGCACCTCGAGCCCCGCGGCCGAGCCCGGGCGCCTCGTGACGACCGCCCGCATCGTCCCGCCCACCGCCGTGCGCTGCCCGCCGCGGCCGGTCACAGCGCACCGCCGGCGGACTCGGACGCGCGACGCGTCCATGCGTCGGTGTCGACGCCCTTGATCAGCAGCCACAGCGCGAAGACCAGCTCGCCCGGGATGGCGAGCACCATCACCACGATCTCGAGCGGGCCCGCGAGCCCGGGGGCGATGAGGACGCCGAAGCTCTGAAGGAGGTATCCGACTCCGGCCAGCGCGAGCAGCACGCCCGGCAGCCTCGGGATGAAGCCCGATCGGTACGCGAGCCACCCGGTGATCATCAGCGACAGGGCGAAGAAAAGGCCCCACACCAGGATGATCGAGTCGTTGGCCTCCTGGAAGAACAGCGCGAGGGCGTCGAGCTGATCGGGCGGGTACGCGGCGAGGTAGCCGGCGCCTCCGAGCGCGACCAGCGTCGCGATGCTGGTGAAGACGTTGCCCGCGGCCATCACGACCCCCTCGGACACCCGCGCGAGCGCCCCGGCGAAGGACCCTGCGCGGCTGACGGGGCGGAACAGGCCGTAGAGCACCGCGGCGAGCCCGATCTCGATGAGGAAGATGGACGCCTCCCCCGCCATCCCGAGGCGGAACAGACCCTCGCTGCCGCGGATGGCCTCCGCGGTCGCGGTCGCGTCGTCCGGCACCACGAGGGAGCTCCGGAGCCCCGTGGACAGCGGGTAGAGGATGAAGATCGCGAGGTACAGCACCCCGGCGATCCGGGTGAGGCGGCGGAGCCTGGTGGCCGTGCCGCTGGCGGGCTTCTCGATGGTCTGCGTCGTTGACATGATTCCTCCCCTGTGCGGCGCATGGGCTGCGCGCCGCGGTTCCTGTGTTGCGTTGTCACGCACGGCGGGCCGCCGCGCGCGTCTGGGTGATGCGGGCCGCGGCGGCGGCGATCTCGCCTGCCACCAGCGCGGCGATGAGGACGTTCGCGGTCCAGAAGGTTTGCGCTCCGGTCACGATGAGGGCGATCGCGACGACCGCCCCGGCGGCGAGGATCGTCATGGACGGGCTGCGACCGACAGACGCCGTGGCGGCGGCTGCCACCGGCGCGCCGGTGGCCCGGCAAGCCGTCGCGGCTCGGCCCGTCGCGGCGATGACGGCGTGCGCCGCCGCGAGCAGCGCCACCGTCGCGACGGCCGCCCCGACCGCGGCATCCGCGTACGCGGCGCCGTCGACGCCGCTGTCCCGGATCCGGCCCGCCACCGCGACGAGGTAGCCGCCGTACGCGAGCGCGAGGGCCCCGATGACGGCCCACGCGCTCTTCTCGCTGAAGCTCATGATGTCCTCCCCTGCCGTCCCTGCGACGGCACGGCCAACGTATGAAGGCGGCACCGGCCCGGTCTTGCGCATCTCGGCCGACTTCTTGACATCTGCGGCCACCGGCGAGGTACCTGGGGTCTTCCGACCGCCGAAAGGCGCGGACTACCCTGCTGGCACGGGCGGGGAGGTGCGGATGAGCGTCGTGGGCGGGCCGGTGATCCGGCGCATCGTCGACGCGTCGCGCGGTCCCGAGCGCACGGAGTCGCTCCTCGAGAGCGTGGGGCTCGCCCCCACCGCGGCGCCGCTCGACGCGGCCAAGGAGGCCGTCGACTCGGAGGCCTACTACGACCTCCTCGAGCGGGTGACGGCGCACGGCGACGATGACCTGCCGTTGCGCTACGCCTCGCTCCTGCGTCCCGACGACCTCGGGGCGCTCGGCCTCGGACTCAAGACAGCGCCGACGGCGCAGGGCGCGCTGCAGCGCCTCGTCCGCTACATCCTGGTGCTGAGCGACACGCTCGAGTACGAGCTGCGACGAGGCGAGCGCCCGACGCTCGTCATGTCACGGCCCAGCCATCGGCGCGGCGCGCAGCTCGCCAACGAGTGCGCCCTCGCGGCGGTGGTGTCGGTGCTGCGAGGGATCACCGGCGTGCACCTCGCACCCGAGAGCGTGACGTTCCGCCACGCGGGGCCCGCCTCGGTCGCGGATCACGAGGCCTTCTTCGGTTGCCCCGTCCGCTTCGACGGCGAGGCGAACGCGATCGCGTTCGCGCCCGCGGCGCTGCGCACCCCCACGACGCACGCCGACGAGGGGCTCTCGGCCTACCTGCTCGCCGAGCTCGACCAGCTCAAGCGCACGACCGAGGACCAGTCGCTCGAATCACGGATCTACGCCGCGGTGACCGACGCCCTTCCCGACGGCGTGCCGCGCCGCGCACAGGTCGCGCTGCGCCTCGGGATGAGCGAGCGGACCCTGCATCGGCGCCTCGCCGAGGAGGAGCTGTCGTTCCGAAGCATCGCCCGCGCCGCGCAGCTCGACGCCGCCGAGGCGCTCCTCACCCAGACCCCGAGCTCCCTGGGCGAGATCGCCTTCCTCACCGGGTTCTCCGACCAGAGCGCGTTCTCACGGGCGTTCAAGGCGCACACGGGCCTCACGCCGATGGCCTACCGCAGCTCGCGCGATTCCCCATGAAGCATGTGACTCATGGGGTGCGAGGGGACGATGCGGCGGCCTCCCTGGCCTCAGCAGCACCACGGTTCACCTGTGTCATGGGGAATCGATGGCGGGTCAGAAGCCGAGGCGCCCCAGCTGCTTGGGGTCGCGCTGCCAGTCCTTCGCGACCTTGACGTGCAGGTCGAGGTAGACCTTCCGGCCCAGCAGGTGCTCGATCCCGGCCCGCGCCGTCGCGCCGACCTCCTTGAGCCGCGAGCCGCCCTTGCCGATGATGATGCCCTTCTGCGAGTCGCGCTCCACGAACACGTGCGCGCGGATCTCCAGCACCGGTCGGTGCGCGTCCTCGGAGTCGGGCTCGACCATCTCCTCGATCACCACGGCGATCGAGTGCGGGAGCTCGTCCCGGACGCCCTCGAGCGCGGCCTCGCGGATGAGCTCCGCGACCCGGACGTCCTCGGGCTCGTCCGTGAGGTGGCCCTCGGGGTAGAGCGGCGGCCCCACGGGCAGGCGGGCGGCGAGCACGTCGAGCAGCACGTCGACCTGGATGTCCTTGACCGAGCTCACCGGCACGATCTCCGCCCAGTCCCCCAGCTGCGACACGTCGAGCAGGTGCTCGGCCACGCGCTCGCGCGGCACCTTGTCCACCTTGGTGACGATCGCCACCACGGGCGCGCGCGTCTCGGCGAGCTCGCGCGCGATCCACTTGTCGCCCGGGCCCACCTTCTCGTCGGCCGGCAGGCAGAAGCCGATGACGTCGACCTCGGCGAGCGTCTCGCGCACGAGGTCGTTGAGCCGCTCCCCCAGCAGCGTGCGGGGACGATGCAGCCCGGGGGTGTCGACGATGCACAACTGCGCGTCGTCGCGGTTGACGATCCCGCGGATCGCGCGGCGCGTGGTCTGCGGCCGCGACGACATGATCGCGACCTTCTCCCCCACGAGGGCGTTCATCAGGGTCGACTTGCCCGCGTTGGGGCGTCCCACGAAGGCCGCGAAGCCCGACCGGTGCTCACTCATCGTCGTCATCCTTCCGTCCGCGCCTGCGCGGCACGGTCTCGTGCTCGCCCGTGCCGGCATCGGCCTCGGGCGAGCGCGTCGCTATCACGGACACCAGCGTGCGCCTGCGTCCCTCGGCGCGCTCGGCGAGCAGCTCGATCCCGTGCACGGTCACCCGCGAGCCGGGGATCGGCACCTTCCCGAGCGCCTTCGCGAGCAGGCCCGCGACGGTCTCCACGTCCTCGTCGTCGATCTCGACGTCGAACAGCTCCGCGAGCTCGTCCAGCCCGCACCGCGCGGGCACCCGATAGCGCCCCTCGCCCAGGTCCTCGATCTCGGGCGTCGAGCGGTCGTGCTCGTCGACCACCTCGCCGACGATCTCCTCGAGCGCGTCCTCGATGGTGACCACGCCCGCGACGCCGCCGAACTCGTCGACCACCACGGCCATGTGGAACACCTCGTCCTGCATGCGGCGCAGGAGGTCGTCCGCCGGGACGGACTCGGGGATGAACTCGGGCTCGCGCACCAGGGAGTCGATGGGCTCCTCGAGCCGCGCCGGGTGGTCCCACGTCGCCCGCACCACGTCCTTGAGGTACAGGACGCCGACGATGTCGTCGACGCCGTCGCGGATCACGGGCACGCGCGAGAAGCCCGAGCGCATGAACAGCACCATCGCCTTGCGCGCCGGTGTGCCCGCCTGGATGGTGACCATGTCGGTGCGCGGCACCATGACCTCGCGCGTGAGCGTGTCGCCGAGGCTGACCACCGAGCGCAGGAGCTCCGCGTCCTCCTCCTCGAGCGCGTCGCCGGCCTGCTCGACCAGGTCCTCGGGCTCCGACAGCTCACGGATGCGCAGCTGCGGCACCACCGCGCGGATGGGGGTGGTGAGGCGCACGAGGCTCCACGACAGCGGCGCGAGCGCGCGCACCGCGGCCTCGGGGGCGCGGCGCGCCGCCGCGCGCGGCCAGGCGCGCACGATGACGAGCGAGAAGAACCCCGCCACCGCCCACGCGAAGATCAGCGTGACCTCGCGCTCCCAGCCGGCGGCGTCGCCGATCTCGAGCGCGAGCGCGGTCCACGCCACCAGCGCGACGGCCTCCAGCACCGCGTAGCCCACCGACACGGCGTTGTCCGCGTGATCGGGCAGCGCCGCAAGACGTGCCGCACGGGTCGGCCGCCCGTCGGGCCGGAGCTGCTCCGCGATGCGGCGCTCGTCCGCGTAGGGGATCTGCTCGAAGGCCGCGACGAGCGCGTGCAGCACCGCCGCCCCCGCGAGGCCCGCCGCGAGGACGACGACCAGCAGGGTGATCGCGGTCGACGTCATCGGTTCGCGAGGAAGGTGAGGAGCAGGTTGCGCTGGAGCGCGAACATCTCCTTCTCCTCCTCCGGCTCGACGTGGTCGTACCCGAGGAGGTGCAGGATCCCGTGAGTGGTGAGGAGCAGCATCTCCTCCTCGGCCGAGTGGCCCGCGGTGGCGGCCTGGCGCGCCGCGACCGACGGGCACACCACGATGTCGCCCAGCAGGCCCGGGGGTGTCGGCTCGTCGGGGGTGCCCGGGCGCAGCTCGTCCATGGGGAAGCTCAGCACGTCGGTGGCGCCGGGCTCGTCCATCCACTGGAGGTGGAGCTGCTCCATCGCCTCCTCGTCGACGAACATGATCGCGAGCTCCGCGCCGTCCGCGACGTGCATCTCGCCGAGCACGTAGCGCGCGAGCTCCGCGAACTCGACCTCGTCGACCGTCGCGTCGGTCTCGTTGTTGACCTCGATCATCGCTGCTCCTCCCGCTCGAAGCGGCGTCGCTGCCCCGTCGGGCGCGGGCCGCGCGCCGCGTCGCTCTCGTCGTTCTTGGCGTACGCGGTGATGATGTCGCTCACCAGGCGGTGGCGCACCACGTCGTCGGCGTTGAGGTGGCAGAACGCGATGTCCTCGACCCCGGAGAGGATCTCGGAGGCCGCGCGCAGGCCCGACCGGGTGCCGCCGGGGAGGTCCACCTGCGTGACGTCGCCCGTCACCACCATCGTGGTGCCGAAGCCCAGGCGGGTGAGGAACATCTTCATCTGCTCGCGTGTGGTGTTCTGCGCCTCGTCGAGGATGACGAACGCGTCGTTGAGCGTGCGGCCGCGCATGTAGGCCAGCGGCGCCACCTCGATGGTCCCCGCCTCCATGAGCTTGGGGATCGACTCGGGGTCCACCATGTCGTGCAGCGCGTCGTAGAGCGGCCGCAGGTACGGGTCGATCTTCTCGCTGAGCGATCCGGGCAGGAAGCCGAGCCGCTCGCCCGCCTCGACCGCGGGGCGCGTGAGGACGATGCGGTTGACCCGCTTGCTCTGCAGCGCCGCGACGGCCTGCGCCATCGCGAGGTACGTCTTGCCGGTGCCCGCGGGGCCGATGCCGAACGTGATGGTGTGGGACTCGATCGCATGCACGTACGCGGCCTGGCCCTGGGTCTTGGGGCGGATGGTGCGGCCGCGGGTCGACAGGATCGACCGGCTCAGCACGCCCGCGGGACGCTCCGCGGTCGCGGTGGACGATGCGCCGGCACCGTCCCCGGCCGCGCTCGCCGAGGCGCCGGTCGCGCGCAGCATCCGCACGGACTCGCGGGCCACGTCCGGCGTCAGCGGCACGCCCGCGCCGAGCACGTCGCGCAGCTCCTCGACCGCGCCCGTCGCCGCGGCCACGTCGTCCTCGTCGCCCGTGAGCGTGATGCGGTTGCCGCGCACCAGGATGTCGACCGCGGGGAACGCCTTCTCCACCTCGCGCAGCACGCCGTCGCCGGAGCCCAGCAGCTCGGGCATGCGCACCGCGTCGTCGACCACGACCACCCGGGTGACGCTCACGCGGGGTCCCAGCCGAGGGTCGCGCCGCCGAGCACGTGGCCGTGCACGTGGAAGACCGTCTGCCCGGCCTTCTCACCGGTGTTGAAGATGAGGCGGTACTCGCCGTCGCACTCGGCGTCCGCGATCTGCTGGGCCACGACTGCCATCTCCGCGAGCACCTCGGGGATCTCGCGCGCCGCGGCGGCGACGTTCGGCACGTGCGTGCGCGGGGCCACGAGGACGTGGACGGGGGCCTTGGGCGAGATGTCGCGGAACGCGACGACGTTGTCCGTCTCGACGACCCTCGTCGACGGGATCTCCCCCGCGATGATCTTGCAGAAGATGCAGTCCGTGGTGCTCATCCCCCTAGCGTAGTGACCGCTCGGGGACCCGGGTGGCCTCAGGAGGCCGCGCCCGGACGGGACCAGTGCCCCCGCAGCGCGCCGAGCGCGGCAAGAGCCGCGGGGCCCGCCGAGGAGGCGCGCAGCACGTGCGGGCCGAGCACCACCGCGATGGCGCCGGCCGCGGTCAGGGCGTCGAGCTCCGCGTCGGAGATGCCACCCTCGGGCCCCACGATCATCCACACCGGCTGGTCGGGGTCCGCCCATGCGAGGTCGGCGAGCGCCGCGGTCGCGGCCTCATGCAGCACGAGCACGCGCGCGCCGGCGTCGACCGCCTCGCGCACGCGCGCCGCGAGCTGCTTGGTGGTCGCCGCATCGTCCACGGACGGGACGAGCGCGCGACGGCTCTGCTTGGCCGCCGCGAGGGCGAGCGAGGACCACTTCTCGCGACCCTTGGCCGCCTTGGGTCCGCGCCACTGCACGATCGCGCGGTCGGACGCCCACGGGACGATGCGGGTGACGCCCAGCTCCACCGCCGCCTCGACCGCCTGCTCGTCGCGGCCGCCCTTGGCGAGCGCCTGGACCAGCGTGCTGTCGGGATCGAGGTCGCGGCTCACGGCCTCGATCCTGACCTCCATCCACCGATCGCCCGAGGCGACGAGCACGCCGCTCGCGCGAGCGCCCGCGCCGTCGACCACGTCGATGCGCTCGCCCGCCTGACGGCGCTGGACCGTGACGGCGTGGCGCGCCTCGTCGCCCTCGACGCGGAGCACGCCGCCGGCCGCCGCGGTCGCGGCGGCCGGGTCGACGAACACCGGGGCGGTCACCCCTAGCGGCCCTTGAACGCGTCCTTGAGGCGCGAGAACACGCCGCCGCCGAGCGGGGCGAGACGTGCCTCGGGAGCCTCCTCGCCGCGCAGCGCGGCGAGCTGCCGCAGCAGCTCCTCCTGCTCCTCGGTGAGCTCGGTCGGGGTCACCACGTCGAGGTGCACGAAGAGGTCGCCGCGCCCCTGGCGCTGCAGGCGCCCCACGCCGAGGCCCTTGAGCCTCACCGTCGAGCCCGCGTGCGTGCCGGGGCGGACGTCGACCTCCTGCTGACCGTCGAAGGTCTCGACGGAGAGCACCGTGCCGAGCGCGGCCGCGGTCATCGGCACCTCGAGGGTGCAGTGCAGGTCGGAGCCGCGGCGCTCGAACACCGCGTGCGCCCGTTCGCGGATCTCGATGTAGAGGTCGCCCTTCTGCCCGCCCGCGACGCCGGCGTCGCCGACGCCGGTCATGCGGATGCGGGTGCCGGTCTCGACGCCCGCCGGGATGTCGACGCTCACCGTGTGCCGCGCGTGCGTGCGGCCCTGGCCCGAGCACTCGGTGCACGGGGTCTCGATGGTCGAGCCGTAGCCGCCGCAGGTCGGGCACGGCGCCGTGGTCATGACGTTGCCCAGCAGCGAGCGCGCGACGCGCTGCACCGAGCCCGAGCCGTTGCACTGGCGGCAGCCGGTGGGCTGGGTGCCCGGGGCGCAGCACGAGCCGTGGCACGTCGAGCAGACGTCCGCGAGGTCCACCTGGATCTCGCGGGTGACGCCGAACACGGCCTCCTCGAGCGTGATCTCCGTGTGCACGAGCGTGTCGCCGCCGCGCTGCGTGCGCGTCGCCGGGCCCCGCTGCTGCTGCCCGAACGGACCCGCGCCGCCGCCGAAGAACGTCTCGAAGATGTCCTCGAAGCCGAAGCCCTGCGGGCCGCCGGCGCCGCCGGAGGCCGAGCGCGGGTCGACGCCGCGGTCGTACTGCGCGCGCTTGTCGGCGTTGCCGAGCACGTCGTACGCGGCCGCGACCTCCTTGAAGCGCTCCTCGCCCTCCGCCCCCGCGACATCGGGGTGCAGCTCGCGCGCGAGCTTGCGATACGCCTTCTTGATCTCGGCCTCGGAGGCGTCCCGGGAGACGCCGAGCGTGCCGTAGTAGTCCTTCACCTAGAGCTCCACCACTTTCGACAGATAGCGGGCGACGGCACGCACGGCGGCCATCGTCCCTGGGTAATCCATGCGGGTCGGCCCGAGCGCGCCCACGAGGGACGCGGCGTCACGGCCGTACGCCGCGGCGACGATCGACGTGCGCGACAGCGCCTCGTGATGCGTCTCGGCGCCGATGCGGACGGTGACATCGTCCCCCTCGGCCGCCATCTCATGCAACAGCCTGAGGAGCACCACCTGCTCCTCGAGCGCGTCGAGCACCGGGGCGATCGTCGTCGCCTCGAGGCCCGAGCCTGCACGTGCGAGGTTCGACGCCCCCGCGAAGACCACGCGCTCGACGGTGCCGCCGCGCGTCGCGGCCACCACCACATCGGCCACGGCGCCGGCCCACGGTACCTGGTCCGGGGCCTGCGCCCACAACGTCAGCGCGGCCTCGAGCCGCGCGCCGCTGAGCCCGTGCGCGGTCGCGTTGACCTCGCGCACCGCCCTCTCGAACGCATCGTCCGACGTCGCCTCGCCGAGCGCGATGCTCTGCTGCTCGACCCGCGCGTCCGCGGAGACCACCACCACGAGGGCGTGCTCGGCGCCCATGCGCACGATCTCGATGCGCCGCACCGAGGACTCGCGCAGCGACGGGTACTGCACCACCGCGACCTGGCGGGTGAGCTGGCTGAGCAGGCGCACCGAGCGCTCGACCACGTCGTTGAGGTCGACCGCGTCGGACAGGAAGGTGCCGATGGCGCGACGATGCGCGTCCGAGAGGGCGGAGGCCGCGAGCTGATCCACGAACGAGCGGTAGCCCTTGTCCGTGGGGATGCGGCCGGCGGAGGTGTAGGGCTGCGCGATGAGCCCCTCCTCCTCGAGGATCGCCATGTCGTTGCGGATCGTCGCCGACGAGACGCCCAGCTCGCGCTGCTCGGCGAGCGCCTTGGAGCCCACGGGCTCGTGGGTGGCGACGTATCCCTCCACGATCGCGTGGAGCACGGCGCGACGACGTTCCTCGCTCACGGTCCCTCCTGGCACTCGGGCTCGATGAGTGCTAATCGTATCGCGGTGCGCGGACGCCCCCGCCGAGCCCACGGCGCGCCCTTGGGAATCCGCTCCGGGACCTGGGCGTTACGAGGCATGTCTCACTACGATCGAAGCAGGGGCCGCACCAGCCGCGGCCCGCATCGACCTCCACGAAAGGACGTGCCATGACCGAGAACCCGACTCCCCCGGCCTCCCCGAGCGGCGCCTCGAGCGATACGACGCTCGCCACCGTCGCGCACGCGACCGTGTTCACCGGCTTCCTCGTCCCGCTCATCCTGTGGCTCATCGGACGCGACCGGAACCCGTTCATCGACACCGAGGGCAAGGAGGCGCTGAACTTCGGCATCCTCGTCACCATCGGCTACCTCGCGGCCAGCATCCTCGGCCAGATCGGGCTCGGCTTCTTCGGCTGGCTGCTCAACCTCGCGGTGTTCGTCATCGCGCTCGTCTTCGGCATCCAGGGCGCGATGGCGGCGAGCAAGGGCCAGGGCTACCGCTACCCGTTCACGCTGCGCCTCGTCTCGTAGGGGTCCTCCCCCGATCAAGATCAGGGCCCCGCTCCCCCTCCGGGTGGATGCGGGGCCCTCGTCGTACCTGGGAGCCTGGGGACATGAACGACACGACCTCACCCCAGACGCCCGAAGGCGGCACCCAGGTCCCGCCGCAGCAGCCCTCCGCGGGGCCCACGCCGCCGCCCTACGCTCCGCCCGCGCCGATGCTCGAGTCCCAGGCCCGCACCATCGCGATGCTCGTCCACATCCTCGCCGCGGCAGCGCTCATCCTCTCCGCCGGCACGCTCGCCTTCGTGGTGCCGCTGGTGATGTGGCTCATCTACCGCGAGCGCAGCGCGCTCATCGACTTCCACGGCAGGCAGAACCTCAACCTGCAGCTCACCTCGCTCGTGGTGTTCGCCGGAGGGATCCTCATCGGCGTCTTCACCCTCGGTGTCGGCCTCATCTTCACCGTGCCGCTCATGATCGTCTACGCGATCTACGTGATCGTCATCTCGATCATCGCGGGCGTCCGGGCGAACCGCGGCGAGTACTTCCCGATCCCGGTGACCATCCCGTTCATCCGCTGACGGCGGAGCGCAGCGCGCGCTTCACCACCGTCGCGAACACCGCGGACCCCTCGTCGTCGGGGTGGATCCCATCGGGGCCGAGGAGCCCGGGATCCGCCTCGACGGCGCGCTGCCAGTCGGCGAGCACCACGTTGTCGTGGCGCTTCGCGGCGGCGCGGACCTGCTTCTGCGAGCCGGCCATCCACGAGCGGTCGCCGTACGGCGTGACCAGCACCACGGTCCGGTCGCCGACCACGCGCAGCAGCCGGTCCATCTCCTCGGGCGTCACAGCTCCGTTGGTCCCGAGCGCGACCACCACGTAGGGGCGCAGGCGATCCTTACGCGCGAGCTGGGCGATGCGGTCGACGCCGACCGCGAACTGGCGCCCGACCTCGGCGTCCACCGCCACGCCCGGCAGCGCCTCCGCGAGCGCCGGAGCCGAGCCGAGCGTCACCGAGTCGCCGACCACCGTGATCTCCTTGCCCGCCGGCACCTTGCGGGGCGCGGGCGCCTCGTCCTCGGACGGGCCGTGGGCTGCCTCCTCGGCCGCCTCCTCGACCGTCTCCACGTCACGGATCGGGCCGTCCGCCTCGACCGCGCGGACCTCGCTCGCCGCCGACACGCTGCCGGTCTCATCACGCGCGCCGCCGGCCCGCGGCGGGAGCGGCTGCTCGACGGCCCCGCCGGTCGCGAACGGCCCACCGAACCAGGGCGCGGTGCCCTCGCCCGCTTCGCCTGCCTCGTCCGCCTCGAACGCCTCAGGCTCGGACACCGCGGCTTCGTACGCGACGGAGGCCGAGACGACGCTCGCGCCCGCCTCGAGCCGGCTCTCGAGCGCGGTCTGATGAGGCGCGGACGCCACCGCCGAGGTCGACAGCGCCACGGTCGCGGCGGCCGCGCCGCCCGCGAGCGCCGCGCGCCGCGCACGCGTGGCGTCGATCCCGCGGCCCTGCGCGACCTCGGGGCGCAGCCAGGCCTCGAGGGCGCGGAACGCCCCACGGAAGCCGAGGCGCCGCACGGGCGCCTCGATCCAGCGGTAGGACGCGGCCGCGATCGCGACGGTCGCCGCCGCGGTGAGAACGACGGCGAGCGGCGACGCCGAGGAGGGCGGACCCTGATCCACGGCCGCGGCGACGATGACGAGCAGCGGCCAGTGCCACAGGTAGATCCCGTAAGAACGGTCGCCGATCCAGCGCAGCGGCGCCGCGTCGAGCCGGCGTCCGACGCCCGGCACCGCGAGCACCGTCCCGATCACCGCGGCCGCGGCCACCGAGGCCGCGAGCAGCCCGCCGCGGTACGTCCACGGAGCGTCCCAGGGCATGAGAAGCGCGAGCGCCGCGATCACGGCCGCGCCTGCCGCACCCGCGCCGAGCGCCGCGGTGCGGGTCGCGCCCGTGGGCCTGCGCGCCTGGCCGCCACGCCACGCGAACGCGAGGGCGGCGCCGAGCATGAGCCCGAACGCATGGGTGTCGGTGCCCATGTAGGCGCGCGTCGGGTCGGCGCCGGCGGCGGCGAACGCCATCGCCACCGCCGAGCAGGCGGCGAGCAGCGCGGCCGCCCAGGCCGCCCGGCGCGCGGCGACGCCCCACGCGAGCACACCCATGACGACGAGCGGCCACAGCAGGTAGAACTGCTCCTCGACCGCGAGCGACCACAGATTCTCGAAGAGGCGCGGCGTCGCCGAGGTCGCGTACCCCTGGCCGAGCGCGACCGTCACCCAGTTGCTGGTGAACGTCGCCGCCGCTCCGAGCTGCACGCCGACTCCGACCAGGAGATCGCCCCAGAGGGATCCGGCCGCGGGCTGGCCGCGCACCTGCAGCACGGTGATCGCGAGCCCGACCAGCGCGGTGGTGCCCACCACCGTGAGCACGAGCGCCGGGCCCAGGCGCCGGAGGCGATGCATCCAGAACGTCCGCAGGGACAGGCGGCCGCGCGCGGCGTGCTCGCGCAGCAGGATCGTGGTGATGAGGAAGCCCGAGAGCACGAAGAACATGTCGACGCCGATGAAGCCGCCCGGCAGCGCGGCAGGCACGAGGTGGAAGCCCACCGCGAGGATGACGGCGATCGCACGCAGACCGTCGAGCCCGGCGATGCGGCGGGGTCCTGCGTCCGTCCGCTGCTCGGGGCGCGCGAGGGCGCGCACAGGTGTCTGAGTGCTGATGATCGTGCCGGCGGCCGGACGGGCCGCCGCTCCTGTCGGGGATGAGGGCACTTCAGGATACGAGCGTTTCCTGCACCCATTGACACGGCTCGCCCGCGTGGCGGGCGCACCCGGGCACGGACCTGGGACGTCGCTACGTGAGGCTGCGCACCACGAGGTCGGCGAGCAGCCGTCCGCGGCGCGTGAGCCGCAGGGTGCCGCGCAGCGCCGCGGCGCCGTCGACCAGCTCGTCGGCGATGAGCCGCGAGACCGCCTCGGCGCGGCCCTCGACGCTCTCGACCGGCACTCCGTCGCGCAGCCGCAGCCGCAGCATGACCTCCTCGAGCCGGAGGTCTTCGGCGCTGAGCTCCTCGCCATCGGCCTCGGGGCTCTCCCCCGCCGCGAGCCTCGCCGCGTACGCGCGCGGGTGCTTGACGTTCCACCAGCGGCGCGCGGCGACCTCCTCGCCGTCGACGACGTGCGGACCCAGGTACGAGTGCGCGCCGGGGCCGATGCCCCACCAGTCCTGGCTGCGCCAGTACGCGAGGTTGTGCCGGCAGCGGTCGCCGGGCTCGCGCGCCCAGTTCGACACCTCATACCAGGAGTAGCCCGCCTGGGTCAGCAGGGTGTCGGCGAGCTCGTACATGTCCGCCTGGACGTCCGGATCGGTGGCCGCGACCTCGCCGCGGCGGAGCTGCGCCCCCATGCGGGTGCCGGGCTCGATGACGAGCGCGTACGCGCTGACGTGGTCGGGCTCGAGCGCGATCACCGCCTCGAGGCTCGCGCGCCAGTCGGCGAGCGACTCGCCGGGCGTGCCGTAGATGAGGTCGAGGCTCACCTTGAGACCCGCGTCCCGCGCCCACGTGACGGCGCGCTCGACGTTGGCCGGGTTGTGGGTGCGGTCGAGCGTCGCGAGCACATGAGGCACGGCCGACTGCATCCCGAAGCTCACGCGCGTGAAGCCCGCGCGGGCGAGCGCGTGCAGCGACTCCCGCGTGACCGAGTCGGGGTTCGCCTCGGTGGTGACCTCCGCGTCGGCGCTCAGGCCCCAGGTCCCGCGCACCCCGTCGAGGAGCGCGATGAGCGCGGCCGAGTCGAGCATCGTCGGCGTGCCGCCGCCGAAGAACACGGTCCGGACGCTGCGCGCGTCGCCCCGCATCGTGCCGCGCGCGAGCGCAAGCTCCTGCAGCGCCGCCTCGACGTAGCCCTCACGGGTCGCGCCCTCGACCTCGCCCGGAGCGTAGGTGTTGAAGTCGCAGTAGCCGCAGCGCACGGCGCAGAAGGGGACGTGGATGTAGACGCCCAGGTCCCTCATCCCAGCACTGTTGGCCATAACGCCATCATGCCTGGTCTGCGCCGATTCCGCCGCCTCGGACGGAGGCATGCTACTTCTTCTTGCCCTTGTCCGAGCCGTCGTCGGAGGTGGACAGCGCCGCGATGAACGCCTCGGGCGGCACCTCGACCGAGCCGATGTTCTTCATGCGCTTCTTTCCGGCCTTCTGCTTCTCGAGCAGCTTGCGCTTGCGCGAGATGTCTCCGCCGTAGCACTTGGCGAGCACGTCCTTGCGGATCGCACGGATGGTCTCGCGCGCGATGATGCGCGAGCCGATGGCGGCCTGGACCGGCACCTCGAACTGCTGGCGGTCGATGAGGTCCTTGAGCTTCGACACCATCGACAGGCCGTACGAGTAGGCCTTGTCCTTGTGGACCACGGCGCTGAAGGCGTCGACCTGCTCGCCCTGGAGCAGGATGTCCACCTTGACGAGGTCCGCGACCTGGTCGCCCGCGGGCTCGTAGTCGAGCGAGCCGTAGCCGCGCGTGCGCGACTTGAGCTGGTCGAAGAAGTCGAAGACCACCTCGGCGAGCGGCAGCGTGTAGTGCATCTCGACGCGGGTGTCGGACAGGTAGTTCATGGTGCCCATCTGGCCGCGACGCTCCTGGCACAGCTCCATGACGGTGCCGATGAACTCGCTCGGCACCAGGATCGAGGCCTTGACCACGGGCTCGCGGACCGCGGCGACCTTGCCGCCGGGGAACTCCGACGGGTTGGTGACGGTGTGGACCTTGCCGTCCTCCATCTCGACCTCGTAGACCACGTTGGGGGCGGTCGAGATGAGGTCGATGCCGAACTCGCGCTCGAGGCGGTCGCGGACGATCTCGAGGTGCAGCAGGCCGAGGTAGCCGCAGCGGAAGCCGAAGCCGAGCGCGACCGAGCTCTCGGGCTCGTAGACCAGCGAGGCGTCGTTGAGCTGGAGCTTGTCGAGCGCGTCGCGGAGGATCGGGAAGTCGGAGCCGTCGAGCGGGAACAGGCCCGAGTAGACCATCGGCTTGGGGTCGCGGTAGCCGCCCAGGGACTCCTCGGCGCGACGATGCGCGAGGGTGACCGTGTCACCGACCTTGGACTGGCGCACGTCCTTCACGCCCGTGATGAGGTAGCCGACCTCGCCCACGCCGAGGCCCTTGGTGGGCTTGGGCTCGGGGCTGATGACGCCGATCTCGAGCAGGTCGTGCGTCGCGAGGGTCGACATCATGGCGATCTTCTCGCGCGGCTTGAGCGAGCCGTCGACCACGCGGACGTAGGTGACCACGCCGCGGTAGGTGTCGTACACGGAGTCGAAGATCATCGCGCGGGTGGGGGCGTCCGCGTCGCCCACGGGCGCGGGGATGTCGCGCACCACGCGGTCGAGCAGCTCGGGGACGCCGGCGCCGGTCTTGCCGGAGACCCGCAGCACGTCCTCGACCTCGCAGCCGATGAGCTGCGCGAGCTCCGCGGCGTAGCGGTCCGGGTCGGCGGACGGCAGGTCGATCTTGTTGAGCACCGGGATGATGGTGAGGTCGTTCTCCATCGCGAGGTAGAGGTTCGCGAGGGTCTGCGCCTCGATGCCCTGCGCGGCGTCGACCAGCAGGATCGCGCCCTCGCATGCGGCGAGCGAGCGCGAGACCTCGTACGTGAAGTCGACGTGGCCGGGGGTGTCGATCATGTTGAGCGCGTGGGGCTCGTCGTCGACCGCCCACGGCATGCGCACGGCCTGCGACTTGATGGTGATGCCGCGCTCGCGCTCGATGTCCATGCGGTCGAGGTACTGCGCCTTCATCTGACGCGCCTCGACGACGCCGGTGAGCTGCAGCATGCGATCCGCGAGCGTCGACTTGCCGTGGTCGATGTGCGCGATGATGCAGAAGTTGCGGATGAGCGCCGGGTCGGTGGCGGCGGGCTCGATGCGGGGATCTGCAGACACGGTGATGACGGTTCCTCGGGTTTGTCGACGGGGGTGCAGGCCATTCTCCCACGACACGGACGTGAGTCGAGGCGATCGTCCGGCCTACAGCATCCCGAGAACGCGCCGATACAGTGTGAGGAGCGTCACACGGCGTGCGCGCTCCCGACATGGAGGGAGGAGCGCGGATGACGGAGTCGGAGATGTTCCGCCCCGCGTTCGACGGCTCGCCGATCGGCATGGTCGTCCTGGGACCCGACGGCGCGCTGCTCGACGTCAACGGCGCCTTCGCGCGCATCGTCGGCAGGACCGTCGCCGCGCTGCGCACCTACCGGCTGCGCGACCTCACGCACCCCGACGACATCCCGCGCGACGAGGAGCTGCGCTGGCAGCTCGACAGCGGCGAGCTGCCGTACTTCCAGGCCCAGACGCGGCTGATCCACCGCAGCGGCGACGCGGTGTGGACCCGCATGACGGTCTCCCCCGTCACGAGCGAGGACGGCGTGCAGCGCTACCTCGCGCACGTCGAGGACATCACGGAGATCCGCCGCGCGAAGGACCTGCTCGAGCGCCGCGCGCTGTACGACCACCTCACCGGCCTCGCCAACCGCACGCTGCTGCTCGACCGCCTCGAGGCCGCCCTCGAGGCGCGGCGCACCGATGCGCACACGGTCGCCTGCGTGTTCCTCGACGTCGACCACTTCAAGGTCGTCAACGACTCGCTGGGCCACGAGGCCGGCGACACCCTGCTCCAGGAGATCGCGCGGCGCATCAAGGGCGCCGTGCGGCCCGGCGACACCGTCGCGAGGCTCGGCGGCGACGAGTTCGTGGTGATCCTCGAGTCGATCCCCACCCAGGAGGCCGCCGAGGCCTTCCTCACCGTCCTCGCCGCGGACATCCAGGTGCCGTTCACCGTGAGCGGGCACGAGGTGGTGCCCACCGTCAGCGTCGGACTCGCGCTCGCGGAGCCCGAGATCAGCGCCGAGAGCCTGCTGCGCAACGCGGACACCGCGATGTACGCGGCGAAGCAGCGCGGCCGCGCCCGCGTCGAGGTCTTCACCACCGAGCTGCGCTCGCACGCGCTCAACAAGCTGTCGATCGAGGCGGAGCTGCGCACCGCGATCCGCGAGGGCGAGCTGGTGGTCCACTACCAGCCGATCGTGCGGCTCGACACCGCCGAGGTGGTGGCGTACGAGGCGCTCGTGCGATGGAACCACCCCAACCGCGGGCTGCTGCTCCCCGACGAGTTCATCGAGATCTGCGAGGAGGCGAACCTCGTCGTCCCGCTCGGCGCGTTCGTCATCACCGAGGCGTGCGAGTTCATCGCCGCACATCCGGAGTACACCGGGCGCGTCTTCGTCAACGTGTCGACGCGTCAGATCGGCTCCGCCGACCTCACCCGCGTGGTGACGGCCGCGCTCGACGCCACGGGCATCGACCCGTCGCGGCTCGGCCTCGAGATCACCGAGTCCGGCATGCTCATCGCCACCCAGGCGGCGCGCTCCGACCTCGACGGCCTCACCGCGCTCGGCATCGACCTCATCATCGACGACTTCGGGACGGGCTACTCCGCGCTGTCCTCGGTGCTGCTCAACCCCGTGTCCGGCATCAAGCTCGCGCGCGAGTTCACGCTGCGCCTAGGCGACCGCGGCACGGGCGACCGCATCTCCACCACGGTCGCGACGCTCACCCGCAGCCTGCACATGTCGGGCGTGATCGAGGGGGTCGAGTCGGAGGCCCAGCGCTCGATCGCTCGTCAGCACGGCTGGCAGCTGGGACAGGGCTTCCTCTTCGGGCACGCCCGTCCCGCCGACGAGCTCGACCTCGGCGGCCCCGCTCTCATGGCGGGCACGCACGACGGACCGGTACCGTCGGCTGGGTGAGCTCCCTCGTCGACCTGATCCGGCGCATCGTCCGTGCGATCCGATCGACGCCCCACCCCGCGGCCGGCCGCGGCGCGGCCCCCGTCGCGACCCGCTACCCCGGAGACTTCACCGGCCGCCCGCGCGTGAGCTACTCCCCGACCAAGGGAGGCGACCCCGAGCCGGGCGAGATCGTGTGGACGTGGGTGCCGTTCGAGGAGGACCACGCTCAGGGCAAGGACCGCCCCGTGCTGCTCATCGGCCGCGACGGTCGCTGGCTGCTCGCGCTCATGCTCACGAGCAAGGATCATGACCTCGACGCCGCCCAGGAGGCCCGCTGGGGGCGGTACTGGATGGACATCGGCTCCGGTCCGTGGGATTCTCGTGGTCGGCCGAGCGAGGTCCGCCTCGACCGGATCGTGCGCGTCGACCCCGCGGGGGTGCGACGCGAGGGCGCGATCCTCGACCGCAGGACGTTCGAGAAGGTGGCCGGTTCGCTCAAGGACCGCCATCCCTGATATGATGTCCGTTCGTGTGTGAGCGCGCCTGCTCGCGCCCCACCCATAAGTTTTCACCTGAACGTAGAAGGATCGCTGTGGCTAACATCAAGTCGAAGATCAAGCGCATCGGCACCAACGAGAAGTCGCGCCTGCGCAACGTTGCCGTCAAGTCGGAGCTCAAGACCAACGTGCGCAAGGTGCGCGAGGCCATCGCCGCCGGCGACAAGGCCACCGCCGAGACCGCCCTCAAGACCGCCTCCGTCAAGCTCGACAAGGCCGTGTCGAAGGGTGTCATCCACAAGAACCAGGCCGCGAACCGCAAGTCGGCGCTGGCCAAGCAGGTCGCCGCGCTCTGACGACCGCTCGTACGAACGCCCCGCATCGCGCAAGCGATCGGGGCGTTTGTGCTTTATCGGGGGTTCGTGGATAGTCTTGGAAATGTGAACCTTCACGCGGCACCGCAGCTGTGGCAGACCACCCTCCCGTCCGGTCTGCCGCCGCGCGCGCTGGTGGGGCGCCAGGGCATCTTCACCCGCGACGGCGATCCGCGCGGGCACGAGCTCCTCTACCGCGCGGAGCACCCCGCGCCGACCTCGGTCGACCGGTGGTCGGCCGAGGACCAGGACCGCGCGACCGAGCACGTGATCGCGGCGACCTTCTTCCGGCATCCCGACATCACCGCTCCCCTGCCCGCGTTCGTGAACTTCACCGGCACCTACCTGCTGTCGAGGGCCGTCGAGCGCGAGTGCGACCCGGGCCGGGTGGTGATCGAGATCGTGGAGTCCGTCGAGGTGGACGCCGCGCTGCTCGAGCGGATCGCGTCGCTCAAGGCGCAGGGCTTCGCCATCGCGATCGACGACTTCGTGGGCTCGTCGTGCCAGATGCGCCTGCTGCCGCTCGCCGACTACGTCAAGATCGACTGGCGCGACCTGCTCCGCGTGGGCGCCGGCCTCGTCGACGCCGCGCGCGCCTACGGCGCCCTGCTGGTGGCCGAGCGGGTCGAGGACGATGCGATCCTCGCGGAGTGCATCCGCCTGGGCTTCGACCTCTACCAGGGTTGGCACTTCGAGCGCGCCGTCACCTTCGATCGCGGCGACCGCGACCTCGCCCCCGCGCTCGTCTGAGCGGCGACGTCCGTCAGGACGCGAGCTCGGCGACCGTCCGCACCGCGCGCTCGAGCGCGAACCCGGGCGCGCGTGAGGCGCCCTTGATCTCCGCGTCCGCGCGCGCGACGGCCTGCACGGCGAGCGCGAGCGAGTCCGCGTCCCAGCGGCGCAGGTCGCGTCGCGCGCGCTCCTCCTGCCATGGCTGGATGCCCAGCTCCTTGAGCGTCACCCCCCTGCCGCGCGCCGCAGCGACCTTGATGAGGGTGCGGAGCTTCGAGGCGAGCGCGGCGATGAGCGGGACGGGATCCGTGCCGGTCGCGAGGGCATGCCTCACGAGGGCGATGGCGTCGGCGGTGCGTCCGGCGATCGCCGCATCGGCGACGTTGAAGCCCGTCGCGTTGACGCGCGTGCCGTAGTAGCGCGTCACGGCGGCCTCGTCGAGCGGTCCCTCGACGTCGGTCACCAGCTGCGCGCATGCCGCCGCGAGCTCCGCGACGTCCTCGCCGATCGCGTCGACGAGCGCGCGCACGGCACGCGCCTGCGCCGGCCTGCCCGCACGCTCGAACTCGCCCGTCGCGAAGTCGACGAGCTCCGCGTCCTTCCTGATCGCGGGGCACGTGTACTCGGGGGTCTTGGCCTTGCGGAGCGTGTCGAGCAGCCGCTTGCCCCGCACCCCGCCGCCGTGGACCATGACGACCACGCATTCGGGATCGGGACGCTCGACGTAGGCGAGCGCGTCCTGGAGGAAGTCGTCGTTCATCGACTCGAGCGCGTCGACCACCACGAGCCCCGGCTCCGCGAACAGCGACGGGCTGGTGGCCCCGGCGAGCCCGCCCTTCGCGTACCCCGCCGCGTCGAGCCGGGTGAGCTCGATGCCGCCGCTCTCACGCATGGCAGCGGTGATGCGCTCCACCGCGCGCGCGGCGAGGAGCTTCTCGGGCCCCGAGACCAGCACCACGGGCGCCGGCGCCGCGCGGTACCAGGTCGCCTGAGGTGCCTGCCGGGATCCCTGACGTGCTGCCATGGGCACTAGGGTGCCACGGGGCTGCGACACCGCCGGACCAGGGTGGGCGCGCCGTCGCGCGCGCCGAGCACGATGTCGCCGCACAGGTCGGTGCGCAGCACGGTCGCGCCTCCCCCGCCGTAGAGCGCGACCGTCTCGGGCGCGGGGTGACCGTGATCGTTGTCCGCGCCGACGGACACGAGCGCGACGGGTGACGCGAGCGCCTCGGCGAGCACGGAGGCCTGCGCCGCGGAGCCGTGATGCGCCACCTTCACCACGTCCGCGCCGGCGAGCCTCGGCACCCGCGCGAGCCTCAGCTGACCGTCGACCTCGAGATCCCCCAGGGCGATCATCGTGAGGCCCTCGGCATCGATACGCACCACCGTCGACGAGTCGTTGACCTCGGTGCCGTCGCGGCTGCGCGGCGTGGGCCCGGTCTGCAGCACCTCCACCCGGACGCCCCCGCCCTCCCACGCCTCCCCCGTCGCGGGGACGGCCGCGGACAGCCCCGCGACGGCCTCGAGCGTGCCGTTCGCTGGAGCCTGGGGCAGCCACACGTGCGCGATCTGCGCGACCTCGCGCACCTCGCGGAGACCGCCGGTGTGGTCGGCATGCTCGTGCGAGAGCACCAGGAGGTCGATCCGGTCGACGCCGAGACGCTCGAGGCAGCGCGCCGCGGCGTCGCCCGGCGGACCGACGTCGATCATCGCCGTCGCGCCGTCGGAGCGGACGAGGATCGCGTCGCCCTGCCCCACGTCGCACACCACGACGGTCCAGCCGTCGATCGCACCGCCCCATCGTTCGGGGATCCAGCGCGGCGGCGCATGCAGCAGCACCGTGGCGAGCATGGCCGCGGCGGCGGCGAGCCGCCAGCGCCGCCCGGCGAGACGTGCGGCGCCCACGGTCGCGGCGAGGACGCATGCACCGAGCAGGACCCCGCGGACCCCGGTCGCCGACCCTGCCTCGCCTCCGGGGGCCGCGGTGAAGGCGCGGGCCGCGATCACCACGGGCCACGCGCACCACGCCGCGCCATGTGCGAGAAGCGCGGCGACCGCGGGCGCGGGACCCGCGAGCACCAGCCCGGCCACGCCGAGCAGGGTCACGGGCACCGCGAACGGCGTTGCGACGGCGTTCGCCGCGACCGCCCAGGGCCCGACCTCGGCGTCGATGAGCGCGAGGATCGGCAGGCACGCCGCCTGCGCCGCGAGCGTGAGCGCGGCGACGTCGGCCAAGGGTGCGCGCACCACGCGCCGGAGGCGGGCGGAGAGCGCGGGGGCGAGCTGCGCGATGGCCGCGACGGAGGCGACGGACAGCGCGAGCCCGGCGTCGGTGGCGAGCTCCGGCCGCATCAGCAGCAGCACGATCACGGCGGCGGCCAGCGCCGGCATCGGCTGACCGCGCCGCCCCGCCACGAGCGCTCCGGCGGCGACGCCGGCCATCACGAGCGCCCGCAGCACGGACCCTCCCCCGCTGACGGTCGCCGCGAAGGCGACGCAGCCCGCCAGCGTGAGCCCGGCGACCACGACGGGCGAGGCCCGCGCGCGGCGCAGCACCGCGCCCAGGCCGGCGGCGAGGATCGCGAAGTGCGCGCCCGAGACCGCGGTGAGATGCGCGAGACCCGCGCCGCGGAGCTGTGCGACCAGCTCCTCCGGCATGCCCGCGGTGTCGCCGAGGACCATCCCGGCGACCACCGGAGCCGTCCGCGTCCCCACGCCGTCGAGGACGGCCTCGAAGTCCGACCTCGCGCGCGCCACCGCCGCCCGCCACCCGCGGGGCGGCGAGGCCCGTGCCCAGGACGCGTCCAGCAGCGCGTCGACCGTGCCGCCGGTCGCCGAGGTCAGGGTGCCGCGGACCGTCATCTCGGCGCCGAGGCCGGACTCCGCCGCACCGTCGACGACCACCACCACGGTGCCGCGACCGCGCCGCCAGGCCCCGCCCGGCTCGCTCCACCGCGCGATCTCGAGGCGCACCGCGGCGCGCGGCTCGCCACGACGCACCTCGAGCGCGCGCGACCGGCTCACCGCGCCCTCCACCTCGACGACCTCGCCGAGATGCGCGGGGATCCACGCGCGGGCCTGGACGGCCTGCGTCGCGACGATCCCGCTCGCCGACGCCGCGACCGCGGCGAGCGCGAGAACCGGCGCGATCGACGCGCGCGTACGCGGTGCCGCCGCCGCGGCCAGCCCGACGACGCCCCAGGCCGCCGCCATCGCCACGGCCGCGCGGACGTCCGCGTTCCACGCCGTGAGCGCGACGGACCACACCGCGAGCGCCGCGGGCACGAGGCGCAGGTCGCCCCACCCCGGGATCACGTGGTGGCCACCTCCTCGAGGGACGCGACCACCGCGGGACCGACCCCGGAGACGCGCGCGAGGTCCTCGAGCGTGAGGAACGGGCCGTGGGCCTCGCGGTCGGCGACGATGCGCGCGGCCAGCACCGGGCCGATCCCGGGCAGGGCCTCGAGCGCCGCGGCGTCGGCGCTGTTGAGGTTGACGCGCGCGCCCGCCGCGGCACCTGCGGCTGCAGCCCCGGCGCCCCCGCCCGTGGCTCCCTCCTCCACCACGGCGCCCACGATGATGTGCTCGCCATCCACGACGGGGCGCGCGAGGTTCACGGAGGACTCGTCCGCCTTGCGACCGAGACCGCCTGCCGCCAGCACCGCGTCCACGACGCGGGCGTCGGAGGGCACCGTCACCAGCCCCGGCTCCGCCACGGCACCGCTCACGTGCACCACCACGGTCGCCGCCCTCGCGTCGGACCCCGTCGGCGTCGCCGACTCCCCCGGCGACGCGCTCGCCTCCCCCACCAGCGGCGCGGCGGGCTCCCCGCGCAGCCCCCACCACGCCACCGCCGCGAGCAGCGCGATCGCCGCGATCGCGCTCAGCGCCGTGCGGGGGTCGAGCCGCCAGCGCGTCGCACGCGGCTCAGGCGGGTCGCTGCCGTGCCCGGCCGCGTACGCCCGCGCGGCGGCTTCGCGCACGCCGACCGTCCAGCGGGTGCGCACGTCCTCGGAGGGGTCCATGGCGGGGACGCTAGGGACCGCGACGCGGCCGCTCGCAGGTCCTCGGCGGCCCTGGGGAGGCAGGGGCCCGGGGCCCGGCCCGGGGACATCACCGCCCGACCCCCGCTGAACCGCGCCTCACCCGCGCCCGACTCGCGCCCCAGCGACGCCTGACCCGAGCCTCACCCGGGAAGGTCGGCCACCACCGCGGCGAGCGTCCCCGGTCCCGCATGGGCCGCGAGCACCGCGCTCACGTCGCCCGTCACCACGGGCCCGGCCTCCGGATGCCGCTGCTCGATCTCGGCCGCGACCTCGTCGACGAGCGCGCCGGCGCCCACGCCCATGACCGCGACGGCCGGGTGCGCGCATCGCGCCACCGCCTCGTCGACCGTCGCGTGCAGCGCGGCGCGTGCCCGCCCGAGGCTCCGCGCCCGCGAGGCGACGATCACCTCGCCGTCGACCACCTCGAGCACGGGCCGGATGCCGAGCACGCGCCCCACGGTCGCGACCGCGGGACCGATGCGTCCGCCGCGACGCAGATGATCGAGGGTCTCGACATAGAACACGCAGCGCGCGGTGCCGGCGACGGTCCGCGCCGCATCGGCCGCGCCGTCGACCGTGGCGCCCGCGCGCGCGGCCTGGGCGGCCGCGATGACCGCGAACCCCATCGCCATCGCGACGGTGCGCGTGTCGACCACCTCGACCCGGACCCCCGCGCGCTCGGCCGCGGCACGCGCCGCGTCGCACGTCCCCGAGAGCGTCGCGGAGAGGGTGAGGAGCACGACGCCCTCGGCGCCGTCCGCGACGGCGCCGGCGATCGCCGCGTCGAGCGCGTCCGGCGAGGGCTGGGAGGTCGAGAGATCGTCGCCGGCGCGCAGGCGCGCCACCACCTCGTCCGGACCGATGTCCACGCCCTCGGCCCACGACTCCTCGGCCGCGGTGACCTGCAGCGGCACGATGCGGATCCCCCACCGCGCGGCGAGCTCGGCCGGGAGGGAGGCCGCGGAGTCGGCGATGACGGCGACGGTCATGGGCACACCCTAGCGACAGCCACCCGTGACGACGAGGGGCGGACCCGCGCGATGCGGATCCGCCCCTCGCCTAGGGCGGCGGTCAGGCCGTGACGATGTTGACCAGGCGCGGCGCCTTGACGATCACCGTGCGGATGCCCTTGTCACCGATGGCGCGCTTGGCACCGTCGGTGGCGAGGGCCAGCTCGCGCAGCTCGTCCTGGCCGATGCCGGGGGCTACCTCGAGGCGGTCGCGCACCTTGCCCATCACCTGGACGATGCACGTGACGGTCTCCTCGACCAGCAGCGACTCGTCGACCGCCGGGTAGGTCGCGAGCGCGACGTCCTCGTGACCGAGCATCGCCCACATGTCCTCGGCCACGTACGGCGCGAACAGGCTCAGCAGAATGGAGACGACCTCGGCGGCCTCGCGGACCGCGGGGTCGGACGCGCCGGCACCGCTGTCGATGACCTTGCGGGTCGCGTTGACCAGCTCCATGGTGCGGGCGACCACCACGTTGAACTTGAAGCCCTCGACCAACTCCTGGGAGTCGTGCAGCGTCCGGTGCGTGATCGCGCGCAGCGCCTGGTCGCCGGTCGCGGGGTCGACCCCCGGCTCGGACTCTACGTCGCGGGCGAGGCGCCACGCGCGGGCGAGGAACTTGGCCGAACCCGCGGGCGAGACGTCCGCCCAGTCGATGTCGTCCTCCGGCGGGCCCGCGAAGGCCATGGTGAGGCGGACGGCGTCGACGCCGAACTCGTCGAGCTGCTCGGACAGGCGCACCAGGTTGCCGCGCGACTTCGACATCGCGGAGCCGTCCATCTGCACCATGCCCTGGTTGAGCAGCGCGGAGAACGGCTCGTCGAAGTCGAGCATCCCCATGTCGCGCAGCGCCTTGGTGAAGAAGCGCGAGTACAGCAGGTGAAGGATCGCGTGGGTGACGCCGCCGACGTACTGGTCGACGGGCGCCCAGCGCTTCGCGTCGAGCACATCGAACGGGCCGTCGGTCTTGGCCGGGTCGAGGTAGCGCAGGAAGTACCAGGACGAGTCCACGAAGGTGTCCATCGTGTCGGTGTCGCGCAGGGCCGCGCCGCCGCACGACGGGCACGTCGTGTTGACCCAGTCCGTCGCCGCCGCGAGCGGCGACTGGCCCTTGGGCTTGAGGTCCAGCCCCTCGGCGGCGGGCAGCTGCACGGGCAGCTGGTCGTCGGGGACGGGGACCTCGCCGCAGGCCTCGCAGTGGACGATCGGGATGGGCGTGCCCCAATACCTCTGCCGCGAGATCAGCCAGTCGCGCAGGCGGTAGTTGGTCGCGGCGTCGCCGGTGCCGGCCGCGGACAGCTCCTCGGTGATGGCGGCGATGGCCTCGGCCTTCGCCATGCCGTTGAGCGAGCCCGAGTTGACGAGCGTGCCATCGCCCGCGGCGGCGATGCCGGTCTCGGCCGGGTCGCCGTAGGCCTGCCCGTTCTCGTCGGTGCAGTCGAGGACCACGCGGACCGGGAGGTCCATCGCGCGGGCGAAGTCGAGGTCGCGCTGGTCGTGCGCGGGCACCGCCATGATCGCGCCGTGGCCGTAGTCCGCGAGGACGTAGTCGGAGGCCCAGATGGGCAGGCGCTCGCCGTTGACGGGGTTGATGCCGTAGCGCTGCAGGAAGACGCCCGTCTTGGGACGGTCGGTCGCGAGGCGGTCGATCTCGTTCTCGCCCTTGACCTTCTCGACGTACGTCGCGAACTCGGCCTGCGTCGCATCGTCCGCACCCGTCGCCAGCTCGGCGGCCAGGTCGGAGTCTGCCGCGACGACCATGAAGGTCGCGCCGTGGAGGGTGTCGGGACGGGTCGTGTAGATGGTGATCGGCTCGTCGCGGCCCTCGATCTCGAAGGTCACGTCGGCGCCCGTGGAGCGGCCGATCCAGTTGCGCTGCATCGCGATGACCTTGTCGGGCCAGCTGCCGCGGAGCGTCTCGAGCCCGTCGAGCAGCTCGTCCGCGTACTCCGTGACCTTGAAATACCACTGGTTGAGCTTCTTCTTGGTGACCGGGGTGTCGCAGCGCTCGCACAGGCCGCCCACGACCTGCTCGTTCGCGAGCACCGTCTGGTCCTTCGGGCACCAGTTGACGTTCGAGTGCTTGCGGTACGCGAGGCCGCGCTCGAACATGCGCGTGAAGATCCACTGGTTCCAGCGGTAGTAGTCCGGGCGGTGCGTCATCAGCACGCGGTCCCAGTCGAACGAGCACGCGTAGCGCTTCATCGAGGTGAGCTGCTGCGCGATGTTGTCCTCGGTCCAGCCCGCGGGGTCCACGCCGCGCTTGATCGCGGCGTTCTCCGCGGGCAGGCCGAACGAGTCCCAGCCGATCGGGTGCAGGACGTTGAAGCCCTTCTGCACCCAGTGGCGCGAGATGACGTCGCCCAGCGCATACGCCTCGGCGTGACCCATGTGAAGGTCGCCGGAGGGGTACGGGAACATGTCGAGCACGTACTTGGTGGGGCGCGCATCGTTCTCGCGTCCCGAGCGGAAGGGCTGGCGCTCCTCCCACACGGGGAGCCAGCGCTCCTCGATGGCGCGGAAGTCGTAGCGGTGCTCGTCGGTCTGAGGCGTCTCGGTCACCCGAGAGATTCTACCGAGGGACGATGCACGCCCGGGCCGCGCCCTCGCGAGCCTCCCGAGGCGGCCCGGACGAGCCCTTCACGGGCGGCCGCGCAGCGTCCACGAACCATGTGAGGTTGGTCACTATGCCACCGCGGCGCCCTCCAGACGTGAGAGGAATGTGCCGATATCTCCCATACGCAGGGCTACCGTGCCCGCCGCACCGCAGGAGGCCCCCCGATGCGACCCGCAGCTCCCCCCGCACGTCGAATTCTTCCCCTCGCGAGCCTCATCGCGATCGTCACGGTCGTCGCGACCACCGTGGCCCCCGCCGCTCCGGCCGACGCCGCGACGGCGGCCGTGACCTCCGTGCTGGACCGCACCAACTCCTACCGGGCCTCCGCCGGCCTCTCCAAGCTCAAGCTCCATCCCGTCGTCAAGGACGTCGCGTTCGACTGGAGCGGCACCATGCGATCGAAGCGTTCGCTGTCGCACAACCCCCGCATCTCCATCGAGATGCCCGACGGCTCGCGCGCGAGCGGAGAGAACGTCGGATACGCCTGCGGCTACGGCAGCCTGCAGAAGAACACCAACGCGGTGATGCGCGCGTGGTTGAACTCGTCGGGCCACCGCAAGAACATCCTGGGCGACTACACGGACATCGGCATCGGCATCGCCTACGACTCCGGGCGCGATTGCGTCTGGGCCACCCAGAACTTCGGCCGCTACACGAGCAGGGCCACCGCCATCCCGGTGTACAAGTTCACGGAGGCACCGCACACGCGGATCCTCGGCACGCCCGCGGTAGGACGCACGCTCACCGGGGACCACGGCAACTGGAGCCCCAATGCGAGCTTCGCGTACCGCTGGTACCGCGACGGCGAGTTCATCACCGGAGCCACCGGACGCCGCTACACCGTGACCAAGGCCGACAAGGGCCACGACATCACGGTGCGCATCTTCGGCAAGCGTTCGGGATACAAGACGACGGTCCGGGGGGCCCGCGTGACCGTCCGCTGACCCGCCCGCGCTTTCCGGCGGCCCCCGTGGCACCATGGACGAGGAGTCGCCGACCGGGGAGGGGAGGCCATCGATGGACGATGCTCAGCCCCGCTCGCCCTCGCGGCGCCTCACCGGTCGCCTCGCCTCGACCGCGCTCGGGCTGAGCCTGGGGCTCGGCGTCACCGTGATCGGGGCCGCGCCGTCGACGGCCGCCACGGCGGACCCGTCGCCCGCACCCGAGGCCGCGGGGACGGAGGAGGCGTCGGCCGCGCCGGAGACGGCGACGCCTGCGCCGACGAGCGGCACCGCATCGGCCACGGAGCTTGAGGAGACCACGGCACCGGAACCCGCCGCCGAGCCCGCGGCCGAGCCGGAGCCGGCCGCCGAGCCGGAGGCGACGACGGAGCCCGAACCGAGCGAGACGGCGGCGCCGGAGCCCGAGCCGACCGCCGAGCCCGAGCCGAGCAGGACGACGGCGCCGGAGCCTACGTCGGAGCCGGACGCCACCACGGAGCCCGAGCCCGCGCACGAGCCCGAGCCCGATCCCGCCCCCGCGGACCAGCCCCGGTGGGAGCCCGCTCCTGCCGCACCCGAGGCATCGTCGCCGTCGGTCGTGACCGTGCCCGAGCCGACGCTCGAGCCGTACGACCCGGACCGTCTCACCGCCGTCGGCCCGTCACCGCTCGACCCGGTGCGCTTCGCCGACGTGTCGTCGACGCTGGGCGACGACCGCTACACGCCGTTCGCGGCGGACATCGCCTGGCTCGGACGCGCAGGCATCGCGGCCGGCGAGCTCGACGATGCCGGTGAGGCGCTGTTCTCCCCCGACGCGATCCTCACGCGCGGCGAGTTCATCGCCTACCTCTACCGGCTGGCCGGCTCGCCCGCGGACGAGGTCCCCGCGATCGTCCCGTTCGGCGACGCGCGCCCCTCGGACACCGCCTACTCGGCTGAGATCGCTTGGGCCGCCGCGCGCGGGATCGCGACCGGCACGTTCGAGGACGACGTCCGCGTCTTCCGGCCGGATGCCCCGCTGACGCGAGGTGCCGCGGTGCTCATGCTGCACCGCTTCGCGGGCGCCCCCGATGCGGAGGACGAGGGCCCGTACAGCGACATCGGCGACCTCTCCGTGCTGACCGACGCGTCTGCCTGGTTCGCGGACACCATCGCGGCGATCGGCTGGGAGGGCGACGACGGTCTCGAGTTCCGCGCCGGGGAGGCGCTCGAGAAGGGCGTCGTCGCCGCGCTGCTGCACCGCGCGGACGAGGCGGGCGTCACGCTGACCGTGCCCGAGAGCGGCGTCCGCATCGTCACCCCCGTCACGGTCACGGTCGACGGCGCGACCTCGCTCAACCTGCGCGCGGGCCCCTCGCTCGACGCCGACGTCCTCTCGTGGGCCGTGGACGGCACCGAGCTCGAGACCACCGGCGCGGTGACGTACGACGGCTGGGTGGAGGTGACGGCCGACGACGGCACGCGCTGGGCGTCGATCGACTACCTCGCGGTCGACTCGAGCGCGGACGAGGCCGCCGCGGCGCTAGCCGACGCCGAGACCGTCGTGGTCGCGCCGCTCGCGGGCGCGTACTCCAACGGCGAGATCCCTGCGAGCGCGCTGTGCGCGCTCCCCTGGGACGCCTCGGCCCTTCTCGAATGCACCGCCGCCGAGAACCTCGCGCTGCTCGACGAGGCGTTCCACGACCGCTTCGGCCTGCACGTCCCGGTGAGCAGCGCCTACCGCGACCTCGAAGGCCAGGTGGCGGCGCGGCAGGCGCACGGTCGCATGGCCGCGCAGCCGGGGACGTCCAACCACGGCTGGGGCGAGGCGATCGACCTCGACGGCGCCGCGCTGCCCGGAGGCTTCGACGGCGAGGCGTACGCATGGCTGCTGTCGCAGGGACCGGCCTACGGATGGTTCCTGCCGACGTGGGCGCGGCCCGACGGCTCCAAGCCCGAGCCGTGGCACCTCGAGCACATCGCGGAGCTGTGAGCGCTACTCGACCTGCGTGACCCGCACGGAGACGTCGAGATCGGTGGTCGAGCCCGCGACCACGCCCGTGAGCGGCGGCACGTCCGTGTACTCCCGGGCACGCGCGACGATGACGTGGTGGTCGCCGACCTCGCGGTCGTTGGTGGGGTCGAAGCCGAACCAGTCCCCCGTCCACCACTCGACCCACGCGTGGGACTCGCCGGAGACGGTCTCGCCGATCTCGGCGTCGCGCTTCGGGTGGAGGTAGCCGCTGACGTAGCGCGCCGGGATCCCCACGGTGCGCAGCGCGCCGATCGCGAGGTGCGCGAAGTCCTGGCAGACGCCCGACCGCGCGTCCCAGGCATCCCGCGCCGGGGTGTGGACGGTGGTCGCGCCGGGCACGTACTTCACCTGGTCGTAGAGGTGGTCGCAGATCGCGCGCGCCGTGCCGTCGGGGTCGAGCCTGCCGGCCGCCTCCCTCGCCACCTCGGCGAGCTCCTCGGTGGGCTCCGTGACGTCGCTCAGCCCGAGGTACTCGCTCAGCAGGTCCTGGAAGCGCGGGCCCTTGAGGGTGTCCCACGAGGCGCGCTCCTCGCGTGCGGCCACGCTCGAGACCTCGACCAGGCTCGACCCGACCACGGTGAGCTCCTCGTGCTGCTGGAGCACCTCGAAGACGTGGACCTCGGCCTCCCAGTAGTCGCGGTAGGTCGACCGCCAGGTGACCGGCGAGACCTCGACCTTCGACTCGAGGACGCGCTGGCGCGGCAGCCACGCCGGGGTGAGGCGCGCCTCGTTGTAGGAGGACACGATGGGCCCCGAGTAGGTGAACGCGGTCCGATGCTCGATACGAAGGGTGCTCACAGCGCCTCCTGGCTCCACAGCACGGTCGAGGCCGGCAGGAAGTACCGGTCGCGGATGAGGTCCGATGCGGTGGCGCAGGCGCTCTGCACCTCGCGCATCTGACCGGGAAGGTCGTCGAGCACGTCGCGGACGTCGCGGTACTCGAGGTTGGTGCGCGCCCGGCCGAGCGCGAGGCGGGCGCGGTCGGACAGCGCGCGCGAGTTCGAGGCCCCCTCGATCAGCCCGAGGGTGTCCTCCGCCTTCTGGAGGTTGTACGCGATCGAGCGCGGGAACAGGTGATCCACCAGGAGGAACTCCGCCGCGCGCTCCTCGGTGACGAGCGCGCGCACCGTGCGCAGGTACGCCTCGTGCGCGCTGCAGGAGCGGAGCAGCGTGGTCCAGTTGGGTCCGGTGGTGCCCTCGAAGTGTCGCGTCATGAGGAGGCGGGCGATCATGTCGGCGCGCTCGAGCGAGCGGCCGAGCTCCATGAAGTGCCAGGCGTCGTCCCGCGAGGTGGTCGCGGAGTGCAGTCCCCACACGACCGCCGCACGCTCGCGCACCCACACGAAGTACTCGTGCGGCCGCGCCGAGGCGGTCCACCGGGGCAGCTGGTTGCGCGTCATGTTGAGCGACTCCCACACCTCGGTGGAGATCACCTCGCGCGCGCGGCGGGCGTTCTCACGTGCGGCGCCGAGCGTCCACGCGATGGAGGATGACTGCTCGGGGTCGAAGGCGAGCTTCTGCAGCACGTCGCGCCGGCTCACCGGCGCCTCGTGCTCGCAGTTCATGACGGACAGGAGGGACCCGTTGGCGCTCGGCTCGTCGACCCACGGGTCCTCGAGCAGCACGTTGAGATGGACGTCGAGCAGACGCGCGGTGTTGTCGGCCCGCTCGACGTAGCGCCCGATCCAGAACAGGGACTCGGCGATCCGGCTCAGCATGTCGGCGCTCCGTTCGTGGGGTCGACCCGCTTGGGCTCGCCCTGCTGCTGCTGCTGCTGTTGCTGCTGCTGCTGGCCGTGCTCGATGTCGTCCGGGTGCGCGGCCTGCGGCACCGCGCTGATCCCCGCGAGGTCCACCTTCGACTCCGGCGGCGGGGACGCGGGGCCCCGCTGGCGCTCGCCGCCGAGCACCCAGGTGTCCTTCGACCCGCCGCCCTGCGAGGAGTTGACGATGAGCTGGCCGCGCGCGAGCGCCACACGGGTGAGGCCGCCGGGCAGGACCCACACGTCGTCGCCGTCGTTGATCGCGAACGGGCGGAGGTCCACGTGGCGGGGCTCGAGCCCGTCGTCCGTCAGCGTCGGCACGGTGCTCAGCTGGATCACCGGCTGCGCGATCCAGCCGCGCGGGTCCTCGAGGATCCGGGCGCGCGCCTCGTCGAGCTCGCTGCGGGAGGCCTTGGGGCCGATGATGACGCCCTTGCCGCCGGCCCCGTCGACCGGCTTCACCACGAGCTCGTCGAGGCGGTCCATGACCTCCTCGCGGGCCTCGTCCTCCTCGAGCCGCCACGTGTCCACGTTGGGCAGGATCGGGTCCTCTCCCAGGTAGTAGCGCGTGAGCTCGGGCATGTAGGTGTAGATGAGCTTGTCGTCCGCGACGCCGTTGCCGATCGCGTTCGCGATGGTGACGTTGCCCAGCCGGGCCGCGTGCACGAGGCCGGGGGCGCCGAGCGCGGAGTCCGGGCGGAACGTGACGGGGTCGAGGAAGTCGTCGTCGACGCGCCGGTAGATGACGTCGACGCGGCGCCGGCCGGCGGTCGTGCGCATGTAGACGCGGCCGTTGTGCGTCTCGAGGTCGCGGCCCTCGACCAGCTCGACTCCCATGGTGCGCGCGAGCAGCGAGTGCTCGTAGTACGCGCTGTTGAAGACGCCCGGGGTGAGGACCACGATGGTCGGGTCGTCGATGTCGCCGGGCGCGCTCTTCGCGAGGGCGGCGCGCAGGCGCTGCGAGTACTCGAGCACCGGCCGCACGCCCATCGCGCCGAACATGTCGGGGAACATCTGCGACATCGCGCGGCGGTTCGAGAGGACGTAGCTCACGCCCGACGGCACGCGGACGTTGTCCTCGAGCACCCGCCAGATGCCGTGCTGGTCGCGCACCAGGTCGATGCCGGAGACGTGCGCGCGCACGCCGTTGGCGGGGTCGATCCCGGCCGCGGAGCGGTAGAAGTACTGCGACGTCGCGATGAGACGGCGCGGCACGAGCCCGTCGTTGACGCAGTGCTGCGAGCCGTAGACGTCCGCGAGGAAGGCCTCGAGCGTGCGCACCCGCTGCGCGACGCCGGGGGAGATGATGTCCCACTCCTCGGCGCCCACCACGCGCGGAACGATGTCGAGCGGGAACGGCCGCTCCTCGCCGGCGTGATCGAACGTGACTCCCTGCGCGAGGTAGGTCGAGGCGAGCGCCTCGGCGCGCGAGTAGAGGTCGTCGCCCGACATGCGGTCGATCTCGTGGTAGACCCGGCGGTACGGGTCGCGGACCCGCCCCTCGAGGTCCATGGCCTCGTCCCACGCCTGAACCGGCTGGTAGCCGGTCCACGGAGTGTGCTGATCGGCGGTCATACGCCTCACCTTAACCACGGCATGTTTCCCGCCGGTCACAATCGCGCGTCACCGGCGCGTCATCTGCGCCCCTTCACGAGGACCGTCGCCGCTGCTACGTTCTCGGCATGCCCTACCCGCGCCACCTGCTCGCTCCCGACGAGGAGATCGTCGTCGACAGCCACCCGCACTGGAAGGCGCTCGTGGGGCCCGTGGCCGCCTCGCTCGCCGGGATCGCGCTCATCGCGCTCGCGTGGTGGTGGGTCGCGTCGGTCGAGTACGCGGACGCGGTCGAGACGGGCATCGGCATCGTGGCGGGCGTGGCGGCCGCCGTGCTGATCGGCTGGCTCGCGGTCGCGCCGTTCATCCGCTGGTCGACCACGCACTTCGTCATCACGGACAGGCGCGTGATCTTCCGCACCGGCGTGCTCACCAAGTCGGGCATCGACATCCCGCTCGCGCGGGTCAACACGGTGCAGTTCCGTCACGGGCTGATCGATCGGATGTTCCGCACGGGGACGCTCATCATCGAGTCGGCCTCCGACGACCCGCTGTCCTTCGACGACATCCCGAACGTCGAGAAGGTGCACGCGCTGCTCTACGACGAGGTCTTCGAGACGCTCGAGGGCGACGAGGACCCGCGTCCCGCTCCCGCCTGAGCCCTTGTTGCGCCGCACCTGCGGCGCTAGCCTCGCATTCATGCCGCATCTGCGAATCTCGGAGGCCGCCGCGCTCCTGGGCGTGAGCGACGACACCGTCCGCCGGTGGATCGACGCGGAGTCCGTCCCCACGGTGCGCGACGCTGCCGGACGCACGCTCGTCGACGGGGTCGACGTCGCCGCGTTCGCCGCGCGCGCCGCACTTCCCGCGGACCCGACCGACGTCGCGAGGTCCGCCCGCAACCGCTTCACCGGCATCGTCACGCGCGTCCAGGCCGACGGCGTCATGGCCCAGGTGGACCTCCAGTGCGGACCGCACCGGGTGGTCTCCCTCATGAGCGCCGAGGCGGTGCGCGAGCTCGCCCTCGAGCCCGGATCCGTGGCGACCGCCGTGGTGAAGGCGACCACGGTCATCGTCGAGACGCCGGCGGCCAAGGCGTGAGGTCCGTCGTCGCCGCCGTCCTCGCGTGCGCGCTCGCGGGCTGCGCCTCGGCCGCGTCCTCGGGCCCCTCCTCGGGCGCCTCCCCCGGCGACGCGACGCTCACGGTCTTCGCCGCGGCCTCCCTCACCGGCGTGCTCGACGAGGTCGCGGACGGCTTCGAGGCCGCGCATCCCGGCGTGACCGTCGCGACCACGTACGCCGGATCCTCGGATCTCGCGGCGCAGATCCTCGAGGGGGCGCCGGCCGACGTGCTCGCCTCCGCCGACGAGGAGACGATGGCCGAGGTCGCCTCGCTCGTGGACGGCGCGCCCACGGTGTTCGCGACCAACACCCTCACCCTCGTGGTGCCGGAAGGGAATCCCGCGCGGGTCACGGACCTGGGCGATCTCGCGGATCCCGACGTCGTGAGCGTGGTGTGCGCCCCGCAGGTGCCCTGCGGAGCGGCGACCGCCGCGCTCGCGGAGCTCGAGGACGTGACGCTCTCCCCCTCCTCCGAGGAGGCGAGCGTCACCGGCGTGCTCGGCAAGGTCGCGAGCGGTCAGGCCGATGCGGGCGTCGTCTACGTCACCGACGTCGCCCGGGCCGCCGGGGTCGAGGCGGTCCCGATCGCCGGCGCCGACGCCGTGGTCAACCGCTACCCCGCCGCCGCGCTCACGGACGCGGCGGATCCCGCGCTCGCCGCCGCGCTCGTCGCGTACCTCGCGGGCGCGGAGGCCCAGGCCGTGCTCGCCGACGCAGGCTTCGGTGCGACGTGACCGGGCCCCGGTGGCTGGCGCCGCTCGCGATCGCGGGCGCGCTGCTCGTGGTCGCCCCGCTCGTCGGTCTGCTCGCGCGCGCCTCGTGGGGTGAGATGTGGGCGCTCGTGACCGCGCCGGCCTCGCTCGAGGCGCTGTGGCTGAGCCTGAGGACGGCCACCGCGGCCACCGCTCTCGTGGTCGCGCTCGGCGTCCCGCTCGGCTTCGCGCTCCATTCGCTCCACGGCCGGGTGCGCGGCGCCGTGCGCGCGGTGCTGCTCGCTCCCCTGGTGCTGCCCCCCGTGGTCGGCGGCCTTGCGCTGCTCTACGCCTTCGGTCGGCGCGGGCTCCTCGGAGGCCCGCTCGAGGAGGTGGGCGTCTCCGTCGCCTACACGACCGCGGCCGTCGTGCTCGCCCAGGCCTTCGTCGCGATGCCCTTCATGGTCGTCTCGGTCGAGTCCGCCCTCGCGACGCACGGCTCCCGCCGCGAGGCGATCGCCGCGACGCTGGGCGCCTCGCGCACGCGCATCCTGTGGCGCATCACGCTGCCCGCGCTCGGTCCGGCGCTGGCGACCGGCGCGGTGCTCGCCTTCGCCCGCGCGCTCGGCGAGTTCGGCGCGACGCTGACCTTCGCGGGCTCGCTCGCGGGCGTGACGCGCACCGCGCCGCTCGAGATCTACCTCGCGCGCGAGACCGACCCCGCCGCCGCCGTCGCGCTGTCGATCGTGCTCCTGGTCGTCGCGATCGCCGTCGTCGCGATCGCCTACCGGCCCGTCGCGGGGAGGGAGGCGCGATGAGGCTCGAGGCGCGGGTCACGGTGGCGTCGCGCGGGGTCGACGCGACGCTCATGGTCGATGCGGGGCGCACGCTCGCGCTGCTCGGGTCCAACGGCGCGGGCAAGTCGACGGTGCTCGAGAGCCTCGCCGGCGTGGTGAGGCCGGACCGCGCACGCATCGTGCTGGACGGCCGCATCCTCGCCGGACCCGACCGACGCCGCTCCGTCCCGGCACGCGACCGCGGCATCGTCCTCCTGTCGCAGGACGATGCGCTGTTCCCCATGAGCGTGCTCGACAACGTCGCGTTCGGTCCGCGCTCGGCCGGGCGGCGCGACGCCGCCGAGGCGGCTCGCGGCTGGCTCGACCGGGTGGGATGCGCGGACCTCGCGGACCGGCGCCCGGCGCAGCTCTCGGGCGGGCAGGCGCGCCGCGTCGCGATCGCGCGTGCGCTCGCCGCCGAGCCGCGCGTGCTGCTGCTCGACGAGCCGTTCGCGGGGCTCGACGTCGAGGCGGCGTCCAGCGTCAGGGCGCTCGTGCGCGAGCTGCTCGACGGCGTCACCGCGATCGTCACCACGCACGACGCGCTCGACGCGCATGCCCTCGCGGACGACGCCGCCGTGATGGAGGCCGGCCAGGTGGTCGAGGCCGGAGCCGCCGCCGACGTGCTTTCGCGCCCCCGCTCGCGCTTCGCGGCCCGGATGGCGGGGCGCGTGCTCATCCAGGGGACGATGCGCGGCGGGAGGCTCGTGGTCGACGGCGGCTCCTCGATCCCCGTCACCGGCGGTCCGGGCGCGGGCGCGTGGGCGGCCATCGCGGTGCCGCCCACGGCGATCGAGCTCGCGCTCGACTCCCCCGTGTCCGCGGGCGACCGCGCGTGGGTGATCGAGGAGGTGGTCGCGCTCGAGCCGCGCGGCGACCACGTCCGGGTGCACGGCGCGATCGCCGCCGCGGACACCGATCCCGAGACCGCGGTGACGCTCGAGCGGGGCGCGCGGGTGTGGTGCGGCGTGCCGCGCGGACTCCCGGCGTACGCCCTCACATGACCCGGGCGGGCGCGGTCAGCACGCCGCAACGGCGCCGAAACAGCAGGTTCGTATACTGACGGCATGTCCCCCGCTCTCGACGGCCTGCAGGTCGCGGTGGTGACGGTCTCGGACCGTTCGGCCGCCGGCGCGCGCGCGGACGCGACCGGGCCGATGCTCGCGGACCGGCTCGCCGCCGCAGGAGCGGCCGTCGCCGCGACCGTGGTGCCTGACGAGGCCGGCGAGATCCGCCGCGCGATCGAGGCCGCGGTGGCCTCCGGCGCTCGTGCGGTCGTCACGACCGGCGGCACCGGCATCGGCCCTCGCGACGTCACGCCCGAGGCGACCGCTCCCCTGCTCGCCCGGTCGCTGCCCGGCATCCCCGAGCTGCTGCGCCAGCGCGATGCGCACCTCACCTCAGCCGTGGCGCTGTCGCGCGGCCTCGCGGGGGTGACGGACGGGTCGCCGGCGGCGCTCATCGTCAACCTCCCGGGATCCGTGCGCGCGGTCGAGTCCGCGCTCGCGGTGCTCCCCGAGCTCATCGCGCACGCCGTCGCGCAGCTCGACGGGGGCGACCATTGATCGCGCTCACCGCCGTGTCCGATGCGCCCCTCTCGCTCTCCGCGCATGTCGACGCCGTCTCGGGGCCGCGGGCCGGCGCGATCGCGACCTTCCTCGGCACGGTGCGCGACCACGACCCCTCGGTCGAGGGCGAGGTGGTCGCGCTCGACTACTCGGCGCATCCGTCCGCGGGCGAGGTCCTCGCCTCCCTCGCGGCGCGCCACGACGCCGACGGGCTCGTCATCGCCGTCACCCACCGCATCGGCCACCTGGCCGTGGGCGAGGCCGCGATCGTCGCGGCCGTGTCGGCGGCGCATCGTCGCGAGGCGCTCGACACCGTGTCCGCGCTGGTCGAGACCGTGAAGGCCGAGCTGCCCGTGTGGAAGCGCGAGATCCTCGCGGACGGCTCGCACACGTGGGTGGGTGTGGTGTGACGGCGGGGCTCGTCGACCGCTTCGGGCGCGTGCACCGCGACCTGCGGATCTCGCTCACGGACCGCTGCTCGCTGCGCTGCACCTACTGCATGCCGGCCGACGGCGTGCCGTGGCTCGCCTCGTCGACCCTGCTGTCGACCGACGAGCTGGTGCGGCTCGCGCGCGTGGCCGTCGGGCTGGGCGTGCGCGAGGTGAGGCTCACCGGCGGCGAGCCGCTGCTGCGGCCGGACGCGGTCGACGTGGTCGCGGCCCTCGCCGCGCTCGAGACCCCGGACGGCCCGCTCGACCTGTCGCTCACCACCAACGCGCTGCGGCTCCCCGCGCTCGCCGCACCGCTGCGCGATGCGGGGCTCGCGCGGGTCAACATCTCTCTCGACACGCTCCAGCGCGCGCGCTTCCTCGAGCTCACGCGGCGCGATCGGCTCGCCGACACGCTCGCCGGCATCGAGGCGGCGCGGGCCGTCGGCTTCGCGCCGGTGAAGCTCAACGCGCTCATCATGCGCGGGGTCAACGAGGACGAGATCGCGGACCTCGTGTCCTTCGCCGTCGAGCGCGGGCTCGAGATGCGCTTCATCGAGCACATGCCGCTCGACGGGGGCCACACATGGCGGCGGGAGGAGATGGTCACCGGCGAGGAGATCCTCGCCGCCGTGGCCGAGCGCTTCGACCTCGAGGCGCTGGGGCACGACGGCGCGGCACCCGCCTCGCTCTTCCGCATCGCGGGGACCTCCGCGACCGTCGGCGTGATCGCGTCCGTGACGCGGGCCTTCTGCGACCGCTGCGACCGCGTCCGCCTCACCGCCGACGGGCAGTTCCGCAACTGCCTCTTCGCGCACGACGAGTCGGATCTCCGGACGCTGCTGCGTTCCGGGGCCGACGATGCGCGGCTGGCCGAGGCGATGCAGGCGTGCGTCGCGCTCAAGAGGCCCGGGCACGGGATCGACGACCCCACCTTCGTGCAGCCGGTGCGGCCGATGAGCGCGATCGGGGGCTGAGCCTCCGGTGCGGCGGGCGCTCAGGCCGGCGCGACCGGCTGCCTGAGGATGGTGCGGAGCCTCTCCGGCGCGACCTTCCGGAAGTCGCTGAGGTAGATCTCGTGGTGGCGGCCGCCCATGCGGAGCCCCTGCTCCTCGATCTGCGTGTGCATGCGCTCCAGCAGCGGTCCCTCGTCGTCGAAGGACCCGAGGTGGAGCGTCTGGAGGCATCGTCCCTCCGCGAGGGTCTCGACCCGGACGTCGCCCAGCCGGGCCGGGGGCGTCTTCGCCCCGGCCGCCTCGATGGCCTGCTCGATCAGCGCATCGTCCACCCAGTCCGGCTGCATGATCATGAGCGTCCAGTCCCACGCGGACTTGTCGCGACGGGTGGTGAAGAGCGCAGGGTCGTCGGCGGTCCACAGCCCCTCAAGGGGCATGACGACGTAGTCGCGTCCCCGCTCCTTCTTGGAGGCGAACTTGGCCTTGTAGGCGACCGGGAACAGCGCCTCGATCGCCTCGGCGAAGGCGGGGCTGGAGTTCGGATCGCCGTGGCCGTCGAGCATGAGGTAGCGCGCTGGAGGGACCTCGAGCTCGCGGATCACGTCCTTGCGCGCGGCGTACGCGTCGAGGGTCTTCTTGAGGTCGACCTTGTCGGACATGGCGGCACCTCCCGGGACCGAGTCTCGCACGGTCCCGGGAGGTGCCGGGTCTGGGGACGCCCGGGCGTGCCAGGCGTCGTCGCGGGGGCTGCTGTCAGGCGTCGACGGAGTGGCGCGCGCCCACCTGGAAGTCGTCGGCGTCGGCGAACATCTCGGCGACGGTGAGCGGCTTCCGGCCGGTGACGATCTGGAAGTCGAGCGAGCAGGTGGCCATCTTGCCGAGGCGGATCGCCTCCCCGAACGTCACCATGCCCTCGGAGGAGAACGGCGCCTCGGAGTCCTCGAGGAAGTCGCCGTCGGTGGTGCGCGGCACGCCCATGGCGTCGAAGACCTCGTACTGCTGCTCGTCGGTGAGGCTGTGGAACGGGATGTCGTTGCCGGTGGCGGCGTTGCCGGCCGCGCACAGCTGCGCCATCGTCATCGCCTCGGCGCCGTTGATGTTGAGCGCGAGGTGGTGGAGGTAAGGGTTGGCGAGCACGTGCGCCGCCGCGCGCGCAGTCCTTGCGCGAGATGAAGGCCATGAGGCCGTCGCCGGCGTTGTTGGCCATCGCGCCCATCGGGACGGAGCCGAAGTAGGCGGTGATCATCGCCTCGGCGTACTGCGAGTTGCGCAGGAAGACGTAGTCGAGGTCGGTCGACTGGATGTAGGCCTCGGTCCAGGCGTGGTCGATCTTCTCGATGCTGGGGTTCTCGGGGTCGGTCGCGTTGACCAGCGACGTGTAGACCACCTGGCGCACGTTCGCGGCGACGCAGGCGTCGACGGCGTTCTTGTGCGCGGCGCGACGCTTGGGGCCGACGAACGGCATCGAGATGACGAGGACCTTGTCGGCGCCCTGGAAGGCGTCGGCGAGGCCGGCCGGGTCGTTGAAGTTGGTGACGGCGGTCTCGATGCCCGCGGCCTCGTACTCGGCGAGGGCCTCGGGCGTGGGCGCGGTGACCTTGATGCGGTCCGCGGGGACCAGCTCCTTGAGGACGGTGGCGGCGTATCCGCCGAAGTTCCCATCGACGCCGCAGACGACAAGCCTTCCCATGATGACCTCCATCAGTCATGTGCTCCCGATGTTGACACCTGTCTATTTGCGCTGGCTGGTCCGATGGTCCCGGGCGGCGCGACGAAGGCCCGCCGGGCACGAGCGCCGTTCGCGACGCTCCGAGGACCTGTGCCCGAGCGAGCCGGAACCCCGCGTGCGGGGTCAGGAGACGTGGACCTGACCTGCGTACGTCAGGTGGTACGCGGGCCCGGTCCAGGTGCCGTGGCCGTGAACGTCGGCGAGCTCTCCGCCCCCGTCGATGATGGTCCAGGTGCCCGTCCAGGTCGCCCCGTCGGCAGGTCCGCAGTTGGTCGAGGTCATCTTGCCCACGAACCTCATGGTCAGGGTGCCGCTCTGATCCATGACGTCGCCGGTGAAGTAGATGTCACCCTTGACGTTGATGTCGACGACGTCCGGCGCCTTCCGGTGGCAGATGAGGGAGAAGGTGTCGTACGACCATCCCTCGAACGTGCCGGTGAACTGGCCGTCCTCGGCCGCGGCGATGAACGTGTTGTTCCCCGCGGTCCTGGGCACCACGGAGCCGGGGATCACCTGGTACTCCCAGGTGCCCGCCGCGTCCTCCGGCGGGCCCGCCATGGCCGGCGAGGCACCCACGATGAGCGCGGCCGCGACCAGCGGCAGCGCAAGCAGCTTCTTCATGATCGGTCCTCCGTTGAGTTGGGGTGTGAAGGGTTCTTGCGATCCGCATCACCCCCTCTCGGCGGCCCGTAGTGCACCGTCAATTCTACGCCCGTCGGGGTTCCCGCACCCTTCCGCGCGCTCCCCCCGGGGGTGATGTCCCCAGGCCTGAAACCGGTGTGGATTTCCACATTTACCTGGAACGATATCCGGGCTTGGGTGTCAGACCCGGGTGGTCGACTGGTGGTCATGGAGATCTCAGAGAGTGAAGAGGCGCGGGCACGGGCGCGCTCAGTGCTCACCCTCGCCACGCACGTCGCGCGCGTGGAAGTCCAGGATCTGGTCGATCGTCTCAGCGCGATGGGTCTCCATCGCGATCTCGCGCGTGCCGAGGCGCACGCCGCCCTCGACGAAGTTGTGCGAGCCGGTGATCGCCGCACGCGCGCCATCGTCCCGGAAGAAGACGATCGCCTTCGCGTGGAGGTAACGCTGCCTCGTGTACATCGTCCGGTGCCCGGTCCACAGCATCGAGGAGGCGATGAGCGCGCGATTCGCCGGGCTCGCGTTGCGGGGAGGGTTGAACCACAGCTCGTTCTCGCGTTCGCTGATGACCTTGCCGAGCTCTCCTGTCGGGCAGTACTGGGACACCAGCAGCACCCGGTCCGCGCGTCGGGCGAGCGACAGCGCTCGCCGGTAGATGATCGAGTCACCGGGGATGCCGCCGTCGACCAGCACCCGATCGCTGCCGTACCGGTACTCGAACGACTCGTGCCCGCGCTCATGCGCGTTCATGTGCTGGATCTGGTGGTACACCGCCTCAAGGTCATCGGCGAGCCTCGCATCGGCGATGTAGAGCATGAAGTCGGCGTTCTCGACGCCCTTGCGATCCAGGTTCACGCCGCCGAACGCGTAGGCCGCATCGTCCACCACGCAGAACTTCGTGTGCGTCCGGCCTCGCCACGGCAGCCCCTTCTCCCGCCCCAGCCAGGAGAAGCGGACACCTTCGCGGATGAGCTTCGAGGCCAGGCTGTCGGAGGTGCGCCACGCCTTGGTGCGATAGCCGGTGGGGAGGAACGTGCCGGCGGCGTCCGCATAGGTGAAGACGTCGGCGGCGACCGACACCTCGACCCCGCGCCTCGCCGCCCAGACGAGCGCGTCGAGGAGATCGTCGGTGCGGTGATCGTGCGCGATGGTCAGCGTCGTCAGCAGCACGCGCCGCTTGGCGTCGTGGATCCGGCGGGTCGCATCGGCGACGTAGTCCTCACCCCGGAGAAGCTGAGGCTGCGCGAGGCTCCCGCGGCGGCCCTGGAAGTGCTCGCCGTGTGCAGGTGCCGGTGCACTGGACACAGAATCACGCTTTCTTGCTGTGCCTCCAGTCTAGGGAGGCGCGCCGAGCGATGGCGATGTGTGCGCGCCGAGGACCTCGGTGAGGACTCCCCCGCTGCGAGGCGCTGTGAACACGCGAGCAGCCGCCAGCCCACGCGGCGCTCGCGGCACGCCTGGCGCGACCCCGGGCCGCGAACACCTCGAAGGGTGTCCCGAGGACCTGCAGTCCCGAGAGTCGCGTCGCTGCGTGCTCAGTCGAAGTGGATCCGGCCGGCGTAGTCGAGGTCGAAGCTCGGCCCCGTCCACGTGCCTTGGCCGTGCAGGTCGGCGAGGTCGCCCTCGTCTCCGACGACGGTCCAGGTGCCGTTCCAGATGGCGTCGCTCGGATCGCACGTGGTCGATGTCTGCTTGCCGACGAACTTCATCGTCATGGTCCCGTCCCGGCCTTCGACGCTGCCGGTGAAGTCGATCGTGCCGCGCACCCAGTTATTGAACATGCCGGTGCGCATCTCGTGGCAGATGACGACGAACTCGTCGTCGGACTCGCCGTCGAAGGTGCCCGTGAAGTACGAGTGCTCCGTACCGTAGGCGAACGTGGTGTTCCCGGCGTACCGGAAATCGATCCCGGTGACGCCGTACGTCCACTCGCCTTCGGCGTCGGACGGCGGTCCTGCCATCGCAGGCGGGGCGGCGACGATGAGCGCGGCCGCGACCAGCGGCAGCGCGAGTAGCTTCTTCATGATCGGTCCTCCGTTGAGTTGGGGTGTGAAGGGTTCTTGCGATCCGCATCACCCCCTCTCGGGCGCCCGTCATGCACCGTCAATTCTACGCTCGTGGGAGTGCGGGCACCGTTCCGGACGCGCGCTCGGGTGGTGATGTCCCCAGGCTGGAAACTGGTGTCGATTTCCAAAGGTACCAGGGACGATATCCGGGGTTGAGTGTCAGACCCGGGTGGTTGACTGATGGTCATGGAGATCGGTGAGGCTGCGGCGGCGGTGGAGCGAGCATTGGACGTGCTCGTGCCTGCTGGGCCTGGCGCGTTGGCGGGGCTGAGCGAGGCCGATGTCGCCGCCCGGCAGGCGGCCTGGGCGCGGATCCGACGCCTGGTGGACGTGCGCGGAGCGTTGCTGGCCGGCGCGGTCGCCAAGCGTTCTGATGGTGCCGGGGGTGGGATGGCGCGCCGGCACGGGCATCGCAACGCGGTCGGGATGGTCGCGCAGACCACCGGCGGGTCTTCGAAGGAGGCCCGTGATCTCATCGCCGCAGGCGAGCTGCTCTCTGGGGACGATGCGTCGGCCGGACCCGGCGCGGCGGAAGGGGCCGCGCCTGCAGTGCGGTGGGCGCAGGTCGCGGCCGCACTGCGGTCCGGGGTGTTGTCGGCGGCGCAGGCGGCGCTGCTCAAGGACACCCTGGACCGATTGGACGGCGCCGACGAGCGACTTGAAGCACGGCTGGTGGCGAAAGCACAGCAGCTGCCGCTGGCCGATCTGCGCAAGGCCTGCCTCGACGTGACCGCCCGCTGGGATGTGGACCGGTGGCAGGCGCGGGAGAAGCGTCAACGCGCCGACAGGTACGTGAGCGTGTCGGAGCGGGCGGACGGGATGGTCGCGCTCAACGGAGTCGTGGATCCTGCGTCGGGGGCGGTCATCAAGACCTGGCTCGACGCGCAAGTCAGGGACGCGTTCGCCCGGCGTCGCAACGAAGGCCTCGGGCCGGCCGAGCCCGGCGAGGCCGGACGGATCCGCGCCGACGCGCTGGTCGACCTCGCCCGCCACGGGATGCGCTGCGAGGCCCCCGGCAGCGGTGTGTCGACCCAGGTTGTCGTGCGCGTCGATGAGCCGGGACTGCGCACCGGGCTCGGGCTCGGGTCGTGCGACGCGATCTCTACACCCATGAGCGCCGGACAGCTGCGCCGGATGGCCGTCGACGCGAAGCTCCTGCCCGTCGTGCTCGGGTCTGGTTCACAGGCCCTGGACGTCGGCTACGCCCGGAGGTACTTCACGCCGGCGCAGAGGATCGCGCTGGCCGAGAGGGACGGCGGGTGCGCCTTCTGCCATGCGCCCGTGTCCTGGTGCGACGCCCACCACATCCAAGAATGGAGCCGCGGCGGGCCTTCGAACCTCGCCAACGGGGTGCTGTTGTGCACCAGGTGTCATCACCGCATCCACGATGACGGCTGGACCGTCAAAGCCACCCCCACCGAGGTGTGGTTCACCCCGCCCCGCACCATCGACCCGACCCGCACCCCCCGACAAGGCGGCAAAGCGGCCCTGCACGTCGACATCGGACGCGAAGACCCGCCGCGAGTACGAACACAGGAACGCGAACCCACACACGAACCGGCCCCCGGACAACCCCGCGACCACCGCGAACCCATACCCGTCTGACCACCCCGCCCCAACGGCGCCACCCACACGGTGAGCGCCGCACCGGCGCGCGCGGCGGCGGGGAGATCAGGCGTCAGCCGCAGTGAGCAGCGCCGTCAGCCGCCCGCGAAGGGCGGCAGCACGTCGACAAGGTCGCCCGGCGCCAGCGCCGCCTCGTCGGACAGCCGCTCCCCCGCCCGCAGCAGCGCGCACTGCGCGATGACGCGCGGCGCCTCCGCCCCGCGGCCCGCTAGCTCCTCGCGCAGGCTCGCGACCGAGCCGGTCGAGGTGGTGAGCTCGTTCGCGCCGACGGCCTCCGCGGCCGCGGCGAACAGCCGCACCACGATCACTCGGCGACCCAGCTCGCCGCGAGGCCCGAGGCGGTGCCGCACTCGGAGGCGATGTCGTCTCCAGCCGCCGCCCGACGTCCTGCCGCGTAGCCGACCAGGAAGGTCGTGAGCGGCGCCGCCGGCCTCACCACCGAGTGCGCCGCGTCGCGTGCCACATCCAGCAGCGCCTGCACATCGACCTCGCCGAGGTCGAGTTCGAGCTCATCGGCGAGCGCGGCCACCCAACGCTCGAGGTTGCTCTCCGTCATCCCAGCCGCTCCTTCCAGAACCGCACGTCGTCCCAGGTGTCGACGTCCTTCGCAAGCCCATCGCCGTCCGTGATCTCTCGCATGTCGAGGCCCGCGACCAGCCTACGCAGCGAGGCCCCGCCCAGATCCTCACCGCACCGCGCCGACAGCGCCCCCGTCGGATACGCCGCGACCAAGTACTGCGGGATGCCCTCGAGGTCGACCAGCCATGCTCCCTGCGACGGGCCGGCGGCCGCGATGAGCCTCGGCACCGCCACCGCCGCGAGAGGGGTGTCCACGCCGAGCACCACGGTGACGGAGGCCGGCTCCCGGTCGCGCGCGAGCTCGGCGAGCCCCGCCGCGAGCGCCGCCGCGGGTCCCGAGCCTGGCGGATTCTCGACCGTCCACCGCGCGCCCTCGCGGCGCGGACCGCCCACAACCACCGCCGCATCGGCCCCCGCGACCGCGGCGAGCGTCCGGTCGAGCAGCGGCTCTCCCCCGACCACCAGGTCCGGCTTCGACTCCCCGTCCAGGCGCGAGCCGCGGCCGCCCGCGACGATCACCGCATCCCACCGCGCGTGAGGAGCGGACTCTGCCGGGACGCCGGAACGGTCGCCAGGCTCAGCGGAGGTCACGCGCTCACTCCGCGTCACGCCTCCACGACCCCGACTTGCCGCCCTCCTTGGCAAGCAGGCGGATGTCACGGATCGTCGTGCCCTTGTCGAGCGCCTTCACCATGTCGACCACGTTGAGCGCCGCGACGGACACCGCGGTGAACGCCTCCATCTCGACCCCGGTCCTGTCCGCGGTCGAGACGGTCGCCGTGATGCGCACGCCCTCGTCCTCGACCGCCACGTCGACCACCGCGCCGTGGACGCCGATGACGTGCGCCAACGGGAGCAGCTCCGGCGTGCGCTTGGCCGCCGCGATACCCGCGATCCGCGCGAGCGCGAGCGCGTCGCCCTTGGGGACCGTCCCGTCCCTCAGCGCCGCCACCACGTGGGCCGCGCACGCGACGAAGCCTTCGGCCGTCGCCGAGCGGACCGTCGGCTGCTTCCGGGTGACGTCGACCATGCGGACCTCGCCGCGGGCGTCGAGGTGGGTGAAGGTGGGCGGAGTGGGGACAGTCATACGGTGAACCTCCTGACGGCGACGATATCGCCCGCCGCCACGGCATCGGCCTCGGCTCGCACCCGCGCGAGCCCGTCCGCGGACGCGAGTCGCGCCGCGAGATGCGAGCCCGAGCCACCGGAGGTCGCCGGTCGCACCCCTTCGGAGTCGATCGTCACGGGCATCACCTGCTCGCGCCCCGGCGGGCATCGCCAGGCCTCGAGCGCCCGCATCGGCGTCCACGGGGGCTCCGCCACGCCACGCATCGCGCGCACCGCGGGCGCCACGAAGACCTCGACGCACACCGCGACCGCGACCGGGTTGCCCGGCAGGCACACCACCGGCACCCCACCGATCCGTCCGAGCCCCTGCGGCTTCCCCGGCTGGATCGCCACCGTGAGGAACGACACCCCCGCCGGGGCGAGCCCTGCCTTCACCGGATCGTGCTCGCCGACGCTCGCGCCGCCGGTGGTGACCACGAGGTCGGCGTCGGCGCCGGAGACGGCCGCGAGCACCGCGTCCGGGCTGTCGCCGACCGCGCCGAGGTCCACCGGCACCGCGCCGAGCGCCCGCAGCGCGGCCTCGAGGTACACCGCGTTCGACTCGAAGATCTGCCCCGGCGCGAGCGTGCCGCCGGGTGCGACCAGCTCGTCACCGGTGACGAGGAAGGCCACCCGCGGCGCCGGCACCACCACGACCTCGCCCACCCCGGCGGCCGCCGCGGCCGCGAGATGACGCGGCCGGAGCCGGACCCCGGGCGGCACCACCAGGTCGCCATGTTGGGCGTCCTCGCCGCGGCGCCGCACATGCGCGCTGAGAGCGGCGGGTGCAGGGAGGAGGACCGCGTCCCCGGCGGCGGAGTCTCCGGCGGCGGCATCCCCGGCGGCTGCACCCCCAGCCACGGCACTCCCGGCGACGGCGCTCCCGGCGGCGGCATCCCCGGCCACGACACTCCCGGCGGCGGCATCCCCGGCGACAGCACCTCGGTCCACCACGACCCGCTCCTGCGGCACCACCGCATCGGCCCCGGAAGGCATCGGCGCACCCGTCATGATCCGCACCGCCTCGCCCGCAGCGAGGGTGCCGGGCCACGGATGCCCCGCGGCAGACTCCCCCACCACCGCGAGCCGCACCGGCGCACCCTCGCGGGCCTCGGCGGCATCGGCGGCGCGCACGGCGTAACCGTCCATCGCCGAGTTGTCGAAGGGCGGCAGGTCGGTGGCCGCACGGACCTCGACCGCGAGAACAGCATCGAGGGCGTCGGCGAGCGGCACCCGCCGCGGCTCGGGCGGCTCCACAAGGGCGAGCACCTGCGCGAGGTGCTCGGCGGCGCTACGCACGTGCCCCGCCGGCCACCGGGAGGCTCCGCCACTCGCCGTCGCGCGCGTCGATCACCTGCAGCGTCCCCGCCAGACCACGGCCCGCACCCGAGAGCAGCACCACGGCCTGCGACGCCATCGCCGCCCCCACCTGCCCGCACAAGGGGCCGAGGACGCCCCCCGCGTCGCAGACCCCGAAGTCCGGTGCCGGCTCCGTCGGGAAGATGTCGCGCAGCGAGCGGCCGTCCGCGAACACCGTCACCTGCCCGAACCAGCCCTGCACCGCGCCCCACACGAGGGGCACCCCGAGCGCGACCGCGGCATCGTCCACCGCGAGCCGCGAGGGCCAGGTGTCGGTGCAGTCCAGGATGAGGTCGTGCCCCGCGAGCGTGGACGCTGCGGACGCCGCGGTGAGGCGCGACGGCACGGCTTCAATGGCCGTGCCCGGCGCGATCCGCGCGAGCGCCTCCGTCGCCGCCGACACCTTGAGGCGGCCCACGTCGGACGGCCCGAAGAGCACCTGCCGGTGGAGGTTCGACACCGCGACGATGTCGCCGTCGATGAGGGTCAGCGCGCCGACGCCGGCGGCGGCGAGCTGCAGCGCGGCCGGGCAGCCGAGACCGCCGACGCCGACGATCGCGACCCGCGCGCCCGCGAGCGCGTCCTGTCCGGCGGCACCGAAGCCCGGCAGGGCGCGCTGCCGGACGAATGCGTCAGCTCCCACCCGCGTCACGGTACCGGTCGAGCACGATCTCCACGAGACGAGGATGCGGCGCGAGCGGCGCAGTCACGTAGTCGGCCCCGGCCTCGCCCAGGCGCTTCTGGAAGAAGCCCGGTGCCAGGAGGAACGATGCGACCGCCACCACCCCGTCCTCGCCGTACGCACGCGCCTCGGTCACCGCATCGGCGACGGTCGGGTGGATCCCCGCCGCGTAGCCGATGCGGACCGGGCCGCCCCAGCGCGCCCGCAGCATCTCCGCCGCGGCTGCGGTGTCCGCCTCGCTGCGCGGGTCCGAGGAGCCGGCGGCGGCGAGCACCAGGGTCGCCGTCTCCGGCACATGCGCCTCGTGGATGCGGTCCATGACGATGTCGATGAGGCGCGGATCCGGACCGAGCGCGGGCGCGGCCACCACGTCGCTGCGGCCGTCGACGGCCTCGGCGATGTCGTGATAGACGTGATAGCCGCCCGCGAGCAGCAGCGGCACCACCACCGCGGACGTGCCGTCCGCCTCGGCGACGTCGGCGACCACGTCCTTGCAGTAGGGCCCGTGGACGTCGACGTACGCGTCGCGCACCTCGTGCTGCGGCAGCGCCGCGCGGACGTCGTCGACCACCTGGAGGATGGTCGCCTGACCGTCCTCGTCCCGTGTGCCATGGGCGCAGGCGATGAGCATGCTCATGCGGCGCTCACCGCCAGCGCGTAGCCCCTCTTCACGACCGTTCGAACCAGCATGGGTGCCCCCGAGTTCTCCCTCAGCCTGTTGATCGCCGCCTCGACCGCGTGCGGCCCCGCCTGCGCTCCGGGGAGCACCGCGGCGAGCTGCTCGCGCGTGAGGACGTTTCCCTTCGCGGCCGCGAGGGCGCGCAGGATCTCGAGGCCGGTCGGCGTGAGCGGCAGCACCCGCCCCGCGAGCACGGCCGTCGTCGCGCGCATCACCAGGGGCCCGTCGGGCGTGGTGATGCCTACCGCGGTCTCGGTGAACTCCTGCACCAGCAGCCGCACGAGCGCACCGAGGCGCCAGCGGTCGGGATGCCTGACCTCGAGCCCCGCCGAGATGAGCGGCCCCGCGGTGACCGGCCCGACCGCCGCGATCACCAGCTCGCCGCTCGCGGCGCGGGCCGCGATCGCGTCGAGCGCACCCCGCTCGCGCGCCGTGGCGAGCCAGGACTCCGCCGCGGGCGCCGAGGTGAAGAGCACCGCATCGGCCCCGCCGCAGGCCGCCTGGTCGATCCATTCGACGTGGCTCGCGGGGCTGAGCGGCTCGCCCCAGCCGTAGACCAGCAGGCTCTGCACGCGCGCTCCCGCCGCCGTGAAGGCCTCGTCGAGCCCGTCGGAGCCGTTGCCGTGATGCTGCACCGCGACCCGGAGCCCCTCCACGCCCTCGGCGAGCAGGTAGTCGCGGAGCTCCGCCGCGGTCTCCGACTCCGCGACCCAGTCGGCCTCGAGGCCGGCCTGCTGGATCGCGCCGCGCGCCTTCGGTCCCCGCGCGATGAAGCGCGCGTCACGGAAGGCGTCGAGCAGGTCGTCCAGCAGCCCGGCGGCGTCGGCCGCCTCGATCCAGCCGCGGAAGCCGATGCCCGTGGTGGCGACGACCACGTCCGGCGGGTCCTCGATGAGGGCCCGGGTGTCGGCGATGAGCTGCGCGTCGTCGAGGTGAGGGATGGTGCTGAGCGCGGCCGCGTGCTTGATGATCGCGCCCCGCCGCTCGAGGGCCGAGGCGAGCTCGCGCTTGCGACGGTCCGCGGTGATGACCATCACGCAGCCCGTGAGCGGCTCCCCCACCACTGACAACTCGGCCTCCTCGTCACCCGGACCGCGGCGGCGTCGCCGCGATCTGCGAGGCCAGCAGATCCGGCCTCGCCACGTTTCCGACGACGATAACGGCGGGAGGTTTCACCCCTGTTTCACCTGCGAAACGAACGATGTCCGCGAGGGTGCCGCGTGTCACGCGCTCCTCGACGGTGGTGCCGCTCTCGACGATCGCGACCGGGGTCGCCGGATCGGCACCCCCGGCCAGACCAGCGGTGACGATGTCAGGCAGGGCCGCGACGCCCATGAGGACCACCACCGTGGTCCCCTCGGCCATGGCCGTCACCGCGGTCGCATCGGCCCCCGCGTGACCGCTGGTGACGAGGACCGCGGTCGACAGCCCGCGCTGCGTCACGGGGATGCCCGCGCGCGCCGGCACCGACAGCGCCGAGGTCACCCCCGGCACCACCTCGACGGGCACGCCCGCGGCGATGCAGGCGTGCGCCTCCTCGCCTCCGCGCCCCAGCACGAACGGGTCGCCGCCCTTGAGCCGGACCACCGTCCGTCCCGCGAGCGCATGCTCGACGAGGATCGCGTTGATCCGGTCCTGCGGGACGGGGTGGGTGTCGGGCGACTTGCCGACGTTGATCACCTCGACGTCGTAGGGCACCGAGACGAGCAGCTCGGCGGTGCCGAGGCGGTCGGCGACCACCACATCGGCCTCCGCGAGCGCCTGCCGGCCGCGGACCGTGACGAGGCCCGGATCGCCCGGGCCTGCGCCCACGAGGATGACGCGCCCGTGTCCCTCGCGCCGCCGGCGCAGGTCCACCTCCCCGGCGTCGACATGCGCCGCGAGCGCGTCGCGCACCGCGCGGATGCGCCGCGGGTCGGGCGTGCCCGTCGAGATCACGCCGATCGCGAGGTCGCCGTGGCGCGACAGCGCCGCCTGGCGCGCGGAGCCGTGCGAGGCGTCCGAGGCGTCGATGCAGAACACGCGACGCGCCTCGGCCCACGCGGCGACACGGTCGTTGACCTCGGGCGCGTCCGTCGCGGCGAGCACGAACCACGCCTCGGCGAGGTCGGCCTCCTCGATCCCGCGCTCGTGCCACACGAGGTCGCCGTGCTGCGCGTGCTGCCGGATGTCCGCCGTCGCCACAGGGGCGACGACCACGAGGTCGGCCCCCTCGGCGAGGAAGCGCCGCACGCGCCGCGACGCGACGTTGCCCGCGCCCGCGACGACGACGCGCCGGTCCTTGAGGTCGATGCCGAAGAGCGCGGTCACGCGCGGCCTGCCAGGTTGCTCATCACGGCGCCATTGTCGTGGGGAACGCCGCTCGCGACCAACTCCCGTCGCGCCGGCCGCCCCGGATGGCCGCTCAGGTCGGGCCGTCCGTCGGGCCGTCCGTCGGGCCGTCCGTCGGGCCGTCCGTCACGCCGACCGTCACGCCGACCGTCGAGCCGACCGTCACGACCACCGCCCCGTCGATCACGTCGACCGGGTAGACCCGCAGGTCGGGTGCGAGCCCGTCCTTGGGCGCCTTGTCCATCGTCACCAGGCACGAGCCGTCGAGGAGCGAGAACACCTGCTTGTAGATCGGCGAGGCGATCGTCGGCACGTCACCCTTGGAGCCGGTGATCCCGCGCGACAGCACCGATGCGCCCGAGAACGGGTCGAGGTTCTGGACCGCGTGCACGCTCCCGTCGGCGAGGCGGAAGATCGCGACCTGGACCCCACCGACGAGCGCCGCGACGCCGAGCTCCGGCGTGAGCCTCTCGTACGCGCACACGGCCGCCGTGACGGTGGAGGATGCGGTGACGGCGGACGATGCGCGGGCCGCGGACGCCTCGGGCGCGGCGGACGATGCGGCGGTCGTGGTCATGAGCGGACCTCCAGGGTGGTCGGGGCGATGAGGACCGCGCCGTCGGCGCGCTCGGCGGGGGTGGCCGGGCGGCGCTGGCCGCGCTGCTCGACATAGGCGAGGGTCGGGTCGGCCTGGTCGGGCGCGTTGACGAAGCTGGTGAACTGCTGGAGCCGCACCGGGTCGTTCAGCACCGCCTTCCACTCGTCCTCGTAGCTGTCGATGTGGCGCGCCATGTGCGCGTCGAGCTCCTCGCCCAGGCCCAGCGAGTCGTCGACCACGATCTGGCGGATCCGGTCGAGCCCGCCCTCGTGCTCCTGCTGCCACGGCGCCGTCCGCTGCAGACGGTCCGCGGTGCGGATGTAGTACATGAGGTAGCGGTCGATCACGCGGAACACCTCCTCGTCGGGGACGTCCTCGACCAGCAGCTGCGCGTGGACCGGCGTGAAGCCGCCGTTGCCGCCCACGTAGACGTTCCAGCCCTTGTCCGTCGCGATGACGCCCACGTCCTTGCCACGCGCCTCCGCGCACTCGCGCGCGCAGCCCGACACGCCAAGCTTGAGCTTGTGAGGGCTGCGCAGGCCGCGGTACCGGAGCTCGAGCGCGATCGCCATGCCCACCGAGTCCTGCACGCCGTAGCGGCACCAGGTCGACCCGACACAGGACTTCACCGTGCGCAGCGACTTGCCGTACGCGTGGCCCGACTCCATGCCCGCGTCCACCAGCCGCTTCCAGATCGACGGCAGCTGCTCGAGCCGCGCGCCGAACATGTCGATCCGCTGCCCGCCGGTGATCTTCGTGTAGAGCCCGAAGTCCTGAGCGATCTGCCCGATGAGGATGAGGTGCTCGGGGAGGATCTCTCCGCCCGGCACGCGCGGCACCACCGAGTACGTGCCGTCCTTCTGCATGTTCGCCATGACGCGGTCGTTGGTGTCCTGCAGCGCCGCGCGGTCGCCCGTGAGGACGTGCTCGTTGTAGAGGCTCGCGAGGATCGAGCCGATCGTCGGCTTGCAGATGTCGCAGCCGCGGCCCGTGCCGAAGCGCTCGATCACCTCGGAGAAGGTGGTGACCTCGGACACCTTGATCGCGTTGAACAGGCCCGCACGCGACAGCTCGAAGTGCTCGCACAGCGCGTTCGAGACCTCGATGCCCGACTTCTCGAGCTCGGTGCCCATGATCTTCTTCACCAGCGGCAGGCACGAGCCGCACGAGGTGCCCGCCTTGGTGCAGCCCTTGACCGCGCCGAGATCGTGGCAGGCCTCCTCGTTGACCGCGTGACGGATCGCGCCGGCCGACACGTTGTTGCACGAGCAGACGCCCGCATCGTCCGGCAGCTCGATCTCGCCCTTCTCGACCGAGCCCTCGGGGAGGATCCACGCGGCGGGGTCGCCCGGCAGCTCCGCGCCGACCATCGGCCGCAGCGAGGCGTAGGCGCTCGCGTCTCCCACCAGGACGCCGCCGAGCAGCGTGCGCGCGTCGTCGGTGAGCACCAGCTTCTTGTAGACACCGTTGACCGGGTCCGCGTAGACCATCTCGAGCGCGCCCGGGGTGGTGGCGAAGGCGTCGCCGAAGGACGCGACGTCGACCCCGAGAAGCTTGAGCTTGGTCGCGGTGTCCGCGCCGGGGAAGGTCGACTCCCCGCCGAGCAGCCGGTCGACGGCGATCTCCGCCATCGTGTTGCCCGGGGCGATCAGGCCGATGCACGCGCCCTGGATGCACGCGACCTCGCCGATCGCGCTCACGGCCGGGTCCGCGGTGAGGCAGGTGTCGTCGACCACGACGCCACCGCGAGCGCCCATCTCGAGGCCCGCCTGCGAGCCGAGCTCGTCCCGCGGCCGCACGCCGGTGGCGAAGACGACGACGTCGACCAGCTGCTCGGCGCCGTCCGCGAAGGCCATCGAGCCCACGTGCCCGTCCTTGCCCGCGCGGATCTCCTTGGTGGCGGTGTTGCAGCGCACTCCGACGCCCATGCCCTCGATGAGGCGCTTGAGCGCCTCGCCGCCGCCCGCATCGACCTGGAGGTTCATGAGGCGGTCGTTGAACTGGATCACCGTGCTGTGCGCGCCGAGGCCCTGGAGCGCGCCCGCGGCCTCGAGACCCAGCAGACCGCCGCCGATGACCGCGCCGCGCACCGGGCGGCCGAGCGTCGCGCGGCGCTCCTCGACGTAGCCGCGCAGCGCGGCGACATCGTCGAGCGTGCGGTAGACGAAGACCCCGGGGAGGTCCGCGCCGGGCGTGGGCGGCGTCCACGCGTAGGACCCGGTCGCGAGGACCAGGTGGTCGTAGGCGACCTCGCGGCCGCCCTCGACCGTGACGATGCGGCGGTCGCGGTCCACGCCGACGGCGCGGGAGTCGCGGTGCAGCGTCACCAGCGGGTCCTCCCACAGCGCGGGGTCGCCCAGCTGGAGGTCCTCGGGGGCGCGGCCGGTGAAGTAGCTGGTGAGCGCGACGCGGTCGTACGGCGCGCGCGGCTCCTCGGCGATCACCTCGACGGAGTACCTCCCGTCCGCGTCACGGGCGCGCAGCGCCTCGGTGAACCGGTGGGCGACCATGCCGCCGCCCACGACGACGATGTGCTCGGTGGTCATCATGCCTCCCCCATCCCCGCCAGGGCGGGGACCTTGGTGTCGCTCGCGGCGCTCGCCGCGAGCAGCTCCTTCACCTGCGGCTTGCAGTCACCGCAGCCGGTCGACGCGCGGGTCGCGCGTGACACGTCCTGCAGGGAGTCGCAGCCGTCCGCGATCGCGGCGCAGATGCGTCCCTTCGAGACCCCGTTGCACTGGCAGACGGTGTCGTCGTCGTCCATCTCGGTCACGTTCTTCCGCGCGGGCCCCGCGCCCGGCACGGGCCGGACGATGAGATGAGCCGGGTCGGACGGCACCGGGAGCATGCGCGTGTAGAGCGCCTGCAGCTCGGTCGCGCACGCCTTGTCGCCCACGACCGTCGCCCCGACCAGCAGCCCGTGCGACACCACCACCTCGACGAAGCGTCCGATGGCCGGGTCGGAGAGGCGCACCGCGCGGAGATCGCGCTCGCCGTGATCGAACTTCCCGGACAGGCCCATCGTCACCACGTCGAGACCGGTCGCCTTGACCCGCACCACGTTGGTGGTGTCGGTGTCCTCGCCCCGCGGCCGCGACGTGGTCTCACCGGACCCGGTGCCCGACGCCGCCCACGCGTCCACGAGCCGCGCCGCCTGATCCCAGCCCTGCGCGACCAGCCCGCTGCCGCCCTCGGGCGGCTGCGCGCAGTCGCCGATCGCGAAGACGGTCCCGTCCTCGGGCGAGGCGAGCGCATCGTCCACCACGACGCCCCGCTCGCACGGCAGCCCGGCGCGACGCGCGAGCGCGGTCTCGGGGATGGTCCCCGCGCACATGACGAGCAGGTCCGTGAGCACCTCGGCGCCGTTGCCGAGCAGGACCGCGCTGATGCGGCCGCGCTTCTCGATCACGCGCGTGACGGAGGTGGTGGTGACGACCGAGATGCCGAGCCGCCCGAGCGAGCCCTCCGCGACGGCCGAGGCGGCGCTCCCGAGCTGACGCTCCATGAGGCGGTCCGCGTGATGCACCAGCGTGACGGACAGCCCGCGCGCGGCGAGGCCCGTCGCCACCTCGAGGCCCAGCACGCCGGCGCCCAGCACCACGGCGCGGCGCGCCTTGGGGAGCGCGCCGAGGATCTGCTGCGCGTCGGCGAGGTCCTTGAGGACGCTCACGCCGGGCACCAGCCCGTCGGGGGTGGCGACGTGCTGGATCTGCGGGATGCGGGCCGCCGAGCCGGTCGCGAGGACCAGCCGGTCGTAGCGGTGAAGCGAGCCGTCCGACGCGGTGACGATGCGCCGGTCGCGGTCGATCTCCGTGGCGGAGACCCCCTGGCGGACGTCGATGCGCTCGTGCGGGGGCGCGTCGAGCGCGATCCCGTCGGCGGCGGCCTTGCCCGCGACCACGCTCGACAGCAGCACCCTGTTGTAGGGCTCGTGCGGCTCGCGGCCGAGCACCGTGACGTGCGCGTCGGGGATGCGGGTCGCGGCGTCCTGCGCGAAGCGCGAGCCCACCATCCCGTGGCCAATCACGACGATCCTCATGACAGCGCCCCTTCCTTCTCGCGGATCCCGTCGCGCAGCGCGGCGCGGATGTGGACGGCGGTGACCTTGAACTCGGGCATCGACGAGGTCGGATCCGTGACGTCGTTGGTGAGCCGGTTGGCGCTGCCCTCGCCCGCCCAGTGGAACGGCATGAACACGGTGTCGACGCGGATGTCCTCGGTGAGCCGCACCGGTGCGCTCGCCTCTCCCCGCGCCGTCGTGAGGATCGCGACGTCGCCCGCGGCGAGGCCGAGCCGGTCGGCGAGCAGCGGGTGCATCTCGACGAAGGACTCGGGCTGGGCCTCGGCGAGCTCCGCGACGCGGCGGGTCTGCGCGCCCGACTGGTAGTGCTGCAGCACGCGGCCCGTCACCAGGTAGGTCGTGGCGCCGTGGCGCACCTCGTCGACCGGGCCGCGGTGCGCCACGGCGATCATGCGTGCGCGTCCCGACGGCGTGGGGAAGCGCTCGAGGAACGGCCGGGGCGTGCCCGGGTGGGCCGGCTCCCCCGGGGACGATGCGGGGCACGGCCAGAACAGCTCCTCGCCGGCGTCGAGGCGCGCGTACGTGATGCCGCTGTAGTCGGCCTTGCCTCCGGCGGAGGCGCGCGCCATCTCGTCGAACATCGTCTCCGCGTCCTCGCTGAAGACCGCGTCGCAGCCGAGGCGCCGCGCCAGCTCGCCCAGGATCCACAGCTCGCTGCGCGCCTCGCCGGGGGCCTCGACGGCGGCGCGGCGGCGGATGATGCGGCCCTCGAGGTTGGTCATGGTGCCGTCCTCCTCGGCCCACTGGGTCACGGGGAGGATGACGTCGGCGAGCATCGCGGTCTCGGACGGCACGAGGTCGCACACCACGAGCAGGTCGAGCGCCCGCAGGCGCTCCTCGACGCGCGTCGCGTTCGGCGCGCTCACCACCACGTTGCTGCCGTGCACCAGCAGGGCGCGAGGGCCGTCCGGCGTGCCGAGCGACGTGAGCAGCTGCACCGCGGGCACCCCGGGGCCGGGGATCACCGCCGGGTCGACGCCCCACACCGAGGCGACGTGGGCACGCGCGGCGGGGTCCGTGATCATCCGGTAGCCGGGAAGCTGATCCGACTTCTGACCGTGCTCGCGGCCGCCCTGACCGTTGCCCTGCCCGGTGACGGGCCCGTAGCCCGAGCCCTCGCGGCCGACGAGCCCCAGCGCGAGCGCAAGGTTGATCGCGGCGTTGACGCAGTCGGTGCCCTGAGCCATCTGCTCGACGCCGCGCCCGGTGAGGAGGTACGCGCCCCGGCCCTCGCGAGATGGGGACGCAGCGGCCAGGAGGCGCGCGACGTCGCGGAGCGTGTCCGCGGGGATGCCGGTGACGGCCTCGGCGCGCTCGGGCCACCACTGCGCCACCGAGCGGCGAACCTCGTCGAGGCCCTCGACGCGGGCGGCGAGGTAGGCCGCGTCCTGCATGCCCTCGGCGAGCACGATGTGCAGCAGAGCGAGCAGCACCACCATGTCGGATCCGGGGACCGGGGCGAGGTGGATGCCCGCGCCGCCGTCCGTGAGCTTCGCGGTCACGGTCGCCCGAGGGTCGACCACGACCAGGCCGCCGCGCGACCGCACCCCCGCAAGGTGCTGGACGAACGGGGGCATCGTCGTGCCCATGTTCGATCCCAGGACGAGCACCGCATCGGCGCCGCCGAGGTCCGCGAGCGGGAACGCGAGCCCGCGGTCCATGCCGAGCGAGCGGTTCGAGGCCGCCGCGGCCGACGACATGCAGAAGCGGCCGTTGTAGTCGATGAGACGCGTGCCGAGCGCGAGCCGCGCGAACTTGCCGAGCGCGTACGCCTTCTCGTTGGTGAGGCCCCCACCGCCGAACACCGCCACCGCATCGTTCCCCGACTCGGCCTGCAGCGCCGAGACGCGGTCGGCGACCAGGCCGAGCGCCTCGTCCCACGAGGCCTCACGGAAGCCGCCGTCCGCCGTGCGGATCATCGGCGCCGTGATGCGGTCGGCGGCGCGGAGCACCTCGGCCGAGGTCCAGCCCTTCTGGCACAGGCCCCCGCGGTTGGTGGGGAACTCGCGCCCCGCGACCGCGACGGGGAGCCGCTCCCCCGCCGTCACGGTGAGCGTCTGCGCGCACTGGAGCGCGCAGTAGGGGCAGTGGGTGGCCACGGAGGCGGCGGCGTGGGGAGCCGCCGCCACCGTGGCCGGCTGGGGGGCCGTCATGTCAGACGTTCCTCATCGTCGCGCCCTTGCGCAGGTAGAACACCCAGGTGAGGGCCGCCATCACCAGGAAGACGACGACGTAGATCTGGAGGGCCGGGACGATGGTGCCCGACTGCTCCTTGGCGATCTTGTAGATGAACGGGATCGCGAAGCCGCCGAAGGCGCCCACCGCGGAGATGATGCCGACCGCGCCGGCCGCCTGACGCTTGTAGTCGAGGCGGCTCTCGTCGGTGTCGGCGCCCTTCGCCTGGTGGAGGCGCCCGAAGATCGACGGGATCATCCGGTACGTCGACCCGTTGCCGATACCGGTGGCGAAGAAGAGCACCATGAAGCTCGCGAAGAACAGCCCGAGCGACTCGTTCTGGACGCCGATCACCGCGGTCAGGCCGGCGATCGCCATCACCACGAACGCGCCGACGGTGATGATCGCGCCGCCCACGCGGTCCGCCAGCTTGCCGCCGTACGGACGCGACAGCGAGCCGATGAGCGCGCCGAGGAAGCCCCAGCTGAGGGCGATGTCCGAGCGCTCGAAGACCACGGTGAGGAGCGTGGGGAACGCCGCCGAGTAGCCGATGAACGAGCCGAACGTGCCGATGTAGAGGAAGGCCATGAGCCAGGTGTGGCCGTGCTGGAGCGAGGCGGCCGTGGGCCGCGGGTCCGCCTTGGCCTCGCGCAGGTTGTCCATGAAGAGGAACGCGAGGATCGCCGCGGCGACCGCGAGCGGGACGTAGACGAGGCCGGCGGCCGAGAGCCCGAGCGCGCCGATGCCGATGACGAGCGGCACCAGCTTCTGCGCCACGGCCACGCCGATGTTGCCGCCCGCGGCGTTGAGGCCGAGCGCCCAGCCCTTCTCCTTGTCGGGGTAGAAGAACGAGATGTTGGCCATGGACGAGGCGAAGTTGCCGCCGCCGAAGCCCGCGGTCGCGGCGATCGCGACGAGGACCCCGAACGAGGTCTCGGGGTGCTGGACCACCCAGGCGAGGCCGAGGGTCGGGATCAGCAGCAGCAGCGCCGAGATCACGGTCCAGTTGCGGCCGCCGAAGATCGGCACCGCGAAGGTGTAGGGGACGCGCAGGAACGCGCCGACGCCGGAGGCGACGGCCAGGAGCGTGAACCCCTGACCCGCGGTGAGGGCCCAGCCGTTGGCGCCGGCGGTGACGAGCGCACCCGCGTCGTCGTACGTGCCGTACATGCGGACGACCACGATCGACCACAGCAGCCAGACGGAGAAGCCGATGTGCTCGGCGACGATGGAGAACACGAGGTTGCGGAACGCGATGGACTTGCCGCGGGCCTCCCAGAACAGAGTGTTCTCAGGCTCCCAACGCTCGATCCACCGGCCCTTGCCGATCACGCCGGGCTCGAGAGCCTCGACGGCGGCCTTGTCGGATACGGTCATTGCCCCTCCCAGGACTTGTGTCCGACCGGGGCGGGGACCCCGAGTGAACCGGACACTCCTGAAGGTAGGAGCCGTGTGTTTCGCCTGACGGCGCGGATTGTGAACCCTGCGGCAACTCTTCCTCACCCGCGCGGGCCGCGCGCTGTGAGGTGTTTCACCGACCTCGACCGAGGGTGTGAGATCGGCGATCTGCCAGGCGTGTTGCTACGCGCCGCGCGAATCCCTCTCGGACTGCGCCCACGCGGCGACGGTGGCGACGATGTGGTCGACGTCGGACGCGGTGTGGGCCGCGGAGACGAACCAGGCCTCGTACGCGCTCGGCGGCAGCGCGACGCCCTCCCGGCGCAGCGCGTGGAACAGCCGCGCGAACGCCGCCGTGTCCTGCCCCGCGACCTGCTCGAAGGTCACGGGCGCCGACTCGAGGCCGAGGAAGATCGAGAAGAGCGTCCCGGCGCTCCCGACCGCGTGGGTGATCCCGGCCGCGGTGAGCGCCCCGGACACACCGTCGCGCAGCGAGGTCGCGGCCTCCGCGACCCGGCCGTGGACCTCGTCGGTGAGCAGGCGCATCGTCGCGAGGCCCGCCGCCACCGCGACGGGGTTACCCGACAGCGTGCCCGCCTGGTAGACCGGCCCGAGCGGCGCGAGCTGCTCCATGAGGTCGCGGCGTCCGCCGAGCGCGGCGACGGGCAGGCCGCCGCCGATGACCTTGCCGAAGGTCACGAGGTCCGGCGTCCAGGGGTCGAGATCCGCGGCGACGTCGTGATCGCGCTCGACGCCCCAGTACCCGGCCGGGCCGGCGCGGAAGCCGGTGAGGACCTCGTCGAGGATCATCACGGCGCCCTCGTTGCGGCAGAGCGTCGAGATCAGGCGGTTGAAGCCCGCCGGAGGGGCGACGACGCCCATGTTGGCGGGCGCCGCCTCGGTGATGACAGCCGCGACCTCCGAGCCGTGCTCGGCGAAGGCCGCGGTGAGCGCGGCCTCGTCCCCGTACGGCAGCACGATGGTGTCCTGCGCCGCCCCGGGCGTGACGCCGGCGGAGTCGGGCACGCCCGAGGTCGCGAGGCCCGAGCCCGCCGCGACCAGCAGCGCGTCGGAGTGGCCGTGGTAGCAGCCGGCGAACTTGATGAACTTGTGACGGCCGGTGGCGGCGCGCGCGAGGCGGATCGCGGTCATCGTCGCCTCGGTACCGGTGGAGACCAGGCGGACCCGCTCGGCGGGCGCGTAGCGCTCGCGGATGAGCTCGGCGAGCTCGACCTCGGCCTCGGTGGTGGCGCCGAAGCTCAGGCCCCGCGCCGCGGCCTCCTTGACCGCGGCGACCACGGTCGGGTGCGCGTGCCCGAGGATGGCCGGACCCCACGAGGCGACCAGATCGATCATCTCTCGACCCTCGGCGTCGACGATGCGGCTGCCGTGCGCCTCGACGATCGGCACCGGCTCTCCCCCGACGCCGTTCCACGCGCGCACGGGCGAGTTCACGCCGCCGGGCAGGATGGCGCGGGCGCGCTCCGAGTACGAGGACATTCAGTTCTCCTTGAGCCAGGCGGCGAGCTCGAGCGCCGCGTAGGTGACGATGATGTCGGCGCCGGCGCGGCGCATCGAGGTGAGCGCCTCGAGGTGCGCGGCGCGGCGATCCAGCCAGCCGTTCGCCGCGGCCGCCTCGATCTGCGCGTACTCCCCCGACACGTGGTACGCGGCGACGGGCACGCGCGACTGCGCGGCGACCTCGGCCACGACGTCGAGGTACGGCAGCGCGGGCTTCACCATGACGATGTCGGCGCCCTCGAGCTCGTCGAGCTCGGCCTCGCGCAGCCCCTCGCGACCGTTGGCCGGGTCGAGCTGATACGTGCGGCGGTCGCCCTGGAGCTGACTGTCGACGGCCTCGCGGAACGGGCCGTAGAAGGCCGAGGCGTACTTCGCGGCGTAGGCGAGCAGGGCGACGTCGGTGAAGCCCTCGGCCTCGAGCGCGCCGCGCACCGCGGCCACCTGGCCGTCCATCATCCCGCTGAGCCCCAGCACGTGAGCGCCAGCGCGGGCCTGTGCGAGGGCCATCTCCGCGTAGATCTCGAGCGTCGCGTCGTTGTCGACCCGGCCGGTGCCGTCGAGCACGCCGCAGTGGCCGTGGTCGGTGAACTCGTCCAGGCAGAGGTCCGCCATGACGACCAGCCGGTCGCCCGCCGACTGCGCCGCGGACGCGATCGCGCGGTTGAGGATGCCGTCGGGGTCGACCGCCCCGGAGCCCTGCGCGTCGCGGACGGACGGGATCGCGAAGATCATGAGGCCGCCCACGCCCGCCTCGATCGCGCGGTCGACCAGCGCCGGCACCGCGGCGAGCGGATGCTGCGAGACGCCGGGCAGCGAGCCGATGGGCCGCTCCTCGGCGAGGTCCTCGTGCACGAAGATCCCCCACACCAGCTCGGAGGCGTGCGGTCGCACCTCGCGCACGAGGCGTCGCATCGCGGGCGTGGCGCGCAGGCGGCGCGGGCGGTGGCTGATCATGCTGTCCCTCAGGCTTCCGTGACGGGCTCGAGCGCCGCGTCGAGCGCGGCGCGGATCCCAGCGTAGGTGGGCGTCTCGGCGACCGCATCCACGCGCAGACCGGCGGCGCGCGCCCCCGCCTGCGTGGTGCGACCGATCGCGATGACGCGGACGGAGGGCGCCACCTCGGGGCAGGCCGCGGCGAAGCGCTCGGCCACGGATCCCGAGGTGAGCAGCACGGCGTCGAGCTCCCCCGCCGCGACGCCCGCGACGGTCGCCTCGTCCGGGCCCGGGCCGTCCACCGTGCGGTAGGCCTCGACCGTGTCAACCGCCCAGCCCTTGCGCGCCAGCCCGCGCGCGAGCACCGGGGAGGCGAGGTTGCCGAGCGGGACCAGCACGCGGCCCCCTGGATCCGGAGCCTCGGGGAAGTCGGCGACGATGCCGCGCGCGTCGTGGCGCTCGGTCGGCACGAGGTCGATCGCGAGCCCGACGGACGCGCACACGCCGCGCGTCGCCTCGCCGACCGTGGCGACGCGCGCGCCCGGCTGCGGCTCGCCCAGCGTCCGACCGGCCGCCCGGGCCAGGCGGTCCATCGCGAGCACGGCGTTGCGGCTCGTCACCGCCATCCAGCCGTAGGCGCCGTCGCACCACGCGGCCGTGGCCTCCTCGAGCGCGGCCTCATCGGAAGGCCCGGCGATCGCGATGAAGGCGACGGGGGTGACCTGGGCGCCCTCGGCGACGAGCTCGTCCGCGAAGGCGGTTCGCTCGGCCGTGACGGGGACCAGGAGGCGGCGCCCGGCGAGGCTCATGCGCGGCCCATGAGGCGCTCGGCGCCGCGGCCGAGCAGCGAGAAGCCGCTCGACCGTCCGACCGAGGCGGCTTCCTCGAGCACGTCGGAGTTGCGCTCGTTGAGCGCGAGCGTGCCGTCGTGGCCGATGACCCGCGTGTGGAGCGTGAGGCGGCCGCGCGACACGGTCGCGTGCGCGGCGACGGGGGCGGCGCAGCCGGCGTCGAGCACCCGCAGCGCCTCGCGCTCGGCGGTCACGCACGCGCGGGTCTCCGCGTGGTCGAGCGTCGCGAGGAGCGTGCGCAGCTCGTCGGGCGCATCGTCCCTGATCTCGATCGCGAGCGCGCCCTGGCCGGGAGCGGGGACCATCGCGGTGACGTTCAGCGGCTCGGTGGCGTCCGCGGCCCGGCCCAGGCGGTTGAGGCCGGCGGCGGCGAGCAGGACGCCGTCGAGCCCGTCGCCGATGCGCCCGAGGCGCGTGTCGACGTTGCCGCGCAGCGGCCGGATGTCGAGGTCGGGGCGCATCGCGAGCATCTGCGCGGCGCGGCGCGGCGAGCCGGTCCCGATCGCGGCTCCCTGGGGCAGCTCCTCGAGCGAGCGCCCGTCCGTGCACAGCACGTCGCGGGGATCCTCACGCTCGGGGATCGCGACGACCTCGAGCCCCGGATAGGGCTGCGTGGGGACGTCCTTGAGCGAGTGGACGATGAAGTCGCACTCCCCCGCGAGCAGCGCCTCGCGCAGCGCGGTGACGAACACGCCGGTCTGCGACAGCCCGACCAGCGAGCCGCGGTCGACGTCGCCCTTGGTGGTGACCTTGTGGAGCTCGACCGTCGCCTCGACGCCCGCGGCGGAGGCCGCGGCGACCACCGCGTCGGCGAACTGCCCCGACTGGGCCGTCGCGAGCGCGGATCCACGGGTGCCGAGGCGAAGATTCATGCGCACCAGGGTAACGAAGCGGTGGCGCGGGGCCGAACGGTCATCGGCGGTAGCCGGGCCCGACGAACACGAGCACCACGGCGACGAGCGCGAGGACCAGCGCGACCCAGGCCGGCGCGACGAAGCCCCAGCCGAGCCCGATGACGATCGCGCCGAGGCCCGTGCCCACCACCGTCGCGGCGTTGAGCGCGGAATGCGCGATCGCCGCGCCCAGCGACGGCGACGTGTGCGTCGCGTCCATGAGGTGCGCCTGCGCGGACTGCGAGAACACCTGGATGCACGCGCCGAGCACCACGAGCGCGATGACCACCGGCCACCCGAGGGTGCCCACGAGGCCGAGAGCGAGAAGCATCGCGGCCACACCGATGATGCCGATGCGCGCGGTCAGCACCGGCGAGCGGTCGGTGAGCCGCCCGCCCGCGAAGGCACCCGCGGTCATGCCGAGCCCGAAGATCATGAGGATCACGGTGACCGCGTCGCTCGAGAAGCCGTTGGTGTCCTCGAGCAGCGGCACGATGTACGACTGGACCGCGCCGAGGCCCGCGAAGCCGACGGTGACCGTCCCGATCGCGGTCCAGAGCACGCGCCCGCGCAGCGCCGCGAGCTCGGTGCGGAATCCGACGCCGCGCGTGCCCTGCGCGGACGGGACGAAGGCCCACATGAGCACGAAGCCGGCCGCGCCGACCAGCGTGACCACGAGGTACGAGGCGCGCCAGCCGGCCTGCTCGGACAGCCACTGCATACCGGGCACGCCGATGACCGCGGCCCCCGTGAGCCCGTACATCAGCGTCGCGATCGCCTGGCCGCGGCGCTCGGCACCGAGCGCGAGGACGCCGATGTACGTCGCCGAGCCCAGCAGCGCGCCGTGCGGCAGCCCGGCGAGGAAGCGGATCCCCAGCAGCGCCTCGACCGAGGGCGCGACGACGGTGAGCGCCGAGGTGACGACGAAGACCGCGGACATCGTCAGCAGCAGGCGCCTGCGGTTCCACGCCGCGAGACCCACCATGATGACGGGCGCGCCGACCACGACCCCGAGCGCGTACGCGACGATGGTCCAGCCGATCATGTCCACGGTGGTGTCGAGCGAGCGGACCTGGTCCTGGATGACGCCTGCGGCGCCCTGCTGGGACAGGCCGATCGCGAAGGCCGCCACCACGAAGCCCGCGAGCACCAGCCCGGGATGCGCGGCGTGAGCGGTGCGGGGCATGCGCCAGCGCGGAGTGCCGGCCTCGGAGGTCGGGGGCAGAGCGGTCATCAGGAGCCTTGCGGGACGAGCCACACCGCGTCGGCGGTGGCGGGCGGGACGGTGAGCGCGGTCGCCTCCGCGGTCTCCACCCGGATCCCGCCGGAGCCATCGGGGCCCAGCACCCGTATCGAGGCGTCCAGGTTCAATCCTAGGGTCGCGAGGTCGCGCAGCACCGCGGGATCCGCATCGGACAGCCGCACGACCACCCAGTCGCCCTGCTCGGCCTCGGCGAGGTTGGTGCCGGGGACCAGGTCGATGCGGCCGCTCGCGGACGGGATGGGGTCGCCGTGGGGGTCGCGCGTGGGGTGGCCGAGGCGCGCGTCGATCGCGTCGATCATGCGCGACGAGCAGGCGTGCTCGAGCACCTCGGCCTCGTCGTGGACCTCGTCCCAGCCGTAGCCCAGCTGCGTCACCAGGAAGGTCTCGATGAGGCGGTGCCGGCGCACCATGTCGAGCGCGCGCCGCTCCCCCTCCGCCGTCAGCGTGATCGCGCCGTAGGGCTCGTGGTCCAGCAGCCCCGCCGCGACGAGCTTGCGGACGTTCTCCGACACCGTGGGCGCGGAGACGCCGAGGCGCTCCGCGAGCGCCTTGGTGGTGACGCGGGCATCGGACCACTCGGTGGCGTTCCAGACGATCTTGACGTAGTCCTGCGCGGTCGGCGTCAGCGGGGTCTCGGTCATGAGGTCAGTCCTCCCGGCCGCGGCGCAGCGCGATGGTGAGGGCGACGGCCGCCGCAGCGACGGCGCCGATGATGACGTAGACCGCCGGATTGGGGCCCACCTCCTCGTACACCGTGACGTGCGGGTCGGGGCTCGTGGTGATCGCCGGTCCCGCCTCCGCCGTGGCGGTGATGGTGACCGAGACGCTCGTCTCGGGGCTCGCGGTCGAAGACGCGGCGGGCTCCTCCGGGGCGTACGTGAAGGTCACCTCGCCCTCGATGGGATGGCCGTCCGATGCGACCACGCGGAAGACCAGCGTGTTCTCCCCCGCCGCCAGCGCCTCGTCCGGCACCGCCGCGCTGATGGTCTCGGTGACCGGCTCGTCGACCACCAGCGCGGTACGCGTGCCGTCGGGGGCCACGATCGCGAGCTCGTTGCCGATCTCGAGCAGCTCCTCGGTGAACTCGAGCGAGACCTCCGCGAGCTCGGACACGGTCGCCCCCTCCTCGGGGTCGGAGCCGACGAGCGCGGTGTGCGCGGTCGCGGGCGCGGCGACCGCGAGGGCCGCCGCGAGGGCGGCGAGGAGCGAGAGGACGACGCGGGGCATGGCTCGATCCTCCCACGCGGCCCCGATGAGCCTTCACGGAACCGTCATACGACCGTCATGCGACATCAAGCACCACGCAACCGATGGTTCGCCCGGGCCCCGAAGACTGACGCATGTGAAGGTCGCGCTGGTAGCCGAATCATTCCTGCCGCACACGAACGGCGTCACCCACTCGCTGCTCCGGGTGCTCGATCATCTCGCCGACCGCGGCGACGAGGCGGTCGTCATCGCCCCCGAGGCCCCCGGTGCCCCCGACGAGGTCGCGGGCGCGCCCATCGTCCATGTGCCGGCGGTCGGCTGGCCGGGCTACCGCGACGTCCGCGTCGCGCTGTCGAGCGTGCGTCGCCTCAGCCGCCTGCTCGAGGAGCTCGCGCCCGACGTGGTGCACCTCGCCTCGCCCTTCATGCTCGGGTGGGCGGCGGTGCGCGCCGCCGCGGACCTCGGGCTGCCGACCGTGGCGATCTATCAGACGGACGTGCCCTCGTACGCGGCCGCGTACGGGATGCCGTGGGGCGAGCCTCTCCTGTGGGCCCGCGTGCGCCACATCCACACGGCGGCGGACGTCACGCTCGCGCCCTCGACCGCGGCGATGGAGCAGCTCGCGGCGCTCGGCGTCGACCGGCTGCAGCTGTGGCCGCGCGGCGTCGACACCGCACGCTTCAACCCCGCGCACCGGGACGATGCGCTGCGCGCCTCCTGGGCGCCGCACGGCGAGGTGGTGGTCGGCTACGTCGGGCGGCTGGCGCCTGAGAAGCGCGTCGGCGACCTCGCGGGGATCGCCGCGATGCCCGGCGTGCGGCTCGTCATCATCGGCGAGGGCCCGGAGGGGGCGCGCCTGCGCCGGCTCATGCCGCGCGCGGAGTTCGCCGGCTTCCTGGGCGGCGGGGAGCTCGCGCGGGCCGTCGCGAGCCTCGACGTCATGGTCCACCCCGGCGAGCTCGAGACGTTCGGCCAGTCGGTCCAGGAGGCGCTCGCCTCCGGGGTGCCGGTGGTCGCGCCCCGGCGCGGCGGTCCGGTGGACCTCATCGCGCACGGCTCGAACGGCCACCTCTACTCCCCTGGCCGCATCGACCACCTCGAGGCTGCCGTCGAGGAGCTCGTCGCGCTCGAGGACCTGCGCCTGCTCCAGGGCGCCCACGCGCGCATCTCGGTCGAGGGACGCACGTGGCCGCGCGTGTGCGCCTCGCTCATCGGGTACTACGAGGCGGCGATCGCCGCGAGGGCGGTGTCGCCATGAGGATCGCGCAGGTCGCCAACTTCTACGGGCCGCGCTCGGGCGGGCTGCGGACGGCTCTCCACCACCTCGGGCGGGGCTACATCGACAGCGGCGACGAGGTGCTGCTCATCGTCCCCGGCGCCTGCGACGACGAGCGGGAGACCGCGCACGGCCGCGTCCTCACGCTCCACAGCCCCGTGCTCCCGGTCACGGGCGGGTACCGCGTCATCACGCGGCTCGCGGCGGTCACCGACGCGCTCGCCGCCTTCTCCCCCGACGTGCTCGAGGTCTCGGACCGCACCACGCTCGCCGGGCTCGGACCCTGGGCGCGCGAGCACCGCGTGCCCGCGGCCTTCCTCGCGCACGAGCGCGTCGACGGCGTGCTCTCGACCGTGCTGCGGGGTCGCATCCCCGGGGTCACGGAGATGCTCACCGACGCGCACTCGCGATGGATCGCGGAGCGCTTCGACACGGTCGTCGCGACCACCGCCTACGCGGGCGCCGAGCTCGCGGGGGTCGGTGCGCGTGTCGAGACCGTGCCGCTGGGCGTCGACCTCGACCGTTTCCACCCGGGCCGCGCGAGCGCCGAGGTGCGCCGCCGCCACGCCCCCGACGACGTGCCGCTGCTGGTGATGGCCTCGCGGCTGTCCCGCGAGAAGCGCCCCGAGCTCGCGATCGAGGCGGTGCGCGAGCTCGGCCGCCGCGGGCGTCCCGTCCGGCTGGTCGTCGCGGGCACGGGACCGCTCGAGAGGCGCATCCGCCGCGCGGCCGCCGGGCTCCCGGTCGAGATGCTGGGCTTCGTCAGCGATCGCGACCGCTTTGCCTCGCTGCTCGCCTCGGCCGACGCGGTGATCGCCCCGGGGCCGATCGAGACGTTCGGGCTCGCCGCGCTCGAGGCGCTCGCCTCCGGCACCCCGACCATCGTCAACGCGGCGTCCGCGCTCCCCGAGGTGGTGGGCTCCGCGGGGATCGCGGCCGATGGAACCCCGGCGGCCTTCGCCGATGCGATCGGGACGATGCTCGCCCGGGACGGTCGCGCGCGTCGGGTCGCCGCGCGCGAGCGCGCGGTGCTCTTCCCGTGGTCGGCCTCCGTCGCGCGGATGCGCGCCGTGCACGCGCGATCCCTGGCGGCCGCGCGATGACCGGGCCGCGCATCGTCGCCCTCGGGGACTCGATCACCCTGGGGATCGGCGACGGCGTCCAGCGCTCGAACGGCGACGTCGGGTGGGCCGCGCACACCGCGGCCGCGCTCGGGGCCTCCTCGTTCGCGAACCTCGCGGCGAACGGCGTCCGCGCCCGGGACATGCTCGCGTCGCAGGTCCCTCGCGCGCTCGCCGAACGTCCCGACGTGGTGCTCCTCACGGTGGGCGGCAACGACGTGCTGCGCGGCGACTTCTCGCCGCTCGAGGTCGAGCTCGCGCTGGGCGAGGCGGTCGATCGTCTCGAGCGCCCCGGTCGACGAATCCTCACGGTGTCGCTCGACCGCATCGGCCTGTTCGACCTCGCGCCTCGCCGCATCGCCGACGCGATGGCCCGCCGGGTCGGCGAGGTCAACGCGGCGATCGCGCGCGCCGTGGCGCACACGGACGTCGAGGTGATCGACGGTGCGACGCTGCTCGCCTCGCTCGGCCGGCACGCGTGGCACATCGACCGCATCCACCCGTCGCCCCTCGGGCATCGTGCGCTCGCCCGCGCCGCCGCGACGATGCTCGTCGACGACTGGGCGTGCCGCGCCGCCGTCCCGGACCCGCCCGCGCCGCCGGGACGCGCCGCCGTGGCCGCCTGGCTCGCCGTCAACGGCCTCCCCTGGGCCGTCAAGCGCAGCCGCGACCTCATCCCTCAGGTGACGATGGTCGTCGCGCGCGAGCTCCGCGACGAGCGCCGGGCGACGCGCGGCCCGCTCGACGGACGCGCCCAGGCCTCCGACGCCTGAGGGATGGCGGCACGACGAAGGGGCGAGGCCCCGCGGCCCCGCCCCTCCTGTCAGCCGGTCAGACCAGCCAGCTCTTCTCTCCCACGAGGCCGCGCCACCATCGCCCGAGGCCGATGCTCTGGTGCTCGAGCTCGACCCACACGACGGCGAAGATCGTGAGGATGTAGATGATGTGCTCGTCGAGGATCGGGTTGGTCGACGGCAGCATCTGCGTCATGTACATGAACAGCAGCATGAGGCCGCCGGCCCACGCTGCGACCTTGGTGCCGATGCCCAGCATGAGCGCGAGACCCACGCCCAGGAGGCCGAGCATGAACGGCCAGTCCGTCCAGCGCTGACCGCCCAGATCGACGAAGAAGTCGTGGAACGGGCTGTTGACGTTGCCCGCGTAGACCAGGTAGCCCTCGGTGATCGGGGCGCCGTTGATCCATGCGCTGTCGCAGAACGAGTCGATGGTGAAGCTCCCGTCCTCCGCCGTGGTGCGGCAGGTCGAGAATCCGAGCCCCAGGAACTTGTCGAGGAAGGCCCAGAGGAAGTAGAAGCCGAGCGCGATGCGGGTGATGCTCAGCATCACCCAGCCGAAGCCGCTGCGCGTGCTCGTGCTGCTCGTCGTCGTCGATTCGGTCGTGTCCATCTCTGCCTCCCGGGGGTGCGATCAGGTGCGTGCCAGGGCTCGGGCGCCCTGAGGACGCCGTCGTCCGTGATCCCCACGCTACTCCCGGAACCTCACATCCGCGCTGGAAGCGGACGAAAAGCGCATGAGCGCACGAGGGCCCCGCGCGTCGCGCGGGGCCCTCGTGCGGCGGGCGGTCAGACCAGCCAGGCGTTCTTCTTCACGACCTCGAGGCTCCTCCACCACGAGCCGAGCCCGATCGCCTGCCGGCTCAGCTCCACCCACACGATGCCGAAGATCGCGAGGATGTAGACGATGTGGTCGTCGAGGATCGGGTTGGTGCTGGGGAGCATCTGCGTCAGGTACATGAACAGCAGCATGAGGCCGCCCGACCAGGCCGCGATCTTGGTGCCGATGCCGAGCATGAGCGCGAGCCCGACGCCCGCCAGTCCGAGCATGAACGGCCAGTCCGTCCAGCGCTCGGCGCCGAGGTTCACGAAGAAGTCGTGGAACGGGCTGTTGACGTTGCCGCCGTACACCAGATAGCCCTCCGTGACGTGGCCGCCGTTGACCCACGCCTTGTCGCAGAGCGCGTCGATGGTGAAGCTGCCGTCCTCTGCGGTGGTGCGGCAGGTGGAGAATCCGAGCCCCAGGAGCTTGTCGATGAACGCCCACAGGAACACGAATCCGAGCGCGATGCGGGTGACGCTCAGCATCGCGAGGCCGAACTTGCTGACGGTTGCGGTCGCCGTGTCGGCGACCTCCGAGTTGACTGCCATTGTCATTCTCCTTCGTCGCGGGCCTCGTGGGCCCTGAGCGCCGGGGTAGCGCCTGTTCCGAACCTAGGGAGCAGATGATCCCCCTGGTAGGGACCGAGGTCCCGACCGGTGACGCATCAACGTTATGGCGCTGGATGTCAGGCGAGCTGCGTGTCGAGGTAGGCCTCGAGCAGGCCCGCCATGTCGACCTCGGGGTCGAGCAGCCACTGGACCTGGAGCCCATCCATGAGCGCGACGAGCTGACGCGCGGCGACCGACGGATCCGTGCGGGCGGCGAGCTGCCCGCCTGCCGCGAGCTCCGCGAACCCGCGCGTGAGGTCGGCGACCAGCGACGCGTAGCGGCGGCGGAAGTACTCGTGCGCGGGATGGTCCCGGCCCGTCGCCTCGGCGGACAGGGTCGCGTACAGCTCCACCACGCCCCGCTGCGTCGCGTTGAGCCGCGCGGTCGCAACCAGGTGCTCGAGCATCGCGTGCGCGCCGAGGTCGCCGAACCCGTCGCCCCCGTCCGCCTGGTCGCGCCGCGAGAGCACCGCCATGAGCAGGTCGGCCTTGGTCGGGAAGTGGTAGAGCAACGCGGGATGCGTGAGGCCGCACCTCGCGGCGATCTCGCGCACCGAGGTGCCCCGGAAGCCCGCCTCGGCGAAGGCCTCGAGGGCGGTGTCCAGGATGAGGGTGCGCGTCTCCGCGCCCCGGTCCGAGAGCTCGCGCGTCGCCTTCACGCCAGGCGTCCCCGCCATCGCCACGCCCTTGACACCCCGCGTCCCCGCCATCGCCACCCCTTTCATCCCGACGCATCCCGGCTCATCCCGACGCGCCGGCGCTATCGGTTGCAACGTTTCGACAGTCGTTTTTACCATGTGGTAGAACTCGCATCAGGATATCTCCCGCATCGCGCGAAAGGAACCGTCGTGACCTCCCCCTACCTCGACCCGAGCCTCCCGACCGCGGACCGCGTCGCCGACCTGGTCGCGCGCATGACGCTGCCCGAGAAGGTCGGCCAGATGATGCAGATGCACACCTACGACGGCGTGCCTCACCTCATCGAGGAGATGCATGTCGGCTCGATCCTCCACGCCTCGCCCGAGCGCCTCGACGTCGCTCACGCGCTCGCCGCCCGGTCACGCCTCGGGATCCCGCTGCTCATCGGCGAGGACTGCATCCACGGGCACTCGTTCTTCGAGGGCGCGGAGATCTACCCTACGCAGCTGGGCATGGCGGCGACGTTCGACCCCGCCCTGCTCGAGCGCGTGGCCCGCGCCACCGCGGTCGAGGTCGCGGCGACCGGCATCCACTGGACGTTCTCCCCCGTGCTCTGCATCGCACGCGACCTGCGGTGGGGTCGCGTGTCGGAGACCTTCGGCGAGGACCCGTACCTCCTCGGCGAGCTCGGTGCCGCGATGGTGCGCGGCTACCAGGGCGAGGGCCTCGCGGACCGCACCGCGATCCTCGCGACCGCGAAGCACTTCGCCGGATACTCGGAGACCCAGGGCGGGCGCGACGCGTCGGAGGCGGACATCTCGCGCCGCAAGCTCCGCTCCTGGTACCTGCCCCCGTTCGAGCGGATGGCGCGCGCGGGTTGCGCGACCTTCATGCTCGGCTACCAGTCGACGGACGGCGTGCCGATCACCATCAACGACTGGCTCCTCAACGACGTCCTGCGCGACGAGTGGGGCTACGAGGGCACCCTCATCACCGACTGGGACAACGTGGGCAACCTCGTCCGCGAGCAGCGTCTGTTCCCGGACTACGCGCAGGCCGCCGCCGCCGCGGTGAACGCCGGCAACGACATGATCATGACGACGCCCGCGTTCTTCCAGGGCGCGCAGGACGCCGTCGCGCAGGGCCTGCTCGACGAGTCGCGCATCGACGAGGCGGTCGCGCGCATCCTCACCCTCAAATTCGACCTCGGACTGTTCGAGGACCGCCGCCTGCCCGACCCCGAGCGACAGCGCGAGGTGATCGCGAGCCCCGCGCACCGCGCCCTCAACCTCGAGGTCGCCCGCCGGTCGCTGGTGCTGCTCGAGAACGACGGGACGCTGCCGCTCCCCTCCGACCGCCCGCTGCGCCTCGCGGTGGTGGGCCCCAACGCGGACGACGCGGACACCGCCCTGGGCGACTGGGCCGGCGCGTCCGGCCAGGCCGACTGGCTCATGCACGGCCACCCCCGCGACCTGACCACCACCGTGCTCGACGGCGTGCGCGCGCACGCGCCCGCCGGCTCCGAGGTGACCTACGCCAAGGGCGCCGAGATCATCACGACGGGCCCGGACCCCAAGGGCGCCTACTTCCCCGACGGGCAGCCGCGCCCCCACATCGCCTTCCCGGTCGAGCCCGACGCCGGCATGATCGCCGAGGCCGTCGCCGCCGCCGAGGGCGCCGATGCGGTGGTCGCCGTGCTGGGCGACCGCATCGAGCTCGTCGGCGAGGGCAAGTCGACGGCGACCCTCGAGCTCCTCGGAGGGCAGGTCGCGCTGCTCGACGCGCTCGTGGAGACCGGCACGCCCGTGGTGCTCGTGGTGCTCGCGTCGAAGCCTCACGTGCTGCCGCCGTCGGCGGACCGCGCGGCGGCCGTGATCTGGGCCGCGAACCCCGGCATGGCCGGCGGGCACGCGGTGGCCGAGCTGCTGCTCGGCGCGATCGAGCCGAGCGGACGTCTGCCGATCTCGTGGCCCCGCCACGTGGGCCAGCAGCCGACGTTCTACAACCAGATCGACGCGCAGCACGGCTACCGCTACGCGGACCTCACGCAGGAGCCGCGCTGGGTGTTCGGCGACGGGCTGTCGTACTCGAGCGTCGCGTACGCGGACCTGCGCCTCGCATCGTCCGCCCTGGGCCTCGCCGACACGATCGAGGCGACCGTCACGGTCACCAACACCGGATCGCGTCCCGTGCTCGAGACCGTGCAGGCCTACGTGCGCGACGTCAACACCTCGGCCACGTGGGCCGACCGCGAGCTCAAGGGCGTGACGCACGTCGCGGTGGACCCCGGCGAGTCGGTCGACGCGACCGTGCGGATCCCCGTCGCGGACTGCAGCATCGTGAACGCGCGCGGCGAGCGCGTGGTCGAGCCCGGCGCGTTCCAGGTGCTGGTCGGCCCGACCTCGCGACTGGACGACCTCCTGGTCGCGGACCTCTCGGTAGCGTGAGCGCATGACGTCCAGCCCCGCGCGCGCCACGACTCCGCCGCACCTCAGGCGCGCGCGCCTCGGCGTGTCGGTGATCTTCTTCACCAACGGCATCGTGCTCGGCGGATTCGCACCGCGCGTGCCGGAGATGCGCGACCAGCTGGGCGTCTCGTACGGCACGCTCGGCGCGGCGATGGCGATGTGGTCGGTCGGCGCGCTGCTGCTCGGGCTGCTGGCGGCGCCGCTGATCCGCCGCTTCCGCTCGTCGCGCGTAGCCACCCTCTCGATGGTCGCCTCGGCGACGGCGCTGCTCGCGGCCGGGCTGTCGCAGAACGTCTGGCTCTTCGGGGCCGCGCTGTTCGTCGTGGGCGCGACGGACGCGTTCGTCGACGTCGCGCAGAACGCCCACGGGTTGCGCGTCCAGCGCCTGTACAAGCGCTCGATCTTCAACGCGTTCCACGCGCTGTGGTCGGCGGGCGCGGTCTCGGGCGGCCTCATCGGCGGCCTCTCCGCGGGGCTGGGCGTCTCGGTGGGATGGCAGTTCGCGCTCCTTCTCGCCGTCGTCGCGGTCGCGAACGCGGCCGTGTACCCGATGCTGCTGCCCGGACCCGAGCCGCAGCACGCCGGCGAGGAGGGCGCCGACGAGGCCGCGATCCCCCATGCGCAGCACCTGCCGCTGCGCCACGTGCCGGTGCGCACGTGGGCGCTGCTCGGCGCGCTCACCGTGATCGCGATCGCGGGTGGTTGGGCCGAGGACGCCGCATCCACGTGGTCCGCCAGCTACATGCGCGACGAGCTCCTCGCGGGCGCGACGCTCGCGTCGCTCGCCTTCGTCGCGATGCAGGGCTGCCAGTTCGTCGGGCGCCTCCTGGGGGACGGGATGGTCGACCGCTGGGGCCAGCGCACGGTCGCGCGGTGGGGAGGCGCGCTCGTCGCGGTCGGGATGGGGCTCGCGCTCGCCTTCCCGTCGCCCTGGGGCACGATCGCGGGCTTCGGCGCCGCGGGCTTCGGCGTCGCGACCCTCATCCCCGGCGCGATGCACGCCGCCGACGAGCTTCCCGGGCTCCGCACGGGCACGGGGCTCACCATCCTGTCGTGGCTGCTGCGCCTCGCGTTCCTCCTGTCGCCTCCGGTGGTGGGCTGGATCGCCGACGCGACCAGCCTGCGGGTGGGCCTCACGCTCGTGCCGGTCTTCGGCCTGCTCGTGGTGCTGCTCGCGGGCGCGATGGCGACCCGCAAGGCGCCCGCCGCCCACCAGGACGCCTGACCCCGACACCCCTCTCCCCACCCCCACCCCCTCCCACCACAACCCGAACCCGAACCCGCTCGGGACACTCGGTACCGGTCGTGGCGCTGCCGGCGGCGCTCGCGGGACACTGAGGTCCGATGACCCACGTCAAGACCAGCCGCACCGCCCCTCCCGGCTTCTACGAGGCCGAGGCGGCGGGCCTGCGCTGGCTCGCGGCCGCGGGCGGCGCGCGGGTGGCGCGGGTGCTGGACGTCGGCCCCGGCCGCATCGTCCTCGAGCGCATCGAGCACGCTCCCCCGACCGCGAGCGCGGCCCGCGCCTTCGGCCGCGACCTCGCCGGAACCCACGCCGCCGGCGCGCCCGCGTTCGGTGCGCGCCCGGGGGGCTGGGAGGGCCCGCTGTTCATCGGCAGCCGCGAGATGCCGGCGCTCGTCCACGAGAGTTGGGGCGCGTTCTACGCCGAGGCACGCGTGCGACCGTTCCTCGCCCCCGCGCTCGAGGCGCGATTCCTGCGCGAGGACGAGGCCCGCATCGTCCACGAGGCCTGCGACGTCATCGCGGGCGGCGTCTTCGACGACGATGCCCCGCCCGCCCGGATCCACGGCGACCTGTGGGCCGGCAACGTGCTCTTCTCGCCCGACGGCGCGGTGCTCATCGACCCCGCCGCGCATGGCGGTCATCCCGAGACCGACCTCGCGATGCTCGCGCTCTTCGGGCTGCCGTTCCTGGACGATGCTCTGGCCGGCTACCAGGAGGCGTCGCCGCTGCGGCCCGGCTGGCGGGCGCGCGTGCCGCTGCATCAGCTCCATCCGCTCGCGGTCCACGCCGCGGGCCACGGGCGCGGCTACGGGGTCGCGCTCGCCGAGGCCGCACAGGCGGTCCTGCGCCTGGCCTAGATCTCCACGGACTCCCCCGGCGCGAGGTGCTCGACGTCGACCTTCACGAGCGCGCCCGCGCTGAGGAACCGCGTGGCGGACGCGATCCCGATCTCGGAGAGCATCGCGTCGTGGATCTGGATCGCGCGCGCGGGCGCGACCGCCCGCACGAGGTCCGCGGCGTCGCCGAAACGGGCCCACGGCCCGCTGACCGGCACCAGCAGCACCTCGACCCCGACGCCCGGCGCCTCGTACGAATCGCCCGGGTGATAGATCCGGCCGTCCACGAGGTACCCCACGTTGACGAAGCGCGGGAGGTCCGGATGGATGACCGCGTGAAGCCCGCCGTGCACCGTCACGTCGAGCCCGCCCGCTCCGAAGGCGTCGCCCGGGGCCACCGCGACGACCTGCGCCGGGAACCGCGCGACCCACTCCCCGACCACCGCCGCGGGGCCCCAGACGCGCAGACCGGGGCGCGCCGCCAGCGCGGCGAGGATCGCCTCGGCATGGACATGGTCGGGATGCTCGTGGGTGAGGAGGATCGCGTCGGTCTCGGCGATGAGCTCGGCCGCCTTCGGCGCGTAGACGCCCGGGTCGATGAGCACGTGGCCGTCGTCCGTGGAGATCTCGACGCAGGCGTGGGCGTGCTTGGTGAGGCGCATGGGCCCAGTCCATCACAACGGTCCACCAGACCTGAGCGTCCCGCCGGGCTGCGGAAGGGACGCAGGACCAGTACTGGGCGTCCCGACCGGGGAGGTGGAGGGACAGACGGGAATGAATCCCGCACGGTCGCGTTAGTTACATGCGTACGCATATAATCGGCGGCAGCGACCGGAACCCTTCCGGCACGAGCAGCCCTCAATCCCCCACGGAGGCACACCATGCAGTTCGGCATCATGTCCGTCTCGGACATCACCCGCGACCCGGTCAGCGGCCGCACGCCCTCCGAGGCGGAGCGCATCGAGAACATCGTCAAGATCGCCGTCCACGCCGAGGAGGTGGGGCTGGACGTCTTCGCGATCGGCGAGCACCACAACCCGCCGTTCTTCAGCTCCTCCCCCACCACGCTGCTCGCGCACATCGCGGCGCTCACGAAGACCCTCACGGTCACCACCTCCACCACGCTCATCACCACCAACGACCCGGTTCGCCTGGCCGAGGAGTATGCGATGCTCCAGCACCTCGCCAAGGGCCGCATGGACCTCATGCTCGGCCGCGGCAACACCGCGCCGGTGTACCCGTGGTTCGGTCAGGACATCCGTCAGGGGCTCCCGCTCGCGCTCGAGAACTACAACCTGCTCCACCGCCTGTGGCGCGAGGACGTGGTCGACTGGGAGGGCCAGTTCCGCACCCCGCTGCAGGGCTTCACCTCGACCCCGCGCCCGCTCGACGACGTCCCGCCGTTCGTGTGGCACGGCTCGATCCGCACCCCCGAGATCGCCGAGCAGGCCGCCTTCTACGGCAACGGCTACTTCGCGAACAACATCTTCTGGCCCAAGGAGCACTACAAGCGGCTCATCACCTTCTACCGCCAGCGCTTCGAGCACTACGGCCACGGCACGCGCAAGCAGGCCGTCGTCGGCCTCGGCGGCCAGGCCTTCATCGCGAAGAACAGCCAGGAGGCCCACGACCAGTTCCGCCCCTACTTCGACGAGGCGCCCGTCTACGGCAACGGCCCGCGCATGGAGGACTTCGAGGAGATGACGCCGCTCAGCGTCGGCAGCCCGCAGGAGGTCATCGACAAGACCCTCACCTTCCGCGAGGCCTTCGGCGACTACCAGCGCCAGCTGTTCCTCATCGACCACGCCGGCCTCCCCGTCGACATGGTCCTGCACCAGCTCGACATGCTGGGCGAGCACGTGGTGCCGGTCCTGCGCGAGGAGCTCGAGTCGCGCCGCGACCCCGAGGCCCCGTCGAACCCGCCGTCGCACGCCGACCTCGTCAAGGCCAAGTACGGCGACGCGACCCCGCGCCAGCCGCGCCCCAACGCCAACCGCGGCGACAACGTCACGGGCGGCTCGCCCTACCAGGACTCGGAGTCGGCCGTCGACTCCTACCCCACTCTCTAGGCCATGGAGACCCGGACCCGCGGCCGCACGCGGCTCGCGAACGATGCGTGGGAGGCCGCGCTGGGCGCGCACGGCGTGCTCATGCGGCGCTTCACCGCGGAGGACGTCTGGCACGGCCTCACGATGCGCGAGTACGACGTCCTCTACACGCTGTCCAAGTGCGACAGCCCGCAGCGGCTCGGCGACCTCGGCGGCCACGTGCTGCTGAGCCAGCCGGGGCTGTCACGGCTGGTCGACCGCCTGGTCGAGCGGGGGCTTGTCTCCCGCTGCGCGGACCCCCGCGACGCGCGGGCCGCCAACCTCACGCTCACCGACGAGGGCCGCGCCCTCCAGCGGCGCATCGGCCGCGCGCACGGGGCCTCCGTCGCCGCGGCCCTCACGTCCCGCCTCACCGACGAGGAGCTCGCGCTCCTCGAGTCCCTCTCCCTCAAGCTCACGATCGACCCCGAGGAGCTCCCGTGACCGACTTCCGACTCGTGGTGGTGAGCGCCGGCGTCTCCGACCCGTCGTCCACCCGCCTGCTCGCCGATCGCGCCACCCAGCGCGTCACCACCCTCGCGAAGGAGCGCGGCCACGCCGTCTCCGTGACCACCATCGACCTCCGCGAGCTGCTCCAGGAGCTGCCCGCGGCGCTGTCGAGCCAGCTGCTGGGCCCGCGCTTCGCGCGCGCGGTCGACGCCCTGCTCGCAGCCGACGCGGTCATCGCCGCGGCGCCGGTCTACAAGGCGGGCGCCTCGGGGCTGTTCACCAGCTTCTTCCAGGTGCTCGACAACGACCTCCTCATCGGCAAGCCCGTGATCCTCGCCGCGACCGCGGGGACGGCGCGCCACGCGCTCGTGGTCGACGAGGAGATGCGCGCGCTCTTCGCCTACCTCCGTGCGCTGCCGGTCCCGACCAGCCTGTTCGCCTCCACGGAGGACTGGACGGACACCGCGCTCGCGACGCGCATCGACCGCGCCGCGCGCGAGCTGGTCCTCCTCATGGAGTCGGGCTTCGCCCGGGCCGTGAGGGACGACGCCTGGGGCGCGTACCAGCACTCCTACGGCTCGGGCGGCGGCACGGAGCTCGGCATCGACCTCGGCTCGGACCTCATGAGGCTCGCGACTGGCGGCTCGCTGCGCCCGAGCACCGACGACGACCCGTTCGACCCCCGCAAGGGCTGACCGCGGGACCGGCCGCGGAGGTCACCCCTCCGTGGCCGGCTTCTCCGCGTGCACCACCCGCAGCTCGTCGGAGCCCACCAACGCCCGGCTGATCGCCTTGCCCCTGGCGGAGTCCCCTCCCGAGCCGTAGACCATCCTGACGTCGGCGAAACCGACCTCCTCGAACATGAGCCGGATCGCGTCCTCGTCGGACGGGTCCACCGCGTCCGACGTCGGATGCATCACATGCTCAGGCATCCCGTCCGGCCAGCGCATACCCAGCTGGACAGCCGCCCGACCGCCGGGTGTCAGCACCCGCAGCATCTCCGAGAAGGCACGAGCCGGGTCCGGGAGGAACGGGAACGCATCCATGAGCGTCACCACCATGAAGGTGTCGGCCGGCCACGGCAGCACGGTCGCATCGCCGTGAACCACCTCGGCGGTGCCGTCGAGGATCCTCTCGGCGAGGCGCCTGCGGGCGAGTCCGACCTTGGCCTCCGACCAGTCGATCCCCGCGACGCGGCGCGCCTGCGCGGCGTAGTCGACCAGGAACCCGCCCCAGCCGCATGCGACATCGAGGACCGAGTCGTCGGGACCGATCCCCGCCGCCTGCGCCATCAGCCGGTACATGGGTCGCCCCATCTCGGAGTTGATCCAGCTGCCGACCCGTCCAGGCAGAGTGCCCTCGGCGAGGTGCGCTTTCATCGGTCTCACCGACGCGGCGACGGCCATGCCGCCCGCCACCACCGTGCCCGCCACCACTGCAGACCTGTTCATGACCATGCCTCCTTCCAGGCCGGTCCGGAGGTGTCCGGGTCCACGGGCGGAAGGGCTTGCTCCTCCTTTCAGGCTACGCCGATGCGCGAGAGCGTGGGGGGCAGGCTCTCGCCTGGCAGACCGCCGCGTCCGGGACGAGGATGGAGGCATGCCTCTTCACGAGCTGCCGGACATGCCCGAGCACACCGTCGGGTTCCGGGCGACCGGGCTGGTCTCCGCCGAGGACTACCGCGCCGTGTTCGATCCCGCGCTCGACCGGGCGATCGCCACGGGCACCCCGGTCAACGTGGTCTACATCCTCGGCCGCGAGTTCGACCGCTACTCGGTCGGAGCGCTGTGGGAGGACCTCCGGCTCGAGGCGCAGCCGCACGACTCGTGGGGGCGCCTCGCGCTGGTGACCGATCACGCTCTGATCGCCGAGGTGATCCACCTGCTGTCGTTCGTGCTCCCGGGGCACGTGCGGATCTTCCCCACGGACGCCGAGCGCGAGGCGGTCGACTGGGCGAGCGCCTCGCCCGAGTGAGCGACGGCTCGACGCACGGGTGACACGTCTCGCCGCCGGTCCCTCGCCGAGGGCGGAGCTCTCCCCCGGTCACGGGATCGCGTGCGGATCGAGGCGCGCGACCCCTCCGCGGATCGGGGTCCGGTCGGGGTCCACCGCAGCGGGCGGGATGAGCCACGGCAGCCCGTTCCGAAGCTCCAGCTCCCACTCGGTCGAGTGCAGCCGGACGTGACATCCCGTGCAGAGGAGCACGCCGTTGTCGAGGTCCGTGCCACCGCCGTCGCTCCAGAACCTCACGTGGTGGACGACGCACCATGTCGGCGGGGCGAGGCACCAGGCGCACCCTCCATCGCGTTCGGCGATGGCCTTGCGCTGCGGTGCGGCGAAGAGACGCCGGCTGCGACCCCAGTCCAGCGGGAGGCCGTCACCGCCGAGCACGGAAGGGATCACAGCGGCATCCACGGCCATGAGGCGAAGGGTCGAGGCGCTGATCGGCCCGCCGAGCGAGTCGCACGTGCCGACGCCGAGACCGGTCTCGAGCGCCTCGTGGTCGAGCCGTACGACGACCTCGGAGCGGACCCCGCTCCCCGGCTCGGCGCATCCGAGGCAGTGCTGCGCCAGCGCCACCAGCGCATCGGCCCGGATCTGTCCCGCGGTCCTCGCGTCACCGGCGGCGGCCACGCGGTCGTCACGGCGTCGCTGGAGCACGTCCCTCACCTGAGCGTCGAGCAGCGCGAGCACGGGCGCGGCCGATGCGGCGTCGAGCCGGGCCCGCAGGGTCACCATGCCGTCGTGGTCGCGGCCGACCAGCAGCTCGCGCTGGTCACGGTGCCGGCGCTCCTTCTCCTCGAGCGAGGCACGGTCATGCAACGCGATCGCCTGCTCGCACGCACGACGCAGCTCGCGCAGCGTGAGCCGTTCCGCCTTTGCGACGAGCCGCGCCTCGAGCCCCTCAGGGACGTCGCCGATCGTGTCGAGGGTGCGCTCGAGCACCTCGACCGCGGCGGCACCGATGCGGCCGCCGCGGAACGCTCGGCGGACCACCTTGTGCCGCGACGCCTCAGGATCGCCACCCGCGTCGATGAACTGCTGGGCGCCTCGCTCATCGATCCCGAGGCGCTGAGCCGTCTCGCGGCGCCGCCCCTTCACATCGCTGGGCTTCGGTGAGCCGTGCGCGCCGCACGAGCGCCGCATCGACTCGGCGGCGCCCGCCGCGACCGCGACGCCGGCATGGCGGTACACCGCCGCCGACGCCTCCTCGAACAGGGCGAGCTCCTCGGCGGACAGCGCCCCGAGGTCGCGCCCCTCGAAGCCGCGCAGCGCGGCGATCGCCGCCACCAGTCGAGCCGCAGAGAAGGTCATGAGGCAAGTTCATCACGGGGGTCTGACACTCGACCTCGGATATCATCCCTGGTACCTGTGGATTTGCAGACTGTCTTCCGGCCTGGGGACATCGCCGCCGAGGCCCACGCCGAGGCCCACGCCGAGGCCCTCGCAGGGGCGCACGCCGAGGCGCACAGCGCCCGCCACGTCCGACGCGCGTCAGCCGATCTCGACCTGCGCGCCCACCGTCAGCGCGGTACGGCTGAACGGCACCTTGCCCTCGGCGTCCCACGCGGTCGAGCCGTCCTTGCCCGTCCAGGCGTTGACGTTCGCGCCGAGCGTCCCGCGCAGGTACCCCCGGATGCCGTGATCGCCGGGGACGCTGCTGTCGAGGTCCTCGAGATCCCACTCGACCGGGAACTGCGCCGTGCCACCGGCGTGGAGACGGGCCTCCGCGAACGGCGGCAGCGCCGAGCGCAGCGCCTCGGGCGACGTGCCCACCGGCGCGGCCACGACCCCCAGGTCGGTCTTCACCGGGCCCGCCGCATCGGCCCGCTGAAGCGCATCGTGCTGCGCCCGGGTGAGGCCCAGGACGCCGCCGTGCTTGGTCGACACGCGCAGGTGATAGCGCTCGCTCTCGAGCGGCACCCACGGCGTCGGCGCCTCGAGGTCCGTCGACACCATCGGGCGGTAGCCGATCGACGGGATCACGTCGACGTAGAGGTACCAGCGGTCCTCGCCGTGCGCCTTGAACATCGTCGGGCCCTCGACGCCGTGGCCGGCGGCGTAGCCCTCGCCGATGCGGGTCTGGACCTCGCGCCACCGCGCGCCCGGCTCCCACCACCGCTTCTCGTCGGTGACCTCCATGAACAGGCCGCGACGCGTCGCCCCGTTGTCCTTGGTCACGCGGTAGGTGCGGCCGCCGTGCTGGATCATCGTGGTGTCGATCGTGTCGTCGCCCTGGTCGAGCAGCACGCCGCCGAAGGCCCAGGTCTCCTGGGTGAAGTCGGTGGTGGTGCCCCACAGGATCACCTGGTGGTCGCCCACCGTCGAGGTCCAGTACACGACGAACGCGCCCTGGCCCTCGCCGTGGAAGTCTTCGACGTATGTCGTCTCGGCGGCCCACATCATGCCCATCTCGGGCGCCCCCTCAGCGGGCTCCCCCGACGGGCCGAGCGCGACGTCGAGCTGCCGCAGCGGCGACCACGTGATGAGGTCGCGCGACTCCCACACGTTCATCCGGGTCGAGTAGCCGCGCGACCACGCTCCCCAGCCCGCCTCGTCCCCGCCGAAGACCCGCAGGTCGGTGCCGAGGATGAAGTACGTGCCGGTCTGCGGGTTGTACGTGAGGTGCGGGTCGCGCACGCCCGTGGTCCCGAGGTGCGAGGCGAGGATGGGCCGTCCGCCGTTGAGCGGGAGCCATCGCTCGGGGTCGTCGCCGTCCGAGAGGTCGAGGTAGATCTTCTCGGCGTAGCCCTCGGGGTCCTCGAGGAAGTGGACCATGAGGTAGCCGTAGGGCTGATCGCCCTCGGGATGCGGGCTCATCGCACGGTCACCGTCACGGCGACCTCGCGAAGCTCGGGCAGGAGCTCCTCGTCGGTCTCCATGTCGAGCACGGGCATGCCGTCCGAGGCGAAGTGGACGCGGCGCACGAACATGTCGCGACCGGTGAGGCCCTTGTGGTCGGTGCGCGCGTGGAAGACGTAGAGCAGGTTGCCGTCCTGGTCCTCGGACCACATGCCGTGGCCGGTGCCCAGCTGCATCTCGCCGTTGAACGGGCCCGACTTCTGGATCGGGTAGTTGAGCCGGGTCCACGCGGCCGGGTCGGTGAGGTCGACGCCCTCGCCCGCCGTCGCGGTCACCAGGCCGGTGGTGTAGCTGTCGCCCACGGTCGAGCCGGAGTAGAGCATCCACAGGCGGCCGTCGCGCACCAGCACGTTCGGGCCCTCCGCGATGAAGTTGTCCCACGCGTACTCGGGAGCGATGATGCGGACCGGCTCCGAGGTGAGGCGGGTCGGCTCGGCGGGGTCCATCGTGGCGATGAACACGCTGCCGAGCATCTGCCAGGCGTAGTAGTGCGTGCCCGAGTCCTCGAAGTACGTCATGTCGAGCGAGATGCCCTGGATCTTGTTGAGCGCCGAGCCGTCGGCGCAGACGACGTGGCGCGTCGCCGTCCAGTGCTCGGGCACGGTCGGGTCGAGGTGGTTCCCCGCCTCGTCCTTGCGCAGCTGGACGATGCTCGCGCGACCGGTCCACATGTCCGTCGGGTCTCCGTAGGACGGCATGAAGAGGATCGACAGCGTGCCGTCGATCATGTGGATCTCGGGCGCCCAGAAGCAGCCGGTCATGGGCTCGCCCTCGGCGTCGAGCGAGCCGTGGACCAGCAGGTCCACCTCGGTCACGCGGCCGGCCTCGAGGGCGTCGTCGGAGAGGTCCTCGATGCGGTCGGCCATGCGGATGGGCATCCCGACGGGCTCTCCGGCGTTGCTGACCGGATCCATGTGGAGGTCCTTGGTCGCGATCATGAGGAACTTCTCGACGCCGTTGAAGTCGAAGCGGTAGACGCTCGGGTCGGCGCGCTCGTCCGCGAACGGGGTCGGGTAGACCTCCTGGCGGACGCGACCGGTCACCTCGTACGTCCCGGGGACGGCCGTGTCGACGGCCACGAGCGCGGCGGCGTCCCATGCGATCGCGAGGGAGCCCGCGGAGCCGTCGCTGTAGTCGAGCTCGAGGCGCGCGGGCAGGTCCGCGACCGTCACCTCGGCGCCGGGCGCGACCTCGACCGCGGGCAGCGCGCGCGCGCCGGTGTTGACGATCGGGCCGAAGCGCACCTCGAGGCCGCGCGCGACCTCGGCCGAGGCCGCGACGGGGGCGCCGTGCTCGAGGCCGTCGACCGCGCCGGGCTCCGCGGGGCTGACCGATGCCGCGTCGGCGAGATCGCCGACCGCCGCGTGCCAGGCCTCGCCCGCATCGTCCGTCCAGGACACGAGGTAGGTCTTGCTCTCCGCGTCGTAGCGTGCGGCGGGACGATGCACGCCGCCGGTCGTGCCGAGGTCGAGCAGCCCGAGCTCGGTGTAGGAGAGCAGGTCGGGCGACGTCGCGACGAGGACGCTCGACCGCTCCGTGCCGTCGGGCTCGCCGCCGCGCAGCACGCGCGTCGCCACGACGCCGAAGCCGCCGTCGGCGAGGTCGAACAGGTGCGGGTCGGTGAGGGATCGCATGATCTCCTCGGTGGTCCCGGCCGCCGCGGGGGTCTCGGACACGAGCGGGAAGAAGATGCCGTAGTCGTCGAAGAGAGGCGCGAAGCCGTCGGGGCCCTCGAGCGCGAGGTGCATGCTGAGCGCGACGTCCTCGTTGTTCGCCTCGGCGGTCGTGGTGGGCGTGCGGTGGTAGGCGCGGACGCGGCGCTCCATCGAGTCGGTCACTGGCGCTCTCCTTCGAGTCTGAGGTGCGGGCGCCCGCGCGGCGCGGGGGATGCGCGGCGCGTGCGGGCTGAGAAGAATTTACATCGTTTACCGCCGGGGCTCCAACGCTGCCGGGCGGCCGCATCGGCCGACGTGAAGAAGGTCACCCGGAGAGCGTGCGCGCGAGGCGCCGCCCGGCCTCCTCGAGGCACCGCTCCGCATCCGCCATCGCCGCCTCGCGCGAGCCCGCGAGCGCGGTCAGCTCCACGGACGGCACCCCTGGGTCCGCCGCGATCTCGCCCGCGATCACCGCGACGCGCGGGAAGGTCGCGAGCGCATGCCCCGCCACCTTGCCCATCGACGACTGCGCGTCGAAGCGCCCCTCCCCCGTGACGACGACCCCGGCGCCCGCCCCCTCCCGGTCGAGGCCCGTCACGCGCGCGACCTCGGGCGCACCCTCGACGAGCGTCGCGCCCCACGCGAGCAGCGCGTAGCCGACCCCGCCCGCGGCGCCCGCGCCCGGGGCGTGCGGATCCGCGCCCAGCCGAGCCGCGACGGACCGGAGCCGCGCCTCGAGCGCGACCACGTCCGCGGCCGACGCCCCCTTCTGGGGCCCGAACACCGCCGCCGCGCCCCCGGGGCCGAGCAGCGGCGCGCGCACGTCGCACAGCACGGTCGCGCCGCCCGGCGGCGGGCGCCGATCCCCGAGCGCCTCGAGCACCGGCAGCCCGCCGTCGGTCGAGGCCGAGCCACCGAGCGCGATCACCAGCCGCGTCGCCCCCGCGTCGATGGCATGCGCCATCACCTCCCCGAGACCGCGCGACGTCGCGCCTAGCGGATCGGGCCTCGCCATCAGGGTCAGCCCCGCGACGGTCGCGAGCTCGCACACCGCGGTGCCGTCCCCGAGGTCGAGCCACGCGCCCGGCACCTCCGCTCCGTCCGGTCCCGTCACCGGCCCCGCATCACGCAGCACCGCCGCGGGCAGCGCGCCACGGACGGCCTCGAGGGTGCCCTCGCCGCCGTCGGCCTGCGGGATCTCGACCACCGCATCGTCCGGCCTGACGCCCCGCCACCCGCGGGCGATCGCGGCCGCCGCACGCTCCGCGGGACAGGTGCCCTTGAACGCGTCCGGGGCGACCACGACGCGCATCGTCAGCCCCGGCTCCGCGCCCGTGCGACCACACGCCCCCGCTGCGAGCGCGGGAAGCGCGCGAGCATCTCGCGCAGCTCCTCGGCCGTCGCGTCGGAGCCGAAGGCGTCGGTCGGAGGCTCGAAGGCCACGCCGGCCGCGAGCGGGCCGGCGTCGACCGGGTCGAAGCCGAGCGCGTCGACCAGCGCCGCGACCGCGGCCCTGTCTCCCGGATCGTCACCCGCGACCGCGATGCCTCGGCGGTCCGGGTGCCCGGCGGGCAGCGCGAGGTTCTCCAGCTCCCACACGCTCGCGTGGTTGAGCGCCTTCACCACCCGGGCGCCGTCGAGGAACGCGGCGACGGTCTCCGAGGTCGACGTGGTCGGGTCGTCGAGCTCGGGACGGGCGCCGTCGAGCTCCCACCAGTAGTTCATCGCGTCGACCACGAGCCGCCCGCGCAGCAGCGGCGCGGGCAGCGTACGGAACCTCCCGAGCGGGATCGCGAGCACCACCACGTCACGCGTACATGCCTCGGCCGGGTCGTCCGCGGACGATGCGGTGGCGACGTCGAGCCCCGCGTCCCGCGCCAGGCGCGCGAGGACGGCGCCGACCCTGCCCCGCCCGAGGATCCCGACGGAGGCGGGCACGGGCGCGGGCCCGCCCACGTGCGCATCGTCCACGCGCCCGAGGCTACCCGCGGGTCAGAGCTTCTCGATCTCGATCAGGGCGTACACGCCGTCGTCGGTGAGGTAGGCCATCGCGTCGGCGACGGCGATCCCCGCCTGCCGGATCAGCGCCGCGACGTCGTCGAGCGACCACCTCGGCGCGACCGGCCACGCCGCCCCGGAGTCCGCCGCGGGCCTGTCCGCGAGCATCGCGGACATCACCATCGCCCCTCCCGGACGGACCAGGGAGAAGACGTGGGACAGCGCCTGCGCGGCGGCCTCGCCCGAGCGCTCGACCAGCAGGTCGAGCGCCTCGACGAAGTCCTGGGACTCCGTCTCGATCGGCGGATCGAGGGAGGCGAGCGCTTCGCCCCTCGTGAGGAAGCGATGCTGCTCGGCGTCCACGCTGTGCGCGGCGAGCAGCCGCCTCGTCACCCCCAGCGAGTCCTCGCAGGTGTCCACGAACGTGACCCGAGGGTCGGCGCCCGCCTCGCGCGCCTCGGCGGCGCCGGCGATGAGCGCGACCGCGGGGCCGCATCCGAAGCTGGTCCACCGCACCGGGCGCCCGACATCGATCGCCGAGCGCACCGCGAGCCACTGCGCGAGACGGGCACGGGCGCGCAGCGCGACGGCGTCGCGGGCGACCGTGAGGTAGCGCCGCGTGAGCGCATCCACGGGTGCTCCCGTGAAGACGGTCGGCCCCGCACCCGGCCGCGACAGGCGCGGCGCCTCGGGCATGTAGACGTTGGGCATCGCGGCGGCCGTGCCCAGGCGGGCGGACCACTCCGCGAACGCCGGGGTCGAGACCGGCGAGGGATGCGCATCGGCATCCTGCCTCCCGACGGCGGACTCGTCGTCCACCGCCACTCGCAGAACCCTCAGCCCTGACGGGTCCAACGCGGCCCCGTTCATCCGCACGTCACGCTTCGCGAAGCGCAGCGCGGCCCCCTCAGCCGTGTGCACCATCAGAACCTCCGCATCCCCCGCCGGCCGGCGGTCCCCCAGGACGAGAATGCCGACGGGTTGCCCCGCCGGCGTCGGTATCACGATGTTATGACCGCGCTGGTGTTTCGGCAAGGCGAACGGATCGCGGGCCTTGATCCGCCTCACGGATCGACCCCGGGTCAGGCGTCCCTCCCCCCGTTGTCGGAGGCCGGGCGCACAATGGCGGGATGACCGACGACCTCGCGACCCGCGATCCCGAGCCGCGCGGCCGCCCGGCGCCGCCCGCGGGGGTCCCGCACGCGGTCTCGCGACGCGACAACGCGGTGATCTGGGTGCTCATCGTCGCGGCGTTCGTGGTGATCCTCAACGAGACCGTGATGAGCGTCGCGATCCCGCACCTCATGGAGGACCTCGCGATCTCCGCGGTCGACGCGCAATGGCTCACCACGGCCTTCCTCCTCACCATGTCGATCGTCATCCCGGTGACAGGCTTCCTGCTGCGCCGCTTCCACACCCGGCCGGTGTTCCTCACCGCGATGTCGCTTTTCGTGTCCGGCACGCTCATCGCGGCGCTCGCCCCCGGCTACGAGGTGCTCCTGATCGCGCGCGTGGTGCAGGCCTCCGGCACCGCGATCATGCTGCCGCTGCTCATCACCACCGTCATGCAGCTCGAGCCGCCGGAGACGCGCGGGCGCCGCATGGGCTCGATCTCGGTGGTGATCGCTGTCGCGCCCGCGATCGGTCCGACCATGTCCGGCCTCATCCTCAGCGTGCTGCCGTGGCGCTTCATGTTCGTCTTCGTGCTGCCGATCGCCGGTGCGGTGCTCGCGCTCGGGTGGCGGCTCGTGCGCAACGTCACCGAGCCCACGGACGTGCCCATCGACATCCTGTCCGTGGTGCTCTCGGCCCTCGGCTTCGGCGGGATCGTGTTCGGGCTCAGCCGCATCGGCGAGGCAGGTGGCGGTTCCGTGCCCGCCTCGGCCTTCGCGTCGCTCGGTGTCGGCGCGGTCGCGCTCGCGCTGTTCGTGTGGCGCCAGCTGGTGCTGCAGCGCATCGACGACGCGCTGCTCGATCTGCGCACCTTCCGGGTGCCCACGTTCGCGGTGTCGATCGTGATGTTCGTCATCCTCATGATGTCGCTGTTCGGGATGATCATCCTGCTGCCGCTGTTCATGCAGAACGTGCTGGGGCTCACCGTCCTCCAGAGCGGCCTGCTGCTGCTGCCCGGAGGCCTGCTCATGGGCCTGTGCGCGCCGGGCATCGGCCGCGCGGTGGACAGGATCGGTCCACGCCCCCTGCTCATCCCCGGCGCGGCGCTCGTCGCGGGCGTCCTGTGGTCGTTCGCGTTCGTGCTGTCGGAGTCGACCCCGTGGTGGGTGCTCCTCGCGTGCCACGTCACCATGAGCGCCGGGCTCGCGCTCATGTTCACCCCGCTCTTCGCGGCGAGCCTCGGGTCGCTCCCCCCGCACCTCTACGCATACGGCTCGGCGACCGTCTCGACCGTGCAGCAGGTCGCCGGCGCCGCGGGCACCGCGCTGTTCGTGTCGACGATGGCCGCCGTCGCGGCCTCGCAGGAGAGCGCGGGGGTCGACGCCGTCATCGCGGAGGCCACCGGGATCCGCGCCGCGTACCTCGTGGCGGCCATCCTCGCCACGGGCGCGGTCGCCGCATCGTTCTTCATCCAACGGCCGGCGGACTCGCCCGGACCCGGCCACGCCGCCCATTGAGCCTGTGCGGACTCACGCCTCGAAGCGGGTGACCTCGTCGCCCGCGAGCACCGCCGCGACGCGGTGCCGCATCTCGAGCGACAGCGGCGGCAGCGCGTCCTCGTCGAACCACGCGACCTCGGAGTTCTCGCCGTCCGCAGGATGAGGCTCGCCGCTCACGTAGCGGCAACGGAACGTGAGGTCGAGGAACTGGACCCGGTCGCCGTTGGGGTAGATCGCGGGCTCCTGCACGTGCACCCAGGCGAGCGCCTCGGGTTCGGCGACCACATCGGCCTCCTCCAGGCACTCGCGCGCGGCCGCGACCGCGGGCTGCTCCCCCGGGTCGATGATCCCGCCGACCGTCGCCCACACCGCGAAGTCGGGCCGATGCGCGAGGAGCACCTGGCGGACGCCCGGCCGGTCAGGCGAGGGACGGACCACCACGGCCGTCGCGCTCATGATCCACAGCGGGTGCGAGCCGACCTTCCGGCGCAGCTCGAGGATGAACTCGGGGGTGGCCATGCCTCACGCTACCGAGGGGAGCGCCGCGTCACCAGGCCCACGCGCACACGTCGCCGGGGGCGGCGCCCGCCGCGACCCGGGCCGCCATCTCCTCGGACATCTCCGGCAGCGCGTCGAGCTCGAACCACGCGGCCTCGAGGTTCTCGCCGTCCGCGGGATGAGGCTCGCCGCTGACGTAGCGGAAGCGGAACGTGAGGTCGAGGTACTGCGAGCGGTCGCCGTTCTCGTAGGTCATCTCGGGCAGCGCGTTCACCCGCTTGAGAGCCTCGGGCTCCGCGACGACCGCGGTCTCCTCGAGGCATTCGCGGGCGCCGGCCACCGCCGGCTCCTCGCCCGGATCGATGATCCCGGTCACGGGCGTCCACGCGCCGTTGTCCGCACGGCGGACCAGCAGCACCTGGCGCCCGCCCTCACGCTCGGGCGAGGGCCGCAGGACCACGGCGGTCACCCCGGGGAGCCACAGGAGGTCGGTGCCGATCTTCTCGCGCAGATCGAGGATGAACTCGGGTGTCGCCATGCCGCCACGCTACCGTGCGCGCCTCAGCCGCTCGGGGCCTCGATCCTGGTCCACCCGGGATGCTTGGGGGTGCGCCCGTCGCCCGACGAGCGGCCCGTCAGGCGACGCCCGATCCACGGCAGCACGTACCGGCCCACGTAGCGCGCTTCCTCGACGACTCCGGGGCGTCGCGGGTCGCCGGCCGGCGCGACGGGGAGGTCGCTCTCGACCCCCATCGCCGCGAGCACGCGCGCGGCGACCCGCGAGTGGCCGAGCGGGTTGAGGTGCAGACGGTCCTGGTCCCAGTACGCGGCCCGGCGCATCTCGGGATCGCGGTAGTTGTCGACGAAGGTCACGTGCGCGTGCTCCTCGGCGATGACGTCGATGAGCGACATGAGGACGTCGGCGCGCTCGGAGAACATGCGCCCGCGCGGCAGCCGCTCGGTCGGGTCCGGGCCCGACAGGATGACGAGGCTCACGCCGGCCTCGGCGGTGCGGTCGACCACGCGCCGGGTGAGGGCCTCGATGCGCGCATCGTCCCAGCCGGTCCGCATCATGTCGTTGCCGCTGCCGTTGAAGGTCATGACGTCGGGCAGCGGGTCGAGCGCGAGCGCCGCGTCGCACTGCTCGGTCGCGATCGGCTCGAGGAGCCGCCCGCGGATCGCGAGGTTCGCGTACTCGACGTCGCCGTGCGCGGACGCGAGGCCGATCGCCACGAGGTCCGCCCATCCGCGCATCGTCCCGTCGGGCCGGGGGTCCCCGACTCCCTCGGTGAAGCTGTCTCCGATCGCCACGTATCTCACGCCAGCCGACCATAGCGGCTCGACGGGCGGGCGAGCAGCGCGGCGGCCACGGAGCCCCGTGGCCGCCGCCCCACTGCATCAGGCCTTCGCGGACTCCTCGGCGGGTGCCCCGACCGCGCGGTCGGTCGCGTCGCCGAGCCCGATCTCCGCCGCACGCGTCGCAGCGTGACGGCCGGCGAGGTAGCCGAAGACGAGCGCCGGGCCGAGCGTCGAGCCCGCACCCGGATAGGTGCGACCGCAGACCGAGGCCGACGTGTTGCCCGCCGCGTACAGGCCCTCGATGACCTTGCCCTTCGCGTTGATCACGCGCGCGTCCTCGTCGGTGAGCAGGCCGCCCTTGGTGCCGAGGTCGCCGAGCACGATCTTGAGCGCGACGAACGGGCCGCGCGCGATCTCGCCGAGGTTGGGGTTGGGGCCGTGCGTCGGGTCGCCGTAGTAGGTGTCGTAGGCGTCGTGACCGCGCCCGAAGTCCTCGTCGACGCCCTTGCGCGCGAAGCTGTTGAAGCGCTGGACGGTCGCCTTGAACGTCGCCTTGTCGACCCCCATCTTCTCGGCGAGCTCCTCGAGCGTGTCCGCCTTGACGGCGACGCCCTCCTCGTAGAAGGTCTTCGAGCCCATGAGGAACGCGTTGTTGAGGTAGCGGCGGCGGTGCCGCACGTCGAGGATCATCCAGCTGTGGTTCGTCCGCTCCAGGCCGCGCTCGATCATCGCGTGGCCGAAGTCGACGTAGCTGGTCGACTCGTTGACATAGCGGCTGCCCTCCTGGTCGACGACCATCGAGAACGGCATCGACCGCTCGGACACGATGAACGTCGGACCGCCCTTGCTGGTGGGCGCGACCGAGGGGCCCCACCACGCGTCGTCCATGAGCGCGACGTCGGCTCCGTGCCGCATCGCGATCTCGATCGCACCCCCGAGGTTGGCGGGGTTGCCGGACGACTGCTCGTCGTCGAGGCCCTGGTACGTCTTGCGCCACTCGGCGTTGTGGTCGAAGCCGCCCGCGCCGAGGTGCACGCCCACGCGCGTGCGGATGCGGCGATCGCCCTCGGGACCGCCGATCACCGCGCCGACCACGACGCCCTTCTCGACGACGAGGTCGACCAGCGGCGACTCGAGCCGCACCTCGGTCCCCTGCTCCTCCTTCGCGATGTACATGAGCCGCGCCGCGAGCGACATGCCCAGGCCCGTGAGCTTCTTGCCCGTCACCGCTCCGCCCAGCGCGCGGAACACGAGGTTGGCGCCGCCGATCATGCCCGAGAACGTCGACCACGACCGCGCGAGCAGGTACGTGTCGCCCGCGAACAGCGGCAGCCCCGGGGGCAGCGTCTCGCGCGCGTGGCCGTACCAGGCGCCCAGCTTCTTCACGTCGAACGGGGCGGGCTCGACGGTCCGTCCGCCCGCGATGCCGCCGGGCAGATCCGGGTAGTACTCGGGGTACTTCTTCGCGGTCTTCCACACGAGCCCGTGATCCTCGAGCCAGGAGTGCACCACGGGAGCGGTCCGCACGAAGGCGTGACGACGCTCGAGGGACGATGCGGGTCCGACCTCCTCGGGCGCGCCGACGCACGCGTCCATGTAGGTCAGCACCTTGTCCTCGGAGTCCTCGACGCCGATCTCCTTCATGCCCGGATGAGTGGGCAGCCAGCAGCCGCCGCCGCTCATCGCGGTCGATCCGCCCCACTTGTCGGAGGCCTCGACCACCAGCACCGCGAGCCCCTCGTCCGCGGCCGCGATCGCCGCGGACATCGCTCCGGCTCCCGTGCCGACCACCAGGAGGTCGACCTCCTCGTCCCATTCCGCCATGTCGCTCCCCTTCGAGTCAGCACCGGACAGCGTTGTCCGGTTGGTGGTCACGACATTACCGGACAGGGTTGTCCGGTTGAAGGGCTGGGGCGATTCCCAATGACACGCGTGAACCATGATGCGCAAGGGACGATGCGACGACCTCACCAGCCCCACGGAGCACGTGCGGCACATGCGTCATTGGGAATCGACGCGCGACGGGCGGGCTCAGCCCATGCGCACCACGAGCGAGCCGCGGGCGCGACCCTCGCGCAGGTCCGCGAGCGCGTCCGGCACGCCCCCGAAGCCGTAGGTGCTGACCGCGGGCGCGAGCCGCAGGTTCCGTGCGAGCGCGAGGAATTCGGCACCGTCCGAACGTGTGTTGGCCGCGACGGAGCGCAGGTCGCGCTCGTAGAACAGCGAGCGGTCGTAGTCGATCTCCGGGATGGGCGACATGTGGATCCCCGCGCTCACCACGGTCCCGCCCCGCACGGTGGCGTCGAGCGCCTGGGTGAGGATCGCACCCACGGGCGCGAACACGATCGCGGAGTCGAGCAGCTCGGGCGGGTTCGCGGCCTCGTCGCCGACGAAGTCGACCTCGAGCTCGCGCGCGAGCGCCTGGTTGCGCGCACCCCGCGTGATCGCGACCACCGTGGCGCCGGCGGCCTTCGCGAGCTGCGCGGTGATCGACGCGCTCGAACCGAAGCCGTAGATGCCGAGCACTCCCCCGGGAGGCAGGTTCGCGCGGCGCAGCGCGCGGTAGCCGATGATCCCGGCGCACAGCAGCGGCGCGAGCGCGAGCGCCTCGTCGTCATGCGGCATGGGGTAGGCGTAGGCCTCGGGGACGGTGAGCAGCGCGGCGTAGCCGCCGTCGTGGTCCCAGCCGGTGAAGGTCGCCTCGGGGCACAGGTTCTCGCGGCCGGAACGGCACCACCGGCACGTGCCGCAGGTGCGGTGGAGCCACGCGACGCCCACGCGGTCGCCGAACCCCACCGACCGCACCGCGTCCCCCGCGCCGACCACGGTGCCGACCACCTGATGGCCGGGGATCACGCCGGGACGATGCACCGGCAGGTCGCCGTCGATCACATGGAGGTCGGTGCGGCACACGCCGCACGCCTCGACCTCGACGAGCAGCTCGTCGGGACCCGGGACGGGGTCGGGCACGCGCTCGCGAGCCAGCGCGCCGTCGCGGGTCACCCATGCCTCCATGGACACCTCCGCCACCAGTGAAGCACCGGTGCGGCGCTCGCGCGCGTCCGCGCCTGCCCCCGAGACGGCGCCCGAGCGGCGCCTCCCCTCGCCGCGCCGAACGGCGGCCGAGGCCTCGTCGAAGCATCGTCGAAATCCACCCCTTCGCCCCTCTTGCCCCAGGTTCTACATCGTTGTAGGGTCGCGGCGGGACGAGGTCGACGACGACCCCGCCCGTCTCTGTCCAACGATGAACAGGAGATGACGTGGCCCTCAGCCGCAGCACACGCCTCGCGTTCGGGGCGGCCGCCGCCACCGCGAGCCTCGCGATCGCCGCACCCGCCTGGGCTGCCGTCGCGACCGGCAAGCCGGATCCGAGCGCAGCACCCGCACCGACCTTCTCCGAGGTCACGGTCCACGACCCCTCTGTCGTCACCTCGGGTGACGAGATCTGGGTCTTCGGCTCGCACGCCGCCTCGGCGTACACGACCGACCTCATGAGCTGGACCCAGCACTCGGTCGACCTCAGCCAGGACCCGGACAGCCCGCTGTTCGAGGACATCTACGCGGAGCTCGCGGAGACCTTCGAGTGGGCCCAGACCAGCACCCTGTGGGCGGCGGACGTCATCCAGCTCGCCGACGGGAAGTACTACATGTACTACAACGCCTGCAAGGGCGACTCCCCCCGCTCGGCGCTGGGCGTCGCCGTGGCCGACGAGGTCGACGGTCCGTACGAGGACCTCGGCATCCTGCTGAAGTCCGGGATGTGGGACGAGGAGTCGGAGAACCCCGGCGAGATCTACGACGCGACCGTCCACCCCAACGCGGTCGACCCCGACGTCTTCTTCGACGCCGAGGGCGGCCTGTGGATGGTCTACGGCTCATACTCCGGCGGCATCTTCATCCTCGAGATGGACCCCGAGACCGGCAAGCCGCTTCACGGCCAGGGCTACGGCCAGCACCTCGTGGGCGGCAACCACGCCCGCATCGAGGCGCCGACCATCCGCTACGACGAGGAGACCGGCTACTACTACCTGTTCCTGTCCTACGGCGGCCTGGGCGCCGACGGCGGCTACGAGGTCCGCGTCGCCCGCTCCGAGAGCCCGGACGGCCCCTACGTCGACGCCAACGGCCACGACATGTCGACGGTGAAGGGCGCCGAGGGCACGCTGTTCGACGACGACTCGATCGAGCCGTACGGCGTGAAGATCATGGACGGCTACCTCTTCACCCGCGAGGTCGGCGACCCCGGCACGGGCTCCGGCTCGGGCTACGTCTCCCCCGGCCACACCTCGTGGTACGACGACCCGGACACCGGCGACTCGTACATCGTCTTCCACTCGCGCTTCCCCGACACCGGCGAGGTCCACAACGTCCGCGTCCAGCGCATGTACATGAACGAGAACGGCTGGCCCGTGGTGTCGCCGCAGCGCTACGCGGGCGAGACCGACCGCAAGGTCAAGCGCGACGAGGTCGTGGGCACGTGGCAGATCGTCGACCTCGGCACCGAGATCAGCGCCGAGCCGGCCCTCCCCGTCGACGTCACCCTCACCAAGAACGGCAAGCTCACGGGCGGCCTCACCGGCACCTGGAAGCTCACCGGTCACGACACCGCCGAGCTGCGCACCTCCGACGGGACCTACGACGGCGTGTTCGCACCCGTGTGGGATCCGGACCTCGAGGAGTGGACGGTCGGCCTCACGGTCCAGGACGCCCACGGCGTCTCGCTCTGGGGCCGCCAGGTCGAGACCCTCGCGCCGCAGGCCGCCGTCGACGCCGTCGTGGCGGACCTCGACCTCGGCGACACGTCCGCCGTCGTCGCCGACCTCGACCTGCCGACCACCGGCACGAGCGGCACGGCCATCTCCTGGGAGTCCTCCGACCCGGCTCACCTCTCCACGACCGGCGACGTCACCCGCCCCGCCCAGGGCGAGGACGATGCGACGGTCGCCCTGACCGCGACCATCGTCAACGGCTCGGCCTCCGCGACGGTCACCTTCACCGTGGTGGTGAAGGCCCGCCCCGCGGCCGCCCAGGTGGGCGCGTGGTCCTTCGAGGAGACGCTCCAGGACGATGAGGGCGCGCTGGCCGCACCCACGGTCACGGGCGACCGCATCGACAACACCGGCGGCGCGATCTCGTACGTCGCCGACGGCGTCAGCGGCTCGGCCCTCCACCTCGACGGCACCGCCGGCGTGCGGCTGCCCGACGGCCTGATCCAGGGCGACACCTACTCGGTGTCGATGTGGCTGCGTCCGACCGCCTTCACCCCGTACACCACGGCGTTCTTCGCGGCGAGCTCGGGACTCGAGTTCCTCAGCGTGGTCCCGCAAGGCTGGAACGGCGAGACCATGCTCTGGTCGAACAGCAACGGCACCTGGTACGACGGCTTCACCGGCGAGCTGATCCCGGCGAACGAGTGGACGCACCTCGCGTTCACGGTCGACGCGGGCGAGGTCACGCTGTACGTCGACGGCGTCGACGTCGGCGCGAACAGCGCGTTCAACGACGTCCTCACCAGCCCGACCGCGGTCTTCGCGCTCGGCGTCAACTGGTGGGACACCCCGTTCCAGGGCGACATCGACGAGCTGCTCCTGTCGACCGCCGTCCTCACCCCCGAGGAGGTGGAAGCGCTGGCCCAGGGTTGATCCTCCCCCGGCTCCCCTGAGCCCTCCCGAGGTCTCTCCCCCGAGACCTCCACGACGGGTGGGGACGAGCGCCCGAGCGAGCGCCGTCCCCACCCGTCGCCCCATGTCCGGCCCGAGCCCGGGATCGCGCGGTTTGACCCGCCGATTTACAACGATGTACTGTCGCGGCAGCTCCCCTCGCGCGGCACCGGTCGCGCGCACTGTCCGACGACGCACAGGAGGTCCACGTGACCCGTACCCGAGCCACCGCCGCGGCCGCCACGATCGCCGCCGCCACCATGACGCTGACCGCGTGCAGCGCATCGGCCCCCTTCGAGGACCTGGCCGCCCCGACCTTCTCCGAGGTCACCGTCCACGACCCGTCGGTCGTCACCTCGGACGACGAGGTCTGGGTCTTCGGCTCGCACGCCGCCTCGGCCTCCACGACCGATCTCATGAGCTGGACGCAGAACAGCATGAGCGTCGGCGACGCCGATGCCGCGGGCCTGTTCGACGACATCCGCGCCGAGCTCGCCGAGACCTTCGAGTGGGCCCAGTCCGACACCCTCTGGGCCGCTGACGTGGTCGAGCTGCCGGACGGCCGCTACGCGATGTACTACAACGCCTGCGAGGGCTCGTCGGCGCGGTCCGCGCTGGGCCTCGCGATCGCCGACGAGGTCGACGGACCGTACGTCAACCAGGAGATCCTCCTCAAGTCCGGGATGTGGGACGAGGAGTCGGAGAACGCCGGCGAGATCTACGACGCCACGATCCACCCCAACACCGTCGACCCCGACGCGTTCTACGACGAGAACGGCGACCTCTGGATGGTCTACGGCTCGTACTCCGGCGGCATCTTCATCCTCGAGATGGACGAGGAGACCGGCCTGCCGGTCGAGGGCCAGGGCTACGGCGAGCACCTCGTCGGCGGCAACCACTCGCGCATCGAGGCGCCGAACATCCGCTTCGACGAGGAGACGGGCTACTACTACCTGTTCCTGTCCTTCGGCGGCCTCGACGCCGGCGGCGGCTACGAGCTGCGCGTCGCGCGCTCCGAGACCCCCGACGGCCCCTACCTCGACGCCGAGGGCAACGACATGTCGACCGTCGCGGGCGCGCCCGGCACGGTCTTCGACGACGTCTCGATCGAGCCGTACGGCGTCAAGCTCATCGGCGGCTACGAGTGGGCCGACGGCTCCGGCGTGGGCGGCGACCAGGGCTACGTCTCCCCTGGCCACAACACCTGGTACGACGACCCGGAGACCGGCGAGTCGTTCCTCATCTTCCACTCGCGCTTCACCGGCACCGAGGAGATGCACAACGTCCGCGTCCACCAGCTCTACATGAACGAGGACGGGTGGCCCGTCCTCTCGCCCGCGCGCTACGCCGGCGAGAGCCTCACCGAGGTCTCGACGGACGAGGCGGCCGGCACCTACCAGGTGGTCCTCTTCGACAAGGTGATCTCGCCGCTGGTGCCGACCTCGGTCGAGACGACGTTCGCGGAGGACGGCACCGTGTCCGGCGGCATCGAGGGCACGTGGGAGCTGGGCGACGATGCGGCCGTCACCGTCACCGCGGGCGACGCGACCTACTCCGGCGTCCTCGCCCCGGTGTGGAACCCGACCGCGGAGGCCTGGACCTGGGGCCTCACCGTGGTCTCCGAGCAGGGCGTCCCGCTCTGGGGCCGCCAGGCGGTCGACGCCTCCTAGCCACGACAGCACAGGGGCCGGGCGCGCATCGCGTGCCCGGCCCCTGCGTGTCTGCCCGGTCAGCCCCGGGAGGTCAGCGTCGACACCGTGATCCGGTCGATGACCGGGGCGGTGTCGGCGCGGAGCGGGATCCCCGGCCAGTCCTCGTCGGCGTACGTGACGCCATCGAAGTTGGGCTGCTCCTCCGACGCGAAGGCGATGGTGTTCTCCCCCGCCGCGAGGTCGAGCACAAGCGTCCGCTCCCAGAAGCTGTTCTCGTGGAACGTCGGCACGAAGAGCACGGACTCCGCCGTGCCACCGTTCACCGAGATCAGCGCGCGACGCGCCATCGGGTTCGGGTTGTAGTGCGTCGCCGGCACCTGCTCCGGGTTGGAGAAGCGCACCACCACGGCATGCGGGCCGGCCTCGGCCGCGGTCACCGCGAACGTGAGCGTGCTCCCGTTGCCCGGCTCCCCGCCGATGCCGTCCACCGCCTGGCCGCCCTCGGCGAGCGAGAGATCGACCACGTGGGCGTCGCCCGCGACGGTCGCGTCCTCGGCCTGGTAGTCGACCGCGTCGAGACGCCCCTCGGAGGCGCCCACCAGCAGCCGGTCCACCGTCACGGGACCCGTGACGACGACCTTGTTGACGCCGCCCATGAGGTGCACCGCGGCCTCGGTCCCGGTGCGCAGGTCGAGGACCTGCTCGCCGTTGACCGTGACCGAGCCCTTTGCGACGCCGCTCGTGTCGAGCGACAGCGAGTGCTCGCCGTCGACGTCGCCGTAGACCCAGAAGGTCGCGGTCTCGCCCGACTTGAGCTGCACCGCGCCGGAGCCCGAGACTCCGCCGCGGTACTTCGGCGCCACCGAGGTCTCCGCGAGCTCGGCCTCGTAGGCGTCCACCGCATCGTCCCCCGCCGCGCGGGTGAGGGTGATGCGGTCGACGATGGCGTCGCCCTGGGTCACGCCGGTGCCGTCGAGGCTGCGCGCCGACAGGGTGAGCGTGTGCTCGCCGGCCGTGAGGTCCACCGTGGTGTCGGTGTGGTCCCACACCACCCACTTGTAGCCGAGCGTGAGGAACAGCTCCTGCTCGTCGGCGCCGTCGACCGTGAGGAAGACGTTGGTGGGGCCCTGCTCCGCGACCAGCCCGAAGGTGTTGAGGCTGTTGGCGAAGACCGACAGGTCGTAGGCGCCGTCCTCCGGCACGTCGACCGTGAAGTCGAGCGCGACGTCGGAGCCCGTGCGCAGTCCGCCCACGTTGTAGGCGCCCGAGGTGTAGAACAGGTCGACCCTCACGGGCGAGCCCTCCGGACCGTTGACGGAGTAGCCGTCGCCGCTGAGCGCGGCGTCCTCCGCCTCGTACGACGCCGACCACGCCGGCGACGCGGAGCCCGTGGCGGCCGAGCCCTGCGGCGTCACGACGATCTCGTACGCCGAGGACTCCTTGAGCTCCGGCAGACCGCCGGCGCCGAAGTCGAAGGAGACCTTCCCGTCGACCACCGGCATCACGGTCTCCGCGAGGACGGTCGGCGCGGCGGAGTCGCCGATCTGACCGGTCCACGCGATCTCCTTGACCCAGACCCTGACCTTCCCGGTGAAGGACTCCGGAAGGTTCACCAGGTCCACCGGTGCGGCACCGTCGGCACCGCCGATGATCGCGCGGAGCTGCTTCTTGTCCTCGTCGAGCGTCGCGACGCCCTGGAGCGTGTAGTTGTCGCCCGGCCACGGCGGGGTGACCGCGAGGGTCTGCCCCGACATCTGCGCGTACGCCCGGTAGAGCCACCACTGCCCGTTGCCGCGGTTGGTCTGGACCGCGGAGTCGGACAGGTTGCCGTTGATGTTCCAGAAGGCGATCATCGCGTCGACCTTGGAGTCCTCGATCGCGGAGATCCACTGGATCATCTGGCCCGGCACCGACGTGTGGTAGTTGAAGGCGTACTCGTTGATGTTGATCGGGAGCACCGTGCCCTCGTAGGAGGTCCCCGAGAAGGCGGTCGCCTCCCAGCCCCGGAAGCGCTCCACGGAGTCGCGGATCGCCTGCGGGTGTGAGAGCTCGTGCCACGTGATGATGTCCGGGACGGTGCCCTCCTCGACCACGTGGGCGAGGTATCCCTGCATCTGACCGAACAGCACCGAGGTGCCCGGCCCGGCGACCCGCAGGTCGGGGAACGCGGACTTGATGGTGCGGTACGTCTCGTCCCAGGCGGCGAAGTAGTCCGTCGGGTCCGAGAGCCACGAGGTGCCGTCGAGGCTCCACTGACCCGTGCCGAACATGTTGCCCTCGGGCTCGTTGAACGGCTCGATCACCAGGTGAGCCCGCTCGTCGGCGGGGATCTGCGCGATCATGTCGAGCTGCTCGGCCAGCACCTCGCGGTACGAGTCGAGCTTCTCCTCCGGGGTGTCGCCGGGCCACTGGTACGGGAAGCCCCGGTACCAGTCGGTGACGCGCAGGTAGACGTCGCCGCCTGTGGTCTCCGCGAGCGTCGGGAGGATCTCGAGCGCGTCGGATCCCGGGTGCTGCGACCCGTCCTGCGCCTTGGTCGCGACCGTCCGGACGTTCATGCCCTCGAGCAGGTTCTCCGACGGCATGCCGTCGCCGTAGAGACCGTAGAGGACGCCCGAGGCGCCACCCATGAAGTCACCCGTGGTAGCGCCCGCGTCGATGGTGATCTGCCCGCGGTGCACGGTGACCTCCGCCGTCACGGGGTACCCGCCCGCGTCGCCGGAGACGGTGAACGTCCCCTCCGCGGCGTACGCGTCCGCCGGGACCTCGTCCCACGCGATCGCGACGTCGCGGTCGTAGCCGTCGGAGAAGGACGCCGATGCGGCCGTCGGCAGCGCCGGGGCCTCGCCCACGAGCGTGCGGACGGCGAACGAGTCCTCCGCGAGCGCCTCGAGCGTCGGGATCGCTCCCGTCACCAGCGAGGCGACCTCCTCGGACGTGAGCGCCGCGCGGTACACGCGGAACTCGTCGATCGCCCCGTCGAAGGCGGGATCGGGGTAGAACGAGCCGCCGATGCGGCCGGCGTTCGCCGCGCTCGCGCTGAGGAGCTGGCCCGCGGTGATGTCGGTCGCCACGGACGCGAGCCCGACGCCGTCGAGGTACGTCGTCATGACGCCCGCCGCGGTGTCGAGCGTCGTGGTGACGGTCGCCCACTCCCCAGTGCGCAGCGCGCCGACGCCGGTGACCTGGTCCTCCGCGGACCCGCCTCCGCCCGTCGTGATGGCGGTGCGCATGTTCCCGTCGGAGTTCGACGGGGTCCAGAACAGATACCGGGTGGTGTTGGTGCCGAGGCCGTAGAGCCACTGCCACGCGGCCCCGCCGTCCCAGCGGATCCGGCTCGACACGGTGAGGTCGGTGGCATCCTCGAGGATGCCTCGGGGAACGGTCACGGCGCCGCCGGTGAGGTCGAGAGCGTCACCCTCGACACCGGCGACGATGCCGGTCGAGCCGGCGATGGTCCCGTCGAGGTTGTTGCCCGAGGAGTCGGGCACGATGCCGTCGGCGACGTCGTCCATCGTGTAGAGCAGGTCGGGTGCGGCCAGCGCGCCCGGCTCGAGGGACTCCACCTGCGCGGCGGTGAGCGCCCCGCGGTAGATGCGGAAGTCGTCGACCTCGCCGTCGAAGGTGGGATCCCACCAGAACACCGAGCCGCCGAGGTAGCCGCCGATGTCGCTCGCCGGGTCGGCGAGATCGTCCGCGGTCACCGTGGTCGGCGCCGAGCCGACGGCGACGCCGTCGACGTAGGTGGTCATGAGGTCGGCGGCCGTGTCGAGCGTCACCGTGACGGTGCTCCACTCGTCGGTCGCGAGGGGCGCGTCCGCGAGCACCTGCGCCTCCGCGACGTCGCCGCCCACGGTGACCCCGGTGCGCAGCGCGGCCCCGAAGGCCTCGCCCGTGCGCGGGATCGCGTAGAGGTAGCGCGAGAAGCCGGTGCCGACCCCGTAGAGCCAGCCCCAGTCGTGCGTGCCGTCCCAGCGCACGCGCGCCGCGACCGTGAGGTCCGCGGTGCCCTCGATCACACCCTGGGGGAAGGTCACGTGCCCGCCCGTGAGGTCGAGGGCGGCGCCGTCGAGGCCTTGCGAGGTCTCGGCCGCGCCCACGAGCGTGCCGTCCCAGCCGTGGCCGGATACGTCCGCGACCACGCCGTCGGCGACATCGTCCATGGTCCAGTGCAGGTCCGGCGCGGTCTCGTCGACCGCGGGAGCAGGCTCGGGCTCGGGCTCCGGCGGGACGTACTCCACGCCCACGAGCTCCGCGACCTGCTCGCCGTCGAGCGCGGTGCGGAACAGCTGGAAGTCGTCGACCGCGCCCTTGAAGGTCGGGTCGTTGTAGAAGGACGCGCCGATCGCGCCGCTCGAGGCCGCGGCCGCATCCACGAGCTCGCCCGCGGTGATGTCGGTGGGCGCGTACGCCACCGTGACGCCGTCGAGGTAGGTGGTCATCCGCTCGGCCTCGGTGTCGAGCACCACCGTGACCGTGCTCCAGTCCTCGGTGGACATCGGCGCCGCGTAGTCCACGATCGCCTCCGCACCGGGGCCGCCCACCGTGACCGCGCTGCGCATCACCTGGCTGGTGCCCGCGCGCGGCGTGGTGAAGAGGTACCTGCTGGTGTCCGTGCCGAGCCCGAACAGCCACTGCCAGTCGCCGGGCTCGTCCCATCGCGCCCGCACCGAGACGGTGACGTCGGTCGCGCCCGCGAGCGGGCCGCCGGGGATGGTGACGGTGCCGCCCGTCAAGGCCAGCGCGCTGCCGCCGTCGGCGCCGTCCGTCGCGGCGGTGGAGCCGACGATCACGCCGTCCCAGCCGTTGACGGACGAGTCGGGCACCGTCGTGCCGTCGACGTCGTCCATCGTGTAGTGAAGGTCGGGGGCGGGCAGGTCGACCGCCTGCGCCGGAGCCGCCGTCGCGACGCCGGCCGCACCGAGCGCGAGCGCCGATGTCACCGCCGTCCATCGGGCCCATGCCGGGCGTGGTGTGGTGTGATCTCGCATCGTCGAGCACCTCTCTGTGTCTCTTCCGGGGATGCCGACGGCTGAGGGACGTCGGCTCCGCGCACCCGCGAGCGAGATGCGGGCGCGAGGTCTACTGCGGAGGGCTCACCTCCGCGACGGGGATGAACACCCGCATGGCCGACGGCGCGCGCTCGCCCCACCGGTGATAGGGCACGAGCGTCAGCGCGAACGATGCGCCGCCGTCCTCGGCGCCGCGGGCGCCGTACGGGAGCGCGCCTGGCCGTGCTCCCGCCCAGGTCCGCAGGGACGCTGCCGCCTCGGCGCCGTCGCCGGCGGCACGCGGCGCCACCGAGGTGTCGATCCGCACGTCCTCGAGCGCGGCGCCCGCGGGCAGGTCCGTCGACTCGAGGCAGAGCACCAGCGGCCCGCGCTCGACCGCCACCGTGCCGCGGACCGCGTCGATGCGCGCATCCGGCCACACCAGCCGCGGCGACACGTCGAGCGCGAGGACGTAGACGTCGCGGGCCCTCAGCTCCCGCGTGTCCTCCCACCAGCCCGGTGCGGCGTCCGCGCGCGTGCCATCGGGCACGACGACCGTCGTCCCCTCGGCCCACCCGGGCACCCGCAGCCGCAGCGTCACCGCCGTCGGCGGCGCCTCGAGCACCGTCACCCTCACCTCTCCCTCGGACGGGTACGCGGTGTCGACCCGGAGCCGCAGGCGCCCTCCGGGGAGCGCGACGTCGATGTCGCCGGGCGCGTAGAGCAGCAGCGCGACCGCGTCGCCCTCGACCGCGACCGCGTAGGCGTGGAGCGAGGCGAGCGTGCGCGCGACGTTGGTCGGGCAGCACGAGACGTCGAACCACGGCGCACGCACGCCGCCCTCGGCGCGGTGGTTGACCCCCTCCCCCGCGTACTCGGCGCCGGCCACCCGCTCATGCAACGGGTTCGCGTAGAAGAACGCGGTGCCCGTCGCATCGGGCGCGGTCGCGACGACGTTGTGCAGCGTGCGCTCGATGAGATCGACGTAGGCGACGTCGCCCGTGGCGAGGAAGAGCCTCCACGAGAACATCACGGAGGCCACCCCGGCGCAGGTCTCGCAGTACGCGCGGTCCGGCGGAAGCTCCCAGTCCTGGCCGAAGCCCTCGTCCTGGTGCCGCGAGCCCATCCCGCCCGTGATGTAGGTGCGGCGCTCGACGGTGCGCGCCCACTGCCGCTCGAGCGCCGCGAGCAGCGCGGCGTCGCCGGTCTCGACGGCGACGTCGACCGCGCCTGCGGAAAGGTAGAGGGCGCGCACCGCGTGCCCGCGGAGCGCCTCGGCCTCGCGCACCGGGAGGTCGTCCTGGAAGTAGTCGGCGGCCAGGAGCGGCCTCACGGGCAGCAGCCCGCGGCCGCGCCGGTCGACGAAGAGCTGCGCCTGCGCGATGTAGCGCGGCTCGTCGAGGGCGCGACCCAGCTCCGCGAGCCCCACCTCGATCTCGGGATGACCGCACAGCGACTCACGGCACCCCTCGCCGAACTCACGGCACACGTGGTCGGCGGCCCGGCGCGCGACCTCGACGAGCGTGTCCTCGCCCGCGGTGCGCATCCGCGCGACGGCGGCCTGCATGAGGTGGCCCATGTTGTAGAGCTCATGCCCCATCGACATGTCCGAGTACCGAGGCGGAAGGCCGGGATGGCCGAAGGCCGTGCCCAGGTAGCCGTCGTCATCCTGTGCCGCCGCCACGCGAGCGACCAGGTCCTCGTACGCCGCGGCGAGCGCCGGGTCGTCCCTGCGCCCGAGCTCCCACGCGAGGCCCTCGAGCAGCTTGTAGATCTCCGAGTCGGAGAACTGCCATCCCGGACGGTCGACGGTCTCCTCGCCGCGGGCGACGCGATCGAGGTTCTCGAGCCAGCCGAGCCGGTCCATCCACGCGATGCAGTGGGTGAACGTCTGCGCCGCGTTCGCGACCTGCATCCGTCCCCAGAACCCGTCGGGGTCCCACACGACCTCGGTGAGCCCCGCGCCTCGGCGGGTGCCGGCGGTCGGCCGGACAGGGGCGGCCGCGCCGCCCTCGGAGATCATCGTCACGAATCAGTCCTTCACCGCGCCGGCGGTCACTCCCGCGGCGACGTATCTCTGGGCGAACACGAGCAGCACCGCCGCGGGGATCGAGGCGACCACGGCGGTCGCCATGATCGCGTTCCACTGCGTGGTGTTGTTGCCGATGTACGCGTAGATGCTGAGGGTCACGGGCACCACGTCGGCGTTGCGCGCGAGCGTCGACGCGAACACGAAGTCCGACCATGCCCAGAGGAACGCGAACAGCGACACGGTGAGCACCGAGTTGCGGCTGATGGGCATGACGACCGAGAGGAACGTGCGCCACGCGCTCGCCCCGTCCATGCGCGCCGCCTGCAGGAGTTCGCGCGGGATCCCGCTCATGAACGCGGTGAACAGCAGCACGCCGAACGGCACCGCGATGGTCGAGTCGGCGAGGATCAGGCCCCAGATCGAGTTGAGGAGCCCGAGCCGCACATAGATGGCGTAGAAGCCCATCGCCATGACGACGGCCGGGATCATCTGCGCGACGAGGAGGATGAAGTTGAGGGCCTTCCCCCCGCGCAGCCGCAGCAGCGCGATCGCGTAACCCGCGGGCGCCGCGAGCGCGACCGTCACCACGACGCAGCCGAGACCGACGAGGAGGCTGATCCCCAGCGCAGGCAGCTGCTGATCGACGACGGCCTCGTAGCCCTCGAGGGTCGGGCTGACCGGGAACAGGTCCGGAGGGTTCTTGCGCAGGTCGCTGCGCGGGGTGAGCGAGACGTTCACCATCCAGTAGACGGGGAACAGCATGAGCGCCGTGAAGACGAGGCCCAGCACGGTCTTCCACCAGGTGGCGCGCTTGCTCGCGCCGGCGTGGGTGCGCAGCACGTCAGTGCTCCTCTCGGCGCTGGAGACGGATGTAGAAGAGCCCGAAGACGAGCGCGATGACGATGAGGAGGTTGCCGATCGCCGAGGCCGGCGAGAACGCGGGCTGGCCGGTGCCGAAGGCCTCGCGGTACGACCACACCGCGAGGGTGAGCGAGCTGTTCGCCGGCCCGCCCTTGGTCATGATCCAGACGATGTCGACGACCTTGAGCGTGTAGACGAGCCCGAGCAGGATCGTGATCGCCGAGACCGGCCGCAGCAGCGGGAAGGTGATGCGCCAGAACGTCTTCCACGCACCGGCGCCGTCGAGGGCGGCGGCCTCGTAGACCTCGTCCGGGATGTTCTGGAGGCCCGAGTACAGGATCACCAGGTTGAAGGGGATGCCCAGCCAGATGTTCGCGATGATGACGGACAGCAGCGCTGTGTCGGGCGAGGTGATCCAGTTGACGGGGTCGAGGCCCACGGCGCCGAGGAACGAGTTGATGATGCCCGAGTCGGAGTTCATCATCCACGCCCACGTCGAGGCGGAGACGATCAGCGGCAGCAGCCACGGCACCAGGAAGAGGGCGCGCAGCAGGGACGAGAGCCGGAAGTTGTGGCGGAAGAACACCGCCAGGGCGAGACCGATCGCGTACTGGAACACGATGGACACGCCGACGAAGAGGAACGTGTTCCACAGCGCCTGCGGGAACAGGTTCGACTGGACCACGTCGATGTAGTTGGCCAGGCCGACGAACTCGGCGTCGCCCTGGACGAACGCCCTGATGTTGTAGTCGTGCACCGACAGGTCGATGCTGCGGATGAGCGGGTACGCGTAGAAGGCGATCAGGTAGATCATGAGCGGGGCGGCGAAGGCTGCGGCGATCCACGGGGAGCCGTGGATGGTCCGCTGGGCCGAGCGCTTCGGAGCCTGCATCGGAGCCTCCTTCGCCGCGTGGGCGGTGCGGCGCGTGGGGGTGGTGGTCATGCGTCTTCCTCGGTGGGGCGGACGTGGGGCGGGCGGTCGCCCGCCCCACGTCCGTGGTGCGGGTTCTTACTCGCCGGTGGCGGCGGCGGCCGCCTCCTGTGCGGTGTCCATCGCCTCCTGCGCGCTCTGCGCGCCGGACATGGCGGCCTGCACGCCGGTCCAGAGCTGCTCGGAGATCAGCGGGTAGTCGGTGCCGAGGTTGTCGCTCGTGCGACCCTTGGCCGCCCGCACCGCGTCGACCCAGACCTCGAGCTCGGGGTGCGCCTCGATGAACTGCTCCTGGCCCGCGGCGGTCGGCGGGATGTAGTACGCGAAGGTCTCGGCCGTCTCGACGAAGCCCTCCGGGGTCGTCATGCACTCGACGATCTGGCTCGTGACCTCGTAGCGGGCGCTGTCGCTCTGCGCGGGCGCCATGACGAACTCGCCGCCGGTCGGAGCCGGAGCGGCGCCGCCGTCCTTGGCGGGGAGCGTGATGTAGCCGGTCTCGAACGACGCCTCGGCGGCCGAGTTCACCTGCCACGTGCCGTTCTCGACGAAGCCGGTCTGGCCGTCGAGGAACTCCTCCCACGCGGTGTTCTGCGAGTTCTGGATCGCCGACTGCGGCGCCCAGCCCTTGTCGAGCCAGTCGACCCAGAGCTGCACGGCCTCGACCGCCTCGGGCGAGTTGAGCTCGGTCAGGTCGGCGCCGGCGCCCCAGAACCAGGGCAGGAACTGGAACGAGCCCTCCTCGGTGCCGATGCCCGCGAACGTGATGGCGCGGCTGCCCGCGCCGTCGATCGCCTCGAGCGCGGCGTTGAGCGAGTCCCAGTCGGTGACCGATGCGGGGTCGACGCCGGCCGCCTCGAGGATCTCGGCGTTGTAGTAGAGCGCGAGCGTGTTCGCACCGATCGGGATGCCGTACGCGACCCCGTCGACCACGCCGGCCGCGAGCAGGTTCTCGTCGATCTCGCTCGTGTCGAAGCCGAGCTCGTCCATCGACACGATCGCGCCGGTGTCCGCGAGCGTCGAGACCGCGGGGTTGTCGAGCAGGACCACATCGGGCGACGTGCCCTCCTGCGCCGACAGCAGGAGCTGGTTGGTGAGCGCGGTGGTGTCGTAGGGCGTGCGCTCGATGGTCACGCCCGCCTCGTCGCCGCAGGCCTGCACGCGGTTGGCCCAGTCGGAGCCGTCCTCGTGCTGGGGGTACGGGTCCCACCAGGTGTAGGTGCCGCCGGCGGCGGCGCCGCCACCGTCGGACGACCCTCCTGACGAGCCCGGGTCGCTGCTGTCGGACGAGCAGCCGGCGAGCGTGCCGGCGGCGAGCGCCGCGGTCGCGAACGCGACGGCGGCCTTGGTGCTGGTGTTCCTCATCGTTCCTCCTTGAACGTGAACCTCGGGGACGGTTCGGGTCAGCCCCGAGGAGTCGGTGGTGCGGCGATGGAGCCGCGGTCGTGCACGGCGGGCGGGATCAGCTCGACAACGTGAGGAGCGGTCCCGTCGGGGCCGTCCTCGATTCGAGCGACGAGCTGCTGCACAGCGCGTCGCCCCAGCTCGTCCGCGGCGCTGTCGATCGCCGTGAACGGAAGAGAGAAGGTGCGGGCGAAGTCGTCGGAGTAGCGACCGATGACCGAGATGTCGTCGGGCGCCCGCAGCCCGCGCGCCGCGAGGACGGACGGGAGTGCCGCGGCGGCTGCCTCGTTGTTGAGCAGCAGTCCCGTCGCGCCGGGGTGGCGGTCGAGGATGTCCGCGAGGTCGCGGCCGATGCCCGGCTGGCTCGAGTCGCCGTGGTGGTGGTGGAGCGTCACGCCGAGCTCGGCGGCCCGCTCGCGTGCGCCGTCGGCCAGGCGCCACACGTAGGCGCCGCCGCGCTCGACCACGTGCACGGGCTGGGACACGAGGATGAGCTCGCGGTGCCCCGCATCGTGCATGGTCTGGACCATGAGGCGGCCGCTCTCGACGAAGTCGAGGTCGAAGACGTCGACGCCGTCGCACTCCGCAGGGAGACCGACGGTGGCGCCGGGCTGGAGCGCCGCGCGCAGGATCTCGAGGCGCGTGTCACGCTCGGCGACGTTGAGCAGCACGAAGCCGTCGACCATCCGCGACGAGGACAGGCGCTGAAGCGCGTGGATCCCGTCCTCCTCCGACACGAGCAGCGTGTCGTAGCCGAGCTCACGCGCCCGGTTGGTGACGCCGAGGATGTACTGCAGCATCGCGGGCGCGAACTCGTCGTCGAGGAAGCGCCCCAGGAGCCCGATCACCTTGGTGTGCGAGGTCGCGAGCGCACGGGCGCCGGCGTTGGGGATGTAGCCGAGCTCGTCGACCGCGTCGAGCACGCGCTGCACCACCGCCGGGGAGATGGTGCGCTTGCCGCTGAGCGCGTACGACGCGGTGCTGCGGGACACTCCCGCCACCTTCGCGACGTCGCCGATGGTCACCATCGAGTCGGGCTCCTTCGTCGTTGAACGGGGCCGTCGAACCGGTTCGATTCGACGCGACCGACCATATAGCGAACCGGTTCGACAACGCAACCGGCGATCTTCCCCGTGACCGAATCGTGACGTTGGTCCCAGGCGGCGACTCCGGCATGCGGCGCGCCTCGTAGGCTGGCGCCCGTGACCTCCCCTGCGCCCGCATCGTCCCGCCGTGCCGTCTTCCTCGACGTGGACGGCACCTACGCCCACCACGGGAAGGTCCCCGACGCGCACGTCGACGCCGTGCGCGCCGCGCGCCGCGCGGGCCACGTGGTGCTGCTGTGCACCGGCAGGCCCGCCTCGCTGCTGCCCGACGCGATCACCTCGGCCGGATTCGACGGCTACGTCGCCGGCGCGGGCGCGTACGCGGAGCTCGACGGCGAGGTGCTGCTCGACACCCGGTTCCCCGCGCATCTCGCCGCGCGAGCGAGGGCGGCGCTCGAGGCGCACGGCGCGCTCTACTTCCTCGAGGCGCCGGACGCGACGTACGCGTACCCGTCCGCGATCGAGACCATGCAGACGTACCTCCCGCGTCGCAGCGTCCATTCGCGCGCCGAGGAGGAGGGCCGCAAGGCGGTGACGTCCGCGCTGCGCCCCACCGAGGACCTCAGCGACGTCGTCTTCGGCAAGATCACCACGTTCCACGCCGAGACGCCCCTGCCCGAGATCGCGGCGGAGATCGGCCCCGAGGTGAGCGTCATCCCGAGCTCCATCCCGGACCTCGGCCCAGGCGCGGGCGAGATGTTCCTCACCGGGGTGCACAAGGCGTCGGGCATCGTGGCCGTGATCGAGCGCCTGGGCCTCGCACCTGAGCACGTCGTCGCGTTCGGCGACGGCCCCAACGACTTCGAGATGCTCGAGCTCGCCGGCACCGCCGTCGCGATCGAGGGCTCCTCCCCCGCGCTGCTCGCCCTCGCCGACCACGTCGCCGCGCCACCCGAGCAGGCGGGCCTCGCGGCGGCCTTCGCGGAGCTCGGCCTTCTGGGCTGAGGACCTCGAGCCCCGCTCAGTCCTCGGCCGCAGCCCTCACGAGCGCGGCGAGGGTCTCACCGCTCACGCCGAGCGACCGCGCGCGCGCCGCAAGAGCCGCGGCGTCCGCCCGGAGCTCGGCGAGCGCGTCGGCGCGGGCCGAGACCACCGCGCCGCGGCCGCGCCGCATCTCGACAAGCCCCTCGTCGCGGAGCTGCTGGTACGCCTTGAGCACCGTGTGGAGGTTGACGTCGAGCGCCTCGGCGACGTCGCGCGCCGAGGGCAGCCGCTCCCCCGCGGGAAGCCGTCCCGCGGCGACCTCGCGCCTGACGGAGCCGGCGATCTGGTCGTACAGCGCCGCGCTGGACTCGGGGTCAATCCTGAGCAGCATCGGCGACCTCCGCGACGGCGGCGAGCACCGCGGCCGCCATCGCGGCATCGTCCAGCGTGACCACGAACCGGCGCCCGGAGCGGCGCGTCACCTCGAGCGCCGGACCCGAGCGCATCACCACCGCGGTCGCGCCCGGGATCTGGCGGATGCCGTAGCCGCCGAACTGCGACAGGCCCGACACCTGGATCACCGCGACCGACGCCACATCCGCCGCGGGCACCCGCATGCGGATGATGCGGGCCGCGGAGCGGACCGTGAGCCCGGACGCGTCGGCGCGCACGTGGAAGACGGTGAGCGAGGCCGCCAGCACCGCGAGGAGCACGGCGAGAGCCGTGACGATGATCGCGACCGCGGTGTCTCCGACCACCCAGTTCGCGACCGCGGCGATCGCCGCCACCGCGACCCCCGCGATGATCGCCGCGAGCGCGGCGGGCCGCATCTCCGAGCGGCCGACCCACACCGCCCGCTCGCCCGGCGCGAGCGCGATCGGCTGCGCGGGGGCCGCCTCGTGCACGGTCGGCACGTGGCGCGGCTGGACGAGCCAGCCCGCCGCGCCCGCGACCAGCGACGCGCCGAGCCCCCAGGCCAGCACGGGCAGGACCGAGGGAGCGTCGGCCGCATCGGCGAGGCCGCGCTGCATCGCGATCGACCCGACCATGAGGACGCTCATGAGGACCGAGAGGCCCAGCGCCACCGCGGGCAGCATGCGCAGCACGAAGCCACGCTCGCCCCGGCGGATCGACCGGAGCACCGAGGCGCCGAGCGCGATCGGCAGGACGCCGCCGACCAGCCCGGTCATCACGGGGACGAGCGTCGGAGAGGCGAAACCGTCGGGCTCGCTCCCGCTCCAGTGGGTCGCGACCGGGTCGGGCACGTCGCCGAGCATCGCCAGCAGCGCGACCACCGCACCCGCGCACAGCAGCGCGGGCGCGACGACGCCGACCGTCATCGCCCTGCCGTACGCGCCATCGTTCTCCGCCATCGCCGCTCCTCGGTAGTTGTTATAGATGAACTATAACACTTCGCGCAGTGCGGAACGAGGCCCTGGCCGGCTCAGGAGAGCGCCGCAGCCTCCCTCGCCATCTCGGTCACCACGGCCAGGTCGACGTCCTCGAGCGTGCGGAAGGTGACGGCGGCCGCGCCGACCTTGACCTTCCCGAGCCGGTCCGCGTACCGGTGCGCGAGGTACGCCCCGTCCGCGACCGCGTTGACGTAGAGGCTCACGTGCCGGGCCTGCTCCGCGAGCCCGATGAGGAACCAGTCGACCGCCTCGCCGCGCGGGCGGGGCTGGGAGATGTCGCCGTAGCCCACGATCGCCTGCTCGGTGCCGCCCCAGAAGACTCCTCGCCACAGCGTCCGGCTCACGCCCGGCATGCCCGCGACGAGCGCGGCGTCCACGGCGATCAGCAGCGCGGCGCGCGGGCTCGCCGCGAGGAACGCGTCGACGTCCTCGTCGGTGCGGCGCACGGGGTTCGGATTGCTCATCTCGGCCTCCCCGGCCATGGTGCCACGGGCGCGCATCGTCCCGAGAGACACGAAAGGCCGCCCCGAAGGGCGGCCTTCCGATCAAGTGCTGTCTCAACACTTCGTGGAGCTGAGGGGACTCGAACCCCTGACCCCCTGCATGCCATGCAGGTGCGCTACCAGCTGCGCCACAGCCCCGTCATCCTTGCGGATTCCGTGCTCTTGAGAGCGAGATAGATATTAGCCCAGATTCTTGACCAAGTGTTAATCGGCCTCCGGCAGGCTTTCTGCCAGGGACGATGCGGGGCCGTGGCCGTAGTGCGCGAGCGACCAGTGTCCGGGGCTCGACTCGAGGACGTTCCAGCGTCCGTGCTCGAGCTTGCCCAGCACGGTCGACTCCACGTCGAGCCCGAGCAGCGCGAGGGAGCCGAGCATGATCGACGAGCCGTGGCTCACCGCGAACACCAGGCGGGCCCCCTCGCAGGCCTCCGCGAGCCCCTCGGCCACGCGGGCCGAGACCTCCGCCGCGGTCCCCCAGCCCGCGATGCGCGGGTCCTGGCCGCGCAGGCGGCGGTCGTAGTCCTCGGGCCAGCCCTGGCGCACCTCGTCCCACGTGAGGCCCTCCCAGGCCCCGTAGGAGCGCTGTGTGAGCCGCGCGTCGGGACGCGCGGGCACCCCGGTGACCGCGGAGATCTCGGCGGCGGTGTCGGCGGCCCGTCGCAGCGGCGAGGTGACGATGCGGTCGGGGACGCCGTACTCGGCGTGCAGCGCGGCCGCGGCCGCGCGCGCCTGCTCGCGCCCCTCCGCGCCGAACGGGACGTCGAGAGAGCCCTGCAGGCGCCCCTCGGCGTTGTAGCCGGTGCGTCCGTGGCGGAGCAGAACGAGGACGGTCATGACGCGACCGCCGGCGCTCCGACGTTGTGGCGCTCGAGCGACCAGCCGCCGCCCGTCGCACGCACGAGGCGCGACCATGCGGCGTTGTGGAGGCTGCCGAGCGTGCGCCCCTCGAGCGGGAGCCCCAGCAGCGCGAGCAGCAGCATGCGGCCCGACGAGCCGTGCGCGACGAGCACGAGGTCGCCGTCGACGCGCGCGATCCAGTCGTCGACCGCGGCGGTCATGCGCGCCGCGACCTCGGCGTGGGTCTCATAGCCGTCGAAGTCGGGCTCGTAGCCGGCCATCCACGCGGCGTGGTCGTCGGGGAAGCGGGACTCGCGCTCGTGCGCGAGCAGCCCCTCCCACGGCCCGTAGCGGCGCTCCCCCAGCCGCGCATCCTGGTTGAGCGTCGCGGCCCTGCCGTCCACGATGATCCGCGCCGTCTCGATCGCGCGGTCGAGAGCGGAGGAGACGAACACCGGGCGTCCCTCGAGCGCGGGCCACAGGGACGATGCGGCGGCGCGCGCCTGCTCCCGTCCGGTCGCGTTGAGCGGGATGTCGGTCGACCCCTGGAGGCGGCCCGCGAGGTTCCAGTCCGTCTGCCCGTGACGGACGACGAACAGCCGGGTCACGCGCCGAGCTCGAGGTCGATGACCGGGCAGTCCTTCCACAGGCGCTCGAGCTCGTAGTAGCCGCGCTCCTCGTCGTGCATCACGTGGACGATGATGTCGTTGAAGTCGAGCAGCGCCCACCGGCCCTCGCGGACGCCCTCGCGCCGCGTCGCCTTGGCGCCGAGCGCGTGCAGCGCCTCCTCGATGCCCTCGGCGACCGCGACGACCTGGCGCTCGTTGGACGCCGACGCGATGACGAACGCGTCGGCAAGCGGCAGGTGCGCCGAGACGTCGAGCGCGACGATGTCCTCGGCCTTCTTCGCGTCGGCGGCGCGGGCCGCGGCCCGCACGAGCTCGATCGCCCTCTCCGTGGCCGTCATCCGGCGTTCCCCGTGAGGTGCCACACGAGCACGCCGAGCAGGAAGGCGACCGCGCCGATCACCGCGAGGTGCGCCCACGCGAAGTGGTGCGCGCCCTCCTCGTGCTCCTCGGGGAGCGGGCGGCGGATCGGCTCGGAGACGGGCAGGTCGGTCGGCGACGGCTCGTCGCCCACGTGCCCCTCGGGCGCGGTGCCCGCCGAGGACGAGGAGCCCGCGTAGCCGTGCATGATCTTGGTGAAGTCCGGGATCGGGATGTCGTCGGACGGCGCGTAATCTGCGACCTCGCGGGGTTGCGCCTGCGTCAGCGGGTGCGAGTCCCATGCGGTGGCCGCCGCCGCGGCAGGGCCGACCGGTCGCAGGCCCGCGGGGACGATGGGCCCGGACGACGGCGTCGGCGCGGGCTCCTCGTCGGCGACGGGCTGCTGCTCGAGGTCGGCCGGCTCGAGCTCGGGCTGCGGCTCGGGCGCGGCCACTGTGCGACCGAGGCCGAGCGCGCTCTCCTGTGCCGCGTGCGCGTAGACCTCGGCAGGATCGAGCACCTCGGTGTCCTGCGCGTCGGCCTCGGCGGTCGCGGCCGGCCAGGCCTGCTCCTCGACGACGGTCTCGGCCTCAGGCTCGGCCTCCACGCGCTCCTCGACCTCGACCGGCTCGGGGGCGGGGGCGCGATGGGCCTGCTGGGCGCGGGTGATCCCGGCCATGGCCTCGGCCGTGAGGCGGCGGATCTCCGCCGCCGGGTCCTCGACCGCCTCGTCGTCCGCGGCCTGCGGCGCCGCGGGCGCCTCGTCCTGCGCCGCGGGGGCGGGGGCGGGGGGCTGCGCGAAGGGCTCGCTCGAACGGTCCTCGAGGCGCCGCGCCTGCAGCGACCCCGGCGGGAAGAGGTGGCGGTACTCCTCCGGGATGGTGTCCATCGCGCCCGACGGCGTCGGCTCGGTCGCCACGGGCTCGGGCTCCGCCTCGGCGGCGGGCTCCTGCTCGCCCTCCTCCGCCTCCTCGGCGGGTGCGGCCTGCGCGGCGGCGACCTCGGCGGCGAATCCCGACCAGGGGCTGGTGAGCTGCACGCGCTCGGGCTCGGGCTCCTGCTCCGCGGCAGGCTCGGGCTCCGGCTCGAAGGTGAAGGCGGCGGTGGCCTCCGGGTCCGCCTCGACAGCCGTCTCGGGCTCCGGCTCGAAGGACGCCGCGAGCGCGACCTCCTCCGCGGGCTCGGGCTCGGGCTCGCCGACAGTCTCGGCCTCGGGCTCCGGCTCGGGCTCGGCAACGGCCTCCGGCTCCGGCTCCGGCTCCGGCTCCGGCGCGACGATGGCCTCGGGCTCCTCCGCCTGCTCGACCGCATCGGCGGCGGCATCGGCCTCGGGCGCGGCCGGCTCGGCGGTGTCGCGGCGCGCGATGAGCTCCTGGGCGTCGAGGAGCTCGGGCGTCATCGCGGGCAGCTGGCCCGTGGCGATGAGCTCCTCCTCACGCGTCCAGGTCTCCATCGGGCGTGCCTGGCGCTCGAGCTCGCGGCGCTCTTTGCGCGTGAGCGGCGTGCCGTCGGGATGCGTGGGCGGGCCGGCGACAGGCGACACGATCGGGGTGGTCGGCTGATCCTGGCCGGACTGCCTGGCCTCGACCTCGCGACGCTGTCTGCGCGACAAAGGCCTGCCCTGGTCAGTCATCAAGTCCTCCGTAGTAGAGCCCGTTCACGGCGATGTAGTCGGCCACGGATCGGGGTACAAGGTAGCGGATCGGCAATCCGGCCCTCACCCGGCGACGCACATCGGTAGACGATATCGCCAGAGCGGGGGCCTCCACCAGGATATGGGGCCGCGTCGTGTCCGCCAACGAGTGACCCGGCCGTGTCACGCCCACGAACGTGGCGAGCTCGGTGAGCCTGTCGGCGTCCTTCCACTCGTCCAGCCGCGCGACCGCATCGGCCCCCGTGATGAAGAACAGCTCCGCGTCGGGGCGCTGCTCCCTCAGGTCCGTGAGCGTGTCGACCGTGTAGGTCACTCCCCCGCGCTCGATGTCCACCGGCGAGACGGCGAACCGCTCGTCCTCGTCCGCCGCCAGCGCGCACATCGCGAGCCGGTGCTCCGGCGTCTCGGTGTCGTAGCCCTGCTTGAACGGCTGGGAGTACGCGGGCGTCAGCAGGATCTGGTCGAGGCCCAGCTGCGCGCAGACCTCCGACGCCGCGGCGAGGTGGCCGTGGTGGATCGGGTCGAACGTGCCGCCCAGCACGCCCACACGAGCGAGGGGCGCCTGCACGTCAGTGGCGCGTGCCGACGCTCCGGAACGCGTACGTCACGAAGAGCAGGCCCATGAGGCCGACGAACGCGAGCAGGCCGATGGCCTCCGCGGGGATGGGGAGCTCGTTGACGACGTGCGACGTGGTCTCGACGGCCTCGGTGATCATGGGGACTCCTCCTGTTGTCTCCCGCGATTATGGCATCGATGAAGGCGCGGACGATGCGCGCCGCCCGTCAGGGGCGGATGTGCCCCTCGCCGTACGCGACCCACGTGGTCGTGGTGAGCTCGCCGAGGCCCATGGGGCCGCGCGCGTGGAGCTTCTGCGTGGAGATGCCGATCTCCGCGCCGAGCCCGAACTCGCCGCCGTCGGTGAAGCGCGTCGAGGCGTTGACCATGACCGCCGCCGAGTCGATGTGCGCCACGAAGTGCTGGGCCGCGTCGATGTCGTTGGTGACGATCGCCTCGGTGTGTCCCGTCGACCACCGCGCGATGTGCTGGATCGCCTCGTCGATCGAGTCGACCACCTTGACCGCGATGTCGAGCGACAGGTACTCGGTCGCCCAGTCCTCGTCGGTGGCGAGCACGGTCGGCACGTTGGCCGGCGCGAGGTCGGCCGCCGCATCGTCCGCGTGAAGGGTCACCCCCGCGCGGTGGAGCTCCTCGAGGATCACCGGGAGGTTGTCCGCGGCGTCCTTGTGGACCAGCAGCGTCTCCGCCGCGTTGCACACGCCCACGCGGTGGGTCTTCGAGTTGAGCACGATGTCCACCGAGCGCTCGAGCGGCGCGGAGGCGTCGAGGTACACGTGGCAGTTGCCCTCGCCGGTCTCGATCGCCGGCACGGTCGACTCGCGGACCACCGTCTGGATGAGGTCGCGTCCGCCGCGCGGCACCAGCACGTCGACCAGCCCGCGGGCGTTCATCAGCACCTTCGCTCCGGCCCGGCCGTACGCGTCGATCGACTGGACCGCGTCGCGCGGCAGGCCCACGGACTCGAGCGCGTCCTGGAGGACCGCGACGATGACCTCGTTCGAGCTGGCCGCGGCGGATCCGCCGCGCAGGACCGCGGCGTTGCCCGACTTCAGCGACAGGCCCGCGGCATCGACGGTGACGTTGGGACGCGCCTCGTAGATCATCCCGACCACGCCCATGGGCACGGCCTTCTGGATGAGCCGGATGCCGTTGGGCAGCGTCGAGCCGCGCTTGATCTCGCCCACAGGGTCGGGCAGCGTCGCCACGTACCTCAGCGCCTCGGCGATCTTCTCGATGCGCCCTTCGTCGAGCGCGAGGCGGTCGAGCAGCCCCGGCGTCATGTCGTTGGCGCGGCCGCGCTCGAGGTCCTCGGCGTTCGCCTCGACGATGCGCGCCGCCTGCGCCACGAGGGCGTCGGCCATCGCGTGGAGCGCCTCGTTCTTCACGGTGGTGGTGGCCGTCGCGAGCGCGCGCGACGCGAGCTTCGCGCGGCGGCACGCCTCGAGGACGGCGGACTCGGTGTCGACGGGGATCGCGGTCTCGGTCATGCACCCGAGTGTAGAAGCGTCGAAGGTGCCTGCCCAGGGCGAGGTGGCACCTTCCCCGCCCCCCCTCCTCCGACAGCGGCAACGGATCTCGGGGCGACACGCCGCGGTTCGGTCGGCGGTGAGGCCGACACACCGGCAACGCGGGACCGGTTCCGTTGGGACTGTCGGGGCGGGGCGGGGCGGGGCGGGGCGGGGC
>NZ_BBLU01000001.1 GCF_000759715.1 Demequina mangrovi
GGGTGACGGTGCCCTCGGTGACGGACTCGCCCAGCGCGGGGAGGGTCACGTCGCGACCGCCGCCCGCGGGGGCGGCGGCAGGTGCCGGGGCAGCCTCGGGGGCCGGAGCGGGCTCAGGCGCAGCCTCGGGGGCCGGAGCGGCAGCCTCGGGGGCGGGCGCCGCGGCGGGGGCCTCGCCGGCCTCGCCGGCCTCGCCGATGCGCGCGAGGATCGCGCCGACCTCGGCCTCCTCGTCCTCCGGGACGAGGATCTCGAGGAGCACGCCGGCGAAGGGCGAGGGGATCTCGGTGTCGACCTTGTCGGTCGAGACCTCGAGGAGGGGCTCGTCCGCGGCGACGGTGTCGCCGACGGCCTTGAGCCAGCGGGTGACGGTGCCCTCGGTGACGGACTCGCCGAGAGCGGGAAGGGTGACGTCGTTGCTCATGAAAGGTTCTCCCTCAGTCGAATCGGATCAGTCGTGGGCGTGCAGCGGCTTGCCGGCGAGCGCGAGGTGCGCCTCGCCGAGAGCCTCGTTCTGCGTGGGGTGGGCGTGGATGAGCGGGGCGACGTCCTCGGGGTGAGCCTCCCAGCTCACGATGAGCTGCGCCTCGCCGATCTGCTCGCCCACGCGGGCGCCGAGCATGTGGACGCCGACCACGGGGCCGTCCTCGACGCGCACGAGCTTGATGAAGCCGGTGGTGCCGAGGATCTGGCTCTTGCCGTTGCCGCCCAGGTTGTACTCGAGCGTCTGGACCTTGTCGTCGCCGTACTCCTCCTTGGCCTTCGCCTCGGTGAGGCCCACCGACGCGACCTCGGGGTCGCAGTAGGTGACGCGGGGGATGTTCGCCTCGACGATCGGCTGGGGCGCGAGGCCCGCGATCTCCTCGGCGACGAAGATGCCCTGCTGGAAGCCGCGGTGCGCGAGCTGCAGGCCGGGGACGATGTCGCCGACCGCGTAGATGTTCGCGACGCCGGTGTGGAGGCGCTCGTCGGTGAGCACGAAGCCACGGTCGACGCGGATGCCCTGCTCCTCGTAGCCGAGGTCGGCGGTCCGGGGGCCACGGCCCACGGCGACCAGCATGACGTCGGCCTCGAGGACCGTGCCGTCCTCGAGGGTGACCTTCACGCCGCTGTCGTTCTGCTCGACGCCCTGGAAGCGGACGCCGACCTTGAAGTTGATGCCGCGCTTGCGGAACGCGCGCTCGAGGCCCTTGGAGAGCGCCTCGTCCTCGTTGGGCGCGAGGTGGGGGAGCGCCTCGACGATGGTGACGTCGGCGCCGAAGGACTTCCAGACGGACGCGAACTCGACGCCGATGACGCCGCCGCCGAGCACGATCGCGCGCTGCGGGACCCACTCCATGCCGAGCGCCTGGTCGGACGTGATGACACGTCCGCCGATCTCGAGGCCGGGGAGCGAGCGGGCGTACGAGCCGGTGCCCAGGATGATGTTCGAGCCGGTGTAGCGCTCGCCGTTCACCTCGATGGTGTCAGGCCCGACCAGGCGGCCGTGGCCCTCGATGACGTGGACCTTGCGCGACTTCACCAGGCCCTGGAGGCCGCGGTAGAGGCGGTCGATGACGCCCTGCTTGTACGAGTTCACCTTGGTCATGTCGATGCCGTGGAGCTGCGAGTTGACGCCGTACTTCTCGCCCTCGCGGGCGTTGTCGGCGAGCTCGGCGGCGTGGAGCAGCGCCTTGGTGGGGATGCAGCCGTTGTGCAGGCAGGTTCCGCCGACCTTCGACTCCTCGACCAGGCCCACGGTGAGACCGAGCTGGGAGGCGCGCAGGGCAGCGGCATAGCCGCCCGACCCGCCGCCGAGGATGAGGACATCAAACGAGCGTGGGGTGGACTCGGACACTATGGGATCTCCTTGTAAGGGATGTCGGTACCGCTTCATCTTGCCACGGTGCGGGTGAGCCGCGAACCGTGCGCGTCGCATGCTACGCCGACACCCGGTGACTACGCTGGGACCATGGGTCTGTTCTCGTGGATGTCGAGGTCGAAGAGCGCATCGTCGCCGCAAGGCGCCGGTCGGGACGCGAAGGCGGAGACCGTCGCTCACCTCAAGCAGTTCGTCGCGTCGCACACCGGATGCGAGGTGTTCATCGAACCGCCCACGCGCGTGACGCAGACCACGATGGTGATCGTCGCGGACACGGGGGAGTGGACGCGTCGCCGCGTCCCCGACGAGTCGGCGGCCCGGAAGCTCGCGCAGCAGCTCGCGATCCCGGCCTTCGACGTCAACCTCTCCGGTTACCCGTCGCGCATGCGCGAGTGGAACGAGCAGCAGCGCAAGAGCCACGGCTAGGACGACTCCCAATGACATAGGTGACAGGTGGGACGAGGGCGGAGCGGGTGTGGCGGGCCTTCGCGCTTGCCGCCGTTCACAGTTGCCACACGTGTCACCTGTGTCATTGGGAGTCGAGAAAGGCCCGGCCACCGCGAACGGTGACCGGGCCTTCGTCGTCGCTTGAGGGCGCTTACGCCTGCGCGCGCTCCTCGAGGAAGCGGAACAGGGTGCGGAGCGAGTGTCCGGTCGAGCCGGCGACGTTCTCGGCCCACGGCTTGCCCTCGTTGTACGACGGGCGCGCGATGTCGAGGTGCGCCCACGGGGTGTCGCCCACGAACTCGCGCAGGAAGATGCCGGCCGACAGCATGCCGCCGCCCTGCGGGTCGCCGATGTTCTGCAGGTCCGCGATCTTCGAGTCGATCGACTCGCGCAGGTGCTCGGGCAGGGGCATCGCCCACATGGCCTCGTCGACCTCGTTCGCGCGGGCCACGATCTCGTCGCGGATCTCCGCGGTGCCCATGACGCCCGAGGTGCGGGTGCCGAGCGCGACGCCCTGCGCGCCCGTGAGGGTCGCGACGTCGAGCAGCACGTCGGGGTTCTCCTCGCGCGCCTTGACGAGGCCGTCGGCCATGACCAGGCGGCCCTCGGCGTCGGTGTTGAGCACCTCGACGGTCTGGCCGCCGTAGATGCGGATGACGTCGGAGGGGCGCTGCGCGGTGCCCGAGGGCATGTTCTCCGCGATGCAGAGCCAGCCGGTGACGGCGATGGGCAGCTCGGCGCGGGCGGCCGCGACCACGGTGTGGAGCACGGTGGCGGCGCCGGTCATGTCGGACTTCATGGTCTCCATCGACTTCGACGGCTTGAGCGAGATGCCGCCGGTGTCGAAGGTGATGCCCTTGCCCACGAGCGCCACGGTCTGCGACGCGCCCTCGGGCTTGTAGGACAGGCGCACGAGGCGCGGCAGGCGGGCCGAGCCCATGCCGACCGCGAGGATGCCGCCGAAGCCCTCGTTGGCGAGGCGCTGGGCGTCCCACGTCTCGACCTCGATGCCGACCTGCGCGCCGAGCTGCTCGGCGATCTCGGCGAACGACCCGGGGAACAGGTCGAGCGGCGGGGTGTTGACGAGGTCGCGGATGCCTGCGGCGGCGGCGACGAGGACCTCGGCGCGCGCGAGCGCGGCGTCCGACGCGCCGGCGATCACCCATGCGGTGTCGGTGGCGGCGTCCTCGGCGGACTTGTAGTCGGTGAAGGCGTAGGCGCCGAGCACGGCGCCCTGGGTGATCGCGATCGCGTCCTCGTCGGAGGAGATCGGGAGCGCGACGATGACGGTCGACGGCTTCTTGCCGACCTGGCGCGAGGCCTCTCCGGCGGCGGTGCGGAGGTCCGCGTCCGAGCCCGAGCCGATGCCGACGACGACGACGCGGCGGGCTTCGGTGCCGGCTCCCGGCACGACGGTGACCTTGCCGGCCTTCGAGGAGGCGTCGAGGAGCGAGGCGCCCGCGGCGATGGTCTCGCGCGCCTCGTCGGAGAGCAGCGGGTGCGCTGCGACGGCGTCGTCCGCGGTCCAGCCGACGATGATGGCGTCGGCCTCGAGGGACGCGACCTGATCCTGGGTGGTGGTGATGGAGGTCATGCCGACGAGCCTAGCCCCGGTATTTTGGACCCGTGTACGTCCCCTTCTATCGCCACGTCCTGTCCCACGTAGATGCCGAGCGCGCCCACCGCCTCGGTGTGACCGCCATCGGCCGAGGTGCCTGGGCCTTCCGTGCCATGCGTCGGGTCGGTCTGGTCGCGACGCCGCATCGCGCGGGCGCCGTGAAGACGCTCGGTCTCACCTTCCCCGCGCCCGTGGGCCTCGCCGCGGGCATGGACAAGGACGCCGAGGCGGTCGCCGGGCTCGCCGCGGCGGGCTTCGGCTTCGTCGAGGTGGGCACCGTCACCCCGAAGGGTCAGCCGGGCAACGAGAAGCCGCGGTCGTGGCGCGAGAAGGACGTCGCCGGCCTGCGCAACCGGATGGGCTTCAACAACGCGGGGGCCGATGCGATGGCGGAGCGCCTCGCGGCGCTGCGCTCGACCAGGGCCGGCAAGCGCATCGTCCTCGGCGTCAACCTGGGCAAGAACAAGGTGACGCCGCCGGAGGGCGCGGCCGACGACTACGCGTACTCGGCGCGCCTGCTCGCGCGGTACGCCGACTACCTGGTGGTCAACGTCTCGTCGCCCAACACCCCGGGGCTGCGCGACCTCCAGTCGGTCGAGACGCTGCGTCCGATCCTCGAGGCGACGCGTGCCGCCGCCGACGAGGCCGTGACGGACCGCCGCGTGCCGCTGCTGGTGAAGATCGCGCCGGACCTCGCGGACGACGACGTCGACGCGGTCGCTGACCTCGCGCTCGAGCTCGGCCTCGACGGCATCGTCGCGTCCAACACGACCGTGGCGCACGACCGTGGTCCCGGGGGCCTGTCCGGCCCCGTGCTGCTGCCGCGCGCGCTCGAGATCGTGTCGCGGCTGCGCGGCCGGGTCGGTCCCGACCTCTGCATCATCGGCGTGGGCGGGATCTCCTCCGAGGCGGACGCGCGGGCGGTCCTCGCGGCGGGGGCGACCCTGCTGCAGGTCTACACGGCGTTCGTCTACCAGGGCCCCTGGTGGGTGGCGCGCCTCAACGCCGCGCTCACCGCGCACCGCTGAGCGCTCAGCTCGCGGCCGACGCCGACCCCGCCTCGTTCAGCAGCCGCAGCACCTCGCTGTCGGGCGTCTGCGAGAAGTCGAGGTACCACTGGCCCACGGCCTGGAGGCGGTTGGGGATGAGCGCGGCGAGAGCGAGATCAGCCGAGCCGTCCTTCATGAGCGCGTGGAGCGCGTCGGGCGCGGCGACACCGACCGCGACGATGACCCGTGACGCGCCGCCCGCCCGCGCGACCCGGGCCGCGGCCCGAGCCGTGCCCCCGGTCGCGATCCCGTCGTCGACCACGATCGCGGTGCGTCCGGCGAGCGGGACCCGCTCGCGTACCTCGCGGTAACGGGCGACCGCCGCATCGAGGGTGGCGCGCTCGCGCTCCTCGATCCGCGTGACGTCCTCCTCGGTGATGCCGAGGATGCGCATCGCGTCCTCGTCGAGCACCTTGACCCCGCCCTCGCCGATCGCGCCGAAGCCGTACTCGGGGTTGCCCGGCGCACCGAGCTTGCGCACCACGCACACGTCGAGGGGAAGACCGAGCCCGCGCGCGATCGCGGCACCGATGGGCACGCCGCCGCGCGGCAGCCCGAGCACCACCGACGTGCGGGGAGCGCCCGGGTTGACGAGCGGCGAGAGCAGCCATGTGAGGCGCGCACCCGCATCGTCCCGGTTCCGTAGGACGTCCACGCCTCCAGTGTGCGCCCGCCCGGGAACACGCGCCCGGCATCGTGCGTTCACCCCCTGTACGCACCTGCCAGGCGTACAAGCATTGTTTTCTCCTTTGATGCAGCGAAGGCCCCGGGATCATCCCGGGGCCTTCGTCGTGCGGAGGGGTCAGCGCGAGAGCGGCCCGGCCTCGACGGTGCGGGAGGGATCGCGCTCGACGATGTCGCCGAGCGCCTCGTCGATCCGGGTCATGAGGTCGGCCGGGATGACCACGCCCGAGGCCTTGGCGTTGTCGACGATCTGCTCGGGGCGCGAGGCGCCGATGATCGCGGCCGAGACGTTGTCGTTCTGCAGCACCCACGCGATCGCGAGCTGCGCCATCGTGAGGCCCAGCTCGTCGGCGATGGGCTGGAGGTTCTGGACGCGCGTGAGGATGTCGTCCTTCATGAACCGCTCGATGAAGCGAGAGCCGGCGTCGGACGTCGCGCGAGATCCGGCGGGCGCAGGCTGGCCAGGCTTGTACTTGCCCGTGAGGATGCCCTGCGCGACCGGCGACCACACGATCTGGCCCACGCCCACCTCCTTCGACGCGGGCACGACCTCCTCCTCGATGATGCGCCACAGCATCGAGTACTGCGGCTGCGAGGACACGAACGGGATGCGCAGCTCCTTCGCGAGGGCGGCGCCCGCGCGGATCTGGTCCGCGGTCCACTCGCTCACGCCGATGTAATGCGCCTTGCCCGCGTGCACGATGTCCGCGAACGCGCTCATCGTCTCCTCGAGCGGAGTGTCGTAGTCGTAGCGGTGCGCCTGGTAGAGGTCCACGTAGTCGGTCTGGAGGCGAGTGAGGGAGCCGTTGATCGACTCCATGATGTGCTTGCGCGACAGCCCCATGTCGTTGGCGCCGCCGGGGCCGGTGGTCCAGAAGACCTTGGTGAAGATCTCCAGGCTCTCGCGCCGCTCGCCCTTGAGCGCCTCGCCGAGGACCACCTCGGCGCCGGTGTTGGCGTACACGTCCGCCGTGTCGAAGGACGAGATGCCGACGTCGAGCGCGGCGCGCACGCACGCCTTCGCCTGGTCGTTCTCGACCTGCGACGCATGGGTGATCCAGTTGCCGTAGGTGAGCTCGGTGATCTTGAGGCCGGAGTTTCCGAGGTAGCGATAGTTGACCATGCCCTCCACCCTAGGGCCGCAGCGAGGGCGCGTTCCGCGGGACGACGAAGGCCCCGGACCGTGACGGTCCGGGGCCTCCGAGGACGATGCGGGCGCGGGTCAGACGGGGTACTCGCCGCGCTTGACCTTCGGCTTCGGCGCGCGGAAGCGGCGCATGTTGAGGTGGCGCGCGATGACGTAGAACGTCCAGCCGCGCGGCAGCTTGTGCGCGCCGAACTTGGCGGTGAAGCGCTTCTTGAGGCGGCGCGTCATGAGGAACGTCTCGAGGCCGACCACGAGCACCATGAAGTAGAACAGCGCGATGAGCGCGACCCCCGCCCAGCCGGTGTTCACCAGGAGGGACAGGATCACGAAGACGATCGACGCCGGCAGCAGGAACTCGCCGGGCGACGTGCGCGCGTCGACGTAGTCGCGCAGGAATCGGCGCTCGGGACCGCGGTGCTCGAGCGGCATGTGGCGCTCGTCACCCTCGCGCATCGCCTGCCACTCCTTCTCGCGCACCGCCCGCTGCTGGTCGCGCTGCTGCTTCTTCGCGGCCTTGGTGTCGGCGATGACGGGACGCCGACGCGCGGCCTCCTGGTCCTTGCGCTTGGGGGTCGGCTTGTTCTTCTTGCCGGAGACCTCGACGTCGGTCTCGGGGGTGGTGTTGTCGCTCATGTTGTTCTGATCAGTCCTTGGCGGGGTTCTTGGCGGGCAGCGCGAGCATACGGTCGAGCGCGATCTTCGCGAGGCGCTGGGTCTCGTCGTCCACGACGATGACGTTGGGCACGTCGCCCGCGACCAGCGACTCGAGCGCCCACACGAGGTGCGGGAGGTCGATGCGGTTCATGGTCGAGCAGAAGCAGACCGTGTCCTCGAGGAAGTGGACGTCCTTGTCGGGGTGCGCGTTCGCGAGGCGGCGGACCAGGTTGAGCTCGGTGCCGATCACCCACGACGAGCCGGGCTCGGCGGCGTCGAGCGCCTTGATGATGTACTCCGTCGAGCCGACCATGTCCGCGGCGGTGACGACGTCGTTGGCGCACTCGGGGTGCACCAGGACGTTGATGCCGGGGATCTGCTCGCGGAAGCGGTCGATGTGCGCCTTGCGGAAGCGGCCGTGCACCGAGCAGTGACCCTTCCAGAGGATCATGCGCGCCGCCTCGACCGCCTCGGGGGTGTTGCCGCCGAGGGGCTTGCGGGGGTCCCAGACGATGCAGTCGTCGAGCGAGAGGCCCAGCTGGAGCACCGCGGTGTTGCGGCCCAGGTGCTGGTCGGGCAGGAACAGCACCTTGCCGTCGCCCTCGACGCCGCCGACCTGGTCGAAGGCCCAGTGGAGCGCGACCTCGGCGTTGGAGGACGTGCAGACCACGCCGCCGTGCTCGCCGCAGAACGCCTTGATGGCGGCGGTCGAGTTCATGTAGGTCACGGGGACGGTGCGGGAGGCGATGCCGGCCTCCTCGAGCTGCGCCCACGCGTCGTCGACCTGGTTGATGTTCGCCATGTCCGCCATCGAGCAGCCGGCGGCCATGTCCGGGAGGATCACCTGCTGGTCGTCGGAGGTGAGGATGTCCGCGGACTCCGCCATGAAGTGGACGCCGCAGAACACGATGAACTCGGCGGCGGGGCGCGCGGCCGCGTCGCGCGCGAGCTTGAACGAGTCGCCGGTGACATCGGCGAACTGGATCACCTCGTCGCGCTGATAGTGGTGGCCCAGGATGAACACGCGGTCGCCGAGGGCCTCCTTCGCGGCGCGGGCACGCTCGACCAGGCCGGGATCCGACGGCGAGGGCAGGGTGCCAGGGCAGTCGACGCCGCGCTCCGACAGCGGGTCGCGACGCTCGCCCAGGAGCATCAGCGCAGACGGCGAGGGCTCAGAGAAGGTCTGGGTCATCTGGCCATTGTCGCATGGCGAGCAGGGCACACTTGAGGCCATGCGAGCCGTCATCGCCGCCCAGAGCTGGCCCCTTCAGGACGCCGGGAGCCTCGCTCCCGCGGACACCGCCCGACTCGTCCGAGATGCCTGGGAGGCCACCTCGCCGCACGTCGACCTCGCGGTCGTCGCGGCACCCTCGGGCGCGCCGCGGAGCGCCGACGCGCTGTCCGGAGACGAGGCCCCGGTGGGCGGTGCGATCGCGCGTCGCGTCGGCACGACCGTGGTGCTCGCGCCCGCGACCGGTGCCCGCTGGGAGCCCGCGGCCCTCGGCTCCGCGCTGCTCGGCCTGGCGGCGGCGGGGGAGGGCGCGACAGTGGTGGTGCCGCTCGGCGACGAGCCTCCGGCCGGGGACGCGGTCGACCTCTGGGGAGGCGGCCTCGAGGCGGCCCGCGCCGGCGTCGCCACGCTCGACATCGTGGCGCTCGTCGGCTCCGACCGCCCGCTCCTGGGCTTCTCCGGCATGAGCGCGGCCGTGCGCGACGGCCGGGAGCACGATGCGGCGCTCGCCGCCGCGGCCCAGGCTCAGGAGGAGCGGTGGACCGCGATCGCGCGTGAGGCGGACCCGCTCGCATCGCGTCGCACGCTGCTCGGACCGGCGCGTCTGTCCGACGAGCCGGGCACGGGCGCGGCCGGGGGTCTCGCGTACGCGCTGGCCGCGCTGGGCGCCCGGCTGGTCCCCGCATCGTCCGCGCTCGCCGCGCTCGCCGGTCTCGAGGAGGAGGCCGCGACCGCCGACGTCGTCGTCGCCGTGACCGCGCGGCTGCGCGCCGCCGATCTCGACCACGGCGTGGCCGCCGCCGCATCGTCCCTCGCCGCACGTCGGGGGGTCCCGTGCGTCGTGGTGACGGCCGACCTGGGCGTGGGGAAGCGCGACCTCATGGCGGCGGGCATCGCGTCCGCGCACGAGGGCGCGCCGGGGGAGGCCGGGCTCGCCGACCAGATCCGTCGCGTGGCCCAGACCTGGACGCCCGGACGGTGACATGTCCACGACATCTGCGCGCGGGGGTTCGGAATACATCCGGACGGGCGTACGCTTGAGAGAACACCGAGAGAGAGGAGGCGCACATGGCTGATCTTGCGACCGAGACCAAGTCCCACGGCGTCGTCATCACCGATGCTGCGGCGGCGAAGGTCAGGAGCCTGCTCGAGCAGGAGGGCCGCGACGACCTTCGACTGCGCCTCGCGGTGCAGCCCGGCGGTTGCTCGGGTCTCATCTACCAGCTCTACTTCGACGAGCGCACGCTGGACGGGGACGCGGTTCGCGACTTCGACGGCGTGGAGGTCGTTGTCGACAAGATGTCGGTCCCGTACCTCGACGGTGCGACGATCGACTTCGCGGACACCATCGAGAAGCAGGGTTTCACCATCGACAACCCGAACGCCTCGAGCTCCTGCGCGTGCGGAGACTCCTTCAGCTGATCTGATTCAGCGCAGACGGACGGTGAGGGCCACGCCCTCGCCGTCCGTTCTGCTTTCCCCGACGAACTCGTGGCCGGTCATGCGCGCCCACGCGGGCACGTCGATGCGTGCGGCGAGGTCGGTGCACAGCACCGTGATCGCGGTGCCGGCCGGCAGACCCTTCGCCGCCTTCGCCAGCTCGATGATCGGCAACGGGCACAGCAGCCCGGTCGCGTCGACGGTGACGTCCGAAGCGTCGGCGGCGGCCGCCTGATCCGCGCTCACGTCACAGCTCCGGGGCGCCGGCCTCGGCGCGCAGGTCCGCGATGACGCGGGGCATGAGCGCGAGCAGGCGGGAGATCTGCTCCTCGGTGACGCCCGGGTGGAGGCCCAGGCGCACGTTGCCGTGGCTGAGCGCCCCGACCGACGCGAGGACGCGGCTCGGCTCGAGGGTGCTCGTGGTGCAGGCCGAGCCCGAACCGACGGCGATGCCCTCGCGGTCGAGGCGGCTCAGCAGCGACTCGCCGTCGACGTAGAGGCACGAGAACGTGACGATGTGGGGGAGACGCTCGTCGGGGTCGCCGACCACGTCGACGCCCGGCCACGTCGCGGCGGTGGCGCGGACCCGCGCGACCAGGCCGCGGAGGCGCTCGGTGGTGGACTCGAGCTGCTCCGTGCGCTCCTGCAGCGCGACGGCCGCGGCGAGGACCGATGGGACGAACACGCCGCCGGGCGCCCAGTCGTCGCCCTCGGGCCACGAGGGGAGCCACCGGGTGCGCGGCTGCAACGCGACGATCCCGAGGCCCGACGGGCCGCCCCAGTCGGCGGGGTTCGCCACCAGCGCGTCCCAGTGCTCGGGGCTTGCGCCGTGGCCGATGCTCGCGGTCGCGTCGACCACGAGGGGGACGTTCGCGCTCCGGGTGACCTCCGCGACCTGATCGAGACGTTGGAGCGTCCCGATCTCGTGGTTGCCGTGCTGGACCGCGGCGAGCGCGACGTCGGGGACCGCGAGCTCCGCGGCCAGCGCGTCGAGGTCGACGTGCCCCAGGGTGTCGACCGGCACGGTGGTGACGTTGCCGCCCGCGAGGTGGTGGGCGGCGAGCAGGGTCGCGTCGCGCTCGATCGCGGTGCCGACGATGCGGTCGCGTCCGCGGCGCGCCGCGAAGATGCCCGCGATGATGCGCTCGAGACCGGTGTGAGGGGAGTGGCTGAGGTGGGTGTGCTCGGGGCGCGTGCCGAGCACGTCGGCGAAGGCCTCGCGGGCCGCATCGACGAGCTGCCTGGCACGACGCGACTCGGTGTGCAGACGGGACGGATCGGCCCACCCGTCGGCCAGCCCGGCGTGGAACGCCTCGAGCGTCCTGTTCGTCATAGGTGCGGACCCCGAGGCGTCCAGGAACATGCGTGCGGCCTGCATGGCATCACCGTACAGCGCGCTACACTGCCCGTGTGTCCCTGCTTTCACGTCCCCGCGTGCCCGGAAAAGCCCTGGCAGGCATCGCTGTCCTGGGACTGACGTCCCTCCTGGCAGGATGCGCCAACGGCATCGAGAACGGCGCCCTTCCCAGTTCCCCTGACATCACCAACCAGACCGGGCGGATCATCACGCTCTGGAACGGCTCATGGATCGCCGCGCTCGTCGTCGGCGTGATCACATGGGGCCTGATCCTCTGGTGCGTGGCGGTGTACCGCAAGCGCAAGGGGGACAACAAGCTCCCCGTGCAGACGCGTGCGAACGTTCCGCTCGAGCTGATGTACACCATCGTCCCGCTGCTGATGATCGGCGTGCTCTTCAAGTACACGGCCGAGGACATCGCCGCGATCACGGACACGTCCGAGACCCCGGACGTCCAGATCAACGTGGTCGGCAAGCAGTGGAGCTGGGACTTCAACTACATCGACGACGACGTCTACGACCCGGGCGTCCAGGCGACGCTCACCGGCGAGGAGGGCGTCGAGGAGACGCTCCCGACGCTGTACCTGCCCGTCGACGAGCGCGTCGAGTTCACCATCGACTCGCGCGACGTCATCCACTCGTTCTGGATCCCGGCGTTCCTGTACAAGATCGACGCGGTCCCCGGCCGCACCAACACCTTCCAGGTCATCCCGACCGAGGAGGGCCTGTACCAGGGCAAGTGCGCCGAGCTCTGCGGCGAGTACCACGCGTCCATGCTCTTCAACGTGGCCGTCGTGTCGCGAGAGGAGTACGACGCCCACATGGAGGAGCTCCGCGCCGCGGGCTACGACGGCCAGATCGGCGTCGACGAGTACAGCCGCGACCAGGTGGTCCAGCTCACCGAGGACCACGAGGAGGCCGAGTCCTGATGGCCACGACACTTCCGTACGAGAGCGGCGACGCTCCGCGCACCGCCGTCCTGCCGTCCACGCACACGCGTCGCGGCTCGCTGGTCATCAAGTGGATCACCTCCACCGACCACAAGACCATCGGGTACATGTACCTGATCACGTCGTTCTTCTTCTTCATCGTGGGCGGTCTGCTCGCGCTGCTCATCCGCGCCGAGCTCTTCGAGCCCGGCATGCAGGTGGTGCAGTCGGCCGAGCAGTACAACCAGCTGTTCACGATGCACGGCACGATCATGCTGCTGCTGTTCGCCACCCCGCTGTTCGCGGGCTTCGCGAACTTCATCATGCCGCTGCAGATCGGCGCGCCCGACGTCGCCTTCCCGCGCCTCAACATGCTGGCGTACTGGCTGTACCTCTTCGGCGGCGTCATCGCGATGGCCGGCTTCTTCACGCCGCAGGGCGCGGCCTCGTTCGGCTGGTTCGCGTACGCGCCGCTGTCGAACTCGATCTACTCGCCCGGAGTCGGCGGCGACCTGTGGGTCTTCGGCCTCGCGCTCGGCGGCTTCGGCACCATCCTCGGCTCGGTCAACTTCATCACGACCATCGTGACGATGCGCGCGCCGGGCATGACGATGTTCCGCATGCCGATCTTCACCTGGAACATCCTGGTGACGTCGATGCTCGTGCTGCTGGCCTTCCCGCCGCTCGCCTCGGCGCTGTTCGCGCTCGGCTCGGACCGCGTGCTCCACTCGCAGGTCTTCAACCCGGACAACGGCGGCGCCATCCTGTGGCAGCACCTGTTCTGGTTCTTCGGCCATCCCGAGGTGTACATCATCGCGCTGCCGTTCTTCGGCATCGTCTCCGAGATCTTCCCGGTCTTCTCGCGTAAACCCCTGTTCGGCTACCACGGCCTCGTGTACGCGACCATCGCGATCGCGGCGCTGTCCGTGACCGTCTGGGCGCACCACATGTACGTCACGGGCGCGGTGCTGCTGCCGTTCTTCTCGTTCATGACGATGCTCATCGCGGTCCCGACCGGCGTGAAGTTCTTCAACTGGATCGGCACGATGTGGCGAGGGAAGATCACCTTCGAGACGCCGATGCTGTGGTCGATCGGCTTCCTCGTGACCTTCCTCTTCGGCGGCCTCACGGGCATCATCCTCAGCTCCTCGGTGCTGGACTTCCCGCTGTCGGACTCGTACTTCGTGGTCGCGCACTTCCACTACGTCGTCTTCGGCACCGTGGTGTTCGCGATGTTCGCCGGCTTCTACTTCTGGTGGCCCAAGTTCACCGGCAAGATGCTCGACGAGCGCCTGGGCAAGATCCACTTCTGGCTGCTCTTCGTGGGCTTCCACACGACGTTCCTGGTCCAGCACTGGCTGGGTGCCCACGGCATGGCGCGACGCTACGTCGACTACATGCCCGAGGACGGCTTCACCTGGATGAACCAGCTGTCGACCATCGGCGCCGTGGTGCTCGCGCTGTCGACCCTGCCGTTCCTGTGGAACGTGTACGTGACGTCGAAGAAGGCGCCGCAGGTCACCGTGGACGACCCGTGGGGCTTCGGCAACTCGCTCGAGTGGGTCACCTCGTGCCCGCCGCCGCGCCACAACTTCACGTCCATCCCGCGCATCCGCTCGGAGCGGCCCGCGTTCGACCTGCACCACCCCGGTGCGGCCGCGCGCGACCACTACCAGGCCGAGCGTGACGCCACCGACCACGCGCCGGTCGCGTAAGGAGAATGCACGATGCGTACTGAAGCCAACATCTTCATCGTCCCCGGCGTGTTCTTCTTCATCGCCGGCACGGCCTACGGGATCTTCACGCACTGGTCGGAGTGGGTCGGGTTCACCGCGATCCTGCTGACCGGCGGCATGTTCGCCATGGTCGCGGTGTACTTCAAGATGCTGGAGAAGCGCCACGGCCAGCGCGCCGAGGACCGCGAGGACGCCGAGATCTCGGAGGACGCGGGCCTGCAGGGCACCTTCGCCCCGTGGAGCTGGTGGCCGCTGGTCGCCGGGCTCGGCGCTGCTCTCGCGTTCGTCGCGCTCGCCGTCGGCTGGTGGATCATGGTCCCCGCGGCCGTGGTCGGCGTGATCGGCCTGGTCGGCTGGGTCATGGAGTTCTCGCACGGACAGCACGCGCACTGACGCTGCAACCGTTCTGAAGCGGCCCGTCCCCAGGTGGGGGCGGGCCGCTTCGCTGCTCCCGCCCGTTGTCGGCGGCGGGCGGCACAATGGTCACCGACGCATCGTCCCCACCGTCGGGAGCCCCCATGACCCAGCCCGTGCACGCCGCCGACGCCCACGACCTCATCCGGGTCGAGGGCGCGCGCGAGAACAACCTCAAGGACGTCACGCTCACGCTCCCCAAGCGGCGCATCACGGTGTTCACGGGAGTGTCGGGCTCCGGCAAGAGCTCGCTCGTCTTCGACACCGTCGCCGCCGAGTCGCAGCGCATGATCAACGAGACCTACAGCGCCTTCGTCCAGGGCTTCATGCCCACGCTCGCGCGTCCCGACGTGGACCGGCTCGAGGGCCTCACCACCGCGATCATCGTCGACCAGGAGCGGATGGGGGCGAACGCGCGGTCGACCGTCGGCACGGTGACGGACGCCAACGCGCTGCTGCGGATCCTCTTCAGCAGGCTCGGTGACCCGCACCTCGGCTCGCCCCAGGCGTACTCGTTCAACGTGCCGTCGGTGTCCGGGCAGGGCGCGATCTCCGTCGGCGGGGCGAAGAAGGAGGTGCGCACCTTCTCGCAGCTGGGAGGGATGTGCCCGCGGTGCGAGGGGATGGGCAGCGTCTCCGACATCGACCTCGCGCAGCTGGTCGACGAGTCGCTGGCGCTCAAGGAGGGCGCGATCACGGTGCCCGGCTACACCGCCGACGGCTGGGCCGTGCGCCTCATCGCGAACGTGGTGCCCGGCGACGTTCCGGTCAAGGACTTCACGGCCAAGCAGCGGGAGGACTTCCTCTACGCGAAGCCGCGCAAGGTCAAGGCCGAGGGGATCAACCTCACGTACGAGGGGCTGGTCCCCAAGATCCAGAAGTCGATGCTGTCCAAGGACGTCGACTCGATGCAGCCGCACATCCGGGCCTTCGTCGAGCGGGCTGTGACGTTCCAGACGTGTCCCGAGTGCGCGGGCACGCGGCTCGCGGAGGGTGCGAGGGAGTCGCGCATCGGCGGCGTGAGCATCGCCGACGCGTGCGCGATGCAGATCACCGACCTCGCGGCGTGGGTGAGCGGCCTCGCGGAGCCGACCGTGGCGCCGCTGCTGCGTTCGCTCGCGGACCTGTGCGCCGGCTTCGTGGAGATCGGGCTCGGCTACCTCTCGCTCGACCGCCCGTCGGGCACGCTGAGCGGGGGAGAGGCGCAGCGCGTCAAGATGATCCGCCACCTCGGCTCGTCGCTCACCGACGTCACGTACGTATTCGACGAGCCCACCGTGGGCCTCCACCCCCACGACATCCGCCGCATGAACGAGCTCCTGGTGCGTCTGCGCGACAAGGGCAACACCGTGCTCGTGGTCGAGCACAAGCCCGAGGCGATCGCCATCGCGGACCACGTGGTGGACCTCGGTCCGGGCGCCGGGTCCGGAGGCGGCTCGGTGTGCTTCGAGGGGACGGTCGAGGGGCTCCGCGCCAGCGACACCCTCACCGGACGACACCTCGACGACCGCGCGCGCCTCAAGGAGGCCGTGCGGACCCCGAGCGGCGCGATCGAGGTGCGCGGCGCCTCGTCCCACAACCTCAAGGACGTCGACGTCGACATCCCGCTCGGCGTGCTCTGCGTGGTGACCGGGGTCGCCGGCTCGGGCAAGAGCTCGCTCATCCGCGACTCGATCCCACCGGGCGAGGACGTCGTCTACGTCGACCAGACGGCGATCAAGGGCTCACGGCGCTCGAACCCGGCCACGTACACGGGGCTGCTCGAGCCGGTGCGCAAAACCTTCGCCAAGGCCAACGGCGTCAAGCCTGCGCTCTTCAGCGCGAACTCCGAGGGCGCGTGCCCGGTCTGCAACGGCGCCGGGGTGATCTTCACCGAGCTGGGGCCGATGGCCACGGTCTCGTCGACGTGCGAGGAGTGCGAGGGGCGCCGCTATCAGGCTGAGGTGCTGCAGTACACGCTCGGCGGGCGCAACATCGCCGAGGTGCTGGAGATGCCCGTGAGCGAGGCCGTCGGCTACTTCGCCGACGGTGAGGCCCGCACCCCGGCGGCGCACGCGATCGTCGAGCGGCTCGAGGCCGTCGGGCTGGGATATCTGAGCCTGGGCCAGCCGCTCACCACGCTGTCGGGCGGCGAGCGCCAGCGTCTCAAGCTCGCGGTGCACATGGCGGACAAGGGCGGCGTCTACGTGCTCGACGAGCCCACCACAGGACTCCATCTCGCCGACGTCGCGCATCTCCTGGGGCTGCTCGACCGGCTGGTGGACTCCGGCAAGTCGGTCATCGTGATCGAGCACCACCAGGCGGTCATGGCGCACGCGGACTGGATCATCGACCTCGGTCCGGGGGCCGGTCACGACGGCGGGCGCATCGTCTTCGAGGGAACCCCGGCGGAGCTGGTCGCGTCGCGGGCGACGCTCACCGGCGAGCACCTCGCCGACTACGTCGGGGGCTAGGGCCGGCGCTCGGTCAGGCGCCGTCGTCGCGCGTGTCGCGAGGTGCGAAGCCTGCCACCCCCACCAGGCGGGCGATCACGACTGCGACGAAGAGCGTGCCGAGCACCGCCTCGAACGACCACAGCGATCGCGCCCACGGGGACACCGGCACGATGTCCCCGAAGCCGAGCGTCGCGAGCGTGACGTAGCTGCCGTACAGCAGCCCCTGCCACGTGAGCGCGCCGGCGTTGGGATCCGCGAAGCTCCCGGGCGAGCCGAGCTCCATGAGTCCCGACACCACCCCGAAGACCCCGCCGAGCAGCAGATAGGTGCAGACGGCGACGAGCAGCAGGTCGATGGTGCGGGCGCCGCGGGGCGGGCTGACGAGCGAGCGTGCGAGGGTCACCACGAGCGCGAGCTGGAGCACGCCCATGCTGGCGAGCATCGCGGCCTCGGCCGTGTCGTCCTGCTGCTGGAAGGCGTACCACGTGGTGCCGACCACGAGGCCCGCGGACGCGACCAGCAGGGGCCAGTACCGGCGTCGGTCGGTGTTCGCGCGGCGCACGCTGAACACCACGATCCCGACGTACGTGAGGAGGTACGCGAGGGTCCAGCCGGTGCCTTCGTACGTCACCGGGTAGCCGAACTGGAGGACGACCAGCGTGACGAGCAGCAGCCACATCATGGGGCGGTGCGCGGCCTCGTCCTCAGCGGTCTCCTCGTGGTGCGCGCCGGCGGTCAACATGCTCCCACCGTAGCGTCAGGCCTGCTGCCGGGGCATGAACGGGCCTCGGACGCGCGAAGGGCGGCCTCCCCAGGGGAGACCGCCCTTCGGACGTGACGAGACGCCTACGCGACGATGAGGCCCTGCGTGGCCGTCGCCGTGATGAAGCGCTGCTGGACGTTGGCCCAGTCCACGACGTTCCACCAGGCGTTGACGTAGTCCGCCTTGACGTTCTTGTACTGCAGGTAGAACGCGTGCTCCCACATGTCGAGCATGAGCAGCGGGACGATGCCGACCGGCACGTTGCCCTGCTGGTCGTAGAGCTGGACGATGATGAGCTTCTTGCCGATGGTGTCCCACGCGAGGATCGACCAGCCGGAGCCCATGATCGTCATGGCGTTGTTGGTGAAGTGCGCGCGGAAGCCGTCGAACGAGCCGAAGTGCTCGTCGATCGCCGCGGCGAGCTCGCCCTCGGGCTTGTCGCCGCCGTCGGGGGACATGTTGGTCCAGAACACCGAATGGTTGGTGTGACCGCCCAGGTTGAACGCGAGGGCCTTCTCGAGGCCGGCGATGGCGCCGAAGTCGCCCGACTCGCGCGCTCCCGCCATCTTCTCGAGCGCGGTGTTCGCGCCGGCGACGTAGGCGGCGTGGTGCTTGCTGTGGTGGAGCTCCATGATCTCGCCCGCGATGTGCGGGTCGAGAGCGCCGTAGTCGTAGCTGAGGTCCGGCAGCGTGTAGTCGGCCATTCTTCCTCCATTGTCGGGCCGCGGCCCGCGTGGGGGCGTCGCGACCGGGTTTCCGGGAACGCTCCGACTCTAGCGACAGGGCCGGGTGCGGAGCGAGTGGGACACCCACTCCAACCGGCGGCCGTGCCAGGGAATTCCGGGCGGGCCCCGCCCGCGCCTGCCGCCCGCGCTCGTTCGCGGAATGGGGCGTCCACGGTCGCTTCCCGCCGTGCGGTGTCCGCCATGGGGCATCGGTGGTCGGTCTGGGATGGGTGCGACCGTCGATGCCCCATGGGAGGCCTAGACCGCCGCAAAGCGACGGTGAGCGCCCCATTCCAGGGAGGCGGGGCGCGACACCGGGTCGGGAGCGGGCGGGGCTCGGCGCCGGGGGCGGGGTGCCGCCCGGGCATCGTCCCCTGGAGACGCCGCAGGGGCGCCCGGCCGATGCCGGACGCCCCTGCGATGACGGGATGTCAGTGGTGCGAGTGCTGCGCCTCCGCGAGCTCCTCCGGGGTGACGGGGGAGATGCGCTTCTCGAAGTAGATCCGCGAGAGCTGCTGCTTGAAGCGGTCCCAGCGGTACCCCTTGCGACGCACGCCGCGGTCGTTGAACTCCGGCTCGATCTCGAGCGGGGCGATGTCCTCGTAGGACACCAGGATCCAGCGCTCGTCGTCGGTGAGGGGCTCGTGGACCTCCTGGTACTCGCCGTGCTCGTGACGCACGATGCGACCGGTCTCCTTGCCGTGCAGCACCAGCTCGCGGTCCTTGCGCTGGAGGCCGAAGCACAGGCGACGGGTGATCCAGAACGCGAGGGCCGGCAGCACGAAGATGCCGATCCGGAAGAAGTACGTGAGGTCGTTGAGCGACAGGTGGAACAGGTTCGCGATGATGTCGTTCGAGCCCTCCATCACCAGGATCACGTAGAAGGTGATCGTGGCGACGCCGATGCCGGTACGGACCGGCGCGTTGCGCGGACGGTCGAGCACGTGCTTCTCGCCGCGGTCGCCGGTCGCCCACGCCTCGATGAACGGGTACAGCGCCACGAAGCCGAAGAACAGGCCCGGGAGGATGACCGCGGGGATGAGGATGTTGAGCGACAGCGTGTAGCCCCAGAGCTCCCACTCCATCGGGATGATGTCGAACAGCCAGCCCGGCATGAGGCGGAGAGCGCCGTCGACGAACAGGATGTACCAGTCGGGCTGGGTGCCCGCGGACACCGGCGACGGGTCGTAGGGGCCGTAGTTCCACACCGGGTTGATGGTGAAGACGGCCGCGACCAGCGCGACGATGCCGAACACGACGAAGAAGAAGCCGCCGGCCTTCGCGGTGTACACGGGGAAGAGGGGCAGGCCCACGACGTTCTTGTGGGTGCGGCCGCCGCCCGGGTACTGGGTGTGCTTGTGCAGGAACACCAGGAACAGGTGCAGCGCGATGAGCACGAGGATGAGGCCGGGCACCAGCAGGATGTGCATGGTGAACAGGCGGGGGATGAGGATCTCACCCGGGAACTCGCCGCCGAAGACCCAGTACGAGGCGTACTCGCCCACGATCGGGATCGAGCGGAACACGCCCTCGATGATGCGCAGGCCGTTGCCGGAGAGCACGTCGTCGGGGAGCGAGTAGCCGGAGAAGCCCGCGGCCAGCGACAGGATCATCAGCGTGAAGCCGACGAGCCAGTTGAGCTCGCGCGGCTTGCGGAACGCGCCGGTGAAGAACACCCGCGCCATGTGCGTGACGATCGCCGCGGTGAACAGCAGCGCCGACCAGTGGTGGATCTGGCGCATGAGGAGGCCGCCGGGGACCTCGAAGGACATGTGCAGCGTCGAGGCGAAGGCCTCGGACATCTCCACACCCTGCATGGTCGCGAGCGGGCCGTCGTAGGTGACGATGGTCATCGACGGCACGAAGAACGCGGTGAGGAACACGCCCGACAGCAGCAGCACCACGAACGAGTACAGCGCGATCTCGCCGAGCATGAACGACCAGTGGTCGGGGAACAGCTTGCGCGCGAAGAACTTGACGAAGCCGCCGATCGACGTGCGCTCGTCGACGTAGTTGGCGGTGCCGGCGGCAGCGGCGTCCAGACGTGCGCCCATCAGTGGCCGCCCTCCTCGGTCTCATCGGCGTGAAGGCCGTCGGACGTGTCCTTGAGGCGCGTCCAGTAGGACGGGCCGATCGGCTCGTGGAAGTCGCTCTGGGCGACGATGTAGCCCTCCTCGTCGACCGCGATCGGCAGCTGCGGGAGCGGCCGCTTGGCGGGGCCGAAGACCACCTTCGCGCCGTCCGCGACGTCGAACGTCGACTGGTGGCACGGGCACAGCAGGTGGTGGGTCTGCTGCTCGTAGAGCGCCACGGGGCAGCCGACGTGCGTGCAGATCTTCGAGTACGCGACGATGCCGTCGAAGGACCAGTCCTCGCGGCCCTCCTGGATCTTGAGGTCGCGCGGGTCGAGGCGGAGCAGGAGGACGACGGCCTTGGCCTTCTCCTCGATCTTGTGGTGCTCGAGCTCGTTGAGGCCCTCGGGGATGACGTGGAACGCGGAACCGATGGTGACGTCGGACGCCTTGATGGGCGTGCCGTCGGGGTCGCGGGCGAGGCGGGTGCCCTTGCGCCACATCGTGTGCCCGAAGTTGGACGTGTTCCAGTCGGCGCCCATGTTGCCGATCTGGGGCCACAGCACCGCGAGCGGAGCCGCGAGGAGGGCGAGGACGCCCGTGCCGACCAGCAGGGGGCGGCGCTTGACGCCCGAGATGCCGGAGTCCTCGGCGCCGTCCTTGAGGTTCTGGATCGCGCCCTCGCGCGCCTCGTCGGACGAGCGCAGCTCGTGGCGCTCCTCGACCATCTCGTGGTCGCGCATGAGCGTCTTGGCCCAGTGGATCGCTCCGAGGCCGATGCCGATCATCGCGAGGAAGATGCCGAGGCCGATCACCATGTTGGTGAAGCGGATCGACTCGATCTCGTCCGTCATGTCGAGCACCATGTACGCGCCCACGGCGACGATGGTGCCCACGATCGAGACGCCGAACAGCGCGGCGACCTGACGCTCGGCCTTCTTCTCGGCCTTGGGGTCCACGTCCGCGCGACGCGGACGGTGATAGGGGACGCCCGGGTCCTCGAAGGACTCGGGGTTCTGCTCCGACTCGTGCGAGGTCGGGTTCTCAGTGGTGCTCATGAAGAACGGGCTCCGATCCACACGGTGCTGGCGATGATGAGTCCGAGGGCGACGAGCCACCCCCACATGCCCTCGGCGACGGGGCCGATGGCGCCGAGGCGGAGGCCGCCCGGCGAGCCGGCGTCCTGAGCCTCGATGTAGGCGATGATGTTGCGCTTGCCCTCGGGGGTGATGTTCGCGTCGTTGAAGACGGGCATCGACTGCGGTCCCGTGAGCATGGCCTCGTAGATGTGCGTGGGGGTCGTCTCCCACAGGCTGGGGGCGAACTTGCCCTGCGTGAGGGCGCCTCCGCCGCCGACCGAGCCGTGGCACATGGCGCAGTTGGTGCGGAAGAGCTCCATGCCGTTGGCGGCGTCGCCCAGCTCGGGGTCGACCTGCTCGGCGGTGGGGATCGCAGGGCCGGCGCCGAGCGAGGCGACGAACGCGGCGAGCTGCGAGATCTCCTCCTGGGAGAACTGCGTGCGCTTGGCGGGGGCCTGCGGGCCCGAGGCCTGCATCGGCATGCGGCCGGTGCCGACCTGGAAGTCGACGGCGGCGGCGCCCACGCCGACGAGCGAGGGCGCGACGCCGTCGGTGCCGGTGGCGTCGAGGCCGTGGCAGGAGGCGCAGTTGGCGGCGAAGAGCTTCTCGCCCTCCGCGGCGTCGTCGGCGGTGGTGGTGGCCGCGTCGGCGGACGATGCGGTCGAGACGGCGGCGGCGATGCCGGTGACGAGCGCGAGCAGCAGCAGGACGAGGACGACCGGGGCCGCGCGGTGGTAGCGGTGGCGTGCGAGTGCGTTCATGATCTGCCGGTCCCTTACTGGATCACGTAGATCACGAAGAACAGCGCGATCCACACCACGTCGACGAAGTGCCAGTAGTACGAGACGACGATGGTGGTCGTGGCCTCGTGCGTGCCGAACTTCTTGGCTGCGAAGGAGCGGGCGAGCACGAACAGCATGGCGATGAGGCCGCCGAGGACGTGCAGGCCGTGGAAGCCGGTCGTGAGGTAGAAGACCGAGCCGTAGGGGCTCGACGAGATGGTGAGCCCCTCCGAGATGAGCATCGCGTACTCGTACACCTGGCCGGCGATGAACACCGAGCCCATGATGTAGGTGAGCACGAACCACTCGTGCATGCCCCAGCCCTTGAGCTGGTACAGCTTCCCGGTGCGGCGGCGCTGATAGCGCTCTGCCGCCCACACGCCCGCCTGGGCGGTGAAGGACGACAGCACCAGGACGGTGGTGTTCGCGAGAGCGAAGGGGATGTTCAGCAGCTCGGTCTTGTCGGCCCAGACCTCGGGAACCTGAGCGCGCAGCGTGAAGTACATCGCGAACAGACCCGCGAAGAACATCAGCTCGGAGCTCAGCCACACGATGGTGCCGACGGCTACCTGGTTGGGCCTGGTCGCGTGGATGGGCGACGGCGCAGTGGTGGCGTGGGACATAGGTCCCATTAAAGCGTACGGAGCACCCGGGACTCACCATCCAACGCGCGAGCCTCGAGGCGTGTTCCCGTACCCGTGCCGGTATGCCCGGATGAGGCGCGGCGCCGGGAGGAAACGTCCCGGTGTCGTGCCAGAATGGGCGCCATGAGCGACGTGGTCAAGCACGAGTCAGGGGACGTCTCCGTCCGCAAGGCCCGCATCCTTCTCTACAGCGACGATCGGAACGTCCGCGAGAAGGTGCGCTTCGCCGTGGGGCCGACGACGCACGGTCAGCCGATCGAGTGGACCGAGACGGCCACGCATGCGGCGGTGACCGAGCGTCTCGACAACGGCACGTTCGACCTCGTGATCCTCGACGGCGAGGCGGCGAAGGTCGGCGGCATGGCCGTCGCGCGCCAGATGAAGCACGAGCTCTATGCCTGCCCGCCGATCCTGCTCCTCGTGGGACGCCCGGGCGACGCGTGGCTCGCCACGTGGTCGGAGGCCGACGCCGCCGTGTCGCACCCGCTCGACCCGTTCGTCGTCCGCGACGCGGTCGACTCGTTCTTCGCGCCCGCGACCGCCTGAGGCCCGGGACGATGGCGACGCTCCAGGACCTGCTCGCGCGCCTCGTCGAGCACGAGGACCTCACGTCCGAGGAGACGGCCGCGGTCATGGACTCGGTCCTCACCGACTCCGCCTCGCCCGTCGCGATGGGCGCGTTCCTTGCTGCGCTGCGTGTCAAGCGGGAGACGCCCGCGGAGGTCGCCGGCCTCGCGCAGGCGATGCTCAGCCACGCGCTCCGCTTCGAGGTGCCCGGGCGCACCGTCGACATCGTCGGCACGGGAGGCGACGGCGCGCACACGGTCAACATCTCCACGATGGCGTCGATCGTCATCGCGGGCGCCGGCCCGACGGTGGTGAAGCACGGCAACCGCGCCGCGACCTCGAAGTCCGGGTCCGCCGACGTGCTCGCCGCGCTGGGCGTGCGTCTCGACCTGCCGGTCGAGCGGGTGAAGGAGCTCGCGACCGAGGTGGGCATCACCTTCTGCTTCGCGCAGGTCTTCCACCCCTCGATGCGCTTCGCGATGCCGATCCGCAAGGAGCTCGGCGTCCCGACCACGTTCAACATCCTGGGGCCGCTGACCAACCCGGCCCAGCCGCAGGCGACGGCCATCGGCTCCTCGTCGCTGCGCGTCGCGCCGGTGCTCGCGGGCGTGGTCGCGTCGCAGGGCCGCGAGGCGCTCGTGTTCCACGGCGACGACGGTCTCGACGAGCTCGCGCCCACGGGTGCGGCCACCGTCTGGGAGGTGCGCGGCGGGGGAGTGACCGAGCTGCGCCTCGACCCCGTCAGCGACCTCGGTCTCTCGCGCATCACTATCGACGACCTGCGCGGAGGCGAGGCCGAGGAGAACGCCGCGGTGGTCCGCGATGTTCTCGCCGGCGGCGGCGGGGCGGTGCGCGACACCGTGCTGCTCAACGCGGCGTCCGGCCTGGTGGCCGATGCGACGCTCGCGGGCACGTCGAGCGGGACCCTGGTCGAGCGCTTCGAGGCGGGCCTCGAGCACGCCGCGCGTGCCGTCGACTCCGGAGCGGCGGCGGACGTGCTCGACCGCTGGATCACCGCGACCCAGGCCTGACGGCCGTCGCGCTCAGCCCGCTTCGCGGCGGGTGAGCGGCCGCGCGTCGCGATCCGCCCGACGGGCCTCGACCCAGCGGGCGTGCCGCCCCGCGCCCGCGACGGGGCTCGACCATTCGCCGTCGACGTAGAGCAACCGTGTGCGCGGGTCCTCGATCCATCGTGCGACCAGCTCGCGCTCCTCGACGAGCACGTCGTCGTCGACGTCGAGCGCCGCGGTGAGCCCGCGGAGCCGGTCGGCCGCGTCCCACACCTTCTCGCCGACGCGTGCGCTGCCCGCGAGCGTGCCGCGGCGGAAGGCGGCCACGTCCCACACGTCGCCGTCGCGGCGTACGGCGACGATCGAGCAGCGGGTGAGCGAGGCGAGCCGCTGCGCCCGCATGGCCCCGTCGACCACGGCGCTCACGCCGTCGCGGAGCTCGGCCGCGCGCTCGTAGTCGAGCGCCTCGGCCCGTTCCGCGATCTGACGCGCGAGGGCGCTCACCACGGGGCTCGGGTCCTCGTGGAGCGCGCTGCGCATCGCGGCGGCGGTGGCGTCGTAGCCGGACTCCGCGCCGAGCACGCATGGTGCGGCGCATGCGCCGAGGTCCTTGAGCAGGCATGCGCGGGCGTTGGCGCGCGGGGTGATCGGCAGGCGCGTGGTGCAGGTCCTCACCCCGAGGGCGCTCTGCACGGCCTCGATCGCGAGCCGGGCGTCGGAGGCCGAGCGCATGGGCCCGAGCGAGCCCTCGGGCCCCGTGACGGCGCGTGACACGGCCAGCCGCGGGTAGCGCTCGTCCGTGATCCGGACCCAGGGGGTGCGCTCGGGGCGCGCGGAACGACGGTTGTACCGGGGACGATGCTCGGCGATGAGGCGGACCTCGCGCACGTTGGCCTCGAGCTCGGTCGCGCACACGACGGTGTCGACGTCGACGGCGAGCTCGAGCATGTCGCGCACCGAGCGACGCTGCTCGCCGGTGGTGAAGTAGGACTTCACCCGCGACCGCAGGTTCTTCGACGTGCCGACGTAGAGCCGTTCGCCGCGTGGTCCGCGGAAGACGTAGACGCCCGGCTTGGCCGGCACGCGGTCGGCCATCGACGCCTTCTTGCGGATGCGTTCGGGCATGGGGTTGCGGAGCGCCTCAAGGTCCTCGCGGTGCGTGATGCCGAAGGCCGCGACGCGCTCGAGCATGCGGTGGAGGATCTCCGAGGTCGCTCGGGCGTCCTCGAGCGCACGGTGGTTCGGCTCGACCACGGTGCCGAACACGCGCGCGAGCGTCGACAGCTTCTTGTTCGGGGCCTCCTCCTTGGTGGTCGCGCGCCGCGCGAGGGTGACCGTGTCGACCACCTGGTTGCCGGGCCATCGGTAGCCGTGCGCGCGGCACGCTGCCCGGAGGAACCCGGTGTCGAACGGCGCGTTGTGCGCGACCAGCACCGCGTCCCCGAGGAACTCGAGGAAGGACGGCAGCACCTCCTCGATGCGGGGGGCCGCCACCACCATCGCGTCGGTGATCCCGGTGAGGGCGACGATGAACGGGGGGATCGGGGAGCCCGGGTCGATGAGCGTCTGGAACTCGCCGATCACCTCGCCGCCGCGCGTCTTGACCGCGCCGATCTCCGTGATCCCGGCGCGATCAGGCGACGTGCCGGTGGTCTCGAGGTCGACCACCACGAACGTGGTCCGGTGGAGCGGCTCGCCGACGTCCTCAAGGGTGCGCTGCTGGTGGAGCAGCTGCTCGACGGTCTCGGCGGGGGAGGTCACCCGACGACGGTACGACGCGCCTCCGACATCGGCTTGCGGCGCCCGGCGCACCAGGCATGACGTTGCGATGTCAGACCCCGTCCCTACCGTCGGAGGCATAGGGATCGACACGGATCCCTCACCAGGGCAGGGCCGGAGAGAAGGGAGCAGCCATGCTGATCGACTGCGACTCGTGCGAGATGCGCGGGAAGAGCTGCGGCGACTGCGTCGTCTCGTTCCTCACCATCGAGGTGCGACCGACGGACCGGTCGACCGTCGAGCTGGACGAGGAGCAGGCGCACGCGCTCGACGCGCTGTCCGCCGGCGGCCTCGTCCCACCGCTCCGGCTGGTGCAGCCGCCGCGCGCCTCGTGAGCGGGCGCCGCGGGAGGAATGGAGTCCCGCAGCGCCCTTGTCTCCCGTTGTCAGCGGGCGGCGCCGTGGCGACGCAGCACCGTGCCGTCGGGGTCGTAGGACATCCGGATCGTGTCGAGCCGGTCGTGCGCGGTGCCCACGAGGGACTCCTCGTCGACCGGGTGCTCGACGAAGTTCGCGTACTGCTGCGCGCCGGTCCACGGTGCGAGCGCGCCCAGGGCGAGCCCGACCATCGTGCCCGCGGCGTCGAGATCCGCGACCGGTGTGACCGGGGCCACCGCGACCGCGGCGACGGCGCCCGCGAGGCCGGTGAGCGCCGCGTCGGAACCCGCGGAGGGGTCGAGCGCGCCGCCGAGCTGGCGGAGGTCGGCGGCCACCACGCCCGCGCAGGGCGCGCTGTCGAGCGCGGCGATCCAGGCGTCGATGGCGGAGTCGTCGAGCGAGCGCAGGAGCAGGCCCTCCGCAGCGCCCGCCGACGGGTCCGGCGGGTCCATCGCGAGATGACCGAGCGCCTCTGGACCGGCCTCGGCGAGATCGTCCATCACGGGGTCCAGCGCCCGCAGCGGCGCGAGCAGGCGGTCCGCGAACGCGGCCGTGCCGACCGCCGCGACCTGCACCAGCACCATCCGGGCCCCGCGCAGGTGGGGCGGGAGGTCGGCGATGTCGGGGAAGCGCAGGACCCGCGCGACCGTGGTGATCTCGCGCGGCAGGGAGGGGAGGAGGCGTGCCCAGGCCTTGAGCACCTCAGCGGCGCGCTCGTGCGGCCACCACAGGGAGCCCGCGACCAGCTCGGGGACCTCGACCAGGCGGAGCGTGAGCTCCGTGACCACGCCCGCGCCGCCGCCGCCGCGCAGCGCCCACCACAGGTCGGCGTGCTCCGAGGGGGAGGCGATCACCACAGCGCCGCCGGGCAGCACCACGCGCGCGGCGAGGATCGAGCCCGCCCCGAGGCCATGGAGACGGCCGAGCCAGCCGAGCCCGCCCCCGAGGCAGTAGCCCACGACCCCGACGGTGCGCGAGGAGCCGGCGAGACCGGCGAGCCCGTGCGGCGCGGCGGCGTCGGCGACGTCGCCCCAGGTCGCACCCGCGCCGACGGTCACCGTCCGCGCGGACACGTCGAGCGTGACCGACGCGAGCGCGCTCGTGCGCAGCAGGATCGCCCCGTCGAGGTCCCCGAGCGCCACGGCCCCGTGGCCGGACGACTGCGGCGCGACCCTGAGGCCCAGGCGGGTCGCGAGCCGCATCGTGCGGGCGACGTCGGACTCGCTGCGGGCGAGCACCACCGCGACCGGGCGCTGGTCGACGCCGAGCTGCCACGCGGCGCGAGCCGCGTCCCAGTCGGGGTCCGCCGGGCGGACGAGGTCGCCGTCGAGCAGGAGCGTGAGCTCGTCGAGCGCGGCGCTGAGCGCCGTGCCGACGACCCCGCTCGCGAGCGTCGTGCGGCGGGGGTTGGAGAGCGTGGTGAGCGCGGGCTCGGGCAGGTCGGGCGCATCGGTGGACAGGGACATGTCGGGAACCTCCGGGTCGGATTCGAGATCATGCTGTCCCTGTCCGATTCGTCCCGCCAGACCCGAGTTGTGGTGCCACCCGCGCGGGGGGCAAAGGGCACGCGATGCCGCCGACCATGACGATGCCCGCCGCCCCCGAGAGGGCTGCGGGCATCGTGAGGGCGGACGCAGGTCCGCGCGTGTCAGCGGGGGAAGCGGGCGCCCACCGGTCGCGGCCGCACGGCGAGCTCCGGCACCAGCGCGACCGTGAGCGCCGCCCGCTGCTCGGGCGAGAGCCGCGGGAAGCGGGCGCCCACCGGGTGGAGCGGACGCAGCGCCCGGCGGTACACCCGGACGATGCGGGTCGGGGTCCACGCGCCGCGCGGGAAGCGGGCGCCCACGGGTGCGGGTCGCACGCTCTCGCGGATCACGGGCGGCTCGGCGGTGACGGTCGCGGGGATCGTGTCGGATGCTGCGGTGCTGCTGATGAGGTAAGGCATGGTGTTCCTCCGGGTCGGTTGTGGCTCCAGATTCCGACCGACCGTGCGAACCGGACAGCCCCGACTTGTGGTGCCACTACCCCTGGGGGCATAGGGCACGCGGTGCACCATGCCCCCAGGGATGCCGGACGGACTACCGCGGGGAGGGCGCGTAGAGCGCGTCGACGTCCGCCGCGAAGTCGCGCAGCACCTGGGCCCTCTTGACCTTGAGCGACGGCGTGAGGTGGCCGGCCTCGACGGTGAAGTCGTCGGCCAGGATCTCCCAGCGCCGGATCGACTCGGCGCGCGAGACCGCGGCGTTCGCCCTGGTGACGGCCTTCTCGAGGTGCTCGCGGACCACCGGGTGCGCCGCGGCCTCGGCCACGGGCATGTCGGGGAGGCCGTGGCTGGTGAGCCACCCGGGCAGCGCCTCCGCATCGAGCGTGAGGAGCGCGCCGATGAACGGCCTGCCGTCGCCGACGACGACGCACTGGCTCACCAGCGCGTACCCGCGGAGGCGGTCCTCGAGAGTCGCCGGCGCGACGTTCTTGCCGCCGGCGGTCACGATGATCTCCTTCTTGCGACCGGTGATGTAGAGGTAGCCGTCCTCGTCGAGGCGCCCGATGTCGCCGGTGCGGAACCAGCCGTCCTGCATGGCCTCGGCCGTCGCCTCGGGGTTGCGGTGGTAGCCCTGGAAGAGCATGTCGCCGCGCATGAGGATCTCGCCGTCGTCGGCGATCGTCACGTCGAAGCCGGGCAGCGCGGGTCCCACCGAGCCGATCTTGGAGCGCTCGACCACGTTGACGTGCGCGGCCGCGGTGACCTCGGTGAGGCCGTAGCCCTCGAGCACCAGGAGGCCGAGCCCGCGGTAGAAGTGCCCCAGCCGGTCGCCGAGCGGCGCGGAGCCCGAGATCGCGTGGACCGCGCGGCCGCCGAGCACGGCGCGGATCTTCGCCAGCACCAGGCGGTCCGCGAGGGCGTGCTTCGCCTTGAGCGCGAGCGACGGCCCTTCGGGCGTGTCGAGCGCCTGCGAGTACGCGATCGACTGCTGCGCGGCCCAGCGGAAGATCTTCACCTTGCCGCCCGCCGCGGCCTTCTGCTCGGCGGCGTTGTAGACCTTCTCGAAGACGCGGGGCACGGCGAGCACCAGCGTGGGCTGGAAGCTCGCGAAGTACGGCACCAGCTTCTTCGAGTCGGGGCAGAAGCCGATCACGGTGCCGGACGCGAGCAGCACCACCTCGACGAGGCGCGCGAGCGAGTGCGCGAGCGTGAGGAACAGCACCGTGCTGCCGCCCTCACGCAGGACGACCTCGGGGATCTGCTGCTGGATGCCGGCGGTGTGCCGGACGAAGTTGAAGTGGGTGAGCACCGCGCCCTTGGGCCGGCCGGTGGTGCCCGACGTGTAGACGATGGTCGCGGGGGAGTCGAGCGTCGCGAGCGCGGCGCGCTCGGCGACCACCGAGTCGGGGATCCCGGCGCCGGCCGCGCGGAGGTCGTCCATGCAGCCCCGGTCGATCACGAGGACGTCGCGCAGCGGGCTCTCGGGGTCGCTCGCGACCTGGTGGGCGAGCGCGGCGTGCGCCTCGGTCTCGACGACGAGCAGCGAGACCTCGGCGTCCGAGGTGATCCAGTCGATCTGCGACGCCGAGGAGGTGTCGTAGATGGGGACCGGCAGCGCGCCCGCCGTCCAGATCGCCAGGTCGAGCACGGTCCACTCGATGCGCGTGCGCGCCATGATGCCGACGCTCTGCCCGGGCTGGACGCCGCGCGCGATGAGGCCCTTGGCGACCGCGTCGACCATGGCCTGCGCCTCGGCGCCGGTGACGTCGATCCAGCGGTCGTCGTCGTCGGTGTACCTCATCACCACCTCGTCGGCACGGGTGCGCCAACGCGCCGCGATCATGGCGACGATGTTGGGTGCGAGGTCGGTGGGAGCAGGCTGGATCATCGGTAGGACTCCTGTGGCAGTAGGAGGGACGCGTCAGACGATAGCCTTGACGGAGTCCCAGCGAGGTAGCGGAAGGCCACAGAGAATGCATGCAATCGGCGTAGACATCGGCGGCACGAAGATCGCGGTCGGTGTGGTCGACGAGGACGGCGCCATCGTTGCCAAGACCAAGCGGAAGACCAAGCCGCAGGATCCCGCGAGCATCGACGCCGCGATCGCCGACGCCGTGGCCGAGCTCGCTGCCGATCACGAGTTCCATGCCGTGGGCCTCGCGGCGGCGGGCTTCGTGTCCTCGGACCAGGAGAACGTGCTCTTCGCGCCGAACATCGCGTGGCGGGACTACCCGTTGGCGGCCAAGGTCGGCGCGCTCATCGGCCGCGACGACGTCGCGGTGGTGGTCGAGAACGATGCGAACGCGGCCGGGTGGGCGGAGTTCGCCTTCGGTGCGGCGCGCGACGTCAAGCACATGGCGCTGCTCACCATCGGCACCGGGCTCGGCGCCGCGCTCGTGGTCGACGGCAAGCTCGTGCGCGGCGCGTACGGCTTCGCGGCCGAGCTCGGTCACCTGCGGGTGGTCCCGAACGGCCACTCGTGCGGTTGCGGGCTGCGCGGCTGCTGGGAGCAGTACGCCTCCGGGTCGGCCCTCACGCGCGAGGCCCGCCGCGCCGCCGTGGACCGCCCCGTGCGCGCCGCGGCCCTGCTCGAGCTCGCCGGCGGGGACCCGATGGCGATCACCGGCCCCCAGGTCACCCAGGTCGCGATGGACGGCGACGAGCTCGGTCTCGAGCTGCTGGCCGAGCTGGGTCGCTGGATCGGCGAGGGATCGGCCTCGCTCGCCGCGGCGCTCGACCCCGAGCTCTTCGTCATCGGCGGCGGCGTGGTCGCCGCCGGCGACCTCCTGCTCCACCCGGCCCGCAAGGCGTTCGAGGCGAACCTGCCCGCGCGGGGCCACCGTCCCATCGTCCCCATCGTGGCCGCCCAGATGGGCAACGATGCCGGTATCGTCGGTGCCGCCGACCTCGCCCGCATCGCCGCCGCCGACCGCTAGGAAGCCCCGGACACCATGAGCGACACGTACTACCGCCTGTTCAAGCATGTCCTCCTCGGGCCTGCGCTCAAGGGCGTCTACCAGCCCTGGGTCGAGGGCGAGGAGCACATCCCCGCGAGCGGCGGGGCGATCCTCGCGTCGAACCACCTCTCGTTCTCCGACTCGGTGTTCCTGCCGGTCGTGATCGAGCGCAAGGTGGTGTTCCTCGGCAAGGAGGAGTACTTCACCGGCAAGGGCGTGAAGGGCTACGCCACCAAGGCCTTCATGGAGGGCGTGGGCACCATCCCGGTGCACCGTGGCGGCGGGCGGGCCTCCGAGGCGGCGCTGCGCACGGGCCTCCAGGTGGTGCAGGGCGGCGAGCTGCTCGGCATCTACCCCGAGGGCACGCGCAGCCCCGACGGACGCCTCTACCGGGGCAAGACCGGCGTGGCGCGCCTCGCGATCGAGTCCGGCGCCCCGGTGATCCCGGTCGCGATGATCGACACCCACATCGCGCAGCCCATCGGCCAGAAGGTCCCCAAGCGCCATCCCATCGGCGTGCGGATCGGCGCGCCCATCGACCTCTCCGACTTCGCCGGCCGCCAGGAGGACCGCGCCGCGCTGCGCGAGGCGACCGACCGCATCATGGCCGCGATCGCCGAGCTGTCGGGGCAGGAGTACGTCGACCGGGACGCCGCGCTCGTCAAGCGCGAGCTCGCGAAGGATCAGCCCTCGGAGACGGGGGAGTAGGTCCCCCGTCCCGGCTCCGCGTGCCTCGTCACGCGCCTAGAATGACCACGAAATCCGCAAGACACAGAACGAAAGGTCCGTCATGTCGGTTCGCCGCGTTGCACTCCTGACCGCCGGTGGGTTCGCCCCCTGCCTCTCCTCCGCGGTGGGAGGCCTGATCGAGCGCTACACCGAGATCGCTCCCGAGGTGGAGATCATCGCCTATGAGCACGGCTACTGGGGCCTGCTGCAGGGCAAGAAGACCGTCATCGACGACGAGGTGCGCAAGCACGCGGGTGTGCTGCACGAGTTCGGCGGCTCGCCCATCGGCAACTCGCGCGTCAAGCTCACCAACGTCGCGGACTGCGTGAAGCGCGGACTCGTCCAGGAGGGTCAGGACCCGCTGGCCGTCGCGGCCGAGCAGCTCAAGGCCGACGGCGTCGACGTCCTCCACACCATCGGAGGCGACGACACCAACACGACGGCCGCCGACCTGGCCGCCTACCTCGCGGACAACGACTACGGCCTCACCGTCGTGGGCCTGCCCAAGACGATCGACAACGACGTGGTGCCGATCCGCCAGTCGCTGGGCGCCTGGACCGCCGCCGAGGAGGCCGCGAAGTTCGGCCGCAACGTCATCGGCGAGCACCGCTCGGGCCCGCGCATGCTCATCATCCACGAGGTCATGGGCCGTGCCTGCGGCTGGCTCACCGCCGCCGCGGCGATGAAGTACCGCGAGGACCTCGCGACCCGCACGTTCCTCCCGGGCATCGGCCTCACCAAGGAGCGTTGGGACATCCACGCGGTCTACGTGCCCGAGCAGAAGCTCGACATCGACGCCGAGGCCACGCGCCTGCGCGCCGTGATGGACGAGATCGGCAACGTCAACATCTTCCTGTCGGAGGGCGCCGGCGTGCCGGAGATCATCGCGGAGATGGAGGCCTCGGGCCAGGAGGTCAAGCGCGACCCGTTCGGCCACGTGCGCCTCGACGAGATCAACCCCGGCCAGTGGTTCGCCAAGCAGTTCGCGGAGAAGCTCGGCGCGGAGAAGGTCATGGTCCAGAAGTCGGGCTACTTCTCGCGCTCGGCCGCGGCGAACGCCGAGGACCTCCGCCTCATCAAGTCGATGACCGACTACGCGGTCGAGTGCGCCCTGCGCGGCGAGCCCGGCGTGATCGGCCACGACGAGGAGGACGGCGACCGCCTCAAGGCGATCCCGTTCCCGCGCATCGCGGGCCACAAGCCCTTCGACACCGCCACCCCGTGGTACGTCGAGACCCTCGAGGCGATCGGGCAGGCGTGATCCTATGACCGAGGCTGCCCTGGCGGCGGCGGGCGTCGACTCGTACCTCTCCAAGGAGGCGAGGCAGCAGCCGCAGTGGCCCGACGCCGCTGCGCTGCGACGCACGACCGACCGTCTCACGCAGGTCCCCCCTCTGGTGTTCGCCGGCGAGGCGGACGGGCTGCGCGCGCAGCTCGCCGCCGCGTCGCGCGGCGAGGCATTCGTGCTGCAGGGAGGCGACTGCGCCGAGATCTTCGCGGAGGCCACGGCCGACCGCATCCGCAACAAGATCAAGACCATCCTCCAGATGGCCGTGATCCTCACGTACGGCGCCTCGACGCCGGTGGTGAAGATCGGTCGCATGGCCGGTCAGTACGCGAAGCCGCGCTCGTCGGACACGGAGACCCGTGACGGCGTGACGCTGCCCGTGTACCGCGGCGACATCGTCAACTCCTCGGGCTTCACCGAGGAGGAGCGGATCCCGAACCCGGAGCGGCTGCTCGACGCGTACCACGTGTCCGCGTCGACGCTCAACCTCATCCGGGCGTTCACGCAGGGAGGCTTCGCGGACCTCCGCCGCGTGCACCAGTGGAACAAGGGCTTCGCGGCCAACCCGGCGTACGCCAAGTACGAGCAGTTCGCGGGCGAGATCGACCGTGCGGTGCGCTTCATGGGTGCCGCCGGCGGCGACTTCGACGCGCTGCGCACCGTGGAGCTGTTCTCGAGCCACGAGGCGCTGCTGCTCGACTACGAGCGGGCGCTCACGCGCATCGATTCGCGGTCGGGTCTCGCGTACGACTGCTCGGCCCACTTCCTGTGGATCGGGGAGCGCACCCGCCAGCTCGACGGCGCGCACGTCGAGTTCCTGTCGAAGGTGCACAACCCGCTCGCGGTGAAGCTGGGCCCGACCGCGACGGCCGCCGATGCGGTCGCGCTGGCCGAGCGCCTCAACCCCGAGAACGTCGCGGGCCGCCTCACGTTCGTCGCCCGCATGGGCGCGGACAAGGTGCGCGACGCGCTTCCGGGCATCGTCGAGGGCGTGCGGGACTCGGGCGTCGCGGTCACGTGGCTCACCGACCCCATGCACGGCAACACGTTCACGTCGGACTCGGGCTACAAGACCCGCAAGTTCGACACGATCCTCGACGAGGTCACCGGCTTCTTCGAGGTGCACGAGGCGCTGGGCACCGTCCCCGGCGGCCTGCACGTGGAGCTCACGGGCGACGACGTCACCGAGGTGATGGGCGGCACCGAGAAGATCGACGACGAGGGCCTGGCCCGGCGCTACGAGACCAAGGTCGACCCGCGCCTCAACCACCAGCAGTCGCTGGAGATGGCCTTCCTCGTGGCCGACCTGCTGGCCAAGCACAACGCCGGCAGGCCGCAGGAGCTCGAGGAGCTCGCGTAGCGCGAGACGCGGCTCACGCAGAACGCCCCCGACCCGGAGCTCCGGGTCGGGGGCGTTCTGCGTGTCAGTTGTAGATGAGGACGATGGTGGTGCCGCGCTCGACCTGCTGTCCGGGGTTGAGCGACTGGTCGACGATGGTGTCCTGGGCGCTGAGGATGCCCCAGCGGCCGGACGTCGACACGGTGAGCCCCGCGCTCCGCGCGGCGGACACGCCCGCCTCGTAGTCCATGCCCACGTAGTCCTCGATGGTGACGAGCGGCGGGCCGTCCGACACGGTGATGGTCACGGTGTCGAGGCGGTGGCCGCCGGCGCCCGCCTCGGGGGACTGGGCGAAGACGATGCCCTTGTCCGCCGCGTCGGTGCGCTCCCGCACCACCTCGACGGTGAGCGCGTACTCGTCCTCGAGCTGCGCCGTCGCCTCCTCCTCGGTCATCCCCGTGACTTCGGGGAAGTCGATCGGTGCGGGGCCGCCGGAGACCTCGAGGGATACCGCGGTGTCGTGGCGGACCGTCTCGCCGGCCTCGGGGGAGGTCGACATGACCTCGCCCTCCGGCACGGTGTCGGAGTACGTCTCGGTCACGTCGCCCAGCGGCAGCTCGAGCTCCTTGAGGCTGTCCTCGGCATCGTCCTGCGTGCTCCCGACGAGGGTCGGGACGTCGGTCATGCGGGGCCCGTCGGACACCGTGATGGTCACCACGGCGTCGTTGAGCACGCGTTCCTGCGCTCCCGGATCCGCCGAGATCACGAAGCCCTCGGGGACCTCGTCGTCGAACGTGCGCTCGACCTCGGGGGTGAGCCCGACGCCCTTGATGATGGCCGTCGCGTTGGCCTCGCTCTCGTTCACCACCGACGGGACCGTGGTGTACGCGCCGGGGCCGATCGAGTTGTACCACCACAGGCCGCCGCCGCCGAGGACCAGCAGCGCCACCAGCACGGCGGCGATCCACCAGCCGGCGCGGCGCTCGTTCCTCTGGGGCTCGCGCGCCTCGGGGTCGTCGTCGGGGATGGTCTCGAGCTCGGCGCCGACGGCGGGGAACGGGTGCCCCAGGCCGATGGGCAGCGCTACGGTCGAGCCGGGGGACGCCGCGTCGAGGACCGCCGTGGCGTCGCCGTCCTCGACCACCGCCGTCGAGCCCGAGGGCGGGTCGGCCTGGCGGTCGAGGGTGGGCTCGTCGAGCAGGCCGCGCGTGCGGCGCATCAGCTGCAGGGCCGCGCCTGCGTCCTGCGGGCGCACCTCGGGGTCGCGCGCGGTGAGCGCGGCGACCAGGTCGTCGATCTCGGGCGGCAGCCATGCGACCACGCTCGAGGGCGCGGGCACGTCGTCGTGGACGTGCTTGGTCGCCACCTGGATGGGGGTGGTGCCGGTGTGCGGCTGGCGGCCCGTCACGAGCTCGTAGAGGAGCACGCCGGCCGCGTACACGTCGGTGCGCGCGTCGGAGACGCCGTTCGAGATGAGCTCGGGGCCCAGGTAGGCGACCGTGCCGAGGATGGTGCCGGACGTGCTCGAGGTGACCTCGGTGACGGCGCGGGCGAGCCCGAAGTCGGCGACCCGCGGGCGGCCCTCCGAGTCGATGAGCACGTTCTCGGGCTTGACGTCCTGATGCACCAGGCCCAGCCGGTGCGCCGACGCGAGCGCGTCGAGCACGTGCTCGACGGTGGTGAGCGCCTCGCCGAGGGGCAGCGTGCCGTGATGCGCGAGCACCTCGCGCAGGTTCTCGCCGTCGACGTACTCCATCGTGAGGTACGAGACGTCGTCGTCGACGCCCTGGTCGTACACCCGCACGATGCCGGGATGGGTGAGCCGGGCGGCGGCCTTGGCCTCGCGCCGGAAGCGGGCGACGAACTCGCGGGAGTTGGGGTCCACCTCGAGGTGGCGGTGCATGACCTTGAGCGCGATGTCCCGCTCGAGACGGCGGTCGAACGCGAGGTAGACGGTGGCCATGCCACCCGCAGCGATCCGCTCGCGCACCTCGTAGCGGCCGTCGATCACGCGGCCGAGCAGGGGATCGGTGAGGGTGTCGGACACAGCGCCCATTCTAGGCGCGCGCCACCCGGGCTCCTACGGTCCTCGCGCGGCGCGTCACCCGCCCCGCGTCGGCGCGCGGCGCGGCGGCTCAGCGGAAGCGCCCCATGAGGGCCTTGACGCTGGCGACGTAGCCCACGGTGTCCGAGTGGTAGCCGTGGTCGAGCACCGCGGCGGCGCCCTGGTAGTAGCCCGCGATCGCATCGTCCACCTTGTCGAAGGTGCGGTTCAGCGCGCGCAGGATGAGGATGCCCGCGAGGACGTTGTCGCGCGGGTCGAGCAGATCGAGGCGACGCCCCGCCATGTCGGAGGCCCACTCGCCCGAGGTGGGGATCACCTGCATCACGCCCACCGCGTTCGCGGGGGAGACCGCACGCATGTCGAAGCCGGACTCCTGGTAGGACACCGCCTGCGCGAGCGCGGGGTCCACCCCGTGCTCGCGTGCCGTCGCGACGATGATGGCCTGCATCTTGTCCCGCGACGGGACCGTGCGGGTGAGGAGCTTGGCCTTGTTGAGGTTCGCGGCCTTGACGATGTCCGAGGCGTACGTGCGGCCCGCGAACGTGTCGCCGACGAGGGGTTTCGACGCCTCGCCCGGGACCGAGAGCCGCTGGCCGACCCGGATGAGGGAGGCGTTGGCGAGGGTGTTCTCCCGCGCGAGGGCCGCGACCGTCGTGCCGTGGCGCTGCGCGATCGCGGACAGGGTGTCGCCCGACTTCACGGTGTACACGGTGCGCTCCGACGTCTTCTTGGTCGTGGACGTGGACGTGGTCTGCTTCTTCGCGGTGGGGGTCGCCTTGGCGGCACCGGGGATCGACAGCCGCTGACCGATGCGGATGAAGGACGCGTTCGCCAGCGAGTTGGCCTTCGCGATCGCGCTCACGGTGGTGCCGTGGCGGTGCGCGATCCCGGACAGCGTGTCGCCCGCCTCGACCGTGTAGGTGGCGCTCGTGCGCGTCGTGGACGAGGCGGTGCGCTTCGTGGAGGACGTGGTGCTCTCCGCGGTGCCGGACCCGCCGATGGTGAGCCGCTGTCCCGGGAAGATGAGGGACGCGTTGGCGAGCTTGTTGTCGCGCGCGAGGGCCGCGACGGTCGTGCCGTGGCGCTGCGCGATCGCGGAGAGGGTGTCGCCCGACTTCACGGTGTAGGTCGCGGCGAGGGTCGTGACCGTGGAGGTGCGCTTCTTGGACGAGTGCGACGGAACGGTCACGGTGGTCCCCACATAGATGGTGGCGCGGCTGTCGAGGTCGTTGGCGGCGACGATCGCGGGGATCGTGCTGCCGTAGCGGTGCGCGAGATGCGAGACCGTGTCGCCGGGCTGCACGCGGTGCTGCTCGTCGGCGGCCGCCGGCGCGGCGGTCGCGAGCCCGAAGAAGGTCGCGATCGCGGCCGTCGTCGCGGCGGTGCCCGTGGGGACCAGGGGGGACGTCGCTGCCATGCGTGCCTCCAGTGTGAGTGATGGTGACGGTGTGACAGATGTGACAAAAGTGACGGTAACCCCAGGCCGTCCCGGGCCGCAAGCCCTGCGTGCCGTGTCAGTACCCTGGTGGCATGACAGACGCCGTGTGGCTCACCGTGCCCGACTTCGCCGACCGCCTCGACACCACCGCCAGCAAGGTGCGTGAGCTCCTCCGCGAGGGGCACCTCTTCGCGGTGCGCCGCGGCGAGCGCCAGACCCTGCAGATCCCCGCCGACGTGATCGTCGACGGTGAGCACGGCCCCGAGGTGCTGCCCACGCTGACCGGCACCCTCACGCTGCTGCGCGACGCCGGCATGGACGACGCCGAGGCCGCGGACTGGCTGCTCGCGCCCGAGCCCGAGCTCGGCATGGCGCCGCTCGCCGCGCTCCGCGAGGGCCGCCGCGCGCACGTGCGCCGCATCGCCCAGACGCTGCTCTAGCGAGCGGCGGGCGCCGTCGCGCCGCTCAGGCCGAGCGGTGGACGGCGGCGTCGACGAGCGCGAGCACGGGCTCCGGGTCGTCGAGAGCCGCGACCAGCGCCTCGCGCGCCTCGGAGGCGTGCCGGGCGATGCGCTCCTCGGCCGCGGCGATCGCGCCGGAGCTCACGACCGCGGCGATCGCGGTCTCGAGATCGTCATGCGAGGCGTCCTGCTCGCCGAGGACCCCCAGCACGGCGTCCCGCTCGGTCAGCGAGCCGTGCGCGAGCACGTGCCACACGAGCAGCGTGCGCTTGCCCTCGCGGAGATCGTCGCCCACCGGCTTCCCGGTGACCTCCGGGCTGCCCGTGAGGCCGAGGACATCGTCGCGGAGCTGGAACGCGTAGCCGAGCGGGAGGCCCGCCGCGCGCAGCGCCTCGATGGTCGCCGCGGGCGCGCCGGCGGTCGCGGCCCCGAGGGCGAGGGGGAACTCGGCGGTGTACGAGGCCGTCTTGGCGCGCATGACCGCCGTGATGTCGTGCTCGAGCGACGCCAGGTCCGCCCAAGGCGCCGCCGCGACCCGCATGTCGAGGTGCTGTCCCGCGGTCACCAGCGCGGCCATCTCGTCGAAGAGATCCCCGACCACGTCGCCCGCGCGGCGGGCCGCGAGGGTCGCGCCGCGCAGCGCGGCCACGAGGGCGACGTCGCCGGCGAGGATCGCGCCCGCGCGCCCGTACGCCGCCGGATCGCCGGGCCAGCCGGCCTCCCGGTGCCGCGCCTCGAAGGCCCGGTGGGCCGCAGGACGCCCTCGGCGCGTGTCCGAGTCGTCGAGGACGTCGTCATGCAGCAGCGCGGCGGTCTGGAACAGCTCGAGCGCGCCCGCGGCGCCGGCCGCCGCCTCGCGATCGGAGCCGCCGCACGCGTCGAAGGTCGCGAGGATCAGGCGTCCGCGGAACGCCTTGCCGCCCTCGGAGGAGGCGGCGAGCTGCGCGGCGAGCTCGGATGCCGCCTCGCCGCCGGGCGCCATCGCCCGGCCCGCCCATGCCAGGAGCGCTGCGGTGCTGTCGGAGATGAGCGTGCGGGTCTCGGCGGGCGTTCCATGCATGGCTTCAGCGTAGGGGCGTGCCGGGCGGTGGTGTCCCCAGCCGTGCCGTGCCGGGCGGCGGTCCACCGCGGGCGGACGGCGTCGTCGTCGGAGGCCGCCGCTCGCGCCACGATCGCGCCATGACGACGATCACCGGTCCCGGCCAGCTCGCCACCCTCGTCCCGACGCTCCTCGGCTTCGCCCCGCTCGAATCGGTGGTCGCGGTGCTCGTGCGGGAGCGAGGCGAGCTCGGGGCCATCCTGCGGCTCGACGAGCGGGAGCTCCTCGGGGATGCCGGCGCCGACGCCGCGCAGGCGCTGTCCGTCGCCGCGATGCGGGAAGGGGCGCGCAGCGCGATCGTCCTCGCCTACACACGGGACGCCGCGGCGGGCTGCGCGGCGCTCGACGTCGCGGTCGCCGGGCTCGAGGAGACGGTCGCGACCGTCGACCCCTGGGTGGTCGCGGAGGGCCGCTACTTCTGTCCGCGCTGCGAGGACCCCCGGTGCTGTCCGCCCGGGGGGCGACCGCTGCCGTCGCTCGACGCACCCGGGCCGGGTGCGGTGAGGGTCCGCCGGGATCCGGGCGTCTCACGGGCGCCCGCGGCGCAGCGAAGGCTCGCGTCCCGCGCGGCGCGGCGCTGGGAGGAGCGCGCGGGGAGCGATCGCACGGCATGGCGCGCCGCCTCGGCCCGCCGCTGGAGCGCGGCGCTCGACGGGGACGAGCCGGGGGCCGCGCAACTCGGTGCGCTCGGCGCGGCGCTCGCGGACGTGCGCGTGCGTGACGCGGTGCTGCTCATGCTCATCCCCGGCGCGGAGCGGGCGGTCGAGGACGCCCTCGCGGGCATCGACTCCAGCGCCGTCGCCCGTGCGTTCGACGCCGGCCTCACGCCCGCGACGCCGCCCTGTGAGCCGCGCGTCGACCAGGCCCGTCGCGTGCTGCTCTCCGTGCTTGAGCATGCGCCGATGCGCTGCTGCGCCGCGGCGGCGGGGACGCTGGCGGTGATCGCGTGGTGGTCGTCGGCCGTCGACGTCGCGCGTGCGTGGTGCGCCATCGCGCTCGACCACGATCCGGAGTATCGTCTAGCGCTTCTGGTGCTCGCGCTGATCGAGACCGCCCCGCAGGAGACGTGATCGGGGACGGTCGCAAGATTCGGACCACGACTCGCCGCCCGATGGGAACGATGACGTTGACATGGGCGTTACAATCTAATGGATTTGCGCGAGGCGATCAGCGGGGCCTCACCATCCACTCCGTGACAGGTCGAGAGGGAAGCCGTGTCGCCACAGCAGCGCAGTCGCGCCGAAGGTCCACCCACCGACGACGCGCGGCGCCGCCCGGCGGCTCCCGCCAGCGCAACCCCAGCATCGTCTGACGCTTCGCTGCCCCCGAAGGGCGGCACAACCGAGAAGGAGAAGGCCACGACTACCGCAGCCGCTTCCAAGTCCTCCGGCGCCTCGACCAAGGCGACCCCCAAGAGCGCCGTCGCCGACGACGCGGAGGTCGTCGAGGAGACCTCGCCGGCCCCCAAGCGCAAGGCCGCCCCCAAGCACGCCGCCAAGGCGCCCGCCAAGGCTCCGGCCAAGAAGGCGACGGACGAGGAGCCCGTCGAGGGCGAGCTCGAGGACGTCGACGTCGAGGCAGACGAGGCGACCGAGGGCGAGACCAAGCCCGCCGCCAAGGAGGACGAGAACCGCGGGTTCGTCCTCGGCACCGGCGACGACGACGCTCCTGTCCAGCAGGTCATGACCGCCGGCGCCACCGCCGACCCGGTCAAGGACTACCTCAAGCAGATCGGAAAGGTCGCGCTCCTCAACGCCGAGCAGGAGGTCGACCTCGCCAAGCGCATCGAGGCGGGCCTGTTCGCCGAGGAGAAGCTCGCGTCCGGAGAGAAGCTCGCCCCCAAGCTCCGCCGCGAGCTCGAGTGGATCGCGAACGACGGGCGCCACGCGAAGAACCACCTTCTCGAGGCGAACCTGCGCCTCGTGGTCTCGCTCGCCAAGCGCTACACCGGCCGTGGCATGCTCTTCCTCGACCTGATCCAGGAGGGCAACCTCGGCCTCATCCGCGCGGTCGAGAAGTTCGACTACACCAAGGGCTACAAGTTCTCGACCTACGCGACGTGGTGGATCCGCCAGGCCATCACCCGTGCGATGGCGGACCAGGCCCGCACCATCCGCATCCCGGTGCACATGGTCGAGGTCATCAACAAGCTCGCGCGCGTCCAGCGCCAGATGCTCCAGGACCTGGGCCGCGAGCCCACCCCGGAGGAGCTGGCCAAGGAGCTCGACATGACCCCCGAGAAGGTGGTCGAGGTCCAGAAGTACGGCCGCGAGCCCATCTCGCTCCACACCCCGCTCGGCGAGGACGGCGACAGCGAGTTCGGCGACCTCATCGAGGACTCGGAGGCCGTGGTCCCCGCGGATGCCGTGGGCTTCACGCTGCTCCAGGAGGAGCTGAGCAAGGTCATGGACACGCTCAGCGAGCGCGAGGCCGGCGTGGTCGGCATGCGCTTCGGCCTCACCGACGGCCAGCCCAAGACGCTCGACGAGATCGGCCGCGTGTTCGGGGTCACCCGTGAGCGCATCCGCCAGATCGAGTCCAAGACCATGTCGAAGCTGCGTCACCCGTCGCGCTCCCAGGTGCTGCGCGACTACCTGGACTGACACCCGCGCCGCAGCGACGCCAGGCGCCCTTCCCCGTCAGCGGGGGAGGGCGCCTTCGTCGTGGCGGGCAGGGAGCGCCGCGAAGTAGGCGGCGGCCTCGGTGCGGTTCGCGGCGCCGATCTTCGCGAGGATCGCGGAGACGTGCACGCTCGCCGTCTTGCGCGAGATGAACAGCCGCTCGCCGATCTGGACGTTGGTGAGGCCCTCCGCCACCAGCGCGAGCACCTGGGCCTCGCGCGCGGTCAGCCCGGCGTCCGGGCGCGAGCTCCGATCGCCGTGCCCGAGGCGTGCGAGGAGCTCCCGCGCCCACCTCGCCACCAGGTCGACGCCGTCGGACGGAGCCTCGCCGGCGACCCCGCGCACGTGCGCGATCGCCTCGTCGCGGCGCCCCGCATCGACCAGCGCCTCGCCGAGCCGCAGGCGCGCGAGATGGGCGTAGCGGCGGGGTGCGAGCCCAGCGGCGGAGGCCTCGTACGCGTCGTTCCATCGCCGCACCCGATCCGCCGGCTCCGCCAGATGCGCCGTGATGAGCGTGGTGACCGGCAGGTACGCCTCCTCCGAGTCGAGCATCGAGGCGAGCCGCCGCAGCCGGGCGGCGAGCTCCGGGCGCGGCTCGACGCCCGCCTCGCGGGCCGCCTCCACGAGCGCGGCTCCGGAGGCCATGAGGACGTCGAGGTCGCCCGGCGCATCCTCCGCCGCCTCGCGCTCGAGCGGATCGAGCAGCGGCAGCGCGGTCGCGAGGATGCGCTGCCCCTCGGCCGCGCGGGCGTCCCTGGCGGCGGCCACGGCGGCGTCGACCCGCATCATGTTCCACACGCCCGTCCATTGGAGATCCAGCTCGGCGTGCTCGACCACCGCCGGTTCGCGCGCGAGGAGCGCCTCGTAATCCTCGCGCCGGTCCGCCCAGATGAGTCCGAGGCCCTCGATCTGCACCGCGTTGAGCACCACCTGGATCGAGTCGCCCCGGGCGAGACGCACGGCGCGGCGCGCGGCCGCGAGCCCGTCCTCCACGCGACCCGCGCTGATGAACGCCTCGGCGGTGTTGCTCAGGATGTGCGCGCCGGCCCGCTCGCGTCCCGCATCGGCCGTCTGCTCGACGGCGGCCATGCCGAGCGCTATCGCGTCGTCGTAGCGACCCGCCTGGAGCAGGTCGCACACGAGGTTGTTGACCGCGAAGAGGCGCGTGTCGGTGGGCTCGGGGCACAGCTCGAGAACGCGGTCCAGGTCGGCGATGCTCGCGGCGACCGCGCCGATCGCCCAGCTGTTGCGGGCGCGCCACACCAGCACCTCGGCGAGCACGGCGTCGTCGCCCGTGCTCGCCGCGAGGGCCACCGCCTCGTCGAGCGCGTCCGAGCGGTGCGCGCCCCGGGACACCACGGATCGCCATCCGCGCGCCTGGGCCCGCCAGGCGGCTGTCGACGCGTCGTCGCGCCCCGCGAGGAGCCGGTCGATCTCATCGATGCGGACGGCCGCGTCGCCTCGCAGCTCCGTCTCGCTCGCCGCGCTCAGCTCGACGAGCAGCAGCGGTACCCGGGTGTCCGCGTCGTCGCGTGGGGCGGCCGCGAGGGCGGCGGCGGTGACCGCCAGGCACGCCCGCAGCCGGTGCGCGGAGTGGTAGCCCTTCGCGACCTGGAGACGCAGCGCCGCCTCGTCGGTCCCGGCGCGCGCGGCGGCGTCCGGCACCTGGGGCCAGAGCTCGATGAGGCGCTCTCCCAGGCGGGCGGCGGTCTCCACGGGCAGCGACGCCCGCGCGTGCGCGAGGGCGTCGACCGTCGCGTCGAAGGACCGGGGGACGTCGCGCGCCGCGAGCCAATGCGCGGCCGCCGGTGCGGCCGCCGCGACGTCGCCCCGCTCGACCCGCGCCTGCATCGTCTCCGCGAAGCGCCGGTGCGTCTCCTCCCGCTCGTGCGGCAGGAGACGCTCGTACACGGCCTCCCTGATGAGGGCGTGGCGGAACACGTACCCTTCGGCCTCCGCGGTGAGGACATGGCCGTCGTGGGCCGCGCGCAGCCCGGTCGCGAGAGCGGCCGCGGTCCCGTGCCACGCGCCCGCGAGCGATGCATGGTCCAGCCGCGCACCGCCGACGGCCGCGACGCGCACGACCTCCTGCGCCTCGGGCCCGAGCCGCTCGACCCCGGCGAGGACCACCTCACGGAGCGTGCGGGGCAGCTCGCCGTCGGGGATCCCGAGCAGCTCCTCGACGAAGAACGGGACGCCCTCGGAGCGGCGCTCGAGGACGTCGACCTCGACCTCGGTGGGGGAGCGGTCGAGGATCTGGCGTGCGTGCGCCGCGATCGAGGCACGGTCGAGGCGTGCCATGTCGACGGTGGTGACCGCGCGGCTGCGCTGCAGCTCCGCGAGGGTCTCGCGCAACGCGGGCCCGCGGTCGACGTCGTCGGTCCTGAAGGTCATGACCACGGTGAGGCGAGACCCGCGCAGCGTGGTCGCGAGCGTCCGGAGCAGCGCGAGCGTCGCCGCGTCGGCCCAGTGGATATCCTCGACCACGAGGACCACGTGCGTGCTCTCGGTCAGGCCCTCGACGAGACGCTCGACCGCGTCGGCGAGCCAGTCCGAGCCGGAGACAGGCGGGGGCGCCGCCGCGTCGTCCCCGATCTCGGGGACCAGGGCGGCGAGCGCGTGCAGCGTCACCTCGCGGCCTGCGGCCGCACGGAAGGCGGCGTCGCCGACCGCGGCATGCAGGTCTCGCAGCAGGCGGCGCACAGGGACGAGCGGCGCTCCCACCGGGCCGAGGTCGATGCAGTGGCTCACCGCCGTCACCCGGGGGGCGTCGTCCGCCGCGGGCCGGGCCAGGGCCTCGTGCACGAGCCTGCTCTTCCCGATGCCCGCCTCGCCCCGCACGAGCACCGCGCGCGGCTCTCCTGCTGCGCCGTCCGCGAGAGCGTCCGCGAGAGTGCCCAGCTCGGCGGCTCTTCCCACCATCGCGGCGGACATCGGGGCGGCGCTCATCCCCCCATGGTGCCTGAGCGCCACCCCGATGGCGAGGCCTTCGATGACGGAAGGCCTGGTAGGCGCCTGCGTCAGGCGTACGCCCGGCGGATGGCCGAGGCGCGACGCGCGGCGCGGACGGGGTGGGCGAGCCAGGCGCGGAGACGCGCGGCGAGCGGCTCGCGGGGCGTGTCCGCGCCGATCGCGGCGAGCTGCGCGCGGCGCTCCTCGACGCGACGGTCGAGGTCCATGCGCTCGGTCTGGCGGTACATGGCGTTCATGCCGAAGTCGTTCATGAGGGTCCTCCCCGTCGGGGCCGGAGGTTCCGGCGTCCTGACAGGACCGACGTTGCCCCCTAAGGCCCCGGCGGGGCATCGGGTGGATGCCCTATCTTCGGCTCGGCCTCCGGCGTCCCGGGGCCGGGGAGCCCGGTGACGGTCTCCTCGTCCTCCCACACGTCCACCCGCGGGATCGCCGGCAGACGGTCCCGCGTGAACACCGGGTCGCGGCCCTCGCGATGCTGCGCCGTGAAGTCGCGGAGCAGGGCGAAGGCATGGCGCGACAGCGGCGCGAGCGCGAGCAGGTTGAGCAGCGCGAGAAAGCCGAGCAGCAGGTCCGACAGCGACCACACCAGCGACGCGGACACCAGCCCGCCGATCACCACGAGCGCGATCACGGCGATGCGGTAGCCCACCAGCACCGTGCGGCGCCCCGTGATGTACTCCACGTTCGACTCCCCGTAGAAGTACAGGCCCAGGATGGTGCTGAACGCGAGCATGAACACGATCACCGAGAGCAGGATCCCGGCCCAGCCGCCGAGCGAGCCGACCACCGCGTCATGCGTGAGCGCGACGCCCGGCTCGGCGGTCTCGAGGTCGGGTCGCGTCACCAGGATGATGAACGCCGTGATCGAGCACACGAACAGCGTGTCGAAGTAGACCCCCAGCGACTGGACGAGGCCCTGCTTGACGGGATGCGTGGTCGCCGCGCTCGCGGCGGCGTTGGGCGCCGTGCCGAAGCCCGCCTCGTTGGAGAACATGCCGCGCTGGACGCCCGTGAGGATCACCGTGCCGAGCGCGCCGCCCGCGACCGCCTCGCCCGTCACCGCATCGTGCACGATCGCCGAGACCACCGGTCCGATGGCGTCCGCGTGCAGGACCACGATGAGGACCCCGAGGCCGAGGTAGAGGAACGCCATGAGCGGCACGAGGGTCTCGGTCACCAGGGCGATGCGGTGGGAGCCGCCGAAGATCACCGCCGCCGTGAGCGCGCCGACGATCACCGTGACGGTCGGTGCGACCCAGCCGGGTGCGCCCCCGGTGAAGGAGTCGGTGACGGTCTCGGCGATGGTGAAGGACTGCAGCATCGTGACCGCGAAGGGCGCGGCGACGATGAGCACCACGGCGAGCGTGATGCCGAGCCAGCGCAGGCCGAGCCCACGCTGGACGTAGTACGCCGGGCCGCCGCGGAAGCCGGAGGCGTCGCGATGCTTGTACAGCTGCGCGAGCGTCGCCTCGACGAAGCTGGTCGCCGCCCCGATGAGCGCCATGAGCCACATCCACGCGATCGCGCCGGGGCCGCCCACGGCGATCGCGGTGCCGACGCCGGCGATGTTGCCGATGCCCACGCGCGACGCGGCGGAGACGCTGAAGGCCTGGAACGCGGACAGCGACTGCGGCTTCCCCTCGGCGTCCGTGGGGGTGCGGTCGGTGAGCCCCTTGACCATGCGCGGCAGCAGCCGCAGCTGGACCACGCCCGAACGGGCCGTGAAGTACACGCCGAGCACGGCGACCACGGGCACCACCGCCCACGACCACAGACCGTCGGTCCAGGTCGCGACCAGCTCCTCGAGCGCGTCCATAGGACTCCCACGCTAAGCGCTCGCGGGGCGGCGCGCCTGGTAGCGCCAGGAAGCCGGGGCGCGCGCGGTCAGCGCCTGCCGTGCTCCGAGAACCACGCGGCGGCCTCGGCCCGGTTGGCGGCCCCGACCTTGGCGAGGATCGCGGACACGTGCACGCTCGCGGTCTTGGGGGCGATGTGCAGACGTGCTCCGATCTGCGGGTTGGTGAGGCCGCCCGCGACGAGTGCGAGGACCTCCTGCTCGCGGCTCGTGAGCGAGTCGAGGGGTGAGCGCGTCTCCTCGCGGCGCACGAGGGCGGCGGCCGCCCAGCCTCCGACCAGCGACGCGCCGTCCGCGCCGGCGTCCCTGGCGACCTCGGCGAGCATCGTCTCCGCGGTGCGCCGGTCGCCCGCGCGACGCAGCGCGAGGGCGAGGCGCAGGCGCGACTCGTGGACGAGTCGGCGGGGCGAGCGGCCGGCGCCGCACGCGTCGACCGCCCTCCGCCATCGGTCGACGTCGTCGGGCCCCGCGAGCAGCGCGTCCACGAGCGCGCGGACATGGGCGGTCGCGGGGTGATCGGGCTGGGTGTCCCGCAGCGCGACGGCGCGGTCGACCAGCGCCGCGTCGTCGGGGACGCGTGCGGCCCGCGCGGCCGCGATGGCGCGGCACGTCGCGAGGAGGAGCATCGCCGCCGCGCTCGGGTCGCGGACCGCCTCGGGGTGGAGCAGCATCGCAGCGGCCCGAGACGCGTCGTCGAGGAGCCGGGACGCCTCCGCCGGCGGCGCGGCCGCCCGACGGGCGAGCGCGAGGTCGACGGTGAGCGCCGCCGCGTTGAACGCTCCCTCGGCGTCGTCCTCGGGATCCGGGAGCAGCGGCGCCTCCGCCGCCAGCAGCTCCGCCGCGCGGTCGAGGTGGCCGTCCCACAGCGCCGCCACGGCCTCGATCTCGAGAAGGAAGCACTCCCACCGCGGCGACTCCCCGCGCAGCAGCGTGGAGGCGCGGCGCACGTGCACCAGCGCCTCGTCGAGGCGGCCGGCGTTGACGAGGGCCTCGGCGACGTTCGCGGTGATCGGGGCGCCGATGCGGCGCTCGAGCCCGACGTCGATCGCATCGGTGATCGCGGACTCTCCGGCCTCGACCGCGTCGTCGTAGCGCCCGAGGCGGTTGAGGGTGTCGACGATGTTGGCGGTGGCGCAGCGGCCCCACAGCATCGCGCCCTCGTCGATCGCGAGCGCATGGTCGAGATCGGCGAGCGCGGCCTCGTACTCGCCGTCCCGCGCCCGGACGGTCGAGCGCTTGCACAGCGCCATCGAGAGGATCGACGGGTCCCCGGAGGTCGCCGCGAGGTCGACCACCTCGTCGGAGACACGCATGGCCGTGACGCGATCGACGAGGTGGGCGCTGAGCGCCCGCGCCTGCACCAGGTAGGGCAGCGCCGCCGCGTCGGTGCGGCCGCGCAGCAGCGTCTCGATGGGCTCGACGTGCACGGCGGCGGCCGCCGCGCCCACATGCTCGGAGGCGAGGGACATCGCGGCGGCGTGCAGGCGCGCCCGCTCGAGCTCGGCCCCGCGCTCGGGAGCGGTCGCGAGCGCCGCGTCGATCGCCCGCATCGCGGCATGCATCTGGCCGGAGTCGCGCAGGTCCTCGGCGATCCGGCAGCGGATCGCGAGCGCCGACGCGTCGGCGCGCGCCTCGGGGTCGGGGACCTCGTCCCACAGCTCGAGCAGCTGCTCGCCGAGCCGCGCGGCGGAGGCCATCGCGTACTGCGCGCGTGCGCCGGCGAGCGCCAGCACCGTCGCGTCGAACGCGCGACCGGGTTCGCCGGCCGCCCGCCAATGGTGTGCGGCGCCGGCCGCGAGGTCGCGGCGTCCGTCGTCGACGAGCCCCTGGAGCAGGAGCGCGAGCCGCGCATGCGCGGTCGCGCGCTCCCGAGGCATGAGCGTCGCCTGGACCGCCTCGCGCAGCAGCGCATGGTGGAACGCGAGCGCGGTGCCGTCGGCCCGAATCGCGCCCGCGCCGAGGGCCTCCTCGAGGCCCCTCCTGAAGTCGGCGGGCCTCCCGGCCCAGGCGCGTGCGAGCAGCTCCTCGTCGACGCCGTCGGCGGCGACGCTGAGGAGGCGGGCCACGGCGCGCGCCGCGGTGCCCAGCCGCTCGTACCGCGCGAGCACGATGTCCTCGAGGGTGCCGGTGAGCCGCGCATCGGGGGAGAGGACCAGCTCCTCGACGAAGAGCGGGACGCCCTCGGAACGCTCCTCGATCGCGTGCACGGTGGCGGCGTCCGGCTCCGCCCCGGTGAGCCGGCGTATCTGCTCGGCGACCTCGTGCCTGTCGAGCCTGCCGACGTCGACGGTGCTGATCGCGCGGTTGCGCTCGAGCTCGGCGACCGTCGCGCGCAGGGGATGGCCGGTGCGGACGTCGTCGGCGCGGTACGTGAGGAGGAGCGTGAGGCGGCTGCCGCGGAGCGTCGCGCCCAGCGTGCGCACCAGGCCCCTCGTCGCATCGTCCGCCCAGTGGAGGTCCTCGAGCACCAGCACCAGGTGGTGGTCGACGGACAGGCGCTCGAGGACGCGCTCGACGGCCTCGGCGACGTAGTCGACGCCCGTGGCGGGCGGCGCGTCGGCGCCGTCGTCGAGCTCGGGCACCAGCCGTGCGAGGGTCGCGCGCACCCGCGGGCTGCCCGCGGCGTCGCCCAGCGCGTCGACCCCGACCTCGAGCGCGAGCTCGTGGAGCAGCCGACGCACCGCACCGTACGGCGCTCCCACCGGTCCCGACTCGACGCAGGTTCCGGTGGCGATCACGGTGTCCGGCATCGCCCTCGCGCGGTCGAGCAGCTCGCGGACCAGGCGCGACTTGCCGATGCCGGCCTCCCCGCGCACGATCACGGCCGACGGGGCGCCGTCCGCTCCCGCGTCGAGCGCGTCCACGAGCGTCGAGAGCTCCCGCTCCCGCGCGACGAGCACGGGGGACTCGCGCAGAGGGAGGCCCCCCGCGGGCCCGGTGACCCGACCGGGCCCGGCGGCCCAGGTGTCGCGGCGGCGCGACCAGGACCCGGGCGGTGTCGGCCCGGTCCGGCGCGGCGCTTCGGACACCATGGGGTCATCGTCGCACCGTGGCGCGACGGGCGGAAGGTGCGTCTCTCGGCGACGGCGGAGCGTCAGCCGCCGAGGACCTTCGCCTTCGCGGCCGTGAACTCGGCATCCGTGAGCGCGCCCGAGGCGTGCAGCGCGGCGAGCCGCTCGAGGGCCTCGACCGCGAGCATGTCGGGGCGGCCTCCAGCGGACTCGGCGCGCGTACGATGCGGGAGGACCAGGGCGCGCAGATCACCGGTGGTCGTGAGCGGCGCCTCGCACAGCAGCGGCTCCCCGCCCCGCCGTTCGATGAGCGCGTACGCGCTGCCCTCGCGGTGCGGGAAGGCGAAGGCGGCCCAGCCGAGGGCCACGAACCGTCCCGCTGTCACGCGCTCCTGGATCACCTCGGCGCCGTCGATGGTGAGCGTTGTGATCTGGTCCCACGGCAGCAGGGTGCCCGGGCTGTCGAGCGCGGGTGCGACCTCGATGCCCGCGGGGCCGGCCCACAGGAAGGCAGGCTCGCCGTCCACGGTCACCACGAGGCCCCGCGCGTGACGGCGGAACTCGCGGTGGGCCTCCGGAAGCGCCTCGAGCGCGGTCGCGATGTCGTCGAAGTCGACGGGGCCGGTCGACCGCGCGGCCCTGCGCGCCTCGTGACGTGCCGCGTCGAGCGCGCGCTCGCGGGCCCGGTCGCGCATGCGGCGCTCGTACTCGTCGTGCTTCTCCCGCTCGCGCTGCCAGCGCCGCTCGTCACGGCTCAGCTCGGTCTCGGACACGGTGCCCTCCCAGGGGTATGTCCGGAGCGTATCCCTCCAGGTGGGCGGAAGGAAGGTGCGGCGCGGGGCGATAGCATCGTGCCGTTCGACCCGACGACCGGAGGAGATCCCCGTGAACGCCCTGCGCTACGCCCTGCTGGTGCTCCACTTCGTGGGTCTCGCCGCGATCCTCGGCCCCGTGCTCGAGCAGCTGCGCGCGGAGACCAAGCGCCTCACGATGGTGATGGTGTGGGGCGCACGCGCGCAGATCGTCACGGGTCTCGCGCTCGCGGGCCTGGCGTTCGCCCGCGCGGACGAGACCGGCTACGAGCCCGACCACGTGAAGATCGCCGTGAAGATGCTGATCGCGCTCGCGATCGCGGGCATCGCCGAGTCGAGCCGCAAGCGCGAGAACCCGGTGGTCCAGTTCTGGCTCGTCGGCGCGCTCACCCTCGTCAACGTCATCGTCGCCGTCGCGTGGCGTTGAGGTGACCGAGGTCCGTCCCGCCACCCCGGAGGACGCCGCCGAGATCGTCCACCTGGGCGCCCTCATGTACAAGGCCGTGGGCACCAAGCCGACCCCGTCGTGGGCCGCGGAGTCGACGCGCACCGTGCGCGAGCGCCTGGGCCGCGACCTCTTCGGCATGGTCATCGACGCCCCGGAGGGCGGCCTCGCCGCGTGCGGTCTCGTGAACGTCGCGCCGCGTCTCGCGCGGCCCGGCGCCGAGGCGAGCGAGATGGGCTACATCCAGTGGGTGTCGACCGCGCCGCAGCACCAGCGCAAGGGCTACGCGCGCGCCATCATGGAGGCGCTGCTGCTCGAGACCGACAGGCGGGGGATCGAGGTGGTCGAGCTCCACGCGAGCCCCGCCGGCCTGCACCTGTACCAGGACCTCGGATTCTTCATCAAGCACGACAACGTCGCGATGACGGCCCAGCGTCTGCGCCCGCGGCGCTAGTCCTCGAGGCCGTCGCGCTCGCGGACGTGCCGCTCCCACCGCTGGCGGCGGATGGCTGCCGCGACGGTGCCGATCGCGGTGGTCGCCACGACCGCGCCCGCCGCGATCAGCGCGGTCCAGCCGACCACCGGCGCCGCCAGCTCGCCGTTGAGGCGCGCGTCGGCGATCCAGGCGAGCCCCCAGACGTAGCCCACGGTCGCCGACCACCCGACGGTCGCGACCACCGCGAGGTCCTTGACCATCGCGACGCCGAGGAAGCCTGCGCCGATGGCGACCCCGACGGCCGCGGGCATGCCTGCGTCCGCGGGGGTGCCGAGCCACCAGGATCCGAGCGCCGTGACATGCGAGACGGCGGAGATGGTCGCCCATCCCAGGTACAGGCCCACGGGCACGTCGATCGCGACGCCCTCGATCACGGAGTCGGCCGGCTTCCGTACGAGGATCGCGGCGGCCCAGCCCAGGCACGCGAGGAGCACCCCGTCGACCACGACGGCGGCGGCCAGCCACTCGTGCTGGACGGTGTACGACCACGCGAACGTGGCGAGCATCGCGAGCAGGAACGGCAGCGAGGCCCCGCGCACCCGGCGGCTCGACCCGGGACGCGGGAGCGCCTGCGCGATCGCGAAAAGCGCGAGCCCGATGAGCACAGCCGTCCTCATCGCATCGGCCGACGCGGGCATCGCGACGAAGGTCGACTCGGGGGCGAGGGCGCCGTCGACGGCCTCGTCCACCGGCATGCCGCCGAACGAGCCCGTGCCCCATGCGGTGCCCAGGATCGCGAGCAGCGTCGCGGCGAGCACGAGCCCGCGCGCGATCATGTCGCCTGCGGTGATGCGCTGCTCCGCCGCCACGGTCATCGTGCCCCCTTCGTTGCCAGGCACAACGGTCCCACGTCCGCCGCGGATCCGCACGACATCGGGGCGGCGGCGCGGCGGCGTCTGCCGTCGCAACTAAGATGTCCGCCGTGGCGAACGACTACTCCGCTAGGCATCTGTCCGTCCTCGAGGGCCTCGAGGCGGTGCGCAAGCGACCCGGCATGTACATCGGCACCACGGACTCCCGTGGCCTCATGCACTGCCTGTGGGAGATCATCGACAACTCGGTCGACGAGGCGCTCGGCGGCCACGGCGACCGCATCGAGATCGTGCTGCACCCCGACGACTCCGTCGAGGTCCGCGACCAGGGCCGTGGCATCCCCGTCGACGTCGAGCCCAAGACGGGCCTCACCGGCGTCGAGGTCGTGATGACCAAGCTGCACGCGGGCGGCAAGTTCGGCGGCGGCTCGTACGCCGCGTCCGGAGGGCTGCACGGCGTGGGCGCCTCCGTGGTGAACGCGCTGTCCGAGCGCCTCGACGTGTGGGTCGACCGTGGCGGCAAGACCCACCACATGGGCTTCCGGCGCGGCGAGCCCGGCTACTTCAAGGACCCCGCGTCCGGCCCCGTGCCCGACGCGACCTTCGAGCCCTTCGTCACGGGCTCCGAGCTCGCGGTGGTGGGCAAGGTCGCGAAGGCGCGCACCGGCACGCGCATCCGCTACTGGGCGGACCGCCAGATCTTCAACAAGGGCGCGTCCTTCAGCTACGAGGACCTCGTCACGCGCGCCCGTCAGACCGCGTTCCTGGTGCCCGGGCTCGCGCTCGTGGTCCGCGACCAGCGCGACCCCGAGGCCGTGACCGAGGAGACCTTCCGCTACGAGGGCGGCGCCAAGGACTTCGTCGAGTTCATCGGCACCGACACCGCGGTCACCGACACGTGGGAGCTCACCGGCTCGGGCACCTACAAGGAGACCGTGCCGGTGCTCAAGGCCAACGGCCACCTCGTCTCGGAGGAGATCGAGCGCGAGTGCCAGGTCGACATCGCGCTGCGCTGGGGGACCGGCTACGAGACCGAGACGCGGTCCTTCGTCAACATCATCTCCACGCCCAAGGGCGGCACGCACCTCGCGGGCTTCGAGCAGGGCATCGTCAAGGTGCTGCGCGCGCAGATCACCACGAACGCGCGCCGACTCAAGCTCACCGGCAAGGACGGAGCCGAGCGCATCGAGAAGGACGACATCATGGCGGGCCTCACCGCCGTCGTCACGGTGCGCATCCCCGAGCCGCAGTTCGAGGGTCAGACCAAGGAGGTGCTCGGCACGGGGCCCGTGCGCGCGATCGTCGCCAAGGTCGTCGACCAGGAGCTCACCGCGATCCTCACGTCGACCAAGCGCGACACCAAGGCGCAGGCGAACACCGTGCTCGAGAAGGTGGTCGCGGAGATGCGGGCGCGCGTCGCGGCTCGCAAGCAGAAGGAGATCTCGCGCCGCAAGAACGCGCTCGAGACCTCGTCGCTGCCCTCGAAGCTCGCGGACTGCCGCTCGAACGACGTCGAGCAGTCCGAGCTCTTCATCGTCGAGGGGGACTCGGCTCTCGGCACCGCGAAGCTCGCGCGCCGCTCCGACTTCCAGGCGCTGCTGCCGATCCGCGGCAAGATCCTCAACGTGCAGAAGGCCTCGGTCACCGACATGCTGCACAACGCCGAGTGCGCGTCGATCATCCAGGTGGTCGGCGCCGGCTCGGGGCGCACGTTCGACCTCGACGCCGCCCGGTACGGCAAGATCATCCTCATGACCGACGCCGACGTCGACGGCGCGCACATCCGTACCCTGCTGCTCACGCTGTTCTTCCGCTACATGCGACCGCTGGTCGACGCGGGCCGCGTGTTCGCCGCGGTGCCGCCCCTGCACCGGGTCGAGGTGTCGGGTTCGGCGCGCCGCGAGAAGGAGTACCTCTACACGTACTCCGAGAAGGAGCTGCAGGACACCCTGCGCGACCTGAAGCGGGCCGGCCGCAAGTACAAGGACGACATCCAGCGATACAAGGGCCTGGGGGAGATGGACGCCGACCAGCTCGCGGAGACCACCATGGATCCCACCAAGCGCACGCTGCGTCGTGTCACCAGCGCCGATGCGGCGGCCGCCGAGCGCGTGTTCGAGCTGCTCATGGGCAACGACGTCGCCCCGCGCCGCGACTTCATCATCGAGGGCGCCGCGTCGCTCGACCGCTCGAGGATCGACGCATGAGCGGCCTTCCCGCCCGGGCGCCCGAGCGTCACGAGGGCGCCCCCGCGTGCCCCGTCCACCCGTACGGCTACCACCTCAAGCCGCGCGTCAACGAGGCCGGGAGCACGCGCGTGTTCCGCGACGCCTCGGTGCTGGGCGTCCCGCGCCGGTGCGCGCTCCTCGAGGAGGAGCTCATGGAGTCCGAGCGCGAGCTCGACCTCCTCGACGAGCTGTGGGTGCGCGAGCGCGCCGCGAACGGCAGGCCCGCCACCGTGATCGGTGCGGCCGCGGGCGCGGCGGTCGCGGTGACGGTCGCGTTGTCGGACGCCTCGACCGGCGCCGCCGTCGCGACGGGCATCGTGGCCGCCGGCGGCGTGCTCGCGATCGCCAGGGCCGAGGCGGTCGCGGTCGCGACCCGGCTGCGTCGGATCCGCGACTGGCACCGCCGCGTGGGCGTTCCGCGCTGAATCGGGGTGCGCGCGTCCTCGGACGCGGGCGCCCCCACCTTTGCCACAATGAAGTCCCCGGAAGCATTCGCGGCTCCGCCGCGTCATCGATACGAGGGACGATATGGCAGACGCACACGCGCATGAGCGGGATCCCGAGCACTCGCTCGAACCCGTCGGGCTCATCGCGCAGTCCGGCGCGATCCTGCGCATGGGCCGGATGATGCTCGCGGCCGGGACCGCCAGCTACCGGGTGAAGGAGGCCATGGCGGCGGTCGCGCACGCCCTCGGCATCGATCGGCACACGGCGGCCGTCACCCTCACGGAGATCACCGCGACCACGCACCGCGGACCGATCTTCCGCACCGAGGTCACCGAGGTGCGCAAGTTCGGCGTCAACGCGGAGCGCATCAAGCTTCTCGACGACTTCCGCTCGGGGCTGCCCGAGACCCTCACCGTCGAGCAGGTGCACGCCGAGCTCGACCGGATCGAGCACAAGCCCGCGCTCTATCCCGCCGCGGTGAACGCGCTCTCGGCGGGGGCGGCGTGCGCGGCCTTCGGCGTGCTCAACAACGCCCGGCCGCTCGAGGTGCTCGCGGTGCTCGTCGCCGCCACCTGCGGGCAGTTCCTGCGCCGCGCGCTCGCGCATCGCGGCTTCAACCCGTTCGGCACGACGATGGTCGCCGCGGCGCTGGCCTGCGGGCTCTACCTCGCCTCGGTCGCGCTGTACGGGATCTTCTCGCTCTCGGTCGACGTGCACGCCTCGGGCTACATCGCATGCACCCTCTTCCTGCTGCCCGGGTTCCCGCTCATCACCTCGGCGCTCGACCTCGCGAAGCTGGACTTCTCCGCGGGCATCTCGAGACTCGTGTTTGCGACGATGATGATCGTCGGCGCGGCGCTGTCGGTGTGGGGGCTCACGCTCATTGACGCGCTCGATGCGACCGCGCGTGAGCCGATCGCGCTCGAACCGGCGCAGCACTACACGATGATGGCGCTGGCGAGCCTCATCGGCGTGCTCGGCTTCGCGCTCATGTTCAACTCTCCCTGGCGCATGGCCCTCGCCGCCGCGCTCATCGGCATGGTGTCCAACACGGCGCGGCTCTACCTCATCGACCACGGCGTCATGATCCAGATGGCGACGGTGATCGCGTGCGTCCTGGTCGGCGTGCTGGTGGCGATCGCCGCGCCCCGGACCGGCTCGCCGATCATCACGCTCCAGGTGCCCGCGGTGCTGGTGATGATCCCCGGCGTGCTGGCCTTCCACTCCGTGGTGAGCCTCAACGAGGGCGACTACACCGACACGGTCGGCTCGGTGCTGCAGGTGGTGCTCATCGTGCTGTCGATCATGGTCGGGCTGGTGATCGCCAAGCTGTTCACGGACCGTCAGTGGGCCTTCGACAAGGGATGAGGGATGCATGCGTGAGGTGATCGAGACCACCCGCCCGATCGCGGTGCTGGACGCGCACCGTCTCACCGACCGGGCGGCCGCGCGTCTCGCGGACGCCGCATCGGTGCTGGTGCTGCTGTCGAGGGACGCGCTCTTCGACGCCACCGAGCGCTTCCAGGAGATCGCGCCCGAGCTCGAGATCGTGGACGGCGGACTCGTGCGAGGCGAGGTGCGGGAGGCCATCGTCCGCGCGGCGGAGCTCGACTGCGTGCTGCTCGCGGTGCCGCCGCCCCCGCGGCGAAGGCGCTTCCTGCACCTCGCGGTCAACGGCGCGATCGACGCCGCGGACGCGGGCCATCCGACGGTCGCGGTGCTGGTGATGCGCGACCACGAGGTCGCGGGCGATGTCGCGGTCTTCTCCAACACGGGCGAGGCGTCGGGCTACGGGCTCGCCTTCGCGCTCGAGATCGCGATGCGCCGTGGGGTCGACGTGGCGCGCATCCTGCCCAAGAAGGGCCTGTACGTCCGCCGCACCGCCGAGGTGGGCCACAAGGCCGACGTCGAGGCGGGGCAGCGCGGGGTCAAGGTCCGCTACCGCAAGGTCGCCAATCCCCTCGAGACGGTGCTGCGCGGCCAGTACACCCTCGCGGTGCACTCGGTGCTCGACGTCATCGGGCGCCGCTCGACGCGCGCCGAGCCGGGAGCGCCGGCGCGTCTCCAGCGCGACGCGAACGTGGACGCGGTGCTGTGGCTGCTGCGGTTCTTCCGCGGGGACGTGCTGCTGGTCGGAGACGCCGTGCGCTTGCGGTCGAGCGCGGGGACCCGCGCCGCCGAGCCCGTCGACTGATCGGCGAGCGCGGAGCGGGCAGCCGGACCGTCAGCCGAGCGGCTCGCCGGGGAGGAGCTCCCAGGACCGGTCGTGCCGACGGTAACCGACCCGGGCGTAGTACCCGGCGGCCGACGGCGCCTCCGAGACGCGCACCTTGCAGCGGGGCCCAAGCATGCCGCGCATGAGGCGCTGCAGCTCGAGCCCGACGCCGGCGCCCTGGTAGCCCTCCACGACGCCCAGCTCCTGCAGGTAGCAGATGAGCTGGAAGTCGGTGACGGCCCGCAGGAAGCCCACGAGGCGGTCGCCGTCCCATGCCGTGACCAGGATGTCGCTCGCCGCGAGCGCGGCCTCGATCACCTCGGGCGAGTCGAGCGGCATCCGCGACGCGATCGCGGTGAGGCGCACGGCCTCGACGTACTGCGCCGCCGTGACGGCGGCGTCCGTGCGAAGGACGAGCTCCGTCACCCGATCCCGCCGACGGGCGTGGGCATCGCGATGCCCGAGCCGTCACGCTTGCCGGGCTCCTCGGGAAGGTCGACCGGCTGGCCGGCCGTGGTGGAGGCACGCGGGGGAGTGGGACCGGTCCACGCGAGGAGGAGGGTGTCCTCGCCCTTGAGGAAGCGGTGCGCGCGCACGCCGCCGGTCGCGCGCCCCTTGGCAGGGAATTCCGACAGGGGTGTCCACTTCGCCGAGCCCGCGGCGACGCCGGGAAGGCCGTCGGACGGGCCGGCGATGGTCGCGACCGCGCCCTCGGTGCCCGCGCGGACGATGCCGAAGAAGATCACGCGCGCGCCTGCGGCGAGCTTGATGCCCGCCATGCCGCCGCCCGCGCGGCCCTGGGGCCGGACGTTCTTGGCGTCGAAGTGGAGCATGCTCGCGTCGGATGTGAGGAAGACGAGGTCGTCCCCGTCCGCGGCGGCGCCGGCGCCCATCACGGCGTCGCCGTCGGCGAGCGTGACGATCTCCCACTCGTCCTTGTTCGGGATGTCGTCGGCCTTGACGCGCTTCACCACGCCCTGCGCGGTGCCGAGCGCGAGGGGCGTCGAGCCGTCGAGGGGCACGAGGCCCACGACCTCCTCGCCCTTGGCGAGCTCGACGAGCTCCGCGACGGGGGTGCCGCCGCCGAGCGACGGCGGCTCGGCGCTGGGGGCGAGCGACGGCACGTCGAGAAGCGAGACACGGATCAGGCGGCCGCGGTTGGTGACGATGCCCACGTCGGCGCGTGCGGAGGCGTGCACCACGCTGCGGAGCGAGTCGTGCGCCGAGCGCCTGCCCTCGCGCGCCGGAGCCTCGTCCTCGGCCGTGCGGGCGATGAGCCCCGTGGTCGAGAGCATCGCGTAGCAGGGCGTGTCCTCGATCTCGAGGGACATCGCGGGGGCCTTGGCCTTGGTCCCGGGAAGGACGGCCGCGGGCGCGAGAGCGCCGCCGTCGGCCAGCAGGATCGTGCGGCGCGGGGTGCCGTACTGGGCCGCGGCGGCCTCCATCTCACGGCTCACCACGCCCTTGAGCACGGTCTCGGAGCCGAGGATCTCCTCGAGCTCGGCGATCTCCGCGAGCAGCTGGGACTTCTCGTTCTCGAGCTCGAGGCGCGAGAACTTGGTGAGGCGGCGCAGGCGCAGCTCGAGGATGTACTCGGCCTGGATCTCCGACAGGTCGAAGGCGGTGCGCAGGCGCTCCCTGGCGACCGACGCATCGTCCGCGGCGCGGATGATCTGGATGACCTCGTCGATGTCGAGGATCGCGATGAGGAGGCCGTCGACCAGGTGCAGGCGGTCCTGACGGGCCTTGAGGCGGAAGGCGGACCGGCGACGCACCACCTCGAGGCGGTGGCCGACCCACACCTGGAGCAGTTCCTTGAGGCCCAGGGTGCGCGGCTCGCCCTCGACGAGCGCGACGTTGTTGATCGAGAAGGACTCCTCGAGCGGCGTCACCTTGTACAGCTTCTCGAGCACGGCCTCGGGGTTGAAGCCGTTCTTGATCTCGATGACGAGGCGCAGGCCGTGGTGGCGGTCGGTGAGGTCCGTGACCGCGGAGATCCCGTCGAGCTTCTTGTTGGAGACGCCGTCCTTGATCTTCTCGATGACCTTCTCGGGGCCGACCATGTACGGCAGCTCGGTCACGATGATGCCCTGGCGGCGCGGGGTGACCTTCTCGATGCGCGTGGTGGCGCGCGTGACGAACTTGCCGCGGCCGGAGGCGTAGGCCTCCTTGACGCCGTCGAGGCCGACGATCTTGCCGCCGCTGGGCAGGTCCGGGCCGGGCACGAAGCGCATGAGCTCCTCGAGCGAGGCCTGCGGGTTCATCAGCAGGTGGCGTGCGGCGGAGACGACCTCGATGAGGTTGTGCGGCGCCATGTTGGTCGCCATGCCCACCGCGATGCCCGCGGCGCCGTTGACCAGCAGGTTGGGCACCGCGGCCGGCAGCACGGCCGGCTGCGTGAGCTTGTTGTCGTAGTTGGGAACGAAGTCGACGACGTCCTCGTCGAGGTTCTCCGTCATCACCATCGACGCGGGCGCGAGGCGGCACTCGGTGTAGCGCGAGGCCGCCGGGCCGTCGTCGAGCGAGCCGAAGTTGCCGTGACCGTCGACCAGCGGCAGGCGCAGCGACCACGACTGCGCCATGCGGACCAGCGCGTCGTAGATCGCGCTGTCGCCGTGGGGGTGCAGCTTTCCCATGACCTCGCCGACCACGCGGGCCGACTTCACGTACGCGCGCTCGGGGCGCAGACCCATGTCCTGCATCATGTAGACGATGCGACGCTGCACGGGCTTGAGCCCGTCGCGGGCGTCGGGGAGGGCACGGGAGTAGATCACCGAGTACGCGTACTCGAGGAACGACGCCTCCATCTCGGCGCTCACGTCGATGTCGACGATCTGCGCGTCGGGCGCGTCGGTCATCAGTCACCTCGCATAGGGGTCGGGGTCAAGGTCCAGCCGGTATTGTCTCGCGTCCTCGCGGCAGCGGAGCACAGGCTCGCGGGGAGGGAGGCCGCATCGTGCGCGAGGCCCGTGGGACACCCCCTCCGAAGGTGAGACAATAGCGGCCATGTCACAGACCCTCGACCAGGCGGTACGCATCGCGGGCTACTACCCGGCGCTCGCCACCTCCGTGCTCCGCTCCGCGATCGGTGCCGAGAACGTGCTCGCGCACTTCGTGCACGCGGAGACCACCTTCGACGACCGCGAGGTGCGTCGCCACATGACGGTGCTCGTCATCACCGCGACCCGGCTGCTCCGCGTCCACATGGACGACGGCGCCGGGCACGGCGCGGAGGGCGGACACGAGGCCTCGGCGACGGTGGAGGCCACCGCGCTGAGCGCGATCCGCAACACCGCGATGACGCACGTGGTCCACGAGCCCGAGCACTTCTCGGAGGGCGACCTGCCGAGCGAGCTGGTGCTCGCGGTCGGCGGCTCGGTCCACTCGCGGCTCGATCTCGAGCCGGCGACCTGCGGCGATCAGAGCTGCGAGGCCGACCACGGCTACACCGGCACCCTCACCTCTGACGACATCCTCGTGCGCGTGAGCCTCATCGCCGACGGCGAGGACTCGATCCGCGCGCTGCAGGTCTTCGCGGGCGTGCTCCAGGGGGCGATCGGGGCCCGCGGGTGAGACCCGTCGAGCGCCTGGACGCCGCCCGGCTCTCCGTCCCCGACTACGGGGGGATGGAGCTGGGCGCGGTGCTTCCCGGCGCTCTCGCGGCGGTCGGCGCGGCCGATGCGGTCGCGGCGCGCGACGCGGAGGCGGACCGGGTGCGGCTCGGCATCCCGCAGGTCGAGCACATCGTGGTGGTGCTGCTCGACGGGCTGGGCCACCACCAGCTCGACGCGCGGAAGGGCCATGCGCCGTTCCTGCGCACTACCGAGAGCGCGGTGATCACCGCGGGCTTCCCGACGACCACCGCGACGTCGCTCGCGCTGTTCGGCACGGGCCGCGCGTCCGGCGCGACCGGCATGACGGGCTACACCGCTCACAACCCCCGCACGGGCGAGGCCGCGAACCTCGTCTCGTGGGAGGGCGCCGACCATCCCGAGCAGTGGCAGCGCGAGCCCTCGCTGCTCGCCGCGGCGCATGACGGCGGGCTCCCCGTGGCGACGCTGGGCAAGGCGCGCTTCGAGGGCTCCGGCCTCACGCGCGCGGCCCTCGCCGGCGGCGAGTTCGTCGGCAGGTCGCGGCTCGCGGAGCGCGTCGACGAGGCGATCCGCCGCGCGCGCACTCCCGGGCTCACGTACCTGTACTGGGGCGACATCGACCGCGCGGGTCACAAGCACGGCTGGCAGTCGGACGAGTGGATCGCCGCGCTCGAGGACGCCGACCAGGAGCTGCGTCGCCTGCGCGCGCGCCTGCCGCGCCACGCCGCGATGGTGGTGACGGCCGACCACGGCATGGTCGACGTCACCGGTGCGCCGCGCTGGGACATCGGCGCCGAGCCGGAGCTCGCGCGCGACGTCCGCCTGGTGGCGGGGGAGCCGCGCATGCTCCACCTGCACATGGACGATGCCGGGGCCGCGCCGGCGGTCGCCGAGCGGTGGCGCGGAGTCCTCGGCGATCACGCCGCGGTGCTGCTGCGCTCCGAGGCCGCCGGGCTCGGGCTCTTCGGTCCCGTCGCGGGGCACGTCGAGGACCGCATCGGCGACGTGGTGGTCGCGATGGCCGGACGCGCCACGGTGGTGGACTCGCGCACGCAGCGCCCCGAGGCGATCGCGCTCATCGGGGTGCACGGCTCGCTCACGCGCGAGGAGCTGGAGATCCCGCTCCTGGTCGCCCACGACGGCTGAGCTCAAGCGGTTCCGAGGCTTCAGGGCCCGAACCGCCGAAGTGGTAGGTGAGGGTCGCAATCGAGAGATCCCTACGTCGCAGCGGTAGATGAGGGTCGCGTCGCTCGCCTGAGGGCGCCTGGCGGAGCCCCTCCCGCCGCCTCGGCAGCGAACGCGCCTCGCCCACCCGGGAATCGAGACCCGACAGTCAGCTACCGCTGCGGTGCGGAAACCTGCCAGAACCGACACTCACCTACCACTTCGGGTGCAGGCGGGGTGGGGGAGGACCGAGGCTCAGGCCTGGTCGTTCTTCGCGCCGAACACGATCTCGTCCCAGCTCGGGACCGAGGCGCGGCCACGCTTCGACGTGCGGCGATCCGCGGGCTCCTGCGCCTTCGGCTCCGTCACGGGGGCGGGTGCGGGCGTCGCATCGGCGCCGCGGGCGCGACCGGACGGATGCCCGAAGCCGGTCTCGGCCTGCCGTGCGCGCGCCGGACCGAAGCCCTCGAAGGCCTCGTCGTCGTCCTCGTCGTCCTCAGGATCCGGCGCGGCCTCGCGCGTGCCGCGGCGCAGGTCCAGGTCGTCGAGCAGCAGCTCGGTGTGCGAGGGCTCGACCGCCGGGGGCGCCTCGGCCTCGCCGGCCTCGCTCTCGACAGCGGCCTCGTCCTGGTCGACCAGGGGGACCGGCTCGGTCGGGGCCGGCGGACGCGTCGCCTGCAGCGGGCGAGCGGCGTCCTTCTCGGAGTCCCGCACCGCGCTGAGGTGGCGGCGGGGGATCGGCACGTCGAGCAGCTCCGTCTCGGAGAGCCAGCGGGCCTCCTCGTCCTCACCGGTGAGGGTGCGGGCGGTGTGATCGAAGGTCCACAGGGCGCGCACGCTGCGGCCGGACACCCGGTAGTCGGCGGCCACGCGCCACGGCTCGTCGACCTCGCGCCACGCGTCCCACACGACGGACTCGGGGTCCACGCCGCGCGCGGCGAGGCGGTCGGTCACGAGGTCGCCCAGCTGCGGGGCGCTCGGGTCGCGGCCGATGCGCGTCTCACGCGCGAGATCGGCGATGTAGCGGCGCTCGGCGACCACGGGGCCCTCGTACTTCTCGATCGACGAGAGCGAGGCCCCGGTGAGCTCGGAGAGCTCCGCGGCGGTGAGGCCCGAACGGATGCGCTGCTGGATCTCGCGCGGCGACAGCGTCGGGGCGTCGGACTCCTCGGCCGCGGGCGCGGCGGTGGTGGCGGCCGGTCTGGTGTACCGGACCGCGTGGCGCAGCTCGTCCGACAGCGGGAGCTCGAAGCGGTCGCCCGACTCGGCCTCCACGACGAGGTGGAGACCGTCCTCGGAGGGACCCACGAGGGTGAGGCGCATCATGGGATCAGGGTGCCACGGCCGATGCGCGGGACGGCTGCGACACCCCGGTTCACGCGGATTGCGCGGATCCGTCGCCGCCCGTGCATACGGGCGCTCCTACGATGGCCCCATGACCTCACCCGCAGCCCTGCTGGACGTCGCCTCCGCCCTCGCGACGGAGGTGGGGCGGCTCATCGTCGACGGTCGGGCCACGGCCCGGGTGGCCTCCACCAAGTCCTCGGACGTCGACATCGTGACCCAGATGGACCTCGCCGCGGAGACCCTCCTCCGGCAGCGGCTCGCTGAGCTGCGGCCCGAGGACGGCATCCTGGGCGAGGAGGGCGACGATGTGATCGGCACGTCGGGGATCACGTGGGTGCTCGACCCGATCGACGGCACGGTCAACTACCTCTACGGGATCCCGCACTACTCGGTCTCCGTCGCCGCCGTGAGCGGACCGCCCGAGCCGCATCGGTGGACCATCGAGGCCGGCGCGGTGAGCGACGGCTCCGGGACGCTGTGGACCGCGGCCCGCGGGGAGGGCGCGTGGCGCGACGGGGAGCGCCTGTCGCGCGCGGACGCGCCGCCGCTCGACCGCACCCTGGTCGCGACCGGCTTCCAGTACATCGCCGAACGGAGGGCGCTCCAGGGCGAGGTCGTGGCGCGCCTGCTGCCGCAGGTGCGCGACATCCGCCGGCTCGGCTCGGCGTCCGTGGACCTGTGCCACGTCGCGGCGGGCGTGGTCGACGCGTACTACGAGCAGGGCCTGCAGCCGTGGGACTTCGCGGCCGCGGCGCTCATCGCCTCCGAGGCGGGCGTCCGCGTGGCGGGGATGGACGGCGAAGCCCCGGACACCGACGTCGTCATCGCGGCGATGCCGGGCGCCTGGGACGGCCTGCATGACGCCCTGGTGGAGGCGGGGCTGCGCCCGTTCCCAGCGTAGGGCTTCCGTACGGGTCGCATTCTTCTGCTGAATGGTGCAGAATGCGTCAGCCGCGCGGGAACAAAAGGTGCTCGCTGGGCATTAGACAGCCACAGGCAACGTGGAAGGGGCTACAGCCGCATGGCAACGGATTACGACGCACCGCGCAAGACCGACGACGAGATCTCGGCCGACTCGATCGAGGAGCTCAAGGCTCGTCGGGCGGACAAGACGTCGGGCGTGGTCGACGAGGACGAGACCGAGGCCGCAGAGGGCTTCGAGCTCCCCGGTGCCGACCTCTCCGGCGAGGAGCTCTCGGTCCGCGTGCTGCCTGCCCAGCAGGACGAGTTCACCTGCATGTCGTGCTTCCTTGTGCACCACCGCAGCCAGCTCGCGAGCTTCAAGAACGATCAGCCGATCTGCTCGGAGTGCGCGGCCTGACGCATGGCCGACCTCGAGATCCTCGTCAGCACGACGGAGCCCGACGTCCCGCTCCCGCGCTACTCCCATCCGGGTGACGCGGGCGCGGACATCACCACGCGCATCGACGTGACGCTCGCCCCGGGCGAGCGCGCCACCGTCCCCACCGGGCTCATGATCGCCCTTCCGGACGGCTACGCCGCCTTCGTCCACCCGCGCTCGGGCCTCGCCTCGCGCCACGGCATCACCGTGGTCAACGCGCCGGGGACCGTCGACGCGGGCTACCGCGGCGAGGTGGCCGTGACCCTGCTCAACACCGACCCGCACGCCACCGTGTCGTTCGCGAAGGGCGACCGGATCGCCCAGCTGGTGATCCAGCGCGTCGAGCACGCGGCGTTCGTCGGGGTCGAGTCCCTGCCCGGCTCGCACCGCGGCGAGGGCGGCTTCGGCTCGACGGGCACCTCGTGACCGACGAGGTCGCGATCTCCTCGATCGCCGACGTGGCGCCGCGCGGGCTCGCCCGCGTGGCCGGCCGCGTCGTGGCGATCCAGGTCGAGCCGAGCGACGCCCCGCCCGCCTTCACCGTGCGTCTCGAGGACGGCACGGGGAGGATCGACGCGGTCTTCATGGGCCGCCGCGACGTGCCCGGCATCGCGCCCGGGGTCGACCTGCGGCTCGAGGGGCGGGTGTGCGCGACCGAGTCGCTCCCGCGCCTCTACAACCCCCGCTACGAGCTCGTCGCGGCCTCGTGAGCGAGCGACCCGTGCCGGAGGGCAAGGCCGCCCGGCTGCTGAGCGGCGACACCTTCGACCTGCACGCCGCGATCGGCGGCTGGCGAGGGTTCGTCGAGTCCTCGCTGCCCGGCATCGTCTTCGTGGTCGCGTACCTCGTCTGGGGAGGCTTCCGGGTCCCGGTGCTCGCCGCCGCGGGCGTCATGGTGGTGCTCGTGGGCGTGCGCCTGATCCAGCGGACTCCCGTCACGCAGGCGCTGGCCGGTGCGGCGGGCGTCGCGATCGGCGCGATCTGGGCGTGGCGCTCAGGCGACGCCGCGGGCTACTTCGAGCCGGGCATGTGGGTGAACGCCGCCTACCTCGCCGGCATCCTCATCTCCATGCTCGTGGGCTGGCCCGCGGTCGGCATCGTCATGGGCCTCATCAGGGGAGACGGGACGGCGTGGCGCGAGCACCCCTCGGAGCGACGCCGGTACCAGCTCGCCTCGGGCGTGCTGGCCGCGATGTTCGCGCTGCGCCTCGCGGTGCAGCTGCCGCTCCTGCTCGCGGATCAGCTCGCGGTGCTCGGCACGGTCAAGCTCGCGATGGGCGTGCCGCTCTTCGCCCTCACGCTGTGGGGCGTATGGCTGCTGTCCCGCGACGCAGCACCTGCTCGAGCGCCTCAGGATCCGCCTCCGACGACACGATGAACAGCAGCTCGTCGTGAGCCTCGAGGGTGTCGTCCGGCGTCGGCGCGATGGTGCGGTCGCCACGGATGATGCACGCGAGCACGATGTCGACGGGCCACTGGATCTCTCGCAGGAGCACCCCCACCACCGGTGACGAGGCGGGCAGGGTCACCTCGACCATCGCGGCGCCCGACTGACGGAACGTGAAGACGCGCACGAGGTCGCCGACCGCCACCGCCTCCTCGACCATCGCGGTCATGATGCGCGGGGTCGAGACGGCGACGTCCACGCCCCACTGCGCGTCGTACATCCACTCGTTGCGCGGGTTGTTGACGCGGGCCACGGTGCGCGGGACGCCGAACTCGGTCTTGGCGAGGAACGACACCACGAGGTTCGCCTTGTCGTCGCCGGTCGCGGCGACCACCACGTCCATCGTCTCGGCCTGCGCGTCGCGCAGCGCGGACATCTCGCACACGTCCGCGAGCATCCACTCGGCCTCCGCGACCTGCGCGACGCGCATCGCGGCGGGGTTGGAGTCGACCAGCAGCACCTCGTGGCCGTGCTCGAGCAGGTCGCGCGCGATCGAGCGCCCCACCGAGCCTGCGCCCGCGATCATCACCTTCATCGGGACACCTCCGGGGAACGTCCGGTCGTGCGCGCCGGGGTGGCGCCCGCGCCGGGGAGCATCGTGAAGTACGCCTCGTCGCCCTCCTGGACCAGCGTGTCGGCGTCGGGCAGCAGCGCCTCGCCGAAGCGCACGAGGTACGCGACGCGCGCCTGCGCACGCTGCTCGAGCTCGGCGTAGCGCCGGCCCACCCACCCGGTGTCGATCGGGAGGCGGCTGAGGCTCACGCCCGCGCTCGGGTCGTGATACAGCGCATCGGAGCCGCCGGGCAGCAGTCGCGAGACGATCTGCGCGACGGTCCAGGGGACCGGCGCGACCGTCGGGATGCCGAGCCTGCGGTAGACCTCGGCGCGGCCGTAGTCGGCGATGCGGGCCACCACGTTGTCGATCCCGTACGTCTCCCGCACCACGCGCGCGGCGAGGATGTTGGAGTTGTCGCCGTCGGACACGGCCGCGAAGGCGTAGGCGTCCTCGACGCCCGCGGACACGAGCGTGTCGCGGTCGAAGCCGATGCCGGTGATGCGCTGACCGGCGAAGTCCGCGGGCAGCCGGCGGAACGCGTCGCCCGACTGGTCGATGACCGCGACGGTGTGGCCACGGGCCTCGAACTCGGTCGCCAGCGTCGCTCCTGTACGGCCACAACCCATGATCACGATGTGCACGGCAACCCACGGTATACCCCTTGAGCCTAGGATGGTGCGACGTGCAAAGGTTTCTGGGGACGCTGAAACTGCTGGTGTTCGGGCGGCCGATCGCGACGGGACGGATCCAGCGCGCTCAACTGCGCAGCCGTCTCGCGCTTCCGGTGTTCGGGGCCAGCCTCCTGTCGACGGTGACGTACGCGCCCGACGCGGTGGTCGATGCGCTGCGCAAGGGCGGCGTGCAGTCGACCCTGCCGCTCATGGCCATGGGCGTCGTCGCGATCATGCTGCTGCTGGGCTTCGCGTACCGCTCCAACGTCCGCAAGCGTCCCGACGAGCGCGGCGACTACGGGCTCGTCCACGACAAGCTCGGCCCCGATGCGGCGATCGTCACGGGAGCCTCGCTGCTGGTCGACTACGTCTTCACGGTCGCGGTGTCGGTGGCGGCCATCGCGCAGTTCGTGGCCTTCGTCATCCCTGCGGTGGGCGACGCGCACACGTCGGTCGCGGTGGGCGCGATCCTCATCATGACGCTCGCGAACCTGCGCGGCATCCGCGAGCGCGCGCACCTCATGCTCGTGGTGTGGTTCGGCTTCCTCGGGGTGATCCTGCTCCAGCTCGTCGTCGGCGCCACGCGCGACGAGATCGCACCGCTCAACACCACCCCGCCCACGCCCACCTGGTCGACCGCGGTCGCGTTCGCGGGCGCGATCGCCTCGGGTGCGGTCATGCTCACCGGCATCGAGCACCTGGCGTCGTCGGGTCCCGCTCACGCCGAGCCGCGGGGTGAACGGGCCGGGCGCACGCTCATCCTCGCCGTGCTCACGGGAGCCGTGGCCTTCACCGCGGTGGTCGTCATGGTGTGGCGCTACCGCGTCTCGGGCTGGGCGTCGGGGCCGGTGCTGCTCCAGACCGCGGACCGCATCTTCGAGTCGACCTGGCTGGTCTGGCTGGTCGCGGTGCCATCCGTCGCGATCCTCTACGCCGCGGCGTCCGCGGTGTTCCGCCGCTTCGCCGGCCTCACGTCGCTGCTCGCGAGCGACTCGTACCTGCCCCGGCAGCTTTCCCAGCAGAGCGACCGCCTGGTGCTGCGCGGCGGAGTGCTGTGGGTCGCGGCCTCGTCCGCGGCCGTCGTCATCGTCACCGGCGCGCGCCTCGAGCAGCTGGTGCACATGTACCTCATCGGCGCCTTCGCGGCGATCGTGCTGAGCCAGGTCGCGATGGTGCGCTTCCAGAGCCTGCGCATCGCGCTCGAGCCGAGCGGGCGCACCCGGATGCGGATGAAGGGGACGCGCGTGCTGCACGCCGCGGCCGCGGTGGTCGCCGCGTGCGTGTGGCTGGTGGTCGCGGTCTTCAACTTCGGCGCCGGCGCGTGGTTCGCGCTCGCGCTCGTCACCGCGCTCGTGTTCCTCATGCGCGGCATCCACCGGCACTACGCGAACGTCAAGCAGCAGCTCGCGATCCAGCCCGACGACCGCGCCTCGGCGCGCCCGAGCGCGACCCACGGCATCGTCCTGGTCGCGCAGCTGCACCGTCCAGCGCTGCGCGCCATCGCCTATGCGAAGGCGGCGCGGCATTCCACTCTCGAGGCGGTCGCCGTGCAGGTGGATCCCGCCGCGACCCATGAGCTGCAGCGGCGCTGGGGCGAGCTGGGCCTCGGGGTGCCTCTGGTGATCCTCGACTCGCCGTACCGCGACCTCGTCGCGCCCGTGCTGGACCATGTCCAGTCGATCCACCGCGAGTCGCCCCGCGACATGGTCGTGGTCTACGTCCCCGAGTACATCGTGGGACGCTGGTGGGAGAGATTCCTGCACAACCGGGCGACGATGCGCCTGCGGGCGAAGCTGCTGTCGGTGCCGCGCGTGGTGGTGTCGGCGGTGCCGTGGCACCTGTCGTCGTCGCTCGCGGTGCTCGACAGCGACGCCTTCACACGCGAGCTGCCGCGCGCCGAGGAAGGAGCCACCCGTGCGTGATCTGCTCACCCTGGAGATCGGCGCGGTCGCCCACGGAGGCCACTGCGTCGCACGCCACGAGGGCCGCGTGGTGTTCGTACGCCATACGCTTCCCGGCGAGGTGGTGCGCGCGCGCCTCACCGAGGCGGGGGACGATGCGCGGCTCTGGCGCGCGGACGCGGTCGAGATCCTCGAGGCGTCGCCCGACCGGGTCGCGAGCGCGTGGCCCGATGCCGGCCCCGGCGGCGTCGGAGGCGGCGAGCTCGCGCACGTGTCTCTGCCGGCGCAGCGTCGTTGGAAGCACGACGTGCTCCGCGAGGCCTTCACGCGCTTCGCCGACATGGACTTCCCCGGGGAGGTCGCGGCCGCGCCCGGCGACGACGAGCGCGGGGGGCTCGGCTACCGCACGCGTGTGACCGTGGTCGCGGGACCGGACGGCCGCGCCGCGATGCACGTCCACCGCTCGCGCGCGGTCAAGGCGCTCGACTCGCTCCCCATCGCAGCGCCCGCCCTCGAGGAGCTGGTGCTCGGCACGCGGTTCCCGGCCGCGTCGCACATCCAGGGCGTCGCCCCGGCGGGGGAGGAGCCGCGACTGGTCGTCGACGGCACCCCGTGGAAGGGCGGGCGGCCGGACCGCCGCGACAACGCGCCGCGCCGCGTGCGCGAGAGCGTGACCACCCCGCAGGGCGAGTGGAGCTTCCAGGTGGACGTCGAGGGCTTCTGGCAGGTGCACCGCGCCGCGCCCGCGGTGCTCGTGGACGCCGTGCTGTCGCGCATCGGCGACGCCGAGACCGTGCTCGACCTCTACGCCGGCGCGGGCCTGTTCACCGTCCCGCTCGCCTCCTCGGGCCGCTCCGTCACCTCGGTCGAGTCCGATGCGCGGGCCTCGCGCGACGCCCGTCGCAACGCGCACGATGTCCCGTCCGCGAGCATCGTCCACGCCGACACGCGCGCCTTCCTCGACGCGACGGGAGTGACGGCCGATGCCGTGGTGCTCGATCCGCCTCGCTCGGGTGCGGGGGGCAAGACCATCGACGTGCTCGCCAAGGTGGGGGCGTCACGCCTGATCTACGTGGCGTGCGACCCGGTGGCGCTGGCCCGCGACACCGCGCTGCTCGCGGCGCACGGCTACGTGCTCGAGGAGGCGCAGGGCCTTGACCTGTTCCCGATGACGCACCACATCGAGACGGTCGCGACGTTCGTGCGCTCCTGATCGAGGCGCGATCCTTGCTGGCATCCGCCCCGATAGGATGACCGCAGACCCGAAGCTGGGACACCCCGAACCACGGAGGAGACGCATGAGCGCGAACACCCTTGGATCCAGGTCGACGCTGGACGTCGGCGACAAGCAGTACGAGATCTACCGACTCGACGCGGTCCCGGGGCTCGAGCGCCTGCCGTACTCGCTGAAGATCCTCGCGGAGGCGCTGCTGCGCACCGAGGACGGCGCGAACATCACCGCCGAGCACGTCAAGGCGCTCGCCGCGTGGGAGCCCACCGCCGACCCCGACACGGAGATCCAGTTCACCCCGGCCCGCGTGGTGATGCAGGACTTCACCGGCGTGCCCTGCGTGGTGGACCTCGCGACGATGCGCGAGGCCGTGAGCGCCCTCGGCGGCGACCCGACCGTCATCAACCCGCTCGCGCCCGCCGAGATGGTGATCGACCACTCGGTGGTCATCGACATCTTCGGCCGCAAGGACGCGCTCGAGCGCAACACCGACCTCGAGTACGAGCGCAACCGCGAGCGCTACCAGTTCCTGCGCTGGGGCCAGACGGCCTTCGACAACTTCAAGGTGGTCCCGCCGGGCACCGGCATCGTCCACCAGGTCAACCTCGAGTACCTGGCCCGCGGCGTGATGACGCGCGACGCGGACGGCGCCGTCCAGGCGTACCCGGACTCGTGCGTCGGCACCGACTCGCACACGACGATGATCAACGGCCTGGGCGTGCTCGGCTGGGGCGTCGGCGGCATCGAGGCCGAGGCGGCCATGCTGGGCCAGCCCGTGTCGATGCTCATCCCCAAGGTCGTGGGCTTCAAGCTCACGGGCGAGATCCCGGCCGGTGCGACCGCGACGGACGTGGTGCTCACCATCACCGAGATGCTGCGCAAGCACGGCGTGGTGGGCAAGTTCGTCGAGTTCTACGGCGAGGGCGTCGGCGCGGTGCCGCTCGCGAACCGCGCGACCATCGGCAACATGAGCCCCGAGTTCGGCTCGACCGCCGCGATCTTCCCGATCGACGACGTCACCGTCGACTACCTGCGCCTCACGGGCCGCTCCGCGGACCAGGTCGCCCTGGTCGAGGCGTACTGCAAGGAGCAGGGCCTCTGGCACGACCCGTCGCGCGAGGCCGCGTACTCCGAGTACCTCGAGCTCGACCTGTCGACCGTGGTGCCGTCGATCGCCGGCCCGAAGCGCCCGCAGGACCGCATCGAGCTCACCGACGCCAAGGCGTCGTTCGGCCGCTCGATCCTCGACTACGCGCAGCACGAGGAGATGCACGGCCTCGACGAGTCGGTCGAGGAGACCTTCCCGGCCTCCGACCCGATCGCCGCCGAGGCGCACGCGGGCGAGGAGGACGCCCCGGCCCACGCCTCGTCCACCGCCGTCAAGACGCGCCCGCACAAGCACGCGCCGCTCACGCTCGCGGACGGCACCGAGACCGCGCTCGACCACGGCGCCGTGGTGATCGCCTCGATCACCTCGTGCACCAACACGTCGAACCCGTCGGTGATGCTCGCGGCCGCGCTGCTCGCCCGCAACGCCAACACGCGCGGCCTCACGGCCAAGCCGTGGGTCAAGACCTCGATGGCGCCCGGCTCGCAGGTCGTGACCGACTACTACGAGAAGGCCGGCCTGTGGCCCGACCTCGAGGCCCTCGGGTTCCACCTGGTGGGCTACGGCTGCACCACGTGCATCGGCAACTCGGGCCCGCTGCCGCAGGAGGTGTCCGACGTGGTCAACGAGAACGACCTCGCGGTCGTCTCGGTGCTGTCGGGCAACCGCAACTTCGAGGGGCGCATCAACCCCGACGTGAAGATGAACTACCTCGCGTCACCGCCGCTGGTCATCGCGTACGCGCTCGCCGGCACGATGGACCACGACTTCGAGACCGACCCGCTGGGCACGGACTCCGAGGGCAACGACGTGTACCTGCGCGACATCTGGCCCGACGCGGCCGAGGTCGAGGCGATCGTCGGCTCGTCCATCACGCAGGAGATGTTCGAGAAGGACTACGCGGACGTGTTCGCGGGCGACTCGCGCTGGCAGAACCTGCCGACGCCCGCCGGCAAGACCTTCGAGTGGGCCGACGACTCGACCTACGTGCGCAAGCCCCCGTACTTCGAGGGCATGGGGATGGAGCCGGAGCCGGTCCAGGACATCGCCGGCGCCCGCGTCCTCGCGCTGCTGGGCGACTCGGTCACCACGGACCACATCTCGCCGGCCGGCTCGATCAAGGCGGACAGCCCGGCGGGCGTCTACCTCGCCGAGCACGGCGTCGAGCGCCGCGACTTCAACAGCTACGGCTCGCGCCGCGGCAACCACGAGGTCATGATCCGCGGCACGTTCGCCAACATCCGCCTCAAGAACCTGCTCCTGCAGAAGGAGGACGGCTCGGTGGTCGAGGGAGGCTTCACCAAGAACCACCTCACGGGCGAGCAGACCACGATCTACGACGCCTCGGTCGCGTACCAGGAGGCCGGCGTGCCGCTCGTGGTGCTCGCGGGCAAGGAGTACGGCTCGGGCTCGTCGCGCGACTGGGCGGCGAAGGGCACGCGCCTGCTGGGCGTGCGCGCGGTCATCACCGAGAGCTTCGAGCGCATCCACCGCTCGAACCTCATCGGCATGGGCGTGCTGCCGCTCCAGTTCCCGGCTGGGGAGAGCGCCGCGTCGCTGGGCCTCGACGGCACCGAGACCTTCGACATCGCGGGCGTCGCGGCCTTCTCGGCCGGCGAGCACCCGAAGTCGCTCACCGTGACCGCGACGAAGGCCGACGGCAGCGTGGTGAGCTTCGACGCCGTGGTGCGCATCGACACCCCCGGAGAGGCGGACTACTTCCGCAACGGCGGCATCCTGCAGTACGTGCTGCGGTCGCTGGTCTCGTAAGGGGCCCCGGGCCATGCGGCCCCGTCCGGCATCCGCCGGGCGGGGCCGCCGCTTTGGTCTCGGCGCCGAGGCCGTACAGTTGAACGTCAACGGCAGTGAGGAGCAACGGGTGCTGGAGCGCATCGGGTCGCCGCGGGATCTCCGCGAGCTGACCTACGAGGAGCTGACGGAGCTGTCGGCCGAGATCCGCGACTTCCTGGTCGACAACGTCTCGCGCACCGGCGGTCACCTGGGTCCCAACCTTGGCGTGGTCGAGCTCACGCTCGGCATCCACCGCGTGTTCCACTCGCCCCACGACTCGATCGTGTTCGACACCGGTCACCAGGCGTACGTCCACAAGCTGCTCACGGGCCGCAAGGACTTCTCGACCCTGCGTCGGCGCGGGGGCCTGTCGGGCTACCCGGACCGCCAGGAGAGCGTCCACGACATCGTCGAGAACTCCCACGCCTCGACCGCGCTCTCGTGGGCGGCGGGGATCGCGCGCGGCCACACGCTGCGCGGCGAGACGGCGCGCACCACGGTCGCCGTGATCGGCGACGGCGCGCTCACGGGCGGCATGGCCTGGGAGGCGCTCAACTCGCTCGGCGCCTCGCGCGACCGGGTCGTGGTGGTCATGAACGACAACGGCCGCTCGTACGCGCCGACCATCGGCGGGCTCGCACGCAAGCTCGACGGCATCCGCACCGATCGCCGCTACGAGAACTTCCTCGGCTGGGGCAAGCGGACCTTCGAGAACCGCGGCCCGCTCCGCAGCCTCATGTACCAGACCGTCCAGCACGGCAAGCGTGCGCTCAAGGGCCTGCTCACCGACGACGGCGTGTTCTCCGACCTCGGCCTCAAGTACATCGGGCCCATCGACGGCCACGATCAGCGCCAGGTCGAGCGGGCCCTGCGCCAGGCGCATGAGTTCGGCGAGCCGGTCATCGTGCACGTGCTCACCGAGAAGGGCCGGGGGTACTCGCCGGCCGAGCAGGACGTGGCGGACCGCTTCCACGCGGTCGGCAGGATCCACCCCGAGACCGGGCTGCCGATCGAGCCGTCGCGGTTCGGATGGACCTCGGTCTTCGCGGACGAGATCCTCGCGGTCGCCGAGGAGCGGCCCGACGTGGTCGCGCTCACGGCGGCCATGCTCGCTCCCGTCGGGCTGCAGCCCTTCGCCGATGCGCACCCCGACCGGGTGATCGACGTCGGCATCGCGGAGCAGCACGCCGTCACCAGCGCCGCCGGGCTCGCGTACGCCGGCCTGCACCCCGTGGTCGCCGTGTACGCGACGTTCCTGAACCGCGCCTTCGACCAGGTGCTCATGGATGTGGCGCTCCACCGCGCAGGCGTGACCTTCATGCTCGACCGCGCCGGCATCACCGGCGACGACGGCCCGAGCCACAACGGCATGTGGGACATGGCGCTGCTGCGTCACGTGCCGGGCCTCCAGCTGGCGGCGCCGCGCGACGAGCAGACGCTCCGTCAGGCCTTCCGCGACGCGATCGAGGTCGACGACGCGCCGACCGTGGTGCGCTACCCCAAGGGAGCCGTGGGCGAACCGCTGCCGGCCCTCCGGACCGTGGGGACCATCGACCTGCTCGCCGAGCACGGCGACGCGCCGCGCGTGGTGGTGATCGGCATCGGCTCGATGGCCGCGACCGCCGTCGCCGCGGCCGGCAAGCTGGCCGCCGAGGGGATCGACACGCTCGCCGCGACGGCGACGTGGGTCCATCCCGTGCCTGAGGGCCTCGCGGAGCTCGTGTCGGGCGCCGAGCTGGTGGTGACGGTCGAGGACGGGCTCACCGACGCGGGCATCGGGCAGGAGTGGGCCGCGTACGCGCGGCTCCAGGGCGTGGCCGCGACCTGGTCCCACCACGGGGTGCCACGCGAGTTCCTCCAGCACGCCTCGCGAGCGCAGCTGGTCGACGACCTCGGCCTGGATCCGTCGGCGATCGCCGACGATGCGATCGCGCGCCTCACCCGCGACTAGCGAGGACATTCCTCGCGTTCCCCCGTGAAAGGGGAGCGCACCAGGGGCGACGCTCCGATCACCCGTTGTGCGCGACCCTCGGAGGTCGCTAGGGTGCGCAGCATCGAGGGCGAGCCGGGGCGGGGAGTCCGTCCGGCTCCAGCCCGGCGAGGAGCGCACGAGGATGACCGTGGACGACGCGATCCACCGGCCTGCGGGCTCCTCCGGCTTCCGCGAGACCCGCCCCGACGGCGTCGACATCTACCACCAGCGGCTCGCTGACGGCACCTACGGCTTCTACGTCGCGCAGCCGGACGGCTCGCAGATCTACCATCGCCGTCGCGACGACGGCTCGTACGTGCGGTGGAGGATCCTCTCCGACGGCACGTCCGAGGGTCCGCTCGCGACCGAGCCGGTGGAGCCGCTCGCCGGGATGGCGGACGCGGGCGCCGAGCCGCCGATCCCGGACTCCCGCTGGCGCAGGCGCGGACTCGTCGTGCTCGCCGCCTGCGCGCTCGGGCTGCTGGGCTTCGGCGCCGCCGCGGCCCTCGCTTCCCTCCGTGGGGGCGAGGCGGCCGCCGTGGAGGCCGATGCTCGGCTCGCCGACATCGCGGCGAACCCGACCGAGGCGTGGACGTTCGACCCGACGTTCGGCGACACCTCGGGCTACGCGTCCGCGCCGGTCATCACCGGGGCGGGAGACGGCGTCGTGCTCGTCGCCTCAGCCTTCGACCATGCGCGCTTCGAGGCCGACCACGTCACCGAGCCGTTCTGGAACCCGGCGGTCGAGTGGTCGGAGGACTACGACGCGCAGTACGACGAGGGCTACGCCGCGGGCCTCGCGCTGGTCGAGGACCTCGAGTCGTGGCTGGGCAGCGGCCTCACGGACGAGGCCGACTCGCCCAGCTTCGACGACTACTGGCCCGGGTCCGGCTCGTTCCTCTCGGCGGATCCGACGGTGGACGGCGGCCGGATCGACGGCTTCAACGACGCATGGAACGGCGCCGGCTACGGCGCGCATCGGCTGGTCGAGCCGGTCGGCGCGGGCTTCTCGCCGTCGCTCCGCATGGTCGACGCCGCCTCAGGCGACACCGTCTGGGAGACGGACCTCAGCGTGGTGGTCGACGATGCCCGTGCCGACATCGTGGGCTACGACGTCGGCGCCGACGCGCCCGTCGCGACGGTCATCACCGTGACGGACGGCGACGGACGTGTCTCGAGCACGCTCGTCTCGCTCGCGCGCGGCACCGGCGAGGTGCTCGAGTCGGTGGTGCTGCCCGGAGGGGAGCTGAGCGTCGCGGTCGGCGAGGGCCTGGCCTTCGTCGCGGCGGGCGCGTCGGGCGACGACTCTGCCGTGCAGGCGTACGACCTGGCAGACCTCGGCTTCGGCCCGATCTGGGAGGCGCGTGTCGACGGTGCCGCGACGCTCGTGGTGCATCCGACGTTCCTCGACGTCCGCACCGACGGCCTGGCGGGCCTCGACCTCGAGACGGGCGAGCCGGTGGGATTCTCGGCGCGCCTGGCGGAGGCGACGCACGTGCTGGAGGTCTCCGGCGCTGTCCTCGCGGGCGCCTACCAGGAGAGCGGGGCCGGGAGCTTCATGCGCATCGGCCCGGACGGCGAGGACCTGTGGGACGCGCCGCTCGAGGCTTACTACGTCGGGCTCCGCGACGGGTACCTGGTCGTGGCCGACGCGGGCGACGACCGCCTCGGGGAGAACCGCCGGCTCATCGACCTCGACACCGGGACTCCGCTGTGGGGCGACGAGGTCGATGCGGACCACGGCTGGGCGATGGCGGTGGAGGACGGCTTCGTCTACGCGTACGACGGCGAGAGGCTCGCCAAGGTCGCGCTGGAGTCGGGCGAGGCGGTCGCGTCGATCCCGCTGGAGGCCGTCGACGTCCTGGCGGCGGAATCGATGCTGTACGCGGTGAGCGAGGGGAGCGTCGTCGCGATCGACCTCGCGGACCTCGCCGAGCGGTGGACCTACGAGTACGACGCCTCGCGATACTCGGTGGGAACGTTCGGTGACCGCCTGGCGCTGGTGGGGCTCGGCGAGATCATCGTGCTCGGGGAGGGCGCCGGGGTCGCCGCGTAGCCTCGGTGCGGGTCAGCTCTCCGGCGAGGGCTCGGTGGGAGCGGATTCGGCGGGTGCGGCGAACGCCGCCGCGAGCTCGGGGGAGAGCAGGTCGATCTGCCACGCCCGCGCACCGCGCGACGCGAGGAACGTGCGGATCCACGCCTCGCCGCCGCCGTCGTACTCCCAGCAGGTCCGGCGCAGCGCGTCGGGCTGGAGCAGGTTCTCGGCGGGGACCTCATGCGTCTCCACCAGCGTCGCGACCCGCTCGCGGGCGGCGGTGAGCCGGGCGAAGGCCTCGGGCCGCTTGTCCTTCCACACGCGCTGCTGCGGCGGACCGTCGCCCTGCGGCGCGCGCCGGTTGGGCAGCTCGCGCTCCGTGAGCGCCATCGCCTTCTCGATCGCGGAGTACCACTGCGGCGCGCGACGCTTGGTGCCCTTCGACTGGAACTCGCGGACCCCGAGCAGCGCGTCGAGCGACAGCGGCTTCGCCATCGCGGCGGCGACGATCGCCTGATCACGCAGCACGCGGCCCGGCGAGATGTCGCGGCGGCGGGCCTCCTTGTCGCGCGCCTCCCACAGCGAGCGCACGATCGCGAGGCCGCGCTGATCGCGCACCTGGTGGCATCCGGACGTGCGGCGCCACGGCTCCTCGCGCGGCTCCGGCGGGGGAGCGAGGCGGACCGCCTCGAACTCCTGCTCGGCCCACTCGAGCTTGCCCGCGGCCTCGAGGTGCGCGCCCAGACGCTCGCGCAGGTCGAGGAGCACCTCGACGTCGAGCGCGGCGTACACCAGCCAGTCGTGCGGGAGGGGACGCGTCGACCAGTCCTGAGCCGAGTGCTCCTTCGCGAGCGCGAAGCCGAGCTCGCGCTCGACCACGGCGGCGAGCCCCACCTTGGGCCAGCCGAGGATGCGCGCGCCCAGCTCGGTGTCGAAGACCTTGGCCGGGGTCATCCCGAGCTCGCGCATGCCGGGCAGGTCCTGGCTCGCGGCGTGGAACACCCACTCGGCGTCCCCGAGCGCCTCGCCGAAGCTCGAGAGGTCGGGAAGCGCGGCGGTGTCGATGAGCGCGATCCCGGCGCCCTTGCGCTTGAACTGCGCGAGGTACGTGCCCTGTCCGTAGCGGAAGCCCGACGCGCGCTCCGCATCGGCGGCCACCGGGCCGGTGCCTGCCGCGAAGGCCGCGCATGCCTCGGCGAGCGCCTCGGGGGTGTCGATGATCGGGGGCACGCCGCCCTCGGGCTCGGTGAGGGGGATGGCGGGCGGCGCATCGGCCTCGACGGACGATGCGGTGGTCGGCTCGGTCACAGGGTCCTTCCCGGCAGCGTGCGCACGCCGTGGGGAGTCGGGGGTACCCCTGCGCATGCCGCCATGAGATCCGTCCACGCCGCGATGTGCGGGGCCAGATCGGTGGTGGTGGGCGTCCACGACGCCCGCAGCTCGATCGAGACCTCGCCTGGACGATCGGCCAGCTCGCCGAACGACTCGGAGGTCACCTTGGTCACCGTACCGCCGCGCGCGCGGTGAGGCGCACCGTCGAGGGCCTCCGTGAGCCACGACCAGGCGACCTCGCCCCACAGATCGTCGCGTCCCACCTCGGGATCGGCGACGGCCTTCACCAGGGCGACGATGCGCATCGTCCCGTCCCACGCCGCCTGTCCAGCGGGGTCGTGGAGGATCACGAAGCGGCCCGACGCCTCGATGCCGTCGACCTCGCCGCTGATCGCGGCCGCGTAGGGGGCGATGCGGTGCGGGGCCGGCACCTCGGTGAGGCGCACCGAGGGGTGCGTGGGTGCGTCGCGCAGCGAGAGCAGCGCCGCTCGGAAGTCCGGCGGCGCCGCGTCGAGATCGCTGGCCATGTCTCGGAGCCTAAGCCCGGCTCCGCCAGGCACGACGTACGCCACGCGCACGGCGACCGTCTAGGCTGGGGCGGGTATCCCCGGACGAGAAGGATGGACGATGGCGCTCGCTCAGATCGGTGTGACCGGACTTGCGGTCATGGGTCGCAACCTGGCCCGCAACTTCGCACGCAACGGCTTCACGGTGGCGGTGCACAACCGCTCGCCGCAGAAGATGCACTCGTTGCTCGAGGACCACGGCGACGAGGGCGACTTCATCGGTTCGGAGACGCTCGAGGACTTCGTCGCGTCGCTCCAGAAGCCCCGCACCGTCGTCATCATGGTGCAGGCCGGCGGCCCCACCGACGCTGTGATCGACCAGCTCACCGGGCTGCTCGAGCAGGGCGACATCATCGTCGACGCGGGCAACGCGCTCTACACGGACACCATGCGCCGCGAGAAGGACCTCGCCGCGAAGGGCTTCCACTTCGTGGGCTCGGGCGTGTCCGGCGGCGAGGAGGGCGCGCTGCTCGGCCCGTCGATCATGCCCGGCGGCCCCGCGGAGTCCTACGTCACGCTCGGCCCGATCCTCGAGAAGATCGCGGCCAAGGCGGAGGACGGCACCCCGTGCTGCACGCACATCGGCCCCGACGGCGCCGGCCACTTCGTCAAGATGGTGCACAACGGCATCGAGTACGCCGACATGCAGCTCATCGGCGAGGCCTACGACCTGCTGCGCACGGGCCTCGACCTTGAGCCTGCCGAGATCGCGGACATCTTCGCCGAGTGGAACCAGGGCGACCTCGAGTCGTTCCTCATCGAGATCACCGCCGAGGTGCTGCGTCAGACCGACGCGCGCACCGGCAAGGCGCTGGTCGACGTCATCAAGGACGAGGCGGGGCAGAAGGGCACCGGCCGCTGGACCGTGAAGTCCGCGCTCGACCTGGGCGTCCCGGTCACCGGCATCGCCGAGGCGACCTTCGCCCGTGCGATCTCGTCCCAGGTGAAGCAGCGCGCCGCCGCGCGCGACGTGCTCACCGCGTCGACCGGCGACTTCCACATCAACAACCGCGAGGGCTTCATCGAGGACGTGCGCCTCGCGCTGTACGCCTCGAAGGTGGTCGCGTACGCGCAGGGCTTCGATCAGATCCGCGCCGCCTCCGAGGAGTTCGGCTGGGACATCACGCTCGGCGACATGGCGAAGATCTGGCGCGAGGGCTGCATCATCCGCGCCCGCTTCCTCGACCGCATCACCGAGGCCTTCGAGCGCGACGCGGACCTGCCGACGCTGCTGGTCGACCCGTACTTCGCGGACGAGATCGCGGGCGGCGTGGGCGCCTGGCGTCGCGTGGTCGCGCAGGCGGCCCTGACCGGCGTGCCGGCCCCGGCCTTCTCGTCGTCGCTCGCGTACTACGACTCGCTGCGCGCGGAGCGTCTGCCCGCCGCGCTGATCCAGGGCCAGCGCGACTTCTTCGGCGCCCACACCTACAAGCGCGTGGACGTCGACGGCACGTTCCACACGCTGTGGTCGGGCGACCGCACCGAGGTCGAGGCCTGAACGCTGTGAGCAGCACGGACGGGGCGTCGGCGGCTGCCGGCGCCCCGTTCGCGTTCGCGGCGGCGTGCGGCGGCACGATGCGCGGTCGGGGCCGGTCATGAGCATCGAGCTGATCGGGCGCAGGCCCGTCGTCGCGCCCGAGGACCTCATCGCGGGCCTCGTGCCGCCGCCGCACTTCGGGCGCGCCTCGTTCGACTCGTACGCACCGGATCCCGAGCACCCGTCCCAGGCCGAGGCGCTCGCCGCGGTGCGGGACTTCGCGGCGCCGCACCTGAAGCGGTTCCGGTCGCGCAAGGGCCCCGGAGTCGGGCTCTACCTCGACGGAGGCTTCGGGGTGGGCAAGACGCACCTGCTCGCCTCGCTTGCGCACGCGCTCGGGCCGTCGCGCGCCGTCTTCGGAACGTTCGTCGAGTTCACCAACCTGGTCGGCGCGCTCGGCTTCATCGCGGCGCGTGAGGCGCTGTCCGGATTCGCGGTGGTGTGCATCGACGAGTTCGAGCTCGACGATCCGGGCGACACGCTCATCATGGCGCGGCTCATGCGTGAGCTCACGGACGCGGGCGTGTGCGTCGCCGCGACGTCCAACACGCTTCCCGATGCGCTGGGGGAGGGGCGCTTCGCCGCCGACGACTTCCAGCGCGAGATCCAGGCCGTCGCCCGGGTGTTCACCACGGTGCGGATCGACGGGCCCGACTACCGGCATCGCGGGTCGCTGGCGTTCCCCGAGCCGGCGACGGAGGCTGTTGTCGCGACGCTCGCGGGTTCACCCCGCGCCGCGCTCGCCTCGTGGCCTGCGCTCCTCGCGGACCTCACCCAGGTGCATCCCTCGCGCTACGGCGCGTACGTGGACGGTGTGGCCGCCCTCGCGCTCACCGACGTCGCGCCGCTGGAGGACCAGAACCAGGCGCTGCGCGTCGTCGCGCTGGTCGACCGCCTCTACGACCGCGACGCCGTGATCGCGGCCGCGGGGGCGCCGCTGGACTCCGTGTTCACGGCCGAGATGCTGCGGGGCGGCTACCGGAAGAAGTACCTGCGGTGCCTCTCGCGCCTCGAGTCGATGGCGCACGCGGCGCTGGAGCACACGCGGCCGGTCTGACGCGCGACGACTTCAGCGCTTCTTCTTGGCCTTCGCCTTCTTGCTCGTCTTGGCGCTCTTGCCGCGCGTCTCGGGCGGCGCATCGTCCCCCTGCTGGGCCGGCAGGAGCGCCCCGAGCCGGGCACGCTCCGCGGCGACGTCGAACGTCGCGGGCGGCCACCCGAGGTTCATGTCCTCGAGCGTGTCGACCAGGAGCTGGGTGACGGCGAGCCGCGCGTACCACTTCCGGTCCGCCGGGACCACGTGCCAGGGGATCGACGGCGTTGACGTGTGATCGAAGACGTCCTGGTACGCGTCCATGTAGTCGTCCCACTTGGCGCGCGCGTCGAGGTCGCTCGGGTCGTACTTCCAGAACCGGTCGGGGCGCCTCAGCCGGTTGGCGAGGCGGGCGAGCTGCTCGTCGGGCGAGATCATGAGCGCGCACTTCACCACGGTGATGCCGGACTCCTTGGTCTGGCGCTCGAAGCGGTTGATCTCGGCGTAGCGCCGTGTCCAGGGGGCGCCGTCGACGAGGCCCTCGACCCGTGCGACGAGCACGTCCTCGTAGTGCGAGCGGTCGAACACTCCGATGTGCCCGGGGCGGGGGAGCGAGCGCCGCACGCGCCACAGGTAGTGGTGGCGGCGCTCCTCGGCGGTCGGCGGACCGAAGGAGCGCACCTGGACGCCTTGCGGATCGACCATGCCGAGCACGTGGCGCGAGATGCCGCCCTTGCCTGACGTGTCCATGCCCTGGAGGACCAGCACCAGGGCGCGGTCGCTGCCCGAGCGGGCCTCGGCGAAGAGCATCTCCTGGAGCACCGCGAGCCTCGCGCCGAGCGTGGCCATCGCCGCCTCGCCGGCGGCGCGGTCGCCTCCGAAACCCGGGGTGGAGCGCGCGTCGAGGGCGCCCAGGTCGAAGTCCTCGCCGACCCTCAGCACGCCGGACGGGCGTGCCAGCCAACCGCTCATCGTCGCCTCGTCTCCCTTGCCGCGTCCTTGTCCTCACCCTAGGCGGCGCATCCCCCTGGCGCGAGGGCGCCGGGCCTGGTAGACCGGTCGAGGGGGACATTCTTCGGGGGTGTGCGATGGCGAGCAACAACAGCGCTGCGGCGGCGGGTGGCGGAGGATACTTCCTTGCCATGATCGGCTCGGGGGTGTGGTTCTGGCAGCAGGCCGACGGGTTCTGGGAGCACGTGGGCGCGCTGTTCCAGGCGCTCGTGTGGCCGGCCTTCCTGATCTACGACCTCTTCGAGTTCCTCAACACGTAGGAGCGCTCAGCTCGTGATGTCGACCACGGCGGTCTCGCCGTGGCGCGGGACGATCGCGCCCGCGGTGGCGGCCGCCAGGTCGGCGTCGAAGGTGGGGAGCGCCTCGGGCGGGACGTGGAGGGTGAGCCGCGCCTCCGCGGCGTACTCGGGCTCGTCGAGGGTGCCCTCGTGCGCCCCGATCCAGGTGTGGCAGAAGGCCAGCACCCGGCCCGCCTCGGCATGCGGCACGTCGAGCGTCACCGCGGTGAGGTGCCTGCGTTGCACGGTCTCTGCGATGTCGAGCGTCTCCGCGACCGCGTGCGTGTAGGCGCGGACCAGCCCTCCGGCGCCCAGGAGGACCCCGCCGAACCAGCGGCTCACGATCGCCACGACGTCGGTGACCTCGCGACGACGCAGGACCTCGAGCATCGGCACCCCGGCGGTGCCGGCGGGCTCGCCGTCGTCGCTGGAGCGCTGACGGTCGGCGTGGGTGCCGAGGACCATGGCGACGCAGTGGTGACGGGCGTCCCAACGCTCCTTGCGGATGCGGGCGATGATCGCATCGGCCTCCTCCATCGACGCCACGGGGGCGAGATGGGTGAGGAACACGGACTTCTTGATCTCGAGCGTGTGCTCGACCGGCGCCGCGATGGTCGAGGGCAGGTCGCTCGTCATCTCGGCAGGGTAGCGCGGGAGCGTGCTGGTGCTCGCCGCGCGCCAGGCGGGACGGCTTCAGGCAGCGAGGGCCTTGAGCCACTGCATCGTCGACCGGTCCGTGTCGATGGGGTGGAAGTCGGGGTGGAAGCTGAGCTTGCGGGCGCTCTCGGCGAGATTGAGCGCGGTGGTCGCGGCCGTGCGTGCGGTGCGATCGTCGCCGACTGCCTCGGCGCTGCGGATGAGCGCGACGTGCCAGCGGAAGAGCAGGGTGTCGAGCGTGAGCGGTCGGCGGCGGCGCCAGGTCGAGAGGAGCTCGACGGCCTCGTCGACGTCGCCCTCGCCGCGACGGTCGAGCAGGAGCTCCGCGAGGGCGACCTCGACGCCGCCCAGGGTCCCCTCGCCGTCGGGGTGCTCGGCGAGCAGCTCACGGAAGCGGTAGATCGCGGTGGCGACGTCGCCGCGCGCGGCCGCGATCTGCGCGAGGGCCTCGCGCGCGCCCGGATGCGGCTCGGCGCCGGGGACGGTGACGGCGCGCTCGAGAAGGCGGCGAGCCTCGTCTGCGTGATCGTCGTGCTCGGTGCACAGGTGGAGCGCCAGGCCGGCGAGGCGGAGGGCCTCCTCCTGGTGCTCGGCGTCCACCTGGGTGAGGCGCTGCTCGAGAGCGCGACGGGCCGCATCGTCCCATGTGACATGGGTCACACATTCGGGTGTCATGCCTGCATCTTGGTCCTGTCTCGGCCGGCGCGCCAGGGGACGCGCGGGGTTTCTGGGTCCCGGGCGTCCTCGATTGCGAGGTTCGCCGGGGTATGGGCGGAACGTGGGGTGGCCTCGGCTCGCTCTGGCGCGGGTGCCGTTCTTGGTCGCCAGGCCGGTGATCCGTCCGTGCGGCGTGCGAGGGTGGAGCTGTGCAGGTCGACGTGCTCGTCATCGAGGGCTGCGTGGGGCGTTCCCGCGCGGTGTCCTTGGTGCGAGCCGCGCTCGATACCGTCGGGCACCCGGAGGTGCCGGTGGGTGAGCTGGTGGTCGCATCCGAGGCGGACGCGCGAGGCCTCGACTTCCGCGGCTCGCCGACGATCGTGGTCGACGGCGCGGACCTGCTGCCGGAGGGGCCCCGCGTCGAGCGCCTCGCCTGCCGGGTCTACGCGACGTGGTCGGGCCTCGCCGATGTCCCCGATGCGGAGGTGGTGGTCGCCGCGCTTCGCTGTCGCCTCGACGGCTGACGTGCACTGGTGCGCGTGCTGCGAGACGGGGCTTCCCAAGGGAGCCACTCGCGAACACATCCCCTGCGCGCGGAGCAGTAGGACTGCGCGTGTTTACACGCGCCGGGTGCGCCAACGCGCTAGGGCGTCTTGCGTACTGCGCGAGAGACCGAGTAGCCGCACAGCGCGAGAGTTGCCCCCACCACGAACGCCATGCCCACCATGTCTTCAAGCGCTAGGCCACAATGCGGGGGCTCGCCGCTCGGCGTTATTTCTAGGAGGCATACGTACGCCGAGAGTCGGGTGAAAGCAGTGAACCCGCCGACAAGCGAGCCGATCGCGACAGCAGCCCATCCCCAGCGCATGATCACCCCAGTCTGTTCGAGCGTTTCGGAGCCCAGTACAACGAGACACTAGCGATCTTGTCGGACCGTAGCAGGCATCATGAAGTCCTGGGCGCGTCTCTGAGGATGGAAACGCTCATCACGCTTGCGTGTGTTTACACGCGTTCCGCGAGACCGACTAGATAGAGGGCCTGTAGGGCCCGTACTGGAGGCGACGGCCCCACTTTGTCCATCCCGGCATGGGCGTGAGACTCGTCAGGCATCCTTCGTAGCCCGTTTCGGAGACGACCTCACCGCTCGCGATGGTGACTTCTACGCGCGATCGGCCCGGCGCTGCCACCTCGCTCACGTGTCCGGCGACGATCGCATGCAGGAGGTCCTCAAGATCTTCGACCATCTCGTCGGTGTAGTCGGCTTCCCAGCGCCCGCCGATCGACCCCGCTGCGAAGTCAATGAGGTTGTCAAAGACAACGTCAATCGCCAGCGCATCGTCGTTGGCAGGCGTGATCTTGAGGACAGAGAAGTCCTCGCTCTCGACGAGGTCCACCGTCGCTCCGAGGGGCAGCGCGAGCCGTCGGGCGAGCGTGTCGAAGCGCAGGGTCACGCTTGCGCGGAGCGCATCGCTGGTGACGGGATCCTCTGGGTACATGCGACGAGACTACTGGTGGGGGCGCGAAGATCACGCCTGGCAAAGATGAGAATGCTCAGCACGCTTGGGCCTGCTGCTACGCGCTGGAGAGTATTCGGCAGTGCACCTACTTGCGGCGGGCAGGCGGACGCCCTGTCGCTGAACTACCGTCCGACCAGTGGAAGCCCTGCCGCCGCGTCCAGGTCGTATTGAGCGTGTGTCAGTACTACCGATTCGAGTCCCGACAACCGCCGCAACTCGCTCACATTCTCGATATGCAGGCTCGTTCCCAGATGCAGGTGGCGAAGCCTCTCAAGTTTCGCGAAGGGCGCGAGGTCTAGCGTCGCATCCGGCGATCTCGACGGTTCGAGCCAACTGAAGTTCTCGAGACTCGGTGCGCTGCTGAGCGGTGCGAAGTCAGCGGGCACGACGTTCCACAGGTTCAACTCTGTGAGCTTAGGCAGGTCGGGTAGTCACGATTCCTCGAGATCTTGGCCGACTCCTCGGATTGTGAGGCATTCCAGGTCGACGGCGGGGGCGAGCTGTAGCAGGTCGTCATCTGTCCAGCGCTCGACGCGGATCGAGGTGAGCCGGCACGATGTGAGAGCGTCTGCCAAGTCTGAAGCACGTCGCACACCGATGACGGACAATCGCCGTGCGGCGGAGAAGTCAAGCGGTTCTATGAGGCGCCCGACCAGGCCAAGGCTCGTCAAATTGGCGAGCACTTGGTGCGGGATCGTCGGGATGTTCGGCGAGTAGATGTCCAACGCATTGAATGGCGGCACTTGCTCCAGCCAGGCAAGGGCCGAGGCGCGATTGCGTCGACCGAAGGTTCCGCGCACGATGACGTTTGTCGCGCCAGCCGTGCTGATCCGGTCGATGAGACTGGAGTCGACTTCGTCCTGATCGACGTCGACGTAACGGCCCCCGCCGACGCTCGGGTCGATCTTGCCCGTTCGCATGGCTACCTCCAGGGGATCCCGGTGGGGCAGCCGAACGCTTCACGCATTGCGGGTGAGCCCGGCAAGCGGAGGCGTGATCTCGCGGTCATGGCGACACTCTACGAGCAGCGAGTCGCATGACCGCGTAGCACGCTCTTCACTTGAAGTAGCAACATAACTCGGGGGACCAACCCAGCCACGTACGGCACTGTCACGCCTGCCCACGGGACTCGCGCCAGACTCGGGCTTCGATTCGATACCGGAGGCCTCTGCGGTGGAGTGCGCCCGGTCCACCCGCACCGGCCGCGGGCTCGGCCCGCGCAGGTGCGGGAGCACCTTCCTCGGCCCAATGCGAGGCAGCGGGTTGACGGGGCGCGTGGAGCCGCGATGCTGGAGGTCTCGGGTCGATGCCCGTCCTCTAGTCCCTCGGGGGCGGAGCGGTGGCGCTGCGGGTGGCGCGCGCAGCGCCTTGTCGCGGCGCGACACCCACAGGGCCGCCGGCGCCCGTGGGTACATTGACGAGACACTGCCAAGGAGGACCTCGTGTGTCCTCACCGCCATTGCCCCACACGTCACGCGGTGATGTCCCCAGGCTTGAAAATGGTCTGGATTTCCACATGTGCCTGGGGTGATATCCGGGGTTGAGTGTCAGACCCGGGTGGTTGACTGGTGGTCATGGAGATCGGTGAGGCTGCAGCGGTGGTGGAGCGAGCATTGGACGTGCTCGTGCCTGCTGAGCCTGGCGTGCTGGCGGGGCTGAGCGAGGCCGACGTCGCCGCCCGCCAGGAGTCGTGGGCGCGGATCCGACGCCTGGTCGACGTGCGGGGAGCGTTGCTGGCCGGTGCGGTCGCGCAGCGTTCCGATGGCGTCGGGGGTGGGATGGCGCGCCGGCATGGGCATCGCAACGCGGTCGGGATGGTCGCGCAGACCACCGGCAGCTCGGCGAAGGACGCACGTGACCTCATCGCCGCCGGCGAGCTCCTTTCTAGTGACGATGCAACCGCTGGGCCGGGCGAGAAATGTGTGGCGGTGCGCTGGGCGCGGATCGCGGCCGCGCTGCGGTCCGGGGTGTTGTCGGCGGCGCAGGCGGCATTGCTCAAGGACACCCTGGATCGTCTCGAGGGCGCCGACGAGCGACTTGAAGCACGGCTGGTGGCGAAAGCCAAGCGGTTGTCGCTGGCGGATCTGCGCAAGGCCTGCCTGGATGTCACCGCACGGTGGGACCTGGACCGGTGGGAGGCGCGGGAGAAGCGTCAACGCGCCGACAGGTACGTGAGCGTGTCTGAGCGGGCCGACGGCATGATCGCCCTGGGCGGAGTCCTGGATCCTGCGTCGGGGGCGGTGATCAAGACCTGGCTCGACGCGCAAGTCAGGGACGCGTTCGCCCGGCGTCGCAACGAAGGCCTCGGGCCGGCCGAGCCCGGCGAGGCCGGACGGATCCGCGCCGACGCGCTCGTCGGACTGGCCCGCCACGGGATGCGCTGCGAGGCCCCCGGCAGCGGAGTGTCGACCCAGGTGGTCGTGCGCTTGGACGAGCAGGGGATGCGTACCGGACTCGGACTGGGCTCGTGCGACGCGATCTCGACTCCGATGAGCGCGGGACAGTTGCGCCGCATGGCTGTCGACGCGAAACTCCTCCCGGTCGTCCTCGGTGCAGGGTCACAAGCACTGGATGTGGGTTACGCGCGGAGGTACTTCACGCCGGCGCAGCGGATCGCGCTGGCCGAACGTGACGGCGGCTGCGCCTTCTGCCATGCACCCGTGTCGTGGTGCGACGCCCACCACATCCAAGAATGGAGCCGCGGCGGCCGTTCAGACCTCGCCAACGGCGTCCTGCTCTGCACGAGGTGTCATCACCGCATCCACGACGACGGCTGGACGGTCAAAGCCACCCCCACCGCGGTGTGGTTCACCCCGCCCCGCACTATCGACCCCACCCGCACACCCCGACAAGGCGGACGAGCAGCCCTCCACGTCGATATCGGACGCCAAGAACCGCCGCGAGAACTCACACGGGCAGCCGAACCGGCACACGAACAACTTCGCGACCACCGCGAACCCGTACCCGTCTGACCACCCCGCCCCGAAGCGCCATCCACCCGGTGAGCGCCGCAGCGGCGTGCCCACGCCAGACGTCAGGGTGCAGCGGGCGCGGGCGAGGCGGCGAGAATCATCGGCGAGACGCGCCTGGGTGCGCTGTGTCCTGGGTGGGCCGTGGTGTCACAGAGTGGCCGAGTCGACGAGCACGACCGCGTCCGGCGCCAGCTCCAGACCGCCCTCGACCGCGGTGACGGTGCCGAAGACCGCCAGGGGAGCGCCGCCCTCGACCCGCATCGGCGAATCCGAGAGATTGGCGTGCACCACCACGGGGCCGGACATGGTCAGCTGGCGCGGAGCGGACTCGGACGCGCCGGCCGGGAACCGCGCCCACACCCCGTCCTCGAGCGTCAGCGACCGCGCCGACATCAACGCGGCCACCCACTCCTCGATCCGCGCGTTCGCCGTAGAGCCCGCAGCGACGCCCGAACCGAGCTTCGAGCGCAGGAAGGTCTGCCGGTCCTGGGGGTCAGGCACCGACACCTCGCCGCCGTAGAGGTCCTCCCAGCCGTGGCCGGCGAACTCGTGCATGCGCCCCTCGGAGACCGCGGAGCCCAGGGGTTCGTCGTGATCCGTGAAGAACATGAACGGCCTGGTCTCGCCGTACTCCTCGCCCATGAACAGCATCGGCGTGAAGGGAGACAGCAGCACCAGGGCGAGCGAGGCCGCCTGCGCGCCGGGGGAGAGCCGCGACGCCGGGCGATCGCCCAGCGCTCGGTTGCCCACCTGGTCGTGGTTCGAGGCGAAGACCACGAACCGCCGACGATCGATCGAGGCGGGCACGGGCGCGCCCCAGTCCTTGCCGCGGAAGGTCGAGAACCCGCCGTCGTGCACGAACACGCTGCGGTAGACCTTGTCGAGCGCCTCGATGCTCCCGAAGTCCCCGTAGTACCCATGCGTCTCCCCGGTGAGGTAGGCATGGAGCGCGTGGTGGACATCGTCCGCCCACTGCGCGGTCATGCCGAGCCCGCCCTCGGACGTGGGCGTCACCATGACGGCGTCGTTGAGGTCGGACTCCGCGACCAGCGACAGCGGCCGGCCCAGACGCACCGCCGCCACCGCGGTCGCATCGGAGAGCTCCGCCAGGATGTGGCGCGCGGAGTCGTCGACGAGCGCATGGACCGCGTCGAGCCGCAGTGCGTCGACGTGGAAGTCCTCGAACCAGCGCAGCGCGTTGTCGACGATGAAGGTGCGCATCCCGACCGCATCGTCCTGGTCGAGGTTGACCGCCCAGCCCCACGGCGTCTCGTGCGCGTCCGTGAAGTACGGGCCGAACTGCGCGAGGTAGTTCCCGTCGGGACCGAGGTGGTTGTAGACCATGTCGAGGCACACGCCGAGCCCGTGACGATGCGCGCGATCGACGAAGCGCTGCAGCGCCGCCGGCCCGCCGTAGGCGTCGTGCACCGAGTACAGCGCCACGCCGTCGTAGCCCCAGCCCCGCGAGCCCGGGAACGCCGCCAGTGGCATGAGCTCGACCATCTCGACGCCGCGCGTGCGGAGGTCCCGCAGCTGACGGTCGTCGATCGCGTCGAGCGTGCCGCGGGGCGTGAAGGTGCCGACGTGGAGCTCGTAGGTCACTGCGCCGAGCGCCGAGAGCCCGGCCCAAGCGCCGTCGTCCCACGCATGGGCCGAGGCGTCGAAGGTACGCGACGGCCCGTGCACGCCGTACGGCTGCCACGCGCTGCGCGGGTCGGGGAACGGCCCGGCCCCGTCGACCGAGTACGCGTAGTCGGTGCCGTCCGCGAGCGCGGGGCCCTCCCACCAGCCGTCCTCGGCCGGATGCATGACGTCGACCACGGCCTCGTCGGGCGGCCCCACGAGGATCTCGACCCGGGACGCGCGGGGCGCCCACACCCGCGCCTGCGCCGTCATGCCCGCTCCAGGAGCGCGACCGGGTGGTTCTTGAGCAGCTGCGCGAGCGGCACGGACCCTCCCTCGAACGTCTGGCGGCCGATGACGTCACGCCATTCTCCCTCGGGAAGCTGCACCGTGTGCTCGCCCCAGCCGCCCAGGTGCTCGAGCTCGAGCGCGGCACGGGTCGCCACCGTGACGGCCACCGGCTCCTCACCCGCCGTGCGAGCGAACACCACGGCGTGGCCCGACGATGCCGGCAGCGGCACGTAGCCCGCCTGGTCGCCGGTGAAGGCGTCCGGGTGGTCGCGTCGCAGCCGCAGCGCGGCCGCGGTGACGAGCAGCTTCTCCTCGACGAGCCCGCGCGGACGTGCGCCGCCGAGCAGGCGCGTGAGCATCTCGTCGCGCAGCGCGAAGTCGACCGGGCGTCGGTTGTCCGGGTCGACGAGGCTAGGCGCCAGCGTCTCCGTGCCCTGGTAGACGTCGGGCACGCCGGGGATGGTGAGCTGCAGCAGCTTCTGGCCGAGGATCGCGCCGCGGGTGCCCGTGGCGGTGGCACGATGCCAGGCCGCGAGCGCCTCGCGCACCTCCGGGTCGGCATGGGTCGCCTGCGCGAACCACAGCACCTGCGACTCGTAGGTCTCGTTGATCGAGGTCCACGTGGTGTGCGACTTCGCCTCGCGCATCGCCTTGATGAGGTAGCCCTCGAGGCGGTCCCACTCCATGACGCCGTCCTCGTCGGACGTGCCGACGAGCGTCTGCCACCAGAGGTTCTCCGTGCGCCCGTCGAGCTCCGCGGGGCGCATCTCAAGCGTCATCGTGCGGAGCTGCTGGACCAGCTCGTCCCACTGGTCTGCCGCCTCCGACAGCACGCCCAGCCGCGCGCGCACGTCCTCGGACCGCTTGGTGTCGTGGGTCGAGAGGCAGGTCATCGCGTGGGGGAACAGCTTCTGCTGCTCCTGAGCCCACGCGTGGAAGGCCGCCGGGGGCATCGCGAAACGGCCGGCGGGGGAGCCGACCTCGCACAGCGGCAGCAGGTGCGTCCAGCGGTAGTAGGCGGTGTCCTCGACGCCCTTGGCCATGACCGCGCCGCACGCCTGCTGGAAGCGCGTCACCAGCTCGCGGCGCTTCGCGTCCGTGGTGCGGCCCGCCGAGCCGACCTCGGCGCCCTTGAGCAGGTCCACGACCACGTCGAGCGTCTCGTGACGCTCGGGGTCGAGCAGGCGCCGTGCGCGCTCCGCGGCGTGATCGATCGTGTCGAGCGAGTCGGGCCGAGGCGCGACGTCCGCGATGACGTAGGCGCGGTAGCGGTCGAAGGTGACGAGCATCGTCCGCAGGCAGTCGTAGAGCGCCCGCCAGGTGTGGTCGCGGAGGCGCACGTCCGCCGTGCAGACCGCGTGCGCGATCGTGGCGAGGCGGTGCACCTCGCTCGACAGCGACTCCTTGACGATCTCGCGCTTGGCGGAGTCGATGAGGTCGGGCAGCTCGCCCATCGCGTCCCCGGCCACGCGGTGCAGGGTGCCGGCGAGCGGTGCGGCACCCGACGGGTCGCGCAGCAGCGCCCCGACGCGCCACGAGGCGTCGTAGCCGGTGGTGCCGGCGCACTTCCAGGTGGTGGGGAGGCGCTCCTCGTCCTCGAGGATCTTCTCGACGACGATCCATGCGCCGTCGGTCGCCTCGGACAGGCGGGCGACGTAGCCCTCGGGATCGGCGAGGCCGTCCGGGTGGTCGATGCGCAGGCCCTCGAGCGTGCCGTCCTTCACCAGCGATACGATGCGCGCGTGCGTGGCGTCGAAGACGTCCTCGTCCTCGACGCGCACCGCCACGAGCGAGCCGACGTCGAAGAAGCGGCGGTAGTTGAGCTCTTCGTTCGCGACCCGCCAGTACGCGAGGCGGTAGTGCTGCTCCTCGACGAGCGATGCGAGCGGCAGGTGCTCCGTGCCCGCGCGCACCGGGAACACGTGATCCCAGTAGCGGAGCACCGGCACCTCGCCGCGGTCCTCGAAGCCCGGGACCACCATGTGGTCGACCGTGAGCTCGCCCGCCGCGAGGATGGTGCCGATGCGCTGGCCCAGCACCGGCATGAGCACCGGCTCGCCGGACTCCCAGTCGACGTCGAACCAGTGCGAGAACAGCGACTCGTGCCCATGCTCGAGCACGTCCCACAGCGCCTTGTTGTGGAACGCGGGCGTCGGCACGGCCATGTGGTTGGGCACCACATCGGCGATGAGGCCGATGCCGTGCTCGCCGGCCTTCCATGACAGGTCCCGCAGCCCGTCCTCGCCGCCGAGCACGTCGGAGATCCGCGAGTGGTCGACCACGTCGTAGAAGTGCGTCGAGCCCGGGGCGGCCGTGAGCACCGGGGAGAGGTAGAGGTGAGTGACCCCCAGCGAGGCGAAGTAGTCGAGCCGCTCACCGGCGTCCGCGAACGTGAAGTCCGCGCTCAGCTGCAGGCGATAGGTCGATACGGGTACCGCTGCGCCTGCGCGGTGCCCCTGCCTCTTCCGTCTCCTCGTGCGTTCGTGCGTGCCGTCTGCCATAGAGAAATTCAGCCTCCTCGGGGTGCGTCCATCATGACAGACGCACCCCGAAGGGCCGGGCATTCCCTTGGCGCGGTCTTTACTTGACGGTGACCTCGATCTGGACCGGGATGTTGCCGCGGGTCGCGTTCGAGTACGGGCACATGAGCTCCGCCTTCTCCGCGACGGCCTCCGCCGTGGCCTGGTCGATGCCGGTCGCGGTGACGTGGAGGCGGACGCCCAGGCCGAAGCGGTTGAGGGCCACCGGGCCGATGCCCACGCGCGCCGTCACCTCCGACGCCTCGAGCTTGACCTTGAGCAGCTTGGCCGCGCCCTGGAAGGCCGAGTTGAAGCATGCCGCGAAGCCCGAGGCGAAGAGCTGCTCGGGGTTGGTCTTCTTCGGCTTGGTCAGGGGGTTCGGCATGACGAGGTCCAGGTCGAGCAGCCCGTCGCTCGTCGCGACCCGGCCGTTGCGGCCGTCGCCGGTCGCGGTGGCCTCGGCGGTGTAGAAGGCCTTGGGGCGCTTGGGGGCCACATCGGGGTGCGCTCCCTCGCCGGGGGTGATGTCGATGTCGGCGGTGAGGGGGGTGTCGACGGTGGTGTCGGCGGGCTCGGTCATGTCCGTCCTCCTGCTGTAGAGTTACTAGTACGTCTACATCATGACACAGGGTTGCGCTGCGGGGGAGGGCGAGGGTCCGACGCTCCGCGGCGGGCGTACGGCATGATCGAGGAGACGCGCGACGTTCGCGACAGCACACCGAGGGAGCCCCCATGACCGCCACCGCGGACCACCGGCCCGGACTTCGGGGCCCGGCCGTGCGCGAGGCGATCGTCGACGCCGCCACGGCGCTGTTCGCCGAGCACGGCATCCGCGCCGTCAGCGCCGACCGCATCCTTGCGGACGCCGGATTCTCCAAGGTCACCTTCTACCGTCACTTCCCGACCAAGGACGATGTGGTGGTCGCCTACCTCGCCCGCGAGCTCGACTCCGTGAGGGGCCTGCTCGCGACCGCGGCGGGGGAGGACCTCGGGTTGGAGGAGATCGCGGCCGCGCTCACCGACCAGATGTGCCGCCCGCACTTCCGTGGGTGCCCCTTCATCAACGCCGCGGCGGAGTACCCCGATCCGGACCACCCTGTGCGCGCGCTCGTGGCCGAGTTCCGCGGCCTCATGACCGAGGCGATCGCGGCGTGGCTCGAGGGGGCCGGTCTCGACGCCGCCGGGGCTGCGACGGGTGCGTCGCAAGTGATGATGCTCCGCGACGGCGCGCTGGTCGCCGGCTACCTCGACGGCGAGCCCGACCAGGTCGCCCGCGACCTCGCGGACGGGATCCGCGCCATCATCGGCCTCTCCGCGTGATCTCATCCTGGGAGATCCGCGACTGGCGCCGGCGCGTCGCCGACCTCTACGCCGCGGTGCGGGCGGAGCCTCAGTCTGCGGCGGCGCATCGTTCCTGGGTCGAGGGCCGGGCGGCGCTGCTGCGCGACCACCCCGCGAGCCCCGTGCCCGAGGCGGCGCGCGCATCGTTCACTCCCGAGGTGGCGCCCTACGTGCCGGAGCTGCGCTTCGAGGCGCCCGTGGTCGACGCCGAGCCCGAGCGCCGCGAGGTGCCCACGGCGACCGATGGCGTGGTGCCCTTCGCGAGGATCGGGCGCGTCGAGCTCCCGGGCCTCGGTGGCCTCGACGTGTGGTGGCTCGACAGCTACGGCGGCGGCATCTTCCTGCCGCTGCGGGACTCCTCGCCGCGGAGCTACGGGGGAGGGCGCTACGTGCTGGACACGGTCAAGGGCGCGGATCTCGGCGGCACGCCGGACGCTCTCGTGGTCGACCTCAACTTCGCGTTCCAGCCCTCGTGCGCGTACTCGTCGGACTGGGTGTGCCCGCTGCCGGGGCCGGGCAACACGCTCGCGGCTGCGGTCGAGGCGGGGGAGCGGTACGTGCCTCTCGACCCGTCCTAGGCCTGGGGCTGGTCCGCGCTCGGGTCGTCGGCCGCATCGGCCGCCGGCGCCGCGGTGGTCCGGAGGAGCTCGATCACGGTGGTGGGGTGGTAGCCCGACCAGCGATCCGCCGCGAGCTCCATCACCGCTCCCGAGTCGCGATCGGTGAGCGTGACCGCGACGTCGATGAGCCGACCCTTGGCCGCCACCTCGATGGATGCGCGCTCGAAGGTCCCCATGAGGTAGGCCTCCTCGGGGTGGGCCGCGAAGAAGCCGTGCGGCAGCCCGAGCACGTGCAGGCGGGTGGGTGTCACCGCCAGGCAGACGTGCGGGGGAAGGTGGGCGTGATGCGCCGCGAGATCCGCACCCAGGTCGGCGCCTGCGGCCGCGGTCTCGGGCGCGCCGTCGTCATCCAGGGCGACGCGGCGGTCGGCGTGGGTGTTCCAGATCGGGTCGTCGAGCGCAGACTCGGGCATGAACTCCGCGACATGGGTGATCTGCTCGTCGCCGGTCGCCGCCACCGCCGCGTTCCGGAGCCGTTCCTCGCGTGACATCGCAGCCTCCTCGTCCGGGCGCCGCGGGCGTCGGCGCCCTCTCTCCACCGTACGCGCGGACTGGCGGGGCGGCGTCCTGACCGGGCGCCTACAACCCGAGCCCCTCTCGGAACGCCGTCGAGGTGAGCGCGAGGGCCGCCGCGCGCGCGGCCGCCGCATCGTCCTGTGCGAGCGCCGCCGCCGCGATCTCCTCGCAGCGCGCGGACGAGTGCGACCGCAGGGCGAAGCGGACCGCTGCGAGGGAGCCGGGCGACATCGAGAGGCTCGTCACACCCATCCCGACCAGCACGAGCGCCATCACAGGGTCAGCCGCCGATTCTCCGCAGACGCCCACGGGCTTGTCGAGCGCGCGTCCGGCGCGCGCAGTGGCGGCGACCAGCTCGAGGACGGCCGGCTGCCAGGGGTCGAGCAGGTCGGCGAGCTCGCCGCGGAGGCGATCGGTCGCCATCGTGTACTGCGCCAGATCGTTGGTGCCGAGCGACACGAAGTCGACCTCGCGGAGGATCGACTCCGCGCGGAGCGCTGCGGCAGGCACCTCGATCATCACCCCGACGGTCGTGGCGCCCGCCGCCCGAGCGCGGGACGCGAAGTCGCGTGCCTCGGCCGGGGTGGCGACCATCGGGGCCATCACCCAGGTCCCGGGAGTCGCGGTGCTGCCCAGCGCCGCCAGCTGCGTGTCGACCAGGTCGGGCAGGGTGCGTGCGAGCCGGTAGCCGCGCACGCCGAGCGCGGGGTTCTCCTCGTCGGGCTGGGTCGCGAAGGCGAGCGGCTTGTCCGCGCCCGCGTCGAGCGTGCGGACCACCAGCTTCCTCTCGCCCAGGCGCGCCACCGCGTCCGCATAGACCGTGGCCTGGTCGTCCACGGTGGGCGGCTCCGTCGCCTCGAGGAACAGGACCTCGGTGCGGAACAGGCCGACGCCCTCGGCATGAGCCGCGATCGCGCGGTCGATGTCGGCCGGCGTACCGATGTTGGCGAGCAGAGGGACCGGCCGTCCGTCGCTGGTGCCGCCGGGCGCGGTGTCGCCGGCGATCGCGGTGTCACGCGCGGCGCGCTCCTCGAGCATCGCCACGAGAGCCTCGTCGGGCTCGACCGTGACCGTGCCGGCGGCCGCATCGATCGCGACCGTCGTGCCGGGGCGCAGGTCGAGGACTCCCGCGACCCGCACGAGGCACGGGATCCCCAGCTGGCCCGCGATGATCGCGGTGTGACCCGTGGGTCCGCCCAGCTCGGTGACGATGCCGGCGACCAGCTCGAGGTCGAGCGTCGCCGTGTCGGCAGGGGAGAGGTCCTCGGCCGCGACCACCGAGCGCTCCGTCAGCGCGAGTCCCGGCTCGGGCGCGCCCAGCAGGTGCGCGATCACGCGGTCGCGCACCGAGTGCAGGTCGGTGACGCGCTCCGCGAGGTAGCCGCCGGCGGCCTCGAACATCGTGGCGAAGCCCGCCACCGCCTCGGCGACGGCGGTGGCCGGACCCGTGCCGTTCCGCACGCGGCTCACCGCCTCCGCGGTGAGCGCCGTGTCGCCCGCCATCAGCGCCGTCGCGGAGAGCACGGCGGCGAGGTCGCCCTCCGCGCGGGCCGCGCGCTCGTGGAGCGCGGCCGCCACGAACGCGAAGGCCGCCTCGAGGCGTGCGGTGTCGCCCTCGACGGCGACCTCAGCGGCCGGGACCGGCGGGGCAGGCCGGACGAACGCGACCGGCGCGACGGCCGAGCCGCGGCCCACGCCGATGCCGGTGAGCGCCGCGGACAGGGCGGGCGCGCTCACGCGGGCACCGCGTCGAGGTTGGTCTCGAGCAGCTCGACGAGCGCGTCGAGGACGGCCGCGGCGGACTCGTCCGCCTCGAGCATGACGGTGTCGCCGTGCGCGAGGCCCAGGCTCATGACCGACAGGATCGACGCGGCATCGATCGGCGCCTCGCCGTCGCGGGCGATCGTGATCGTCGAGCCGGCGGTCGCGGCCTTCTGCGCGAACAGCGCGGCGGGGCGGGCGTGCAGCCCGGTGGGGTTGGCGATGATGGTGCGTCGCTGCAGCATGTCGGAGCTTCCTTGCCTCGATGTCGGTGATCGCCCCCGGAGAGCAGAAAAGACCTGGCGCGGCGTCTCGCCGCTGGCCAGGTCTTGCCCGATGAACCGGTCACAATCCGTCAGTGAGGCGACCATAGCCCCGCGTCCCGATGATCGCAACCCGGTAATTGACAAGTGGCCAGTTGCACCCGGCGCATGGGCGGTGCTACGTTGCGGCTCATCGCGGAAAGGACCGCGATCGAACACACGGGATTGTGACTTCCGCAGGCAAGACCCGGGTCTCGAGAGATGCAGCGCGCTGTCGGCGCAGACGGCGTCGTCCCTCGAGATCCCGGGTCTTTTTGCGTCTCGGGAGGCGAGACCCGCCAGCGATTCAAGGAGGAATCATGGCAACAGCAACCAAGCACGAGGTGATCGCCGACGCGGTCCTCGCGGCGATCGGAGGTGCTGGCAACGTCAAGTCCGTGACGCACTGCGCAACACGGCTGCGCTTCCAGCTGGTCGACCGCGACAAGGCCGACAAGGCGAAGGTCGAGGCCACCCGCGGAGTCATCACCGTGATGGAGTCCGGCGGTCAGTTCCAGGTCGTCATCGGCAACACCGTCGGTGAGGTGTACCAGGCCGTGATCCGTCACGAGGGCATCTCGGTGGGCGACGCGCCGGCGACGGGCGGCTTCATGGCACGCCTCATCGACCTCGTCACCAGCATCTTCACGCCGTTCCTGTGGGTCCTCGCCGGCACCGGTCTCATCAAGGCCGCTCTCGCCGTCGCGACGACCATCTCGCCGGCCTTCGGCGACACCTCGACCTACGCGATCTTCTATGCCGCATCGGACGCGACGTTCCAGTTCCTCCCGCTGTTCCTCGCGGTGACCGCGGCCAAGAAGTTCAAGGCGAACCAGTGGTCCGCCATCGCGATCGTCGGCGCGCTGCTGTACTCCGAGACCATCGCGGTGATCGCCAACGCCGAGGGCGTCGACGTCACGCTCAAGGCCTTCGCCGACGGCGGCGGCGAGCTGACGTTCTTCGGCATCCCCGTGCTCATGCCCGCATACCTGTCGGCCGTGATCCCCGCGATCTTCGCGGTCTACGTGCAGTCGAAGCTCGAGCGGCTCCTCGACCGCGTCATGCCCGAGGCGATCAAGAACTTCGTCAACCCGATGCTCGTCATCGGCGCGGTGGTGCCTTTCACCTTCCTCGTCGTCGGCCCGCTGTCCGCCTGGCTGGGTGACGGCCTCGCGTGGGTGGTCGATAACCTGTGGGCGCTCAGCCCCGCGGTCGGCGGCGCGCTGCTCGGCGCCGGCTGGCAGGTGTTCGTGATCTTCGGCCTTCACTGGGCGCTGCTCCCGCTCTTCATGGTGGGCCTCACCACCGTCGGCTACTCGCTCCTCACCGGTCCGCTGTTCGCTGCTGTCGCGGCCCAGGGCGCCGCCGCGTTCGCGGTGTTCCTCAAGACCAAGAACAAGGACCTCAAGGGCGTGGCCGGTCCCGCCTCGCTCTCGGGCATCGTCGCCGGCATCACCGAGCCCGCGATCTACGGTGTGACGCTGCGGCTCAAGAAGCCGTTCATCTACGGCGTGATCGGTGGCGCGGTCGGCGGCGCCATCGCGGCGATCGGAGGCTCCGCGGCCGAGGGCTTCGTGCTGCCGTCCGCTCTCACCGTCGTGTCGACGATCAACATCGGCAACTTCACCCTCCAGCTCATCGGCACCGGGCTCGCGATGCTCATCGCGTTCTCGCTCACGATGATCCTCGGCTTCAAGGATCTTCCCGCCTCCGAGGACGAGCCTTCCGCGGCCATCGACGCCGATGGCGTCGTCGTCGCGGCACCGGTGGCCGGTACCGTCATCCCGCTCGCCGAGGTCAACGACAAGGTGTTCTCCTCGGGCGCGCTCGGCAGCGGCGCGGGCGTCCTTCCGACGGACGGCACCATCGCATCGCCCATCGACGGCGAGGTCGTGTCGGTGATGCCGCACGCGTTCGGGATCCGCGCAGCCAACGGCGTCGAGGTCCTCGTGCACGTGGGCATCGACACCGTGAGGCTCGGCGGCACGCACTTCGCCCCCAAGGTGACGCAGGGGGAGTCGGTCTCACGCGGCCAGACCCTGGTCGAGGTCGACCTCGCTGCGCTCGTCGCCGTGGGCTACGACACCACGACCATCGTGGTCGTGACCAAGGCGCCCGAGGGCCACTCGGTCACCGTGAGCGCGGAGGGTGCGGTCGCCGGAGCCGGCGACCTGCTCACCGTCGTGCGCTGACCTCAACCCAGGCCGGTCGTGCGGGGCAGGCTCCCCGCACGACCGGCACCCGGGCAGGGGATGCCGATTTCCGGCATCCGTTGCCGTAGGGTCGTCCTGGCGGGCGGCCCGCCGAAACACAGGAGTGATCGATGCGGATCGCGAAGGTCTTCAACAACTCCGTCGTCCTCGGAGTGGACGACGCAGGGTGCGAGCTCGTCGTGTTCGGCCGCGGGGTGGGCTTCCAGGCCTCGCGGGGCGACATGGTGGACGAGTCGCTCATCGAGCGACGGTTCGTTCCGAGCGAGGCGGCGCCTCCCGAGCGCATCGCTGCGCTGATCGACGAGATCCCGGCCGCGGACATCGATCTCACCGCGCGGATCGTCGAGGACGCCCGCCGGGAGCTGGGCGCTCACGTCACCGACCACGTGCTCGTGCCCCTCGCCGACCACATCAGCTTCGCGCTCCGTCGCGCGGCCGAGGGTGCGGGTCTCACCGACTACCCGCTGAAGTGGGAGGTGATGTCGCTGTACCCCAGCGAGGTCGCCTTCGCCCGGCGCGCGCTGGCCACGGTCGAGCGGGACCGCGGCGTCGTGCTGCCGGAGATCGAGGCGGTGCCGCTCGCGCTCCACTTCGTCAACGCTCAGCTGGGCGCGCGCGACATCCAGGCGACCGTCGACATGACCACGATGCTGGCCCAGATCCTCGAGATCATCCGCGACGAGTACGGCGAGGGTGTCGATGAGGATGAGAACGCCGTCGCGCGCTTCGTCACGCACCTGCGCTACCTCTACGCACGAGGGCGTTCGGGCGTGCATCGTGACGACGAGACTCCGGAGCTGGCGCGGGCGATCGAGACGACGCAGCCGCGCGAGTACGCGGTCGCCCAACGTCTCGCCGCGCATATCGGCGCGCGATACGGGTGGGAGGTTCGCACCGGCGAGGTGCTCTACCTGGCGATCCACGTGATCCGGCTCACCACGTCGATCCGCGCGGTCGCAGGCTGCCGTGGCCGTTGAGCAGACGGTCCTCGCCTCGGCGGTGATCGGGCTCGCCGGGGGAGTGGACAACATCGTCTCCGCCGGCCGGTGCCTGGTGCGGCTGCGGCTGCGCCTCGTCGACCCGGCGCTCGCGGACCTCGACGCCATCCGCGCGCTGCCGGGAGTGAGCATCGCCATCCGCAGCGCCGGCGAGCTGCATGTGGCGCCCTCCGCCGGGCTCGAGGAGCTCCACGCGACCGTCGCCGCCGTCGTGGCGTCGCGCTCCTGACCCGTCGCCGCGCCATCGCACGTGACGCGGACCCGCATACCTGACCATCCAGAGAGAGGACCCATCATGACCCACGCACGCTTCCCCGAGACCTTCCTGTGGGGCGGAGCCACCGCCGCGAACCAGATCGAAGGCGCCTATGCCGAGGGTGGCAAGGGGTTGTCGATCCAGGACGTGACGCCGCAGGGCATCATGTGCGATCGAGTCGCGGGCCCGACCGCCGACAACCTCAAGCTCGAGGCGATCGACTTCTACCATCGCTACGCCGAGGACATCGCGCTGTTCGCGGAGATGGGCTTCACGGTCTTCCGCTTCTCCATCGCGTGGAGCCGCATCTTCCCTCTCGGCGACGAGGACGTCCCCAACGAGGAGGGCCTCGCGTTCTACGACCGCGTGCTCGACGAGCTCGAGCGGTACGGCATCGAGCCGCTGGTGACGCTGTCGCACTACGAGACCCCGCTGCACCTCGCGGAGAAGTACGACGGCTGGGTGAACCGGGACCTGATCGGGTTCTACGAGCGCTACGCCCGCACGTGCTTCGAGCGCTACGGCCACCGGGTGAAGCACTGGCTGACGTTCAACGAGATCAACTCGGTGCTGCACATCCCGTTCGGATCCGGGGGCATCAACACGCCCAAGAGCGAGCTGTCCGAGCAGGATCTCTACCAGGCGATCCACCACGAGCTCGTCGCGTCGGCCCGTGTCACCCGGGCCGCTCATGAGATCGATCCCTCGATCAAGGTGGGCTGCATGGTGATCGCGATGCCGCTGTACCCGCTCACCCCGAACCCGGACGACGTGGTCGCCGTCATGGATGCGGATCACGCCAACCTCATGTTCTCCGACGTCCATGTGCGCGGCGAGTATCCCGGCTACGCGAAGAGGTTCTTCCGCGACAAGGGCATCTCGCTCGACATCACCGCGCAGGATCTCGAGGACCTGCGCCACACGGTCGACTTCGTCTCCTTCTCGTACTACATGTCGCTGTGTCAGAGCGCCGATCCCGAGGCGCTCGCAGGCGCGGGCAACATCATGGGAGGGGTGCGCAACCCGACGCTGCGCGAGTCCGAGTGGGGATGGCAGATCGACCCCCAGGGGTTGCGCGTGGTCCTCAACCAGTTCTGGGACCGCTGGCAGAAGCCGCTGTTCATCGTGGAGAACGGGCTCGGTGCGAAGGATCGTCTGATCGAGGTGGACGGCGAGCTGACGGTGGAGGACGACTACCGCATCGACTACCTCAACGATCACCTGCTGCAGGTCGCGGAAGCCCTCGAGGACGGCGTCGACGTGCTCGGGTACACGATGTGGGGTCCGATCGACCTGGTCTCGGCTTCGACCGCGCAGATGTCCAAGAGGTACGGCTTCATCTACGTCGACCGCGCCGACGATGGATCGGGCACGCTCACGCGTCACCGGAAGAAGTCCTTCGGGTGGTACGCGGACGTCATCCGGAGCCGCGGAGGCTCGCTGGCGGTGAAGGAGACCGCAGCGGTCTGATCGCTGTCGAGATGCACGAAGGCCCCCGGGATCTCCCGGGGGCCTTCGTGATGGTGGGCGATACTGGGATCGAACCAGTGACCTCTTCCGTGTCAGGGAAGCGCGCTACCGCTGCGCCAATCGCCCGTCTCTCCAGACGGAGCGATCGCCGGCTCCCGTGGGGGAGACCGGCGATCCTTGGAGCGGACGACGGGACTCGAACCCGCGACCCTCACCTTGGCAAGGTGATGCTCTACCAACTGAGCCACGTCCGCGTTGCCGGGGCAGAAGCCTCGGACTTGTGAGGGACCCGAAGGAACCTCGTGGTGGGCGATACTGGGATCGAACCAGTGACCTCTTCCGTGTCAGGGAAGCGCGCTACCGCTGCGCCAATCGCCCGAGGTGGAGATGGGATTCGAACCCACGTATACGGCTTTGCAGGCCGCTGCCTCGCCTCTCGGCCACTCCACCGTAGTGCCGCAACCTAGGGCTGCGACGCTCCGAGCGGACGACGGGACTCGAACCCGCGACCCTCACCTTGGCAAGGTGATGCTCTACCAACTGAGCCACGTCCGCATGTCTGGGCTGTTGCCCTGACGAGAGATAGACCTTAGCGGATATCGGCGCGCGAAACCAAATCGGCTCCCGGCTGCGCGTGTCTCCGGGCGTGGCGCCGTGCGGGCCCTCAACGGGAGCGCGCTCGCCTCCAGGTGGCGCCGTCCGGGCGTGTCGCGGCGCTAGCGTTGACGCCATGCAGTGGGAGGACGATCCGCGTCGAGCGGGCAGCGCGGCGTTCCGCGGCGTACGTGCGTGGGAGCCGGTCGAGCACGCCGACCTCGCCCGCGACGGCGCGCGCGTCGCCGAGGGTGGCTTCTGGGTGGTGGTGGCGACCTTCGAGGGGACGCTCGACGCCTGGCGCATGGCGCGCGTCGAGAGGGACGATGCGGACGCGGCTCCCGTGCCCGAGGCCTCGCCCGAGCGCGAGTGGCACGGCCCCGCGGCATCGTCCTGGTCGACCTCGCTCGACGAGGCGGGCTACACGGCGGGCGTGCGTCGCATCCGGAACGACATCCGCGAGGGCGACGTCTATCAGGCGAACCTGTGCCGCATGCTCGAGGCGCCGCTCCCGGCGCCCGCGCCGGGCCCCGACGCCGTGGCCCTCGCGCATCGTCTCGCGACCGGGAACCCCGCGAGGTACGCGTCGAGGATCGTGATCCCGCGCACCGACGCCTGGCCCGGAGCGTGGGTGGTCTCCGCCTCGCCCGAGCTGTACCTGGGAGTCGACGGCGCGCGCGTCGAGTCGAGCCCGATCAAGGGCACGGCCGCGCCGGGGGAGCCGATGCTGCCCAAGGACGAGTCCGAGAACGTCATGATCACCGATCTCATCCGCAACGACGTGTCGCACGTCGCGGTGCCGGGCTCGGTGACGGTGCCCGAGTTCCTGGGCCTCCACGAGCACCCCGGGCTGGTCCACCTGCAGTCGACGGTGGAGGCGACCCTCGCACCCGATCACGACTGGACCCCGCGGATGTGGCCCGCTCTCCTCGACGGGACCTTCCCGCCGGGCTCGGTGAGCGGGGCGCCGAAGTCCTCCGCGCTGCGGATCATCGGGCGCGACGAGCCGGTCCCGCGAGGCGCCTACTGCGGCGGCATCGGCTGGATCGACGCCGATGCCCGGCGGGCCGAGCTCGCGGTCGGGATCCGCACCTTCCAATGGGTCCCGGACCAGGGCGGACTGCTGCGATTCGGCACCGGCGCGGGCATTACATGGGGGTCTGACCCGTATGGGGAGTGGGCGGAGACCGAGCTCAAGGCGCGTCGCTTGATCGGCCTTGCCTCGACCCCCACAATGACGGCATGACAACGCTGGTGTGGGCTGGGGGGCTCCTGCGTGCGGAGGACGATCCGATCGTCGCCGCAGGGGACCACGGGTGGACTGTCGGGGACGGGGTCTTCGAGACCCTCGAGGTCAAGGGCGGGCGCGCGTTTGCGCTGCGCCGGCACCTCAAGAGGCTCGCGTACTCGGCCGCGCGCATGGGCATGGCGGAGATCGACGAGGACGCCGTGCGCGAGGCGGTCGGCGAGGTGCTGGCGGCCGGCACCGGGCTGCGGAGGCTGCGCATCACCGTGTCCTCCGGGACGGGACCCGCGCCGCTCAAGCGCGGCGGCGGACCGCACACCATCGTCGTCACCGCGAGCGACTCGGCGCCGCCCACCTCCTGCCATGCGGTGCGGGTGCCGTGGCGTCGCAACGAGCGCTCGGCGATCGCGGGCGTGAAGACCACGTCCTACGCCGAGAACGTGGTGATCATGGAGTTCGCGCGCTCGCGCGGCGCCGACGAGGCGATCCTCGCCAACACGCACGGCCACCTGTGCGAGGGGGCGACCTCCAACATCCTCATCGAGCGTGGCGGCGAGATCCTCACCCCGCCGCTCGCCTCGGGCTGCCTGCCGGGCATCACCCGCGGGCTCGCGCTCGAGTGGGGCGCCGAGGAGGGGATCCCGATCCGTGCCGCGGCCCCCGGCGAGCTCGAGATGAGCGTCCTCGACGAGGTCGTCGCGGGCGACGCCTTCGCGGCCGTCACGTCCTCGACGCGCCGCATCCAGCCGCTCGCCTCGCTCGACCGCACCACGCTCGAGCACGGTCCGCTGCTCGCGCGGCTGAGCGCGGTCTTCGAGGCGCGCGCCGGGCTCGACGCCGACCCTGGTCCGAGGCAGCCCAAACAACCGCTATAGTTGTCTCCGCACCGCAACGCGGAGCACAACTGAAGACGGGCGATTGGCGCAGGGGTAGCGCGCTTCCTTCACACGGAAGAGGTCACTGGTTCGATCCCAGTATCGCCCACGGTTGCGAGAGGCCGTCCGGTTCGTCCGGGCGGCCTTTCTGCTTGTGCGGCGCCGTCTCCCGCGCGGGCGTGCCCCCGTACGAGGAGGCGCTCGCGGTCATGCTCGACCCCCGCGCCTGACCGCAGCCGATCATGTCCGGGGCCCCACGCGTCGCTCACGGTGAGATCCCACTGCGGCGTACCGGCCATCGACCCTGGCAGGATGCCCGCTGCTGGGTCATGATCGGAGGCGAGACGCTGTCCGGGGGAGGGCGATGAGCGAGAACGTCACTGCGGCGCCGCGCCGCGAGGTCTCGCCGGTCGAGCTGCTGTTCGACCTCGCCTTCGTGCTGGCGATGATCCAGCTGACCCATCACCTGGTGGCGCACCTCGGTTGGCGGGAGGGCGCCGAGACCGCGGTGATGCTCGTCGCGGTCTACTCCGTATGGACCTTCACGTCCTTCCACCTCACGCTGCGCGATGTCGAACGCCGATCGACACGCGCGGTGACGATCCTCGTCATGGGTCTCGCGCTCGTGATGAACGGCGCCATCGGTGTCGCGTTCGAGGACGGCGCCTGGCTCTTCGCGGTGCCGCTGGTGCTCGCGGGTGCGGTGCCGAGCGCGCTGTCCGCGGTGCGGGAGGGGCAGACGTTCTTCCGCAGTCACAGCCGGCACATGCTCGTGTGGATCGCGCTCTCGGCGCCGCTGTGGCTCGGGGGAGCAGCGGTCGATCCCGAGGCGCGTCTGTGGTGGTGGGTGGCCGCGGCGGTCATCGACCTCATCGGGGTGTTCACCGCCCACCCGATCCCCGGCCATGTGCTCGCGCCCACGGTGGTCGACTACGACGCCCCGCACATGTTCGAACGGATGCGGCTGTTCCTGCTCATCCTGCTGGGCGAGACCATCCTGGGGATCGGCGGCGCGATCGCGGACGCGGGACCCGAGCCGATGGTCGTCGCGGGGGTGGTGGGGGCGTTCGTCGCGGTGGTGTGCCTCTGGTACTCGTACTTCGGGGGCGCCGAGGAGCTGGTGGTCGCCGAGGCGCATGACACGCGGGATCCCATCGGTGCGGTCCATCGCGGCATCGTGGTGCTGCTCTTCGTCATGGCGGGCCTCATCATGCTCGCGGCGGGAGCCGACCTCGTGGTGGCCGAGGTGGATGCGGCGCGGGCGGGAGCCGGAGGCGCGTTGCTGCTCGCGGGGCCGGCGCTCTTCCTCGCGGCGCAGGCGGCCTACGTCCTCGGCGCGGGCATGACGCGCTGGCGCGTGCGGATCGTCGGTGCCGCGCTCCTGGTCGCGGGCGCAGCGGTCGCGCCCTCGTTGCCGCCCCTCGGCGCGGTCGCGCTGCTCGACATGATCCTGGTGCCGGTCGTCGTGGGCGCGAACTGGCGCGCGACGGACGCGCCCGCCGATCCGCGCGGTGAAGCGTAGAGCGCCGCGGGGTCGTCGGCCGACGTCGCCGGCTGAACGGGTCTACCAGGGTCGATGCGGGTTCTCGGAATATCCGGGGCCTCCGGACCCGTTGCCCCAGGGTCCACCGATCAGCGACGAAAGGACCCCGACATGGGCATGGACGAGCTGAAGAAGAAGGCCGAGGACGCGCTGCCGTCCGACGACACGATCAAGAAGGCCGGCGAGAAGGTGCGCGAGCACACGCCGGACTCCGCAGACGTGCCGGCCGCCAAGGCCGAGCAGTGGGCCAAGGACCACAACAAGGACTGACCGGTCCCTCGAGAGGCGCCGCCCCGGGCACGGGGCGGCGCCTTCGTCGTACGGTGAGGCGTGAGGCTCTTCGTGGGGATCATGACCCCCGATGCCGTCGACGACGCCCTGGACGAGGCGCTCGGCGCGACGATGCGCGGCCGCGCCCGCGAGGCGGGCCTCGATCGCTGGACGCCACGCATCGAGCGGCACCTCACGCTGCGCTTCATCGGCGAGACCGATGCGGAGGCCGCGGTGACGCGGGCCGTCGCCCGCGCCGCGGCATCGTCCGGCGCCCTGCGGCTCCTCGTGGGCGCCATGGCCGCGCCCCTCACGGCGCGAGTGGTCGCGATCCCCGTCGAGGGCGCCGAACGCATCGCGGCCGCCGTGGACGATGCGCTCGCGGAGGCGGGTGTCGCTGCGAGGGAGCGCCCCTTCACCGGGCACATCACCGTGGCGCGCGCGAGCCATCACCTCCGTGCGGCCGCGGTGGAACAGGCCCTGCACCATCCTCCGCTCGCGGTGCCGTGGGCCGCGGAGGCGCTGCAGGTGATCCAGAGCGTCTCCGGGGGCGAGGCCCGCTACGTGGTCCGGTCCACGCACCCGTTGACAGGGCGCGCCGTGTGACCGCTGGCGCCGTGGGCCCGCGCGTCGCTACGGTGCCCTGAAGGATTCACGGGAGGCCCGGATGGCAGGAACGCGCGAGCACACCGATCCTGCGGGCGTGCCCGCGGTGCCCGACCCCCGCGTCGCGCGCGCCGTGCCGGAGGAGCTCGACGAGTTCCAGCAGGTCGAGTACCGCCCCGAGTACCGCGTCGACCTCGAGCGCATCCGCTTCTCGCCGTACTTCTCGCGGCTGTCCGCCGTCACTCAGGTGATCTCGCAGTCGGGAGCCGGCCTCGCGGTGCACAACCGGCTCACGCACTCGGTGAAGGTCACCGCGGTGGCGCGCGCGATCGCCGTGTCCCTCGCGGGCGACTGGGGCGAGCGCGGCGCCCTGGTGCGCGACCTGGGCGGATGCGACGCGGTGGTGGTGCAGGCCGCCGCCGCGGCCCACGACCTCGGCCACCCTCCGTTCGGACACCTCGGCGAGCAGACCCTCGACCGGCTCGCGCGCGAGCGCTTCGGGCTCGAGGAGGGCTTCGAGGGCAACGCGCAGACCTTCCGCATCCTCACGCGCCTCGACGAGTACGACCGCGCGGGTGCGGGGCTCAACCTCACCTCGGCCGTGCGGGCGGCGGTGCTGAAGTACCCGTGGACCCGGGAGCAGGGAGAGGGGTGGCGCGCGGGCGCCGCTACGCCGCGCGGGCTCGCGCCGCGACGGCCCGGCGAGGGCGCGCGCAAATTCTCGGCGTACACGCTCGATCTCGACGACATGCTGGACGCGCGGCGGGCCTACCCCGAGATCGCGCGACGCCAGCAGACCGTCGAGTGCTCGGTCATGGACATCGCCGACGACATCGCGTACTCGCTGCACGACCTCGACGACTTCTACCGGGCGGACCTGCTCAACCAGGCCGCGGTCTCGGCGGAGTTCCGCACCTGGATCCGCGACAGGGCGGCGCTGGCCGAGGTGCCCATCGAGAGCCTGCACCACGCACGACGCACACCGGGCCACGGGCTCGAGCTGCTGCGCCGCCGCCTGGTGAGCCACGATCCGTGGATCGCGGGGGAGGAGGCCTTCGGCGAGTCGGTGGCCCGCGTCGCCGACGAGGTGGTCGACGGGCTGCTGTCCGTTCCGTACGACGGCTCGCTCGCCGCGGACCGCGCGCTCGCGGTCTTCATGTCCGGGTGGATCGCGCGCCTCCAGCATTCGATCGTGGTGACGCGCGACCCCGACATCCGCTCGGGCCACGTGAGCCTCGACGCCGCCGCCTTCCACGACGTCGCGGTGCTGAAGTTCCTCCAGGAGAGGTTCGTGCTGCATCGTCCCGACCTCGCGGTGTATCAGCGGGGCCAGGCCAGCGTGATCGAACGCCTGGTCACCAGCTTCGCGGCGTGGCTCGACGACGACGACGAGGTGCGTCGCGCCCCGCGGCGTCTGCTCGACCTGGTCGAGCTCGCGGCCGAGGACTACCTGGCCGTCCGCGACCGCACGCCCGAGCTGCTGCCCACCACCGACGCCGCCACGCTGCGGCGGTACGCGACCGGGCGCGGGATCATCGACTACGTCGCCTCCCTCACGGACGCGCAGGCGATGTCCGTCGCGAACCTCGTCTCCGGCGCGTCGGAGCGGCTGTGGGACGGCGGCCAGGGGCTGTAGCGCGGTGACGGGGGAGGGCCGACTCTCGGTAGCATCGTCCCGTACAACCGAACGTCCAAGGAGTGACCTGTGCCCAGCGTGAATGCGACCATCGACGGCGTCGAGCGAGAGCTCGAGGCGGGCACGACGGGCACCGACCTGTTCGCGGACCGCAAGGACGTCGTCGTCATGCGCGTCGACGGCGCCCTGTGGGACCTCGCCCGCGAGGTGCCCGCCGGTGCGAGCGTGGAGGCCGTGCCGGTCTCCGACCCCGACGGTCTGATGGTGCTGCGCCACTCGACCGCGCACGTGCTTGCGCAGGCCGTGCAGCAGGTCAACCCTGACGCCAAGCTCGGCGTCGGCCCGCCCATCGAGAACGGCTTCTACTACGACTTCGACGTCGAGACGCCCTTCACCCCCGAGGACCTCAAGAAGCTCGAGAAGGCGATGCAGCGCATCGTCAAGGAGGGGCAGCTGTTCGTGCGCCGCGAGGTGACCCGCGAGGAGGCGCTCGCCGAGCTCGCGCACGAGCCCTTCAAGTGCGAGCTGCTCACGCACGACACCGAGGGCGCCGAGGGCGCGTCGGTGGAGATCGGCGAGGGCGACATCACCATCTACGACAACGTCCGCCGGGGCGGCGAGCGCGCGTGGGGCGACCTGTGCCGGGGCCCGCACGTGCCGTCGACCCGCGTCCTCCAGAACGGCTGGTCGCTCATGCGCTCGGCCGCCGCGTACTGGAAGGGCTCGGAGAAGAACCCGCAGCTCCAGCGCGTCTACGGCACCGCCTGGCCCACCAAGGAGGAGCTGGTCGCGTACAAGGAGCGCCTGGCCGAGGCCGAGCGCCGCGACCACCGCAAGCTCGGCGCCGAGATGGACCTCTTCTCCTTCCCCGACGAGATCGGCTCGGGCCTCGCGGTCTTCCACCCCAAGGGCGGCATCGTCCGCATGGAGATGGAGGAGTACTCGCGTCGCCGCCACATCGAGGAGGGCTACGAGTTCGTCTACACGCCCCACGCGACCAAGGGGAAGCTCTTCGAGGTCTCCGGTCACCTCGACTGGTACAAGGACGGCATGTACCCCGCGATGCACCTCGACGAGGAGCGCGACGCGGACGGCAACGTCACCAAGCAGGGCCAGGACTACTACCTCAAGCCCATGAACTGCCCGATGCACAACCTGGTCTTCGACTCCCGCGGGCGCTCGTACCGCGAGCTGCCGCTGCGCCTGTTCGAGTTCGGGACGGTGTACCGCTACGAGAAGTCCGGCGTGGTCCACGGCATGACGCGCGCCCGCGGCTTCACGCAGGACGACGCCCACATCTACTGCACCCGCGAGCAGATGAAGGACGAGCTCACCAAGACCCTCGAGTTCGTGCTCGGCCTGCTCAAGGACTACGGCCTCGAGGACTTCTACCTCGAGCTCTCCACCAAGAACCCCGAGAAGTTCGTCGGCTCCGACGAGGTCTGGGAGGAGGCGACCGAGACGCTGCGCGAGGTCGCCGTGGGCTCGGGCCTCGAGCTGGTCCCGGACCCGGGCGGCGCCGCGTTCTACGGCCCGAAGATCTCGGTCCAGACCCGCGACGCGATCGGCCGCACCTGGCAGATGTCGACCATCCAGCTCGACTTCAACCTGCCCGAGCGCTTCGAGCTCGAGTACACCGCGCCCGACGGCTCGCGTCAGCGCCCCGTGATGATCCACCGTGCCCTGTTCGGCTCGATCGAGCGCTTCTTCGCGATCCTCACCGAGCACTACGCGGGCCAGTTCCCCGTGTGGCTCGCGCCGGTCCAGGTCCGTGCGATCCCGGTCGCCGAGCCCTTCAACGACTACCTCGCCGAGGTGTGCGCGAAGCTCAAGGCGGAGGGCGTCCGCGTCGAGCTCGACGACTCCGACGAGCGCTTCCCCAAGAAGATCCGCACCGCCTCCAAGGAGAAGGTGCCGTTCGTGCTCATCGCCGGCGGCGACGATGCGGACGCGAACGCGGTGTCGTTCCGCTACCGCGACGGCAGCCAGGACAACCAGGTGCCGGTCGACGAGGCCGTGCGCCGCATCGTCGAGGCCGTGCGCACCAAGGCGCAGGTCTGACGATGCCGGAGGCCTTCGACGCGGAGACGATGGGAGGGGTCCCGGACGGCTTCGAGCGTCTGTGGACCCCGCATCGTCTCGCGTACGTCGAGGGCGAGAAGCCGGCGGGGGAGCCGAAGGGCTGCCCGCTGTGCAAGAAGGTGGAGTCGGACGACCGTGAGCACCTCGTGGTGCACCGGGGCGAGCACTGCTACGTGGTGCTCAACCTGTACCCGTACAACCCGGGGCACCTCATGGTCTGCCCGTACCGGCATATTGCCTGGTACACCGACGCGACGGACGCGGAGCGGGACGAGATGTCGGCCCTCACGCAGCGCGCCATGCACGTGCTGCGCAAGGTCAGCGGGCCGCAGGGCTTCAACATCGGCATGAACCAGGGCAACGTCGGGGGAGCCGGCATCTCGGGCCACCTCCACCAGCACGTGGTGCCGCGCTGGGAGGGGGACACCAACTTCCTGCCGATCATCGCGCAGACCAAGGCGGTGCCCCAGCTGCTCGACGACACATGGCGACGCGTCAGCGACGCCTGGAGAGAGGACCACTAGATGCTCGGCAGGCTCCGGCCCTACATGGCCGCCCTGTGGCAGGCGCCCGCGCGCCTCCTGCTCGCCCGGGGGATCCACCCCAACGTCATGACGGTGCTCGGCACCGTCGGTGTCGTGCTCGGCGCGGTGCTGTTCTACCCGCACGGCGGCATCTGGTTCTTCTGGGGCACGCTCTTCATCACGTTCTTCGTGGTGACCGACATGCTCGACGGCACCATGGCGCGCTTGGGCGGCAAGAGCTCGCGGCTGGGGGCGTTCCTCGACTCGACGCTGGACCGCGTGGCGGACGCCGCGATCTTCGGCACGCTCGCGTGGGTCTTCATCGACATCGACCGCTTCACGGCCCTCGGCGCGCTGCTGTGCCTCGCGATCGGTTCGCTGGTGCCGTACGCCCGCGCCAAGGCCGAGGGCATGGGCGTCGCCGCGAACTTCGGCCTCGCCGAGCGCTCCGACCGCCTGGTGATCTCCCTCGTGGCGGTCGGCTTCTACGGGCTCGGCCTGTTCCCGCTGTGGGTGCTGACGGCCGCGCTGTGGATCCTCACCGTGCTCGCCGCGATCACCGTGGGCCAGCGCATCTGGGCGGTGGTGCGCCAGGCGCGCCAGCACCCCGAGTGGAACGCCCGCCTCGACGGTCAGCCCCAGCCGTACCCGCACGAATGAACGCCTTCCTCTTCGCGTTCCGCGCCTCGCGGTACGTCCCGCGGTCGCTCACGCGCGGGCTCATCTGGTCGGGCACGATGCTCCAGTGGGCCCGGCACGCCAAGCCCGCCCGCCGGCTCGAGGACAACCTCCATCGGGTCACCGGGCTCGAGGGCGACGCGCTCAGGAGCCTCTCGCGCAAGGGCATGGCCTCGACCGCGCGCTACTACGCCGAGACCTTCGAGCTCGGGCGCATGTCCGACAAGGTCGTGGACGCCCGCGTGCGCGTCGCGGACCCCTACGGCGCGCGCGACCGCATCGCCGCCGACGGCCGCGCGGTGCTCGCCCTGTCCCACTCGGGCAACTGGGACCTCGTCGGCGCGTACGCGTGCCGGCACATCGCGCGCGTCATCACCGTCGCGGAGATCCTCAAGCCGCGCGAGGTCTTCGACGAGTTCGTCGCGCTGCGCGAGAAGATCGGCATGACGGTGCTCGGGCACGAGGGCAGCACCACGTTCCGCGAGCTCATCCGCCTCGGACGGTCCGAGGACGGCATCACGTGCCTGCTCGCCGACCGCGACCTATCGGGCTCCGGTGTCGAGGTCGACATGTGGGGTCACGGCGTCAAGGTCGCGCCGGGCCCCGCCGCGCTGTCCGCCACGACGGGCAACGTGCTCATCCCGGTCTTCGTGCACTACGAGCGGCTCCACGGCCGCCGCCGCTGGGCCGCGCGCTCGCGCTGGGGCGTGGTGCTCTCGTTCGGTCCCGTCACCGACCCCGCGGACGCGCCGAGCGACGACCGCGTGGGGCACCTCACGCGCGCCTGGGTACAGTTCCTCGCAACGGAGATCGCGGAGCACCCCGAGGACTGGCACATGCTGCAGCGGTTCGGGTGGACGGAGACCACGAGTTGAGGATCGGCATCGTCTGCCCCTACTCGCTCGACCGACCCGGCGGCGTCCAGCTCCACGTGCTCGACCTCGCCAAGGCGCTGATGGCGCGCGGGCACGACGTCTCGGTCCTCGCGCCCGCCGCCGAGGACACCCCCGTGCCCGCGTACGTCTCGAGCGCGGGACGCTCGGTGCCCATCCGCTACAACGGCTCGACCGCGCGCCTCACGTTCGGCCTCATGGCCGCGAGCCGCGTGCGGGAGTGGCTCAAGCTCGGGCACTTCGACGTGGTCCACCTGCACGAGCCCGGTGCGCCGTCGCTCAGCGTCATCGCGATGTGGGCGCGCATCGGCCCGACCGTCGCGACGTTCCACTCCTCGCAGTCCGAGTCGCTCGCGATGCGCCTGGGCAAGCCGTGGATCAAGCCCGGCTACGAGGAGCTCGACGCCCGCATCGCGGTGTCGCCCTCGGCCGCCGCGACCATCCGCGACCACCTGCGCGTCCAGGCCACGCACATCATCCCCAACGGCGTCGACACCTCGCATTACGTCAACGCGCAGCCGGACCCGCGCTGGGAGGGCCGCGAGGGTGCGCCGACCATCGGCATCCTCGGCCGGCTCGACGAGCCCCGCAAGGGCCTCGAGACGCTGCTCTCCGCGATCCCCGCGATCCGCGCGCGTCATCCCCACGCCCGCTTCCTGGTCGCCGGGCGTTTCCCCGACCACATCGCCGCGAAGGCTGCGCGCGCGGGCGCCGAGGTGGTCGGCGAGCTCGACGAGGACCAGAAGGCGAGCTTCATGGCCTCGGTCGACATCTACTGCGCGCCCAACCTGGGCGGCGAGAGCTTCGGCATCGTCCTGGTCGAGGCGATGGCGGCCGGCGCGGCCGTGGTCGCCTCCGACCTCCAGGCCTTCATGGACGTGTCGACCATGGCGGACGGCGGCAACGCGGCCGCGCACCATGCCGTGGGGGACGCCGCCGCGCTCGCTGAGAAGGTGAACGCGCTGCTCGACGACCCGGCCGCACGCGAGCTCCTGGCGGAGCGCGGACGCGAATGCGCGGCCGCCTTCGACTGGTCCAATGTCGCGCCTCGCGTCGAGGAGACGTACCGCGACGCCATTAGGATGGACGCCGAGTTCCATCCCCATCCGACGAAGGACGTCACATCTCCATGAGCACCATCGAAGAGACCACGAAGCCCCAGGTAGGGACCGACCTTGTGAAGCGCGGCATGGCCGAGATGCTCAAGGGCGGCGTCATCATGGACGTGGTCACCCCTGAGCAGGCGAAGATCGCCGAGGACGCCGGCGCGGTCGCCGTCATGGCCCTCGAGCGCGTGCCCGCCGACATCCGCGCGCAGGGCGGCGTGTCGCGCATGTCCGACCCGGACATGATCCAGGGCATCATCGAGGCCGTCTCGATCCCCGTCATGGCGAAGGCCCGCATCGGCCACTTCGTCGAGGCGCAGGTCCTCGAGAGCCTCGGCGTCGACTACATCGACGAGTCCGAGGTGCTCACCCCGGCCGACTACACGCACCACATCGACAAGTGGAACTACACCGTGCCGTTCGTGTGCGGCGCCACCAACCTGGGCGAGGCGCTGCGCCGCATCTCCGAGGGTGCGGCGATGATCCGCTCGAAGGGCGAGGCCGGCACCGGCGACGTCTCGAACGCGACCACGCACATGCGCAAGATCCGCGCCGAGATCAAGGCGCTCACCGCGATGCCCGAGGACGAGCTCTACGTGGCCGCCAAGGAGCTCCAGGCGCCGCTGCCCCTGGTCCAGGAGATCGCGAAGACCGGCAAGCTGCCGGTCGTGCTCTTCACCGCGGGCGGCATCGCCACCCCGGCCGACGCCGCGATGATGATGCAGCTGGGCGCCGAGGGCGTGTTCGTCGGCTCCGGCATCTTCAAGTCGGGCGACCCGGCGACGCGCGCCAAGGCGATCGTCAAGGCGACCACCTTCTACGACGACCCGTCGGTCATCGCGGACGTGTCGCGCGGGCTGGGCGAGGCCATGGTCGGCATCAACGTGGACGAGATCCCCGAGCCGCACCGCCTCGCCGAGCGCGGCTGGTAAGCCAGGGCTGAGCACCGCACGTATGGGCGCCGCGTCGGAGGATCGCATCCACCGTCGCGGCGCCCGCGTGCTGCTCGTCTCCCACGCGGGCGACGAGCCGCGCCTCCTCATGGTGAGGGGGCACGACCCCCATGACACCGGGCGCTACTTCTGGTTCACGCCGGGAGGCGGGCTCGAGGGCGGGGAGACGATGCGCGCCGCGGCGGTGCGCGAGCTGGCCGAGGAGACGGGCCACGTCCTCGAGACCCACGAGCTGGTGGGACCCGTGTGGCGCAGGACCGCGCTGTTCGACTTCGCCTCGCGGCCGTACACGCAGTTCGAGGAGATCTACGTGGGGCTGCTCTCGCACGCGGAGACGCGCGCGCGGACCGCCGAGGAGTGGACCGCGATCGAGGTCGAGACCATCGACGAGGTGGCCTGGCTCACCCAGACCGAGCTGCGGGAGTCGCCCATCGAGGTGTTCCCCGCGCCGCTGCGCGAGAGCTGGACGTGGTTCCTCGAATGGGACGGCGTGACGAGGGATCTAGGAGAGGTGGACGAATGAGCACCGTGGGTGTGCTGGCACTGCAGGGCGACGTGCGCGAGCACCTCGCCGCGGCGACGCGCGTGGGCGCGACCGCGGTCGGCGTGCGACGGCTCGCGGAGCTCGAGGCGGTCGACGCGCTCATCATCCCCGGCGGCGAGTCCACCACCATCGACAAGCTGCTGCGGGCGTTCGACCTCTTCGAGCCGCTGAAGGCGCGCATCCACGACGGGATGCCGGTGATGGGCTCGTGCGCGGGCATGATCATGCTCGCCACGGATCTGGTGGGCGGCATCGACGGGCAGCAGAGCCTCGCCGCGATCCCAATGACCGTCCGCCGCAACGCCTTCGGCCGCCAGGTCGACTCCGCCGAGACCGAGCTGGTGTGGGAGCCCGACGGCTCGGCGATGCACGCGACCTTCATCCGCGCGCCCTGGGTCGAGGCCTGCGCCCCGGCGGTCGAGGTCCTCGCGACCGCGACCGGACCGGACGGAGAGCGTCACCCCGTGGCCGTGCGTCACGGCAACGCGATCGCGACGAGCTTCCACCCCGAGATCGCGGCGCCCGGCGCCGTCCACGACGACCGCGTCCACCGCCTGCTGCTCGACCTCGTCTGAGCAGTCTCCGCCCCGGCGCTTCCCGCGCTCCACGCGCCGCGGCGCGCTGTGAGGTGCTGGCTGCCCGTTCCGGGCGATTTCGAGCACTGAGCACCTCACAGCGTGCACGGGCCCGGCCGGGGTGGCCGCTCAGCCCTCGATGCCGGGCGGCTCCTCACCGGTGACCCCGTCGATCACCTGGCGGTCGCCCAGGTCTGCGTCGAGTTCGACGCGCACGATGTCCAGGCAGGCATCGCCCGGGTCACGCCTGGTCGACGTGACGGTGATCGTGACCGTCGTGTCGGTCTCGACCACCTCGGCCACCGGGTCGCCGTTGCAGGTGTCGACATCGACGATCTGCTCGTTGCCGGCGTTCGACCAGCCGATGATCGCCACGGGCCCGCGCACCTCGGTGGGCTCGGACGGTGCGCACGCCGCGAGCAGCAGCGCCACCGCCATCGGGAGCGCCGCGCGCCGGGTGACCATGCGGGCACGCTAGCGCGACCGCCCGCGGCACCGCCAGAGCCCGCGCGCGCACGGCCAGGCGCCGCATCGTCCCTCACCGCTGGCACTACACTGGACGGGATTCCAGACCGCCATTCGACGAGGAGCACACGTGTCCGGGCATTCCAAGTGGGCGACGACCAAGCACAAGAAGGCCGCGATCGACGCCAAGCGCGGCAAGCTGTTCGCCAAGCTCATCAAGAACATCGAGGTCGCGGCGCGCGTGGGCGGCGGCGATCCCGCGGGCAACCCGACGCTGTTCGACGCGATCCAGAAGGCCAAGAAGTCGTCCGTCCCGAACGACAACATCGACCGCGCCGTCAAGCGCGGTTCCGGTGAGGACGCGGACGGCGTCAACTACGAGACGATCATGTACGAGGGCTACGGCCCCAACGGCGTCGCGATCCTCATCGAGTGCCTCACCGACAACCGCAACCGCGCGGCCACCGAGGTGCGCATCGGCCTCACCCGCAACGGCGGCACGCTCGCGGACCCGGGCTCGGTGTCCTACCTGTTCTCGCGCAAGGGCCAGGTGATCGTCTCCAAGGAGGGCGACGTCACCGAGGACGCGCTCATGGAGGCGACCCTCGAGGCCGGCGCGGAGGAGATCAACGACCTCGGCGACGTGTTCGAGATCATCTCCGAGGCCACCGACTTCGTCGCCGTGCGCTCCGCGCTGCAGGAGGCGGGCATCGACTACGACAGCGCCGAGGCGACGTTCATGCCGTCGATGAAGGTCGAGCTCGAGGTCGAGGGCGCCAAGAAGATGCTCAAGCTCATCGACGCCCTCGAGGACTCGGACGACGTCCAGAACGTCTACGCGAACTTCGACGCGTCCGACGAGGTGCTCGAGGCCGCTCAGGCGTAAGCCGGAGAGACGGCGGGGGGACGATGCGCATCCTGGGGGTCGATCCCGGCCTCACCCGATGCGGTCTCGGCGTGGTCGAGTCCGGCGCCTCGCGCCGGGTGACGATGCTCGACGTGCGCGTCGCGACGTCGCCGTCCACGCTCGAGACCCCCGCGCGTCTCGCTCAGATCGCGACGGTCCTCGAGGCGATGCTCGACGAGCATCAGCCCGAGGCCGTCGCGATGGAGCGCATCTTCGCGCGCTCCGACGTCTCGACGATCATGGGCACGGCCCAGGTCTCGGGCGTCATCATGCTCGCGGCCGAGCGCCGCGGGCTTCCGCTGTCCCTCTACACGCCGTCCGAGGTCAAGGCCGCGGTCACCGGCAACGGCCGCGCCGACAAGGCGCAGGTGACGTTCATGGTGACGCGGCTGCTGGGACTGTCCGAGGCGCCCAGACCGGCCGATGCGGCGGACGCCCTCGCGATCGCCATCGCCCATGCGTGGCGCGGGGGCGCGGCCCCGACCGGTTCGGCTGCGACCACGCCGGCGCAGCGGCGCTGGGCCGAGGCGGAGAAGGCGGCGCGGCGGCGCGGTTGAGCCGGACCGTCGCACCCATCGGCTAGCCTGTTCGCACAGGTGTTCGAAAGGGGTTCGGCGTGATCGCACAGCTCAGGGGGAGCGTCGCCCATGCGGGAGCGACAGCGCTCATCCTCGACGTCGCCGGCGTCGGCTATCGCGTGCTGGCCACGCCCGCCGCCCTCGCGGAGCTGCGCGTCGGCCAGGACGCCACGCTGCACACGCACATGGTGGTGCGCGAGGACTCCATGACGCTCTTCGGCTTCCTCACGGCGGGGGAGCGCGACACGTTCGAGCAGCTCCAGAGCGTGCAGGGCGTGGGTGCCAAGCTCGCCCTCGCGATGCTCGCGGTCCACTCGCCCGAGGCGCTCGCCGGCGCGGTCGCCGCGGGAGACCAGAAGGCGCTCACCAAGGTGCCCGGCATCGGCCCCAAGGTCGCGTCGCGGCTGCTGCTCGAGCTCGGCGGCAAGCTGGTGCTGCCCGAGGACGCCCCGGGCGCTCCGGCGGCCGATGCGCGCGGCGAGGTGGTCGAGGCGCTCGTCGGGCTCGGCTACCCGGCCAAGCAGGCGCAGGCCGCGGTCGACGCGGTCGCAGAGGAGCCGGTCGCCCCGGGCGACACCGGCGCGACCCTGAGGGCCGCGCTCAAGCACCTGGGAGGCACGCGTGGATGACGAGGCCCGGGTGGTGAGCCCCGACGCGGACGCGATCGAGCGGTCCAACGAGGCCGCGCTGCGACCGTCCAACCTCGACGAGTTCGTCGGCCAGCGGGTGGTGCGCGAGCAGCTCTCGCTCGTGCTGAGCGCCGCGACGGGCCGCGGCACGCCTCCCGACCATGTGCTGCTCTCGGGTCCCCCGGGCCTCGGCAAGACCACCCTCGCGATGATCATCGCGCAGGAGCTGGGATCGACGCTGCGGCTGACCTCCGGGCCGGCCATCCAGCACGCAGGCGACCTCGCGGCGATCCTGTCCTCGCTGGACGAGGGCGACGTGCTGTTCCTCGACGAGATCCACCGGCTCGCGCGACCCGCCGAGGAGATGCTCTACCTCGCGATGGAGGACTTCCGCGTCGACGTGGTCGTGGGCAAGGGCGCGGGTGCGACCTCGATCCCGCTGAGCCTGCCGCCGTTCACGGTCGTGGGCGCGACCACCCGTGCGGGTCTGCTGCCCGCGCCGCTGCGCGACCGCTTCGGTTTCACGGGCCACCTCGACTTCTACGAGGACGACGAGCTCAAGGCCATCGTCGTGCGCTCCGCGGGACGCCTCGGCGTCTCGATCGCGCACGACGCCGCGCACGAGATCGCCTCGCGCTCCCGCGGCACGCCCCGCATCGCGAACCGCCTGCTCCGGCGCGTGCGCGACTGGGCCGAGGTACACGGGAACGGGCGCGCGGACCTCGATGCGGCACGCGAGGCGCTCACCGTCTACGAGGTGGACGAGCGCGGGCTCGACCGCCTCGACCGCGCGGTGCTCAAGGCGCTGTGCACGCGCTTCGCCGGCGGCCCCGTGGGCCTGTCGACGCTGGCCGTGACGGTCGGGGAGGAGACCGAGACGGTCGAGACCGTCGCGGAGCCGTTCCTGGTGCGCGAGGGCTTCATGTCGCGCACCCCGCGGGGCCGGATCGCGACCGCCGACGCCTGGCTCCACCTCGGCCTCACGCCCCCCGCGGACGCCATCGGAGGCGAGGCGGGCGGACGTCTGTTCGACTGACGCTGCGTGCCGTGTTCGACTCGGTGGCCGCGCGCCCCTAGAATCGCTCGGGGCTCAAGCGAGCCGAGACCGTGAGGATTCCTGTGGCACGTGTGAAGAACGAGGCGCGTCGTGCGCTGACCTGGCTGGGCGCGATCGTCGTCGGCCTCTATGGACTGCTGGCCGTCGGTGTGGTGACGGGCGGGGCGTCGATGACCCCCAGCCTCGCGCTCGACCTCGCGGGCGGACGTGAGATCGTCCTCACGCCCGTGCTCGCGGAGGGCAGCTCCGAGACGATCGATCAGGCCGACCTCGACCAGGCGGTCGAGATCATCCGCCGTCGTATCGACGGCTCCGGCGTCGCCGAGGCCGAGATCAGCACGCAGGGCGAGAACATCGTCGTCGCGCTCCCCGGCAACCCGTCCGAGGAGACCGTGGCGCTGGTCACCCAGAGCGCGCAGCTGCAGTTCCGCCCGGTGCTGACGGTCAGCTACGACCCGACGGCGACCACCGAGTCCACGGACGAGGCTTCCGCCACGGCGACGGACGAGGCGACCGACGACGCGTCCGCGGAGCCCAGCGCATCGGCCGAGCCGAGCACCTCGGAGACCGCCGAGCCCGCCGATGAGGCCTCCGCGGAGCCGTCGGCCGAGGCGAGCGCCACCGCCGACGCGTCCGCCGCTTCCGAGGCGCCCGCCGAGGGCACCGACCCCTCGTCGCTCGAGTGGATCACCGACGACGTCCAGGCCAAGTTCGACGCGCTCGACTGCACCGACCCCGCGAACCTCTCCGGCGTCACGCCGGGCGACCCGGCCCTCGCGGACGCGGTCTGCGACGAGACCGGCCTGGTCAAGTACATCGTCGGCCCGGTCGAGATGGACGGCACCGACGTCGCGACCGCGACCTCGGGCCCCGAGTACAACTCGCAGGGCAGCCTCACCGGCCGTTACGAGGTCCGCCTCGACCTCACCGACGACGGCGGCGACAAGTTCGCCGAGACCACCGGCCGCATCAAGGACCTCGAGGAGCCGCGCAACCAGTTCGCGATGGTGCTCGACGGCGTCGTGATCTCCGCGCCCTCGGTCTCGACCACCATCACCGGCGGCCAGGCCTCCATCACCGGATCCTTCACGCAGGAGTCCGCCGCGCAGCTCGCGAACCAGCTCAAGTTCGGCGCCCTGCCCATGACCCTCGAGGTCCAGTCGGAGCAGCAGATCTCCGCGACGCTCGGCGCCGACCAGCTCCAGAAGGGCCTCATCGCCGGCCTCATCGGCCTCGTGCTCGTGGTGATCTACTCGCTCATCCAGTACCGCGCGCTCGGGCTGGTGACGGTGGGCTCGCTCGTGATCGCGGGCGGCGTGACGTACTCGCTCATCGCGCTGCTGTCGTGGACCATCGGCTACCGCCTGTCGCTCGCCGGCGTGGCCGGTCTGATCGTGGCGATCGGTGTCACCGCCGACTCGTTCATCGTCTACTTCGAGCGCGTCCGCGACGAGCTCCGCGAGGGACGCAGCCTCCAGGCGGCCATCGACCACGGCTGGCGCCGCGCGCGCCGGACCATCCTGGCCTCGGACGCGATCAACATCCTCGCCGCGGTGGTGCTCTACATCCTCGCGGTGGGCGGCGTGCGAGGCTTCGCGTTCACGCTCGGCCTGACCACGCTGGTCGACATCCTGGTCGTGTTCCTCTTCACGCACCCGGTGCTCATGCTCATGGCGAAGATGCCGTTCTTCGCCCACGGCCACAAGTGGTCGGGCCTCGACCCGCGCCAGCTGGGCCGCGACACGATGTACAAGGGCCGGGGTCGCGTCGCGCGCCTCGACCAGCCGACGCTCGCGGAGCGCAAGGCGGCTGCTGCCGCCGCCGCGGCAGGCGGGACGGAGGCGGCCGACGAGCCGTCCGAGACCGTCGACGCGCGCCCCGAGGGGGAGGACAACCGATGAAGCTCAATCTGGCGCAGTGGGGCAACAAGCTCCACTCGGGTGAGAAGACCTACCCGATCGTCCAGCAGCGCAAGCGCTGGTTCCTCGTGTCGGGCGTGCTCGTGGCGCTGTCGCTGCTCATGCTCTTCACCAAGGGCCTCAACATGGGCATCGACTTCACGGGCGGCACCGAGTTCCGCGTGACCGACACCGCGATCACGGAGCCCGAGGAGGCCCGTGCGGTTGTCGCGGAGCTCGCTCCGGACGAGACCGCCCGGGTGACCATCCTCGGCGACAACGACGTGCGCATCCAGATCGGCGTCCTCGACGAGGACACCGCGCAGCAGACCGCGCGGGAGATCACCACGCAGCTCGCCGAGGCCTACGACGTCCCCGAGGCGCAGGTCAGCTTCACGCAGATCGGCCCGACCTGGGGCGCGTCGGTCGGCAAGGCGGCGGTCAAGTCGCTCGTGGTCTTCCTCGTCCTCGTGTCGATCGTCATGGCGCTGTACTTCCGCGCGTGGCGCATGTCCGCGGCCGCGCTCGTCGCGCTCGCTCACGACCTCATCATCACGGTCGGCGTCTACGCGGCCACCGGCATCGAGGTCTCGCCCGCCTCGGTCATCGGATTCCTCACGATCCTCGGCTACTCGCTGTACGACACGGTGGTGGTGTTCGACAAGATCCGAGAGAACACCGCGAACCTCACGTCGCAGCACCGCTACACGTACGACGAGCTCGCGAACCTGGGCCTCAACCAGACGCTGGTCCGTTCGATCAACACCTCGGTGGTCGCGCTGCTGCCCGTGAGCGCGATCCTCTTCATCGGCACGTTCCTGCTCGGCGCGGGCACGCTCATCGACATCTCGCTCGCGCTGTTCGTCGGCATGGCGGTCGGCACGTACTCGTCGATCTTCGTCGCGACGCCCGTCGAGGTCGCGCTGCGCGACAACGAGGAGCGCATCTCCGCCCACACCGCGAAGGTGCTCGAGCTGCGCGCGGCCGGCGAGTCCGACGTCGCGATCAGCGAGGACGGCGAGGTGCGCGTCGGCGCCGTCGACAAGGGCCGTCACCAGGGCACCGCGGCCCAGCCGAAGCGCAAGAAGCGCAAGGGCTGATCGCAACCTTCTCGAAGGGGACGATGCGCGGAAAACCACCCGCGCCTCGTCCCCTTCGTGCTACCAGGGATGACATCGGGAACCGGCGCGCGCGGATAGACTGTCGCTCTACCCAGCCTCGGAGGTATGCGTGACGGAGACTCGTCCCTCGACCGGGACGCTCGGGCTCGGGTTCCTCCGGCGGGGGAGCCGCGAGGCGAGCGCGATCGACGGCGTGCTCGACACGTACCGGCGGATGTACCCGCGCGGGCGCACCGGCCTGATCGAGCGCGCCTACAAGGTCGCCGAGGAGGCTCACCGGGGCCAGAAGCGCAAGAGCGGCGAGCCGTACATCACGCACCCGATCGCGGTCGCGCAGATCATCGCCGACCTGGGCATGCCCGACTCCGTGATCGCGGCGGCGCTGCTCCACGACGTGGTCGAGGACACCGACTACCCGCTCGAGCGGATGGAGGCGGAGTTCGGCGGCGAGGTCGCGATGATCGTCGACGGCGTCACCAAGCTCGACAAGGTCAAGTACGGAGACGCCGCGCAGGCGGAGACGGTCCGCAAGATGGTCGTCGCGATGGCCAAGGACATCCGCGTCCTGCTGCTCAAGCTCTGCGACCGGCTCCACAACGCCCGCACCTGGAAGCACGTCTCGCCGGAGTCGGCGCGTAAGAAGGCGCAGGAGACGCTCGAGATCTACGCGCCCCTCGCGCACCGCATGGGCCTCAACGCGATCAAGTGGGAGCTCGAGGACCTCAGCTTCCAGACGCTCTACCCGAAGATCTACCAGGAGATCGTCGACGTCGTCACCGACCGGGCGCCCGAGCGCGAGAAGTACCTCGCGCAGGTGCGGGCCGAGATCGAGAAGGACCTGCGCGGCATGCGCATCAAGGCCGAGATCACCGGCCGCCCCAAGCACTATTACTCCGTGTACCAGAAGATGATCGTCCGGGGCCGCGACCTCAACGACATCTACGACCTGGTGGGCATCCGCATCCTCGTCGAGACGGTGCGCGACTGCTACGCGGTCCTCGGCGCGATGCACGCGCGCTACCAGCCCGTCCCGGGCCGGTTCAAGGACTACATCGCGATGCCCAAGTTCAACCTCTACCAGTCGCTGCACACCACGGTGATCGGTCCCACGGGCAAGCCCGTCGAGCTGCAGATCCGCACGTACGACATGCACCGTCGCGCCGAGTACGGCCTCGCGGCGCACTGGCGCTACAAGGAGAACGCGAAGACCGGCGACCAGTCGCAGGGCAACCAGGGCGACATGGGCTGGCTGCGTCAGATCGCCGACTGGCAGCAGGAGACCGCCGACCCGACCGAGTTCCTCGACAGCCTCCGCGGCGAGATCTCGCGCGCCGAGGTCTACGTCTTCACCCCGCGCGGCAAGCTCCTCTCGCTGCCGCAGGGCGCCACGCCGGTCGACTTCGCGTACGCCGTCCACACCGAGGTGGGGCACAAGACCATCGGCGCGAAGGTCAACGGCCGCCTCGTGCCGCTCGACTCGACGCTCGAGAACGGCGACACGGTCGAGGTGCTCACCACCTCCGACGAGAACGCGCACCCCAAGCGCGACTGGCTCGAGTTCGTCGAATCCACCCGCGCGCGCAACAAGATCCGTCAGTGGTTCACGCGCGAGCGGCGCGAGGAGTCGATCGAGACCGGCCGCGACATGCTCGCGCGCGCGATCCGGCGCCAGCAGCTGCCGATGCAGCGCCTCATGAGCCGGCCCACCCTCCTCGCCCTCGCGAAGGAGATGCACTACGAGGACGTCGACTCGCTCTACGCCGCGATCGGCGAGCACAAGGAGCAGGCCGCCGACGTCGTCACCCGCATGGTCGAGGCCGTGGGCGGCCAGGAGGGCGCCGACGAGGACCTCACCGAGATCACCCGTCCCGGCCTGCCGGCGAAGCGGACCTCCGCGCGCCGCGGGGATCCCGGCGTCGCGGTGCACGGGCTCACCGACGTGGTCGTCAAGCTCGCGCGCTGCTGCACGCCGGTGCCGGGGGACCCGATCCAGGGCTTCGTGACGCGCGGCTCCGGCGTGTCGGTGCACCGCGCCGACTGTGAGAACCTCGCGCAGCTCCGGGCGCAGAACGAGCGCCTCATCGACGTCGAGTGGACCGGCCAGAACGCCGGCACCTTCCTCGTGCAGATCGAGGTCGAGGCGCTCGACCGCAACCGGCTGCTCTCGGACGTCACTCAGGTGCTCTCCGACCACCACGTCAACATCCTGTCCGCGAACGTGTCCACCACGCGCGAGCGGGTGGCGATGTCGAGCTTCCAGTTCGAGATGGCGGACCCGTCGCACCTGGGAGCGATCCTCAGCGCGGTGCGCCGCATCGACGGCGTGTACGACGCCCGCAGGGTCACCGGCGCGAAGCGTCCGTGACAGCCGCGAGGAGCGACCTGAGCCTGCTGTAGCCCGTGCCCGCGGGCGACTCCTCGCCGAACGCGTGCGCGAGCTCGGCGGGCGCGATGCGGCCGGTGACGAGCCCGCTCAAGACCGACGCGAGGGCATGTCCCGGGTCCTCCCAGCGCAGCGCATCGAGGCAGGCGCGGGGCGGAGGCGCGATCCGCACCGGGCCGATGCGGGCCCCGCTCCGCGCCGTCGCCCCCGAGTGCAGCTCCACCAGGCAGCCCGGCGGGCGGTACAGGCCGCGCGCGCCGACGGCGTGCCACGTCGAGGGCGGCGCATCGCGCCACCCGTGCACCCAGAGGGCGGCCGTGCCGGTGAGGACCGTGTGCGCGGGCACGCGGGGCGCGGCGCCGAGCGCGCGCAGCCCGGGGGAGTCCGGGACGTCCGTCGGTCGGGCCGCCTCTCGGGTCACGGCAGCAACGGTGCCGTCGCGCACCAGCCGCACATAGGCGAGCGGGCCGGTCGTGTCCGGATGCACGAGGATCATCACGTCAGCGTGCCGCGGCTGCGCGCGGCGCGGGAGCCCCTGTGGACACTGCAGGGATGCACGGACGCCCCGCCACCCTGAGGGGTGACGGGGCGTCCGGAGAGCGGGGCTACAGCGCCTGGATCTGCTTGAGCCAGGCCTTGCGCGCGTCGAGCGACTCCTCCAGCTTCGCGGTGCTCCTACCCTTGGCCTTCGCCTCGGCGATCTCCTCCTCGAGGGCGGTGATGGCCGAGAGCAGCTGAGCTGCGGCGCCGGTGGCGCGCGCCTCGAGCTCGGGGTTGCGCGAGTTCCACTCGGCGTCCTCGGCGTCGCGCACGGCCTTCTCGACCACCGCCATACGCTTTGACAGGCGGGCGATGTCCGCGCGAGGCACGCGTCCGGCGGCCTCGAAGCGGTCCTGGATCGGGTGGAGCGCCTGCTTGACCGCGGCGAGGTCCTTGATGGGCAGCAGCGCCTCGGCCTCGACGACCGCGGCCTCCTTGGCCTCGACGTTGCCCGACAGGGCCTCGTCCTCGGCGTCCGCGGCCCCGCGACGCGCCTCGAAGAACGCGTCCTGGGCGGCCTGGAACCTCTTCCACAGCGCATCGTCCACGGTGCGGCGGCCGCGACCCGCGGTGCGCCAGTCGTTCATGAGGTCGCGGAAGCCCCGGGCCCCGCGATCCCAGTCGGTGGTCCGGGACAGCTCCTCGGCCTGCGCGACCAGCGCCTCCTTGCGGGAGGCGACGTCCGCGTTGGACCGGTCGAGCTCCGCGAAGTGGTGCTTGCGGGCCTTCTCGAAGGCGGAGCGGGCGTGCGTGAAGCGCGCCCACATCGCGCGCTCGACGTCCTTGGGGATGCGCGCGCCGCTGCGCTGCGCCTCCTTCCACTGGTCGAGCAGGCCGCGCAGGGTCGCGGTGTCGTTCTTCCAGTGCACCTGGTCCTCGGGCTTGGCCGCGAGCGCCTCGGCGGTCACGACGATCTCCTCGCGGGCAGCGACCGCGGCCTCGCGGGCGACGCGGCGCTCCTCCTGGATGCGGGTGCGGACCTCGTCGGCCTCGGCCTTGACGGCGGCGAAGCGCTCGCCGAGCGTGTCGAGGTCGCCGACCACGCTGGGCGGCGTGAGGATCGCCTCGATGGCGGCCACGGACTCGTCGATGTCCTTGGGGGACAGCTCGGCGGAGGACAGGCGGGCGTGGAAGCGCTCGACCGAGGCCTCCAGCTCGAAGAACGCGTGAGCGTAGGCGTGCAGCGCGTCGTCGTCGGCGGCCTCGCCGACCTCGACCCGCTCCTCGGCGACGATGACGTACGCCTTGCCGTCCTCGACCAGGCCGTGCGCGAGCGCCTCCTCGAAGCGCTCGGTGGGCACCTCGGCCGCGACGGGCACGGCGACCACCGGATGGGTGGCCTGCTTCGCCACGGCGGCGGGGGAGGGCGCCTTGAAGGAGCCGGGCTTGGGCGCGCGCGGACGCGGGGCCTTGGCCGGCTTCGGCGCGGGCGCGGCCTCGGCGGCCGGCGCGCTCTCCTCGACGGGGGTCTCGGGGGTGGGCTGGGACTCGGCCGCGGGGGCCTCGGTGTGCGGCGCCGAAGCGTCGGACGACTCGGTCATGAGACGGATACCTCGTTCACGATGACGGACTTGGCCGGGCGACCGTCGGTGTCCCCGGTGATGGTGCCTGCGTCGGCAACAGCCACCACCTTATCGGTCCCGTCAACGAGCTGTCCGAGCACGGTGTACCCGCCGGCGGAGTCGGAGGGGATGGTGGAGTCCTCGTAGACAATGAAGAACTGGCTGCCCATCGACTCGCCGTCGCCGCCCACGCGGGCCATCGCGATGGTGCCCGCCGGGTAGACGTCGTCCTCGGGAGCGTTCTCGATCGGGCCGTAGCGGTAGTTCGGGCCGCCGGTGCCGGTCGCGGTCGGGTCCCCGCACTGGAGCACGTAGATGCCCGCGGTGGTGAGGCGGTGGCACTCGGTCCCGTCGAAGTAGCCCTCCTCGGCCAGCGCGACGAAGCTCGCGACCGCCTGCGGCGCGGCGGCACCGTCGAGCTCGGCCACCAGGTCGCCCTGGCTGGTCGCGAGGGTCGCGGTCCACGTGCGGTCCTCGGCGTACGAGGGGTCCGGCGGCTCGGCGGAGGCCGCCCAGCCGGAGACGACGTCGACGTCCATGTCCGAGCCGGAGGTCGCCTCGGACGTGCTCTCCTCCGTGGAGGCGGCGGCATCGCTCCCGCCGTCGTTGTTCAGCGCGACCAGGAGCACCGCGAGCCCGCCACCGAGGACCAGCGCGGCGATGACGACGATCGCGGTCACGCGGATGCCGTGCTCCCGCTTGCGGCGCTTCGCGGCGATCCGCTCCTCGTATGCCTGCTGTCGCTTGAGGGCCTGAGCCTTCGCCTGCTTCTTGGTCGTCATCGAGCCTTCTCCGTACGGGTGATGTGCCAGGTCAGTCTAGGGCGGGGCGATGGGGAAGAATGGCCGCATGGCACGCGTGCAACCTCTCTCCGGCTTCCCCGAATGGACACCCCAGGAGCGCCTCGTCGAGGCGCACGTCATCGCAACGCTCCGTGACGTGTTCTCGCTCCATGGCTTCGGCGAGATCGAGACCCGCGTGGTCGAGCCCGTCGAGCGCCTCGCGGGCGACTCGGACGCCTCGAAGGAGATCTACGCGATCGGCCGCCTCAACGCGGACGAGCAGGCGGGCCGCGAGGCCAAGCTGGGCCTCCACTTCGACCTCACGGTGCCGTTCGCGCGCTACGTCGAGGAGAACCAGGGTCGTCTTCAGTTCCCGTTCCGCCGCTTCCAGATCCAGAAGGTCTGGCGCGGCGAGCGCCCGCAGGAGGGCCGCTTCCGCGAGTTCTACCAGGCGGACATCGACGTCGTGGGCCGCGACAGGCTGCCCGAGCACCTCGAGGCCGAGGTCGCGATCGTGATGGCGCGCGCCCTCGCCGCGCTGCCGCTGCCGCCCGCGCGCATGCACCTCAACAACCGCGGCCTCGTCGAGGGCTTCTACCGCGGCGTCGGCATCGTCGACGTCGCCGGGGCGCTGCGCAGCGTCGACAAGCTCGACAAGATCGGCCCCGAGGGCGTCACCGAGGAGCTCCACGGCAAGGGCGTGAGCGCCGAGGCCATCCACGCGATCCTCGAGCTCGCCGCGATCCAGACCCCGGACAGCTCGTTCGTGGACCTGGTCGAGGCGCTGTGGGACCACAGTCCGATCGTCGAGGGCGCGGACGAGGCGCGCGCGCAGTTCGAGGCGGGCGCCCGGTCGCTCGCGGTGCTGGTCGACGCCGTCAACGCCGCGGTGCCCGAGTGCGCGATCGCGGATCTCCGGATCGCGCGCGGCCTCGACTACTACACGGGTGCCGTCTACGAGACCCTCCTCGAGGGCCACGAGGACCTAGGCTCCATCTGCTCGGGCGGGCGCTACGACTCGCTCATCGCCGGCGGCGGGTTCCCCGGCGTGGGCATGTCCATCGGCGTGAGCCGCCTCGTGAGCCGGATGCTGGGCGCCGGCCTCGCGACCGCGAGCCGCGCGGTCCCGCAGGCCGTGCTCGTCGCCGTCACGGACGAGGAGCACCGTGCCGCGTCGTCCGCCATCGCGGACCGCCTCCGCGCCCGCGGCATCCCGACCGAGGTGTCCCCGAACGCGGCGAAGTTCGGCAAGCAGATCCAGTACGCGGACCGCCGCGGCATCCCGTTCGTGTGGTTCCCCGACGCCGGCGACGGCACGTCGCTCGACGGCGAGGTCAAGGACATCCGCTCGGGCGAGCAGACGCCCGCCGACGCCGATGCGTGGGCGCCCCCGACCGAGGACCTGAACCCGCGCATCGTCCGCGGCTAGACTGATACCCGCTCTTCACACCTATCGCGCGGCACACGCGCGAGAGAAAGGCCTTGACTTGCTCCGCACGCATCTTGCTGGAAACCTGCGCGCCGCCGACGCCGGCGCCACCGTCACCCTCGCCGGCTGGGTGGGCCGCCGCCGCGATCACGGCGGCGTGGCGTTCATCGATCTGCGCGACGCCTCGGGCCTCGCGCAGATCGTCATCCGCGAGGAGGTCGCGCACGCGCTCCGGACCGAGTACGTCATCCAGGTGACCGGCGAGGTGCGCCTGCGCCCCGAGGGCTCGGCGAACCCGAACATGGCCTCGGGCGAGATCGAGGTCGACGTCCAGGACGTGACCATCCTCAACGAGTCGGCCCCCACGCCGTTCCCGATCGACGAGCACGTCAACGTGGGCGAGGAGGCGCGCCTCAAGCACCGCTACCTCGACCTGCGCCGCCCGCAGCCGCGCGCGAACATCGTGCTGCGCTCCGAGGTCAACAAGGCCGCTCGCCGCGTGCTCGAGCGTCACGACTTCCTCGAGATCGAGACCCCGACCCTCACGCGCTCGACCCCGGAGGGCGCCCGCGACTTCCTGGTACCCGCTCGCCTGTCGCCCGGCTCCTGGTACGCGCTCCCGCAGTCGCCGCAGCTGTTCAAGCAGCTGCTCATGGTGTCGGGCATGGAGCGCTACTACCAGATCGCGCGCTGCTACCGCGATGAGGACTTCCGCGCGGACCGCCAGCCCGAGTTCACGCAGCTCGACATCGAGATGAGCTTCGTCGACCAGGACGACGTCATCGCCCTGGGCGAGGAGCTCGTCAAGGAGCTGTGGTCGCTCATCGGCTACGAGGTCTCGCTGCCGATCCCGCGCCTCACCTACGCGGACGCGATGGCGCGCTTCGGCTCGGACAAGCCCGACCTGCGCTTCGGCCTCGAGCTCACCGAGCTCACCGAGTACTTCAAGGAGACGCCGTTCCGCGTGTTCCAGGCGGAGTACGTCGGCGCGGTCGTCATGCCCGGCGGCGCCTCGCAGCCCCGCAAGGTGCTCGACGCGTGGCAGGAGTGGGCCAAGCAGCGCGGCGCCAAGGGCCTCGCGTACGTGCTGGTCCAGGAGGACGGCACCCTCACCGGCCCGGTCGCGAAGAACCTGTCCGAGTCCGAGCTCGCGGGCCTCGCGGAGAAGGTCGGGGCCAACCCCGGCGACTGCGTCTTCTTCGCGGCCGGCAAGACGGGCGCCTCGCGTGCGCTGCTCGGCGCGGCGCGCGGCGAGATCGCCAAGCGCGTCGGCCTCATCGACGAGGACCGCTTCGAGTTCTGCTGGGTGGTCGACGCCCCGCTGTTCAAGCCGGTCGACGTGGACGATGACGACGTCGCCCTGGGCTCCTCGGCCTGGACCGCCGTGCACCACGCGTTCACGAGCCCCAAGCCGGAGTTCATGGACACGTTCGACACCGACCCGGGCCCGGCGACGGCGTACGCGTACGACATCGTCTGCAACGGCAACGAGATCGGCGGCGGCTCGATCCGTATCCACCGCCAGGACGTCCAGCAGCGTGTCTTCACCGTCATGGGCATCGGCGCCGAGGAGGCGCAGGAGAAGTTCGGCTTCCTGCTCGACGCGTTCCAGTTCGGCGCCCCGCCGCACGGCGGCATCGCGCTCGGCTGGGACCGCGTCACCGCGCTGCTCGCCAAGGCCGACTCGATCCGCGACGTCATCGCGTTCCCGAAGTCCGGCGGCGGCTACGACCCCCTGACCGCGGCGCCCGCGCCCATCACGCCGGAGCAGCGTGCCGAGGCCGGCGTCGACTTCGTCCCCGAGGACGAGGAGCCCGCCGAGGCCTGAGCCTCCGCCGCACCGCAACGCTGAACGAGGGCGGGATCCCCACGGGGGTCCCGCCCTTTCGCGTTCCCGCCGCCATTTCCTGCGCGACCGACCTGTCCGGCGTGACCGCCGTCCACACAGGATCTGCAACTGCGGGCAGCCACGTCGGGCTTCGCGACGCAGGTGGCAGCGGAATCTGCGATTCGTGGGCTCAGCGTGTGGAGAGGCGCATCGGGGGCGGCGGCGCCGGGACGATGCGCCGGCGCGGCGTGCGGGACGCCCACAGGACCCCGCCGATGACGAGCACGCCTCCCGCGAGCTCGCCGAGGCCCGGACGCTCGCCCAGCGCCACCCAGGCGGTCGCGATCCCCACGACGGGCACCAGCATCGAGAACGGTGCGACCGTCGAGGCGGGATGGCGCGCCATCAGCCATACCCAGATCCCGGAGCCGACGAGCGTGCCCAGCACGATCGTGTAGGCGAGCCCCAGCCAGGCGGGGATCGCGGCGATGGAGGCGGACGAGGCGAACGCCTCGCCGATCGCGGCGGGTCCTTCGATCGTCAGCGACAGCGCGAGCATCGGCAGCGGCGGGACCACGGACATCCACAGCACCAGGTGGAGCGGCTTCTCGGCGCGCGCCTGCCGGCTCGCGAGGTTGCCCAGCGCCCACCCGAGCGCGCCGAGCAGCACCAGCAGGAACGGTCCGACCGGGGCCGAGGCGCCGTAGCTCATGCCCACGACGGCGAGCCCCGCGACCGCCGCGGTCACGCCCACGATGCGACGGGCGCCGAGCCGCTCGCGCAGCAGCACGGCGCCGAGAACCACCGTGAAGGGTGCCGAGGCCTGCAGGACCAGCGACGACAGCCCGGTGGGGAAGCCCGCGTGCATGCCGAGGTAGAGGAAGAGGAACTGCATGGTCCCGAAGCCGAGGCCGTAGCCGAGCAGCCAGCGCAGCGGGACCTGGGGGCGCGGCACCAGGAGCACGGTAGGGATCGCGATGATCGCGAAGCGCAGCGCCACGAGGAGCAGCGGGGGGAACACGTCGAGCGAGGCGCGGATCGCGACGAAGTTGACGCCCCAGATCACGGCGACGAGCACGGCGAGCGCGAGATGACGGAGGGGCATGGCGCCAGTCTCATGCCGCCAGAACGTTCAGCACCAGCGAATTGTCGTGAAGTGAATGTGTAGGGTGCCTTCATGGAGATTCGGCACCTCGAGCTGCTCCGCGAGCTGCGCGAGCGCGGCACGCTCGGCGCCGTCGCCGCGGCGACCTTCCGCACGCCCTCGGCCCTGTCGCAGCAGCTGCGCACCGCCGAGCGCGAGCTGGGGGTCGCGCTCGTCGAGCCGGTGTCGCGAGGGCTGCGGCTCACCTGGGCCGGCGAGATCCTCGCCGACGGCGCGGACGATGTGCTCGCATCGCTCGCGCGCGTCGAGGCCGCCCTCGACGCGGGCAGGGGAGAGCCGAGCGGCGTCGTCCGGATCGGCACGCTGCCGAGCGCCGGTGCGGCGCTGCTGCCGTCGCTCATGGCGCGGCTGGTCGGGACGCGGCTGAGCATCGTGCTCGAGGACTTCGACCTGGCCGAGGCTGACTACGCGGGCCGGACGCTCGATCACGACCTTGTCATCGCCCACAGCCTCAGCGCGGACGTCCCGACGGGGGCGGAGGGCCTGTTCTCGCGCGTGGTCGCGCGGGAGCCGATCGACGTCGCGGTCCCGGCGGACCATCCGCTCGCGGCGCACGACGTGCTCGCTCCGGTCGAGGTGGCCGGGTACCGCTGGATCGCCGTGCCGCGCGGGTACCCGTTCGCCACGGTGCTCGAGTCGATCGAGCGGGAGACCGGGACCGCGATCGAGCGCATCGTCGAGATACGCGACAACCGGCTCGTCGAGTCGCTGGTGAGCCGCGGCCTCGGGCTCGCGCTGCTCCCGCGGTTCTCGACCCCGCCGTCGCCGGCCTACCGGCTCGTGCCGCTCACGGGCGTCGGGGCGGTGCGCCGCATCGTCGCGATCGGACGGCAGGACCGTGTCGAGCGACGCGCGGTGAGCGCGGTGCTCGACCGCCTGGTCGAGATCGGCCGCACGCTCAGCTGAGCACGCGCGCTCAGTGCCGCAGGCCGATGCGGTCGTGCAGGCGTCTGAGCGGGCCCGGCGCCCACCAGTTCCAGTCGCCCAGCAGGGTCATGGTGGCGGGCACTAGGAGCATCCGGACCACGGTCGCGTCCAGCAGCACCGCGAAGGCCAGGCCCACGCCCACCTCCTTGATCATGAGCAGGTCGCCGAGTGCGAAGCCGAGGAAGACCAGCACGATGACCGCGGCGGCCGAGGTGATGATCCGGCCCGAGCGCTGCAGCCCCTTCCGCACCGCGGCGTCGTTGTCCTCGCCCGCGTCGTAGTACTCCTTGACCCGGGACAGCAGGAAGACCTCGTAGTCCATCGCGAGCCCGAACCCGAACGCCACGATGATCACCGCGACGTACGTGTCGATGCCGCCGATGGACGCGTACCCGAGCACCCCTTCGAGATGGCCCTCGCCGAAGATCCACATCACCACGCCGAGGGTCGCGAGCAGCGACAGCGAGTTGATCACCAGCGTCTTCACCGGCACCAGGAGCGAGCCGGTCATGAGGAACAGCAGCACGAAGGTCGCGGCGACCACCACGCCGCCCGCGATGAGCGCGCCCTCGACGATGGCGTCGACGAAGTCGATCTCGGTCGCGGCCGCGCCGCCGACGTCGACCTCGACCGGGGCGTCGATCGTGCGCACGCCCTCCACGGCCGCGACGGCCTCCGCGCCCGTGGGATCGGGGCTGTCGACGCGGATCCCGACGAAGGTGTCGCCGCCGCGCAGGACCGGCTCCTCGACCGTGACGACATGCGGGACCTCGGCCGCGGCGGCGAGCCAGGAGTCGAGGGCACCCGGGTCCTCGGTGGTGTGCGCCCAGACGGCGGGCTCGGTGAGGTCGGGGAAGCCCTCGCGGAAGGCGTCGTAGTAGTCGCGGCGCTCGTTGCCGACGGGCAGCGCCTCGATGTCCGAGTTCTTGAGCGTGAGGCCGAGCACAGGGGAGGCGAGCGTGAGCAGCAGCGCCGTCGCCCCGATCACCACGAGCCACGGGCGCCTCTGACCCCACCCGGCGAGGCGCGAGAAGGCCCCCTCCTCGCGATCGACGTTGGATGTCGCCGCCATGATCCGGCGCAGCCCGGGGATGCGCGACGGCAGGCCCGGCCTGGTGATGCGCGGGGCGAGCAGGAAGAGCACCGCGGGCACGATGGTGAGCGCCGCGATCATCGCGGTGGTCACCACGCCGAGCGCGGCGCCGCCGAAGCCCTTCATGAGCTCGGGATCGAAGAGCACCATCCCGCCCACCGAGATCGCCACGACCACGCCGGAGAACGCGACCGTCCGCCCGGCGGTGGCCATCGCGTGCGCGAGCGCCTCCGCGCGGGCGTCCCGCGGATCGCCGCCGATGCGGTGGAGCTCCTCCCGGAAGCGCGACACGATGAGCAGGCCGTAGTCGATCGAGAGCCCGATGCCCAGCACCGTCACCACGTTGACCGCGCTCTGATCGAGGTCGAGCAGGAACGAGAACCCGTACAGCACCGCGAGCCCGCCCGCGATCGAGGCGATCGCGCCGGTGAGCGGCGTCGCCGCCGCGAGGAACCCGCCGAAGACGAAGACCATCACCACCAGCGCGGCGGGCAGCGCGATGAGCTCGCCCGTGACGAGGTCCTCCTCGAGCTGCACGGTGAAGTCGTCGAAGACCAGCGGGTCGGAGTACGACTGCACGTGGGCGTCGGGCTGGGTGGCGCGCATGCCTGCCACCGCCTCGTCGACGATGGCCACGATCTCCTCGTGGGTCGCGAGGGGGTCCTCGTCGCCGAACGTGGCGAAGGTCACATCGATGAGGAATCCGGTGCCGTGGACGTCGATCAGCTCGTTCGCGAGATCGCGGCTGGCACCCGCCTGCGCCGCGGACGGGTCGAATGCGGGGCCGGGCACCGCGCCGAACGGCGAGACCACCGCGCTCACCGGGTCGATCGCGGCGATCCGCGTCGCGGCGTCCTCGACGGCGGCCGCGACCGCCGCATCGTCCAGGGCGACGTCCTGGACGTACGAGGTCAGACCCGGGCCCTCCGCATCGTCCGCGGTGCGGGAGAAGGCCTGGTAGACCTCCCACGACTCGCTGCCCTCGACCAGGGGCGGACCGGTGGAGACGCGCTGGAACAGGCCCTCGCCGTTCACCCCGAGCGTGGCGAGCGCGTAGAGCCCGACGGTGCCGAGCACCGCGAGCAGCACCACGGTGCCGGGCGCGCGGGCGATGAGCCGCCCCAACCGAGCGAAGCCCCCCATGGGGCCAGCGTACGAGCCCGCATGCGCCGATGACGGCGAGCTTCCGGGGTCGGGGCGGTGAGCAGGTCGGGACCAAGGTCTTTGCTACTCTGCTCGCGTCCGCTGGATGCGAGGCGTGGCGAGGGGCTGCGACACAGGTGCCGAGCGGGCTGATCGAATACGAGTCGACCGCCATCTGAGGGCCAACCCGCCGATCGGAGATCCGCATGACAGTCCCCATCACGCACGCGCGCACAGGCCGCGCCATCGCAGCAGTCCTCGTCGCCGCCGCGGCGCTGGTGCTCGCTCCGCCCGCGACGGCCGCGACCGCGGTCGCCTCCGGCACGACGCTTCCGGCAGCCGGAGTCTCGACGGCCCTCCTGGGCCGTGAGATCACCTCGCAGAACGTGCCGGCCGGCACGTCGCTCTGGGTCAAGGTTGAGGAGCGCAAGTTCCGCGCCGGTCCGGCCACCTCGACCCGCGAGGTCGCGATCGGCTACAAGCGTGCCCGCGTCACCGCGACGGGTCGGGGCCGCTCCGGCTGGATCGAGGTCGAGATCGGCGGAGTCAAGGGTTGGACGCCGTGGAGGTTCCTCACGGCCTACAAGCCGACGCCCGACCCGACCCGCGTGTGGACGGTCGAGGACGACCTCCAGCTCCGCTCGGGCCCGGGCAAGAACTACCGCGTCAAGGCGACGGTCCCCGCGGGAACCAAGGGCATCTTCCAGAACATCCGTCGCAACGGGTGGTGGCTGATCAAGTTCGGCGACACCTACGCGTGGACGTTCCGGAAGAAGGTCAGCGTCGGCGGATACTTCGATCGTGAGGCGCTGCTCGCGCTCCAGCACTCCCAGGTCGGCTACCGGGAGCCGGCGTGGCGCACCAACAAGTTCAACGACTGGATCGGCGGCAACAACGCCTGGTGCTCGGTCTTCGTCTCCTGGTCCTTCGACAGGATCGGCTATGCGGCCGGCGTGCCCAAGCGCGACCGGTTCAAGGACTACGTCGCCGATCTCCGCAAGGCCGGCGTGCTCGACACCACGCCCCGGGCAAGCGAGCTGAAGCGCGGCGACGTGGTGCTGCTCGACTGGTACCCCTACGAGGGGCCCACCCACACCGGCACGGTGGACCACGTCTCCGGCGACTACGTCTGGCTCGTCGAGGGCAACACGACCTCCGGCACCGGCTCGCTCACGCGCGGCGTCTTCTACCGCAAGCGTGCGCTCGTCGACGTCAACGCGGTGTACGACCCGTGGGACTACGCCTGGGCGACCCGCTGACGCGCCGGGCGACGCCCGGCGTCTGAACCAGCGCCTACGCTGTCCCCGTGGATCTGTTCGATGCGGCGCGTACCGACGCCTCCGGCGTGCCGGAGACGCTCGGCAACGCGCCGCTCGCGGTGCGGATGCGGCCGCGCGCCCTCGACGAGGTCGTCGGTCAGCAGCATCTGCTGACCGAGGCGTCGCCGCTGAGGCGCCTCATCGGCGAGTCCGCGCCGGCGACCTCGGTGGTCCTCTGGGGGCCGCCAGGCACCGGCAAGACCACGCTCGCGTACCTGGTCGCGGGCAACCGACGGTTCGTCGAGCTGTCCGCGGTGACCGCGGGCGTCAAGGACGTGCGGGCGGTGGTCGAGGACTCCAAGCGGCGCATCGCGACGGGGGAGCGCGAGACGGTGCTCTTCATCGACGAGATCCACCGCTTCACGCGCAGCCAGCAGGACGCGCTGCTCCCGGCCGTCGAGAACCGGTGGGTCACGCTCGTCGGCGCGACCACCGAGAACCCGTCGTTCTCGGTGGTCGGCCCGCTGCTGTCCCGGTCGCTCCTGCTGGTGCTCCAGCCGCTCGCCTCGACCGACATCGCGACGCTGCTCGCACGCGCGGTCGAGGAGGACCGTGGGCTCGGCGGCTCGGTCACGCTCGAGGACGAGGCGCGCGACCACATCCTCCGCGTCGCGGGCGCCGACGCGCGCAAGGCGCTCACGCTGCTCGAGTCGATCGCGCAGGCGGCGGGCCCCGGCGGCGTCATCACCTCCGCGCTAGCCGAGGCCACGATGGACGCCGCGCTCGTCGCGTACGACAAGTCGGGCGACCAGCACTACGACGTCATCAGCGCCTTCATCAAGTCGGTGCGCGGCTCCGACGTCGACGCGGCGCTGCACTACCTCGCACGCATGGTGGTCGCGGGGGAGGACCCCCGCTTCATCGCGCGCAGGCTCGTGATCCTCGCGGCCGAGGACATCGGCATGGCGGACCCCCAGGGCCTCGTGATCGCCCAGGCCGCCGCCGAGGCGGTGAGCTTCATCGGGATGCCCGAGGGGCGCATCGTCCTCGCGGAGGCCACCACCTACCTGGCGAGCGCGCCCAAGTCCAACCGCGCGTACCGGGCCATCGACGCGGCCATCGCCGACGTGCGCGCCGGCAAGGCCGGCGTGGTGCCGGAGCACCTGCGCGATGCGCACTACGCGGGAGCGGAACGCCTGGGGCACGGGACCACGTACCTGTACGCGCACGATGCGCCGCACGGCGTCGCCGCCCAGGAGTACCTCCCCGAGACGCTGCGCGGCTCGCGTTATTACGAGCCGACCGAGCACGGCTACGAGCGCACCCTCACCGAGCGGCTGCGGACCATCCGGGGGATGCTCGGCCGCGGTCAGTAGCCCTCTGGCTTCGAGTCCTTGCCGTCGAGCCAGAGACGATCCTTGGGATCGGAGTGCGTGCCTCCGGAGTCGACATGGGTCGCGGCGATCCGGTCGCCCTTGGTGATGACGTGGACCATCGCCATGCCGTGGCCGCGGCCCAGGCCGTAGTCGTCCTTGAGCCACGCGAGGATCGGCGCGGCCTTGGTGCCGGGGCCGTAGCCCTTGGCTGTCGCGATGTCGAGCAGCTGCCCCGGGGTGAGGCCGGTCTTCGTCTCGACCGCGTCGAGGTACGCCTGGAAGGACATGAGATGCTCCTGTCGTGATCGTCGGGGCCGATCGACACAGGTCTACCACCGCGACGCCGCGACACGCCGAGCTCGACCGCGGATCGCCTCTTCGGCGGAAGGCGACGGCCTGGTATAGTTGATGAGCCCTCGCGGACGGTTGGCTGCTGTCGCCGCGAACTCAGCACATACGATCATTTTCCGGTGCGCATCCGCGCGCGCCGGGAGCTGTGAAGGAAATCATGACCTCTGTTCAGAAGGCACGTCGCCAGGTCCGCCTGTCGCGCAGCCTCGGGATCGCCCTGACCCCGAAGGCCGTCAAGCACTTCGAGAAGCGCCCGTACCCCCCGGGCGAGCACGGCCGCACCGCCCGCCGCAAGGAGAGCGACTACGCCGTGCGTCTGCGCGAGAAGCAGCGTCTTCGCGCGCAGTACGGCCTTCGCGAGAAGCAGATGACCTCGACCTACGCCGAGGCCAAGAAGGAGACCGGTCTGACCGGTGAGAACTTCGTCGAGCTTCTCGAGATGCGTCTCGACGCCCTGGTGCTCCGTGCCGGCTTCGCCCGCACGATCCTCCAGGCCCGTCAGTCGGTTCTGCACCGCCACATCCTCGTGGACGGCAAGATCGTCGACCGCCCCTCGTTCCGCGTGAAGCCGGGCCAGACCATCCAGGTCAAGCCCAAGGCCGTCACCATGGAGCCCTACATGGCCGCCGCCGCCGGTGCTCACCGCGACGTGCTGCCCCAGGTGCCCGAGTACCTCAACGTCACGCTTGAGAAGCTCACCGCCACGCTGGTCCGCCGCCCGAAGCGCGCCGAGGTCCCCGTGACCTGCGACGTGCAGCTGGTCGTCGAGTACTACGCTCGCTAAAGCGCACCGGTGAGGCCCTCGCGGGCCCACCAGCAGTGGCCGCGGTGCGCCGCCCTCCGGGGTGGTGCACCGCGGCTTTTCTGCACGATGCAGGGTGGACCAGGCGCGCATCGCGCCCCGCGTCCCGGACACGAGAAGGACTGAGAACCAAGCATGCAGACCTCTGAGATCGCCAAGCGGTGGGTCGACTACTTCGCGAAGAACGACCACCACATCGCACCGAGCGCCTCGCTCGTGTCGCCCGATCCCTCGCTGCTGTTCACCGTCGCCGGCATGGTGCCGTTCATCCCGTACATCATCGGGACCGACACCTCCCCGCACCCTCGCATCGCCTCGGTCCAGAAGTGCATCCGCACCAAGGACATCGAGGAGGTCGGCAAGACCACCCGCCACGGCACCTTCTTCCAGATGCTGGGCAACTTCTCGTTCGGCGACTACTTCAAGGAAGGCGCCATCAACTACGCCTACGAGTTCCTCACGGGACCCGAGGCGGAGGGCAACCTGGGCTTCGACCCCGAGCGCTTCTGGGTGACGGTGTGGAACGAGGACGCGGAGGCGATCTCGCACCTCAAGAACGTCGGCGTCGACGAGTCGCGCATCGTCCGCCTCACCCGTGAGGAGAACTTCTGGGACACCGGCCAGCCGGGTCCCGCGGGACCGTGCGCCGAGTGGCACTACGACCGCGGCCCCGAGTTCGGCCCCGAGGCCGTGGGCGGCACCGTCGACCCGGGCGGCGACCGTTACCTCGAGATCTGGAACCTCGTGTTCGACCAGTACCTGCGCGGCGAGGGCGCCGGCAAGGACTACCCGCTCATCCGGGAGCTCGACCAGAAGGCGATCGACACCGGCGCCGGGCTCGAGCGCATCGCGTACCTCAAGCAGGGCGTCGCGAACATGTACGAGACCGACGAGGTCTTCCCGGTCATCGCGAAGGCCCAGGAGCTCTCCGGCAAGACCTACGGTGCCGGCGGCGACGACGACGTTCGCATGCGCGTGGTCGGCGACCACGTCCGCTCCGCGCTCATGCTCATCGGCGACGGCGTCACCCCCGGCAACGAGGGCCGCGGCTTCGTGCTGCGCCGCCTGCTGCGCCGCTCCGTGCGTGCGATGAAGCTCCTCGGTGTCGACGAGCGCACCATGCCCGAGCTGCTGCCCGCGTCCATCGACGCGATGAGCGCCACCTACCCCGAGCTCGCGGCGAACCGCGCCAAGATCGAGGCGATCGCGTACAACGAGGAGGACGCGTTCCGTCGCACCCTCGTCGCCGGCACCACGATCTTCGACACGGCCGTCGCTCAGGTGAAGAAGGCGGGCGACAAGGCGCTGTCCGGCACGGACGCGTTCACGCTCCACGACACCTACGGCTTCCCGATCGACATCACCCTCGAGATGGCCGCCGAGCAGGGCATCCAGGTCGACGAGGCGAAGTTCCGCGAGCTCATGAAGGAGCAGAAGGAGCGCGCCCGCGCCGACGCGAAGGCCAAGAAGGGCGGCCACGCGGACGTGGGCGTCTACAACGGGATCAAGGAGGCCGAGGGACTCACCGAGTTCCGTGCCTACCAGGAGCTCACCACCGCCACCGAGATCACCGCGCTCATCAAGGACGGCGTGTCCGTGCCGGTCGCGCAGCAGGGCGAGACCGTCGAGGTGGTCCTCCCGCAGACCCCGTTCTACGCGGAGTCCGGTGGCCAGGAGGCCGACTCGGGTGTGATCCGCTCGGCGCACGGCACGCTCGAGGTCATCGACGTCCAGCGTCCGGTCAAGGGCCTCATCGTGCACACCTGCACCGTGGTCGAGGGCGAGGTCGCTCAGGGCGACCAGGTCTCGGCCGAGGTCGACCCCGAGTGGCGCATCGGCGCCCGCCAGGCGCACTCCGGCACGCACCTGCTGCACGCCGCGCTGCGCGAGGTGCTCGGTCCCGACGCCCTCCAGTCCGGCTCGTACAACAAGCCCGGCTACCTGCGCCTCGACTTCTCGTGGCCCTCGGCGCTGTCCGTCGAGACCCGCTCCGAGATCGAGGAGGTCACCAACCGGGCGATCCGCGCGGACCTCGGCGTCACGGCTCAGCACATGACGCTGCCCGAGGCCAAGGAGTGGGGCGCCGTCGCGCTCTTCGGCGAGACGTACGACGAGACGGTCCGCGTCATCGAGATCGGCGGCCCCTGGTCGCGCGAGCTCTGCGGCGGCACGCACGTCGAGCACTCGAGCCAGGTCGGGCTCGTCGCGCTATCGACCGAGTCCTCCGTGGGCTCGGGCTCCCGCCGCATCGAGGCCTTCGTGGGCATCGAGGCCTTCCAGAAGCTCGCCGCCGAGCGTGCGCTCGTGTCCGAGCTCACCTCGACCCTCAAGGTGCAGCCGGGCGAGCTCAAGGGCCGCGTCGAGAAGGTGCTCGAGCGCCTCGCCGAGGCGGAGAAGCAGCTCGCGGGCTACCGCCAGCAGGCGATGCAGCAGGTGGCTGCGGGGCTGGTGGACAAGGCGGTCGACGTGTCGGGCATCCGCGTGGTCACGCACGTGTCGGAGAACGCCGCCGATGCGGACGACCTCCGCAGCGTCGTCACCGATGTGCGCGCGCGCCTCGGCGAGTCGGCTCCGGCCGTCGTCGCCATCGCGGCGGAGATCAACGGCCGCCCGCAGATCGTGATCGCCACCAACGCGCCGGCGCGCGACGCCGGCCTGCGCGCGGGCGACCTCGTCAAGGCCGCATCGTCCATCCTGGGTGGCGGAGGCGGCGGCAAGCCGGACCTCGCGCAGGGTGGCGGCCAGGATGCGACGCAGATCCCGGCGGCCCTCGAGGCCGTCACCGCGACCGTGGCGGCGCGTGCTTAAGGGCGCGCGCCTCGGGGTCGACGTCGGCACCGTCCGCATCGGCGTGGCGGCGTCCGACCCCGACGGCCTCATGGCGTTCCCCGTCGACACCGTGCAGCGGGGCGACGGGGACGTCGAGGCCGTCGCGAGAATTGCTGTGGAGCGCGGTGCGGTCACGATCTTCGTCGGCCTGCCGCGCAAGCTCTCCGGCCAGGAGGGCACCAGCGCCGAGGACGCACGAGCGTTCGCGGCGCGGCTCGCGGAACTGACCTCCGCGAGCGTTCGTTTGATCGACGAGCGCTTCTCGACCGCCACCGCCTCGCAGGCGATGCGCAGCGCGGGCCGGAACGCCAAGAAGCAGCGCCAGGTCATCGACCAGGCGGCTGCCGTGGTGATCCTCGAGAACGCCTTGGATGTTGACAGGAACGGTAACCTCGGATCGGTGACGATCGAGGTTCCGCGCAAGGGGAATGATGACTGACCTTTTCGAGGCCGAGGCGACGACGACGACCTCGCTGGACCTGCGCCGCCTTCAGCGCAGCAAGCGCCGTGCCGCGCGCCGGCGTTTCACGCTGATCGCGACCGCAGTCGCGCTCGTGGTGTTCGCGCTCGGCGGCTCCGTCGCGCTCAACTTCGTGCAGAGCCTCGAGACGACGTCGACCGAGGTGCTCGACTACGAGGGCGCCGGCCAGGGCAACATCCAGGTCATCGTCGAGGACGGCGCGACCGGCTCGGACATCGCGTCGACGCTCTACGACGCCGGCGTGGTGGCCTCGACCCAGGCGTTCCTCGTGGCGTGGGGAGACAACCCCGACGCCTCGTCCGTCAAGCCCGGCTACTACTTCATGCACAAGGAGATGAAGGCCGAGTACGCGCTCGAGGCGCTTCTCGACCCGGCGAACCGCGACGTGCGCTCCATCACCATCATCGAGGGCAAGACGCTCGACTACTACACGCAGCAGATCGCGAACCTGACCGGCGCCACGCAGGACGAGGTCGCGGCCGCGATGGAGAACACCGATGCGCTCGGCCTGCCCGAGGAGGCCGACGGCAACCTCGAGGGCTGGCTGTTCCCGTCGACGTACCAGTTCGACCCGGGCGTGACGCCGCAGGAGGTCCTCTCGCGGATGATCGAGCAGACCATCACGGTGCTCGACAAGTACGACGTCGCCGCGGAGGACCGCCAGACGGTGCTCACCGTCGCGTCGATGATCGAGCGCGAGGCGAAGCTCGACGAGGACAGGCCGCTCATCGCGTCGGTGATCTACAACCGTCTCGACATCGACATGCCGCTGCAGCTCGACTCGACCGTCAAGTACGTGACCAAGTCGGAGGGCGCGTTCGCGAGCTCCGACGAGCTCGCCGTCGACTCGCCGTACAACACGTACGACAACACCGGCCTGCCGCCGACGCCGATCGCCGGCCCGGGTGAGGCGTCGATCGCGGCGGCGGTGAGCCCGGCCGAGACGGACTACCTCTACTTCGTGACGGTCAACCTCGAGACGGGCGAGACCAAGTACGCGGCCGACTACACCGAGTTCCTGGGCTACAAGCAGGAGCTGCTCGACTGGGTGGCGGCGAACTCCGACTCCGACGACTCCTGAGGTGAGCGGGCCGCGCCGCGCGGGAGTCCTCGGACACCCGATCGCGCACTCGCTGTCGCCGGTGCTGCACCGGGCCGCGTACCGGGAGCTCGGTCTCGACTGGGAGTACGACGCCCACGATGTCGGCTCCGGCGGGCTCGGGGGGTTCCTCGACGGGCTCGACGGTGCGTGGGTCGGGCTGTCGCTCACCATGCCGCTGAAGGTCGAGGCGCTGCCGCTCATGGACTTCGTCGAGTCCATGGCGAAGCTGGTCGGCGCGATCAACACGGTGCTGATCCAGGACCTGGGCGGCGTGCGCCAGCTCACCGGCGCCAACACCGACGTGTGGGGGATCCAGGCCGCGTTCCGCGAGGCCGGGGTCTCGCGCGCCGCGTCGGGGCTGATCGTCGGCGGGGGAGCGACCGCGACATCGGCGATGGCGGCGCTGGGCGGCATGGGCGTCGAGGCGCCCTACGTCGCTGTGCGCAACCGCGGTCGCGCAGGCGGTCTGCTGCGCGCCGCCACCAAGATGGGCGTCCGACCGCGCTTCATCGCGCTCGAGGACGTCGCCGCGGTGGCGCGCGACGTCGACGCGGTCGTGTCGACGGTGCCGGCCGACGCGGGCGCCACGCTCGCGCCGACGCTGACCGAGGTGCGGGAGGGCGCCGCGCTGCTGGACGCGGTGTACGACCCGCTGGTGACCCCACTCGGCGCGGCGTGGTCCGCGCGCGGTGGGGCCCGCATCGGCGGCGAGCGGATGCTGCTGCACCAGGCGGGGGAGCAGGTGCGCCTCATGACGGGACGGCCCGCTCCGGTCGAGGCCATGGCGGCCGCGCTCGACACGGTGTTGCATTCGTAACACTTAACTTTCCGCGTCGGATGTCGATGGTAGGTTCGCACGACTGTTCGCGCGCGGAGGGAGCTCGGATGAAGCAGCTGGGGAGCATCCTGCTCGAAGATGGGATCCTGACCGAGGATCAGCTGGTCGAGGCGATCGACGCACAGCAGCAGCGGGGCCAGTCGCTCGGCCGCACGCTCGTCGAGATGGGCTACATCACCGAGGGCCAGCTGGTGCGCGCTCTCGCACTCCAGGTCGGCATGGAGTTCGTGGAGCTCGCCGACTTCCCGGTCGACCGCTCGGCGGTCGCGATGGTGCCCGAGGCCGTGTGCCGTCGTCACCACGCGCTGCCGCTCGCGGTCGCCGACGGCATGATCAAGGTCGCGATGTCGAACCCCGGCAACGTGGTCGCCGTCGACGACATCGGCACCATCACGCGCAGGCGCGTGGTGCCCGTGGTCGCGGCGCACGATGATCTGCAGGCCGCGATCGACCGGTACTGCCGCTCCGACGCCGAGCTGCAGAACCTCCAGGGCGAGATCGGCGACGAGTCCGACGCGGTCGACCTCTCCGAGATGGGCTCGGTCATCGAGGACGACGCGCCCATCGTGCGCTTCGTCAACCTGCTCATCACGCAGGCCATCCAGGACCGCGCCTCCGACATCCACATCGAGCCCGCCGAGGCGGATGTGCGCGTGCGCTACCGCATCGACGGCGTGCTGCACGAGATGCAGCGTGCGCCCAAGTCGACGCAGAACGGCATGATCTCGCGCATCAAGATCATGGCGGACATGGACATCGCCGAGCGCCGCAAGCCTCAGGACGGCCGTCTGTCCGTCACCCACCAGGGCCGCAAGGTCGACCTCCGCGTCGCGTGCCTGCCCACCGTGTGGGGCGAGAAGATCGTCATGCGAATCCTCGACAACTCGACCGCCACCATGGCCCTCGAGGACCTGGGTCTGCGCGAGGCCAACCAGGAGCTCTACCGGGAGTCGTACACCAAGCCGTACGGCATGATCCTCGTCACGGGCCCCACCGGATCGGGCAAGTCGACCACGCTGTACGCGACCCTCAACCAGGTCTCGCGTCCCGAGATCAACGTCATCACGGTCGAGGACCCGGTCGAGTACCGCATCCCCGGCATCAACCAGGTGCAGGTGAACCCCAAGGCGGGCCTCACGTTCGCGGGCGCGCTGCGCTCGATCCTCCGAGCCGACCCCGACGTGGTGCTCCTCGGTGAGATCCGTGACGGCGAGACCGCGCAGATCGCGATCGAGGCGGCGCTCACCGGTCACCTCGTGCTGTCGACGCTCCACACCAACGACGCCCCCTCCGCCATCACGCGACTCACGGAGATGGACATCGAGCCGTTCCTCGTGGGCTCGGCCGTCGACTGCGTGGTCGCCCAGCGACTCGCGCGCCGGCTGTGCCCGAAGTGCAAGGAGGAGTACACGCCCGGCGACGCCGAGCTCGAGCGCTTCTCGTGGGAGGGCTCGAGCGTGCCGACGCTCATGCGTCCGGTGGGCTGCTCGAGCTGCTCGCAGACCGGTTACCGCGGGCGCCTCGCGCTGCACGAGATCATGCCGGTCAACGAGGAGATCGAGCGCCTCGCGGTGGCCCGCGCGTCCTCGGCGGAGATCGCTCTGGAGGCCCGCGCGGCGGGGATGCAGACGCTCATCGAGGACGGCTGGGCCAAGGTCATGGACGGTTCTACCTCGGTCGAGGAGCTTCTCCGCGTTGTGAAATAACTCACAGGCCGTGCGGGGAACCTTCTGAACTCCAGTTAAAGCACCAGGTGAAATATTCCGATATGACACATGGCGCCGGTAGTCTCCGGAGCCATCGAGGGGGAGGGACCCATGGACGGATCGACTCAGGACCGCCCGAGCTGGCCCGCGCCGCAGCAGGCGGCGCAGCAGCCGCAGGCTCCGGTCGCGCTGCACGGCGGTGCGCAGCAGCCGGCCCGCGCCCCGTTCCTCTCTGAGCGGCGCGGTACCGGCCTCGACGGCTCGCAGCCCGCACCGCCCACCGGTCAGCCGGTCCCGGGCGCCGCGCCGACGTCCTTCCAGCCGCAGGCGCCGGCTCCGCAGCCGACCGCCCCGCAGGCTCCGGCCCAGGGCTTCGCTCCGGGCGGCCCCGCATCGGCCGCGCCAACCGCCTATGGCCAGCAGTCCTTCGCGCCGGCGCCCCCGGCCGCCGCGCCGGCTCCTGCCGCGGCCGCGCAGCCCGCGGCCACCGTGGTGCGTCAGGCGACGCCCGCCGGCGGCAACCGCATCGGCATGTCGAGCCAGCGCGAGGACTCGGACCTCGACCTCCAGGTCGCGCTGCGCGAGATGATGCGTCTGGGCGCCTCCGACCTTCACATCACCACCGGCGCTCCGCCGATGGTCCGCCTCGACGGCGGCCTGACCCCCATCCCGGGCATGGAGCGCCAGACCTCGGACAGCATTCAGCGCTCGCTCTACTCGATCCTCACGCAGAAGCAGCGCGAGACCTTCGAGGAGCACCTCGAGCTCGACTTCTCGTACGCGCTCGTGGGGGAGGGCCGCTTCCGCGTCAACCTCTACCAGCAGCGCGACTCGCTGGGCGCGGCCTTCCGCGTGATCCCCTACGAGATCAAGGCGCTCGAGGCCCTCGGCGTCCCGCCGTCTGTGGGGAACCTCGCCGGCAAGCACCGTGGCCTGGTGCTGGTCACGGGCCCGACCGGCTCGGGCAAGTCGACCACGCTGGCGTCGCTCATCGACCTGGTCAACCGCAACCGTGCGGCGCACATCATGACCGTCGAGGACCCGATCGAGTTTCTGCACAAGCACAAGAAGTCGCTCGTCAACCAGCGCGAGGTGGGTGCGGACACGCACTCGTTCCAGAACGCGCTCAAGCACGTGCTGCGTCAGGACCCGGACGTCATCCTCGTCGGCGAGATGCGCGACCTCGAGACCATCTCCGTGGCGCTGACCGCCGCCGAGACCGGCCACCTCGTGTTCGCGACGCTCCACACGCAGGACGCCGCCCAGACCATCGACCGCATCATCGACGTCTTCCCGTCGGAGCAGCAGGGCCAGGTGCGCACGCAGCTCGCGACCGCGATCCAGGGAGTGGTCTGCCAGGCGCTCGCCAAGCGCGCGGACGGCCCCGGCCGCGCGGTCGCGACCGAGGTGATGATCGCCACGCCGGCGATCCGCAACCTCATCCGCGAGGGCAAGACCCACCAGATCTACTCGATGATGCAGTCGGGCTCGCGCCAGGGCATGCACACGATGGATCAGCACCTCGCCGAGCTGGTGCGCAGCGGCCGTATCTCGTACGAGGGCGGCCTCGAGCTGTGCCACCACTACGAGGACTTCAACCGGCTGTGCGGGCGTACCGGCGCGAACGGGGAGCAGCACTGATGGCGGCCACCGACGTCAAGAAGTTCGACTACGCCGTCCGCGACGGCCAGGGCAAGATCCAGAAGGGCACCATCGAGGCGCCCTCCGAGGGCGCCGTCGCGCATCGTCTCAAGGAGATGGGCCTCGCGCCGGTCGCCATCACCGAGGTGAAGACGGGCGGGCTCCAGGCCGAGATCAAGATCCCGGGCATCACCGATCGCATCAAGCTCAAGGACGTCGCGATCATGTCGCGCCAGCTCGCGACGATGATCGCCTCGGGCCTGTCGCTGCTACGCGCGCTCAGCATCCTCGCTGAGCAGACCGAGAACCCCGCGCTGGCGCGGGTGCTTCAGGAGGTCCGCAACGACGTCGAGTCGGGCTCCTCCTTCTCCGCATCGCTGTCGAAGCACGAGAAGGCCTTTCCGCCGCTCATGATCAACATGGTCCGTGCCGGCGAGGTCGGCGGCTTCCTCGACGACGTGCTCGAGTCCGTGGCCGCGAACTTCGAGTCCGAGGTCAAGCTGCGCGGCAAGGTGAAGTCGGCGATGACCTACCCGGTCGTGGTGTTCATCATCGCGATCCTCGCGGTGATCGGCATGCTGCTCTTCATCGTCCCCGTCTTCGCGGAGATGTTCGCGAACCTCGGAGGCGAGCTCCCGTTCCTCACCCAGATCCTCGTCATCATGTCGGATGTGATGAAGGTGGGGATCATCCCGTTCATCATCGTGCTCGCGCTGATCGTCTCGTTCTGGAACCGGAACAAGCACAAGGTCGAGTTCCGCGAGAAGGTCGAGCCGCTCTACCTCAAGGCACCGGTGTTCGGGATGCTCGTGCAGAAGATCGCGCTCGCGCGCTTCACGCGCAACCTGGGCGCCATGATCCGTTCCGGTGTGCCGATCCTGCAGGCCCTCGACATCGTGGGACAGGCGAGCGGCAACATCGTGATCGAGCGTGCGGCCAAGGACGTGCGCGAGTCGGTGCGCACCGGCAACTCTCTCGCCAAGCCTCTGGCGCAGCACGAGGTCTTCCCGCCGATGGTCGTTCAGATGATGGCGGTCGGTGAGGACACGGGAGCGCTCGACACCATGCTCGACAAGGTGGCGGACTTCTACGACCAGGAGGTCGAGGCGACCACGGAGGCGCTGACGTCTCTCATCGAGCCGCTCATGATCGCGGTGCTCGGCGGCCTCATCGGCTTTATGGTGATCGGTCTGTACATGCCCATCTTCTCCGTCTTCGAGCTCGTCCAATAACAGGCTTCTCCCCGGCGGGCGTCTGAGGCGCTCACCGGGGCAGGAGGGGCATCATCCGGTGCTCTTGACACATCAAAGAGAAAACGAAAGTGAGGCAAGCGACATGATCGCTCGCATTCAGAAGGCCAAGGAGTCGGAGGGCTTCACGCTCATCGAGCTCCTGGTCGTGATGATCATCATCGGCATCCTCGCGGCTGTCGCCATCCCGATCTTCCTCTCGCAGCGCGCGAAGGCGGAGGACTCGGCGGCCAAGGCCGACGTGTCGACGCTCGGCAAGGAGATCGCGACGTGGTACGTCGACGGAACCGCCGCGCCGTACGTGACGCTCGACGCCGCGAACCAGGAGTACAAGCTCGGTGCCGCCGCGGCTTCTGCCGAGAAGATCGGCAACGCGTCGAACCACGTCAAGATCTGGGAGACGGTCTCGGGCACCGCGACCTCGACCGACTGGTGCATCTCCGTCTACAACCCCGAGGGTGACGTCGCTGCGTCGAAGGGTTACTCCTACTCGGCCGCCGACGGCCTCCAGGAGGGTGGCTGCGCCGCCGGTGGCACCCCGCCGGCTTCCTGATCTAGGACTCACCGCTGGTGGCGGGGCTCTCCCCGCCACCAGCGGTACACCCATATTCACCGCTGCTGAGGGAGATGCTCCATGCTGACGCGCCTGCGACGTCGCCTGCTGGACCCGCGTGACGAAGGCTTCACGCTGATCGAGCTGGTCGTCGCCATGTTCGTCATCGCGATCGTGATCCTCTCCCTGCTCGCTCTTCAGACCAGCGCGCTCGTCTCCACGAGCGAGGCCGGCCGCCGGGAGCAGGCGACTGCGTACGGCAACGAGGCCATCGAGCAGCTCCGGGCCATCCCGTGGAACGTGCTCAAGCGAGGGATGGCCTCGAACTACATGGCCGCTGCCGGCGCCTACGGCGGAGACGCCGACGTCGCATCCGGGGTCCTGTCCGTCGAGGGCACCACCCATCCGCTCATCGTCGCTGACGCCCTCAACGATCAGGACACGACGAGCCCGTGGCCGCCGCTCTTCGACTCCACCGGCTCTCACATCACCGACCACGCGGACACCGCAGGGAACGGCACCGTCTACCGGGTGAAGGCGTACGTGACCGAGGACTCGGCGGGGACTGACGACGCCGTCGGACTGGTGGTGGTGGTCGACTGGGGCAAGGACATCATGGATCCGGACGAGCGCACGGTGCTCTACAGCGCCGCCTACGCGCCGTCAGGCGGCTGCGGCGACCTCAACAACGCGCCGTTCCTCGCGGCATGCCAGGCGGTGTACTCCGCCGGAGCGACGTCGGGGAACGTCGTGATGTCCGCTTCGGCGACGACGGCAGACGCGCTCGACCGCAGCCCGATCCTTCCGGGCAACGACTACTACACGCTCGAGGTCGGCAACGCCTCCGCGACCGCGCGATCGTCGAGCCAGCAGGTGTCGACGGTCGAGGCCTTCATGCGGTACGGCGGAGTGAGGCGCGACGACGATGACGACGCTACTCAGCCGGACGCCGAGGGCTGGGTCGACGGCTACGGCGGATTCGAGACCGAGGCGTCCGACGACCTGAGCTCGACCGACGCTCCGCCGGCGAACCCGAGCGACGTGACGACGACGTCCTCGTCGACGGTGCGGACCGAGTCCTCGGCGCTGGGCTTCCTCAAGCTCACCGGCGCATCCGACTGGCCGCGGGCCGGCACGCTCGAGGCCTCGGTATCCGACTCCTGCGCCACCGGCGTCACAGGCGTGAGCCTGTCGGCCGGGCTGCCATGCGCGGCATCGCACCTCGGTGCGGCCTCGTCAGCATCGGGCTACATGTCGCTGTCCGCCGGAGGCGATGCGATCACGATCTCGCGGATCAGGCACGACTCGGGCTCGTCGAAGGCCGATGCGTGGTCCGGCCGCTTCTCAGGCGCCATCGCGGGCAGCGCGGGCACGGGCTGCACCCCGCTCACAGGTTCCGGCTGCATCTCTGCGGGGGCGACGCGCTCGCTCGGCGACATCGTCCTCGGGGCGGTCGACGGCGGGGACTGGTCCGGGGCGGCCTCGTCCGGCCTCGTCATCGTGGAGTCCTACTCCGACGAGGTTCGCGTCGAGCGGGGCACCAATCAAGCCGCTGCGGCTGCGGTGCTCGAGCGCAGCGGGTCGATTCAGTACTGGGACGGCTCGGGGTACTCGACCATTTCCGACATCGACGAGGACTTCAGCGGTTCCGTGTCGATTCCTGAGGTCACCTTCGCGAACTCGCTGTTCGAGGTGACCGCACGCGGCAGCGTCACGGTCACGCCTGCGACGACGACGATCGCGGGAGCGGCGGATGCGACCTGCAAGACCGAGGCCTGCGAGGTGAACGCCACCAACGGAGTCGTCATCGTGGCGATCGACTACCTCATCACGCCTCTCGTCGGCGCCACGGACCCGTACATCCTCAGCACGTCCACCACGATCAACGGAAGCCAGGGCACGGCCTCATACAAGGAGGCCGCGAATGCGTAGGGCAGACGCTGCACGCGGCGACGCGGGCATGACGCTGGTCGAGCTGCTCATCAGCATGGTCGTCTTCGCGATGCTCATGGCGATGGTGACGTCGCTGTTCATCACCCTGACGTACCAGGCGAAGGACAACATCGCCCAGACCGAAGCGGTGCAGCAGGCGCGCCTCGGCATCTCGCAGATCGACCGACAGGTCCGGTCGGGCAACCTCATCTTGGACCCGGCGCTCGACGGCGTCGACGAATCGGGAGTCGCACCGAACTACTCGCTCCGCATCTACACGCAGGAGAACGGCGACTACAAGTGCGCGCAATGGCGCGTGATCGATCACGACGGCGACGGGTACGCGGCGCTCGAGTACCGGACCTGGGATCCGTCGTACCCGCTGGTGCCTGACGTCAGCATCTGGCACGCCGTCGCGAACAATGTGATCGGTCCCACGGCCTCCGCCGCCGATCCCGACGACCCGGAGACCTGGCCACCGTTCTGGGTGGACAGCTCCCTGCCCACGGGCACCGAGGCGCAGAACATCCGCATCTCGCTTCGCCTGCTCGATCCGGGCGCCCGCGACGATGCGAAGCCCGTCGCGGTCTCGACGGTCGTCACGGGACGCAACACGGTCTTCGGCTACTCCGCCGCCAGCTGCTCCACGGTGCCGGCACCATGAGAGGACATGTCATGCACGGAATCCTGTATGCGCACACGCGAAGGGACGATGGCGTCGCGCTCGTGGCCGCCATGGGCATCGCGCTCATCGGCATGATGGTGGCGACCATCGTCATCACTCAGACCATCTACGCCGTCAACGACTCCGGTAGGGACCGTACCCGGACGGCCGAGGTCCACTCCGCGGAGGCGGCGCTCGACGCGACCCTCGCGGAGCTCGAGGTCGCCTCTCCGTGCTCGGCTCCGAGCTTCAGCCCGATCACCTACGGTGATGGCGCCTCGGCGACCGAGGTGGTCGTGACGATCGCCTACTCCGACGACTCAGGACCGCTCACCGCATGCACCGACGACGTGATCGACGGGCTTCCGAGCCACGCGGTGGTCACCGCGGTCGCCACCCCTGTCAACCCGGTGCCCGGCGTCGACCCCGAGCGCAAGGTGGTGGCCGAGGTCAATCTCGAGCCGCACATCTCGTTGTCCGAGGACGCCGCGATCTTCACCGCGAGCGATCTCTACACCGGTACCGGGTTCTCGCTCTCTCCCGCGCTGCTCGCATCCTCCGCGGACGTGTGGATCGATGACGGCGACTGGACGTGTCAGAACGGCTCCCAGCTCAACGGCTCGCTCATCTCGCCCCAGGGCTCGATCACCTTCAGCAACGCGAATTGTCGTGTCGAGGGCGACATCTGGGTTCAGAACGACTTCAAGATCCACCAGCCGCCGGCGGATGGTGAGGCCGCCGGAGGCGACCTCACGGTGCGTTCTGGGAGCCTGTACAACTACCGGCCGTTCTCGATCGGTCAGGACATCCTCGTGGGTGGCTCGCACGGCACGGCCCAGGCTGTCACCGCTGGCGGCACCATCGAGTACAACGTCGGCGCGGCGAACATCCGCGACGTGGCACCTGTGGGCCTGCCGGAGATCGAGTACGTGCCGGCTGACTGGATCTCCGAGGGATTCACCGTCGCTTCGAAGACCGACTTCATCAACGCGGTCAAGGCCTCGTGGCCGGACGCGAAGAACGGCGAGCTCAACAAGGCCGACGACTGCGAGTTCTCCAACAACGGCGGGAACCCTGCCATCGTGCTGCCCGCCACCAAGACGCTCTACGACCTGCGCACGTGCGACGTCAAGCTCCAGAACAACATCACGATCGAGCTCTACGCCGATACCGTGATCTTCCTCAAGTCGTACACGTCGACCAACAACATCGTGATCAAGTCGGGTGACGGGGGCGCGCACAAGTTCTGGGCCATCGTGCCCCACTCGAACGGCACCGGCACCATCCGCACCCACTCGCCGGTGTCCATCGTCGCGCCCGTCGAGTCCTTCTGGTACACACCGGGAGACCTGTTCCTCCACAACTCGTCGCAGTTCCGCGGTCAGGTGTACGGGGGAGACGTGGACGTGCACGCCGCCGCCGGATTCGAGTACACGAATGTCGGCGTGCCCGGCGTGGAGCTCGTCTCAGCCGCGACGCTCGACGAGGGCTTCGTCGTCGAGATCGTGAACAAGCGCGAGGAATCGTAGGCGGTGACGTGGCTCGTTCTCGCCGGCGCAGCGCTGGGGCTCCTGTGCGGTTCCTTCGCGAATGTGCTCATCGCGCGCGTCCCCGCCGGCGAGCGCTGGGCGCACGATCGGAGCCGTTGCCCGCGTTGTGGTCACCAGCTGGCGTGGCACGACAACATCCCCGTGCTGTCATGGCTCTGGCTGCGGCGACGTTGCGGGTACTGCGCCGAGCCCATCTCCGCGCGGTACCCGGCGGTGGAGCTGGTGACGTCGGCGCTATTCGCGGTCACGGTGCTCGTACACGGCGCGACGTGGTCGACCGTCGGCCTGCTCTATCTGGCGCTCATCTCGGTCGCCCTCGTCGTGATCGATCTCGATGTGCAGCGCCTGCCGAACTCGCTGGTGCTTCCGGCGATCCCCGTGGTCGCGGTCGCCGTTGCGGCGGAGGCGGGGAGCCAGGGCGACTGGTGGATCCTGGCGCGGGCCGGACTGGCCGCGCTCGCCCTCGGGGGTTTCTACTTCGCGATGTGGTTCGCCTATCCCAAGGGCCTGGGCTTCGGGGACGTCAAGACGGCGGTGCTGCTCGGCTTAGCCCTCGGCGCGATCGGTTGGGACGCCCTGGCAGTGGGGGCGTTTCTCGGTCCGATGCTCGGGGGGGCGGCAGGAATCGCGGCGATCGTGAGGCATCGCAAGGTGAGCGACGTGAGGCTCGCGTACGGCCCCTGGCTCATCGGGGGTGCGTGGATCGGCATCCTTGCGGGCCCGCAGCTGTGGGACGCGTACATAGATCTGACCCTGGGTGCTTGAGAGTGCGGGGGTAATGGCCGATATGGAGGGAAACATGGCTGGAGAAGAGGTAGCGCCGTGGCAGTGAAGAGGATAGGTCTCGACATCGGCAGCACCGAGGTGCGTCTGGCCGAGGTCGAGTTCGCCGGCAAGGGACCCTCAGCGGGCGCCAAGGGAACGCTGACGGCGTTCGCGCGCGTACCGCTGCCGAGCGGGTCGGTCCAGCAGGCGGAGGTGGTCGATGTCTCGGCAGTCGGCGCCGCCATCAAGAAGGCTTTCCACTCCGGCGGCTTCAGCACCAAGGAGGTCGTGGTCGGCGTCTGCACCCCTGCGGTGGTGGTACGCGAGATCGAGCTTCCCGAGATGCCGCTGAGCCAGCTCCGCTCGTCGTTGCCCTTCCAGGTCCAGGAGATGCTCCCGATGTCCGCGGACGAGGCGCTTCTCGACTTCTATCCGACCGGTCAGCGTGACACGGACAACGCATCGCTGCTCCGCGGGATCCTCGTCGCGGCGCCGAAGGGACTGGTCGCGCAGAACGTGCTGGCGGTGGAGAACGCAGGTCTGCGGCCCGTGCAGGTCGACCTCGGCGCGTTCGCTCTCCTGCGGGCGCAGATGACCGATGCGCTGGCCGGCCAGGTCGTCGCGTTCGTCGACATCGGCGCACGCACGACGACGGTGGTGGTGGCCGCGAACGGGTCGCCGCGCCTGGTGCGCATGCTCGCCGACGGCGGACAGAGCGTCACCACCGCGATCACCTCGGCCGCGAAGGTCGAGGTGGCTCACGCGGAGCAGCTCAAGCAGCAGCTGGGCAGCGCGCCGCCGGATGTGCGCGACGGCGTCGAAGCGGCGCTGCGCACGCTCGTCGAGGGGATCCGGAACACCTTCGTCTACTACGCGAGCAGCAACCCCGGCGCGGCGATCGACCAGGTGGTGATCACCGGAGGAGGGGCGCTCACCCACGGTCTGGGCCAGGCGCTCGCCAGCGCGAGCCGGTTGCGCGTCACCTACGGCAACGCATTCGCTCGCGTGTCGGCGGGCAAGAAGGTGTCGCGCGACTCGCTTGCGGGACTCGAATCCATGGTGCCGACCGCGGTCGGTCTCGCCTTCGGGGAGGTGTCGTGAATCCAGTTCCTGAGACCGTCAAGGTGCCGAGCGCACCACAGGTCAACCTTCTGCCCCCCGAGATCGAGCAGCGGCGCAGCCAAGGGCGGGCCAAGGGGCTCATCCTCTTCGCGCTGATCGCGTTCGTCATCGCGCTCGGCGGCGCGTGGTTCTATGCGTACACCGCCCGGGTCGACTCCGAGAAGGATCTGGCGGACGCCGAGGCTCGGCGTCCCGAGCTCACGGCGGAGCTCGCCGCTTTCGACTACGTGCACGGCGTCGCCAGCGACTACGAGAACTCCATCATGGCGCGTGCGTGGGCGGGCGCGACCGACGTCGATTGGGCGTCCCAGGTCGCGATGGTCATGGCGACCATCCCGGGCGACCTCAGCCTGTCGTCGGTGCAGATCACCCCCGCATCGCCCTATGGAGGCGTCGGAGGCGACGGAACGGTGTTCGCCCAGGAGGACCTCGGGCAACTGACCTTCTCCGGACAGGCGACCGAGTCAGACCTGGCGGCCGACCTCATCGTGGCGCTCGATGCGCTCCCTGGCTTCCACGGGGCGTGGGTCGACTCGGAGGCGCTGGGCGTCGACGCGGAGTCCGATGCGCCGGTCTACGACTACTCCGGAAGCGTCCGGATCACCTACAACGCGCTGTCCGGTCGCACGCAGACCGAGCAGACCGAGGTCGACCCCGAGGTTCTCGCGGCGATCACCGGGGAGGGAGAGTGATGAAGCCCAAGCAGAGCACAGGGGTGTGGGTCCTCGGCGGCCTGGTCGTCGCCGTGGTCATCGCAGCGTTGGCATGGTTCCTCCTGATCTCACCCGAGATCGACAAGGCGTCGGACGCCTCCGCCGCCGCAGAGGCCGCACGTGATGCGAACGACCTCCTCGAGCTTCAGATCCAGCAGATGCAGGCCCTGGAGAAGGACGTCCCCGACTGGCGCGACCAGATCGCGAAGGTGGCGATGGACATGCCTCCGACCCCTGAGGCGGAGGAGGTCATCCGCCTCGTCACGTCGCATCTCGAGGCTGCGGGTCTGCCGGTGGTGCAGCTCTCCGTCGCGAAGGCGGCGACAGTCAACCCTCTCGCCCTGTCCGAGGTGACGCTCCCCACGCTCGCGGACGAGTCCGACACCGCAGCCGAGGGCGACTCGGAGGCGTCAGCCGCAGATGCGGAGTCGACGCCGGCGGAGGAAGGCGCTGCCGGCGAGGGCGAAGGCTCTGAGACGGCGGCTGCGGGCGCCGCGGGAACGGTGGAGCTGCCGTTCACCGGACTGGAAGGCATGACGGTCGCATTCTCCACCGAGGGCGACCACGGTGCGATCCTTGACGCCCTCCGCAGCCTGTACGACCAGAAGGATCGCTTCTTCACGGTCACCGGTCTCACCGTCCAGCGTGCGTCGGAGACCGACGAGCAGCCGGGTCGTCCGGCCCTGGCGGTCGACCAGTGGACGGTCAGCGTGACGGGCCTGGTGTTCTCGCTGGTGGATGAGGAACTGTCCTACCCGACGGACGAGGACGGCGAGGCGCCGACCTATGCCGCGGGTGACCGCGCTCCCAACGCTCTGGAGCCGCTCGCAGGCTGATCTGAACGCCGCTCGGTACGGGCGGCACGGGACATGGAGGGGCCGTCCGTCAGGGCGGCCCCTCCGCGCGTCTCATGATCCGGACCGACCGTCCGCTCATGGAAGAATGACGCTCATGCTTCGATGGCTCACCGCAGGAGAATCCCACGGACCCGCGCTGGTCGGCACCCTTGAGGGGCTGCCGGCGGATGTCCAGATCACGAGCAGCGAGATCCAGGCCGCGCTCGCGCGGCGACGCCTTGGCGCGGGTCGCGGTGCGCGTATGCAGTTCGAGCAGGACCAGGTGACGTTCCTGGGCGGCGTGCGCCACGGTCGCACCCAGGGCGGACCGGTCGCGATCATGGTGGGCAACACCGAGTGGCCGAAGTGGGAGACGGTGATGTCGGCGGACCCCGTCGACGCCGAGGAGCTCACGGGCGCCCGCGCGGCGGCGCTCACGCGGCCGCGTCCCGGTCACGCCGACCTCGTGGGCATGACCAAGTACGGCTTCGACGATGCGCGTCCGGTGCTCGAGCGTGCTAGCGCCCGCGAGACCGCCGCTCGCGTCGCGCTCGGCCAGGTGGCGGAGAGCTTCCTCGAGCAGGCCGCCGGCATCACGCTGGTGTCCCACACCGTTCAGGTGGGGCCCGTGGCGGTACCGGAGGACGCACCGCTTCCGCCCTCGGGCTCCACGCCGGAACTCGACGCGGACCCGATCCGCTGCTTCCACCCGGAGACCTCCGCGGCGATGCTCGCGGAGATCGACGACTGTCAGAAGGCGGGCGACACGCTCGGCGGCGTGGTCGAGGTGGTCGCCTACGGCGTGCCGGTCGGGCTCGGCAGCCACGTCCACTGGGACCGCCGGCTCGACGCGCGGCTCGCGGCCGCGCTCATGGGCATCCAGGCGATCAAGGGCGTCGAGGTGGGTGACGGCTTCCGCACCGCGGCGCGGCGCGGCTCCCTGGCCCACGACGAGATCGAGTACCGCGATGGCGGCGTCACCCGTCGCACCAACCGCGCCGGCGGGGTCGAGGGTGGGATGACCAACGGCGAGCCCCTGCGCGTGCGCGCCGGTATGAAGCCCATCAGCACCGTGCCCCGTGCCCTCGATACCATCGACACCGCCACCGGCGAGGCGGCGAAGGCGATCCACCAGCGGTCCGACGTGTGCGCCGTCGCCCCGGCCGCGGTCGTCGCGCAGGCCATGGTCGCGCTGACCCTCGCGGATTCGCTGCTCGAGAAGTTCGGCGGCGACTCCGTGGCGGAGGTGCGTCGCAACATCGAGTCCTACGTCGCGGCGATCCCGGAGCACCTGCGCTGATGGCGCCTCGCGCGGTCCTCATCGGCCCGCCCGGTTCGGGCAAGTCGACCATCGCGTCGAGGCTCGCGACGCTCTGGCACGTCGAGCGTCGCGACACCGACGACGACATCGAGTCACGGGCAGGCAAGGCGATCGCGGACATCTTCGTTGAGGACGGCGAGCCCGCGTTCCGGGCCCTCGAACGTGAGGCGGTCGCCGAGGCCGTGGCGCACCATGACGGCGTGCTCGCGCTCGGCGGCGGCGCGGTGCTCGCGCCAGAGACGCAGGAGCTGCTGGAGTCCTACACGCGCGACGGGGGAGCGGTGGTGTTCCTCGACGTCTCCCTCGCCGCAGCGGCGCCGCGCGTCGGGCTCAACGCCTCCCGCCCGCTGCTCGTGGGCAACCCGCGCGCCCGCTGGGTCGCGCTGATGGACGAGCGCCGTCCCGTCTACGAGCGGCTCGCCACGCTGACGGTCTCGACCGACAAGGTGACGCCCGCGCAGGTGGCCGCGCACATCGCCGCAGCAGTGAAGGAGCAGGCATGACCGTGTCCCGCGAGATCCCCGTCGCGACCTCGTCGCCGTACACCGTGACCGTGGGCCAGGACCTGCTGCCGGACGTCGCGGCGTCGGTGCCGGAGAGCGCGGCGCGCGTCCTCGTCGTCTCCGCGGCGCCGTTGCGGTCCCAGGTCGACGCGCTGCATCGGCTCCTCGAGGAGCGCGGGCTCACCGTCGTCGTCGCCGAGGTGCCCGACGCCGAGGCCGGCAAGACTGCGGAGGTCCTCGCCTTCTGTTGGCAGGTGCTCGGAAAGTCGGACTTCACCCGCAGCGACATCGTCATCGGCCTGGGAGGCGGCGCCGTCACCGACCTCGCCGGCTTCGTCGCCGCGACCTGGCTGCGCGGCGTCGGCGTGATCCAGGTGCCCACCACGCTGCTCGCGATGGTCGACGCCGCCGTGGGTGGCAAGACCGGCATCAACACCACGGAGGGCAAGAACCTCGTGGGCGCCTTCCACGAACCGCTCTCGGTGTGGTGTGACACGCGCGTCCTCGACGCGCTTCCTCGCCATGACATCGTCGCGGGTCTCGCCGAGGTGGTGAAGTGCGGTTTCATCAAGGACGAGGAGATCCTGCGGATCGTCGAGGACAACCTCGCGCTCCTGCGCGCGGACGATGCGCAGACCGGTTCTCGCGCGGACGGACACGGGAGTACCGCAGGCCTGGACGAGGAGGCGCGCACGGTGCTCACCGAGCTCATCGGGCGCGCGGTCCAGGTCAAGGCCGACGTGGTGGCCGCCGACCTCAAGGAGTCGTTCCTCCGGGAGATCCTCAACTACGGCCACACCTTCGGGCACGCGATCGAGTACACCGAGCGCTACCAGTGGCGCCACGGCGCGGCCGTGTCGGTGGGCATGGTCTTTGCGGCCGAGCTCGCGCACCTCGCGGGCAGGCTCTCGGAGGACGAGGTCGAGCGGCACCGGGCGATCCTGTCGGGGCTCGGGCTCCCGGTGAGCTACCCGGGCCATCGCTGGGATGCCCTGCTCACGGCGATGAGGCGTGACAAGAAGACTCGCGGCGACCTGCTGCGGTTCGTGATCCTGGCCGGCATCGGGAACCCGGTTCGCCTCGAGGGTCCTGACCCTGCGCTCGTCCAGGCCGCCTATGCGGCCATCAGCGATCACTCGCCGGCATAATCGACGGTCACGTTCTCGAGCGGACACGTGGACGCGATACCCGATCGCAGGTCGGGCGCCGACGTCACCAGCACCACCGACCGCGCTTCGACCTCCGCGATCCGGCACGCGGCCTCAGCCGAGAAATCGTCCTTGTGCAAGCGCAGCGCGGCTCTCACGGCGTCGTTCCAGAAACCGGCGCCCGGCGGGAGCGCAACGGACATGAGCCACTGGACGTCGAAGTCGAAATCGTCGTCGAGCATCCACGGGATGACCAACGTGTCTTCCCTGGTGAAGTCCACCGCGCGGTCGGCGAGCTGGTGCGCCGTTCCGAAACCTGCTCCCGTGGCGAGCGGCACCGTGACCGGAACCCAGCCGGAATCGCGTGCGGCGGGGGAGACGACGGCGGTCGTGACCATGGCGGTGATCGCCAGCCACCCCGCGATGCGCGGCGCGAGCGAGGTGCGGACGAGCGCGGCGCGTGAAGCGAGACCGGCGGCGGGTACCGCAAGCGCGACGGTGGCGAGCGAGAGGTACTTCGCCGGGTAGTAGCCGAGCTCGCCGGTGAGATCGATGCCCGTCGCGACGATGGGGGCGAGCCCGATGAACGTGCCCGCAGCTGCGGCGAGCGCAGTCTGGCCCTCCCAGCGGGTCTCGCTACCTGCGCGCGACCCTAGGAACCACACGCCAAGACCGATGAGGCTGACCATCACCGCGACGCTGAAAGGCAGGAAGACCGGGTTCAGTGCGCCGGAGTAGGCCACGACGGCAACCACGCCTTCGTTCTGCTGCTCCGTGCGTGCCATGGCCCGCACAAGCTCTTCGCCGGCGAAGTTGCTGACAGCCCAGGCGGTGACGACACCCGAGACGCCGAGCCACGCCACTGCGCGGAGGGGGGCGTCACGGAGCGAACCACGCGAGCGCACGGCGGTGAGCAGCAGCATCGTCCCCGGCACCGCGGCGAAGGGGGTCCAGCTCACGAGCAGCGCGGTCGTCGCGAGCAGCAGCAGTCCGCATGCCGCAGCTGGGGACTCTGCCCTGTGCAGCGTGACGAGCAGGGACGCGAGAATCACTGCGATGACCAGGTGCGCGTTGATCTGACCCAACAGCAGCGCGGCACCCGTGACAGCAACACTCACCATCGCGAGCGACGTCACGGCCGCAGCGACGGCCGGCACGCGATTCGAGCGGCTGTCTCGCCCGACGAACGCCGCCGCGGTCAACCCCGCAAGGAACGCAGTGGCGCAGACGAGGATGCTCCAGGACGCTCCGTGGGCCGAGAGCTCCTCCGCGAGCGCGTGACCTGAGCCGTCGACGGTGTGGAACGGAGGCAGCAACGTGGTCCCGAGCGTGTGCTCGAGCGGCCGGGGGTTGCCCGAGGAAGCGAGAGCCGTGCCGCCCCGCAGGGTGTTCGCGCGCATCTCCCAGACATCGAGCGACGAGTCGATGTGGGCAGCCCACGACAGGCCGGATCCGCGTGGAAGGAACGTTGCGAGCGTCGTGCCGAGCACCCATGCCACGGGTCCTGCCGTCGCGGCGAAGAGCGTCAGTCGGCCCACGTGCGCGGGAGCAATCGCGGGAGTCCTCGCGTCGGCCCATGCCGCGCCGATCGCCGCGAGAAGATGCGCGCCGATCACCGAAAGACCTAGGGGTCCGGGCACGATGCGCCCGAACGACACCACCATGAACGCCGCCGACACCCAGAGGAGCAGAACGCCCCCGGAGGCGAGGGCAGCGCCCCAGCGCCGCGCCAAGGTGAACCACCAGGCAGCGGCGACGGCGACGGTCGCGAGCACGGGAGGAGCGCCGGCGAGGGAACCCACGGACAGCACCGCACCGAGCCCGGCCAACGTGGGGACTCTCGCGGCGTGTCGGGTGGTCGGGCGTATGACGGGGGCCGTGAGCATGGCCCGATGGTACGGATCCCGCGTCTCACCACCCCGCACACACACCGGCGTGGCGGTTGGCCGAGGGCAGATACGCGTGCGGTCCGACGTCCGCGGCTACGCTGACGCCATGAACGTCCTGGTGGTCAACGGTCCCAACCTCCGCAGGCTCGGCACGCGCGAGCCCGAGAAGTACGGCAGCACCACGCACGACGAGCTCGCGGTGCTCGTCACCCAGTGGGGCGCGGACCTGCAGCTCGAGGTCGAGGTGCGCCAGTCCGACGACGAGGCGGACCTGGTCCACTGGATGCACGAGTGCGTCGACGCCCAGACGCACGTGGTGCTCAACCCCGCGGCCTTCACCCACTACAGCTACGCGCTGCGCGACGCATGCGCGCTCGTGTCCACCGCGGGTCTCACCCTCGTCGAGGTGCACCTCACCAACCCCCACGCGCGCGAGGAGTTCCGGCACACCAGCGTCATCAGCGGGGTGGCCTCCGGGACCATCGCCGGCTTCGGCGTCGACTCGTACCGCCTGGCTCTCGAGGCCGTGGCACGGCGCGTCGGCTAGAATCGTCTGCGGACTTCATCCCAGACATCTGCGTAAGGACACCCCTGTGGCGACTTCGAACGACATCAAGAACGGCTCCGTGCTCAACCTCGACGGCAACCTCTGGTCCGTCATCGAGTTCCAGCACGTGAAGCCCGGCAAGGGCGGCGCCTTCGTCCGCACCAAGCTGAAGAACGTGCTCACCGGCAAGGTGGTCGACAAGACCTTCAACGCCGGCGCCAAGGTCGAGTTCGAGACCGTCGACCGCCGCGACATGCAGTACCTCTACTTCGACGGCACGTCCTACATCTTCATGGACCCGAGCTCGTTCGACCAGATCCCCGTCTCGGAGGCCGTCATGGGCGACGCCACCGACTTCCTGCTCGAGAACGAGTCGGCCGTCATCGGCTCGCACAACGGCAACCCGATCTTCCTCGAGCTCCCCGGCTCCGTGGTCCTCGAGGTCACCTACACCGAGCCCGGCCTACAGGGCGACCGCTCGTCGGGCGGCACCAAGCCCGCGACGCTCGAGACCGGCCGCGAGATCCAGGTCCCGCTCTTCCTCGAGGCCGGCACCAAGGTCAAGGTCAACACCTCGACCGGCGAGTACCAGTCCCGCGTCAACGACTAGTGGCCGCCCGCACCAAGGCGCGCAAGCGCGCGCTGGACATCCTGTTCGAGGCCGACCAGAAGGGGTCGAACGTCCTCGACGTGCTCGACGCGCGCCTCAAGGACTCCGGTCGTGAGATGCCGCTGCCGCCCTACGCCGAGCAGATCGTGCGCGGCGTGGTCCAGTGGTGGGTCGAGCTCAACTCGATCATCCAGGACGCGTCGCCCGAGTGGCAGCTCACCCGCATGCCCGCGGTCGACCGCGCGCTGCTGCGGATCGGCGCGTGGGAGATCCTGTGCAACGACGAGGTGGACCTCGCCGTCGCGATCGACGAGGCCGTCTCGCTGGCCGGCGACCTCTCGACCGACGACTCGCCGTCCTTCGTCAACGGCGTGCTGGGCGCGATCGGCCGCGACGCCCCCGCGCTCACGCACCGCGAGGACTGAGCAGCAGCCTCACGTCCCGAAGGGCCCGCACCGCACGGTGCGGGCCCTTCGCGCGTCCGGGGACGATGCGCGGGTCGGGCCTCGGGCGCCGCCCGGGTCGGGTAGGCTGATCCGCGCAACCCAGACATCCTTTAATGACCGTCCTGTGAGGCGGGGAAGGGGGTCGCCAGGTGACTGGCACCATCATGGGGGCGGCGGACATCTCGCGCGCCCTGACACGCATCGCCCACGAGATCGTGGAGCGCAACGACGGCGCCCTCGACGTGGTGCTCCTCGGGATCCCGTCCCGGGGCCTCCCGCTCGCGCATCGTCTCGCGCAGCGCATCGCTGAGATCGAGCCCGGCTTCGACGCCGACGTCGCCACCGGCGCGCTCGACATCACGATGTACCGCGACGACCTCTTCAAGAACCCGACGCGGGCCATCGGCACCACGACCGTTCCGGACGCCGGCATCGACGATGCCGTGGTGGTCCTGGTGGACGACGTCTTCCACACGGGCCGCACCATCCGCGCCGCGCTCGACGCGATCCGCGACCTCGGCCGCCCGCGGGCCGTCCAGCTCGCGACCCTTGTGGATCGCGGCCACCGCGAGCTGCCCATCCGTGCCGACTTCGTGGGCAAGAACATCCCCACCGCCCGCTCCGAGCGCGTCGACGTCCACGTCGAGGAGCTCGACGGCGAGGACGCCGTGATCCTGCGGAAGGGGGAGTGACGATGCGCCACCTCCTCTCGACCAAGGACCTCTCGCGGGACGACGCGATCCTCATCCTCGACACCGCCGCCCAGATGGCCGCCACGCAGGAGCGCGAGGTGCGCAAGCTCCCGACGCTGCGCGGCAAGACGGTGGTCAACCTCTTCTTCGAGGACTCGACCCGCACGCGCATCTCGTTCGAAGCCGCGGCCAAGCGCCTGAGCGCGGACGTCATCAACTTCTCCGCCAAGGGCAGCTCGGTGTCCAAGGGCGAGTCCCTCAAGGACACCGCCCTCACGCTCCAGGCGATGGGCGCCGACGCCGTGGTGGTCCGCCACTGGGCCTCCGGCGCCGCCTACCAGCTCGCGCACGGCGGCTGGCTGCACGGCAGCGTCCTCAACGCGGGCGACGGCACGCACCAGCACCCCACGCAGTCGCTCCTCGACGCGTTCACGATGCGCCGCCACCTGGTCTCCGACCCGACGGGCGCGGACCTCGCGGGGCTCACCGTCGCGATCGTCGGCGACGTGCTCCACAGCCGCGTCGCCCGCTCGAACGTGCACCTGCTCCACACGCTCGGCGCGAAGGTGGTCCTCGTGGCGCCCGCGACGCTGGTGCCGGTGGGCATCGAGCCGTGGCCCTGCGACGTGGTGCACACGCTCGACGAGGCCATCGAGGCCTACGACATCGATGCCCTCATGATGCTGCGCGTCCAGCGCGAGCGCATGACCGGAGGCGGCTCGGCGTTCTTCCCGAGCCCCGCCGAGTACACACGCCTGTTCGGACTGGACGGCGACCGCATGCGCCGCTTGCCCGACCACGCCATCGTCATGCACCCCGGCCCCATGAACCGGGGCCTCGAGATCTCGGCCGAGGCCGCCGACTCGGACCGCTCCGTCATCGTGGAGCAGGTCGCGAACGGAGTCGCCGTCCGCATGGCCGCCCTGTACCTGCTGCTTGCCGGAGAGGAGGGCGCCCAGTGAGCCGCCCCATCGTCATCGAGAACGCGTCGCTGTACGGCGACACCACCGCCAGCCTCCTCATCGAGGACGGCGTCATCACGAAGGTCGCCGACGCGATCGAGGCGCCCGAGGGTGCGACCGTCATCGACGCGGAGGGCCTCGTCGCCCTCCCCGGCCTCGTGGACCTCCACACGCACCTCCGCGAGCCCGGCCGCGAGGACGCCGAGACCATCGAGACCGGCTCCCGCGCCGCTGCGCGCGGCGGCTGGACCGCCGTCTTCGCGATGGCCAACACCAACCCCGTCGCGGACACCGCCGGCGTGGTCGAGCAGGTGTGGAGCCGCGGCCGCGAGATCGGCCTGGCGGACGTGTTCCCGGTCGGCGCCGTCACCGTCGGCCTCAAGGGCGAGCACCTGTCCGAGATGGGCGCGATGGCCCACTCGAAGGCCCAGGTGCGGCTCTTCTCCGACGACGGCGTGTGCGTCTACGACCCGGTCATCATGCGCCGCGCCCTCGAGTACGTGAAGACCTTCGACGGCGCCGTGGTCCAGCACGCGCAGGACCTGCGCCTCACCGAGGGCTCGCAGATGCACGAGGGCGAGGTCTCCGCGGAGCTCGGCCTCGCCGGCTGGCCGGCCGTCGCCGAGGAGTCGATCGTCGCCCGCGACGCGCTGCTCGCCGAGCACGTCGGCTCGCGCGTGCACGTCCAGCACCTCAGCACCGCCGGCTCGGTGGAGATCATCCGCTGGGCCAAGGCGCGCGGCATCAACGTCACGGCCGAGGCGACCCCGCACCACCTGCTGCTCACCGACGAGTCGGCGCGCACCTACGACCCGCTGTTCAAGGTCAACCCGCCGCTGCGCACGCAGTCCGACGTCGACGCGCTCCGCGCCGCGGTCGCCGACGGCACCATCGACGTGATCGCGACCGACCACGCGCCGCACCCGGCCGAGGACAAGGACTGCGAGTGGGCCGCGGCCTCGTTCGGCATGCTCGGCCTCGAGACCGCGCTCGGCGTGGTCCAGAAGGCGCTCGTCGACACCGGCGCCCTGACCTGGCGCGACGTGGCCCGTCTCATGTCCGAGACCCCCGCCCGCATCGGCAAGGTCGACGACCGTCACGGGCGTCCCCTCGCCGAGGGCGAGCCCGCCAACATCACGCTCGTCGACCCGCAGCACGCCTGGACGGTCGACGGAGCCCAGCTGGCCTCGCGCGCCTCCAACACCCCGTACGGTGGCATGGAGCTGCCGGGCCGCGCCGTGGCCACCCTGCTGCGCGGCGTCCCCACCCACCTCAGCCCCCGTTTCGAAGGAGCGTTCGCGTGACCGATGCGACCCGCGCCGTCCTCGTGCTCGAGGACGGCCAGACGTTCGAGGGCCGCGCTTACGGCGCGACCGGCGAGACGCTCGGCGAGATCGTCTTCAACACCGGCATGACCGGCTACCAGGAGACGCTCACCGACCCGAGCTATCACAAGCAGATCGTCGTGATGACGGCGCCGCACATCGGCAACACCGGCGTCAACGACGAGGACGACGAGTCGCGGCGGTACTGGGTCGCCGGCTACGTGGTCCGCGACCCCGCACGTCGGCCGAGCAACTGGCGCGCGCAGCGCAGCCTCGACGAGGACCTGATCGCCCAGGGCGTCGTCGGCATCTCCGGCATCGACACCCGCCAGCTCACCCGCATCCTCCGCACCGCGGGCGTGATGCGCGCCGGCATCTTCTCGGGCGACGCCCTCGCGTCGGACGATGCGCTGCTGGCCCGGGTGCGCGAGTCCGCCCAGATGAAGGGCGCGCACCTCGCCGACGAGGTCTCGGTCACCGAGCCCTACGAGGTCCCCGCGATCGGCGACGAGGTCGCCCACGTGGTCGCGGTCGACCTCGGCATCAAGTCCATGACCCCGCAGCAGATGGCGCAGCGCGGCATCCGCGTCACGGTGGTGCCCTCGCGCATGCCCGCCGCGGAGATCCTCGGGATGAGCCCCGACGGCGTGTTCTTCTCGAACGGACCCGGTGATCCCGGCGCCGCCGATGCGACCGTCGCCACGCTGCGCGAGGTCCTCGACGCGAAGGTGCCGTTCTTCGGCATCTGCTTCGGCAACCAGATCCTCGGCCGCGCGCTCGGCTACGGGACCTACAAGCTCGCCTTCGGCCACCGCGGCATCAACCAGCCCGTGATGGACCGCACCACCGGCAAGGTCGAGGTCACCGCGCACAACCACGGTTTCGCCGTGGACGCGCCGCTCGACGGCGAGAGCGACAGCCCCGCGGGCTACGGCCGCGTCAAGGTCAGCCACGTGTGCCTCAACGACGACGTGGTCGAGGGCCTCGAGTGCGTCGACATCCCGGCGTTCTCGGTCCAGTACCACCCCGAGGCCGCGGCCGGTCCGCACGACGCCTCGTACCTCTTCGACCGCTTCCTCGACCTCATGAAGGGCCAGCATGCCTAAGCGCGACGACATCAAGAGCGTCCTCGTCATCGGCTCCGGCCCGATCGTCATCGGCCAGGCCTGCGAGTTCGACTACTCCGGCACCCAGGCGTGCCGCGTCCTCGAGTCCGAGGGCATCCGCGTCATCCTCATCAACTCCAACCCGGCCACGATCATGACCGACCCGGAGTTCGCCGACGCGACCTACGTCGAGCCCATCACCACCGAGGTGATCGAGCGCGTCATCGCCAAGGAGCGTCCCGACGCCCTGCTGCCCACCCTCGGTGGCCAGACCGCGCTGAACGCCGCGATCGACGCGGCCGAGGCAGGCATCCTCGACAAGTACGACGTCGAGCTCATCGGCGCCAACCTCGAGGCCATCCACCTGGGCGAGAACCGTGAGCTCTTCAAGGGCGTCGTCGAGCGCTGCGGCGCGGACTCCGCCGCCTCGGTGATCTGCCACACCATGGACGAGTGCCTTGCGGCCGCGGAGCAGCTCAACTACCCGGTCGTGGTGCGCCCGTCCTTCACCATGGGCGGACTCGGCTCGGGCTTCGCGTACGACGAGGCCGACCTGCGCCGCATCGCCGGTGCCGGGCTTCACTACTCGCCGACCACCGAGGTGCTCCTCGAGGAGTCGATCCTCGGCTGGAAGGAGTTCGAGCTCGAACTCATGCGCGACAAGCACGACAACGTCGTGGTCGTGTGCTCGATCGAGAACGTCGACCCCGTGGGCGTCCACACCGGCGACTCCGTCACCGTGGCCCCCGCGCTCACGCTGACCGACCGCGAGTACCAGCGCATGCGCGACATCGGCATCGCGATCATCCGCGAGGTCGGCGTCGACACCGGCGGCTGCAACGTCCAGTTCGCCATCCACCCCGACACGGGCCGCATCATCGTCATCGAGATGAACCCGCGTGTGTCGCGCTCGTCGGCGCTGGCGTCGAAGGCCACGGGCTTCCCGATCGCCAAGATCGCGGCCCGCCTCGCCATCGGCTACTCGCTCGACGAGATCCCCAACGACATCACGGGCTCCACCCCGGCGAGCTTCGAGCCCACGCTCGACTACATCGTGGTGAAGGTGCCCCGCTTCGCGTTCGAGAAGTTCCCGGCGGCGGATCCGGTCCTCACGACCACCATGAAGTCGGTGGGCGAGGCGATGAGCCTGGGCCGCAGCTTCACCGAGGCGCTCGGCAAGGCGCTGCGCTCGATCGACAAGAAGGGCGCGAACTTCCACTGGGACGGCCCGGTGCCGGCGGGGGAGGAGCTCGAGGATCTGCTCAAGCAGATCGAGGTCCCCACCGAGAAGCGCTTCATCCAGGTCCAGCAGTGCCTCCGCGCCGTCGAGGCAGGCACCATCACGCTCGAGCGCGTGTTCGACGCGTGCAAGATCGACCCGTGGTTCCTCGACCAGATGCTCCTCATGAACGAGGTCGCCACCACGGTCAGGAACGCCCCGAGCCTCGACGCCGACCTCCTGCGTGAGGCCAAGGGCCACGGCCTCGCGGACCAGCAGATCGCGGACCTGCGCGGTCTCAAGGTCAACGAGGTCTTCCAGATCCGCAAGGCGATGGGCGTGCTCCCGGTCTTCAAGACGGTCGACACGTGCGCCGCCGAGTTCGAGGCCCGCACGCCGTACCACTACAGCTCGTACGATGCCGAGAACGAGGTCCAGCCCCGCGACCGCGAGGCCGTCATCATCCTCGGCTCGGGCCCCAACCGCATCGGCCAGGGCATCGAGTTCGACTACTCGTGCGTGCACGCGGCGCTGACGCTCAAGGACCGCTACGAGACCATCATGGTCAACTGCAACCCCGAGACCGTCTCCACCGACTACGACACCGCGAACAGGCTCTACTTCGAGCCCCTCACGTTCGAGGACGTCATGGCCGTGTACGAGGCGGAGAAGGCGGTCGGCCCGGTCAAGGGCATGTTCGTGCAGCTCGGCGGCCAGACCCCGCTGTCGCTCGCGCAGCGCCTCGCGGACGCGGGCGTGCCGATCCTGGGCACCAGCCCCGAGGCGATCGACAACGCCGAGGACCGCGCCGCGTTCGGCCGCGTCCTCGACGGCGCGCAGCTGCCCGCCCCGGCCTACGGCACGGCGCACGGCATCGAGCAGGCCATCGAGATCGCCGAGTCCATCGGTTACCCGGTCCTGGTGCGCCCGAGCTACGTGCTCGGCGGCCGCGGCATGGAGATCGTCTACGACCGCGCGCAGCTCGAGGACTACGGCACCCGCATGGACTCGGTCGGCGACCACGCCACCGACGCGCCGCTGCTGGTCGACCGCTTCCTCGACGACGCGATCGAGATCGACGTCGACGCGCTGTTCGACGGCGAGGAGATGTTCCTCGGCGGCGTCATGGAGCACATCGAGGAGGCCGGCATCCACTCCGGCGACTCGGCGTGCGTGCTCCCGCCGTTCTCGCTCAGCAAGGCCGAGCTCGAGCGCATCCGCACCTCGACCGAGGCGCTCGCCCGCGGCATCGGCGTCCGAGGCCTCATGAACGTCCAGTACGCGCTCGTCTCCGACGTGCTCTACGTCCTCGAGGCGAACCCGCGCGCGTCGCGCACGGTCCCGTTCGTCGCCAAGGCCACCGGCATCCCGCTCGCGAAGGCGGCGTCGGAGGTCATGGCCGGCGCGACCATCGCGGAGCTCAAGGCGAGCGGCATGCTCCCCGAGCACGACGCCGCGCAGGTCGACATGAGCCAGCGCGTCGCCGTCAAGGAGGCGGTGCTGCCGTTCAAGCGCTTCCGCACGCACGAGGGCATCGCGGTCGACTCGGTGCTCGGCCCGGAGATGCGCTCGACGGGTGAGGTCATGGGCTTCGACGCCACGTTCCCGCTCGCGTTCGCCAAGTCGCAGACCGCGGCCTTCGGCGGGCTCCCCACCGGCGGCAAGGTCTTCGTCTCGACGGCGGACCGCGACAAGCGCTCGATCACGTTCCCTGTGGCGCGCCTGCGCCAGCTGGGCTTCGAGATCCTCGCGACCGAGGGCACCGCGCAGGTGCTCGAGCGCATGGGCATCCCGTCGACCGTGGTGCGCAAGCACTCGGAGGGGCGCGGCCCGAACGGCGAGCCGACCATCGTGGACGTCATCCACGAGGGCGGGGTGGACCTCATCATCAACACGCCGTCCGGCCAGGGCGCGCGTGCGGACGGCTACGAGATCCGTGCGGCGGCGACCGCCGCGGACATCGCCATCGTCACGACCACGCAGCAGCTCTCGGCCGCGGTGCTCGCGATCGAGGCGCTCCAGGCCGGTCCGTTCGACGTGCTGAGCCTTCAGGACGCCGCGCGCGGCTAGGGTCGTCGGCGCCGCATCGTACCCGCTGGGGAACGATGCGGCGCGCCCGGGCGCGCCCCCGCGCGTCCGCTCAACATCGCAGGTAGGGTAGCAATGGCTGCACATTTCGGGCAGCCCGTCAAGGAGGTAGGGATGGCGTTCGGCGCCCGTCTCGCGGCCGCGATGGACCAGCATGGTCCGCTCTGCGTGGGGATCGATCCCCACCCCGGGTTGCTCGCGGCGTGGGGCATGGAGGATACGGCGCGGTCGCTCGTCGACTTCGGCGACGCGGTGCTCGAGGCGAGCGCGGGGGAGTGCGCGGCGGTCAAGCCCAACGCGGCTTTCTTCGAGCGTCACGGCTCCGCGGGCGTCGCGGCCCTCGAGCACGTCCTGGGCCGCGCGAGGGAGCTGGGCATCCTCACGGTGCTCGACGCCAAGCGCGGCGACATCGGCTCCACGATGCAGGGCTACGCGGAGTCGTATCTCCGTCCGGGGGCGCCTCTCGAGGCGGACTCGCTCACGGTGTCGCCCTACCTCGGCTTCGGTTCGCTGAAGCCCGCGCTGGACCTCGCCCAGGAGCACGGCAAGGGCATCTTCGTGCTGGCCCTCACCTCGAACCCTGAGGGGCCCGAGGTGCAGCACGCCATCGCGCCGGACGGCCGAGCCGTCGCGGCCGTGGTCGCCGAGGAGGCGGCCGCGCTCAACAACGGTGCCAGCCCCATGGGAGACGTCGGCCTGGTGGTCGGCGCGACCGTGGGGGACGCGGTCCAGCGTCTCGGCATCGATCTCGACCGGGTCAATGGTCCCCTGTTGAGCCCTGGAGTGGGTGCTCAAGGCGCGGGTCCGGCAGAATTGTCCCTGGTCTTCGGGAACGCGCGAGGTCGCGTGCTCGTCAATCAGTCGAGGGGCGTGCTCCAGGCGGGCCCCACCGTCGAGAAGCTGCGTGAGGCCGTCATCGAGGCCTCGTCCGCAGCGAAGAGCATCCTGCGCTGAGCGCAGCCGACTTTGGAGGGAGAGGCCATGGCCACCCCGGAACTTACCGATGAGCAGCGCGCTGCTGCGCTGGTGAAGGCGACCGCCGTGCGGTCCGCGCGACGTGTCTTCAAGGAGGAGCTCACGCGCGGCGAGATGTCGCTCGCGGAGGCGATCCGCCGCGCGAAGGCGGACGAGGCGCTCGCCGGCATCCGCGTGCGCGACCTGCTGCAGTGCCTCCCGGGCATCGGCCCCAAGCGCGCGCAGCTCGTGATGGAGGAGATCGGCATCTCCCTCGCCCGTCGCATCCGCGGCCTCGGTCAGCACCAGGTCGACGCGCTCGTCGAACGCGAGCGTCGGTGAGCCGACTCGTCGTCCTTGCCGGCCCGACGGCGGTCGGCAAGGGCACCGTCGTCCGCGCGCTGCGCGACATGGCGCCCGAGGTCTACGTGTCGGTCTCCGCGACCACGCGCGACCCGCGCCCCGGCGAGATGGACGGTGTCCACTACCACTTCATCTCGCGCGACGACTTCGAGCACCGCATCGAGGCGGGGGAGTTCCTCGAGCACGCCATCGTCCACGGCCAGAACCGCTACGGCACCCTGAGGGGACCCGTCGACGAGCGGCTCGCGCAGGGCGAGCCAGTCCTTCTGGAGATCGACCTCCAGGGCGCGCGCCAGGTCAAGGAGACGATGCCCGACGCGCACTTCGTGTTCCTCTCGCCTCCGTCATGGGACGAGCTGGTCAACCGCCTGGTGGGCCGCGGCACCGAGGACGCCGAGGAGCGCGAGCGTCGGCTCGCGACCGCGCGCGACGAGATGGCGGCCGTTTCCGAGTTCGACCAGGTGATCGTCAACGACACCGTGGAACGCGCGGCGGCCGAGCTCCTGTCCGTGGTCCGCGGGACCCGGTAGACTGTCCTGAGTCTTTTTGTGAAATCTGAGGAGTGATTGTGGCCGGAACCGTCGCCAACCCCATCGGCATCACCAACCCGCCGATCGACGAGCTGCTCGCGAAGGTCGACTCGAAGTACGCCCTGGTCATCTACGCGTCGAAGCGTGCCCGCCAGATCAACTCGTACTACGAGGCGCTGGGCGAGGGCCACTTCGAGAACGTCGGCCCGCTGGTCGAGGCCGACACGACGGACAAGCCGCTGTCCGTCGCCCTGCGCGAGCTCAACCAGGGCGACCTGCTCGAGCTCGGCGACTCCGCCGAGCAGCAGTAACCCACCCCGTGCGCGTCCTCCTGGGCGTCACCGGCGGCGTGGCGGCCTACAAGGCCGCCATCGTGCTGAGACGCCTCAAGGAGGACGGGCACACCGTCCGCGTCGTCCCCACGCCTGCCTCGCTGCAGTTCGTGGGGCGCGCGACGTGGGAGGCCCTGTCCGGTCTCCCGGCGACCGCGGAGACCTTCGACAACGTCCCCGCGGTCGAGCACGTGCGGCTCGGCCAGCAGGCGGACCTCGTGCTGGTCGCCCCCGCGACCGCCGACTTCCTCGCGCAGCTCGCTCACGGCGAGGCGCGCGACCTCCTGGGCAACGCCCTCCTCGCGACGCGGGCCCCTGTGGTGGTGGCCCCCGCAATGCACACCGAGATGTGGGAGAAGGCCTCGACGCAGGCGAACGTCGCGACGCTGCGTGCGCGCGGCGTCACCGTGATCGAGCCCGCCGTCGGAAGGCTCACCGGCCCTGACTCCGGGCCGGGCCGCCTGCCCGATCCCGAGGACATCGTCGCCGCCGCCTATGCCGCGGTGGGCGGCGGTCCGGTGCCGGCCGGCGCATCGCCCGCGCCCTGGGGCGACCTGGCGGGGCTCCGCGTGGTGATCTCCGCCGGAGGGACCCGCGAGCCGCTCGACGCGGTGCGGTTCCTCGGCAACCGCTCGACGGGACTGCAGGGCTTCGCGCTGGCCGAGGCGGCCCGCGAGCGCGGCGCGGACGTCACCGTGGTCGCCGCGAACGTCGGGCTGCCGCTCTCCGAGGGAGTGGCGCGGATCGACGTCGAGAGCAGCGTCGAGCTCGCCGATGCGGTGCGGTCCAGCGCGTCTCACGCCGATGTGGTGATCATGGCGGCCGCCGTCGCCGACTTCAGGGCGCGCGAGGCCTCGCAGACCAAGATCAAGAAGGACGGCAGCGGCACCCTCACGCTCGAGCTCGTCGAGACCGAGGACGTGCTGCGCGGCCTCGTCGCCGAGGAGATGCCCGGCCGCACGGTGGTCGGCTTCGCCGCTGAGACGGGCGACGATGCCGCCTCCGCCCTCGAGCATGCGCGTGCCAAGGCGCGGCGCAAGGGCACCGACCTGCTGGTCTTCAACCCCGTCGGCGGCGGACGAGGCTTCGGTGACGTCCCCAACGAGGTGACGATGCTCGACGCCGACGGCGAGCAGGTCGCGCGCGCGGCGGGCACCAAGCTCGCGGTCGCGCATGCGGTGCTCGACGCGGTGGTGCGGCTCCGCGCCTGAGCGTGTCGGTGGTCCGGCCCGACCTGCGGGCGTACCATCACGGCATCGACCAGGGGGGACGATCATGCTTCCGAATCAGCCGCCGGCCGCGCATCACGGCGATCGCACGCCCGAGCCTCGCGTTCCCGAGGCGTCCGCGGGCGGGGACGGGGCCGCCGCCCCGGAGAGCCCGCGCACATGGATCGCGTTCGTCGCGATGGCCCTCGTCGTGGTGGCCGCCGTGCTCGGGTGGCGCTGGTTCACCGGCACCGTCGGGCCGGACGCCGCGCGGAAGGCAGCAGCAGCGGACGGCATCGTGGTCGCCGAGAGCACGCAGGTGGACAGGATCACCGCCGGCTACCGCGTCTGCCTGTACACGGGGACGGGCGACTCCGCCGACTTCGAGGAGACGGACGACCTCTGCGTCATCAGCCCCTACGCCTACACGCTGCTGCCGACCACGGCGGACGACGGCGCCGCGTGGGAGGCCTTCCCCGAGCCGGTCGACGGACTCGCCCTCCGCTGGGATCCCGACGCGACCCCCGACCCGCTGCTCGTGGTCGACACCGGAGACGCGATCTGGCGCGTCGCCTCGTTGGCCGGCGACGACGACGCCGCGGGCAGCTTCTCGATGCTCCTTCACGCCGTCGAGTTCGCGCCCGCGGACTAGTCCCACCCCGCCACTACGATGGCCCGCATGACCTCCCTCAGGCTGTTCACCTCCGAGTCCGTGACCGAGGGTCACCCCGACAAGATCTGCGACCAGGTCTCCGACGCGATCCTCGACGAGATGCTGCGCCAGGACCCCGGCTCGCGCGTCGCCGTCGAGACGATGGTGACCACCGGGCTCGTGCACGTCGCCGGCGAGGTCACCACCGAGGCGTACGTCGACATCCCCGGCACCATCCGCGGCGTGGTCAACGACATCGGCTACACGTCCTCGCACGTGGGCTTCGACGGAGACTCGTGCGGCGTCTCCGTGTCGATCGGCGAGCAGTCGCCCGACATCTGGATGGGTGTGGGGAACGCCACCGACTCGGCCGTCGACGAGCTCGGTGCGGGCGACCAGGGCCTCATGTTCGGCTACGCCTGCACGGACACCCCCGAGCTCATGCCGCTTCCCATCCACATGGCGCACGCGCTGACCGCGCGCCTCGCGGAGGTGCGCCGCAGCGGCGAGGTCGAGGGCCTGCGCCCCGACGGCAAGGCGCAGGTCACCATCGGCTACGACGGCGACCGCGCGGTGTCCGTCGACACCGTCGTGGTGTCGACCCAGCATGCGGAGTCGATCGCGACGGAGACCCTGCGCGCGCAGATCGAGGAGTCGGTCATCGCGCCGGTGCTCGCGCGCTACGAGCTCGACGCCTCCGCGCACCGGTCGCTCATCAACCCGACCGGCCGCTTCGAGATCGGCGGGCCCAAGGGCGACGCCGGGCTCACCGGCCGCAAGATCATCGTCGACACGTACGGCGGCATGGCGCGCCACGGCGGCGGCGCCTTCTCGGGCAAGGACCCGTCCAAGGTCGACCGCAGCGCGGCGTACGCGATGCGGTGGGTCGCCAAGAACGTCGTCGCCGCCGGGCTGGCGCAGCGCTGCGAGGTGCAGGTCGCTTACGCGATCGGCACGGCGCACCCGGTCGGGCTGTACGTCGAGACCTTCGGCACGGGCGCGCTGCCGGACGTGCGCATCGCCGAGGCGATCCGCGAGGTCTTCGACCTGCGTCCCGGCGCGATCATCGACGCCCTCGACCTGCGCCGCCCGATCTACCGGGGCACCGCGGCGTACGGCCACTTCGGGCGCGAGCTGCCCGACTTCACCTGGGAGCGCACCGACAGGGCGGAGGCCCTCGTCAGCGCCGCGCGATAGCTCCGATGGCCCCTCCCACCGTCGCGCACGTCTGCGTCGACGCGGCCCTCCCGCACCTCGACCGGCCGTTCGACTACGCGATCCCGGACAAGCTCGCGGGCGTGATCGTCGCGGGATCCCGCGTGCGCGTGCGCTTCGCGGGCCGGCTGGTCAGCGGGGTCGTCACCGCGGTCGACGACGTCACCGACTTCGCGGGCACGCTCGCTCCTGTGCACTCGTCGTCCGCCGTGCCGTCGTACACGCCGGACGCGATCGCCTTCGCGGAGAAGGTGGCCCGGCGCTACGGCGGAAGCCTGTGGGACGTGCTGCGGCTCATGGCGCCGCCGCGGGTGGCCTCGGTGGAGAAGCGCGACTGGAGCCTCGTCGAGCACGACGAGCAGGCGTACCGCGAGGCGCACGCGACGCTCGCGCCGCATGCGGTGCAGGCCTCGCTGCCCGCCGACGCGGTGGTGAGCGGCGCCCGGGTGGTCTGGGAGGCCGTCCCCGATCCGTCCCGCCGCCATGGCCTGCCGGCCGATGCGCTGCTCGCCCCGGCGGCTGCGGTCGCCTCGCGCGGGCTCACGGCGATCGTGGTGCTGCCCGACGCGCGCGCCGTCGCCGCGGCCGCGGATGCGCTGACCCGCGCGGGCCTGTCGCGGTGGACCTCCCGCTCGGGCGGGCACTTCACGGTGCTGCACGCGGACGACGGCCCAGCGGTCCGCTACGGCTCGTATCTTGCCGCGCTGCAGGGCCACGCGCGGATCGTGCTGGGCACGCGGCCCGTCGCGATGCAGCCCGTGCCGTCGCTGGGCCTCGTGGTGATGTGGGACGAGGGGTCGAACGTCTTCGACGAGCCCCACGCGCCCTACCCGCACGCCCGCACCATCGTGGCGATGCGGGCCGACGAGGCGGGCGCCGGCGTGCTCCTGGCCTCGTACGCCCCGAGCGTCGAGGCGATGTCGCTGGTCGCGCACCGCTGGGCCGAGCGTGCGGCCCCGCCGCGTCCCGAGGTGCGCGCGGCGACGCCGCTCGTCACCCCGGTGGACGATGCGCGGCGTGAGGCCGAGGGGGCGGCCGGATGGCACTGGATGCCAGGCTCGGTGTGGCGTCGGGCCCGCAAGGCGCTCGAGACAGGCCCGGTGGGCATCGTGGTGCCGCGCGCGGGCTACGTCCGGGCCACGGCATGCGCACGATGCGGCACGTGGGCCGAGTGCTCGGCGTGCGGGGGACCCCTGCGCCGGGAGTCGGCCACGGCCCCGCTCCACTGCGCGGAGTGCGGGGCGCAGCATCCGGACTGGCACTGCGCCGAGTGCACCAGCCCCGCGACCAAGCAGCTGCGCCAGGGCGTCGAGCGCATCGCCGAGCAGGTCACCGCGATGGCCAAGGACGTGCCCGTGATGCTGTCCGCGGGAGCGGTGGGCACCGTCGCGGACGGAGAGGTGACGGAAGGCATCGTCGTGGCCACGCCTGCCGCGCTCCCGGCGGTCGCGGGCGGCTACGCCTGCATCGTCATCGTCGGCGCGGAGGTGCCGGCCGGCGGAGGGCTCGGCGCGGAGCTCCAGGCGATGCGCTGGTGGCTGTCGATCGCCGCGCTCGCGCGTCCCCGAGGCGACGGGGGAGAGGTGATCGCCGTCGGCGAGCTGCCCGGAGCGGTGCGCGAGGCGCTCGTCGGCTGGACGGCGGGAGACGCCGCGTGGGACGCCTACGCCGAGCGCGCCGACCTCATGCTGCCGCCGTACCGCCGCGCGATCCGGCTCTGGGGCGAGCGCCCGGTCATCACGCTCGCGCTGTCCGAGACCGTCGAGGGCGAGCGGCTCGAGCGGCACCGCGAGGTGGCCGTCGTCGACGCCAAGGGCGGTGCGACGCTGCTGGTGACGCGTCGCGCGACCCAGGCGGTCGTCGACGTGCTGAGGCGCCGCCAGCAGGCCTTCTCGAAGGCGGGCGACGGCGAGCTGCGGATGCGAGTGGACGCGCCCCTCGACCCCGTCTCCTGAGGCCGCCCCGCGGAACCGGCCGACGGCGCCCCGCCACTACGATGGTGGGATGCGCCTGATCTTCGCCGGCACGCCCGAGATCGCCGTCCCGACCTTGGCAGCCCTCGAGGATGCGGGACACGAGATCGTCGCGGTGCTCACCCAGCCCGATGCCCGCGGACGCCGCGGCCGCACGCTCCATCCGTCCCCCGTGAAGGAGTACGCGCTCGAGCGCGGCCTCGACGTGTGGACCCCCGAGAAGGCGTCCGCGCCGGAGATCGTGGCGCGCGTCAAGGAGCTCGAGGTGGACGCCGCCGCGGTGGTCGCCTACGGCCAGATCCTGCGCCCCGCGCTGCTCGAGGCGGTGCGCCTCGCGTGGGTCAACCTCCACTTCTCGGTGCTGCCGACATGGCGGGGCGCCGCGCCGGTGCAGCGCGCGATCATGGCCGGCGACGAGGTCACCGGAGCGTCCACCTTCGTGATCGAGAAGGGCCTCGACACGGGACCCGTGATCGGCACCCTCACCGAGCGCATCCGGATGACCGACACCGCGGGCGACCTGCTCGAGCGGCTCGCGCAGCTCGGCGCCCCGCTCATGGTCCAGTCGCTCGAGGCTCTCGACGCCGGGGTCGCGCGCCCGACGCCCCAGAGCACCGACGACATCAGCTACGCGGAGAAGCTCACGCGCGAGGACGCCTACGTGCGCTGGGACCTCGCGGCCCACCTGGTCGACCGGCGGATCCGCGGATGCTCGCCCGCTCCCGGGGCCTGGACCACGCTGCCCGACGGCTCAGTCGCGAAGCTCGGCCCGGTGTCGCCGCGGCCGCAGCGCGCCGGCACCGTGCCCGGACAGCTCCGTGAGGAGGCCGGCGAGGTGCTCGTCGGCACGGGCACCGAGCCCGTCGCGCTCGGCTGGATCGCCCCGGCCGGCAAGAAGCCCATGGACGCCGCCGCCTGGTGGCGCGGAGCGCGCCTGGGCGAGGGCGCCCAGCTGGGGGAGGCATGAGCACCGCACGGGACATCGCCTACGACTGCGTGATGGCGGTCTCGACCGAGGGCGCGTACGCCAACCTGCTGCTGCCCTCGCTGCTCGAGAAGGCACGCCTCGAGGGCCGCGACGCGGGCTTCGCCACCGAGCTCGCCTACGGCGCGCTGCGCATGCGCGGGCTCTACGACGCGATCATCGGCCATGCCTCGGGACGGGACCCTCGCGACCTCGACGCTGAGGTGCGCGTCGCGCTGTGGCTCGGCACGCATCAGGCCCTCGCGATGCGCGTGCCGTCCCATGCCGCCGTGAACGAGACCGTCGACCAGGTGCGCCGCGAGCGTGGCGTCGGCGCGTCCAAGTTCGCCAACGCCGTGATGCGGCGCGTGACCGAGCGTGACGCCGAGGGCTGGCTCGCCACCGTGGCGCCCGGCGACTCGCGCTCCGCCCTCGCGATCCGCCACTCCCACCCGGAGTGGGTGGTCGCGGCGCTCGACGAGGCGCTCGCTGCCGACGGCCGCCCGGGCGAGGTGGTCCCGCTGCTCGAGTCCGACAACTCACCCGCGCGCGTCACGCTCGTCGCGCGCCCGGGCCTCATCGACCGCGAGGAGCTCATCCACGAGGCCGGGGGAGAGGCGGGGGAGTACTCGCCCTATGCCGTGGTCCTGCCCGGGGGGCGTCCCGGGGACCTCCCCGCGGTGGCCGAGGCCACCGCGGCCGTGCAGGACGAGGGCAGCCAGATCGTCGCCGCCGCTCTCGCCGCCGCGCAGCCCGTCGAGCCCGGCGAGCGATGGCTTGACCTCTGCTCCGGACCTGGCGGCAAGGCGGCCCTGCTCGGCGCGCTCGCCGCCGACGGCGCCGCCACGCTCGACGCGGTCGAGCTGCACCCGCACCGCGCCGACCTGGTGAAGAGCTCGACCCGGGCCGTGCCCGAGGGCGTGGTCACCGTGCACACCGGGGACGGCACCACGTGGGGCGAGGACGGCGCGTACGACCGCATCGTGCTCGACGCCCCGTGCTCGGGGCTCGGCGCGTTGCGTCGCCGGCCCGAGTCCCGGTGGCGCCGCCAGCCCGAGGACCTTCCCGAGCTCGAGGCGCTCCAGCGGTCGCTCCTCGCCAACGCCGAGCGCCTGCTCGCTCCTGGCGGGCTTCTCGCTTACATCACCTGCTCTCCGGTGGTGGCGGAGACCCGGGACATCGTCGCCGGATCGACGCTGCGCCAGCTCGACGCCCGCGAGGCCGTCGCGAAGGTCACCGGGACCACCGCGCGGATGTGGGGACCCGGGCCGCACGTCCAGCTGTGGACCCACGTCCACGGCACGGACGCGATGTTCCTCGCGCTGCTGGAGAAGCCGCTCGACTGAGGCCGCGCTACGCTCCCGGGAGCAGCCGAGAGAGGAGCACCGATGCCCTACATCGACATGTCGCCCGCGCAGCTCGCGGAGTACCGCCCCGCGATACCCGAGCCCGACGACTTCGATGCCCGGTGGTCCGCGACCCTCGACGAGGCGCGCACCCACGACCTGGCGCTCACCGCCACGCCCGCGACGCACCCGCTGGCGGTGATCGACGTCGAGGACGTCACGTTCGCCGGCTTCGGCGGCGACCCCGTCAAGGCATGGCTGCTGCGCCCGCGCGGCGCCACCGGTGACCTCCCGGTCATCGTCCAGTACAACGGCTACGGCGGCGGGCGGGGGCTGCCGCACGAGCGCCTGTTCTGGGCCGCGGCGGGCTACGCGCACCTCGTCATGGACACCCGCGGGCAGGGCTCCGCGTGGGGCTCGGGCGGCCACACGGACGATGCGTCCGCCGGGGGAGCCGCCGCGGGTCCCGCCCACCCCGGCTACATGACGCGCGGCATCCTCGACTTCGACACCTACTACTACCGCCGCGTCATCACCGACGCGGTGCGCGCGGTCGACGCGGCCCGTGCGCTCGAGGGCATCGACGGTGATCGCATCGTCGTCGCGGGCGGCAGCCAGGGCGGGGGGCTGGCGATCGCGGCGGCGGGCCTCAGCGACGTCGCGGCCGCGCTGGTCGACGTCCCGTTCCTGTGCGACATCGAGCGCGGCATGGACATCGCCGACTCCGATCCGTACCAGGAGATCTGCCGCTATCTCGCGGTCCATCGCGGCCACGAGCGGGAGGTGCTCGCGACGCTGCGCTACGTCGACGGCGTCCACCACGGGCGCCGCGCCACCGCTCCCGCGTTGTTCTCCGCCGCGCTGCGCGATCCGATCACGCCGCCGTCGACCGTGTTCGCCGCCTATCACGCCTGGGGCGGACCGGCGGAGATCGAGACCTACCGGTTCAATGGGCATGAGGGCGGCGAGTGCTACCAGCAGGAGCGCCAGGCCGCGTTCCTCGAGGACCTGTGGAGCTGACATGACCGTGCCGGGAGACGCCGCCTACCGTGCGGCCCAGCGAGCCGATCTGCTGCGCTTCGCCGCGGCGTCGGCGAACGCGGACGGCTTCGGATGGCTGGACGAGGACGGCAGGCTCGACCAGACCCGCGGCACGGAGCTGTGGATCACGTGCCGCATGACGCACGTGGCCGCGCTCGGCGTCCTCGCGGGCGAGCACCCCGCGCCGGGCGGGCCGGACGCGGGCCGGCTGGGCGCCCTCGCGGGCCACGGCGTGCGGGCGCTGCGGCGGCGGCTGCGCGATCCCGAGCACGGCGGCTGGTACGCCGAGGTGCGCGACGGGGAGCCCGTGTCGACCGCCAAGCAGGCCTACGGCCACGCCTTCGTGATCCTCGCCGCATCGTCCGCGGTCGCCGCCGGCGTCACCGGCGCGCAGGACCTGCTCGACGACGCGCTCGCGGTGTCGCTCGCGCACTTCTGGGACGAGGACGAGGGGCTCTCGGTCGAGGAGTGGGATGCCGCCTGGTCGGCCCTCGAACCCTACCGGGGCGTCAACGCCAACATGCACACGGTCGAGGCGTACCTGGCCGCGGGCGACGTCACCGGGGACGATGCATGGCACGCCCGTGCGGGACGCATCGCCGAGCGCGTGGTCGCCTGGGCCGCCGAGAACGGCTGGCGGATTCCCGAGCACTTCGACGCGCGGTGGACGCCCATGCTCGAGCATCACCGCGACGAGCCCGCGCATCCCTTCCGGCCCTACGGCGCCACCGTCGGGCACGGCCTCGAGTGGGCGCGGCTGCTGCTCAGCGTCGATGCGACGCTCGGCGACGACGCCCCGGCCGGGCTCCGCGACGCGGCGCTCGCGCTGTACGACCGTGCGGTCGCCGACGGCTGGGAGGCCGACGGCGCGCTCGGCTTCGTCTACACCACCGACTGGACGGGCACACCGGTGGTGCGGGAGCGCATGCACTGGGTGCTGGCCGAGGCGGTCAACGCGGCCGAGGCGCTGCGTCAGGCCACGGGCGACGCCGTGTACGGCGAGCACGCCGCGCAGTGGTGGGAGTACGCCGACGCGCATCTCATCGACCACCACCGCGGGTCCTGGCACCACGAGCTCGACGCGCACAACCGGCCCGCGGGCTTCGTGTGGCCCGGAAAGCCCGACGTCTACCACGCGTATCAGGCGGCGCTGCTGCCGGAGCTGCCCATCGCACCCTCGTTCGCGGCGGCGCTGCGGGCGCACGGCCCGCTCGGCTGACGCGCGGATTCCACGGGTCCCGCACCGCACTAGGCTCTTCCGCATGGGCATCCAGATCGCGCCGAGCATCCTCTCCGCGGACTTCGCGAACCTCGAGAGGGACATCCTCACCGTCGGCGGTGCGGACTGGCTTCACGTCGACGTGATGGACGGGCACTTCGTGCCCAACATGACCTTCGGGCTGCCCGTGGTCGAGCGCATCTGCGAGGTGTCCCCGTTGCCGGTGGACGCCCACCTCATGATCGACGACCCCGACCGCTGGGCGCCGCGCTACGCCGAGGCGGGCGCCGCCTCGGTCACGTTCCACCTCGAGGCGGCGCACGACCCGCGCGCCATCGCCGCGGATCTGCGCAGCCTCGGCGCGCGCGCCTCGTGCGCGATCAAGCCGGGCACGCCTGTCGAGGACGTCCTGCCGCTGATCGACAGGCTCGACATGGTGCTCGTCATGACGGTGGAGCCCGGCTTCGGCGGTCAGTCCTTCATGGCGGACATGATGCCCAAGCTCCGCACGCTGCGCGCCGCCGCGGAGGCGGCCGGACGCGACCTGCGCCTCCAGACCGACGGCGGCATCGCCCGCGCGACCGTCGGCACCGTGGTCGAGGCGGGCTGCGACGTCGTCGTTGCCGGCTCCGCGATCTACGGCGCCGAGGACCGCGCCGCGGAGATCGCGATGCTCCGCGAGCTCGGGGAGCGGGTGCACCATCACGCCTGAGGCGACAGGCATGGACGCGGCGCACCTCGCCCGCGCGGTCGAGCTCGCCTCCCTCGGGCCGTCCTGGGGGCCGAACCCCCGGGTGGGCTGCGTCATCGTCGCCGCCGACGGCACCGTGCTGGGCGAGGGGTGGCACCGCGGCGCCGGCACTCCGCACGCCGAGCCGGCCGCGCTCGCCGACGCCCGGTCGCGCGGCCTGGATGTCGCCGGGGCGACGGCCTACGTCACGCTCGAGCCGTGCGCTCACACCGGCCGCACGGGGCCGTGCACCGACGCGTTGACTGAGGCGCGCATCGGCGCGGTGCGGTACGCCGTCGCGGATCCGAACCCCCTCGCCGCCGGCGGGGGAGCGGTGCTGCGCTCCCGGGGGATCGACGCGCGGCATGAGGCCTTCGGCCCCGCGCGCGCGATCAACCGCCGCTGGCTCGGCGCCGCCGAGACGGGACGCCCCTGGGTGATCGCGAAGTGGGCCCAGACGCTCGACGGGCGCACCGCCGCGGTCGACGGCACCAGCTTCTGGGTCACCGGCGAGGAGGCCCGCGCGCATGCGCACGGCGTCCGTGCCGAGGTCGACGCGATCCTGGTCGGCACCGGCACGGTCCTCACCGACGACCCCTCGCTCTCGGCACGACCCCCTCACGTCGACGACGCGCACCAGCCTCTGCGCGCCGTCATGGGCCTGCGCGACACCTTCGGCGCCAAGGTGTGGCGCGACGAGAACGCGCTCGCGCTCGCCACCCGCGACCCCCACGAGGCCCTGGGCATGCTCGCGGCTCGCGAGGTGCGTACCGTGGTGGTCGAGGGCGGCGGCACCGTGACCACGGCGTTCCTGCGTGCGGGCCTCGTCGACGAGGTCCACGCGTACATCGCGCCGGCGATCCTGGGCGCGGGCACCGCCGCGGTCGGCGACCTGGGAATCGGGACGATGGGCGGCGCGTTGAGGGGCCAGGACGTGACCGCGACCGCCCTCGGCGTCGATACGCTTGTCACCGCCTTCTTCCAGAGAGGACCCCAGTAGATGTTCACCGGCATCGTCGAGTCGCTCGGCACCGTCACCGAGGTGACCGGCACCGGAGCCACGGCTCGGCTCACCCTCGAGGCCCCCGGCCTCATCGACCTCGTGCACGGCGAGTCCATCGCGGTGCAGGGCGTGTGCCTCACCGTCGCCTCGCACGAGGGCTCCACCTGGACCGCCGACGTCATGCGCGTCACCCTCGAGACCACCGCGCTCGGCGACCTGTCCGCGGGCGACCGCGTCAACCTCGAGCGCGCGACGCCGGCCGGCGGCCGCCTGGGAGGCCACATCATGCAGGGTCACGTCGACGGAGTCGCGACCCTCGTGACGCGCGACGCCCAGCCCGACTGGACCGACCTCACCTTCGAGATCCCCGCCGACCTCGTGCGGTACGTGGTGCGCAAGGGCTCCATCGCCCTCAACGGCGTCTCGCTCACGGTCGCGGAGATCGAGGGCGCGCTCGTGACGGTGTCGCTCATCCCGACCACCCTCGCCGAGACCACCTTCGGCACGCTCGAGGTGGGCGGCCGCGCCAACGTCGAGGTCGACGTGGTCGCGAAGTACGTCGAGAAGCTCGTGGCGGCCCACGCATGACCGTCGACCCGATCGCCCTCGTCGAGCGCGCCCTCGAGGACATGCGCGCCGGCAAGCCCGTCCTCGTGTCCGACTCGCGCGACCGCGAGGACGAGGCGGACTTCATCATGGCCGCCGAGACCGCTACCGCCGACTGGATCGCCTGGGGCATCCGCCACTCGAGCGGCTACCTGTGCGCGCCCATGCCGACCGAGCGTGCCGATGCGCTCAACCTTCCCCTCATGGTGCCGAGCAGCCAGGATCCCCGACGCACGGCGTACACCGTGTCGGTCGACGCGGCCGTCGGTGTCACCACCGGCATCTCCGCGGCGGACCGCACGCGCACGCTGAAGGTCCTCGCCGACGCCGGATCGACCGCCGACGACCTCATCCGCCCCGGTCACGTGCTGCCGCTGCGCGCGGTGCCCGGCGGCGTGCTGCATCGTCCGGGCCACACCGAGGCCTGCGTCGACCTCAGCCGCCTCGCGGGCCTGTCCCCGGTGGGGGTCATCGGCGAGATGGTCAACGACGACGGCACGATGATGCGCCAGGGCGACGCGACCGCGATCGCCGAGCGCGACGGGCTCACGTTCCTCACCATCGCCGACCTCATCGAGTACCGCCGCGCCACGAACGACCTGCCGCCGCCCATCGCGGCGCGACCCGAGCGCGTGCTCCACGTGGGCACCTCGCGGCTGCCCACCCGGCACGGCGAGGTCACCATCAGGGCCTACCGCGACGCGCGCACGGGCGACGAGCACATCGCGCTCGTGGTGCCGCCCAAGGAGGGCGTGGTGCCCGTGGTCCGCGTGCACTCCGAGTGCCTCACGGGCGACGCGTTCGGCTCGCTGCGCTGCGATTGCGGTCCGCAGCTCGACGCCGCGATCGCACGCATCGTCGAGGAGGGTGGCGCGGTGATCTACCTGCGCGGGCACGAGGGCCGCGGGATCGGCATCGCCGCCAAGGTGCAGGCCTACGCGCTCCAGGACGAGGGCTACGACACCGTCGACGCCAACACGCACCTCGGCCTGCCGGTCGACCGGCGCGAGTACGGCGCGGCCGCCTCCATCCTGCACGACCTGGGCCTCACGCAGATCCGTCTGCTGACCAACAACCCGGCCAAGGTCGAGGGCCTGCGCGCGTCGGGAGTCGACTGCATCGAGCGCATCCCGCACCGCGTGGGCGCGCATCCGGAGAACGAGAGCTACATCCGCACCAAGGTCGCGCGGATGGGACACCTGTGGGGAGACAACGCATGAGCGGAGCAGGAGCACCTGCCGTCGAGGTCGACGCGAGCGGCATGACCGTCGAGATCGTCGCGAGCCTGTGGCACACCGAGGTCATGGACGGCCTGGTCGCCGGCGCGATCCGGGCCGCCGAGGCCGCGGGCGCGTCCTACCGCGTCACGCGCGTCCCCGGCGCCTTCGAGCTTCCCGTGGTCGCCGAGGCGCTGGCCCGCAAGGGCGCTGATGCGATCGCGTGCCTCGGCGTCGTGATCCGCGGGGGCACGCCCCACTTCGAGTACGTGTGCGACGCGGTCACGCGCGGACTCACGGACGTGGCGCGCGTCCACGCGACGCCGGTCGGCTTCGGCATCCTCACCACGGACGACGACGCCCAGGCGCTCGACCGCGCCGGCCTGCCGGGCTCGAGCGAGGACAAGGGCGCCGAGGCGGTCGAGGCCGCGCTGGCGACGGCGCTGGTCCTGCGCGACCTGTAAGCCCCGGTCCGGCCCTTGCCCCTCGAGGTGGGGGCTGGCGGCGGGGACGGCGCCATGGTGGGATCGCCCCGTGGCGATCACGGAGCACGGGGCGGCACCCGGCGCTCGGACACGCGCGGCGTCGCGCGTCCTGACCGCCGCGCGCGTCCTGAGCCTGGCATCGGTGCTGCTCGGCGTCCTCTACGTGCTCGCGAGTCCGTGGGTGCTGCTGTCCGGCATCGGATCCGCCATGACCGAGGGCGGGAACCCGCTCTCCGTGGGCGAGCTGCTCGGCTGGGTCGTGGTCCCCGCCGCGGTCGCGATCGCGGCGCTCGGGTTCTCGATCCGCGCCCGCGCGCAGGGCACGCACCTCTCGCCCGACGACGTCGCGGCCATACGGGGAGGGTGGACCGCACGCTCGCTGCTGCTCTCCGTCGTCGGGGCGGTCCTCATGGCCGTCCCGTGGGCGTGCATGCTCGGCCTCGCGCTTCGGGACGGGCTCCGCTGAGCCCGCGTCGCAGAACGCGCGGCTCGGCGGCCGGGTCACGGCGTCCGGCCCGATAGGCTGGCGGATGTGAAGACGTTCGAGAGCCTGTTCGAGGAGCTGCAGCGCCGCGCCGTGGAGCGGCCCGAAGGTTCGAGCACCGTGGCGATGCTCGACAAGGGCGTCCATGCCATCGGCAAGAAGCTGGTGGAGGAGGCCGCCGAGTCGTGGATGGCCTGCGAGCACCAGACCGATGACGAGGCCGCCGAGGAGATCTCCCAGCTGCTCTACTGGGCGCAGGTGATGATGGTCGCCAAGGGCCTCACGCTCGACGACGTCTACAAGAACCTCTAGGGGAGAAGAAGTGCTCCGCATCGCCGTGCCCAACAAGGGCTCCCTGTCCGATCCCGCCGTCCAGCTCCTCAAGGAGGCCGGCTACAAGCAGCGCCGCGACCCCCGCGAGCTGGTGCTGGTCGACGAGCGCAACAACGTCGAGTTCTTCTTCCTGCGTCCTCGCGACGTGGCCGTCTACGTGGGTGCGGGCACGGTCGACGCCGGCATCACCGGCCGCGACCTGCTCATCGACTCGGGCGCCGACGCCGTCGAGCACCTCGAGCTCGGCTTCGGCGGCTCGACGTTCCGCTACGCCGCGGCCCCGGGCGTGGCGTCCGCCATCGAGGACATCCAGGGCAAGCGCGTCGCGACGTCGTACCCGCGCCTGGTCGAGCAGCACCTCGCCACGTTCGGCGTCGAGGCGCCCGTGGTGCGGCTCGACGGTGCCGTCGAGTCCTCGGTGCGCCTGGGAGTGGCCGATGTGGTCGCCGACGTCGTGTCGACCGGCACCACGCTGCGCGCCGCGGGTCTCGAGATCTTCGGCGAGCCGATCCTCAGCTCCGAGGCGATCCTCATCCGGGCGCAGGACGCGCCGGTCGAGGACCTCGCGATCCTCACCGGCCGCCTGCGCGGCGTCCTCACCGCCCGGAAGTTCGTGCTCGTCGACTACGACGTCCCGTCGGACCGTCTCGACGACGCGATCGCCGTGAGCCCCGGATTCGAGGCGCCCACCGTCACGCCGCTGCACGGCTCCGACTGGCACGCCGTCCGCGTGATGATCCCGCGCGCCGAGATGAACCACATCATGGACGCGCTCTACGCCGTGGGGGCCCGCGCGATCCTCACCACCGAGCTGCTCGCGGTCCGCGTCTGATGCCGGTGGAGAAGTCTCAGCGCCTGCTCAACCTGGTCATCGGCCTGTCGAGCACGCGCCATCGGCTCACCCGCGACCAGATCCGCGACACCATCGAGGGGTACGAGCCGCTGCCGTACGGCGCCTCGGACGAGGAGCGCCGCAAGGCCGAGCAGAGCTTCGAGCGCATGTTCGAGCGCGACAAGAAGGAGCTCCGCGAGCTCGGCGTGCCCATCGAGACCGTCGAGGACCCGGTCCACGGCGACGAGATCGGCTACCGGATCCGCCCGGCCGAGGCGGCGATGCCCGCGCTCGACCTCACGGCCGCGGAGCTCGCGGTCGTCTCGATCGCGACCGACTACTGGCGTGGCGCGGTCCTGGGCGGCGACGCCCAGCGGACCGTGATGAAGCTCGCGTCGTCCGCCGAGCACGGCCCGCGGGTCGAGCTGCCGTTCGCCGCGCTGCCGTCGGTGGCGAGCGAGGCCTTCGGCACGCTCGTCGAGGCGGTGGCCGACCGGCAGACCGTGCGCTTCGAGTACTCCTCGGTGAGCTCGGGCGCCGGGACCCGCACCATCGACCCGTGGCGCGTGGTCCTGCGCGCCGGCATCGCGTACGTCATCGGCTTCGACCGCGACCGCGAGGCGCCGCGGACGTTCCGCATCCAGCGCATCGGCGGCAAGGTCCGTACCGTCGGCGACACGGGCGCGTACGCCATCCCCAAGGACATCCCGCTCGGCGCGCTGGCCGAGAGCGAGGACGTCAGCACGGCGCGGGTCGCGGTGCGACCGGAGTCGGGCCACGCACTGCGCCGCCGCGGCACGCCTGCGGGCGTCGAGGACGGCTGGGACCTCTACGACGTCGCGTACGCGCACGGCGACTCGCTCGTCGCGGAGGTCCTCGCGCTCGCCGGGGGCGCCCGGATCGTGGAGCCCAAGACCCTGGCCGATGCCGTGGTGCGCGCCGCGACCGCGGCCCTGGAGGTGGAGCATGGCTGAGCACGCGACCGATCGGCTGGTGCGGATGCTGGGCATCCTCACCTACGTCGAGCGTCACGGCGACACCCCGTTCTCGGAGCTCGCGGAGCACTTCGGGGTCACCGTCGCGCAGGTGCAGGCCGACATCAACGCGCTGTGGGTCGCGTCCGAGCCCGGCGACTCGTGGTCGCCCATCGACTTCTCCTCGGAGGCCTACGACGAGGACGTGGCGTCGCTCGTGCGCAACGACGGCGTCACCCAGGTCCGGCTGTCGCCGCGCGAGGCCGTCGCGCTCGTCGGGGCGCTCTCGACCATGGGCGCGGCCGGTGCGCTGCCGGAGGCGGGCGCCCAGCTGCTCGCGAAGCTGCGCGACGCGCTGGCCGAGCCCGTCACCGTGGTGGGCGACGACCAAGTCGGAGCCGAGGTGCGGGAGCCGCTCGTCTCGGCGATCGACCGCTACCGCCGCGTCGAGGTCGAGTACGTCGACGCGATGGACCGGCGCTCGACCCGCATCGTGGACCCGCACCGGCTCGTCGTGATCGACGGCCACGCGTACCTCGAGTGCTTCTGCCGACGCGCCCAGGACTACCGCGTGCTGCGCCTCGACCGCATCGCCTCGGCGACCGTGCTCGACGGCGCGATCGAGCATGCGCCGACCGACTCGGCGGGCTTCTCGCTCACGCCGGCGTTCCGGGCGACCGTGCGCGTCGGGCGTGCCGGGCGCTACGCGGTCGAGGACATGCCGGGCGTCGCCATCGAGGACGCCGACGACGACGTGGTCGCGACCTTCGACGTCGTCGACGCCGCGTGGGCCGCCGGCAGGCTCCTCTCGGTCGCGCCTCAGCTGCGGTCGGTGGAGCCGAAGAGACTCGCCGACGCGCTGCGGCGCCAGGCGACGGCTGTGCTCGACGTGCAGCGATAGACTGGCGATCAGCCCTTACCTGAGGAGTCCTCTCGCATGCGTTACCAAGAGATCCTGATCATCCTGCTGATCGTCCTGCTGCTCTTCGGCGCGCCGAAGCTCCCGCAGCTGGCGCGCTCGCTCGGCCAGTCGGTGCGCATCCTCAAGGACGAGACCACCTCCGACACCAAGGAGAACGCCGCCGAGACGGAGAGCACGCCCACCGCTCCGTCCTCGGACGAGCCGCGTGACAGCCAGAAGTAGCGCGCGCCGGGGCAATCCCGAGGCGCGGATGGCGCTCGCCGACCATCTGCGCGAGCTCCGCAAGCGGATCATCCTCTCCGCCGTCGGCATCGTCGTCGGCATGGTCGGGGGATGGCTCCTGTACCCGATGATCTTCGAGTCGCTGCTCGAGCCGATCGTGGCGATCGCCGAGCAGGACGACTCGCTCGTCACCGTGAACTTCGGCGGCGTCGCGAGCGCGCTCGACATGCAGATCAAGGTGTCGCTGGTGCTCGGCATCGTGCTGTCTGCGCCCTGGTGGCTGTACCAGCTGTGGGCCTTCGTGGCGCCGGGGCTCCACCAGCGGGAGAAGCGCTACACCGTGGCCTTCCTCGGCAGCGCGATCCCGCTGTTCTTCGGCGGTGTGGCGGTCGCGTGGTGGGTGCTGCCGCGCGCGGTCGAGATACTCATCTCCTTCACGCCCGAGGGCGCGGCGAACCTGCTCGACGCGCAGACGTTCCTCACCTTCGCGGTGCGGCTCATCCTCGCGTTCGGGCTCGCCTTCGTGTTCCCGGTCATCATGGTCGCCGTGACCTGGGTCGGGATCGTCAAGGCGCAGACCTGGCTGCACGGCTGGCGCTGGGCCGTGTTCCTCATCTGCCTCGCGGCGGCGGTGCTCACGCCCACGCCGGACGCCGTCACGATGATGGTGATGGCCGTCCCGATGGTGGGGCTGTACTTCAGCGCGGTGGGAGTGTGCCTGCTGCGCGACAGAGCGGTGCGACGGAGGGCTGCTTGAGAACGCTGGGGATCATCACGAATCCGACATCGGGGTCGGGACGTGGGGCGCGACGAGGCGCCGAGGCCAAGGCGGCGCTCGCCGCGGGCGGCCACCACCTGGTGGACCTGTCGCGCGGCTCGTGGGCGGCGTCCTACGAGGCGGCGATGGCGCGCCGTGACGAGCTCGACGCGCTCGTCGTGGTCGGCGGCGACGGCATGGCGCACCTGGGCCTCCAGGTGTGCGCCGAGCACTCGCTCCCGCTCGGGATCATCGCGGCAGGCTCGGGGGACGACATCGCCATGGCGGTCGGACTGCCGCGTCACGACATCCCCGCGTCCGTCCGTCGCATCGAGGAGGGTCTCAGAGGTCTGACCGCCAACCTCGATCTCGGCAAGGTGGACGGCGACGCGATCGAGGAGCCGTGCCGGCCCCGCTACTTCGGCGCCGTCCTGTCTGCGGGCCTCGACGCGGCGGTCGCGTCGTACGCCCGTGCGATCACGTTCCCTCGCGGTCCGCTCAAGTACAAGGTCGCGACGATGCGGGAGGTCCCTCGCTTCCGGCCGTACGGGGTGCGGATCAGCGCCGACGGTCGCGAGTGGACCCAGACCTGCACGCTCGTGGCCGTCGCCAACGCGCGCATCTTCGGCGGCGGGCTGGTGATCTCGCCCGAATCCCACGTGGCTGATGGTCGGCTCGAGCTGGTGACCGCGGACGCGATGGGCAAGCGGGACATCGCCCGGCTGTTCGCCAAGCTCAAGGACGGCAGCCACGTGACGGACCCGCTCTTGAGGATCCAGCAGGTCGACAAGGTGAGCATCGTGCCTGATCCGTCCGGAGCTCCGTTGCCCCCCGCGTTCGCCGACGGGGAGCTCGTCGGCGCGATGCCGCTCACGGTGTCGATCGCGCGCGCCGCGGTGACGGTCCTGGGCGGGCGCGCACAGTAGCCTGACGGCATGACCAGCCCCGCCGAGCGGTACGCGGCGGCGCGCGCCCGCGCCCGCCACAGCGACCTTGCCGAGTTCGAGGAGGGGCTGTCCTTCCCGCTCGATCCCTTCCAGCGCGAGGCCTCCGAGGCGGTCGCCGACGGGCACAGCGTGCTGGTCGCGGCGCCGACCGGAGCCGGCAAGACGCTCGTGGGGGAGTACGCCGTCCGGCATGCGTTCCGCAACGGCGAGAAGGCGTTCTACACCACGCCCATCAAGGCGCTGTCGAACCAGAAGTTCCACGATCTCGAGCGCGCGTACGGCGCGGAGAACGTGGGGCTCCTCACCGGCGACACCACCATCAACCCGGACGCGGACATCGTGGTGATGACCACCGAGGTGCTCCGGAACATGATCTACGCGGGCTCGTCGACCATCGACCGCCTGGGTGTCGTGGTGCTCGACGAGGTGCACTACCTCGCGGACCGGTTCCGCGGCTCGGTGTGGGAGGAGGTCATCATCCACCTGCCCGAGCGCACGTCGATCATCGCGCTGTCCGCGACGGTCTCGAACGCCGAGGAGTTCGGTGCGTGGCTGCGCGAGGTGCGGGGCGACACCCGCGTGGTGGTGTCCGAGCATCGTCCCGTCCCGCTGTGGCCGCACGTGCTGCTCCGCGAGGGCATCTTCGATCTCTACGCCCCGGGCGTCGACCCGCAGGAGCCGGGGCTCACCCCCCGCCTCAACCCCGAGCTCGAGGCGGTCGCCAAGAGGGGCCGCTACGACGACGGCCGGGGAGCCGGCCGCGGCGGCGGCCGTCCCACACGCGGAGGCCGGCGCCCGGCGGGACGCCGCGCACCGCCGCGCTTCGCGGTGGTGGACGTGCTCGATCGGCAGGGCCTGCTCCCGGCGATCGTCTTCGTGTTCTCCCGCGCGGGGTGCGAGGACGCCGCGGACCAGGTGCGCGCGGCCGGCATGTCCCTCACCACCGAGGCGGAGCGGCACGAGATCGCGGACATCGTCGAGCAGCGCTGCGCCGCGATCCCCGCGGACGACCTCAGCGCGCTCGGCTACGGGCACTGGCGGGACCGCCTCGAGGCGGGCATCGCGGCCCACCACGCCGGGATGATCCCGCTGTTCAAGGAGGTGGTCGAGGAGCTCTTCGCCGCCGGCCTCATCAAGGTGGTCTACGCGACCGAGACCCTCGCGCTGGGCATCAACATGCCCGCCCGCTCGGTGGTGCTCGAGAAGCTGGTGAAGTGGGACGGCCAGGGGCACAAGGACCTCTCGGCGGGGGAGTACACGCAGCTCACCGGGCGTGCGGGCCGGCGCGGCATCGACGTCGAGGGCCACGCCGTGGTGGTCGAGCACCCCGGCTTCGACGCGACGCAGCTGGGGCGCCTCGCGTCCCGGCGCACCTACCCGCTCGTGAGCTCGTTCCAGCCGACCTACAACATGGCGATCAACCTGGTCGCGCAGCTCGGGATCACCCGCGCCCGCGAGGTGCTGGAGATGTCCTTCGCGCAGTACCAGGCCGACCAGTCCGTGGTGGGCAAGGCGCGCAAGGCGCGCGAGCTCGAGTCCACGCTTCACGGCTACGCCGAGGCGGCGGCATGCGACCGCGGCGACTTCATGGAGTACGCGGCGCTGCGCGAGCGGCTGGCCCGGCTCCAGAAGCAGGCCTCCAAGGCTGCGTCGCGCGCACGCCAGGAGGCCACGGCCGCCTCTCTCGCGGCGCTGCGGCAGGGCGACGTGGTGCGCGTGGGCGGAGGCCGTCGTGCCGGGCTGGCGGCCGTCGTGGTGCCCGACGACCACCCCGTGGCCCCGCGCCCGCTGGTGGTGACCGAGCACGCCCGCGTGCATAGGCTCGCGATCTCGGAGCTGCGGCACGGGCTCGAGACGGTGGGCGCCGTCAAGATCCCGCGACGGTTCGACGCCAGGAACGCGCGCAGCCGCCGCGAGCTGGCCCAGCTCATCGAGGACGCGCGGGGCTCGTTCGAGCTCCGCCGCGCGAAGCGGCGTGGCCCTGAGGCCGAGTCGACCGAGGCCGCCGAGCTCGAGGTGCGCCGCGCGATGCGCGAGCACCCCTGCCACCAGTGCCCGGACCGGGAGGCCCACGCCCGGTGGGCGGAGCGGTACCACCGCGCGCTGCGGGACAAGGACCGCGTGGTGGGCGAGATCCAGCGCGCCACCGGCTCCATCGCGAAGGTCTTCGATCGCCGCCTCGCGATCCTCGAGTCGCTCGGCTACGTCGAGGTGGTCGACGGCGAGCCCGCGATCACCCGCGACGGCGACATGATGCGCCGCCTGTACGCCGAGAACGACATCGTCATCGCGGAGGCGCTGCGCACCGGCGCGTGGCAGGGTCTCCACCCGGCGGCTCTCGCCGCGGCTGTCTCGACCCTGCTGTACCAGGGACGACGCGAGGACGAGGCGCGCGCGCCGCATGTGCCTGGCGGCCCGTCCGGCGTGCTCGGCCGCGCGCTCACGGACACCGTGCGGCTGTGGTCCAAGGTCGACGACATGCAGCGGGAGCGCGGGCTTCCCGACCTGCCGGCGCCGCACTGGGGCATCGTCGGCCCGATCCACGGCTGGGCGCAGGGCAAAGGCCTCGACGCGGTGCTGCGCGGCTCCGAGATCGCCCCGGGCGACATGGTGCGGTGGTGCAAGCAGGTGATCGACGCGCTCGACCAGATCGCCGACGTCGCGCCCAGCGCCTCCGTGCGCGCGGCCGCGGTGAGCGCCATCAGGACGATGCGCAGGGGAGTGGTGGCCTACTGACTCCCCATGACAGATGTGACTCACGGGGGTCAGGTGACCTAAGGATCGGCACCATCGGCCACACGAGTATTGGTGCGTCACCTGTGTCATTGGGAATCGACGGGCGCGCGCTCCCTTAGGCTTGCCGGGTGCTGACCGGACTGAGGAACCTGGTGCTGGCCCTCGTCGCGGGAGCCGCGCTCAACCTCGCGTTCCCCGACACCGGGTGGTGGTACCTCGCACCGGTCTCCGTCGCGGTGCTGTGGTGGATCCTCGAGCGCGCGACGGCCTGGTCGGGCCTCGCCCTCGGGTGGGTCTACGGCACCGCGTTCATGCTCCCGCACGTGTGGTGGGCCGACTACGCCGTCGGACCCGTCCCGTGGGTCGCGCTCTCTGTCGCGGAGGGCCTCGCCTGGGGCCTCCTCGGCGCCGGCTGGGCGCATGTCCGCCGCTCGGGGATGCTCGACGGCCGACGGTGGGCCGCGGCGCCCGTGTTCGCCCTGATCTGGGTCGGGACCGAGCAGCTGCGGGGCATGGTGCCCTTCGGCGGCTTCCCGTGGGGCCGCGTCGGCTACGCCTTCGTCGACGCGCCCGTCGCGCGCCTCGCCTGGCTGGGCGGCGTCCCGCTCGTGACGTTCGCGGTGGTGCTCGCCGGGGCGCTGCTCGGGCTCGCATGGGAGTCCGCGCGCGCCCGCCGGCTCGTCACCGCGGCCTTCGCGCCCGTGGTGGCGCTGGTGCTGCTCGGCACCGGCTACCTGGTGCCCCTGGACAACCAGGCGCAGACCGGGACGCTGCGCGTCGGCGCCGTGCAGGGCAACGTCCCTGACAGGGGCCTGGACGCGTTCTCGCAGGCGCGCGAGGTGACCGAGAACCACCGCGACGAGACGCTCGTGATGGCCGAGGAGAACGCCGGCACGCCCGTGGACCTGGTCGTGTGGCCCGAGAACGCCGCCGACATCGACCCGCGGGTCGACGCGGAGACGGCGGCCGCCGTGGACGAGGCGATCGCCGCGGCCGGTGCGCCGCTCCTCATGGGCACGGTCGACTACACACCCGTCGACGGCCGCTACAACACGATGCTCGTGCTCGGCACCGACGGCGCCGTCCTCGACACGTACTCGAAGCAGCGACCCGCGCCGTTCGCGGAGTACATCCCGCTGCGCTCGATTGCCCGACAGGTGGCCCCCATCGTGGACCAGGTCACCGACATGCTCGCCGGCGAGGGGGTCGCGACCGTCGGGGTGCCGATCGCCTCGCTGGACCGGGAGGTCCGTGTCGCGACCCCGATCTGCTTCGAGGTCGCGTACGACTCGATCGTGCGGGAGTCCGTCGCCGCGGGCGCGGAGCTGCTCATCGTGCCGACCAACAACGCCACGTTCGGCCGCACCGCGGAGAGCACGCAGCAGCTGCAGATGACCCGCATGCGCGCGATCGAGACGGGACGCTGGGCGGTGCAGATCTCGACCGTCGGCGTGAGCGCCGTCGTCGACCCGAGCGGCCGCATCGTGTCCGAGACCGAGCTCTTCGAGGCGGCGCACCTGGTCGAGCGGGTGGGACTGCGGACGGACATCACCCCGGCCGTGTCGTTCGGCTGGGCCATCGGCTGGGCGGCGCTGCTGGCGCCCGCCGTCCTGGTGCTGCTCGCCGTCCGTCGTCGCATCGCGAGGAGGTACGACTGGTGACGCGCACCCTCGTGATCATCCCGACGTACAACGAGCGGGAGTCGCTGCCGCGCCAGCTGGCGGCGGTGCATGCGGCCGCCCCGGAGGTCGACGTGCTCGTGGTCGACGACGGCTCGCCCGACGGCACGGGGGAGTGGGCGGAGGAGCGCGCCCAGGTCGACGGTCGGGTGCACGTGCTCCGACGGACGGCGAAGAACGGCCTCGGCGCCGCGTACCTCGCGGGCTTCGCGTGGGGTCTCGACCGGGGCTACGACCTGCTGTGCGAGATGGACGCCGACGGCTCGCACCGGGCGGAGGACCTTCCGCGCCTGCTGGTGCGTGCCGCGGATGCGGACCTGGTGATCGGGTCGCGATGGATCCCTGGCGGGACGGTCGTGAACTGGCCCGCGCACCGCAGGCTCCTGTCGACCGGAGCGAACCTGTACGTGCGGCTCGCGCTGGGCATCGCGGTGCACGATGCGACCGCGGGCTTCCGCGTCTACCGCGCCGAGGCGCTGCGAGGTCTCGCGCTCGGCGACGTCGAGTCCCAGGGGTACTGCTTCCAGGTGGACATGGCCTGGCGGGTGCTGCGCGCGGGCGGTCGCGTGGTCGAGGTGCCCATCACGTTCGTGGAGCGGGCCGAGGGCGAGTCGAAGATGTCGGGCGCCATCATCCGCGAGGCGCTGCTCAAGGTGACGGTCTGGGGCGTCGCGCATCGTGCGCGGCAGGTCCTGGGCGCGGTGCGGCGCCGGACGTGACGAAGGGCCCCGCGGATGCGGAGCCCTTCGGTTCGTGAGATCTCAGCGACGGCTGGCGCGCAGCACCTCGAGCCGCTCCTCGAGGAGCTCCTCGAGCTCCGGGATGGTGCGGCGCTCGAGCAGCATGTCCCAGTGGGTGCGCTGCGGCTTGACGTCCTTCTCCTCGGGGCGGTCGCCGTCGCGCAGCAGCGCGAGGGACCCGCAGTGGCACTCCCACGACAGCGGGACGTCGGCCTCGACGGAGAACGGCATCGCGAGGACGTGGCCGTTGGGGCAGTCGTAGTGCACCTCGACGCGCTCGGCGAGCTCGGCGTGGTGGATCGACTCCATCGACTGGGTGCCCAGTCGCATTCCTCGAAGCGCGCGGTCTGCCATGGCGTCCTCCTTCCGGCGGATGGGGGTCATCCGCACTGTCACAGAACGAACGCTATGGCACCGTTGTTCCTGCGTCGCGTCGAAACCGGGCGGGTGCATCGCGACGAGGCTCCACGCGCCTCGGCCGCCTGCCCTGCGGGCGGTGACGGCGCAGGGCCCCGCGGTGAGCGGTTGTGATGTTCTCCATCCCGCGCGCAGCCTCCCGCACGAAGGCAGCCGTCGCCCAGAGTTGAGGGGATGTGAGAAGCCCCATCCCCGGCTGCCGCCGTGCGCCTCGGTTCATCCCTCCATCCACTGAACTCCCTGGTAGATAGGCGTGTCGACGGCGCTCCGAGGCGGCACGCCGGGGTCTGCGGCGCGCTCGGGCGAGACCCCTTGACCGACCTAGGCTCGCCGCCATGTCGAGCACCCACGGGACGGATCCGCACGCCTGCGACACCTCCTCGCGCCACCATCGCCGAGCCGCCAGGGGAGGGGCCGCCACCGGCATGCTGCGCGCCGCCGCGGCCGCCGTCGTCGCAGCGGCGCTCATGGTCTCGACCGCGCCGGCGTGCACCGCGGCGTACGAGATCGGCAGCAGGCCGCATGCTGCGACGGGGACGGCGAAGGCGCGGACGGCGACGCTGATGGCGGATGCGCCCCGCATGTCGCGCCCGGCGGACTGGGCCAAGCAGCGCGGTACGTACCGGAAGGGGCGCACCGTCACCCTCGAGTGCTACACGAACGGCACCGCGACCTTCGGACGGGGGAGCGCGAACATCCCCGGGGGGTTCAGCAGGCTCTGGTACCGCGTCTCTGACGGCTACTACGTCGCGGATGTGCACCTCGACACCGGAAGCAACACCGCGGTCACCCGCAAGTGCCCGACGTTGACCTCCAACGTCTCCGTGACGACGACGGCGTGGCAACGGATCACGTCCAACCGCACCGGGGCCCGCGTCGGGCTCACGACCTCGACGGCGTACAACCGCGCCGCCGTGAGGTCCGTCTCCGCCAACGCACGGTCGACGCAGAAGTTCCGCTTCATCCGTGATGAGTTCGGCACCTACAGGATCGTCAGCGCGACGAAGCGCAGCCAGGTGATCACGGCGAGCGGGGGTCCGCGCGCCACCACGAAGGCCGGCGCCAAGCTCGTGACCCGGCGCTGGGACGGGCGTGACAGCCAGCGCTGGGTGGTGCGGGCCACTCGGAAGGATGGTTATGTCACCCTGCGTCCGGCATCGAACCCGAAGCTGTGTCTCACCGCGCCCAAGAGCGGCAGCACGAAGCTCACCGTCGAGGCCTGCGGCGAGCGCGGTCAGTGGTTCCGCCTGAACGATGCGGGCACGGCGTCGACGTTCACGTCGGCCGTCGCCTCGTACTACGGCAAGACGTACGGCACGACGGTCGCGGGCCCTGGTGGAACCTCCCGAGGCATCTGCCATGGGCTCACCGAGAACTACCTCGAGCGGGTGCACGGCATCACGGTGACCGCGCTCGGCGACTACGTGCCGGGCGGCGGCGACGGAGCCGGCACGCTCCGCAGCCACGGGCTCACGTGGCACTCCGCGTCGACGTCGCGCGCGCTTCGCACCGGCGACATCGTCGTCTTCCAGTCGCGTCGCGCGGGCCATACGGGTCATGTCGGCATCTGGTACAACGGTCGGCTGTACGACCAGAACAACGCCACCCGCAGCTACTTCAACACGGCGCGCGTCTCACCGTATCCGGTCTCGGGGATGCAGCTCGTCGGCTACTGGAGGGCGTGAGCTTCAGGTCTCGGACCGGTTGCTCTCGTTGCCACCTGCGCACTCTCACCTAACGCCGATAATGCGCATTATGTCATTCTGTCGTGAGGGGACGCGAGAGAGGTCGTCCCCCGGGCGGCGCGCTGCCATGACGACGTGTGCCGACCGAGTTCCACCGACGGAGCCCGCTGCCACGCAGGAGCACGCGCTTCGCGTGTCCGAGCTGCACGACCGGATGAGCGTTCCGTGCGACCAGCGCCGTGGGATGCCGCAGATCTTGCGCTGGGCCTTGGGCGCGCACGCGCCGTCTCAGGTGACCCTTGAGCATGAGCTCGCCGGCGTCCTGTGTTCCGTGCTCGCGCTAGGGCCTCGTCGCGAAGCTGGTCCGGCGCCCGCCTTGCGCGCGACGATGCGGGACCACCTGGCGCCTGGCGGTTCGGCGGGCCCCGGAACCCGGCGGACTCCCCTGGCGCCTGTCCGGCGGCCCGACACGCCCGAAATGCAGGCGTGACCCCAGGTATTCCGCCTCCTGAGGTAGCGTCACGACACCGGCGCAGCCGTGCACACCACCCTGAGAAGGCTGGAGGAACCCGCGGATGACCACTGATATCGAAGCCCTCGACACCGTTCGTGAGGCGACAGCGGACGTGGTGGACCTGTCATCGCGCTGGCGAAAGTGCGCGGATCGTCTCCGGAGCGCACGCGCCGACACCCCCGACCAAGACGCCGCGCTCCACGTCGACAGGGACAGCGCCGTGGTGCTCACCGCCCCCCACGGCACGCGGCATTACCGTGCGGGCGCCATGAAGCAGGCCGATCTCCACACGGGCTCCCTCACGCTTCTCGCCGGCGAGGTGGCGCAGGTGTCGACGGTGGTCTCCGCGCGGGCGCGCGCCGCGTGGTCCACCTGGGTGGAACGCGACGACGCGTTCGTGCGCCATCTTCGCGACCTGGATGAACCCGCCCGGATGATCCTCGACATCCACGGCATGGGCGACCACCACGGGCCCGACTTCTGCCTGGGCACGGGCCCCCGGCCGGGCGCCCTCGAGGACGCCGCCGTCGACATCCTGCGGGACGAGCTCGACGGCTTCGACGTCGCGGTGGACTCCCCCTTCGACGCTCGCCCGCACTACACGGTGACGAGCCTCGCGCAGCGTCATCTCGGCCTGGCCGCTCTCCAGATCGAGGTCGCCGCGCGGTGGCGCAGCCCCGATGACGAGGCCGCCGCGCCGGGCGTCAGCGCGCTCACGCGAGCCCTCGCCGCGGTCGACCGGCACCTGCGCGACGCCGCGTGAGGCGTCGCTAGGGTGGGTGCCATGCGCGCGTTCCTCGCCCTCACCCTCGCCGCCACCGTCCTCGCGGGCTGCACGGGGGCTGTCGACGAGCCCGAGGTCGCGCCCGACGTCGCTGCCCGGCTCGACGCGCTCGACGCCGCCGTCGCCGACTGGGCCGCCGCATCGTCCCTCGACGAGGCGCAGATCGCCGCCGAGGCGGCACGCAACCTGGTCGTCGGCCCGGCGGGCCCGCTCTACGGCGACGCCGACGGCGACGGCATGATCGCGGGTGAGGTCGACGCGGGCCTGCTCCCGGGCCTCGACGGCTCGCCCGGCGTCACCGCGGAGCCCGCGGTCAACGCCTGCGTCGAGCGCGACGTGCTCGGCGGCTCGTGGGAGCAGCCCGAGGAGCGCTGGGACGAGGCGCTCACCGCGATCGACGCGTGGGCGCCTGGCAACAACACGTTCCCGTCGCTCGCGTCCCATCCTCAGCGCGTGGTCGGCTGGGCCACGCTCACGCTCGAGACCGACGACCTCGACGAGGCGCACGAGTACTCGAGCCACGCCCAGCTCCACGTCGACGTCGCGCGCACGGCCTTCGAGAGCTGCGACGCCTGAACCGCGGCGGCGGCCGCCTCAGCGCCTCCCCCGGCGGTTCTGGATCGCGACCGTGATGCTCGCGATCGCGCTGCCCGCGAGGAGGGCGAGCATCAGGTAGAAGCCGGGCTCGAAGGAGCCGAGGACGGTGCTGTCGACGGTGAACATGAACTCTCCGTTGAGTCGTTCGGCGAGGGTCGATGGATCGCACCGGCCTCGCTGCCAGGTGGGGACCTGAGATCAGCCTAGAGCCCCGCCGCGCCCCCGGCGTGCACGCGGTGCACCGTGTCTCAGGAGGTCGCGTCGTCCTCGTCCAGCGCGGGCACCACGACCTCGTCGGCGGCGTCGCCTGCGTCCGGATAGAGCGCGAGCGACAGCGCGACGCCCACGCCCATGCCGACCACCTGGGCCGCGATGAACGGTGCCACGGAGCCGGGCGCGATGCCCGCGAAGGTGTCCGAGAACATGCGGCCGATGGTGACGGCCGGGTTGGCGAAGGACGTCGAGCTGGTGAACCAGTACGCGGCGCCGATGTAGGCGCCGACCGCCGGCGCGGCGAGCGCGCCCCTGCCGGTGCGCGCGAGCGAGAGGATGACGGTGATGAGACCCGCGGTCGCGACGACCTCGGAGACGAGGTGCGCCCCGGTCGCGCGGTCGTGGGTCGACAACGCCGTCGGCACGGCGAACATGACGTTCGCCAGCACCGCGCCCAGCGAGCCGCCGAGGATCTGCGCGATCGAGTACGTCCCGACCTCGCCGAGGGTGAGGCCTCTCCCCCGCGACCGCCCCACCCACCAGTCGGCGAGCGAGACCACGGGGTTGAAGTGCGCTCCCGACACCGGTCCCAGCATGAGGATGAGGACCGTGAGCCCGAAGGCGGTCGCGATCGCGTTCTCGAGCAGCTGGAGCCCGACATCGTCCGGCGACAGCGTCTGCGCGGCGATGCCGGAGCCGATGACGATCGCGACGAGGAGCGCGGTGCCGACCCCTTCCGCGAGGAGCCGGCGAGCGAGCGAGGGGCGTACGGCGTGGGTCACGAGGACATCGTGGCGGTCCGTTCCGCGCGCGTCAAATCTTTCTCAATACGCATTGAGGTAAATCCGGCGACGGACATGCGAAGGGCCGGGCTCCCTCACGGAGCCCGGCCCTTGCGTGAAAGATCAGGCGGCGGCGATGGCCTCGAGCTGCGTCGCAACCTCGGCGGCCCACTCGTGCACGGCCGCGAAGTCGCGGAAGTCGCCCTTGGGCGGGTTGAGCACCTTGATGAGCGCCTTCTCCCCCACGTTGAGCTTGTCCCAATCGAGCGCCCCGGGGAACCGCGCGTGGTCGTGCGCCTCGATGTCCTTCGCGAAGCCGTCGGCCTCGTCGAGGGGCTGGCCGGGCTCCACCACGGTCTCCATGCCCACGGAGAACATCCACACGTCCTTCTCGCGGAGCTCGTCCAGGTGCTCCTTCACCAGATAGGAGGCGTCCCGGCGCCACAGGCCGCCGTACACGGCCGAGCCGAGCACCACGGCCTCGTAGTAGTGGATGCCCTGGACATCGCACGCATCCTGCAGGTCGACCTCGAAGCCGTGGCTCGCGATCTCCTCCGCGATACGCTGCGCGACCTCGCGCGTGGCTCCGTACTTCGATCCGACCGCTACCAGCACCTTCATGGTGACCTCCTCCGGGGTGAACGGCTCCATCGTGCCGTGACGCCGGGGACCATCGACAGGACGATGGTCCCCGACCACCCGACTATTCGACCACGACCACCAGGTCGCCGCCCGCGAGCGACTGCGAGCCGCCGATGACGACGCGCGCGACCTTGCCCGCGACCGGCGACGTGATGGAGGACTCCATCTTCATCGCCTCGATCACGGCGACCGTCTGGCCCGCGGCGACCTCGTCGCCCTCGGCGACGCGGGGCGTGACGAGACCGGTGAACGGCGAGGCGATGTGGCCCGGCTTGGACGAGTCCGCCTTCTCGCGCTCGACCACGTCCACCTTCGCGGACAGGTCGCGCACCTGGATCGGGCGGATCGAGCCGTTGAAGTTGAAGATCACCGTGCGCTCGCCGTGCGAGTCGGGCTCGCCGACCGCCTCGATGGCAGCGATGATCTTGACCCCGCGGTGGAGCTCGATGACGGCCTCCTCACCCGAGCCGACCGAGAGGCCGTACAGGTAGTGGAAGGTGTCGATGACCGAGATGTCGCCGTACTTGTCGATCGCCCGGTCGAACTCCTTGGCCGGCCCGGGGAACAGCAGGTGGTTGAGCCGGCGCTGACGGTCGGCGCCGCCCTGGGCGAGCACCGCCCTGTCGTCGTCGGTGAGCTCCGCCATCTTGCGCTCGACGGTGCGGCCCTGCAGCGCCTTGGTGCGGAAGGGCTCGGGCCACCCGCCGGGCGGGTCGCCCAGCTCGCCCGCGAGGAAGCCGATGACCGAGTCCGGCAGGTCGTACTTGTCGGGGTTCTCCTCGAAGTCCGAAGGATCGGCGTCGTTCGCCACGAGGTGCAGGGCCAGGTCTCCCACGACCTTCGACGAGGGCGTCACCTTGACGAGGTTGCCGAGGATGCGGTTGGCCGCGGCGTACATGTCCTCGATGGCCTCGAACTTGTCCGCGAGACCCAGGGAGATGGCCTGCTGACGCAGGTTGGACAGCTGACCGCCGGGGATCTCGTGGTGGTACACGCGACCGGTGGGGCCCGGGAGCCCGGACTCGAACGGCGCGTAGAGGCGGCGGACCGACTCCCAGTACGGCTCGAGGTCCTGCGCGGCCGCGAGCGAGATGCCCGTGTCACGCGTGGTGTGCTCGAGGGCGGCGATGAGGGCCGACATGGGCGGCTGCGAGGTGGTGCCCGACATCGCGGCGTTGGCCACGTCGACCGCGTCGACGCCCGCCTCCGCGGCGGCGAGCAGCGTGCCGATCTGGCCGCCCGCGGTGTCGTGCGTGTGGAGGTGGACCGGCAGGTCGAAGCGCTCGCGCAGCGCGGAGACCAGCATGAAGGCCGCCGCGGGACGCAGCAGCCCGGCCATGTCCTTGATCGCGAGCATGTGGGCGCCGGCGTCCACCAGCTTGTCGGCGAGGCGCAGGTAGTAGTCCAGCGTGTAGAGCTTCTCGTCAGGCGAGATCATGTTGCCCGTGTAGCACAGCGTCGCCTCGGCGACCGCGGTGCCGGTGCCGCGGACGGCCTCGATCGCGGGGCGCATCTGCTCGACGTCGTTGAGCGCGTCGAAGATGCGGAAGATGTCGATGCCGGTGGCCGCGGCCTCCTCGACGAACGCGACCGCGACCTCGTCGGGGTACGGCGTGTAGCCCACGGTGTTGCGACCGCGCAGCAGCATCTGCAGCGCGATGTTCGGCATCTTCTTGCGGAGGTCCTCGAGGCGCAGCCACGGGTCCTCGGACAGGAAGCGCATCGCGACGTCGTAGGTCGCGCCGCCCCAGGCCTCCATCGACAGCAGCTCGGGGGTCATGCGGGACACGTGCCCCGCCGCCGCGAGCAGGTCGTAGGTGCGCACGCGGGTGGCGAGCAGGGACTGGTGCGCGTCGCGCATCGTCGTCTCGGTGATCGCGAGGGCGTTCTGCTCGCGCAGCGCCTTGGCGAAGCCTTCGGGGCCGAGCTCGAGCAGGCGCTGGCGCGAGCCGGCCGGGGGCTCGGCGTCGAGGTCGACGCGCGGGAGCTTGTCCGCGGGACGCACGAAGACCTCGGCGTGCTCGCCGTGCGGCCGGTTGACCGTGGTGTGACCCAGGAACGCGAGCAGCTTGGTGGAGCGGTCCGGCGTGGTCGCGACCTCGAGGAGCTCCGGGTGGCGCTCGATGAAGGCGGTGGTGACGCCGCCCGCCTGGAAGTCGGGGTGCGAGAGCACCGCGCGCAGGAACTGGATGTTCGAGGTGACGCCGCGGATGCGGAACTCGGCGAGGGCGCGGAGCGCACGGCGCGAGGCGGTCGCGAAGTCGTGACCGCGGCACGTGAGCTTGACGAGCATCGAGTCGAAGTGACCTGTGATGACGTTGCCCGCCATGCCGGTCGCGCCGTCGAGGCGGATGCCCGCGCCGCCGGGCGAGCGGTAGGCCACGATGCGGCCGGTGTCGGGGAGGAAGCCGTTGGCCGGGTCCTCGGTGGTGATGCGGGTCTGGATCGCGAAGCCGCTGACCCGGATGTCCTCCTGGCGGATCCCCATGTCCGCGAGGCTCTCACCCGAGGCGATGCGCAGCTGTGAGCTGACGAGGTCGATGCCCGTGACCTCCTCGGTCACCGTGTGCTCGACCTGGATGCGCGGGTTCATCTCGATGAACACGTGCTGGCCGGCGCGCTCGCCCTCGGTCGCCACGAGGAACTCGACGGTGCCCGCGTTGACGTAGCCGAGGCTCTTCGCGAACTTCACGGCGTCCGCGCACAGCGCGTCGCGGATCGCGGGGTCGAGCGCCGGCGCCGGCGCGATCTCCACGACCTTCTGGTGACGGCGCTGGAGCGAGCAGTCGCGCTCGAACAGGTGGACCACGTCGCCGGTGGCGTCGGCGAGGATCTGCACCTCGATGTGACGCGGGCCCAGCACGGCCTGCTCGAGGAAGACCGTGGGGTCGCCGAACGCGTTCTCCGCCTCGCGCATCGCGGCCGAGAGCATCTCGACCAGGTCCTCGCGACGCTCGACGCGGCGCATGCCGCGGCCGCCGCCGCCGGCGACGGCCTTGACGAACACCGGGTAGCCGATGCGGTCGGCCTCCGCGACGAGGAAGTCCACGTCGCGCGACGGCTCCGAGGAGTCGAGCACCGGGACGCCCGCCTCACGCGCGGCCTTGAGCGCCGCCACCTTGTCGCCCGCCTTCGCGAGCACCTCCGGCGGCGGTCCCACGAACGTCACGCCCTCCTCGGCGCAGCGGCGCGCGAAGTCGACGTTCTCGGACAGGAAGCCGTAGCCGGGGTAGACCGCGTCCGCGCCGGCCTGCTTCGCGACGTCCAGGATGGCCTCGACGTCGAGGTAGGCCTTGACCGGGTGGCCCTCCTCGCCGATCTGATAGGACTCGTCCGCCTTGACGCGGTGCTCGGACATCCGGTCCTCGTACGGGAACACGGCGACCGTGGCGGCACCGTTCTCTACGGCGGCGCGGAACGCCCTGACGGCGATCTCTGCACGGTTGGCCACGAGGACTTTGGCGAACATCTGCTTCCCTTCGTCGATGGGGACATCCTGCCAGGTTTCGAGATGGCAGTCAGCCGCCGCGCGGGGTGCGCGCGGGCGTGCTCATGGGCCCGGCACGATGCTCGTGCGGGTCAGGAGCGAGGGGCCCCGCGTCGGCGGGGCGGGACGTGTCAGCCGGCCTGGCTGCGGCGCGCGCGGCGCTCGGCGAGCTCGTCGACGTCCGGGGTGCGGGCGGCATCGTCCGCACGATCGGCCGGCAGCGCCGAGAGCGAGCCCTCGAGCTCGCGCCACACCTTGCCCAGCGCGATGCCGAAGACCCCCTGGCCGCCCTGGACCAGGTCGATGACCTCGTCGTCCGACGTGCACTCGTAGACGGAGGCGCCGTCGGACATGAGGGTGATGCGCGAGAGGTCCTCGACCCCGCGCTCGCGCAGGTGCTCGACCGCGCTGCGGATCTGCTGGAGCGAGACTCCCGAGTCGAGGAGCCGCTTGACGACCCGCAGGACCAGGATGTCGCGGAAGCCGTAGAGGCGCTGCGTGCCCGAGCCCGTGGCCGAGCGCACGGTCGGCTCGACGAGCCCGGTGCGGGCCCAGTAGTCGAGCTGGCGGTACGTGATCCCGGCGGCCTTGCACGCGGTCGGGCCGCGGTACCCGGCGTTGTCGTCGAGCGGCGGGAGGCCGTCGTCGAAGAGCACCCCCTGGTCGAAGCGCGGAGGCGTGCTCTGGCCGGGCGTGTCGGTCATCGATCCTCCTAGGTTCAACCTTCACTCAAACGTTAGGGCCGGCGAAGGCCCCGGTCAACGACCGCGACGCCGTGTCGCGGAGGCGTGTCCCTATCCTCCCACCTGGTGGCGGACCACGGCGGAGAACGCGGCGATCGCCGCCTCGCCGAACTCGTTCGCGGCGGCCTCGGCCTCTCCCCCGTCGCGCCTGCGCAGCGGCGCCGCGGACGCCTCGGCGCGGTCGGCCTCACGGCGTGCGGCGAGCACCAGGGTGCGCAGGGCACGCACGTCTCCCCCGGCCTGGAGGTACGCCGAGGCCGCCACGACCACCGGCAGCACGCCGGGCTCGTAGCCGTCGGGCACCGACGGAAGGACGATGCCCGCGTCCTCGAGCGCGTCGAGGGTCTCCCGGGAGACGCCGCCCCGCTCGGCCACCTGGGCGGTCGTGAGGTAGTCGTCCTGCGCCTCGCCGATCTCGCTGAGCGTCACGGGCTCGTGCAGCAGGCCGGCGTCGAGACCGTCGAGGTGCTCACGGATGACGTTGAGGGGTCGATAGAGGTCGCGCTGCTGCCTCAGCACGAAGCGCAGCCGCTCCACGTCCGCGGGCGAGTACTGGCGGTAGCCCGACGGCGTGCGCTGCGGGCTGACGAGCCCGTGCGTGTCGAGGAAGCGCAGCTTCGACGGTGTGAGCGTCGGGAACTGGCGCTGCACGAGGCCGAGCACGTCGCTCACCCGGAGCATCGGCTCATGCGACAGCGCGTGGGGCCAGCGGCCCCCGAGGGGGGCGTCGACGGCCTGCGCCGGCGCGGCGTCGGTGAGGGAGGAAGCGCGACGTGCGGCCTGCGACATCCGTCAGGCCTGGGAACCCGGGTGGAAGGTGAGGCGGTACTTGCCGATCTGCACCTCGTCGCCGGCCTCGAGCTTGCGCTCCGACACGTTCTCGCGGTTGACGTAGGTGCCGTTGAGCGAACCGTGGTCGCGCACGTAGAAGTCGTGGCCGTCGCGGATGAACTGCGCGTGCTCGCGGCTCACCGTGACGTCGTCGAGGAAGATGTCCGAGCTCACCGACCGCCCCGCGGTGGTGACGTCGACGTCGAGCAGGAAACGGGCTCCGAGGTTGGGGCCGTGGTGGACGATCAGCAGCGCGTGGTCCGGGCCGAGCGCGTCGATCGCTGCGTTGTCCTGCTGGCTGGGCGCGGCGGGCGCACCCTCGGCTGCGGCGGCCGCCGAGTCGAGCGACATGGTGCGCTCTGCGGGGCTCTCGTCATAGGTCATGACGCCTCCTTCGGCTCGAACGGTCGTCCCTCATCCTAGGCCCGTGACGTCGTCGGGCCTAACGTCCTGCGGCGCGTCGCGTCGCGGCGTGCGCGCGCGAAGGTCGCGGATGTACCCGATGCCCGAATACCAGTAGAGGACGGACGCCGCGGACGCGCCCGCGACGGCGATCGCGCTGACGATGCCCCAGGACGGGAACGCAACGACCGCGAGGTACGCGAGCGGGAGGAAGAGGTAGAGCATCGCGGTCGCCACCTTGCCCACGAAGGTGACCTGCGGCGACTCGACGTGGTGGTGATGCGCGATGAGCAGGCCGACGCCGACCATGACGTCGCGTGCGAGCAGCACGGCCACGAGCCACCACGGGATGACGTCCCGGAAGGCGAGGCCCAGCACCACCGCCGCGGTGAGCAGGCGATCGGCGGCCGGGTCGAGCAGACGGCCGAGCCTGGTGACCTGCCCCCAGCGCCGGGCGAGGAAGCCGTCGAGGAAGTCCGTGATCCCGGCGGCCGCCAGCGCCACGATCGCCCATGCGTCGCGCTCGGCCGCCAGCAGCGTGCCGAAGACCACGATGAGCACCAGCCGCACCGCGCTGATCGCGTTCGGGATGGTCCACACCGCGGTGGCCGGCACCGGATGGACGTGCCCGGACTGAGGGTGCTCGATCGCTTCCACGCGCGTCAGTCTAGGGGCAGGTCACTGGGACGAGTCCTGCTCCATCACCTTGTCCACGGTCGCGGCGGCGATCCGGGTGGCCTCGTCCTCGCTCGCGCCGCGAGCGAGCTCCTTGGCCTTGATCTGCTCGAACTTGTAGTGACGGGTGTCCGTGACGCCTTCGTCGTTCACCATGCACCTCCGCTGATCGAATGGCATCTCCAGCCTAGGCGCGCCGTCCTCGCGGCGCGCGCCCGACGGGATGGAAGGTCCCGGGTACGTCGCTCTACGATGGGAGGCGTGAGCCTTGTCGAGCCTCCTACGCATGCATGGGCGCTGTGGCGCGCCGTCACGCTGATGGGACGGCGCCTGGTCGCCGGCCTCGAGCAGCGGCTGCAGGCGGCGGTGGGGATCTCGGTCCCCGACCTCGACATCCTCATGGCGCTCGACGCCGCCCCGGACGGCAGGCTCCGCGCGGGATCCCTCGGCGAGATGCTCGGATGGGAGAAGTCCCGCATCTCGCACCACGTCACCCGCATGGAGGCGCGCGGTCTGGTGCGCCGCGTCACCTGCGACGAGGACCTGCGGGGTACGTGGGTCGAGACGGACGCCGCGGGTCGCACCGCCCTGGCGCAAGCCCTCCCGATCTTCTCCGAGCACCTCCAGCACGGCCTCGTCGACGTGCTTCCCGAGGACGAGGCCGAGGCGCTGGGGCGCGCCGCGCTCCGCATCCTCCACGCCTCGCCGGCCACCGCCTGCCAGGCGGAGATCGAGCGGCTCGGCGTGCAGCTCGGCGTGGAACCGGTCGCGGACGCGGCGGCCCGACGGTGATCCGCGCGTCGTGCGGCGCGGGGCGTCGCACGGCCTAGGGTGGGGGCCATGCCTGACCCGTCCATCCCGTCCGTCGACGTCGTCATCATCGGGGCCGGACAGGCCGGGCTCGCGGTGGCCTACCATCTCGCCCGGCGCGGGCTGACCATCGGCCGCGACGTCTTCGTCCTCGACCGCGGACCGGGACCCGGCGGCGCGTGGCAGCATCGCTGGGCCTCGCTCACGCTCGGCGGCACCCACCATCTTCACGACCTCCCCGGCATGGCGGAGACCGGGCTGTCGTTCGCCTCGGCCCCCGGCGACGTCCCCGCTCGCGAGCTGGTCGCCGACTACTACGGCACGTACGAGCAGCGCCACGGCATCGACGTGGTGCGGCCCGTGACCGTCACGGGCGTCTCGCGCCTCGGCGACGAGTACCTGGTGACCACCGCGCCCGGATCCGCGCTCGCCTCGGTCCGCGCCCGCGTCGTCGTGTCGGCGACCGGTACCTGGACCAGCCCGCGGATCCCCTACGTGCCGGGACGCGAGACGTTCGCCGGCGCCCAGCTCACCACCGCCGCCTTCGCCTCGGCGGAGCGCTTCGCCGGGCTGCGCGTCGCGGTGGTCGGCGGAGGCACGTCCGCGCTCACGTTCCTCGACGAGGTCGGGGACGTCGCGTCCCAGGTGCTCTGGTTCACGCGTCGCCCACCCACGTTCCATGACGAGGAGCACGAGCTCTCGCCGGAGCGCGGCCGCGTCGCGGTGGCGATCCAGGACGAGGCGGCGCGCGCCGGACGCCCGCTGCCGTCGATCGTGTCGGTCACGGGGCTCCCCCGCTCGCCGCTGGTCCGCAGGCTCGAGGAGGCGGGCCGCCTCGAGCGCCTGCCCATGTTCGCCGCGATGACCCCGACCGGCGTGATCACGCGCGAGGACGAGGAGATCGCGCTCGACGCGGTGATCTGGGCCACGGGCTTCAGGCCCGCGATCGGCCATCTGCGGCCGCTGGGCGTGGTCAACGACGCCGGTGGGATCGTGGTCGCGGACGGCCGTGTGGCCGACGAGCCGGGCCTGTTCCTCGCGGGCTACGGTCCCCAGGCGAGCACGCTCTCGTCCAACCGCGCCGCGCGCGTCACCGCGAAGGCGATCGTCGAGCTGCTGCGCGCCTGACGGGCCGCCCCACGGCGGAGCGACCCGTCAGCAGCGTCACAGCGCCGCGACCACCGCGTCGGCCACCGGCCACGGCGTGCCGAAGCGGTGCATCGTGACGGACACGGCCTGCTCGCGGACGAAGGGCAGCAGCTCGACCTCCGGGGCGCCGGTGACCGGGCCGTCGTAGACGGCGAGGTCGGGGCGCTGCGCCGGGGCCGTACCGATCGCCCGCACGCGTGCGCCGTCGCCCGCGAGGCGGTCGACCAGCTGGTCCTCGGTCTCGACCGTCACGGCGAGACCCGCGACGGCGAGCGCGCGGGCGAGCCCGGCGGAGGGCCGGTGCGCGGTCGACACGCCTCCCTGGCCGCCGGCGCGAAGGCGCGCGGCGCACACGCGCCGCAGGTCGTCCTCGTCCACCCCGTCCCACCGGATCTCGGTGGTCGCGGGCGAGTACCGCAGGGCGTCGTGCTCGCTCGCGAGCCCGCTGCGGTCGATCGCGGTGCCGAAGTGCTCGCGCCACGCGCGCGCATCGGCCGCAGCGGCGGCGCGCACCCACGCCGGGGCGTCCCGCACGATCGACAGCACGGGAGCCTCGTCGGCCTCGACGTCGCGACGCTCCCATCCGGTGAGGCCCACCAGGTAGGACGGCCCGCCCGCCTTGGCGGTCGGGCCCACGACGGACCGCTTCCAGCCGCCGAAGGGCTGACGCTGGACGATCGCGCCGGTGATGCCGCGGTTGACGTACGCGTTGCCCGCCTCGACCTGGGTGAGCCAGTGCGCGATCTCCGCGCCGTCGAGCGTGTGGATGCCCGCGGTGAGGCCGTAGTCCACCGCGTTCTGGATCTCGATCGCCTCGTCGAGCGTGGCCGCGGTCATGATCCCGAGGACCGGGCCGAAGCACTCGGTGAGGTGGAACCACGAGCCCGGTCGCACACCCGTGCGGACGCCCGGGGTCCACGTCCGGCCCTCGTCGTCGAGACGACTCGGCTCGACGAGCCACCTCTCCCCCGGCTCGAGCGTGGTGAGCGCGCGCAGCAGCTTCCCCTGGGCGGGCTCGATGATCGGGCCCATCTGGGTGGTGGGATCGTCGGCGGCGCCGACCGCGAGGGACCGCACCGCATCCTCGAGCTGCGCGTGGAAGCGCCGTGACGTGGCGACCGAGCCGACCAGGATGGCCAGCGAGGCCGCGGAGCACTTCTGACCGGCGTGGCCGAAGGCGGACTGCGCGACGTCGCGAGCGGCGAGGTCGAGGTCCGCGCTGGGCGTGACGATGACGGCGTTCTTGCCCGACGTCTCCGCGACGAGACGCAGTCCCGGTCGCACCCGATGGAAGAGCTCGCCCGTCTCGTACGCGCCCGTGAGGATGACCTGGTCCACGCGCGGATCGCCCAGCAGAGCGTCGCCGAGACCCGCGTCGATGCCGGCGGCGTCGATGTCGACGAGCCGCAGCGCCTCTCGGGGTACCCCGGCCTCCCACAGGATCTCCGCGAGCAGCGCACCGCAGCGCGCCGCCTGCTCGGCCGGCTTGAGCACCACGGCCGAGCCCGCGGCGAGCGCGGCCAGCGTCGAGCCGGCGGGGATCGCGACCGGGAAGTTCCACGGCGGCGTCACCACGGTGACGTCACGGGGTCGCGGCACGGCGCCCTCGAAGCGGTGGAGGTCGAGCGAGCGCACGGCGTAGTAGTGCGCGAAGTCGACGGCCTCCGAGACCTCGGGGTCGGACTGGTCGATGGTCTTGCCCGCCTCGGCCATCATCACCGTGACGAGGTCGGTGCGGCGCGCCTCGAGCGTGCGGCCGGCGGCGTGGAGCACGGCGGCGCGCTCCTCGGGCGTGCGCGCCTGCCAGGACGCGGCGCCAGTCTTGGCCGCCGCGACCTCGGCGGTCACCGCGGCCGGATCCTCGACGCGGGCAGCACGGAGCGTCGCGAGCCCCGCGTCGGCGGTGGCGGCGCCGTCCTGGATCGCGCGGGCCCACGCGCGGCTCGCCGCGATCGAGGGGTCCGTGTCCGGCGTGTTGACGAAGGTGTCCGTGGCGACGGCCGGGCGGCCGACGGCCCGGTGCGAGCCCGCCGCCGGCTCCTCGGCGCGCGCCAGGGAGCCGCGGAACCGTGACTCCTCGCGGGCGAACGTCGCGTCGTCATCGAGGTCGTAGAGCGCGGACATGAAGTTCGCCGGGCTCGCGACCTCCTCGAGGCGGCGCACCAGGTAGGCCAGCGCGACATCGAACTCCGCAGGGTGCACCACGGGCGTGTAGAGGCGCAGCGGTCCGGTGTCCTCGGCCACCGCCCGGGCGACATGCTCGCCCATGCCCAGCAGCATCTCGAAGTCGAGGCCCTCGTCCACGCCGCGGTCGCGCGCCGTCAGCAGCGTGTGCGCGATGTCGAAGAGGTTGTGACCCGCGACGCCGAGCCGGACGTTCGCCATCCGCTCGGGATCGAGCGCATAGTCGAGGATGCGCTTGTAGTGCGCATCGGACTCCTCCTTGGAGCCCCACGTGGCGAGCGGCCAGCCGTGCAGCTCCGCGTCGACCCTCTCCATCGACAGGTTCGCACCCTTGACCAGGCGCACCTTGATGGGCGCCCCTCCCCCGGCGACACGGGCGGCGGCCCACTCCTGCAGGTGGTGCATCGCACCGAGCGAGTCCGGCAGGTACGCCTGGAGCACGATCCCGGCGGTGAGGCGCTCCATCCCCGGCCGCTCGAGCAGGCGGGTGAACACCGCGACCGTGAGGTCGAGGTCGCGGTACTCCTCCATGTCGAGGTTGACGAACGCGCCGTCCTTGCGGGCCGCGAGCTCGTACAGGGGCGCCAGGCGCTCGACCACCGCGTCGACGGTGCGGTCGAAGGACCACGGCGAGTGCGGGGCGACCGCGGCCGAGACCTTGAGCGACACGTAGTCGACGTCGTCGCGGCCGAGCAGCGCGAGCGTCCGCTCGAGCCTGCGGTCCGCCTCGGCGGCCCCGAGCACCGCCTCGCCGAGCAGATTGAGGTTGAGCTCGCTGCCCTTCGCGCGCAGCGCTGTGAGCGCGCCCGCGAGGCGCCGCTCCGAGGCGTCGACCACGAGGTGCCCGACCATGGCGCGCACCACCCGGCGGCACACCGCGACGACCAGTCCCGGCAGGACATACGAGGCGAGCGCGCCCGCCTGCAGCGCGATGCGCTGGTACATCGGCAGGAACCGATGAGGACGGCGCACGATGCGGCGCAGGCTCGCCGCGGCCACCGCGGTGTCCTCGGGCCGCACGATGCCGTCGACGAAGTCGGTGAGGAACGGAAGCCCCTGCGGGTCGCGGAGCATGCGGGCGAGCAGCCGGGCGGAGCCGTCGATCGGGAACGCATGCGAACGGCGCAGCCAGTCGCGGACCAGCGCGACGGTGTCGTCCGCGGTGTGGAGGCGCTCGGGCGCGAGGGGGGACATGGTCATGGCTCTCCTTCGTTGACAGGACATGGTGAGCCATCGGGACCGCACAGCACCAGCGCGGTGGACTTACGCATATTCGTAAGTGCTGCTTATGCTTTCGGCATGCTCGAGCTCACCCGCCTGGTCGCCCTCCGCGAGCTCGCCCTGCGCGGCACCATCGCCGCGGCGGCCGACGCGCTCGGGTACACGCCGTCGGCCGTGTCCCAGCAGCTCGCCGCCCTCGAGCGCGAGGCCGGCGTGCCGCTCACCATCAGGGCCGGCCGGGGCGTGGTGCTGACCCCGGCCGGCGAGCGCCTCGTGTCCCGCACGCACGAACTGCTCGACACGATGGAGGTCGCGGAGGCGGAGCTCCGCGCAGGCTCCGGCCTGCTCACGGGCACAGTTCGGCTCGCGGTGTTCCAGTCGGCGGCGCTCACGCTCGTCACGGGCGCGCTGCTGCGCCTGCGCGAGACGCACCCGGGGATCCGCGTGATGGTGACCCAGACCGAGCCCGAGGAGGCCTTCGCCGACACCTGGGCACGCGAGTACGACCTCGTGGTCGCGGAGGAGTATCCGGGGCACTCCGCCCCCCACTACCCGGGCGTGGTCCGACGTCCGCTCGTGCGGGACGAGCTGCTCCTCGCCGTCGGCGGCGAGTGGGCGGGCGCCTCGTCGGTGGCCGAGGTCGCGGACGCGCCGTGGGTGATGGAGCCGCATGGCACCGCGACCCGTCACTTCGCCGAGCAGACCTGCCGCCTCGCGGGCTTCGAGCCCGACGTGCGATTCGCCAGCTCGGACCTGCAGGCGCACGTCCAGCTGGTCCAGAGGGGGCTCGCCGTCGCGATCCTGCCGGGGCTCATGGTCGAGTACGCCGGGATCGGCGCGCGGGTGCTGCCGCTCGACGGCGGACCGCGCCGCACGGTGTTCGCGGCGCTGCGTGCGACGTCGAGGCTCGATCCCGCGGTGGAGGCGGTGCGCGGCGCACTCGAGGCCGAGGGCGGTCCCGCGGCCGCGTGATCGCCGGCGCTGCTAGCGCGCGGCCTCCGTGTCGCGCGCGAGCAGCGTGGCCCCGGCCACCGCCGCAGGCATCGCCAGCACCGCGCCGAGCGGAAGCAGGAACACGAGGAAGATCGTGGCGCCGAAGGCCATGACGCGCAGCCGGTGGCGCGTGAGCAGCCGGACCCGGTCGCGGCGCGCGAGCACCCCTCTGCGGGCCCACGGGTACGCGGTGAGCTCGATCGCGAGCAGCCGTCCGCCGAGCACGGCTCCGAGCGCGAAGGCCGCACCGGCGCCGACGACGGGGATGAGGCCCACGAGCAGCAGCGCGAGCGACATGGCGATCGAGATCGCGAGCGTGAGCGCGCCCTCCCGCAGCCCCCGGGCCAGCGACGCACCCCACCCCTCCTCGGCCTCCGCGCCCTCGAGCCCGCCCGCCACCTCGTCCACCCGCCGCGAGATCGCCTCGAAGAACGGCTGACCCACGGTGAGCGTGAGGGACGCGAAGAGCGCGACGGAGATCACGGCAGAGGCCGCGAGCACCGCCGCGGCGGCGGTCACGGACACGAGCCCGTGCCACCGGCCGCCGTCGACGCCCAGCGCGTCCGCGAGGCCCGACCCGATGGCGCCGAGGTTGAAGAGCAGCACCCCGAGCACGATGCTCATGCCCGCCGCCACCACCACCCCCGGCAGGACTCCCAACCCGAGCAGCCGGGGCTCCCGTGCCCAGAGGCGCAGACCGGCGACCGCGGTCCGCACGCCCGCGATCACCTCGCTCGCGGCGGTGGACGCGTCGGCTGCTGTCATGGCGGGAATGCTAACGACGCGGGACCCGCGGGGCTACAGTGGCGCGCGTCGTCCCCGCGAGACGAGCCGAGGAGAGTCATGCACCAGCTGGTCCTGCGCGACGCGCGTCTCAGCAGCGACGGCGAGCGAGTCGACATCGCCGTCGACGCCGGTCGCATCTCCGCCGTCGGTCCGGGCGCGGGACCGGGTCGAGACGAGGTCGCGCTCGACGGGCGGCTCGTGGTGCCGGGGCTGTGGGACGCGCACGTGCACTTCACGCAGTGGGCGCGGACCCGTGGACGGCTCGACCTGTCGGGCGCGGGATCGGTAGCGGAGGCCTGCGCGATCGTCCGGGACGCCGCGGCCGACGGCATGCTGGTCGGCTTCGGCTACCGGTGGGCCACCTGGGCCGAGTTGCCGACCCGCGAGGCCCTCGACGCCGCGCGGGTCGCGCCGACCGTGCTGCTGAGCGGCGACCTGCACACCGCCTGGGTCAACTCCTCCGCGGCACGCGAGCTCGGCTGCGCCGCCGGTCTGCTGCGGGAGGACGACGCCTTCGCGGTGCAGGTGGCGCTGAGCGCGAGGCCCCTCGCCCCCGGCGCGGTCGAGGAGGCCGTCCGTGCCGCGTCCGCGCGCGGGGTCGTCGGGATCGTCGACCTCGAGATGGACGACGGGCTCGCCCGCTGGCGCGACCGCGTCGCGGCGGGGATCGACGGGCTCCGTGTGGAGGTGGGCTTCTACGAGCCGCTGCTCGAGACACGCATCGCGACGGGCGCCCGGTCGGGAACCCCGGTCGAGGGTGGCGGCGGCCTCCTGCGGCACGGCCCGCTCAAGGTCATCACCGACGGCTCGCTCAACACCCGGACCGCGCACTGCGTCCAGCCCTACGACGACGGGGGCCACGGCACCCAGAACGTCTCCGGTGCGCACCTCGCGGACATCATGCGGCGGGCTGCGTCGGCCGGCATCTCGTGCGCCATCCACGCGATCGGCGATGCCGCCACCACCATCGCCTTCGACGCCTTCGCCTCCTCCGGCGCGCGAGGCTCCATTGAGCATGCGCAGCTGGTGAGCGAGGGCGATGTCGCGCGCTTCGCCGGGCTGGGCGTGGTGGCCAGCGTGCAGCCCGAGCACGCTCTTGACGACCGCGACGTCGCGGACGTGCTGTGGCACGGCCGCACGGCGCGCGCCTTCGCGCTGCGTTCGATCCTCGACGCCGGCGGCAGGCTCGCGCTCGGCTCCGACGCACCGGTCGCGCCGCTCGATCCGTGGATCGCGATCGCGGCGGCCGTGCACCGGACGCGCGACGGCCGCGCGCCCTGGCATCCCGAGCAGGCGATCACCGTCGACGAGGCGCTCGCGGCGAGCACGCGCACGCGGATCGCCGTGGGCGAGCCCGCGGACCTCGTGGTCCTCGACGCCGATCCGTGGACGGCCGACGTCGAGGGCCTGCGCGGCCTTCCGGTGGCCATGACGCTCGTGGGCGGCCGCACCACCCACGGCGGCGTCTAGACGACCGACTCCTCGAGGGTCGCGCTCTCGAGCGAGATGTCGACCCCGGCGAGCGCCTTCGACACCGGGCAGTTCTCCTTCGCGTCCTCGGCGAAGCGCGTGAACTCGAGCTGGTCGATGCCCGACACCTTCGCGTGGACGGTGAGCATGCTCGACTTCACCCCCACCCCGGCCTCGAACTTGACCTCGGCGTCCACCTTGACCCAGTGCGGCGGCGTGCCGTTCTGCTCGAGCGCGAACGACAGCGCCATCGAGAAGCACGACGCGTGAGCGGCGGCCAGCAGCTCCTCCGGAGTGGTGACGCCCGCCTCGCCCTCGGAGCGCGCCTTCCAGTTGACGTCGAAGCTGCCGTTGCCCGACTCGAGGTGCGCCTTGCCCTGGCCCGTCGTGAGCCCGCTGTACCACTCGGCCTTCGCCTTGCTCGAGACCTCCATGGACTCCTCCTTCGCGTGTCGCGGCGACGGCCGGGCGCCGTCGTCCGGGTGGACCTGACCACCCTCGGGGCCGCGTTACGGCCCTGTTAAACCTTGCCACGGACCCTTGCGGCGCGCCATGGGCGGGTGGGAGCCTCACCTCAACTTGGACGGACGACCAAAAACCTGGAGGGACGATGCGCGCAGCCCCGCGGTGCGTGGTGATCACCGGAGCGAGCTCCGGATTCGGCGCGGAGTTCGCGCGACGTTTCGCGGCGGAGGGTGCCGACGTGGTGCTGGTGGCGCGGCGCCGCGACCGGCTCGAGGCGCTCGCCGCCGAGCTCGAGAGCCGTCACGGCGTGCGTGCGACCCCGATCGTGCTCGACCTCGCGGCGCCGGCGGCGGCCGCAGCGCTGGTGGACGAGCTCGCCGCTCAGGACCTCACCGTCGACGGGCTCATCGCGAACGCGGGGTTCGGGATCGACGGCCGCTTCGCGGAGGCGGACCCGGCGCGGGTGAGCGCGCTCCTCGCCGTCAACGTCGTGGCCGTCACCGAGCTCACGCGGCTGCTCCTGCCCCGCCTGCTCGACGCGCCCTCGGGCGTCCTCGTGACCGTCACCAGCACCGCCGCCTACCAGCCGATCCCCACGATCGCGCTCTACGCCGCCTCGAAGTCCTACGTCCGGTCGCTCACCGAGGCGCTGTGGCACGAGACCCGCGGCAGCGGGCTGCGCGTGCTCGCGCTCGCGCCGGGGCCGTCCGAGACCGAGTTCTTCTCCGCGGCGGGGTCCGAACGGTTCAAGGTCGGCCAGACGCTTCCCGTCCCGACCGTGGTCGACGCCGCGATGCGCGAGCTCGACAAGGGCGCGCCGCGCCCCTCCCGCATCGTCGGATGGCGTAACGCCGCCGTCGCCGGGGCCAACCGCCTCGTGCCCACCCGCGTGTCGCTCGCGGCGGCCGCCCGCGCGACCGGAGCGACGCGATGAGCCGGATGCCGCTCGAGGAGCGGCGGGAGGCGCTCGTGGCGGCGACGCTCGCGGTGGTCGAGAGGGACGGCATCGGCGGCGCCACCACGCGGGCGATCGTCACCGAGGCCGGGATGCCCCTCGGCGCGCTGCACTACGCCTTCGCCTCGGTCGACCACCTGCTGGCCGCGGCGATCGACGCGGTGACGGACCAGGAGCGGATCGTGGCCGAGGCCCCGCTCGCGACCGGGACCGGCGCCGACCTGACGGAGGTGCTGGCCGCCGGCGTCGAGGGCTACGTGAGCCTCCTCGTCGAGCGCCCCGCGCGCGAGCTCGCCTACCTCGAGCTGATGCTGCACGCCTCCCGCCAGCGTCTCGACGACGGGCCGGGGGCGGGCGGGTACGAGCGCTCATACGACGTCCTCGCGGGACTGCTCGAGACCGCGGCCGCGACCGCGGGCTGCGTGTGGACCGCTCCCCCGCGCGCGCTCGCTCGACACGCGGTCGCGATGCTCGACGGGATCACCACGACCTGGCTGGCCGACCACGACACGGAGGCCGCCATGGCGGGAGCGCGCTTCCTCGCATCCGCGCTCGCCGCCCACGCCACCGGCCGCCCCACCGAGGAGGACTGATGCTCACCGACACCGATCCCGCCGTCCTCGCGCGGATCAACATGCACGCGGTGCTGGGTGCGCTCGTGGTGCTCGCGGAGCGGGCACCGGAGGCGCCCCCGCTGCTCGCCGCGGTGGACCGGCCGATGCTGGTCCGGCTGCGCGTGCCCGGGCTGCCCCCGCGCGAGCTGCGCTTCGCGTCCGACGGCGTGAGCGCGTCCGCTCAGGGCGACGAGAGCCTGGTCACGTTGGCCTTCACATCGCCCGCGCACCTCAACGCGATGGTGGACGGCCACCGCCAGCCGATCCCGATCGCGGGGCCCGCCGGCCTCGCGTTCCTCACGAAGGTTTTCGCACCCCTCGCCGACCTCCTTGGCCGCTACCTCAAGCCGAGCGAGGAGGGCCTCGCCGATCCCGCGTTCCGCGCGACGAGCGCGCTCCTCACCCTGCACGTCGCGATCGCCGCGGTCGCCCAGGTGGCCAACGCCGACCGCTCCGGGCGCTTCTCGGCCGCCCTCATCCCGGACGGCGAGATCGGCGTCGAGGTGGGCGACGGACACGAGCTCAGGCTCGTCGCCCTCGACCACGCGCTCACGTTCGAGCCCGCGCCGGCATCGTCCCCCGCCCGGGCCGTGCTGGCCTTCCGGGACCTCGACGTGGCCGGCGACGTGCTCGCGGGTCGCGCGAGCGCCCTCGCATGCATCGGCGACGGGTCGATGTCCATGCGCGGCTTCATCCCCATGATCGACAACGTCAGCCGGATCCTCGACCGGGTCGGCCACTACCTCGGAGACTGACATGACGACCGCCGCCACCACGCCCTTCACCTACGCCAAGAGCCTCGAGGCCTTCGAGCGCGCGCGGCGTGTCATCCCCGCGGGCATCCCGGGCCATCAGGGCCCCACCGAGGGGTGCTACATCCCTCGTGACGCGTACCCGCTGTTCAGCTCGCGCGCCGAGGGATCGCGGTTCTGGGACCTCGACGGCAACGAGTACCTCGACTACATGTGCGGCTACGGCCCCAACGTGCTCGGCTACGGCGACCCCGTGGTCGACGCCGCGGCGCGCCGGCAGACCGCGCTCGAGGACGTGGTCACCATCCCGTCGAGCATCATGGTCGACCTCGCGGAGCTGCTCGTCGACACCGTGGCGAGCGCCGACTGGGCCTTCTTCGCCAAGAACGGCGGCGACACCACCACCCTCGCGGTCATGACCGCGCGCGCCGCGACGCTGCGCAAGAAGGTCGTCTTCGTCAAGGGCTACTACCACGGCGTCGCACCGTGGACCCAGAAGCTCGACTACCCCGGCGTCCTCGAGGAGGACGTCGCGCACAACCTCTCCGTGCCGTGGAACGACCTCGACGCGCTCGAGGCGACCTTCCGGGAGCACCGGGGCGAGATCGCGGCCTTCATCTCGACGCCGTACATGCATGGCAACTTCGTCGACAACGAGCTGCCCGCGGAGGGCTACTGGCAGGGGGTGCGCCGGCTCTGCGACGAGCACGGCGTGGTCCTCATCATGGACGACGTACGGGCCGGCTGGCGGCTCGATCTCGCCGGCTCCGACCGCCACTACGGCATCGAGGCGGACCTGCTCTGCTTCTGCAAGGCGATCGGCAACGGGTACAACCTCGCCGCGTTGACAGGACGGGAGAGCCTGCGCGAGACCGTGGCCTCGCTCACCTACACCGGCTCGTACTGGATGAGCGCGGTCCCGTTCGCGGCCTCGATCGCCACCATCACCCGGCTCAAGGAGCTCGACGCCCCCGCCATGTTCAGGCGGGTCGGCTCGGAGCTCACGGCCGGGCTGGTCGAGTCGGCGGCCGGACACGGCCTCACCCTGGTCGCGTCGGGAGAACCGGCGCTGTTCTACCTGCGGATCGCGGACGACGACTCGCTCGACCTCCATCAGCGATGGGTCGCGGAATGCGTGAAGCGCGGCGTGTGGTTCACCTCGCATCACAACCACTTCCTCAACGCGTCGCTCACCAGCGCAGACGTGAGGCGCACCCTCGAGATCGCGGACGAGGCCTTCGGCGTCGTCGCTCGGGAGCGGTAGCGGTCATGACGGAGCTCGCGTCCCCCCTGGTCCCCATCAGGTTCGAGCGCCTCGGCGTCACCGCCGCCTACATCGCGCAGGGCCTCAGCTACGCGACCGTCGTGACGGCGCTGCCGCAGTTCAAGGAGCGCTACTCGATCGACGACGACACGGTGTCGCTCATCACCCTCACGGTGGTGCTCGGAGCCGCCGCCGGATCGGTGATGGCGGACCGCGTCGCCGTGCGGCTCGGCTCGCGCGCCTCCCTGGTCCTGGGGCTCGCGCTCCAGGCCGCCGCGCTGGTCTCGATCGCGGCGCCCGTGCCCTTCCCCGTCTTCTGGTCCCTGTTCGCCGTGTACGGCCTGGGTCTCGGCTGTGTCGACGCCTCCGCCGCCATGCAGGGCGTGCTGGTGCAGCGCCGGATGGGCAAGGCCGTCATGGGGTCGTTCTTCGCGGCCAACACCGGCGCCGCCATCGCGGGCGCGCTGCTGATGTCGGCCGGAGCCGCGACCCCGCTCGGTGCGAGCCTCGGCCTGGTCGCGGCAGGTGCGGTCGCCGCCGTGACGGCCGCCCTCGGCGTGCGGCTGCTCGATCCGACGCGGGAGCGCGCCGCGGACACCGGGAGCGCCCGGCCGCCCCTGCCGATGCGCGGGCTGTGGGCGCTCGGGCTCGTGGTCCTCGCCGCGCTCACCGCGGACTCGACCGTCGCCACCTGGTCGAGCATCCACCTGTCCGACGGGTTGGGCGCCTCGGCGGCCGTCGCCCCGCTCGGTTACGCCGTCTACGCGGGGACCACGCTGCTCACGCGGCTGGTGTCCGATCTCGCGGTGCGCCGCTTCGGCAGGGCTCCCCTGGCGATCGCGACCGTGAGCATCGCCGGCGCGGGCCTGCTGATCGCCGGCGCCGTCCCCGCCGTGCCCGCCGCGCTGCTCGGCTTCGCCCTCGCCGGCATGGGCGTCGGCGCGCTCATCCCGCTGGCGTTCTCCGCCGCCGGGGACCTCGACCACCGGCGCGGCGACGAGATCATCGCGCGGGTCAACCTGTTCAACTACCCTGGCGCGCTCATCGGTGCGGTGCTGCCGGGCATGCTCGCGTCGGACGGCGACTTCCGCGTCTCGTTCCTGCTCGCGGCCGTCCTGCTGCTGCCGGCGCTCGGAGCGGTGAGGCGCTTCCGCGCGGGCGACGTGGCGCGCGTGCCGGCGGTGCCGAGGCGTCCCGACGCGACCGGGTAGCGCGCATCGGTTCCGCTCAGGCGTCGACGGTCTCGCGGGGGCGCAGGGTGCAGGCGTACTCGTTGCGCACCCGCGAGACGAGCGCCCACGCCAGCAGCACGATCGCCCCGACGGCGAGGTACGGCTGGATCGGCTCGAAGAACTGGATGGCCCCGGTGTAGCCGAGCGCGAGCAGGACGAGCTTGTTGCACACCGGGCAGCCGACGGCGAAGAACGTGACGAACGCGCCGGCCATGCCGAGGCGCCCGTCCCTCTCCGCCTTCGCCTCCTCGGGCGTCGCGACGTACGTGGCGGCGAGCAGGCCCGACAGCGCCGCGGAGAGGGCGAGCGCCCAGTAGGACCACGCGGTGGGCGGGATCTCGCGTCCGAAGACGGGGTTGTCGATGAGGTCGGTCGGCAGCGCGATGAACACGTAGGTGCCGACGGCGGTCGCCGCGGCGACGAGCCACCGGCGGGCGGGCCACGCGCGGAGCGAGGTGAGGACGTCCATGCGCGGCACTATACCCCAGGGGGTATCAACCGCGGGGATGGTCGAGCAGCCTGCGGAGGGTCACCACCACGCCGTGATCGGTGTTGGCCGGCGCGGTGAAGCGTGCCCGCGCCGCCACGTCCGGGTGCGCGTTGGCCATTGCGAAGGAGAGCTCGGCCGCGTCGATCATCTCGAGGTCGTTGAGGTAGTCGCCGAACACCACCGTCTGCGCGGGCGTCACGCCGAGCGCCTCCTGGAGCGCCCGGACCGCGACCCCCTTGTCCACGTCGGCCCGCATCACGTCGATCCAGTGCCGGTCCGACACCACCACCTTGAGCTCGCCGGCGAGGTGGGCGAGCGCAGGCGCGGTGTCGTGCGCCGCGTCGCCGAAGTCGTAGATCGCGACCTTGAGGATGTCGTCCTCGACGTCGTCGAGGTCCTCGACCTTGTCGAGCGCGGCATAGTAGGGCTCGCACTTGGCGAGGAAGGCGGCGTCGGTGCGCTCGACGTACGCCGAACGCCTGCCGCACACCACCACGCCGACGTCGTGGCCCCGCGCTGCGTGCGCCCGCACCGTGCCGACGATCTCGCCCACCGCCGCGTCGGGCAGGGGCGAGACCGAGACCTCGTCGGCCCCGTCGCGGACGTAGGCGCCGTTCTCCGCGATCACGACGAGCCCGTCTCCGAGCCGGGCGAACTGCCGGGCGAGCGTCGCGTGCTGGCGTCCCGAGGCGGGCGCGAAGAGGATGCCCCGCTCCTTCATCCGCGTCACCAGGGGCCACAGCGCCTCGGGGATCCGCTTCGCCGCGTCCAGCAGCGTGCCGTCCATGTCGCACACCACCAGGCGGATGTCGTGGGGTCCGTCCGGCACATGGAACGCGTCGTGATGGGTCATCGTCTCTCCTGCTCGGAACCGCGTTCCAGCCTACCGGTGACCGGACCGGGCGCCGCGCCGACGGGCGCCGCGGGTCAAGCGGTGGTCAAGGGCGCCTCCGAAGACCGCTAGATTCCTCGCCAAGGGGGTGCGTCGCCTCCGGAGCGGGGGGCAGCCATGGAGGCACCGGTCATCGGTGTGACGTCGTACGTCGAGGAGGCCAGCAGCGGTCCCTGGCACGACCAGCGGTCGGTCTGGCTCCCGGACTCCTATGTCGCGCCGCTGCGTGCCGCGGGCGCCATCACCGCGGTCCTCCCCGAGCAGGACCCGGAGCTCGCGGCCGCGGCGCTCGCTCGCGTCGACGCGCTCTACCTCACCGGCGGCTACGACGTGGATCCCGCGCTCTACGGCGCCGAGCCGCACGCGGAGACCGATGCGCCTCGTCCGGCCCGCGACGCGTGGGAGATCGCTCTGGTCCGGGCCGCATGCGAGGCACGCATGCCGGTCCTCGGCGTGTGCCGCGGCGCTCAGCTGCTCAACGTCGCCCGCGGGGGCACGCTCCACCAGCACGTCCCGGACGTCGTGGGCCATCACGACTATCAGATGGGCGACGCGATCTTCCGCGATCTCGGCGTGAGCGTGCTGCCCGAGACCGCCCTCGCGTCGCTCCACCCCCTCGAGTGCGAGGTGCCGGTCTATCACCACCAGGCGATCGACCGCGTGGGCGACGGCCTGGTCGTGTCGGCTCGGAGCGTCCACGGGCTCATCGAGGCCGTGGAGGACCCCTCGCGGGCGTTCTGCCTGGGCCTCCAGTGGCACCCCGAGCTCGACGGCCTCACCGCGGTGTGGGAGGGCTTCGTCGCGGCGGCCCGGGCGTACGCGACGCGCTAGGCGCCGCGCGCCCCGCTCCCCCGGCTCCTCACAGGCTCAGCGCGATCCGCGCCGCCGCATCGAACTGCGTCTCCCGCTCCTCCGCCGTCATGCTCTCGCCCGTCACCAGGTGGTCCGAGACGGTCACCACGGCGAGCGTCCGGATCCGCTCCGCGGCGCCGACCGCGTAGAGCGCCGCCGCCTCCATCTCGACGGCCAGGGTGCCGTGCGCGGTGAGCGCCGCGCTCAGCTCCGGCCGCTCGAGGTAGAAGTGGTCCGAGGTGAAGACGGCGCCCGCGTGGACCGCGGCGTCCCCCTCGAGCCGCTCCGCCGCCTCGATCGCCGCACGCGCGAGGCCGAAGTCGGCGAGGTGGCTGAAGTGCACGCCGGGGATCCGGCTCGCGGTCATGCCGGAGTCGGTGTGCGCACCCGTCGCGATGATGACGTCGCGCACCACCACGTCGGTGCTCATGCCGCCGGCGGTCCCGACGCGCACGATCTGCTCGACGCCGTACTCGCGCGCGAGCTCGGTCGCGTAGATGGTGATCGACGGGCCGCCCATGCCCGAGGCCATGGCGGTCACGGGTCGACCCTCCCAGGTGCCGGTGAAGCCGAGGACGCCCCGGACATCGGTCACCAGCTCGGCGTCCTCGAGGTAGTCCGTGGCGATGCGCTCGGCGCGGCGGGGGTCGCCGGGCATGATGACGCGAGGGGCGATCTCACCGCGCTCGGCGCGGATGTGCGGAGTAGGCATGACGCCACCCTAGGCCGTCGGCTACGCCGGCGGCGGCGCCGAGCCCTCCGTGCGCTCGGCCCGCTCCAGCGCGAGGAAGTCCTCCACGTCGGCGGCCGTCGGGATCGAGGCGGACGATCCGGGCCGCTGCTGTGCGAGGGCCCCCGCGGCGGAGGCGCGGGCCGCGGACTCGTCGAGCGTGGCGCCCGTCGCGAGCCCCGCCGCGAGCGCCCCGCAGAACGTATCGGTCACCGCGGACATGTCGAGACCGTGGACGATGTGCGCCGGCAGGGTGCGCACGCCGGAGGCGTCCGCGAGAACGGTCTCGCGGGCCTCGGTCAGCACCGCGACGGCCGGCACGCGTGTGCTCAGCGCGCGGGCGGTCTCCTCGGGGCGCGACGCGTCGGTCCCCGCGATCGACGCCGCGAGAGAGGCCTCCGCGACGAGCACGTCTACCTCTCCGAGAAGCGCGTCCGCTCCCTCCGTCTGGGGTGCGGCGTTGAGCACCACGGTGCCGCCCGAGGCGCGCACGATGCCGGCCGCCCGACCGGATCCCTCGAGCGCCGTCTCGAGCTGGATCAGGAGCACGCTGGTCCGCCTCAGCACGTGGACAGCGCGGTCCGAGAGCTCGTCGAGGAGGGCGTTGGCACCCGGCAGCTCGATCACGGTGATCTGCCCGCCCGCGTCCAGCGCGATGAGCGCCGCGCCCGTGGCGGCGCCGTCGACCTCGTCCACGCACGGCTCCACGCCGGACTCCGCGAGGCAGCGCTGGAGCATCACGCCGTGGTCGTCCGTGCCGATCGCCCCGATGAAGCAGGTGCGCGCGCCCATGCGCGCCGCCGCGACCGCCTGGTTGAGGCCGATCCCGCCCGCCCCCATCTCGAGGTCGTGCGCGACCGTCGCGGTGCCCCGCATCGGCGGCTCGTCGACGAGCACCCTGAGATCCGCGTTGGCGCTGCCGAGCACGGTGACGTCGCGTTGCACTAGCCCTCCTGTGGTGCGGACGCGCCTCGTCGCGCGCCCTGCGGGGGTCCGTCCTTGGACCCTAGGCCCGGCGCCCCGGTGCCGCAACGCGGCGCGCCGCGCCGTCCGCCCGGGTGCGTCCGAGCCGCGATACTGGGGCGGTGAGCACCCTGCGCAGCGTCCTGTCCCCCGTCCCGCCGACGTCCGAGAGCCCCACGGTGGCGGTGCTGCTGCACGGCTTCGGCTCTCACGAGCACGACCTCGCGGGCCTCGCCGGGTGGCTGCCGACGGGCCTGCCGTGGGCGTCTCTGCGCGCCCCGCTCGAGATGGGCTACGGCGGCGCCGCGTGGTTCCCGCTGTCCCCCGACGGCGGGATGGATCAGGCGGCCATCGCGGCCGCGACCGACGCGGTCTGGGCATGGGTCGACGCGCACCTCGGCGCCGACGCGCGCATCGTGCCGGTCGGCTTCTCGCAGGGAGGCCTCATGGCGCTGCAGCTGCTGCGGACCCGCCCCGCCCGGGTGCTGGCCCCCGTGGTGCTCGCGGGCTTCGTCCCTCACGAGGGTCAGGCCGCCGATGAGGTGCTCGCGGCGTCCCGCCCCGCGGTCTTCTGGGGTCGTGGAGACGCGGACCCGGTGATCTGGCCCGACGCGATCGCCCGCACGCGAGGGTTCCTCGACTCCCACGCCACGGTCGAGGCCCACGTCTACCCAGGGCTCGGGCACTCCATCACCGAGGAGGAGATGGAGGACGTGCGCACGTTCCTCGGCGCGCAGCTGCGCGGTTGACGGCTCCGCGCTCCTGGGCTTCCCTGGAGCGCAGGGGGTCGTCCACCGTCGGGCGACGGGGAGGACCGCACATGTCACCGCACGAGCTCGCCACGGCCGACGAATGGGCGGAGCACGTGCTCTCCGCCGCGCTGGGCGCCATGGACACCCTCGCGATCCACCTGGGCGACCGGCTCGGCTGGTACCGCGCCCTCGCGGACCAGGGCCCGCTGTCCGCGACCGCGCTCGCGGAGCGCACCGGCACCGACACGCGCTACGCGCACGAATGGCTCGCCCACCAGGCGGCGGCAGGCATGGTGACCGCGGACGAGCACGACGGCGTCCGCGTCTTCTCGCTCCCTGACGGCGCGGCGGAGGCGCTCACCGACGGGGGCTCGCTCGCGTACGTCTCTCCCCTGGCACGCATGCTGGCGGCCGCCGCGTCGCAGATGCCCGCGCTGCTCGACGCGTACCGCACCGGCGGCGGCGTGAGCTGGGCCGATCTCGGCGACGATGCGCGGTGGGCCCAGGCCGACATCAACCGACCGTGGTTCGAGACGATGCTCGCGCCCTCCGTCGCGGCGGTGCCCGAGCTGCACGACGTGCTCGGGAGGCCCGACGCCCGCATCGCCGACGTCGCGTGCGGCGCGGGCTGGTCCGCCATCGCGCTGGCCCGGGCGTACCCGACGGCGCGGATCATCGGCATCGACGTCGACGAGCCGTCGGTGGCGCGGGCCCGGGAGCACGTCCGGGCGGCCGGTCTGGAGGACCGCGTCGAGGTGGTGCACGCCGACGGCGAGAGCCTCGGCGGTCCGTTCGACGCCGCGTTCATCTTCGAGGCGCTGCACGACATGCCGCAGCCCGTCGCGGTGCTCTCCGCGGTCCGGGAGGCCGTCAGCCCCGACGGCGCGGTCGTGGTGATGGACGAGGCGGTGGCCGACGAGCCGGCGGAGCCCGGCGACCTGGTCGAGCGGCTCATGTACGGCTACTCGCTCCTCGTGTGCCTGCCGGACAGCATGTCGAGCACCCCCACCGCGGCGACCGGCACGGTGATGCGCGAGCCCGTGCTGCGCGGTTATGCGACCGAGGCCGGCTTCACCGATGTGTCGGTACTCCCCATCGAGGACTTCGCCTTCTTCCGGTTCTACCGGCTGCATCACTGACGCGGCGCGACCTCGTCGAGCATCTCGAGGAGCCATCCCGCGCCCCTCACGGCGGCGGCGCCGTCGAGACGCGCCGCCAGCCCCCGGTCCGACGTCACCACCGTGACCCGTGCACCCGCCGCGCCCAGCGACCGTGCCTGCGCCACGATCTCGTCGTCTCCCGCACCCGGCGCCGCCACCGTCTCGACCCCGTCGCGGGGCTGCGCGCCACGCGCCTGCCCCTCGACCACCGCGATGATGCGGGGGAACCAGGCGTCGAGCCCGAGGCCGAGCCTGTCGGACGCGACCCCGGCGGTCCGCAGCCGTGCGAGGCGACCGAGGAGCCGCTCGGCGGCGCCCCGGCGATCCCTCCACCAGCCGTCGGGCACCGAGCCCACGACGTTCGCCATGTCGACCACGACCACGGGGTGCTCGCGCAGCGCCTCCTGCAGAAGCGGCCACGAGGCGCCGAAGCCCGGGTGCAGAGGGAGATCCGCGACGCGGTCCACGGGCACCCACGCGAGCGCGAGGCTCTCCGCGTCCGCGGCGACCGGCTCGAACGGCGAGGCGACGTCAGCGACGAGCGTCGTGTAGGTCCAGACGTCGTGGTCGAGGAGGTGCGTGGCCCTCGGCAGCAGCGCACCGGCGGGGACCTGCGCCTCCTCCGCCGCCTCCCGCAGCGCGCCGTCGAGCGGCCCCTCGCCCCGGTGGAGGGCGCCGCCGGGGATCCCCCACGTGTCGCCGTGATGGCTCCAGGCGGCGCGGTGCTGCAGCAGCACGCCGCGCTCGGCGTCATGCGCGAGCAGGCCCGCGGCCCCGAAGGCGCCCCAGTAGCGCGTGCCGTCGGCCGCGTACGCCCAGTTGTCGCCCGGGTCGCGGCCGGGATGCAGCGGCGGCGGCGTGGTCACGCGACGCGCCCCGCCCGCGCCCGCCGCGCAGCCTCCTCGACGAGGCTCACGTCCTCGGGGTCGGACAGCGTGGCGAGCGCCCGCCGCTCGGCGCGGACGGACGCCTGCCGGAGGGTCTCGACCTCAGCGGGAGCGGCGACGAGCGCGAGGCCCCCGAGCACCCGCTGCACGCGCAGCGCCACCTCGACGATGCCCGCGCCGTCCCGCGCGATGGGCCGGATGCCGTCCTCGACCAGGTCGGCGAAGCCCACGGCCGCCAGATGCACGCGAGGATGGTCGTCGTCCTCGACCCGCTCGGTGACGAGGTACGCGGTGAGCACGCGCTGGATGGCGTGGAGCGCCTCGACCGCGGTGCCCGGATCGTTGGTGGACGGCGAGAGCGCCCGGCTGCCGATCTCGCCGAGCGCGATGAGCCCCAGCCGGGGGTCCTGCTCGTACGTGCGGTGCCGCTCGACCACGAACGCGCGCCTGACCCGCGCCGCGGCCTCGTCGCTCCGGGTGCCGCCGACCCGTGCGATCTCCTCGCCGCGTGCCACGAGGGCGCCCGCACGGACGCGCACGTGCACGGTCCCGGCGACCTCCTCGGCGGCCGCGGACAGCGTGTCCATGTCGATCCGCGTCACCACTCCGGACAGCTCCGCGCGCACGGCCCACGCCTCCGGGGGCACGTCGACGGGCGGGCGCCCTCCGAGGTGAGGCGCGCGCGCCGCGTCGGTCACCGTGCTGCAGGCGGCGGACTCGACGCGGTCGAGGACGTCCGCCATCCGGCCGAAGGTGACGAGGTGCTGGATCCATCGCAGGAGCGTGATCACCACGATCGCGATCACCGCGAGGGTGCCCGCGTAGAGGACGATGCGCCCGTCCTCGCCGTAGTAGCCCGTCGACAGCGCCGCGATGCCGACGATCGCGAAGACGAAAGCGCCCAGGAAGGTCGACAGGGCGCGCTGCGAGGTCTGGTCCTCGATGAGGAGCTGCGTCGCGCGCGGAGTCGACACGGTCGACGCGGAGGCGTACGTCGACACCATGACCGTGAGCGAGAAGGTGGTGACGGCGAGCATCGAGGTCGCGAGGATCTGGAGGAGGCCCTGCACGGATCCCTGGCCCAGGTCGACGGTCACCAGCTCGGCGAGCCACGCGCCCCATGTGCCCGCGAGGAGCGCCAGGAGCACCGCCCCGACGGCGAACAACGCGAGACGGAACCAGACGCGCCTGCGCAGCCGCTCCATCACCAGGCGCCATCCCTGCCGCTCCACGGCTCCACCTCCCGCCCCTTCCGGTCCCCATCCTGCCGGGCGGCCGGGCCTGCCGGGAAGCGACGTGCCGATGCGATGATGGACGCATGCCCACTCTTCACGACTTCTCCGCGACCATGCTCGACGGCGAGGAGCGCGCGCTCGCCGACTACGCCGGCCAGGTGGTGCTGGTGGTCAACACCGCGTCCAAGTGCGGGCTCACACCCCAGTTCGAGGGCCTCGAGGCGCTCCATCGCGAGCTGTCGGGCGAGGGCCTCACCGTGCTGGGCTTCCCCTGCGGACAGTTCGCCGGCCAGGAGCTCGACACCGCCGAGGAGATCGGCGAGTTCTGCTCCCGCAACTACGGGGTCTCGTTCCCGATGTTCGCGAGGATCGACGTCAACGGCCGTGGCACGCATCCGCTCTACCGCTGGCTCAAGGCCGAGACCCGGGGCGTGACCGGCGGGCGCATCAAGTGGAACTTCACCAAGTTCCTCGTCGGCCGCGACGGCCGGATCATCAAGCGCTACGCCCCCACCACGGAGCCCGCCGCGATCGCGGATGACGTGCGGCGCGCGCTCGGCGCGACGGTCTAGCCGAAGTAGCGGCCAGGACGGTGGTTGATCGCCACCACGAGGTTGAGCAGCACGCCGCCGATGACCGACACCAGCAGGATCCGCCACTCGACCAGCGCCACCGAGGCCGCGAGCACGCACGCGTCGAGCGCGAGCTGGACGTAGCCGGCGCGCCAGCCGCGCGTCTGCTGGAGCCACTGGGCCAGGATCCCGAAGCCGCCGGCGCTCGCGCCGTGACGGAAGAGCACGATCATGCCGGTGCCCACCGCGAGGCCGGCGAAGATCGCGGCGTACAGGGGCTGCAGCGAGGAGACGTCGATGAAGTGCGGGTGGAGCCCCACGCCGACGGAGATGAGCCCCACGGCTATGAGCGTCTTCACGGTGAAGCCCCACCCGAGACGCTTCACCGCGAGCCAGTAGAACGGCAGGTTGATCACGAAGTACACGAGCCCGAGCGACCAGCCGGTCACGTAGCTGGTGAGGAACGAGACGCCCGCGAGGCCGCCGGTGACGCCGTCGATCGCGTTGAGCAGGTACATGCCCCAGGACATGAGGAAGGCGCCCGTGGGGATCGCGAGCACGTCCTCCCAGATGGCGTGGGGCTTGATCTCGACGGGAGGCTCGACGACGGTCACGGTGCTGCTCCAGGTGGCGCGGATGGGGCACGGGGCCCTGACGGACGATGCGGGGCCGGTTCAGCTCCGGGCTCGCGCGGCGATCCGGTCGCCTTCGGCCGCCAAGGAGGGTACCGCATCGTCCGTCGGGACCCGGGTCACCGCCCACCCGGCGACAGCGGCGAGCACCCCGGGGACGCACAGCGCGAGGCCCACCCACGTGGGAGCGAGGTAGCCCCATCCGGCGGCGATCACCGCGCCGCCGAGGAAAGCGCCGAGGCTGTTGCCGAGGTTGAGCGCGGAGTGGTTCACCGCCGCGGCGATGGTCTGGCTGTCGCCCGCGACGTCCATGAGCCTGGTCTGGATCGCCGGCGAGATGGCGGCCGCGGTGGCACCCACGAGGAAGAGCCCCGCGAGCAGTCCGGGCACCGTGCTCGCCGTGAGGGCGAGGAGCAGCAGCGCCCCGGCGAACGCGCCGAAGAGGCGGAACACGGCGGGCATGGCGCCGGCGTCCGCCATCCTCCCGCCGACCACGTTGCCCGCGGTCATGCCGAGCCCGAGCACGATGAGCGCGAGGGGCACGAAGCCCTCCGCGGTGCCGGTCACCTCGGTCGCGAGCGGGGACACGTACGAGTACACCGCGAAGAACCCGCCGAAGCCCAACGCGCCCGTCGCCAGGGCGAACCAGACGGCGGGCCGGCCGAAGGCCGCGAGCTCGCGACGCACCGTCGCCGCCGGATCGCCGGGCGAGCGCGGCACCAGCAGCGCGATCGCCGCCGTGGTGAGCGCGAAGATCCCCGCGACGCCCAGGTAGGCGAGGCGCCAGCCGGCCTGCTGGCCGACCCACGTGATCACGGGCACGCCCACGACGTTGGCGATCGTGAGCCCGGACAGGACGAACGCGACGGCGCGGCCGCGCCTGCCCGGCCCCATGAGGTCCGCCGCGGCGAGGGCCGCGACGCCGAAGTACGCGCCGTGCGGCAGGCCCGCGAGCACGCGCGCCGCGACCACCGTCTCGAAGGTGGGCGCCAGGGCGGAGGCGGCCGTGCCGAGTGTGAAGGCCACCGCGAGGACGGTGAGCAGCGCCTTGCGCGGATATCTCGCCGAGACGGCCGCGATCGTGGGGGCGCCGATGACGACGCCGATCGCGTAGGCGGAGATCACGATGCCCGCGCGGGCGATCGCGGCGTCCGGGTCGTACGCGTACAGGTCGGGCAGCAGGTCGCGCGCGATGTCGGGCAGCAGGCCCATCGCCACGAACTCGGTGGTGCCGATGCCGAAGCCTCCGAGGGCGAGGGCGAGCAGGGCCAGGCGCGTGCGCGCGGGGCTGAGCGAGGTCATGGGGCGCCGATCTGTGATGAGCTGACGAGACCGCTCATCGTCGAGCGCGTGGACGTTCAGTCAACCATCCCGACCGCCCCGCGCATTCCGCGCGGCGCGATCAATCGCGCAGGATCGCCGCGCCCAGCCACGCCTCGGGGATGCCCAGCCCCTCGACGAGCGCCAGCGCGTGGGGACGCAACTCGCGGCACAGGGCGTCGATCTGGTCGCCGATGACCTTGGAGCGTGCGGTGGTCATCCTGCTGTGCTCGAGGAACCAGGCGCGGTCCTCCGCGATGCTGGAGAGCGCGTAGAGCGAGCACGTGGTCTCGAGCACGGCGCGCGCCTCCGGATCCTCGCAGGCGTCGATCAGGGCGACGAATGCCGCGAGCGTCACGCGCTCCATGTGCGCCCGGGCGACGAACTGCACGTGCGGGCCCAGACGGTTGAAGGCCTCGAAGCCGTCTCCCCCGCTCTTCGCGGCGGAACGCATGCGGCGCGCGAGCGACTCGAGCGAGTGGCGCTCCCGCTCCTCGAACATCAGGGCGTGCCAGCCGCGGTCGACGAGCGTCGTCTCGTCGGGACGCCGGCGCGCGGTCGCGGCGAGGCGCTCGAGCATGAGACCGGCGGACGTGCGTTCCATCACCATGCCGCCGACGGCCCGCGTGGTCGCCTGGACCACGCCGGTGCGGTCGAGCGCGCTCCAGGCCTGCTTGTAGTCGGTGAGCAGCGCCTTGGCCACCAGCTGCATGAGGACGGTGTTGTCGCCCTCGAAGGTCGCGAAGATGTCGACGTCGCCGCGCAGCGCGGTGAGCTCGTTCTCGCTGAGGTATCCCGCTCCCCCGCAGGCCTCGCGCGCCGCCTGGACCGCGGTGTTGGCGAACCAGGTCTGCATCGACTTGAGCCCGGCCGCGAACGTCTCGAGCTCGCGCTGCTCGCGCTCGGTGCTCGGGTCCTCGCCCTGAACATGCGCCATCGCCTCGATGAGCTGGTTCTGGGCCGCGCCGAAGGCGTAGGAGCGCGCGAGCAGCGGCAGCAGGCGTCGCTGGTGCACCACGTAGTCGAGCAGCAGCACTCCGTCGGGGCGTCCCGGGGCCGCGAACTGCCGCCGGCGCAGCGCGTGCCGGGTCGCGATCGACAGCGCGCGGCGCGCGGCCATCGCCCCGCCGCCGCCCACGCAGACGCGCCCGCGCACGAGCGTGCCGAGCATCGTGAAGAAGCGTCGGCCGGGGTCCGCGATGGGCGACGTGTAGGCGCCCTCGTCGGTGATGCCGCCGTACTTGTCGAGCAGCATCCGCCGGGGCACGCGGACCCGGTCGAAGCGCAGCGTGCCATTGTCGATCCCGAGCAGACCGCCCTTGTGCCCATGGTCGCCTACGGTGACCCCGGGGAGGGTCGCGCCCCGCTCGTCGCGGAGGGGCACCAGCACGGTGTGAACGCCGTGCCGCTCGCCGTCGACGACCAGCTGGCCGAAGACCGCCGCCATGCGGCCGTCCCGCGCGGCGTTCCCGATGTACGCCTTGGTCGCGCCGGGGGTCGGCGAGTGCACCTCGAGCTCGTCGGTCTCCGGGAGGTAGGTGATCGTGGTCTCGAGGCTCGCGACGTCCGAGCCGTGGCCCAGCTCCGTCATGGCGAAGCATCCGAGCAGCTCCATGGTGGTGACACCGGGCAGGAAGGCGTCGTGGTGCCAGTCCGTGCCGAGGTTCATGATCGCGCCGCCGAAGAGCCCGAACTGCACGCCTGACTTGATGGTGACCGACAGGTCGCACGCGGCGAGCGTCTCGAAGGTGAGCGCCGCCTCGAGCGGGTCGCCGTGCCCGCCCGCGCGATCCGGGACGCCCGCGGAGCCGAAGCCCGCGGCCTGGAGCTCCTGGAGACGCGCGAGCGTCCAGTCCCGCGACGCCTCGACGTCGAGATCCACGGGACGCAGGGCGCCCTCGGCCGGGAACGTCGCGCGCGCCACGGCGCGCTGGGCGGCGTAGGGTCCGTCGAGCGCCACGCGGAGCGCCGCGCCCATCGTGGTGAGGCGCTCGTGCGCGATCGGGGACTGGTCGGTCAACGTCATTGTTGCTCCTTCGGTCGGGTCAGGGGGTGAGCGCGCCGGTGAAGCCCGGCGCGAAGATCGCGGTGATGTGGCTGACGACGGCCTCGCGCGGGGGTCGGGGGTCGGCGTCCATCCACTGGTCGGCGGCGGCGCGGATGAAGCCGACGAGGCCGTGACCCCAGATCGCCGCGGACGCCGGATCGGCGCCCGTGCGGGTGAGGTGCTCGCCGATGGCGGCGGACACGTGACGGCCCATGATCGCGGGCAGGTTGCCCGCGGGATCGGGAGCACCGGAAGGGGTCACGACGGGCACGGCGAGCACGAAGCGGTAGATGTGAGGGTCCCGCTCCACCAGGCCCAGGTACGCGTCCGCGAGGTCGCCGGCCATGCGTCCGAGGTCCTCGGTGTCCGTGAGCTCGAGCGCGGTGGTGAGGCCGTCGTGGATGTACGCGTGCACGGACTCCACCACCGCCGCGTACAGGCCCGCGCGGTCGCCGAAGTGCCGGTACAGCACCGTCTTCGAGGTGCCCGCCCTTGACGCGATCTCCTCGAGCGCGACGCCGGGCCCGTGGACCCTGATGGCGCGCAGCGCGTGGGAGACCAGCTCGCGTCGCCTGTCGGCGCGGTGCTGCTCCCACCTGGTAGCGCGGCCATCGGAGGGCATAACCGGACTATATCCAGTACCGGCGGTATCTGCTACCTTCGGTACCGGATAACCACCGGATCTACGGAGGAGCTATGCACCACAAGGTCGTGGTCGTCGGCGGGAACCGCATCCCCTTCGCGAAGGCGGGCGGACCCTATGCGCAGGCGTCCAACCATGACATGCTGACCGCCGCGCTCGACGGGCTCGTCGCGCGCACCGGACTCTCGGGCGCACGGGTCGGCGAGGTCGCCGGCGGCGCGGTCCTCAAGCATCCGAACGACTTCAACCTCACGCGCGAGGCGGTGCTGAGCTCGGCGCTCGCGCCCGAGACGCCGGCCTGCGACCTCCAGCAGGCGTGCGCGACGGGGCTCGAGACCACCATGTACATCGCGAACAAGATCGCGCTGGGCCAGCTCGACCACGGCATCGCCGCGGGCGTCGACTCGGCCTCGGACGCGCCGATCGCCGTGAGCGACCCCCTGCGACGCATCCTGCTCGAGGCGAGCCGGGCTCGAAGCGCGAAGCAGCGCCTCGCGGCCTTCGCGAAGATCCGCCCGTCGCACCTCGCTCCCCTGGCGCCCCGCGTGGCCGAGCCGCGCACGGGCCTGTCGATGGGCGAGCACCAGGCGGTCACCACCACCCGTTGGGGCATCGACCGCGAGGCGCAGGACCTGCTCGCGGCGGCCAGCCACCACCGCCTCGCCGAGGCGTGGGACCGCGGCTTCTTCGACGACCTGGTGACGCCCTACCTGGGCGTCACCAAGGACGCCCTCCTCCGCCCCGACACGTCCGTCGAGAAGCTCGGGGGTCTCAAGCCCGCGTTCGGCGGCCCTGACGGCTCGATGACGGCGGGGAACTCGACCGCGCTGTCCGACGGCGCCGCGGCGGTGCTGCTCGCCACCGAGGAATGGGCCGCCGAGCACCACCTCACCCCGTGGGCGCGCATCGTCGACGCGGAGGTCGCGGCGGTCGATCACCCGGGCGGCGCTGACCTCCTGCTCGCTCCCGTCGGGGCGACCGGCCGGCTGCTCGCGCGCCAGGGCCTCACGGTCGACGACATCGACCTCTTCGAGATCCACGAGGCCTTCGCCTCGACGGTGCTCGCGACCCTCGCGGCGTGGCAGGACGAGGACTACTGCCGGAGCCTCGGGCTCGACGGTCCCATCGGCTCGCTCGACCGGGAGAAGCTCAACGTGGCGGGATCGTCCCTCGCGGTGGGCCACCCGTTCGCCGCGACCGGCGCCCGCATCGTGCCCTCGCTCGCCAAGCTGCTGCACGAGAGGGGTCCCGGCTCGCGCGGGCTCATCTCGGTGTGCGCCGCGGGCGGCCAGGGCGTCGTCGCGCTCCTGGAGGCCGTGTGATGAGCGCGCTCGAGAAGGCGTTCTACTCCCCCGTCGGCCGGAAGGTCGCCGCGAAGGCCGGCCTCGCCGAGCCGCCGCGCCTGCGACGGGGACGGACGTTCCCCCACGGCGCGATCGTGCTCGCCCCGCTGGGCGGGTCGACGCTGGTCGCGGACACCCTCACGATGCTCGGACGCGCCTACGAGTCCCCGGTGATCGACACGGGCGACGATGCGCCCGGCTACGGCGACCGGATCGGCGCGCTCGTCGTCGACGCCACCGACGTCCGCACCGCGGCCGAGCTCGAGGGCCTGCGCGCGGTCCTGCGTCCCGCGGTGCGCGGCATCGAACGATCCGGCCGGATCGTCGTGGTCGCCCGGCCCGGCGGCACGGGCGCGGGTTGGGAGGCCGATGCGGTCGCCCGCGGCCTCGACGGCATCAACCGGACCGTCGCGAAGGAGCTGCGCGGCGGCGCCACCGCGACGCTGGTCTATGCGCACGAGGGCGTCACGCCCGGCGACCTCCTGTCGACGCTCGGCTTCGTGCTCCAGGGCCGCAGCGCCTTCGTCGACGGCCAGTCCTGGCACGTGCGGCCCGCGGCGACGGCCGTTGACGAGCTCGCTGAGCGTCCGCTCGAGGGCAAGGTCTGCGTCGTCACGGGCGCCGCGCGCGGCATCGGCGCCGCGATCGCGAGGACGCTCGCGCGCGATGGGGCGATCATCGTCGCCGTGGACATCCCCGCCGCGGGCGAGTCGCTGGCCGCCGTGGCGAACGAGGTCGGCGGCACGGCGCTGCAGCTCGACATCACGGCGGACGATGCGGGCGCACGGATCGCGGCCCACGTCGCCGCGCGGGGCGTGCGGATCCACGCGATGGTCCACAACGCCGGCATCACTCGCGACAAGATGCTCGTCAACACCGACGCGGCCCGCTGGGGCTCGGTGGTCGACGTCAACCTCGCGGCGCAGATGCGGATCAACGAGGTGCTGCTCGACTCCGCGGTCGAGGGCGGGCTCGCCGACGACGGCCGGATCATCGGCGTCGCCTCGACCTCGGGCCTCGCGGGCAACAAGGGGCAGACCAACTACGCCGCCTCGAAGGCCGGGGTCGCCGGGCTCGTCATCTCGATGGCGCCGGACCTCGCCGAGCGGGGCATCACCGTCAACGCGGTCGCGCCCGGCTTCATCGAGACCGACATGACGGCCCGCATCCCGTTCGTGCAGCGCGAGGTGTTCCGTCGGAGCAACAGCCTGAGCCAGGGCGGCAGCCCGGTCGACGTCGCCGAGACCATCGGCTACCTCGTCGACCCCGCATCGCAGGGCGTCACCGGCCAGGTGGTGCGCGTGTGCGGCCAGAACCTGGTGGGCGCCTGATGCCGCACGACGTCGAGCTGCTCGACGGGCTGCCTGCCATGGGGGCCGCGTTCGCGCGCGCGCTCGTGCCCAGCCGCCAGGGCGAGGCGCGCATCCCGAGCCACGCGGTGCGCGTCGAGGGCGTCACGCAGGACCTGGCGAGGCTGGCCGCCTACTCGCGGGTGTGCGGCTACACGCTGCGCGACACGGTGCCCGCGACCTGGATCCACGTCCTCACGTTCCCCCTGCATGTGAGCCTGCTGGGTGACCGCCGCTCGTCGGTGCGGCTGGTCGGCGCGGTCCACGGGAGCAACTCGATGACCATGCACCGCGCCGTCCATGCCGCCGAGGAGCTCGCGCTCGAGGTGCGCGCCGAGGGGCTGCGACCGCATGCACGCGGGGCGATGCTCGACCTGGTCGGCACCGCGTCGGTCGACGGCGAGACGGTGTGGAGCGGCGTCAGCACGTACCTGGTGTCGGGCATGCGTGTGCCGGGCGAGCCGGCCGAGCAGGTGCGCGACCCCTTCGAGCCGACCGCGCCGCTGGCGCTGTGGCGCCTGGGAGCCGACCTGGGACGGCGCTACCGTGCGGTGTCGCAGGACCCCAACCCGATCCACACGAACCGCGTCGCCGCGAAGGCCTTCGGTTTCGCCCGGCCCATCATCCACGGGATGTGGACCCACGCCCGCGCGCTGGCCGCGCTCGAGGGACGGGTTCCCGCCGCGCACACCGCGGACGTCTCCTTCGTGAAGCCGGTGCTGCTGCCCGCGACGGTCGGATTCTCCGTCACGCCTGATGAGGACGGCTTCCGGGCCGCCGTCACCACCCGCGACGGGGCCAAGCCGCACCTCCTCATGAGCGCCCGCAGCGCGTCGTAGTCGCGAGCACCCCCCGGGACAGGGAAGAATCGTCCGCATCAGCAACCGCCCATCGACGAGGATGTGACGCCATGTCCCCCCACGCCCCCACCGCCCACGACCCCGTCGGCGGCGAGGATCGCCCCTGGTACCAGTACTACGGCCCGGGTGTGCCTCACGCCATCGCGCCGGTGACGGACCGCTCGCTCGGCGAGATGGTCGCGCGCGCCGCGGACGCCCACGGGGACAACGTCGCGTTCTCGAACCTCGGCGGCACGTTGAGCTTCCGCGACGTCGACGCGCTCGCCACGCGCTTCGCGGCGTTCCTGCAGCAGGACCTCGGGCTCGCCAAGGGCGACCGCATCGTCATCCAGATGCCCAACCTGCTCCAGTACCCGGTGGCGCTGTACGGCGCTCTGCGCGCCGGCCTCATCGTGGTGAATGCCAACCCGCTGTACACGGCGCGCGAGATGGAGGGCGTCTTCCGCGACGCACGACCGCGCGCGATCGTCGTGATGGCGAACTTCGCCGACAAGGTCGCGGGCATCCGCGGCGCGACCACGCTCGAGCACATCATCGTGACCCAGGCCGGCGACCTGCTGCCCCAGCCCAAGCGGGCCATCGTCAACTTCGTCGCCGCGAAGATCAAGAAGATGGTGCCGGACTACCACCTTCCCGACGCGATCTCCTTCCCCGCGGCCCTCTCCCGCGGCAAGGGCCGCACGTTCGTCGAGCCTGAGATGAGCCAGGACGATGTGGCGTTCCTCCAGTACACGGGAGGCACCACCGGCGGCGGTGCCAAGGCCGCTGTCCTCACGCACGGCAACCTGCTGGCCAACCAGGACCAGTTCATGGCCCAGATCCGCAACACGCTCGGCGAGGAGCGCCAGTCGGTGATCATCGCCGCGCTGCCGCTCTACCACGTGTTCTCGCTCACGGTGAACTGCATCGGCTTCTACAAGTTCGGCTCGCACAACGTGCTCATCACCAATCCGCGCGACCTGCCCGGCTTCGTCAAGACCCTCGATGCCACCAAGCCCGACGGGCTCATCCTCGTGAGCACCCTGGCGGGCGCCCTGCTCGACGCCGAGGGCTTCGCGGACATCGACTTCGACCGCCTCAAGCTCACCGTCGGCGGTGGCATGGCCGTGCGCTCGGCGGTCTCCGACCGCTGGAAGAACGTCACGGGTCACGACATCACCGAGGGCTACGGCCTCACCGAGGCGTCGCCGGTGGTGAGCGTCAACCCCACGCACATGCCGCCGCGCATCGGCACCATCGGCGTGCCGCTGCCCTCGACCGACGTCCGCATCGTCGACGACGAGGCGAAGCCGTTGCCTCTCGGTGAGCGTGGCGAGCTCGCCGTGCGTGGCCCGCAGGTGATGCAGGGCTACTGGAACAACGCCGAGGAGACCGCGCGGGTCCTCACCGAGGACGGCTGGCTGCTGACCGGAGACATCGCGGTCGAGGACGAGGACGGGTTCTTCACGATCGTCGACCGCAAGAAGGAGATCATCGTCTGCGGCGGCTTCAACGTGTACCCCGGTGAGATCGAGGACGCCGCGATGCTCCACCCGCTCGTGGTCGAGGCGGGCGCGATCCCGATCCCGAACGAGCACTCCGGCGAGGTGCCCAAGCTCTACGTGGTGCGCAGGGACGAGACGCTATCCGAGCACGATCTCCGCGTGTTCCTCAAGGAGCGCCTCACGGGCTACAAGCGTCCGCGCGAGATCGAGTTCATCGACGTGCTTCCCAAGAACAACGTCGGCAAGGTGCTGCGGCGCGAGCTGCGCGAGCTCGAGGCCTCGCGCGCGGAGGACGCCACGGCATCGTGACGCTCCGTCGCGTGCGACGATGCTGCGCGTGACCACCGAACCGATGCACGCCGCGCTCGCCTCGGCCGTGGCCGATGCGCGCCGCGGGCCGGCGGGGGACGTGACCCAGGTGTACCCGGCGCTCGCCGCCGTGGATCCGGCGCTGCTCACGGCCGGGGTGCACCGGCTTGCCGGGGATCCCGTGGCCACCGGTCACATCGAGTCGAGGTTCATCCTCATGAGCGTGGCGAAGCCCTTCACGCTCGCCTTGGCTGTCGACCTCCACGGCGCCTCGCGCGTGCTCGCCCTCACGGGCGATGCGCCGACCGGGCTGCCCTTCAACGACCCCGCCGCGATCACGGGGCGGCCCGGCGGGCTGACGAACCCCATGGTCAACCCGGGCGCGATCAGCGTCGCAAGCCTGCTGACCGAGGACGCGATCCGGGAGGGCCTGTCGCGCTTCGCGGGTCGCTCGCTCGCCGCTGACGCCGCGATGGTGTCCGCGATCCACGCGACCAACCAACGCAACCGGCTGCTCGCGACGCTGCTCGCGGAGCGGAGCCTCCTCGGCTCCGGCGTGGAGGAGGCGCTGCACCTGTACACGTTCCAGTCGTGCTTGGGGCTCGGCGTCGTCGAGCTGGCGCGCATGGGTGGCGTGCTCGCCGGCGGCGGCGTGGATCCCGCGACCGGTGAGCGGGTGGTGAGCGCCGAGGCCGCGCGGGTCGCGGTCGAGGCCATGGCGGTCGCGGGCCTGTACGAGGCGAGCAAGGCGTGGATGGCCTCGGTGGGGCTGGCGGCGAAGAGCGGGATCGCGGGCGGGCTCGTGATGGTCGCGCCGGGCGTCGGCGCGCTGGCGGCCTACTCCCCCGGCCTCGATCCGACGGGCAACCCGCTGCGTGCGCAGCACGTGGCGCGGGTCATGGCACCTCGGCTCGCCGCATCCCAGGGCTGACGCGTCCCGAGACCTGAGACCTGAGACGTGAGCGAAGCGCCCTCGCACCTTTCATGCGTGAGGCGGCACCAACCGCGATGGTGTGCGTACCTCGCTCCTCGCACCTTTCACGCACGAAGGAACAGTTCGTGGGGGTGCGGGAGGCTCCGGCGGTTGAAGCACCCTCGCGCGGCGACGTTCGTGCATGAAAGGCGCGAGCACGCGCCATTGCGCCTGCCGACAGCGAGCCTCGGGCGCGCAAGCCGGGACAATCAGCTCGCGATCAGGCCCGCCCACTCGACAGCGCGCCCCGCGGCCAGCGAGGCAGGCACGTCGAGCACCCGCTGGTTGGTGCTGCCGCGGAAGGCGAGCGTGAGGTCGCGTCGTGCCGCGTCGAAGGGGCCGTCGACCAGGACGTCGACCTGATCGAGGAGCTCGCGCTTGTCTCCGCCCTCGGCCACGATCCGCTCGAAGGTGTAGCCCGTCCAGCACCACACGTCCTTGCCCGGAAGCTCGGACCGCATGCGCCGCACCACCGCGAGGCACGTGCCGGTGTTGAGGAAGGGCTCGCCTCCAAGGAGCGAGAGCCCCTGGACCGCCTCGTGCGCGAGGTCGGCGAGGACGCGGTCCTCGAGCTCCGCGGAGTAGGGCTCGCCGCACCGGAAGCTCCACGCGTCCTCGTTGAAGCACCCGTCGCACGCGAACAGGCAGCCGCTCACGTAGAGGCTGCACCGCACACCCTCGCCGTCGACGAACACGAACGGCTTGTAGTCGGCGACGTAGCCCTGGCTCACCGCGTCGGAGCGCCAGGTACGTGCGTCGGGTGCGCGGTGCATCGTCCTCACCGCTGGGGGTCGGTCATGCGGTCCACCAGCGCCGGAGGCACCCGCACGTCGCCCGGAAGGTGCTTGACGCGCGCCGAGATCTCCTGGTGGCGGCCGTGCACCATCGGGCGCTGCTGGGGGTTGCCCAGGTAGCCGCACGTGCGCTTCACCACGTCGCAGGAACCCGGATCCGCGTTGCCGCACGCGGGGCACGCGAAGCCGCGCGCCGTCGGCTCGAAGTCGCCCGCGTAGCCGCACTCGAAGCAGCGGTCGATGGGGGTGTTGGTGCCGAGGTAGCCGACCCGCGTGTACGCGTAGTCCCAGACCGCCTCGAGCGCCTTGGGGTTCTGCTGCAGCACCGGGTACTCGCAGTAGTGGATGAAGCCCCCGGAGGTGTACTGCGCGTATTCCGCCTCGAAGTCGAGCTTCTCGAACGGCGTGGGGTTCTTGCGCACGTCGTAGTGGAACGAGTTGGTGTAGTAGTCCTTGTCCGTGATGTCCGGCACGGAGCCGAAGCGCTCCTTGTCGAGCCGGCAGAACCGGTCGGTGAGGCTCTCCGAGGGGGTCGAGTAGACGCTCACGTGGTAGCCGGACTCGGCCTTCCACGCCGCCGCCCGGTCGCGCAGGGTGCGCAGCACGCGCAGCGTGAGCTCCTTCGCTTCGGGATCCGACTCCCACTCGCCGCCGAAGAAGGCCGTCGCGACCTCGTACAGCCCGATGTAGCCCAGCGACACCGTCGCACGGCCGTCACGGAACAGCGTGTCGACATCCTCAGCCGGCGCCAGCCGCTTCCCGAAGGCCCCGTGGATGTAGAGGATCGGAGCGTTGCCGGGGACCGCCTCCTTGCACCGCTCGACGCGGTAGAGGACCGCGTCGTGCATGGTGTCGAGGCGCTCGTCGAGGAGGTGCCAGAACGTGTCGAGATCCCCGTCCGCCTCGAGGGCGATGCGCGGCAGGTTGAGCGTGACGACGCCGAGGTTCATCCGTCCCTCGACCACGTCCTGCCCGTCGGCGTCCTCCCAGCCCTGGAGGAACGAGCGGCAGCCCATGGGCGCTTTGAAGGACCCGGTGAGCTCGACGATCTTGTCGTACGAGAGCACGTCGGGGTACATCCGCTTTGTCGCGCACTCGAGCGCGAGCGTCTTGATGTCGTAGTTCGGGTCGCCGGCGCTGAGGTTGACGCCCTCGCGCAGCGTGAACAGGAGCTTGGGGAAGATCGCGGTGCGGCGCTCGCGGCCGAGCCCGCGGATGCGGATCTCGAGGATCGCGCGCTGGATCTCACGCTCGTACCACCCGGTGCCCAGGCCGAAGCCGACCGAGGTGAAGGGGGTCTGGCCGTTCGAGGTGAAGAGCGTGTTGATCTCGTACTCGAGGCTCTGCATCGCGTCGTAGATGTCCTTCGACGTCTTCTCACGCGCGTAGTCGGCCCTGCGGCCCGCATCGTCGATCCACTCCTGCGCATCCGCGATGTGCTTCGCGTAGTTGAGGTCCGCGTACGGCGCCAGCAGCTCGTCGATGCGGTTGACCGTGCAGCCGCCGTACTGGCTCGACGACACGTTGGCGATGATCTGCGAGATCTGCGCGGTCGCGGTCTGGATCGAGCGGGGCGGCTGGACCTGCGCGTTGCCGATGCGGAAGCCCGTCGACAGCATCGACTTGAAGTCGATGAGGCAGCAGTTCGTCATCGGCGCATAGGGGTGGTAGTCGAGGTCGTGGTAGTGCAGGTCGCCCTTCTGGTGGGCGTTCGCGACGTGCGCGGGGAGCATGCGCAGGCCGACCGCCTTGCCGACCATGCCCGCGGTGAGGTCGCGCTGCGTGTTGTAGACCTCGGCGTCCTTGTTGGCGTTCTCGTGCACCACCGCCGAGTCCTTGCTCATGAGGCGGGAGATCGAGTGGTTGAGGTCCATCGCCTTCGACCGCGAGAAGTCACGGTCGACGCGGTAGTCGATGTACGCGCGGGCGACGTCGTACTCCCCCGCCTCGAGGAGCTCGTGCTCCACCACGCTCTGGATCTCGTAGATCTTCACCTCGCCGTGGAACCGGGAGTCGAGCTCGGCGCCGATGCGCGCCACCAGGGCGTCGACGGCCTGCTCGTGCGCGCTCGTGAGCTCGCCGTGGACCGCGGCGAAGGCCTTGGCCAGCGCCACGCCGATGCGCCGCTCGTCGAAGCGGAGGGTGCGTCCGTCGCGCTTCACCACCCGAAGGGTCTCGCCGGAATCCGTCGCCTGCCCGACGCTGGTCCTGTCGACCTCGGTGATGCTCATGCCCGTCTCCTCCTCGCTGCGCTGCCTCGTCCGCCCCGATGCTCGAGGCCTCACCGCTCCGAACCACTAGATGTAGGGGTCGAAACCACGCAAGAACACTAGATCTCGTGGTCCATGGATCCTGGGCCCTAGGTCCCTGGCCGACCACCCCTCCGCGGACGAACCGCGACCTGCGTGCGGGGATGCCCGAGCGCAGGGAGTCGAACGATTCCGCACCGTCGGCGTGTCGCGCACGGAACCGGCGGCGATCGCACGCGCGCCGCCCGCCTCGCTCGCCGGAGCGCGCATCGCGGGCCTGATCCGGCATCCGTGAGACGTAGATCACACGCGGAATGGCGCGATACCCCGGGGGCCATATCGCCCCTGGTGCCGTGGAGGTTGAGCGCGCCGGAGCGGGCGAGCGCGCGAGGCGGCGGGAACCTTACTCCCTTCTGTCCCGTTATGTCACCCGATAGCGAAGTTATCGTCTTCGCAGTGCCCATGCCTCCTGTGCACCGCAGGCCGCGCCGCGGTCGCACGCTGCATGGCCAGTCCTTGTCGTCTTCCCTGGAGATCCGTGCGCCCGAACAAGAAGTCCTTCACCTGGCAGACCGCGTCCACCTTCGCGGTCTGCTGCTTCCTCGGCGGCGTCGCCGTCTCGCTCGGCGTGCACGAGCACCGCGTCGGAGACGCCGTGGAGGAGGCGCGTGCCCAGGCACGCCTGCTGGACGAGGAGCGCGCGAAGCTCGAGGAGACGCTCGCGAAGGCCCGCGAGGTCTCCGAGGTCTCGGAGGCCCTGTCGGACGAGGAGCTGGTCGCGGCGGCCGCGACCGAGCTGTCCCAGGCCGCCAACGACGCCGCGAACGCCGCCGCCAACCACAAGATCGAGGTGAGCGCGACGGCCGTGGTGCCGCCCTCGTACCTCGACCCCGAGGGCGCCGCGACCGAGCTCCACGGCCCCTACGCGACGTCCCCGACGATCACCCTCGACCCGAGCGCCGTGCTGGGCGCCACCGCGGCCGAGGATGAGGACGCCGTCGAGGAGAGCGCCGCCGAGGAGGCGGAGACCGAGGCGAGCGAGCAGCCCAGCGCCTCCCCGACGCCCGAGGCCACGGAGTCCGCGGACGCCACGGACGGCGACAGCGGCACGACCGCCGACGACGACACCGACACGACCGTGCTCGCCGACGGCTCCCTCACCGCCGAGGACGAGGCCGAGGCGCTCGCCGAGATCGTGCAGGAGACCGAGGTCGCGCAGGTGCTGCGAGGCGAGGTCGACGACCTCGAGACCGTCACCGCCACCGTCGCCAGGCTTGAGGCCGCGGCATCGCAGCTCGACGTGGCCACCCGCCGCATCGAGGGCACCACCGCCGTCCTCGAGGCCGCGACCGCCGAGGCCGCGCTCGAGAAGGCCAACCTCTCGCTCGATGAGCGGATCGAGGCCATCAAGGCCACCGCGAGCTCCACCAAGGACATGATCGAGGCCGTGGACGGCAACGTGGCGGACGAGCAGACCATCGCCGACGCCAAGGCCGCACGGAAGGCGCTCGTCGCCTACCGCGAGACCGACGTCGACCGCGAGGACGCCGAGGCGCTCGAGGCGGTCAAGGTCGAGATCGAGGAGGCGACCGCAGCCGTCGCGGAGGCCGAGGAGGCGCTCTACGCCTCCCACCAGAAGTGGGTCAAGCAGGAGAACGCCCGCCGCGAGTCCGTCAACGAGGAGCGCCTCGCGCAGTACAAGCGTGACGTGGCGGCGGCCTACGAGGCGATGACCGCCGACTACCGCTACGCGACGCAGCTGCGCGCCTCCGGCTGGTCCGGCGCGCCGTCGGGCGTGACCTACAGCAACGGCGGCATCCCGTCCTCGCAGCTGTGCGAGCTGTCCTTCGCGAGCGGCCACATGCTGCAGTGCGACGCCGCGGACGCCCTCGAGGCGGCGGACGACGACTACTACGCGCAGACCGGCAGCCACCTCGATGTGAGCTCCTCGTACCGCTCGTACAGCGCGCAGGTCGCGACCAAGGCGTCGAAGGGCTACCTCGCTGCGACCCCCGGCACGTCGAACCACGGATGGGGCATGGCGGCGGACTTCGGCTCGGCGTCCGCGACCTGGATGCGCCAGAACGGCGAGGACTACGGCTGGGTGCACCCGCTGTGGGCGCGTTCGGGCGGCAGCAAGCCCGAGTCGTGGCACCTCGAGTTCGTGGCGCCGGGCGTCTCGGCCAACCTGCCCGAAGAGCCCAACATGCTCGCGAAGGTCAAGAGCTCGCTCACGTCCTGACCCGGGGCGGCGCGCCGCCGGTCAGACGCTGGTGGCGCGCACCTCACGTCCCAGCCCCGGGTCGAGGAGCGCCCCGGTCGCGCACATGACGGCGTCGGCGCCTGCGGCGCGGTACGCGCGGTGGTGCTCTGGCGTCAGCACTCCCCCGACACCGACGAGCGTCACCTCCGCACCTCGGTCCTCGCGGATCCGCGCGAGCCGCGCCGTCATCTCCAGGCCGGCCCAGCGGATCGCGTCGCCGCACACGCCGGCGGTCTCCCGGCCCTCGCCCGGCAACGCCTGCACGCCGCGCGAGTCGACGAGCCGCGCCGGGAGCGTGTTGATCGCGGCGTAGCCGTCGACGATGCCTGCGGTCGCGTCGACGAGGCCGGCGAGCGCCGCATCGTCCCGGAAGTACGCGAGCTTGAGCAGCAGCGGCACGTCGCCGACGGCGTCCTTGACCGCGCCGGCGATACGCGCGACGCCCGGCGTGTCGAAGCACAGCAGGTTCCCCGTCCCCTCGTTGGGGCAGCTGAGGTTCATCTCCAGCACGGACGCTCCGGTCTCGACGACCAGCCTGGCCGCGCGCACATGGTCCGCGACGTAGGCGTCGACGCCACCCGATGACGGTCGCGTGCCCTGGAACGAGCCGACGAGCACCTGGCCCTCCCCCGCGGCGGCCACCGCCGCGGCCATGTCGGGCTGCCAGCCGTCGGGGTCGCGCGAGGGCACGCCGAACGAGTTGGAGATGCTCGTCGCGCCGTCGAGGTCCGCATCCGCGAGCAGCGGCTCCGTGCGGCCCGCCTCGAGGTCGCCGTCGACATGCACCGCCAGCGTGTTCGGGAACGGGTGCGAGGGGTGGGCTCCGCTGCGCACCGTCTTGTAGGTCGCGAGGTCGAAGCCGGCGCGGAAGGCCGCCGCGCAGTACGCGGCGTTCACGAGCGGGCCGGCTGCGATGCCGAACGGGCTGTGAACGGGCGTGCCGAGGAACAGGTGGCGCGGCTCCCCGTCCGGCGCGACGACGCCATCCTCGGCGAACGCCCCGAACGGCCCCCGCGCCAGGTTGTCCTCGTAGGTGCGGTGGGGATCGAAGAACCACGTCATACGGGCGAGGCTAGCCCGTCGCCAGGGCCCCAGCAGGGGACCTTGGGCCAACGGTCAGCAACACGCCAGCACCGCGCGCGCCGAATCCGGACTCAAAGACACGCGCGGGACCTTGCCAAGTCTGGGTCATCTCTTGGTAAAGTCCCGAACTGTGAGCAAAGACGCCACCATCCGCACGCTTCGCCTCATCGGCGCGTCCCTGATCGCTTCGGCGCTTGGATTCCAGGCCTGGGCCGATCTCTCCTTCGGCACGTTCACGTGGGGACAGCTCCCGGGCTACTTCACCCCCCTCGCGAACGTCGCCGGCATCGTCGCGCTGCTGGCGGCGGCGCGCGTGCCCGGCCGCGAACGACGATGGGTGACGCTGCTGCGCGTCAACTCCGCGACGTACCTCGTGGTCGTCGGCGCGGTCTACTGGGCGCTGCTCGCGCCGTACACCACGCCGTACTTCCCGTGGGCCAACGCGATTCTGCACGGCGGCTCGGGCCTGATCCTCGCAGCCGACTGGGTGCTCATCGGCGGTCGACGGCGCCTGCCGCTGAGCACGCTGTGGAGCGTCCTCAGCCTTCCGGCGATCTGGGTCTCGTACCTCTTCGTACGCGCCTTCCTCGACGGCTGGGTGCCCTACCCGTTCCTCGATCCCGCGCGCGGCGCGGCCGCGATCGTCGCCACGCTCGGCGCGATCGCAGCCGTCGGCCTCGCCGTCTCGGGCGTGCTGAGGGTGCTCGCGGTGCTCCGCCCCGCGACGTTCTGGCCCCGGCCCGCGCCGGTGCGTGTCGCACCGCCGCGCCGCTGAGGCGCGCGGACGCCCGAACGCACGCGGGCGGCGCCACCCCCTTGAGGGTGACGCCGCCCGGAGCGATCAGCCGTTGAGAAGCGCGGCGGCGCGGCGCGCGCCCTCGCCGAGCGACTCGACCTTGGCCCACGCGATCTGCGAGTGGACGCGGCCGCCCAGGCCGCAGTCCGTCGAGGCGACCACGTTCTCGGGTCCCACGATCTCCGCGAAGCGCACGATGCGGTCCGCGACGAGGTCGGGGTGCTCGACGACGTTGGTGGCGTGGCTCACGACGCCCGGGAGCAGCTTGGTGCCGGCGGGCAGCTCGACGTCGCGCCACACCTTCCACTCGTGCTCGTGGCGGACGTTGCCCGCCTCGAACGAGATGGAGCCGGCGTTGATCTGCGCGACGAGGTCGACGATGTGACGCAGCTCGAGGTCCGTGGTGTGCGGGCCGTGCCACGAGCCCCAGCACAGGTGGATGCGCACCTGCTCCCGCGGGAGACCCTCGATCGCGTGGTTGATCGCGTCGATGCGGGTCTGGATGAAGGCGCGGTAGTCCGCCACCGACGGCTCGGGGTTGATCTGGTCCCAGCTCTCGGCGAGCGACGGGTCGTCCAGCTGGACGGTGAGGCCCGCGTCGACGATCGCCTTGTACTCCTCGCGCATCACGTCGGCCCACGCCCAGATGTGCTCCTCCTCCGTCGCGAAGTAGGAGTTGCCGATGCGCGCGGCGGAGCCGGGGGCGAGCGAGGTGATGAAGCCGGTCTCGAGACCGGCCGCGTCGAGGCCGGCGCGCAGGTGCGCGACGTCCGAGGCGATGGCGTCGTGGCCGCGGTACGAGAGCGGGCCGACGGCCTGGGGCCAGAAGGGCGGCTCGCCCATGAGCACGCCGGAGGTCGGGTCGAAGTAGGCGGCGGCGAAGCGCACCCAGTCGCGACGGTCCTCCATCGAGGTGAGGCGCACGTTGCCCGGCGACGAGCGCACCGGCTCGGGGCGCGGGGCGTCCTTCGACGGCAGCGCGAGGCCGGCGGTGCGCTGGAACGAGTACGACCACCAGGCGCCGAAGTCGGCGGACGCGGTCATCGCCTTGCCGAGCTCGCCGTCGCCGACGATGGTGATGCCGGCGTCGACCTGCTTCTGCACGAGGTCGGCCACGGCCTGCGCCGCGGTCTCGCGGTACTCGTCGGTCGGGATCAGCGTGAAGCCGTCCTCCGCGACCTCGAGCGCCTTGGTGGCCTCGACCAGCTCGGGCGAGCGCGGGAGCGATCCCGCGGTGGTGGTGTCGATGATGAGCTCGGACATCGGATCTCCTCGGAACGCGGGCGACAGGACCCGCATGGGGTGCAGGGCGGCCCGCCCGCAATGCCCACCGCAGGTGGATCCGAGGCCTCGTTTGATGCGTGGCGGCTGACCCAGTCTGCCCGGGATCCGGGGGTCGCGGCAAACCGACAGGCGGGCGGCCCGTCGCCCGGGTGAGATTCCGCACACCGGCAGGAAACAGCATCGACGGGATCCCTACACTTCCCGACGCGGCAGCCGATGGGTGCCATCAGAACACCGCGCCCGCGAACCGGGCCGGGCAGCGCGAGGAGGAACCGGTGGACACGCAGGACCTGGGCGGAGCACCGACCATCACCATGGACCGGGAGCGCGTGGTGCATGCCGCGCAGGAGACGGTCGAGAGCCACTCGTGCGGGACGTGCGCGACCGGCCGTGTGTGCGACACGATCTTCTTCGCCGCCGCGGTGGTCGAGCTCAACCACGATCTCCGGCTGACCGCGGAGGCCAGCACCACGGACGAGGGCATCCAGCGCGCCCACGAGTCCGGCAGGGTCGAGGCGGTGGCGCAGGCGCTCGCGGTGCTCGGCCGCACCGAGGGTCAGTACCGCGCGGAGGCCGACGGCGACACCTCCCATCTCTCGTTCGCGCTCGCCGAGGCGCTGCGCAGCACCGCGCTCGTCATCCGTTCGGAGGTCCGCAACCCGACCTCGCGCACGGCGCTCGAGATCATGGCGCGCGCCGAGGAGGCGTTCGAGCTCGCGGAGTACGTCCGCGACGTCTCGACCCGCTACCAGGATCAGACGGACGTGGCCGAGGCGCTGTCGAGCGTCGCAGGCGACATCGAGAAGGGCACCGAGGGCGTCAACCGGCTGCAGCGCGCGACCGACATCTCGACCCCGGTCGAGGAGCTCGCCGCGCTCGCGCGCGACAACGACGCCGACGTCCGCTGGTGGGTCGCTCAGAACCCCTCGACCTCCGTCGAGACCCTGTCCTCCGCCGTGATGACGGAGCGCCACCCGCAGGTGCTCATCGCGCTGCTGCAGAACCCGGCGCTCCCCACCGACCGCGTGCGGCTCTTCATCGAGTTCTCGCACCACGACGTCGCAGCCGCCGCTCGTCGCCGGCTGGGAGACCCCTCCGCGCGCTGATCTGGGAACTCCGTTCCCCGAGCCCCGCCCTCCGCACCCGGAGGGCGGGGCTCGGTCGTTACGGCGACGTACGCGCGACGCTTTCGCGCGCCAACGCTTCACGCACGCAAGGAACGCGCGCCAGGTCGGTGCTTTCGCGCCCGCTCTTTGCTTCACGGCGGACCTATCCTGACTCAGTGATCCCCGAGTCCCCCGCTCCGAGCACGCACCCTGCGCGCATGCACGCCCTGTCCGACGAAAGCCGCGCGATCGTCGACGACGTGCTCGCCTACTCGCGTCGTCGCGCGCTCTGGGAGGACATCCCGCTCGACCTTCCGGTCCCTCCGGAGGAGCTGGCCCGCATCGCGCCCATGTCGATCACGCCCTCGGGCATCGGGGCGCAGGAGGCGCTCGCGCTCTTCGGAGACGTCCTCGCCCCCGCGTGCCTGTCGACGGACCACCCCGGCTACCTGTCCTTCATCCCCTCCGCTCCGAGCAAGGCCGCGATGGCCTTCGACCTCATCGTCTCCGCCTCGTCGATCTACGGCGGCTCATGGCTCGAGGGTGCCGGCGCGGTGCACGCCGAGAACGAGGTGCTGGCGTGGCTCGCCTCCGAGTTCGGGCTGCCGGGGACCGCGGGCGGGGTCTTCGTCCAGGGCGGCACCATCGGCAACCTCTCGGCGCTCGTGGCCGCTCGTGACGCCGCGCGGCGCCGCAACCGCGAGCAGGGCCGGCGCGATCCTGCGCGGTGGAAGGTGATCGCCAGCGCGGAGTCGCATGCGTCGATCGCCTCGGCGGCCGCGGTGATGGACGTCGACATCGTCGGCATCCGTCCGGACGCCGACGGGCGCCTCCACGGAAGCGCCGTGAGGAAGGCCGTCGCCACCCACGGCGACGCGGTCCTCGCGGTGGTCGCGACGGCCGGCACCACCAACTTCGGCATCATCGACGACATCGCGTCCATCGCGGAGGTGACGCGGCACCACGGCATCTGGCTGCACGTCGACGGCGCCTACGGGCTGGCCGGGATGCTCGTCGAGCGCATGCGGCCCGCCTACGCGGGCGTCGAGCACGCCGACTCGGTCATCGTCGATCCCCACAAGTGGCTCTTCGCGCCGTTCGACGCCTGCGCGCTCCTGTATCGCGACCCGAGCATCGCGCTTCGCGCCCACACGCAGCACGCCGAGTACCTCGACACCCTTACGAGCGCGGTCGCCGCCAACCCCTCGGACCTCGCGGTGCAGCTCACGCGTCGAGCACGCGGATTGCCGCTGTGGTTCTCGCTCGCGACCTACGGCACCGACGAGTACCGCGCCGCCATCGCGCAGGGCATCGACCTCGCGGCGCGTCTGGCCGAGGAGATCGAGCGCCGACCCGGGCTGAGCCTCGTCAGGCGCCCGCAGCTCTCGGTGGTGGTCTTCCGGCGCGACGGGTGGACCGCGGAGGACTACGACGCCTGGTCCGAGCGGCTGCTCGCGTCGCAGCGGGCGTTCGTGGTCCCGAGCTCGCACGACGGCGAGCCCGTGCTGCGGATCGCGATCATCAACCCGCTCACGTCCTACGCGCTGCTGTGCGAGGTGCTCGACACCCTCGCCTGACGCAGGTCATGCGCCGGCTACGGTCGGCACCGCGCTGTAATCGACCTGGTCGATGCGCATCTCGAGGTAGGTCCACGCGTCCTCGCCCTCGCCCCAGCGCGCGACCCCCTCGCCGCACACCTCGACACCGTCGGCGCTCCTGCGCGTGCCGACGGGCGTCGCCCACGGCACCTGCTCCACCTCGTGCCTCCCGGTACGCAGGTAGCGATCACGGGAGACGAAGTCGACCAGCCTCCCCTCCTCGTCTATCTCGAGCGCCGCCGAGACGGACACGCCGTCGGCGGTCCACACCGCGGTCGCGCCGCGCTCATGCCCGTCCCGCCATTCGATCGGCGCGTCGAGCAGCACCGCGGGCGCCATGAGGCACGCGTCGTTGAGCAGCGTGACCGACTCCGCGACGTTCATCTCCGGCCCCGCCTCGCGGATCACGGGCACGAGCGAGAGCGCGTCGACCCGCATCGTGGCCGCGCCGCGCTCCATCACATGCAGCGCCTCGACGGGGAGCCCCATGAGCCGCGCGTCGAGGTGGAACCAGCGGGTCCAGTCGGCGCCGAACGTGTTGACCTGCGCACCGGTGACCACCATCCATGGCGCGTCCGGAGCGCCGCGCAGCCGCCCCGACAGCCGGGCACGCATCCCGTTCGGCACCGGCTTGCCGACCACGCCCGCGTGACGCAGCCAGCGGGCGACGGCATCGGGCAGGCCGCCGATGTCCTCCTCGGTCGCGAGCCGCGTGGCGGGCGGGAAGGGCGCCTCGTAGGCCCGCCGGAAGCGCGCCCGCATCGACCGCGGACCCCGGGCGCGCCAGGACCAGCCGGCCGCCGCTCCGGCGACCAGCGCCCCTCCGATCGCGAGGGCGCGCGCTCCCTCGGCTCCCCTGCGCCCGTCCAGCGCGGCATCGGTCCCCTGCGGCATGCGTCCTCCTTCGTGAGCGGCGCCGCGGGGACCCGGCGTCGTCGGCCTTCCTCCCAGCATCGCATCGCGGACGCGGACACGCCACGGCCCCGGGGCCGTGAGCGCGTCGACGCCTACGCGGAGGCGCCCTCGTTCACGCGCAGCGCGGTGAGGATCTCCTCGACCTGGGCCTTGGCGTCGCCGAACAGCATCGCGGAGTTCTCCCGGAAGAACAGCGGATTCTGCACGCCGGCATAGCCGGTCGCCATCGAGCGCTTGAACACGATGCACTGCTTGGCGTTCCAGACCTCGAGCACGGGCATGCCGGCGAGCGGGGAGCCCGGGTCCTCCATGGCGGAGGGGTTGACCACGTCGTTCGCACCGATGACGAGCACGACGTCCGTCTCGGCGAAGTCGTCGTTGATCTCGTCCATCTCGAGAACGATGTCGTACGGCACCTTCGCCTCGGCGAGCAGCACGTTCATGTGCCCGGGGAGACGGCCCGCGACCGGGTGCACGCCGAAGCGCACGTCGACGCCGTGGTGGCGCAGGTTCGCCACCATGTCGGCGACCGGGTACTGGGCCTTCGCCACCGCCATGCCGTAGCCGGGGACGATGATGACGCGGCTCGCGCTCGTGAGCATGTCGGCGACCTCGGGGGCCTTCACCTCGCGGTGCTCGCCCTGCTCCCCCGCGCTCGCCGACGTGCCGCCCTCGGTGCCGAAGCCGCCGAGGATCACGCTGATGAACGCGCGGTTCATCGCCTTGCACATGAGGTACGACAGGATCGCACCGGAGGAGCCGACCAGCGCGCCGGTGACGATGAGCAGGTCGTTGCTCAGCATGAGGCCCGCCGCGGCCGCCGCCCAGCCGGAGTACGAGTTGAGCATCGACACCACGACCGGCATGTCGCCGCCGCCGATCGCGGCGACCAGGTGGAAGCCCAGCGCGAGCGCGATGACCGTCATCACGACGAGCGGCACCACCGAGGCGGTCCCGATGTACCAGGCCATGAGCGCGAGGCTCACCAGCACGGCGCCGAGGTTAAGCCAGTTGCGCCCCGGCAGCGTGAGCGGCCGGGACTTCATCTTCGCCGAGAGCTTGAGGTACGCCACGATCGACCCCGTGAAGGTCACGGCGCCGATGAACACGCCGAGGAACACCTCGACCTGGTGGACAGCGTCCGCCTCCTCCGTGAGGTGGGAGTTGAAGCCGACGAGCACCGCCGCGAGGCCCACGAAGCTGTGGAGCATCGCGATGAGCTCGGGCATCTGCGTCATCTCCACGGTGCGGGCACGCCACACGCCCACGCCCGCGCCGATCGCGAAGACCATCGCGATGAGCAGCGCGGTGACGAGCACGGGGCGCTCGCTGTTGTCGAGCGAGAGCACGACCGTCGCGGCCAGCGCGAGCACCATGCCAGCCATGCCGAGAATGTTGCCGCGACGCGCGGTCTCCTGCTTCGACAGGCCCGCGAGCGAGAGGATGAAGAGCACCGCGGCGACCACGTAGGTCGCCTGGGCGAGCGAGACGAGGGTCATGACGCGTCCTTCCGGAACATGCCGAGCATGCGGTACGTGACGAGGAATCCGCCGAAGATGTTGATGCTCGCGACAGCGGCGGCGATGAAGGCGAACGTCGACACCACCGCGTCGGCCGAGCCGATCTGCAGCAGCGCACCGACGAGGATGATGCCGGAGATCGCATTGGTCTGCGCCATGAGCGGCGTGTGCAGCGAGTGCTTGACGTTGGAGATGACGTAGAAGCCGACGATCACGGCGAGCGCGAACACCGTGAGGTGCGCCACGGTCGCGGAGTCCGCGAAGGCGAGCAGCAGCAGCGACGCCACGGCGCCCGCGCCGTACAGCCAGTTCCGCCGCCTCTGCCGCGCGACGGCAGCCTCGGCCTCGAGGCGTGCGGCCTCCGCGAGCTCCTCCTCGGTGGGGCCGGCGGCGACCGGGGGCGCCGCCGAGACGCTCACCGGCGGCGGCGGCCACATGATCTCGCCGCCGTGGGTGACCGTCATGCCCCGCTGGACCGGGTCGTCCAGGTCGAGCACGAGAGTGCCGTCCTTGGCCGGCGTGAGGAGCGCCATGAGGTGGACGATGTTGGTGCCGAACAGCTGCGACGTGTGGCGCGGCATGCGGCTCGTGAGGTCCGTGTAGCCGACGACGGTCACGCCGTTGTCGCTGACGATCACCTCGCCGGGCTCGGTGAGCTCGCAGTTGCCACCGCCCGAGGCGGCGAGGTCGACGATGACGGAGCCGGGGCGCATGCCCGCGACCACGTCCGCGGTGATGGTCGTGGGCGCGGTGCCGCGGACCAGCGCGGTGGTGATGACCACGTCCGCCTTCGCGGCCTCGGCCGCGTAGACGCGCATCGCGGCGGCCTGCTGCTCCTCGGTGAGGGGCTTCGCGTAGCCGTCGGCGCTGATCTCCTGCTGGGCCTCGGGCGCGTGCACGAAGGTGCCGCCCATCGACTCGATCTGCTCCGCGACCTCGGGACGCACGTCGAACGCACGCACCTGGGCGCCGAGCGAGCTCGCGGCGCCGATGGCCGCGAGACCGGCGACGCCCGCGCCGATGATGAACACGGTCGCGGGCGTCGTCTTGCCCGCCGCGGTGACCTGACCGGTGAACATGCCGCCGTACTGCTCCGCCGCCTCGATCACCGCGCGATAGCCGGCGACGTTCGACAGCGTGCTCAGCACGTCGATCGCCTGAGCACGCGAGATGCGCGGCACCGCGTCGAGCGCGAGGCCCGTGACGTCGCGGCTGTTGAGCGCGTCGAGGAGCGCGGCGTTCGCCTGCGGCGCCATCATCGACACGAGCGTCGAGCCCTCGGCGAGCGCGGCGATCTCGGTGTCGCCGGGTGCGTTCACGCATGTCACGACGTCCGCGCCCCAGGCCTCCGCCGGCGTGCCGAGCGTCGCGCCCGCGTCGACGTACTGCTGGTCGAGGAAGCTCGCGTGCGTCCCCGCACCGGTCTCGACCACCACCTCGTAGCCGAGCTTCACCAGTCCCGCGACCGAGGCGGGGCTGGCGGCGACCAGCCGCTCACCCGAGCGCGTCTCCATGGGAACGCCGATCCTCATCCGTCCTCCTTCGTCACGCGCGCGGTCCTCCGCGCGCGCATCGTGACCCTCCGGGAACTCTAGTCGCAGGGTCGGTGCCGGGTTCTGGTGCGAAAGGCCCGGTAGCCCACGTCTCGACATGCGCTATCGCGCTTCCGTTCGCACGGAGAGCGGACGTGCGCCGCTCCGGCGGACGTCCGCTCGTCCCTTCTAGCGCGCGCCGTCCTTCCGGCGACGCACCGCGCCCGTGCCGTAGAGCACCGCGCCCATGCCGAGCAGCAGGGCTGCGGCCCACGTCCACAGCGCGGCACGCTCCGGGCCGGTGCTGCCCAGCACCCCGCCGGTGCCGGGCTCCTCCGGGGCGACGATCACGGTCTCGGTGCTGCAGGCCTCGTCGCTCGAGCACTCGCCGCCGATGCCCTCGCCGGGGGTGATGACGTTGACCATCGTCCCGTCGCCGGACATCGGATCGTCGACCGTCACCGAGTACTCCACCGTCACGACGCCGCCCACCTCGAGCGGGCCGGTCCAGGACAGCGTGGGCGCGGACACCGTGACATCGCCTGCGGTGGCCGTGGCGTCGTCGTTGTAGGTCGCGTCGTCGAGCACCTCGGAGAGATCGTCCTCGAAGGACGCCGGGTTCTCGTCGGTGTAGGCGGCCGTGCCGGTCGAGGTCACCGTGACGACGTAGGTGACCACGTCACCCGGGTCCGCCTCGACGGCGTCGGCGAACTTCTCCACCTCGAACATGCGGATCGGCGTGATGACCTGGCAGCCCTCGGGCATCTCCGGGATCGCGGTCGCGACGCCGACGGCCATGCCGCCGCCGCTCACGGGGAGCACGGACGGGCAGTTGGACTCGGGCGGGCCGAGCACCGCGTTCGCGAGGGTGATGTCGCCGGTCGGCGGCGTGTCGACCGTGACGGAGTACGTGATCGTCGCGGACTCGCCGGCGGCGAGCGGGCCCGACCAGCTGAGCACCGGATCCGCGAAGGACACGTCGCCCACGTCGGCGGCGGCGTCGTCGTTGTAGGTCGCGTCGTCGAGCACGCCGGTGAGGTCGTCGGACATCGACGCGGGGTCCTCGTCCGTGTAGTCGCCTGTGCCCGTCGACGTCACCGTCACGGTGTACGTCACCACGTCCCCGGGGATCACCTCGTCGACGTCGGCCACCTTCTCGATCTCGAGCAGACGGATGGGCGTCTCGACGTGGCACTCGTCCGGGAGCTGCACCTCACCGTCATCGCGCGGCGTCGCCACGAAGCAGTTGGACTCGGGCGGGCCGAGCACCGCGTTGTCGAGGGACGCGTCACCCTCCGGCGGGTCGTCCACCGTCACCGAGTAGGTGATCGTCGCGGTGGCGCCCACACCCAGCGAACCCGTCCACGTGAGCGTCGGCTCGGCGTAGCTCACCGTGCCGGTGTCGGCGGCGGCGTCGTCGTTGTACGTCGCATCGTCCAGGATCTCCGAGAGGTCGTCGTCGATGCGGGCCGGGAACAGGAAGGTGTACGGGACCGAGCCGACGTTGGTCACCTCGATCGTGTAGGTCACGGTGTCGCCGACCGTCACCGACCCTTCCGGCTCGGCGGTCTTGACGATCTCCATCGCGCGCAGCGTGTGGTGCTCGATGCAGTCGGCGTCGGTCGACTCGGGATCCGTGCAGTTGGACTCCTCGGGACCGACCACCACGTTGTCGATCTCGCCGTCGCCGGTCACCGGCTCGTTCACGGTCACCGAGTAGGTGATGGTCGCCGTCTCCCCCGGCTCGAGCGACCCGCTCCAGCTGAGCGTCGGCTCGGCGTACGACACCGATCCGATGTCCGCGGACTCGTCGTCGTTGTACGTCGCGTCGTCGATCACCGCGGTGAGGTCATCCGTGAGCTCCGCGGGGTCCTCCTCTGTGTACGGCACCTGGCCGATGTTCGTCACCGTGATCGTGTAGACGATGGGGTCGCCCGGCTGTACCCGGACGCCGCGGTCCGAGGTCTTCTCGATCTCGAGGGCCTTGACCGGCACCTCGGTCGTGCAGCCCTCCTCCGTGCCCTCGTCGCAGTTGGACTCGGGCGGGCCGACGACGGCGTTGGTGAGGAATCCGTCCCCGGTCAGCGGGTCGTTGACCGTCACCGAGTAGGTGATCGTGACCGTGTCGCCCACGGCGATCGGACCGACCCACGTGAGGTTCGGGTTCGCGTAGGTGAAGCCGCCGGCAGTGGCCGCGAAGTCGCCGTTCGCGGTCGCGTCGTCGAGGATGTCGCTGAGGTCGTCGGTGAAGGTCGCACGCGTGTAGTCGACCTGACCGATGTTCTCGAGCGTGATCGTGTACTCCACCGTCCCGCCCGGCAGCACCTCGTCGTCGGGGTCGGCCGTCTTGAGGATCTCGAGGGCGCGGATCGGCACCTCGGTGGTGCAGCCCTCCTCGGTGCCCTCGTCGCAGTTGGACTCGGGAGGTCCGACCACCGCGTTGTCGAGCAGACCGTCGCCGGACATCGGATCGTTGACCGTGACCGAGTAGGTGATCGTCGCGGACTCCCCTGCCGCGAGCGCGCCCTCCCAGCTCAGCACCGGCTCCGCGTACGACGGCGTGCCCGAGGTCGCGGACTCGTCGGCGTTGTAGACCGCGTCGTCGAGGACCTCGGTGAGGTCGTCCTCGAAGGACGCGGGCGCGTCCTCGGTGTAGTCCGCCTGGCCGATGTTCTCCACCGTGACCGTGTACGTCACCGTGCCGCCCGGCAGCACCTCGTCGGCCGGGTCGACCTCCTTCTCGACGAGCAGCGCCTTCACGGGCACCTCGGTGGTGCAGGACTCGTCGGTCGAGCCGTCCTCGCAGTTGGAGCCGTCGGGGCCCAGGACCGCGTTGTCGAGCAGCCCGTCGCCGGACATCGGGTCGTTGACCGTGACCGAGTAGGTGACGGTGACGGTCTCGCCGACCGCGAGCGCGCCCTCCCAGCTCAGCACCGGCTCCGCGTACGAGGCGGTGCCGGACGTCGCGGACTCGTCGTCGTTGTAGACCGCGTCGTCGAGGACCTCGGTGAGGTCGTCCTCGAAGGACGCGGGCGCCTCAGCGGTGTAGTCCGCGTGGCCGATGTTCTCCACCGTGACCGTGTACGTCACCACCTCGCCCGGCAGCACCTCGTCCGCCGGGTCGACCTCCTTCTCGATGAGCAGCGCCTTGACCGGCACCTCGGTGGTGCAGCCCTCCTCGGTGCCCTCGTCGCAGTTGGACTCGGGCGGCCCGACCACCGCGTTGTCGAGCAGCCCGTCGCTCGTGGGCGGGTTGTTGACCGTGACGGAGTAGGTGACCGTGACGGTCTCGCCGACCGCGAGCGCACCCTCCCAGCTGAGGACCGGCTCCGCGTAGGACGCCGTGCCTGACGTCGCGGACTCGTCGTCGTTGTAGACCGCGTCGTCGATCACGGCGGTGAGGTCGTCCTCGAAGGAGGCCGGCGCATCGTCCGTGTAGTCCGCCTGCCCGATGTTCTCCACCGTGACCGTGTAGGTGACGGTGTCGCCCGCGACCACCTCGTCGGCAGGGTCGGCCACCTTGAGGATCTCGAGCGCCTTCACGGGCACCTCGGTGGTGCAGCCCTCCTCGGTCCCGTCCTCGCACGCGGATCCCGGCGGACCCACCACGGCGTTGTCGAGCAGCCCGTCGCCGGACATCGGGTCGTTCACCGTCACCGAGTAGGTGACCGTCACGGTGTCGCCCGCGGCGATGGACCCGGACCAGCTGAGGGTCGGCTCGCTGTAGGTCGGCGTGCCGGACGTCGCGGACTCGTCGTCGTTGTAGACCGCGTCGTCGAGGACCTCGGTGAGGTCGTCGGTGAAGCTCGCGCCCAGGTAGTCGACCTGGCCGATGTTCGTGAGCGTCACCGTGTAGGTCACGGTCTCGCCGGGCAGGACCTCGTCGTCCGGGTCCGCGGTCTTGAGGATCTCGAGCGCCTGGATCGGGAGGGTCACCTCGCACTCGGGGCCGGCGTCCTCGGCGTCGCAGTTCGACTCGGGCGGGCCGAGGACGGTGTTGTCCATGATCCCGTCGCCGGTGAGGGGGTCGTTGACCGTGACGCTGTAGGTGATCGTCACGCTCTCGCCCACCGCGAGCGGACCCTCCCACGACAGCGTCGGCTCGCTGTAGGTCGGCGTCCCGGACGTCGCGGACTCGTCGTCGTTGTAGGTGGCGTCGTCGAGCACGTCGGTGAGGTCGTCGGTGATCTGCGCCGGCTCCTCCGCCGTGTAGTCGACCTGGCCGGTGTTGGTCACGGTGATCGAGTAGGTCACCACGTCGCCCGGAAGCGCCGAGCCGACGCCGTCCGAGGACTTCACGAGCTCGAGCGTGCGCACCGGCACCTCGGTGGTGCAGCCCTCCTCGGTCCCGTCGTCGCAGTTCGACTCCGGCGGACCCACGACCGCGTTGTCGAGCAGTCCGTCGCCCGTCGGCGGGTCGTTCACCGTCACCGAGTACGTGATGGTCACGGTCTCCCCGACCGCGAGGCCGCCGGTCCACGACAGCAGCGTGTCGGAGAAGTCGACGCTGCCGCTGGTCGCGGCGCCGTCCCCGTTGTAGGTGGCGTCGTCGAGGACATCGCTGAGGTCGTCGTCGAGGTACGCCGACGGGTCGGCGCCGTAGTCGACCTGACCCGTGTTGGTGATGGTGACCGTGTACGTCACCACGTCGCCGGGCAGCACCTCGTCCGACGGGTCGGAGGTCTTGAGGATCTCGACCGCACGGACGGGCACCTCGGTGGTGCAGCCCTCCTCGGTCCCGTCGTCGCAGTTGGACTCGGGCGGACCGACGACGGCGTTGTCGAGCAGCCCGTCACCGGTGAGCGGATCGTTGACCGTGACCGAGTACGTGATGGTGACGGACTCGCCCGCGCCCAGCGGACCCTCCCAGTGCAGGGTCGGCTCGCTGTAGGACGCCGTGCCGCCGGTCGCGGACTCGTCGTCGTTGTACGTCGCATCGTCGAGCACCTCGGTGAGGTCGTCGTCGAGCGTCGCCGGGTCCTCGTCCGTGTAGTCGAGCACGCCCGTGTTGGTCACGGTGATCGTGTAGGTCACCACGTTGCCGGGCAGCACCTCGTCGCCGGGCGCCGCCTGCTTGGTGATCTCGAGCGCCCGGATCGGGTTCGGCTCGACGCAGTCGGGATCCGTCGTGTCGACGCTGTCGCAGTTCGACTCGGGCGGACCGACGACCACGTTGAAGAGCTCGCCGTCGCCGCTGAGGGGCTCGTTGATGGTGACCGAGTAGGTCACGGTCACGGACTCGCCGACCGCGAGCGGACCCTCCCAGCTGAGAAGGGGCTCCGCGTAGGACGGGGTCCCGCCGGTCGCGGACTCGTCGCCGTTGTAGGTCGCATCGTCGAGGAGCTCGCTGAGGTCGTCGTCGAAGGTCGCGGGCGCGTCCTCGGTGTAGTCGACCTGGCCGGTGTTGGTGACGGTGACCGTGTAGGTCACCACGTCGCCCGGGAGCACCTCGCCACCCGAGTCGGAGGTCTTCACCAGCTCGAGCTCGCGAACGGGCACCTCGGTGGTGCAGCCCTCCTCGGTGCCGTCGTCGCAGTTGGACTCAGGCGGACCGACGACCGCGTTGTCCAGCAGCCCGTCGCCGGTGGTCGGGTCGTTCACGGTGACGGAGTAGGTGATGGTGACCGTCTCGCCGGCGGCGAGCGCGCCCTCCCACGACAGCGTGGGCTCGCTGTACGTCGGAGTGCCGGAGGTCGCGGACTCGTCGTTGTTGTACGTCGCGTCGTCCAGCACGGCGCTCAGATCGTCCTCGAAGCTCGCCGGGGCGTCCGCGGTGTAGTCGGCCTCGCCGATGTTCTCGACCGTGACGGTGTACGTCACCGTTCCGCCCGGGAGCACCTCGTCCGCAGGCTCGGCGGTCTTCTCGATCAGCAGCGCCTTCACCGGCACCTCGGTGGTGCAGCCCTCCTCCGTGCCGTCGTCGCAGTTGGACTCCGGCGGACCGACGACGGCGTTGTCCAGCAACCCGTCACCGGTGAGCGGATCGTTCACGGTCACCGAGTACGTGATGGTCACCGTCTCTCCCGCCACGAGCGCGCCCTCCCAGCTCAGCACCGGCTCGGCGTAGGACGGCGTGCCCGACGTCGCCGACTCGTCGCCGTTGTAAACCGCGTCGTCCAGCACCGCGGTGAGGTCGTCGGTGAACGATGCCGGCGCATCGTCCGTGTAGTCCGCCTGCCCGATGTTCTCCACGGTCACCGTGTACGTCACCGTGCCGCCCGGAAGCACCTCGTCCGCGGGCTCGGCGGTCTTCTCGATCAGCAGCGCCTTCACCGGCACCTCGGTGGTGCAGCCGTCCTCCGTGCCGTCCTCGCAGTTGGACTCCGGCGGACCCACGACAGCGTTGTCGAGCAGGCCGTCGCCGGTCAGGGGGTCGTTCACCGTCACCGAGTAGGTGATGGTCACCGTCTCACCCGCGTCGACCGGACCGGTCCAGCTGAGCGTCGGCTCGCTGTAGGTCGGGGTGCCCGCTGTCGCGGACTCGTCGTCGTTGTACACCGCGTCGTCCAGGACCTCGGTGAGGTCGTCCGAGAACGAGACGTCGAGGTAGTCGACCTGGCCGGTGTTGGCGACCGTCACCGTGTAGGTCACGGTCTCGCCGGGCAAGACCTCGTCGTCCGGGTCCGCGGTCTTCTCGATCTCCAGCGCGGCGAGCGGCACGGTGACCTCGCACTCGGGTCCCGCGTCCTCGGCGTCGCAGTTGGACTCCGGCGGACCCACCACCGCGTTGGTCATGAGCCCGTCCCCGCTGAGCGGATCGTTGACCGTGACCGAGTACGTGATGGTCGCGGACTCGCCAACGGCGAGCGGGCCCTCCCACGACAGCGTGGGCTCCGCGTACGACGGCGTGCCGGAGGAAGCCGACTCGTCGCCGTTGTAGACCGCGTCGTCGAGCACGTCCGAGATGTCGTCGGTGAAGGATGCCGGGTCCTCCGCGGTGTAGTCGGCCTGGCCCGTGTTGGTGATCGTGATGGTGTACGTCACCACGTCGCCGGGCTGCGCTCTCCCGACCGCATCGGAGAACTTCGCCAGCTCGAGGGCCTTGACGGGCACCTCGGTGGTGCAGCCCTCCTCGGTCCCGTCGTCGCAGTTCGACTCCGGCGGACCCACCACCGCGTTGGTCAACAGACCGTCACCCGTGAGCGGCTCCGTCACGGTCACCGAGTAGGTCACGGTGACGGTCTCGCCCGCCGCGAGCGCACCCTCCCAGTGCAGCGTCGGGTCGGAGAAGGTGACGTCGCCCGAGGTCGCGGACTCATCGTCGTTGTAGGTCGCGTCGTCGAGGACCTCCGTGAGGTCGTCGTCGAAGGACGCGGGGTCCTCGGCCGTGTAGTCCGCCTCGCCGGAGTTGGTCACGGTGACCGTATACGTGACGGTGTCGCCCGCGAGCACCTCGTCAGCGGGGTCGGCGACCTTCTCGATCTCGAGCGCCTTGACCGGCACCTCGGTGGTGCACGGGTCCGCGCCTTCATCAGCGGCGCCGTCGTCGCAGTTCGACTCCGGCGGACCCACCACGGCGTTGACCAGCAGCCCGTCGCCGGTCGGCGGGTCGTCGACGGTCACCGAATAGGTGACGGTGATGGACTCGCCGACCGCGAGCGGACCCTCCCAGCTGAGGATCGGCTCCGTGTAGGACGCGGTGCCGATGGCCGCCGTCGCGTCGTCGTTGTAGGTCGCGTCGTCGAGCACGTCGGTGAGGTCGTCGTCGAAGCTCGCCGGGTTCTCCGCCGTGTAGTCCGTCTGTCCGGTGTTGGTGACCGTCACCGTGTAGGTCACCGTGCCGCCCGGCAGCACCTCGCCGTCGGGGTCCGCGCTCTTCTCGATCTCGAGCGCCTGGATCGGGTTGGGCTCGACGCAGTCGGGGTCCGTGGTGTCGGCGGTGTCGCAGTTCGACTCCGGCGGACCCACGACCACGTTGAACATCTCGCCGTCGCCCGACAGCGGGTCGTTGACCGTGACGGAGTACGTGATGGTCACGGTCTCACCGGCCGCCAGCGGGCCCTCCCAGGACAGCGTCGGGTCGGTGAAGTCGACCGTGCCGGAGGTGGCGGCCTCGTCGTCGTTGAAGACCGCGTCGTCCAGGATGCCGCTGAGGTCGTCCTCCAGGCTCGCCGGGTCGTCGGCCGTGTAGTCGACCTCGCCGGTGTTGGTGACGGTGATCGTGTAGGTCACCACGTCGCCCGGCAGCGTGCTGCCGTCGCCGTCGGACGACTTGACGATCTCCAGCGCCTTGACCGGCACCTCGGTGGTGCAGCCCTCTTCCGTGCCGTCGTCGCAGTTGGACTCCGGCGGCCCCACGACAGCGTTGGTGAGCAGCCCATCGCCGTCCGGCGGGTCGTCGACCGTGACGGAGTAGGTGATGGTGACCGTCTCCCCGACCGCGAGCGCGCCCTCCCAGCTGAGAGTGGGCTCGGCGTAGCTCACGTCGCCCGAGGACGCGGTCTCGTCGTCGTTGTAGGTCGCGTCGTCGAGGACCTCGGTGAGGTCGTCGGTGAACGATGCCGGCGCCTCGGCCGTGTAGTCCGCCTGGCCGATGTTCTCCACCGTCACCGTGTACGTCACCGTGTCGCCCGGGAGCACCTCGCCCGAGGGATCGGCCGTCTTCTCGATCTCGAGCGCCTTGACCGGCACCTCGGTGGTGCAGCCCTCCGCGCCTTCATCAGCGGCGCCGTCGTCACAGTTGGACTCCGGCGGCCCGACGACGGCGTTGTCCAGCAACCCGTCGCCGGTGAGCGGATCGTTCACCGTCACCGAGTAGGTGACCGTGACCGTGTCGCCCGCCGCGAGCGCGCCCTCCCATGAGAGCGTCGGCTCGCTGTACGTCGGGGTGCCGGAGGTCGCCGACTCGTCGTTGTTGTACGTCGCGTCGTCCAACACCGCGCTGAGGTCGTCATCGAAGCTCGCGGGGTTCTCCGCGGTGTAGTCGATCTGGCCGGTGTTGGTGACGGACACCGTGTAGGTCACCGTGTCGCCGGGGAGCACCTCGCCGTCGGGCGAGGCGGTCTTGACGATCTCGAGCGAACCGACGGGAACGGTGGTGGTGCAGTCGGGGTCGGTGGAGCCCGCCTCGCAGTTGGACTCGAGAGGTCCCACCACCGCGTTGGTGAGGAAGCCGTCACCCTCGGGTGGATCGTCGACCGTGACGGAGTACGTGATGGTCACGGTGCCACCGATGGCGATCGGGCCGTACCAGCGGATCTCGGGCTCGACGTAGCTCGTGATCCCGCTCGTCGAGGCGAGGTCGTCGTTGTAGGTGGCGTCGTCGAGCACGTCGCTGAGGTCGTCCTCGAAGTACGCGAGGAGGTAGTCCACCTGGCCGGTGTTGGTGAGTGTCACGGTGTAGTCGACGGTGTCGCCGGGGAGGACCCCGTCGGACGGCGTCGCGGTCTTGAGGATCTCGAGCGAGCGGACGGGCACCTCGGTGGTGCAGCCCTCCTCGGTCCCGTCGTCACAGTTGGACTCCGGCGGCCCCACAACCGCGTTGACCAGCAGACCGTCACCCTCCGGCGGATCGTCGACCGTCACCGAGTAGGTCACCGTGACGGTCTCGCCCGCAGCGAGCGCGCCCTCCCAATGCAGCGTGGGGTCGCTGAAGCTCACGTCGCCCGAGGACGCGAGCGCATCGTCGTTGTACGTCGCATCGTCGAGCACCGCGCTGAGGTCGTCGTCGAAGGACGCCGGGTCGTCGACGGTGTAGTCGGTCTCGCCCGTGTTCTCCACCGTGACGGTGTAGGTCACGGTGTCGCTCGGGCGGACGGCGCCGCTCGGGTCAACGGTCTTGGTGATCTCGAGGGAGCGGATGGGCACCTCGGTGGTGCAGCCCTCCTCCGTGCCGTCGTCGCAGTTCGACTCCGGCGGACCCACCACCGCGTTGACCAGCAGCCCGTCGCCGCCCGGCGGGTCGTCGACCGTCACGGAGTAGGTGATGGTGACGGTGTCGCCCGCGTCGAGCGGACCGGACCAGGAGAGCGTCGGGTCCGAGAAGCTCACGTCGCCTGCGGAGGCCGTCGCGTCGTCGTTGTAGGTGGCGTCGTCGAGCACGTCGCTGAGGTCGTCCTCGAATGCGGCAGGGTCGAGCTCGGTGTAGTTGAACTGTCCCGTGTTCTCCACCGTCACGGTGTAGGTCACGGTGTCCCCGGGCTGCACCTCGTCCGTCGGGTCGCTCGTCTTGGTGATCTCGAGCGAACGGATGGGATCGGGCTCGATGCAGTCGGCGTCCTGCGTCTCGGCGGGGTCGGTGCAGTTCGACTCGGGCGGGCCGACCACCACGTTGTAGAGGTTCCCGTCCCCCGTCACGGGGTCGTCGACGGTGATCGTGTACGTGATGGTCACGGTCTCGCCGACCGCGAGCGCACCCTCCCAGTGGAGCGTGGGATCGGTGAAGGTGAGGTCGCCGCTCGTGGCGCTGCCGCCGCCGTAGACGCCGTCGTCGAGCACGTCGCTGAGGTCGTCGTCGAAGTACGCCGGGTCGTCGACCGTGTAGTCGACCTGGCCGTTGTTGGTCACCGTGATCTCGTAGGTCACGGTGTCGCCCGGCAGCACGCCGTCGGCGCCGTCGGAGGTCTTGACGATCTCCACCGCACGGATGGGCACCTCGGTGGTGCAGCCCTCCTCGGTGCCGTCGTCGCAGTTCGACTCCGGCGGCCCGACCACGGAGTTGTCGAGCAGCCCGTCCCCGCTGAGCGGGGAGTTGACGGTGACGGAGTACGTGATGGTCGCGGACTCGCCCGCCGCGAGCGCACCCTCCCAATGCAGGGTCGGGTCGCTGAAGCTGGCGGTGCCGGTGCTCGCCGACTCGTCGTCGTTGTAGGTCGCGTCGTCGAGGACGCCGCTGAGGTCGTCGTCGAAGCTCGCAGGCGCGTCCGCGGTGTAGGCCGCGGGGCCCGGGTTGGTCACGGTGACGGTGTAGGTGACAGTGTCGCCCGGCGCGGCCTCGTCGGAGGGATCGACGGTCTTCAGGATCTCGAGCGCGCGGATGGGGAGCTCGACGGTGCAGTCCGGGTCCTCGGAGCCGTCGGCGCAGTTGGACTCCTCCGGGCCCACGACGGTGTTGCTCAGCAGGCCGTCTCCCGACACCGGGTCGTTGACCGTGACGGAGTACGTGATGGTCGCCGACTCCCCGACCGCGAGCGCACCCTCCCAGCTCAGCACCGGTTCGCTGTACGTCGGCGTGCCGGTGCTCGCGGCCTCGTCGTTGTTGTAGACCGCGTCGTCGAGGACGGCGCTGAGGTCGTCCGTGATCGAGGCGAGCCCGTTCTCGTCGTTGTAGTCGACCTCGCCGGTGTTGGTCACCGTGATGGTGTAGTCGACCGTGTCGCCCGGGAGCGCCGAGTCCGGCGGCTCCGCGTCCTTGGTGATGGTGAGGCCGGGGTCGGGCAGGTCGACGTAGATCGGGTAGTCCTCGACCTCGCCGCGGCTCGTGATGTTGTTGGGGTTCTCCGATCCGGACTGGCCGGCGGCGACGCGCAGTCGCATGTAGGTCGGGTCGACCACGGTCTGCACCGCATCGTCCGGCACGGTCCACGTGAGGTTGACCGTGCCGCCGGCGCATTGGACGGCGCCCGCGCGTTCGGAGTCGTCGAAGGTCCCGTTGAAGTTCCAGTCGACCCAGCCGGAGACCCACCCCGTGCCGACGCAGGCCACGTCGAGCGAGTACGTCTCTCCATAGTCGGTGTCGAGCACGCCGGGCGGCGAGATGCCGTCCTCGTCGTTGGCGGGATTGCCCGTGGTGTCGTCGAAGTCCGCGCCTTGGCTTCCGATGTAGACCGCGTCGGAGTCGACGGTGGAGCCCAGGATCGGCTCGTAGCCGCCCGGCGTGCCCATGACGAAGGAGTCGTCGGAGACGTTGGTGGCGCCCTGGCCGACGGTTCCGCCGCTCCACGTCGACTGGAGCAGGGACCCCGCGGAGCCGTAGCTGAGCGGCGCGTCGCCGAAGTCAGCCTCGAAGACCACGCCGAGCGCGACGGCGCTGACGCCTCCACCGTGCATCTCCACGTGGGCGCCCGTCGCACCCTCCATGAAGCCGACCGCGATCGGCCCGTACGTGTTGTTGACCTCGGAGCACTGGGTGCCGTCCGACTCGAGCCGCAACGTGTCTCCCGTGAGGGTCGCGATCGTCGAGGTGTCGCACGCGCGCATACGGTCGACGACGCGCCACACGGCGTCGTTCTCGACCGGGGTCGCCTCGACGTACTCGCCCTGACGCGAGTTGTTCGACTCCGCGTCGGCGACCACGAGGCCCATGACGTCGACACGCGTGCCGTCGAGCGTGACCTCGCAATCGAAGTCGAAGGACACCGTCGCGGCGCTGATCGTGTTGGCGACGCCGGAGACCAGCTCGTTGGCGCCGTCGATGCCGCCGATGTTGTAGAGGTTGTCGAGCGCGTCTCCCCGGTAGTTGCCGGGCCGGTACGCCTCGACCTGGCCGTTGAGGCCCGTGATGGTGCACGTGGTGGTGAGCTCCTGGAGTCCCACGTTGCGCGTGTTGGTGCGCTCGGTGCCGTTGGGGATGTTCTCGCCGTCGGATCCCCACTCGAACCAGTCGATGTATCCGGGGTACAGGCCGTCGCCGCCCTCGGCGTAACGCGCCTCAGCCGTGGGTGCTCCACCCACGATCACGACGAACGTCGTGGCCACCAGCGCCAGGATCGTGCCGAGCGCGGTGGCCATCCTCTGCGGCGTGCGCAGCGGGCGCACGGACCCCTTCACCGCACCGTTCACGAACCACCCCTCGCCATCGGAGACTTGAATTCAACGTAAGTCCGATAAGCGAAGTCCGCGACTTATGCGCCGGGTTCATGCAGGGAATTCATCTCACGCTGCAGGATGGGAGATTCAGTGCTACACGGAGGCTGTCGCGCGCCGTATCGCCCATGCGTCAAGCGCTCCTGGCCGGGCGCGCCGCACAGTTCTGCAGCCACGCACGGAACGCCGTGCTGGGCTCGACGCCGAGCTCGCGGCGGACGAGGTCGCGGTAGCGGAGGAAGGTGCGCCTCGCCTCGACGATGTTCCCCTCCGCGACATGCGCCTCCGCCAGGACCCGGTGAGCGCTCTCCCGCAACGGCTCGACGGCGACCGCGTCCATCGCGGCGTCGATGGCCTCGCCGTATCGACCCACTCGGCGGAGCGTGCAGCTCAAGACCTCGAGCGCGTGAAGCATGCGTTGCCGGATGCGCTCCCTCTCGAAGATGACCCACTCGTCGTACCACCCGGGCAGCAGCTCGGCGACCGTCGAGGTCCAGTCGGGCACACGGAGATCGGCCTCCACCGCGGTGCCATCGATGAGCCTGTCGGCCCACCCGCACAGCTCGTCCAGGTCGGTCGTGGTGTGCTCACGCAGGTAGATGCTGGCCTTGTCCGACTCGAGGACGGTGATGCCGGCCCCGCGCAGCCTCCACAGCGCGGAACGGAGGTTGCCCGCGGCCCTGCCCTCGGAGCCGTCCGGCCAGAGCGAGCCGGCCGCGTGACGTCTGTCCACCCGGCCGTGCTGAAGGGCGACGAACGCGAGCACGCGCTTGCAGCCCTCCGGCACCGCATATCGCCGGCCGCCCTGCATGACGGTGGGATTGCCGAGAAGGCAGACCACGTCGCCTGCGACTTGGCGGGTGCCGGTGGACGCGACGGTCATAGCCAGACCCCCCTGCTCGACCGATATCGGAGACGTCAATGCATGGGACGCTAGGTCTGGCGCGTCACCGAACCGTCACAACGACGCCCGGACACTCGGCCCCTTGCTCGATCACGCACCGGAGGACTGGGCGACCGGCGGCTCCGCGGCGTCATCGTCGTACTCGTGCTCGTGGTCGTCCTTGTGCTTGCCGCAACCGCAGTCGTCGGAGTGCTCGTCGTCGGGCTTACCAGGTTGGTCGGGTCCGCACGGGGAATTGGAGCCGCACTTGTGATCGTACATGCCGAGGATCTCGTCGACCGGCCCCCCGGTCAGCGCAGCGCACCAGTCCTCGTCGGACTGCCGCGTGCACTCCCGGACCGCCGCCTCTCCCTTGAGGACTGCGACCGCGTCCACCCCGGCCGACCAGGTGGTGAGCGCGGTGCACAGGCAGTCGACGTAAGCCGCGGTGTCGTCGAAGCCGTTCCAGATCCTGCAGAGCTTGCGATGCGTGACCCTGGCCTGGACGTACTGCCGCTTGAGATCCACCTTGGCCGCATCGTCCGCGAGCGCCGCGAGGATCCCGTCGAGCTCCTGCTTGACCTCCGCGACGCGCGCCTCGAGGGCATCGGGCTCCCCCGCCAGCGTCGCGAAGCACTCCTTCGCCTCATCGATCCATGACTCGTACCGCTCGATCCGGTGCGCGAGCTTGCGGTCGCCCTTGTCCGTCTCCTTGGGTGGGTCCGTGTCGAACTCGCGCTCCTCGGCGCAGCACTCGCCGCACCCCTCGCAGCAGTCCAATTGCTCGCTGACATCGTCGTACGCCTCGTCCAGCAGGCGGATCACCCGGTCCTGCTCGATCAGGCACTTGATGCGCTCGATGAGGTGCTTGACCTGATGCTTCATGTCCTGGACCTTGAGCACGGCCTCGCGGCGCTTCTCGCGGTACTGCTTGCGCGCCTCGTCGTACTGCCCCTTCGCCGCGGCAAGGTCCTCGGCGTGCGCGCTCGAGTACTCGAGCTGCGCGGACAGTCCCGCGTCGCGGCACTTCCGCTCGTCGATCGCCGTCGACGGGCTGCACCCGCATTCAGGTGGGTCGGGCCGGCAGCCGCGCTTCGTGTCCGGGTCCTGCGGGGCTGCTTCTTCCGTGTTCATGGGTGCTCCCTTCGGATGACGGCATGGCGAGTCTCGGCGCGCAGCTGTCACCCCGGCGTTGCGCGCCGCGGCGCCCGCGACGCCGCGGTGACGGCTGCGGCACCACCATCACCGCATGGCGGGATACCAAGCGCTCGAGGCGGCGGGGCTCAGCATCGTCGATCTGCTGCGCCGCCGGCTCGACGAGCGCGACGGCGGGGTGGGCGTGCGAGCGCTGCTCGCCAACAGCAGCACCCTCAAGACGCTCGAGACGGACGTCAACAACATCTTTCCCAAGCCCGCGATCTCGGTGTTCTGCTACCGCGTCAGCGTCGATCCCGAGACTCGCCCGGGATGGTCGGCCGCGGGCAGCACCGACGGGATCGCGCGCCTGCCGTTGCGCATGCACCTCCTGGTGGGCACGCACGTCGACACTGCCAACGAGGAGCTGCGGTGGCTCGGCCTCGCCGCGCAGATCCTCGAGGGCGAGCCCCTGCTCACCGGGCCGATGCTGCGACCCGTCCCCGTCTCGGCGACCGAGACCGTCGATCCATGGGGCGAGGGCGACGCGATCCAGGTGGTCCCGGACGATCTCGCGATGGACTCGATGAGCGAGGCGTTCCAGTCGCTGGACACCGCCTACCGGCTGCAGCTGCCGTACATCGCGCGGGTGATCCGCATCGACGCGCCCCCCGGCGACGGCTACGGCGCCGTGGGAACCGTCGCCGCCGGCGTGGAGCGTGTGACGACATGACCGCGACAGAACCCGACACGATCCCGTCCGGGGGCGGGCAGCTCCCCGTGCTGCACCGCCTCGCGCTGGGAGTGATGGTGCACGATGCCATCACGTCGGGACCGGCCAACGCACCGCTGCGCGTCGGCTGGGAGGCGCCGCCCCGGCTCCTGCCGCGTCGCACCGACCGCACCTGGCCATGCCTCGACCTCGAGCGGCTCGGGACCGGCCGGTACCGCCTCCGCGCCGACCGGCTGTGGCCGCCGTCGCTCACCGTGCGCCTCGACGACCCGAGCCGTCGTTACGTCTCGCGCAGGCTCGAGGTGCCGCTGTGGACCCTCGCCGAGGTGCGCGCCCAGGACGTCGACGTGCGGGCGCGCACCCTGCACGTGTGGCTCTGGCCTGGTGCCGCGTACCCGCTGCCGCCAGGGAGCACCGCGCTGCGCGGACGCATCGTCCACGGGGAGGATCCCGTGCGGTGGGCCCGGCTCACTGCGATCGACGCCAACGACGTGGTGCTGGGCCGGGCGCACGTGGACGACCGCGGCGAGTTCGTGCTGCGCGTCTCCACCGCGGGCCAGAACCCGCTCTCCAACGACGTGAAGGTGCCGCTGTCCCTGTTCGCCCCTCCCGCGCCCGCGGCCCTCCCGCCCGTGGAGCCGGTCCCGCGTCCGCCGAACCCGCCGCAGGAGACCGACCTCGACACCGAGCTGCTGCGCGGCAGGAGCGCGCCAGCGGCTCTCGTCCCGAGCAACCCCCAACCCTCGCCGGTCGATCTCCACGTCGGCAGGACCCGCGCCCTCGAGGCCGCCATCCCGTTCCTTCCGTGAGGAGAGCACCATGCCCGAGTACCTGACCCCAGGCGTCTACGTCGAGGAGACGAGCTTCCGCTCGCGCTCGATCGAGGGCGTCGCCACCTCGACCCTCGGCATGACGGGCCTCGCCCGGTACGGTCCCGTGCCCTACTTCCTCACCCCGCCCAACTGGGTGGACCCGCTGGTGATGGCCCCGCCACCGACGCTCGTCACCAGCTTCACCGAGTTCGAGCGCGCCTTCGGCGGCCTCGAGCCCGTGGGCGAGGCGGGCCTCCCGGACCGCACCAACTACCTTGCGTACGCGGCACGCGCCTTCTTCGCGAACGGCGGGCGGCGGCTCTACGTGTCGCGCGTCTTCGCGTTCACCCAGGACAACGGCGCCGTCGCGCTCGCGGGCAACTTCGGCCAGCTGCCGGTGGGGCCGAACGCGTTCTTCCGCACGCGCTGGCCCGGCGAGGCCGGGCTCGGCTTCGCCGTCAAGGTGGCGTTCGAACGGAGCAAGAACATCGTGGCGCCGGGCCTCAACGGCGGGCCGCCGGTGCTGCGAGGCGTGCTTCCGGGCGCGGCGGTCGAGACCTTCGCGTCCGAGGACGCGATCCCCAAGGGCATCGAGCCCACCCCTCCCGTCGCCGCCAACGTACGCATCGTGGGCAAGGACGCCCAGGGAAGGCTGGGCCTGATCCAGGCCAACGGAACCGTCACCGCTCCCGCCGGCGTGATCACGCACGTCACCGCCTCGATCAGCGTGCGGTGGGGAGATCTGCGGCTCGACACCTATCCCGGCCTCGAGCTGGGCAGCGACCACCCGAGGAGCATCGCCAACGTGCTCCAGCCCGAGGAGCCACCGGACGAGCAGACCCTCATCTGGTTCGACACCGGCGCGAACCCACCGGTCACGCCCCCGATCGCCGGCCTGGTCGCCGGGCTCGAGGGGTTGGCCGAGTGGACGCTCCTCACGGGCTCCTCGGAGGGGCAGCCCGTGGTGCCGGCCGACTACGCGGGAGCGCTGTCCGATCCCGACGACGAGAAGAAGGTGGCCACGGGTCTCGGCGCGCTGGCGGAGCAGGAGGACATCGCGATCGTCGCGGTGCCGGACGCCGTCCGCTTCCCCCTCCCTCAGCAGATCACCATCACCAACAGCCTGATCGAGCACTGCGAGCGGCCCCGGGCGTACCGCATCGGCATCGTCGACCCGCCCAAGGACAGCTCGATCGCGGGGGTCCGCGGGTTCCGGTCCCAGTTCGACACCTCCCGCGCGGCGCTCTACTACCCCTGGGTCGAGATCGTCGACCCGACGGTGCGGCCCGATCCCGGCGCACCGACGCCGCTGCTCCAGCTCCCGCCGAGCGGGTTCGCCGCCGGGATCTACGCACGCAGCGACGTCGCGCGCGGCGTGCACAAGGCGCCGGCGAACGAGGTGGTGCTGGGCATCACCGGGTTCAAGCAGAACATCACGTTCGACCGGCAGTCGGTGCTCAACCCGGAGGGGGTCAACGCGCTGCGCTTCTTCGAGGGGCGCGCGAACCGGGTCTGGGGAGCCCGCACCATGAGCTCCGACCCCGAGTGGAAGTACGTCAACGTGCGGCGGCTGTTCCTGTTCCTCGAGCACTCGATCGAGCGGTCGACTCAATGGGCGGTGTTCGAGCCGAACAACGAGCGCCTGTGGGCCTCGATCCGCCAGTCGATCGAGGACTTCCTCATCACGGTGTGGCGCACGGGCGCGCTGCTCGGGACCAAGCCCGAGGAGGCGTTCTTCGTGCGCTGCGACCGCACCACGATGACCCAGAACGACCTGGACAACGGCCGGATGATCTGCCTCATCGGCGTCGCGCCCACCTACCCCGCGGAGTTCGTGATCTTCCGCATCGGGCAGTGGACCGCGGATTCACGGCAGGCATGAGCCGCGCGGCGGCGGAAGGCAGGTGAGCCATGGCAACACGGGACAACCCCTACGGCGCCTTCAACTTCATCGTGAAGCTGGGCACCGCGGGCGGCGAGGATCAGATCGTTGGCGGGTTCTCCGACGTCAGCGGCCTGGGCAACGAGGTCAAGTACTCCGAGTACCGCAACGGCAACGATGCCGAGAACCATGTGCGCAAGGTGCCCAACATCAACAGCACGGATGACGTCACCCTCAAGCGCGGGGTCATCGGCGACCTGCGGCTCTTCGCATGGCTGAAGGCCCAGCGCCAGGGCGACCTCGAGCCACGGACCGTCACCATCACGCTGCTCGACGAGGGTCGGCAGGTGGTGTGCTCGTGGGTCCTCATGCAAGCGCAGCCCAAGAAGTGGGTGGGCCCCACCCTGGCGGGCAAGGGCGGCGGCGAGGTCGCGATGGAGGAGCTCCAGCTCGTCGCGGAGAGCATCGAGTTCGCGTCGTCGTGATCACCGCGACGGGCGCGCGCACGCCGGGGCGACCCGGCGTGTTCCTCGCGCCTGCGCGCCAGCAGGCGGACCTCCGGCCCGTGCGGTTGGACATCACCGGCTTCGTAGGCGTCGCGCTGCGCGGACCTGTGGACACCCCGGTGCGGGTCGAACGATGGTCCGACTTCGTCGACACGTTCGGCGGTTTCGAGGCGCCGCCGGGCGGGCCGACCCGGTTGCTGCCGTACGCGGTGTCGGCGTTCTTCCGCCAGGGCGGGCGCACGGCGTACGTGCTGCGGGTCGCACCGCACAGCCCCGAGGCAGGCTCGGGCGACGATGCCACCGCCCGCTTCCTGCTCACACCCGACGCCGGGCGGCCCGCGGGACTGAGCGCTGCCGACGAGGGCGAGTGGGGCAACGACCTCGCCGTCTCCCTCGTGTATCGCGCATCGCAGCGCGTGCTCGCCGAGGTCCTCGATGACGGCTCCCTGATGCTTCCCGCAGGCGCGGATGCGCCGGTGGGCTCGGTGCTGCGCCTGAGCGTGCCGGCCGACCCGGCGGGGACACGGATCCGCCGGGTGCAGGCCGTGGATGGACGCGCGCCCCGCGGAACGGCGCGGGCGGTGACGCTCGACACCGCGCCACCGTTCGGGTCGGGCGTGCTGCTCCGGGTCGAGGTGGTGACGGCGACCCTGACGGTGCGCCAGCCCCGCTCCCCGGGGCGCGCCGACGAGGTGATCGACGGCCTGGGCCTCCACCCCGGGCACCCGCGGTGGATCCGCGACGTGCTCGCGGATCCCTCGATGTCAGGTCTCGTCAGCCCCCGCGGCGACTGGACGGACGTCGACCTCACGCCGGAGGCCAGCCTCTCGCCGCTGATCGCCACGCTGGAGCACCGAGGCGCCGATCGGGCCCACCTCATCGACGCCACGGCCTTCTTCGACGACGGGCCCGCGGACCTCCACGCGATCGACGAGGAGGTCGCGCCGGGCCAGCCCGCCCCGCATGTGGGCGTCGACCGGATGGCGCGTGTGACCGAGATCGGCCTCCTGTGCGTGCCCGACCTCACCTGGGGCGCGTACCAGCCCGCGCCGCAGGCACCTGCCAGGCACCCGCACGCGCCGCTGCCGTGCCGGTGCCGCTCGTGCGAACCGCCCGCGCCCGAGCCTGGCTGGCGCGCGCCGGATCCACCCCGCGGCAGGCTGGACGCACGCGACCCGGACTCGATGCGCGAGATCACGCTCCGCCAGCACCGCATCGTCGAGGTGGCGCGCCAGGCCGAACGCTTCGTGGCGTTGCTGGACGTTCCGGACGGCCTCGCCGTCGAACAGATCGCCGCGTGGCGCGCGACGTTCGACAGCTCCTACGCCGCGGCGTACCACCCGTGGCTGGCCGTCGCAGCAGAGGGCGGCGGCGAGACGGTCACGATGGCGCCTTCGTGCTTCGCCGCCGGGATCATCGCCGCGCGCGAGAACCGCCTCGGGCTCCCTTGGGGACCCGCCAACGAGCTCGCGGACGGAGCGGTGCAGGCACGGTCCGCGGTGACGGACGCGCTGCACGAGTCGCTCCACGGCATGGGCGTCAACGTCTACCGGCGAGAGCGCGACGGCTTCCGTCTGAGCGCGGCACGCACGCTGTCCACGGACCCCGACTACCGCCAACTGTCCGTGCGGCGGCTGATGACGATGCTGCGCCTCACCCTGCAACGCGAGTGCGCGGACCTCGCATTCGAGCCGAACACACCCGAGCTGCGCGAGCGGCTACGCCAGCTCGTCACGCACCTGCTGCGCGGACTCGCTCGCCAGGGCGCGTTCGCCGGCCGCTCCGAGGCCGAGTCCTTCTTCGTGCACTGCGGCGACGACGTCAACCCGCCGTCCTCCCAAGCGCTCGGACGGCTCATCGCGGAGATAGGAGTGGCACCGGCGGCGCCGCTCGAGTTCATCCTGGTCCGGATCGCACGGGACCCCGACGGTGCGCTGGGGGTGGAAAGTGACGGAGTCTAGCGACCTCGCGTTGGCACCGAGCTACCTGCTGCCCGCCTTCCGCTTCCAGGTCACGCTGACCGCGGCCCCGGGGCCCGTACCGACCGAGGAGAAGAAGTTCAATGCGAGCGAGTGGAACCCCTCGCCGCTGGGCAAGGGAGGGTTCTCCGAGTGCAGCGGCCTCGAGCTCGAGACCGACGTGAAGGAGTACCTGGAGGGCGGGCGCAACGACGGCGTCATCCGCCGCGTGGGCCGGGTCAAGCTCTCCCCCATCGTCCTCAAGCGCGGCATGTTCGCGAAGGACGGCAAATCGCGCGCGAATGCCGACCTGTGGCTGTGGCTCACCCGCACCGTGAGCGGCGAGCTGCCCGTGACGCGCTACAACGGCCGCATCGAGATCCAGAACGCCGCCGGCACGCGCACGATGGCGGTGTGGACCTTCGAGCGCGGGCTGCCGTTGAAGGTGACCGGACCCACGCTCAACGCGCGGACCGGCGAGATCGCGGTCGAGGAGCTGCACATCGCCCATGAGGGCCTGCGGATGGAGACGTAGTCATGGAGCTCGAGGTGGCGGAGCTGATCCCGCTCAAGGACAAGGTCGTCGACAAGAAGAAGGGCACGCGTCGGTACTGGTACGAGAAGGGCGCTGCCGGAGAACGGGTGCAGTTCAACCCCACGTCCCTGAAGATCTCCACCACGAACAATGTGGATACCGGGGGCTCGACCACGCGGACGCAGAAGCATCAGACCCCGTCGGTGCAGCCGTCGACACTCTCCTTCGACCTGGAGTTCGACACTGCCGAGGCGCTGAACAACAAGGGCGAGCCTCAGGACGTCCGCGAGCTCACGGAGCACATCCGGAGGTTCTGCACCCCCAACGACAAGGACCCCGGCAAGCCGCCGCCGGCACTGCTGTTCCACTGGGGGAAGTTCCTCTTCTACGGCATCGTCACCCAGCTCACCGAGGACATCGACTACTTCTCCCCCGACGGCTACCCGCTGCGGGCCAAGGTCTCGGTGTCCATGACCGAGGTCAACGGCAAGTGGGACGCGGCGGAGCTCGGCCCCGGTGCCCGGGAACGCGACGACGCTCTGAAGGGCACGCCCGGGCCGCAGTACTCCGATGGCGCCACCACTCCCGATCCGCCGCTGGGCAACGGGGCCGGCTCGGCGCCGACGGCGAACCCGGTCGCGGCGGTGATCGCCCGCGCGGGCGAGAGCGTGCAGCAGCTGCTCACACGCCTCGACCAGGATCCCGAGACGTGGCGCTCCGCGATGGCCGGCCTCGACAGCCCGCTCTCGCTGAGCGCGGGTGCCCAGGTGCAGCTCGGCGCCGCCGCGTCCGCATCGGCCGGACTCGGGGTCGCGGGTGGTGCGACGGCGTCAGCGAGCGTCTCGGCGGAGGCGGGTGCACGGGCGGCGCTGGGCCTTGAGGGCGGCGCGGCGGCGCGCGTGGGCGGCGTCGGCGCGCAGGCCGCCGCGGGCTTCGCGCTCGCCGAGGCTGGCGGCATCGTGCAGGCAGGCGCCCGCGCCGACGCCTCAGCCGCCGCATCCGCGCAGGCGGGTGCACGCGCACAGTTCGCGGTGCCGCTCCAGGCCCAGGCCTCGGCGTCCGCGAGCGCCCACGCGAGCGCGCACACGGATGCGCGGAGCCTCACGTTCGGCCGCGGCGTGCCCCTGCGCGCTCGCGTCTCCGGTGACGCTGCGGCGACGCCAGGGCCGTGAGACTGCACGCAGAGGCTCGGGGGAGGTGGTCGCGGTGGCCGTGCACGTGGGCGAGGTCCACACGGATCTCTCGAGCAACGGCGCGGGCGGCGGCGCCGCCGCGGCCTCGTCGGGCGAGCAGGCTCCCACCTACCCTGGCGTGAACGAGGATCGCTGGAGCGCCGCCGAGCGCCGCGTGACCGAGCTTCGCCGGCGCGTCCGGGCCGAGGACTTCGATGACTGATGCGCTGCTCGCCGTCGCGTCGCCGGTGTTCACCGTCGCACGCGAGGTGGTGGGGACGCTCGCCCGCGACTGCGTGCGGCTCACCATCGATGAGGGCGTGGATGGGCTGCGGACCCTCGAGGCGCGGTTCGTCGCGAGCGGCATCGGGGCGGCAGGCCCGCCCGGGCCGATGCTCCACCTCGACGGCAGCGAGTTCGACTTCGGTACCGAGATCCAGGTCGCGGTGGGCGGCAGCGGCGCGCAGCACGAGGTGTTCGACGGCGCGGTCTCGGCGATCGAGGCGGTCTTCGGGGACAGCGAGCCTCCGGCGGTGGTGATGCTTGCCGAGGACCCGCTGATGCGCCTGCGGATGACCCGCCGGATGCGCACCTACACCGATGTGACGGACGCCGACGTGGTCCGCCAGCTCGCGCAGGAGCACGGGCTGGACGCCGATGTCGCCGCCGAGGGCCCCCGCCACGACGTGCTGCAGCAGATCAACCAGAGCGACCTCGCCTTCCTGCGTGAGCGCGCGCGGCTGCTGCAGACGGACCTGTGGTGCCGCGACGGGACCCTGCATCTCAGCGACCGCCCGTCGCGCACCGGCGCGCGCATCACCCTCCTTCACGGTGGCGACCTGCTCACATGCCGGATCAGCGCAGACCTCGCACACCAGCGCACCGAGGTGGTGGTGAGCGGCTACAACACGCGCACGGAGGACGTGATCGACGAGCGTGCGGGTGCCGAAGCCATCCAGGCGGAGGCCCAACCCGGGCGCACCGGCCCCCAGGTGCTCGAGCAGGCGTTCGGGGCGAGCGCCGGCATGCGCGTGCGCGAGGTGCCCGAGACCGCCGCGCAGGCCTCAGCGTGGGCGCGGGCGGAGATGCTCCGCCGCTCCCGCCGGTTCGTCACGGTGCATGGCACCACGCGAGGGACGCCGCAGCTGGATGTCGGAAGCCAGGTGCGGCTCGAGCTGGTCGGACCGCCGTTCGACGGCGACGGCTACTACGTCACGCGCGTGACGCACACGTACGACAACGTGCGCGGGCTGCGGACCTCGTTCCAGGCCGAGCGCGCGACCCTGAACGAGGCGGCGTGATGGCGCTCCCGCAGCCGACGGACGGTGCCGGTCCCCGCTTCTTCGGGGTGTACCCGGCGCTGGTCACCAAGATCACGGACGACCCGGCACGCCAAGGCCGGGTGCAGGTCAGGTTCCCGTCGCTGGGGACCGACGGCGACCGCGACGTGCGGGGATGGGCACGGCTGTGCTCGCCCTACGCGGACAAGGACCAGGGTCTCCAGATCATGCCCGAGGTCGACAGCGAGGTGGTGGTCGCCTTCGAGGCCGGCGACTTCCGCCGCGGCTACATCGTGGGCGCGGCGTGGAACGGCACCGCCGGGCAGCCGGAGTCGCCCCAGGACCCGAACAACATCAGGGTGCTCCGCACGCGTGAGGACAGCCGGCTCGAGTTCGATGACACCGCGGGCGCGCCGAAGATCAGCCTCACCACGCGCAGCGGTCACCAGGTGGTGCTGAGCGAGAGCCCGCAGGAGATCACCATCACGCACGTCAACGGCTGCACCATCACGCTCAACGCGACCGGCGGGATCGACATCAACGCGAACAGCGTGGTGACGGTGACGGCGCCGTCGCTCTCGGTGAACGCCCCGACCTCCACGTTCAGCGGCATCGTCACCTGCCAGACGCTCATCGCCAACGTCGCGGTGACCTCGCCCATGTACAGCCCGGGAGTGGGGAACCTCTGGTGAACGACATCGGCTTCGTCATGTGCTCCCCCTGGTACTTCAGGGAGCGCGAGCAGGTCGACCTGCGCTCGCCGCTCGCGCATCGGCCTCGGCTGCAGATGTACGACGCCCCCGACTTCGTCGACCGCATGCTCGCGGACCCCGCCGACAGCGTGGAGTTCGGGGCCGACGACGTGTGGACGTACCCGGTACCCGTCACGTCGCCGTCCGGCAACGGGCGCGCGCGCCTCGCCACGTCGCGCCTGGTGCCCACTCATCTGCGCAAGCTCTACCAGCCGCTCCATGAGCGCTTCTACGTGGTGGTGGTCGAGGTGCTGTGCGACGCGCCCGGGCTGCCCCGTGCGGGCCGGCACGAGGACATCACGGTCGGGTTCCGCATGCGGCGGCTCCACACGTGCGTCACGGGCAAGGGCCAGCCGTCGCGGCGGGTGGCAAGCAAGCTGGTCGCCGAGCTCGCGAAGGACCCCGCGCTCGAGAAGGCCGCGAACGCGCCGGACGTCCGCGACGTGTGGTGGGCGGACACGGCGTGGCGCGAGCGCTTCAAGAAGGCCAACGAGGACGACCTGGCGAAGATCGACTGGAGCACCGACGTCCAGCGCTGGCTCACGTCACCCGGCGGCGGCGGGCGGTGGGCGACGGTGTGCTCCCCCGCCGATGCGCCGACCCCCGGGGAGACCGAGGAGCTAGTGCCGATGACGCGGATGCCTGTGCGGTCCCGGGACAAGGAGTGCGCGGACGATGCGGGGCCCGCGGGGCCCGCTTCGCGCTCGCTTTGGTTCGGCGTGGTCCCGACCTACTCGGGAGACCACTGGATGGCGCCGCGCCCGGGGGGCCGGCCCGATGCGATCGAGCCGAAGCTCGACCCGCACGCCATCTACGAGATCGAGTGCGTCGTCACGCGCGTGCGGCCCGGCTGCCCGCCCGAGACGTGGGCGAGCGCGCCGACGGAGCCGTTCCGCCTCGCCGATCCCATGGACCCGGCGGGCACCAAGAACCGCACCGTCACCATCACGCTGCCCGACTTCCGTCGCCTCGCCGCCCGCGCGGGCGAGCCGCAGGGCCCCGGTGGCGTCCGCATCGTCACCCCGCCGGGCTCCCAGATGAAGTTCAGCCCGTTCGGCGGGCCGCCAGGCTCCGGCAAAGGCGTCATCGGCGCCGGCGCGGCCGTGTGCACGTTCGCGATCGAACTGCTCTTCATCGTCGCGTTCTTCCTGTTCCTCATGTTCCTGCCGATCGTCGTGCTCGCGTTCCAGCTGTGGTGGATGCTCGCGCTGAGGTTCTGCATCCCGCCTCGCGTGGGCTTCGCGGCGATGGAGGACTTCCTGGCGACGGCCTCGCTGGGATCGCTCAGCGCCGATGCGCGCGCCGAGTTCAACCTCGCGATGGGCATGGACTTCCGGGATGTGCCGATCGACGGCGACCATCCGGACTGGGCGGGCGCCCTCGACGACGCGGACCTGCCCGACGGCGCGGGCAAGGTGTTCGCCGGCAACCACAACCTCACGCATGCGTTGGTCGCCGGGACGGATCCCACCACCGCGGTGCCGCCCGCGCCGTTGCCGCGGACCGACAGCCCGGACGATCCGCTGTGCCCGGCGACGCGGTCGCGGTAGGCCAGCGCGCGGGCGTCGGCGCGCGCGCTGCGCCGCAACCCGTCACCCCGACGACGCCACGCCACGTCGCGGCGACGCGCACCCGGAGCACGCTTCCCCGTCAGCTCGCGCTCGGCGGTTCCGCTCGGGTACCGCTCACGCATCCGGCGAGCCCCCGTGAGGCCGAAGCCCACGCGACGGCCTCGCGGGTCACGAGCGCGCCGACCGGGCCGACGCCGGACCCGGCGGAGGCGCGGGCCACCCGGGTCGGCGGCGCGGGCGATCCGACTCCCGCGGATCCCGGTCGCCCCCTGCCGCGTCCGGCGCGCGCGTGGGCCGAGCCCGCCCTGGGCACGCCCCTTGACGACGTCCGGATCCACACGGGTCCAGCAGCGTCGGACGCGGCCGCGAGGGTGGGCGCCACCGCGTTCACGGTCGGGAGCCACATCACGTTCTCCGCGGGCGCATATTCTCCCGACGCCCCCGAGGGCCGCCGACTGCTGGCCCACGAGCTCACGCACGTGCTCCAGCATCGCCGGGAGCCCTCCTCGTTGGTGCACCGCCAGCCCGCCGTCACCGTAGACACCGCCGAGCTGCCCGAGGGCACTCACTTCCAGGTGCTCGCCGACGGGACGGTTCTGATCGACGACGCCTGGTTGCTGGGCGACCCCGGCAAGCGCCGCACGCCGGGCGGCGGGCTCATCGCGCCCACCCGAATGCAGGAGGTACTTCACGCACTGCGGGCGGCCCACCTCCCGTGGGTCGACCCGGCGGAGATCCCCAGGCTCGCCACGCTGGTGGGTGTCATCGGCGCCGACCTCGCGCTGAGGTCTCATCGCTACGAGCTCGGGTTTTCCCTCTATCAGGCGGTGGGCCCGCCGCCCGGCGTCGACGCGATCGCCACGCGCGCCCAGGACGGCATGTCCGTGATCCTGCGCCAGTCGCGCGTCGCACCGGGCGCCGGCGACACGCCGGTGAGCGTGAACCTCTCGCCTGAGGTGCGGGCCCAGATGATGCGCGCGCTCGAGGACGCGACAGGTCTTGGGGCGCATGCGGCCGTCCGCGAGCGCGTGATCCATGGCTCGCACCCGCTGATCGTGCGCACGCAGCCGGGCACGCATGGCATCCAGGTCTCCCTCAGCAAGCGTGCGATGGAGGACCTCTTCGGGGTGACCGTGTGGGAGGCGTACCTCGCGCTCCCCCGCTCGCCGAGCATCGGCGGCACCCCCACCCCGCGACGATCGGACGCCGAACGCTATCCCCGCTGGCTCCCCCGCGGCACTCTCGCAGTCTGGCCGGTACTCGAGCGCTACGTGGCGGGGGCGAACGTCGACCTCTCGCTCGAGTGGGACCACGGGGTCAGCCCCGACGCGGGGTTCGTCCTACTGCCCGGCCATTGCGACTACGAGTGGCGGGTGACGCGCGACGGGAAGACGGTCGACTCGCAGGGCTCGGGGTGGTTCGGGAACTCAAGGACGGCGCGGCTCGAACTCGACGGAGGCCCGGGCGTGTACCGGGTCGCGGTGGTGGCGACCAGCCGGCACTTCCTCACGCCTGATCACACGTTCCGCGCGCACCTCACGCTCACCGCGGTGGACGAGGCGACGGCCGACCGCGCCGCGTTCGACAGGGCCGCGACGGGCCGCGATCAGCCGTTCGAGCGTGGGCCGCGCGGGGTGCTCCGGCTCAAGCCGGGCCAGAAGCCGCTGACCGTCGCACAGGAGCTCCAGAGCCTGGCCATCACCGAAGGCGCGATGGACGCGCTGCTCGCGCAGGGGCGGCTCACCGCCGACCACCACCGCACACTCAAGGAGGAGCTCGCGAAGCAGCGTGCTGGGCTCGAGCGGGTGAGCACGCGCACCGCGGGCGGCGCGCCCTACGTGGTCCGTGGGTCGTTCGTGAGCCGCGAGGACTCGACTTCGACCGACCTGCGCGTGCTGCTGCACTTCCTCGCCCGAGCCTCCGCAGACGGCTGGGCCTCGTACTCGGTCATCCTCCATGACACGACCCTTGGCGCCGCGGTCCAGCACCCCGGATCCGCGGTGATGCCGGTCGCGCGCGACGCCAATGCGGAGTTCGCGGGAGTCGAGGCCGCCGCGCTCGACGACATGGCGGACCACGTTCACGCGCACAACGACTACCCCGACGGCACGGTGCACCTCGCCGCCCAGATGATGAACGCCAGCCGCGTCTGGGAGGCGAAGCGGGACACCGCCAACGCCCGCAAGACCGCGAAGAGCATCCTCGGCACGATCGCGCTCGCCGGCGGCGTCGTGCTTCTCTTCGTGCCCGGCGGGGGGTTCGTCTCCGCCGCGATCTTCACCATCACCGCGACCGCCGGCGTCGCGGCCGTCGCGCTCGAGATCGAGGACCGCGTCGCGAAGGAGGGCGAGCTCAAGTTCGATCGCCGGCTCGCGCTCGACGTGCTCCAGGTCGTATCGGTCGCGCTCCCCTTTGGGCGCCTCGCGGGCGTCCTCGCGAACGCAAGCCGGATGGCCAAGGTCGGGTACCTGGTGTCGATGACAACGGTCGACGTCGCCCAAGGCTTCCTCATCGCCGCCGAGGTGCGGGACCAGCTCGCCCTCATCGAGGCGAGCACCGAGCTCGCGCTCGCGCGGGCGACCACCGACGACGAGCGGCGCCGCATCCTCGCAGACCGCGACCGGAAGGTGGGCCAGGTCATCGGCGGCGCGATGATCAACGGGGGGTTCATCCTCCTGTCGGTCGGCGGCGGCCTCAAGGAGACGTCGCTTACCTTGCGCGATGGTACCGGGATCAAAGTCCGCAATCCCATCGTGCAGATGAGCGATCCCGGCGAGATCCGGCGGACCCTCGAACGGGGCTGGTTTGAGCATCCCAATACCGAGGGCACGATCGAGAAGGTCGCGATCAGCACGGACGAGCGCGCGTTTCTCGCCGAGGGCGGCGACACACCCGCCGTGCCGGGCGGCGACACACCCGCCGTGCCGGGCGGCGATACACCCGCCTCCGAACCCGCCGTCTCCGTGCAGCCTCCGCGCCAGCCCGTGGACCACGCCGCGCGCCGCGCCGCGCGCGTCGAGGCGATGCGCACGCGTCTCGCCGAGTACGGCAGGCGACCCGGGCGCGCGACGCAGGCCAAGCGCCTGCGCAAGGCCCTCGACGAGGCGGTGGCACGAGGCGACGCCGAGCTCACGGATCGGGTGGTGAAGAGCCTCAAGGACACCTTGGCGAATGAGCGCGTCGCCACGCGGGAGCAGCAGCATGTCGTCGACCTCCATGACCCGAGGGCGCTCGACGCTTTCGACGAGGCGATAAGCGAGCCCTCGCTCGAGGGGAACCCCGAGTGGGTCGCCTACCGGGAGCTCGTCCGGGACCGGTACGTCACAAAGGGGTTGGTCGACGTGGGCAGGTCCTCACGTTCAACCGACGGCAAGCACGTCGCCGGCACCGCGGAGATGCGCGCGCGCTTCCTCGCAGGCATCAAGGACGCTGCGGTGGTCCGCGCCGCCGCGGAGATGACCACGAGCCACCTGCAGCAGGCGACGGCCCGCGCGGGAAGTGGCGAGGGTGCCGTGAGAGCAGGAGACGCCATATGGGTCGACCGTCTCTCCGGGGACCGCTGCGCACCCGACGCGCCGAATGCGACGCTATGGCCGGCGGACCCGGTCTGGGGGGTTTGGCGCGTCGATCACATCGTCGAACTGCGCCACGGCGGCCTCGACGACGCGGGCAACTACGTCGCCGCCCCGCAACGGATGCACGCGATCAAGACGGACGCGATGCGCGCCTTCGGCAATGCCGTCATCGCGATCGAGTGACATCGCGTCACGGCCCGACGTACCGCACCTTAACCTTCGTCAGCCCGATCACGGAGTGGTAATTCACCTGCTTGATGAGGTCCTCGTTGCCCCAGTCCACGTGCACGCAGCCGTGCGACGTGAAGTCGAGCGGCCCGGCGTGCAGCGCCTCGCCCTTGTTGTAGAAGACCGCGAAGCTCATGTTCGCCGCGCGGAAGCCCCCCGAATCCTTCTTGGCGTACCGCTTGTTCGGCCCCTCCCGGTCGGACCATTGGAAATCCACGCCGGGGGTGCCCGACGCGCTCCCGCTGTTGTAGCCGAAGCCCTCGATGCGATGGACCGTGAAGGTGCCCGGATCGGTCTTCATCTTCCCGGACCCGCCCGAGACCGCGAGGGCGAACGCGGGGAGTGCCACCGGGCTCGCGTGGTAGCTCACGATCGCGACGCCCGTGTCGAACAAGCTCCCGCCCGCGTCGGTGCTGGTGCCGGTGAAGAACACCTCGATCTTCTCGATCCACGGCTTCGTCGCCTTGTCCTTGACGGGATTGAAGGAGTCCTCGATCAGGGTGGCCGTGTCGCGCTCGCCGAACGCGAAGGAGCCCCTGCGCCGGTACCGCTGCACCACCGCCGCACCTGCGGGGTCCCCGGAAGCGGCGACCACATGCGCGAGCTCGTGCGCGAGCAGCCGCCGACCCGCGGGGGTGGGGGCACGCGGAGCGTCGCGCCCCAGCACCACGTGGTCGCCTACCGCGTATGCCGCGGCGTCGACATCCGCCGCCGAGCGACCGGCCACCGCGCCCTCGTGGAGCCGGACCGACGCGAGAGACGCCCCGAACCGCGATTCCCACGCCGCACGCTCGTCCCCGTGCAGCGGGCGTCCAGGCTCGGAGACGGCGGAGCGCACCGACTCCGGGGCCTGCGCGGAGGTCGCGGGGCGCATCCGGGACAGCGCCCCCGACAGCCGACCCTCGCGCCCGATGCGGTGCGCGGCCTCCTCCGCGGCGCGCTCGTGCGCGCCATGGCTGGCGTCCAGCAGCAGGGCGGTACGCGTCGCGGGCGGCCGGGGCGCCCGCCGCAGCGCGCGCGGCATGCCTCCAGGCTAGGGCGGCGTCGCGCGGCAGGCAATGACATCGCAACGCCCCCGTGACGGGCGGCGCACCACCATCGAGGCATGACGGACATCGTCGAGCAGTGGACCGGCACAGGGTTCCGCCTGCCCCTGGTCCCCGATCCCGTGACCGGGCGCTTCGCGTCGCTGAAGGGGATGGACCTCATCCGCCAGTCGGTCACCACCATCCTCGACACCGAGCCCGGCGAGCGCATCATGCTCCCGGGCTTCGGTTGCGGGCTCCGGCGCTACCTCATGGCACCGAACTCGGTCGCCACGCGGACCGCGATGGCGGAGGACATCAAGGCGGCGCTCGAGGTCTGGGAGCCGCGGATCCAGCTCCTCGAGACCTCCGTCACCGCGGGCGACGACCCCTCGCTCGTGTGGATCGACATCGCGTACGTGCGCCGCGCCGACCGGCGCGCCGACAACCTCGTCTACCCGTTCTACCTGCAGTGACACTCTCATGGCGCTGATCGGACCGATCCTCGACAACCGCACGCAGAGGGAGCTGCGGGACGAGCTGGTGCGGCGCATCCCCGCGTACACGAAGCAATGGACGGACCACAACGAGAGCGACCCCGGCATCGCCCTGCTCGAACTGTTCGCACACCTGGGCGAGTCGCTGCTCTACCGCTTCAACCAGATCCCCGAGACCACGCGGATCGAGTTCCTCCGGCTCCTGGGCGTGCAGCCTCGCCCGGCGCGGGCCGCCGAGGTACTGCTTGCTGCAGGCACCGAGCAGCCGGCCGGGGTCCAGGTGCTCCGGGACTCCGAGGCCTCGGCCGGCAGCGTCTCGTTCCAGACCTCCGACGAGGTCTACGTGTGGCCCCTCGAGGCGGTCGGAGCGGGCAAGACCGAGACCACGGACGGCGCCGAGGACAGCAAGGCCGATGCGCGCGAGCAGGCGGGAGTGAGGAACGCCGCCGATGCGGCGTTCTACCGCACCGTCCTGACGGCGCCGGACCCCGCTTCGCCCGACGCCGCCGCGATCGATGTGAGCGAGCAGCTCGATCGCGCGCTGTGGATCGCGGTCCTCGCGAAGGAGACCACGGACGTCTCCGCGCTCGCGGGCAGGACGCTGTTCCTCGGCATCGCATTCGACGAGGCCCTCGATCCGCCACCCGCGATCGCGACGCTCCGCGCCGATGAGGCGAAGACGTTCCGCGCAAGCGTGCTCGCCGAGGCCCCGCCCGCCACCTCGTGGCAGCTGTGGTCGGGTCCGCCCGGGTCGGGCGCCGAGACCCCCCTGGTCCCTCTCTCCGTGGTCGGGGACACCACGCACGGCATGACCACCACCGGCGTGGTCAAGCTCGAGCTCCCCACGCTGCCGCGCCTGCGCGGACCGGGCGACGGCGGCACCGACTCTCCTCCCCTCATCGACGACGAGGAGACGGCGGCCCGCGTGATCGCGTGGCTGCGCGTGTCACGACCGCAGGCCCAGAACATCGGCGACTCGATCCGGCGCGTGCGCTGGGTGGGCGCGAACTGCGTCCGCGCAGCGCAGTCGCGCACCCCGGTGCCCGAGTCGCTCGGGACCGGCACGGGCGACGCCAATCAACGGCTCCGTCTGGCCCACTCCCCCGTCGTCCGGGGAAGCGTCAAGGTCCAGGTGGAGGAGCCGCAGGGATGGACGGACTGGGAGGAGGTCGAGACGTTCGCCCGCAGCGGCCTGAGCGACCGGCACTTCATGGTCGACCACGAGGACGGCGCCGTCGTGTTCGGCCGCACCCTGGTCCCCCAGATCGGCGAGCGCATCCGCGTGCCCTCCTACCGCTACAGCGCGGGCAAGGCGGGCAACGTCGCGGCGGGCACGGTCACGTCCTTCCCGCGGCATCCCGCGGTCGAGGTCACCAATCCGTTCCCGGCGCGCGGTGGAGCGGACACGGCGGACCTCAGGGAGGCGCTCGGAGCGATCCCGGGCGAGGTGCACCGCCGAGATCGAGCGGTCACGCCGGAGGACTTCGCCGCGCTCGCGAAGGAGGTCACGGGCGTGGCGCGGGTCGACGTGCTCCCGCTGTTCCAACCGGACACGCCCACGGAGCGCGCGGCCGGCGTCACGTCGGTGATCGTGGTGCCCGACCTCGATGTCCGGAACCCCGCCGCACCGTTGCCCGACATCGCCCTGCTCCGCGAGGTCGCCGCCCACCTCCAGCCTCGTCGCCTCGTGACATCCGAGGTCTACGTGATCCCGCCGGAGTACGTCCCGGTCACCATCGCCGTGGGTGTCAAGGTGCGCGACGGCTACCAGGTGGACGCGGTCCGGCGATGGGTCGAGACCATCGTCCGCCAGTACCTCTCCCCGGTGCCGCCGAACGGCCCGGACGGCGAGGGATGGCCGCTTGCGCGTGCCGTCCGCGCGGCCGAGCTGGAGGCTGTCGCCGTGCAGGTCGAGGGCGTCGAGTACGCGGAGGGCGCGCGCCTGGGTCAGGTGACGCCCGCGCGCGGCTCCGCAGCGCGCACCGTGACCGAGCGGGACGTGGTTGCCCTCGAGAAGTGGCAGCTCCCCGAGCTCGTGGCCATCGAGGTCGTGCGCGGCGAACCGCCGTTCCCCGGCATGCCTCAGCCCGGCGCGCAGCCTGACAGGACGCCCGTGCCGCTGCCCCCGGAGGTGTGCTGATGCACGGCGACCGGGACGTGGCGCTGCTGGTCCACGAGGACCAGTGGGCACGATGCGCGCATGACCGCACCGTGCTCCTCCCCGACGGCGGGGTCGGTCTCGACTGGGCGATGCCGCCGTCGCCGCGCCCGTCGCGCTGGGACGAGGACCACGAACGCTGCGCCGACCCGACGCCGCCCTGCGCAGGGCCGTGCGCGGCCGGGATCGCGCACGACCGCTGGGGCCGCACGTGGACCACCCGGCCGCTCGACGGCACCATCGAGGTGGGCCACCGCCCGGGGGCGCCCGGGGCCTCCTGCCCCGGCGCGCTGCGTCACCCGACGGGCATCGCCATCGATGCGCGCGACCGGGTCCTGGTCGCGGAGACCGTCGGCAGGGCGGTCGCCGTCCTGGACCCCTGGGCGGGCCGGGTGATCCGACGGGTGCCGATGCCCGGGGCCCCGGTGGACCTGGTGGCTCACGGCACCGACGGCGCCCTGGTGCTCACCCGCGCACCTCATCGCCTCATCAGCATCGACGGGGGCTCTCCACCGTGCGTGCGCCGGGTACCGCTCAGCCGCCCGCACGGCTACCCCGACGTCGCTCCCGCCCGCGTCACGCTCGTGGCGGGCCGTCCGGTGGTGCTGTGGCACGGCGGCGGAGACGCCGTGATCGCTGAGACGACGGGTCGCGAGATCCTGGTGGACCGCGCCGCGAGCGACATCGAGGGCACCCCGGGCGGGCTGCTGGTGGTGGCCCGCGGCACCGGCGAGCCGTTCCGGCGCCTCCGCGGCACCGGCGGGGCGTGGGTCGAGGACCAGCCGCTCGCGGCATCCGGCTACGACGGAGGCGCCGTCACCGTGGGGCCTCGGGGACGCATCGTGTACACGACGGCCGGGCCGCCTCGCTCGACGCAGGGCTCGAGCGCGCGCTACGCGCGCTCCGGCAGCGTGACCACGTACCGCCTCGACGCCGGGGAGTACCGCACGCGATGGGGACGGGTGTTCATCGATGCCTGCCTGCCCACCGGCACGGGGCTCACCGTGCGGGTCCTCACATCCGACGAGGACGACGTCGAGGATCCCCTGCAGCCGTCCCCGCCTGGCCGCGGCGCGCCGCGGCTGCGCGCGGCGGAGGCCACGCCGCCCCTCCCGTCGGCCAGCGCCCTCGCGGACGCCGAGTCGCGGCCCGTGGTCGCGCGCGGCGCGCAGGGCGCGCTCGGCGCGGTGGAGCCGCTCGCAGAAGGCGGCGACTGGGTCACCTACGAGACCGGGGTGGATGCTCAGCCGGGCCGCTACCTGTGGCTGCGGATCGAGCTCACGGGCACAGCGAGGACGTCCCCGCGGGTGCGCGCGCTCCGCGTCGAACGGCCCGGCCATGCGCTCCTGGATTCCCTGCCGCGCCTGTTCTCAAGCGACGACGCCCACGCCGACTTCCTTCATCGCTACCTCACTCCCGCCGAGGGCATCCTGCACGACCTGGACACGGCGGCCGCCGAGCGTCGGACGCTCATCGACGCCGCCGCCGCTCCCCGCGAGGTGCTGCCCTGGCTCGCGAGCTTCGCGGGCATCGTCCTCGACCGCCGCTGGAGCGAGGAGGCGCAGCGCACGCTCATCGCCAAGGCCTACGCCCTGTACGCCCGGCGCGGCACCATCGGGATGCTCGAGAGCATCCTGTACCTCTACCTGGGGCGCACGGCGCGCATCGTCGAACGCTGGCGTCTCCGGGGCCTCGGCGGCGCGATCCTGGGCCTTGAGCCGGAGGGACGGCTGCGTTCGCCCACGGTCGTGGGCACCGCTGTCGATGCCGGGATGCTGGGCCACTTCGCCGTCGGTGGAGCGAGCGAGGCCTCGACCGCGTACACCGCGCTCGCCCACCGCTTCGTGGTGCTGGTGCCCGGGTGCCTCGACGCGGAGCAGCGCGAGGTGGTGGAGCAGCTGATCGAGGCCCACAAGCCTTCGCACACGCTCGGCGACGTGTGCGAGGTCGGGGCGGGCATGCCCGTGGGGCGCCTTCGGCTGGGGATGACGGCCTACGTCGCCCCGCCCGCGGGGCACCCGCAGGCCACCACCGGACAGGTACGGCTCGGCCTGGACGCGAGGGTGGGGCTGCGCGACCCCGCTCCCCGGATCGGTGAGACGCACCTGGGAGAGGCGCGCCTCGGATGAGCGACCTCACGATCGACCTGATGACCGCGGCGGTGACGGACTGGCCCGACCCTGAGGCGGTGCGCCCCATGCTCGAGCGGGTCGCCCAGGTGCGCCTCGACGATGCGCTGCGCGGGGCGCCGCTACCCGAGGGCGAGTGGTGCGTGCGCCGTCTCGACGTCGCGGTCTCGCTCGACCCCGAGCGGCCGTCCAGCGCGCTCGAGTCGACCTGGGCGGACCAGGTGCTCGCGGCCCTGCACCGCAGCTTGAGCGCGGGGTCGCCCGAGGTGCTCCACTACCGCCGGCCCGAGGACGCGGTCGACGATGCGCTGGCCGGCCTCGCGTCCGGCGTCACCGCGCACGCGTGGGCTTGGACCCAGATGGGCCTTGCGAGGCCAGGCGATCCCTCCCCGTCGAGAGATCCGCGGGGGCTGTTCCTGACGCTGCTGGAGCGCCTCGCCCGCGGCCGCGCCGCCGCGCTCGCCCGCGTGGTCGAACAGGTCGGGGGCGTGCGCGCCCACCGCCTGCTGGGCGCCGAGGGTTGGGAGCGCGCCGCGGAGCTGGTGCTCTCCGAATCCGGCCGGCCGGTGCTGTCGCCCTCGCTCGAACTCCCGGGTTCCGACCGCCATGGGATCGCGGGCTCCAGCGGTCGCGCGGGTCCAGGGGCCGGCGACGATGCCCGGGCGGACGTCGCGGCGGCGCGGCAGCCTGCCGCTGGCCACCGCAGCGCGCCTGGTGCAGACCCGGCCGCCAGCGCCGCGCAGGATGACGGGCACTCTGCCGCCGACGCTCATGCCCAGACCGTGCTGGCGGCGAGCGCGCTCGCCATGGCGCTGCTGCGCTCGGGCCTGCGCGTCGGGCCCGCAACGCTCGAGAACTGGGCGACCCTGGCGCTCGGCGAGGCGGAACCGAGCCTGCTGCGCCGGCCCGACCCGGAGCTCGCGGCGCTGATCGCCGCGCTCGTCCGCCGCCTCCGCGGCACGGTGTCCCCGGGACGCGACAGCATGGCCGCCCGCGCCGTCGGGCGCACCTGGCCCAAGGGCGGTGCCCGCGACCACGGCGGGTCGGACGCGGCGCCCGGCGCGCGGGACGATGCGCCCGCCGATCAGCCCCCCGTGGAGCCCCCCGGGGAGCCCACCCGGTGGGGCGGGCTCCTGTTCCTGCTCAACACCGCCGAGGACGCCGGCGTCCCCGAGGCGCTCGCGTCCCCGCCGCTGAGCGACCGCGGCGCGACCTGGGCGCTGCACCGTATCGGGATGCTCCTCGCTGAGGCCTCGCCGGAGGACCCCGCCGTCCTGGCGCTCGCAGGCACGCAGGAGGTGCCGGTGGGCGACACCGACGACGCCACCGAGGCGGCGCTCGCACAGTGCTCCGCCCGGTGGGCGCTCGCCACGCGGGACCGCATGCGTCTCCACGGGGACACGGGCGAGAACGGCGGCACCGAGCCGGACGTGCTAGCCCGCATCGTGCGCCGCGACGCGGTGATCCTCAGGCGGCCCGGCTGGACCGAGGCCGTCCTCGCCATCGAGGACGTCGACCTTGGTGTACGCCGGGCCGGTCTCGACATCGACCCCGGCTGGATGGCGTGGCTAGGTCAGGTGGTGAAGTTCCGCTATGAGTGAGGCGCCGTACGAGACCCTCGCCTGGTCCGGCTCGGAGAGCGGGGACCTGACCGCCCGTGCGGGGGCGATCGCGCTCCGCATCGCGGACGTGGTCGAGCTCCACTGCGCTCCCGAGACCGGCGCAGCGGATGCGGTGACGTTCCTGCGCGAGTGGGCCGATTCCGCCGGAGCAGCGGGCGCGGCATCGGTCCTCATGCCCGACTCGCCGCTCGAGCGGCTCGCGAGCGCCTACGGACTCTCGAGCGACGAGGTCGATGTGCTGATCCTCGCCGGCGTGGCCGAGGAGCACGAGGGCCTGGCCGCCACGTTCCGCTCCCTCCATCCGACGGGCGAGCCGCGCCCGACAGCGGGCCTGGCGGCGTTGCTTTTCGGCGGCGGAAACGCGGAGCGAGCGCGGTTGCGCTCGATGCTCGCATCCGGCCCCGGGGTGAGATCCGGCCTGATCCGGGTCGAGGGCACGGCTCCGTTCTTCGAGCGGTCGCTGCTGCTCGCCGAGGAGCTCTGGGCCGCGCTGCACGGCTGGGAGGCGTGGCCCGGCGCGCTTGCCCGCGTCGAGAGCTCCGGCGTCCCCGACGGCATGGACCCGTGGCTGGACCTGCCCGCTGTCGAGGCCTGCATCGAGACGCTGCGGCAGGACGCCCGCGCGCTCATCGCTGTGCCCCACCCCGATCCCGTGGTGAGCCTGGCCCGTTGCGAGGCGATCGCGCACGCTGCCGACCTCCGGGCAGTCGCGGCGTCGTTCGACGAGGGCGACGAGGCGGGCGCCGCGCTGCTGGCGGTTCACGCCCGCGCGCGTGGCGCGGTGCCCACGGTGGTGCTGCCGGCAACTGACAGGCCCCGCTCAGTGCCGATGGCCCGGTTCCCCGGCGCCGTGCTGGTGTCGATGGCGCCCGGCGCGCTCGCACCGCCCGCGGACCGTCCGCTCATCCACCTCGATCCAGACACGCTTCCCTTCGCCGCGGTACGCGACGCCTGGGCCGCGGCCGTGCCGTCGCCCGGCGTGGACATCGACCTCCTCGCCGCTCGTCACCCGCTCGACCCCGCGGTCACCGCACAGCTCGCGCGTGACCTCGCGCTCACGGACGGGGACTGGGACGCGCGCACCATCTCTACGGCCGTGCGCGGCCGCGCCGGCGCGAGCCTGCCCCCCGGCGTCCGGCTCACCCAGCCCGCGGTGCCGTGGGAGCAGCTCGTGCTGCCGCCCCCCGCGCTCGACCAGCTGCACGCCGCGGTCGCGCGCCTGGGGGCGCAGGCGACCGTGCTCGAGGAGTGGAGCATGCGGCAGCGTGCTCAGGGCAACCGTGGCGTGCGGATGCTCTTCACGGGGACCCCGGGCACGGGCAAGACCCTCGCCGCGGCAGCGCTCGCGACGGCGATCGACACCGACCTCATGGTGGTCGATGTTGCACGCCTCGTGTCCAAGTGGCTCGGCGAGACGGAGAAGAACCTCGGCGCGGTCTTCGAGGCGGCGGAGCGCACCCGCGCGGTGCTGCTCCTCGACGAGGCGGACGCGCTCTTCGGCACCCGCACCGAGATCTCGGACGCGCACGACCGCTACGCGAACCTCGAGACCGCGTACCTCCTGCAGCGCGTCGAGCAGTTCGACGGGCTCATCGTGCTCACCAGCAACCTGCGCAAGAACATCGACCCCGCCTTCACGAGGCGTCTCGACTTCGTGGTCGACTTCCCGCTGCCCGATGTGGAGGCCAGCGAGGCGCTGTGGGACCGGCTGCTGCCGCACGATGCGACGGCCGTACGCGCCACCGACCTCGACATCGGCGCGCTCGCCCGGCTCTACCGGATCCCCGGTGGGTGGATCCGCAATGCCGCGCTCTCCGCCTCGTTCGCCGCCGCGGCGCGCGACGAGGCCATCACCCAGGACCTGCTGGTGGGCGCGGTGCACCGCGAGTACCAGAAGGCATCCGCACCGTTCCCCGGCGAGCCACCTAGGAGGCGAGATGACCACCATCGATGAGCCGACCGCCATGAGCACGACGCCGTACGGGGCCGACGCCTCGACCGCGCTCCCGCTCTGGCCCTGGAACGCGCTGCGGCCAGCGACCGGCATGCTGCTCGACAGCGACGACTTCGAGGTGCTCGGCGGCAACCCGCGGGCGAAGCACATGCTCCATCAGTCCTGGCAGCACGGGCGCGGCGTGGTCTGGGGACTCGCCGTCGCGCGCCACGGCGAATGGGAGCTGCGGGTGTCGCGGGGTCTCGCCGTCGACGCTCTCGGGCGCGAGCTCCATGTCGACGCGCCGTGGTGCGTCGACCTGCGGGACGCCCTCAAGGGCCAGCTCGAGCCGGACTGCGGACCCCAGGAGATCGAGCTCTGCCTGGTGCTCACCTACGACGCGTGCCTGGCCCGGCCGGTACCCGCGCTCGCCGATCCGTGCGATGTCACCCGCGAGAGCCAGTCGTACTCCCGCGTCCATGAGCGCGCGCGGCTCGCGCTGGTGCCTGGCCACCCCGGGCTGCCTCGCACGTATCACCGCGTGCGCGTGCTGCTCGGTCTCGACAAGGTGGGCAAGCACGACGACGCCGGGAAGGAGGCCCTCGCGCAGCGCTACGAGGTGCTCGCCGCCGAGCCCGCGCATCGTGCCCGGGAGCTGCTGCGGGGCTTCAGGTGCCTCGCGGCGCGCGATGCCGCGGACCTCACCGCGGACGGCTCCGACTGCGAGCCGGGACTCTTCCCCACCCCCGAGGCACACGCCGGCGTGGTGCTCGGGTGCGTCCGCGTCACGGTGCGCAGCGACAGCGACCATCCCGCGATCGTGGACGGCAAGGTCTGCATCGACGACTGCTGCCGTCCCACCCTGATTCCCACGACCGTGATCCAGGACCTGGTCTGCGGCCTCGCCCCAGGACTCATCGGCAGCGGGGACACGCGCGCAGCGGTGGGTCCCCAGGCGGTGCCCGGCAGCATCGCATGGGTCGATGACGAGTCCGACGGCAAGGGTCGCCACCGCCGGTCCGCCGCCTTCACCTTCGCGGTGACGGAGCACCTGCTGCCGGCGACGCTCACGATGACCACGGTCACGGTCAACTCGCTCTCGAAGAACGGATGGGCCCCCGAAGGCCTGGAGACCCGCCCGACGTACGACCCGGACACCAGGCGCGTGACCGTCGAGCTGTCGGACCGTCCGCGCAACCCGCTCATCAGGGTGGTGGTCACGGGCACGGGGCCCACGCCGGTCTACGGCGCCTCGCCCCGCGCGCCGCTCGCGGGGGTGCTCGGTGATGACCCGGGACTCGCTGGACAGGGCAAGGACGCGGTGCTCACCGCGGAGAACCCGCGCGGGGGCGACGACGGCGCGAAGCACGAGCCGGCGGACATGGCGACGATGGAAGGAGATGGCCACCATGACGACCACGAGTGACTGCGGCTGCCACGGCCACGAGGACGGCGCTGCCGCCGCTGCGGCGGCCGATGCGTCCCGCACCGTCTACGTGTCGAAGGACGCGGCGTCGTCGGCAGAGACGCGAACAGGCACCACGACGGGCGCGCACGGCGCCACCGTGCTCGAGGGCTTCCACGGCCTCAACCCGCAGGACGGGCTGTTCCTGCGCGCCGAGCACCTCGCCGCGATCCAGGACTATGCGCGGGCGCTGTCGACGGCCGTCGCGACGGCCTCGGGACCGGGCGTGGTCGACGGCCTCGGCGTCGAGATCGTCGGCACGGACCTGGTGGTGCACCCAGGCCTCGCCATCAGCCCGCGAGGGCGAGCGCTGCGGTTGGGGCGCACCGTCACCATCCCGCTCGGGGACGGCCTGCCCACCATCGCCGACGGCGGCTTCTGGCGGATCGAGGTCCACTGGGCGTGGGGCACCTCGGGCCAGGTCGCGAGCTTCGGCAGCCTGTGCGCGGACGACTGCGGTACCGGCGGCGGGACGCTCACGCCGTGGCGGGACGAGGGCGTGGAGATCCGCATCGTCCCGGACCACCTGCCCGCGTTCGCCCGCGCCACCGTGACCGCGATGCGGCCCAACGTCCTCTCCTCCGCGTACTTCGAGCGCGAGCGCTCCGCCGGTGGGCCCTGGCTCGTGCCGCCGGCGGCCGGCGCGTCGCTGCCGGCCTGGAGCGGCCTGCCGTGGACCGATGACACTCCGGCGCCCGACGAGCGGGGCGTGCCCCTCGCGCTGCTCTACCCCGCGAGCGTCGCGAAGGACAAGAAGGACGTCTCCTACGGCGTGCAGGTGTGGACCGCGCGGCGGCTGGTCGACGGCACCTCGGCGCACTCGACCTGGCGGAGCCGGCTGGCGATGCGGCCGTGGCCGGTGTTCCTCGCCCAGATCCTGCAGTTCCAGGACGAGCTCGGCGCGAAGACGGGCTCCATGGCGACGCTCGCCGGCGACTTCGGCGAGGGTCTCGATGTCGAGAGACTCCTCGAGCACTTCGGGCATATGCGCGAGCTGTACGAGGTGATCTCCGACCGGTCCAACGCCGCTGGGACCGAGGCGTACGAGGTCGCGGGCATGTCGCTCGAGCGCATGAAGAGCGAGCACATCCTCGAGTCGCTCGAGAAGTTCCCGCACGCCAACGCGGCCAAGGGCAGCCCGCTCGCCGGTCTGACCGAGCTGCCGCCCGCGGGGTACCTCCCGGCGAGCCTTGGGAAGCCAGGTTCCGAGGAGGCGGTCCGGAACGTGGTCGAAAGGCAGGCCCGCGTGGTGGTCGGCGGGCACGTGAACCTCAGCGTGCGGCTGATGCGCGCTGACCAGATCGCCGACGAGGTCCTGGCGGCCCAGCACCGCGACCGGATCCCCCTCCAAGGCTTCCGTACGACCCCGGAGGTCGAGATCCTGGTGCCCTTCGCGCCGGCCGACAAGGAGGAGCTGTTCACCGAGGAGTACGGCTGGGTCGCATTCGTGAGGAAGGGGGCGTGCTGCGAGACGGCTGGGCCGGAACGCGACACCGTGCGGGTGGCCGTGGTGCGCGAGACCTTCGACGAGCTCTTGGGGGCGAACCTCAACGAGGAGAAGCTGAGAAAGATCGCCCATGACGACGTCCGCGAGCTCTCCTACCCGTCTGGCGCGTGGGCGTACCCGGCGGGCGACGCCGCCGAGTCCGTCAAGGAAACCCTCGCCGGTGGAGTCCCTGACGAGATCATCGCGGTCACCAGCGGTTCCGACCCGGCGCTGGCCGCGGTCCGGGCCGGCCTTTTCGCGATGTCGCTCGATCAAGGCCACCCGCCTTTGGGCATCCGGACGCTCGAAGGACGAGACCTCGACGCGATCCTGATCGTCGCGCCGCGCGCCATCGGCTAGGTTGCCCGGACTATGGCCGGACCCCAGGGGCAGACGGGCGCGCGGGTGTCGCGAGACCCCCGCGAGCCGATGTTCGGCGTCTGCACGCTTCGCGTCGAGGTCCAGCCCGAGCACCTGCTCATCACCATCACCACCAGCAGGTCCACGGACGCGAGCGCGCAGCGGTTCTTCGTCTCGCGCCCGCGCTCCGTCGCCTCGACCCGCGAGGCGCTCGAGCTCACCGAGGACTTCCTGCAGTCCTTCGGCCTGTGGGAGGAGTCGATGACGCAGGACCGCTCGCGTCCCTGAGGGCCGTCGTGCGCGCTCAGTCCCGCTCGACCCAGCGGTCGATCGCCCACACGATCGCGAAGGCCAGACCCGGCGCGACGCCTTCGCGCACGTCGATCGTGTACTTGTCGCGGATGGTCATCCACTTCTGCGTGATCTGCACCATCACCGTGCCGGACGCATCCCGAAGCGTGTAGTCCTTCTCGATGAGGTTGCCCTCGAGCAGCCACTCCTCGCCCGAGGCCAGGCTGACGTCGATCTTGTCCTTGACGAACTTGAACGGCTGCGCGTGGAGGTGCGCGACCTGCGCGCCCGCGCCGTCGGTGACGTCCATGCGCTTGGGGATGCCCATCATGCGCCCGGTGACATCGAAGAGCTTCGCTCCGGAAGCGTCGAGCACGTCCGCCCGCGGACGAGGGCCCATCTTGCCGTCGACGAGGAACAGGTCCTCCTCCGTCTCCGGCGCGAGGATGCGAAAGTCACGGCCGGCGCCGAACTTGCTCTTCATCAGATAGCGCGAGTACCCCGCGGGCACGGCCTGCTCGGACATCGTTCCTCCTGGGATCGGCGTGCCCTCACCTTAGCCAGGGCATCGCGCCCCCACCAGGGACGATGCGAAGGCGTCGCCGGCGCTCACCTCATGTCCACCGTACCGCGGGCCCGCCCCCTTGCGGCAAGGCCCCCTCCGCGGCGGAGAATCGTCGGCAGTCACCGGTTCGAAGGACCCCTCATGACCTCCTCGGCGTTCGCGCTGCCCCCTCGCCTCTCCGCCAAGGCGGACCCGTCGCTCGTCGACGCCGACTCCGCTCATCTCGCGCGCGTCGCCGCAGCCGTGGCGCGCCAGGTCGGTCAGCTCGAGGAGCGCCTCGAGGCCGAGCTCCGCAAGCCCGGCGGGGGCGGCCAGGCGACCGTCGAGCGCGACCTCGAGGTCCACCGCCTGAGCGCTCGGCTGCGGACGCTGCGGCGCTACGGGCGCGACCTGTGCCTGGGACGCATCGTCACGACCGACGGCGAGCGCACGTACGTCGGTCGGCTCGGCGTCACCGCTGAGGACGGCACGCGGCTGCTCGTGGACTGGCGCTCCCCCGCCGCCGAGCGGTTCTTCGCCGCTACCGCCGCGCGACCGATGGGCGTCGCGAGCAGGCGCCGGTACCGGTGGTCCGGCGGGCGCATCGTCGACTACTGGGACGAGCCGCTCTCCGGCACGGCGGCGGTCGCGACGACGCTCGACGAGGACTCCGCGCTCATGGCGAGCCTCGGTGCGAGCCGGTCGAGCCGCATGCGCGACGTGCTCTCCACGATCCAGGCGGACCAGGACTCCATCATCCGCGCGTCCTCTGCCGGCGCCCTCGTGGTCGACGGCGGCCCGGGGACCGGGAAGACCGTGGTCGCGCTGCATCGTGCCGCGTACCTCACCTACGCCGATGCGCGCCTCGCCGCCCAGGGAGGCGGGGTCCTCGTCGTGGGACCGCATCGGCCGTACCTCGCGTACATCGCGGACGTGCTCCCGAGCCTCGGCGAGGACTCGGTGCGCACGTGCACGGTCACGGATCTGGTGCCGGAGGGCCGGCTGGCCCCCGCCGAGGCGGATCCGGACGTCGCCCGACTCAAGGCCGACCTGGACCTCGCGATCGACGCCGCGGTCGCCCTGTATGAGGAGCCGCCGACGTCGACCCTCCGCCTCGACGTGGGTGACGAGCAGGTCGAGGTCACACCCGCGGACTGGGTCGAGGCGTTCGCGGCACCCGAGCCCGGCACGGCGCACAACGACGCGAGGGACGCGGTCTGGACGGCGCTGCTCACCATCGTTGTCGACCGCGTGCGCAGCGGTTCCGGCGATGACGAGGCGCGGGAGGACCCCGACGAGTTCGACGCGTACGGCCTCGATCAGGGCGACCCCGATGCCGCGGCCCGCACGGCGCTCTCGCGCAACCGTGCGCTGCTCGACGCCATCGGCGCCGCGTGGCCTATCCTCGAGCCCACCGAGCTCGTCGGCGACCTGTACGAGGTGCCCGCCTACCTGCGCCGCTGCGCGCCGTGGCTGTCCGTTGATGAGGCGGCGGCGCTGCGACGCGACCGCCCCGACGCCTGGACCGTCGCGGACCTGCCGATTCTGGACGCCGCGCGTCACCGGCTCGGCGATCCCGACCGGGCCAGGCGCCTGCGCGGCGAGCGTCTGCGTCGTGAGGCGCATCTCGCACGCATGCGCGAGGTGGCGGAGGACCTCATGGCGGCCGACGACACCGAGCTCCATGTCATGTCCATGCTCCGGGGGCAGGATCTCCGCGAGGAGCTGGTCGGCAACGTCACCGAGGACGCCGGAGCCGGCGATCGGCTGGCCGGGCCTTTCGCGCACGTGGTGGTGGACGAGGCCCAGGAGCTCACCGACGCGGAATGGCGCGCGCTGCTGCGCCGCTGTCCCTCGGGAAGCCTCACGGTGGTGGGCGACCGCGCGCAGGCGCGCCGCGGCTTCCCCGAGGCGTGGGAGGACCGTCTCGCGCGGGTGGGCCTGCGCGACGTCGCGAGCGCACGGCTCTCCGTCAACTACCGCACCCCCGCCGAGGTGATGGCGGAGGCGGCGCCCGCGATCCTCGCGGCGCTGCCGGACGCCAACGTGCCCGAGTCCATCCGGGTCTCCGGCATCCCCGTTCGCCGAGGCGCACGATCCGACCGCGACGCGATCCTCTCCGCCTGGCTCACCGCACACGAGGAGGGCGTGGCGTGCGTCATCGGCGATCCCTCCGCCGCCGACGGCGACCGGGTCCGGTCGCTGTCGCCGGAGCAGGTCAAGGGCCTCGAGTTCGACCTCGTCGTGGTGGTCGATCCGGCGGGCTTCGGAGGCGGCCTCACCGGAGCGGTGGACCGCTACGTCGCGATGACCAGGTCCACGCGGGAGCTGGTGATCCTCGACGGGTGAGCGTCCTCAGATCTCGGTGAGCCTGAGCCCGTCGATCGGGACCTGCTCCCACTCGTCGAAGGGGTCGTCCGCGACCGCCGCGCGGGCGATCGGGGCGAGCCGCTCGTAGTCCTCTCGCGAATCGAAGATCGCGAGCCCCACCAACCGGTCGGAGTCCTCGTCGGCGAGCGTGCGGATCGAGACGAGCCCGGCCTCGCCAAGGATGGCGGCGCCGTACCGATGCATCGAGTCGACGAGCGCGGCCCGATGCTCGGGATGCGGGTGATGGATCGACATGAGCACGAACATGTCCTCACGCTACCCGCGCGCCCGCCCCGGTAGGGTCGGCGCACATCGAAGCGAGGGAGCAGGCATGGAGCACGTCGACACCGTGGTGGTCGGAGCGGGCGTCGCGGGCCTGACCGCCGCGCGGCTCTTGTCCGAAGCCGGCCGCCGGGTGGTGGTGCTCGAGGCCCGCGACCGCGTCGGCGGACGCGTGTGGACCGAGCGCCGCGACGGCAGCGCGACCGACCTCGGCGCCTCGTGGATCCATGGTGTCGACGGCTGCCCCGTCGCAGCCGCCGCCCGCGCGTTCGGCATGCGCACGCACGAGTTCACGGTGGGCGGCTATCAGGTGGACGGCCGGCCGATGGCGTACTTCTCCCCCGACGGGCGCCGGCTGACGGACGATGAGGCGGCCGCCTTCGCCACGGACGTCCGTGCCGTCGACGCGACGCTGGCTGATGTGATCGCGGACTCGGCGCCGCTGGATTCCTACCGCGACGTCACGGAACGCGCGCTCGGCTCCCAGGGCTGGCCCGCGGATCGGGCGCAGCGCGTCCGCGAGTTCCTCGAGCATCGGTCCGAGGAGCAGTACGGCGCGTGGATCGAGGATCTCGCGGCCCACGGCCTCGACGACGACGCGATCGAGGGCGACGAGGTGGTCTTCCCGGACGGCTACGACGCGCTTCCCGCACGCCTGGCCGAGGGCCTCGACGTGCGGCTCGGCCACGTGGTGTCCCGCATCACGTGGTCGGCGACCGGGGTGCACGTCGAGACCGACGGTGCCGCCTTCGCGGCGGCCGATGCGGTGGTCACCGTGCCCGTGGGCGTGCTCCAGGCGGGCGCGCTGGAGATCGAGCCCCCGCTGCCCGAGCCCGTCGCCGGCGCGCTGTCGCGGCTCGAGATGAACCGCTTCGAGAAGGTGGTGCTCCGCTTCCCCACGCGCTTCTGGGGCGAGGACGTGTACGCGATCCGCCAGCAGGGTCCCGAGGGGCGCGCGTGGCACTCGTGGTACGACCTCACGCCGCTCGACGGGACGCCGACGTTGCTGACGTTCGCGGCCGGGCCGACGGCGCGGATGATCGAGGGCTGGACCGATGCGGAGGTGACCGACTCCGTGCGCGCGCAGCTGCGCAGGCTCTACGGCGAGGTTCCGGATCCGACCGCGGTGAGCGTCACCCGCTGGCACGAGGACCCGCACGCGCGCGGGTCGTACGCCTTCATGCGTCCGGGATCGACCACCGCCGACCACGATGCGCTCGCGACACCGGTCGGCGGCGTGCTCCACCTGGCCGGCGAGGCGACCTGGACCGACGACCCGGCGACCGTCCCCGCCGCGATGCTGTCGGGGCATCGTGCCGCCTCGCGCATCGTCGGACGGGACCTCCCGATCGAGGCGCTCTGGACCTGACGCCCGGCTCAGACCGAGCGGTCCTCGAAGGCCAGCGTCATCCCGTCGTGGGACTCGGTGCAGATCACGGTGATGAGGTCGGACGAGGCTGTCCCGCGAGCGATCCCGTTCTCGGGCACCGCGTCGCGCTCGGCCGCGGCGATCGCCTCGGCCACGAGGTCCGGGTCGACGGCCATGGACCGCGCGAGGTCCGCGGCGAGCACGGTCTCGAGCATCCGACCCGTGATCCCGTGCGCGTCGAGCACGAGCCGGCCCGCGCCGTCGTAGTCCGCCCGGCCGCCCCAGTCGAGGAAGCTCTCGACCTCGGCGACGTTGGCGTCGAGCGCGCGGCCGAGGAGCTCACCGGCGGGCGCCGGACGCTGCTCGGCGATGGGGTTCGCCGGGAGCGCGGCACCAGCCGGCACCTCACGAGCGCCGTCGATCGCGAAGGCTGACACGGTCACGCACAGGGCGATGATCACCGCGAGCCCGGTCCCCGACCACAGGGACGCCGAATCGCGGACGGTGGCGGTGGACTTCTGACCGGTCTCGATGCTCATGCGTCCACGGTCCTCCGCCGAGCGCCCGCGCGCATCGTCCCTCCGCAGTCATCTGGGCCTGCTGCGCCTGCAGTACGCGGCGGGCGGGAATGCCTCACCGCCCGATCCGGGTTGCCTCCTCAGGTGCGCATCGCAGCGCACCGTCGCCGGAAGGAGCCCGCTCATGGATGCGCCCGATGCCGCGCCGCCCAACAGCCCGTTCGGTTCGGAGGAGGCGCTGCGGGCCGTGCCCGGCCCGGACGGCGCCGCGCCGCTGGTCCTCGTGCTCGGCGCCACCGGCTACATCGGCGGGCGCCTGGTGCCGCGCCTGCTCGCCGGCGGCTACCGGGTGCGCGTGCTCACGCGCTCCGCGCGACGCGTCGCGGCGCTGCCCTGGTCGGGAGAGGTCGAGACCGTCGAGGGCGACGCCGCGGACCCGGAGGCGATGGACCGCGCCATGGCCGGGGTCGGCATCGTCTACCACCTGGTGCACTCGATGCACAGCGGCCGCGACTACGCGCGTCTCGACCGGGCGATCGCCGAGAACGTCGCCCGCGCCGCCGCGGCCGCGGGCGTCGACCGCATCGTCTACCTCAGCGGCCTCCACCCCGACGGGGTCGAGCTCTCCTCGCACCTCGCCTCGCGCAAGGAGGTCGGCGACCTGCTGCTCGCGTCCGCCACGCCCACGCTGGTACTGCAGGCGGGCGTGGTCATCGGCTCCGGCTCCGCGTCCTTCGAGATGATCCGGCATCTCACCGAGGTGCTGCCGTACATGCCCGCGCCGCGATGGGTGCGCAACCTCATCCAGCCGATCGCCGTGCGCGACGTCCTCTACTACCTGCTCGCCGCGGCGCGGGTGGACGCTGCCGCGAACGGCGTCTACGACATCGGCGGCCCGGACGTCATGCGCTACTCCGAGATGATGAACGGCTACGCCGAGGTCGCCGGCCTGCCCCGGCGCGGCATCACCGCGCTGCCGGTCCTCACCCCGGGCCTCGCGTCGCACTGGGTGGGGCTCGTCACGCCTGTCCCGAGTCGCATCGCCCGTCCGCTCGTCGAATCGCTGCTGCACTCGTGCGTGGTGAAGGACGATGCGATCGACGCGATCATCCCGCCGCCGCCCGGCGGGCTCACGGGGTACAGCGATGCGGTCGCGCTCGCTCTCGCACGCGTCGAGATCGACGAGGTCGAGACCAGCTGGGTGGACGGGCGTGTGCTCGGCGCACCGAGCGATCCGATGCCGAGCGATCCCGAGTGGGCGCGGCGCACGGTGTTCAAGGACGAGCGCACCAAGCCGACCACCGCGGAGCCCGCGGAGGTGTGGCGCGTCATCACGGAGATCGGCGGCGCGACCGGGTGGTACTCCGCCTCGGTGCTGTGGGCCGTGCGCGGGCTCATGGATCGCATGGTCGGCGGCGTCGGGCAGCGTCGCGGGCGCAGGACGCTCGCAGCGCCGCGCGTGGGCGACGCGATCGACGTCTGGCGGGTCGAGCACGTCGAGCCCGGGCGGCTGCTGCGGCTGCGCGCCGAGATGAGGGTGCCCGGCCGCGCGTGGCTCGAGCTCGGGGTCGAGCCTGCGGCCGAGGGAGCGGTGTACCGCCAGCGCGCGGTCTTCCTGCCGCGCGGCCTCACCGGGCGGCTGTACTGGCTGTCGGTGCTGCCCTTCCACGGGCTCGTGTTCAGCGGCATGGTCAACCGCATCGTCGCCGAGGCGGAGGCGACGGCGACACCCCGCGCACGCTCGCGGGCCTGACGCATCGTCCCGTTGGTCCCCCTGCGGGACCCAGGCCGCTTACGGTGGTGTCATGACCTCCGAAAGCGTCGAGACCGACGCGGCAGCCGCCCCCACCCAGACCTTCGCCGACCTCGGGCTCGACGGGCCCATCCTCAAGTCCCTCAAGGCCGTCGGCTACGAGACCCCCTCCGCCATCCAGGCCGAGACCATCCCGCTGCTGCTCAGCGGCCGCGATGTGATGGGTCTCGCGCAGACGGGCACCGGCAAGACCGCCGCGTTCGCGCTGCCCATCCTCGCCCGGCTCGACAAGTCCCAGAAGGCTCCTCAGGCGCTGGTGCTCGCCCCGACGCGCGAGCTCGCGCTCCAGGTCTGCGAGGCCTTCGAGCGCTACGCGGCGGACGTCAAGGGCGTCCACGTGCTGCCCGTCTACGGCGGACAGGGCTACGGCGTGCAGCTGTCTGCGCTGCGTCGCGGCGTCCACATCGTGGTCGGCACGCCCGGGCGCATCATGGACCACCTCGACAAGGGCACGCTCGACCTGTCCGAGCTCAAGTACCTCGTGCTCGACGAGGCCGACGAGATGCTGAAGATGGGCTTCGCCGAGGACGTCGAGACCATCCTCGCGTCCACGCCCGACGACAAGCAGGTCGCGCTGTTCTCCGCGACCATGCCGTCCTCGATCCGCCGCCTGTCGCAGCGCTACCTGCACGACCCCGCGGAGGTCACGGTCAAGCGCAAGACCACCACCTCCTCGACCATCACCCAGCGCTACCTGGTGGTGGCCTACCAGCAGAAGATGGACGCCCTCACGCGCCTCCTCGAGGTCGAGAACTTCGAGGCGATGATCGTCTTCACCCGCACCAAGAACGACACGGAGACCGTGGCCGAGCGCCTCAGGGCGCGCGGCCTGGCAGCGGCGGCCATCAGCGGCGACGTCGCGCAGGCCCAGCGCGAGCGGACCATCAAGCAGCTCAAGGACGGCAAGCTCGACATCCTGGTCGCCACCGACGTCGCGGCGCGCGGCCTCGACGTCGAGCGGATCAGCCACGTGGTGAACTTCGACATCCCGATCGACACCGAGTCCTACGTCCACCGCGTGGGTCGCACCGGACGTGCGGGGCGCACCGGCGACGCCATCAGCTTCATCACGCCTCGCGAGCGCCGCATGCTCACCGCGATCGAGAAGGCGACGCGACAGCCGCTCACGGAGATGCACTGGCCGTCCGCCGACGAGGTCAACGCGACGCGCCTCGCGCGCTTCGACGACTCGATCACGGCCGCGCTCGAGCAGAGCGACCGGATCAGCCGCTTCCGCGACATCATCGGCCACTACGTCGAGCACCACGACGTGCCCGAGGCCGACGTCGCCGCCGCGCTCGCGGTGGTCGCCCAGGGCGAGACCCCCCTGCTGCTCGACCCGGCCGACGAGCCCAAGCGCGCGACGTTCGCACCCGACCGGGGCGCGCGGGACCGCGGCAGGGACGATGCGCGGGGCGGGCGCGACGAGCGTCGCGGTCGCGCCCCCAGCGAAGGCTTCACGACCTACCGCATCGAGGTGGGCAAGCGGCACAAGGTCGAGCCCCGGCAGATCGTGGGCGCGCTCGCGAACGAGGGCGGCCTCGCCCGCGGCGACTTCGGCAAGATCACGATCATGCCCGAGTTCTCCCTGGTCGAGCTGCCGTCGACGCTCCCGCCCTCGGCGCTGAGCAGGCTCGGCGGGACGCGGATCTCCGGGCGCCTCATCGACATCCGTCCGGACTCCGGCGGGCCGTCGCGCGGCGGTTCCCGGGGCGGATCCCGCGGCGGGCGCTACGACGGCGGTCGGGGCTCGCGCGACGATCGCGGTCCCCGAGATGACCGCGGCCCTCGTGACGACCGCCGCCAGCGGGACGACCGGGGTCCGCGCAAGCCTCGCTGGGACTGACCACCGCTTCGGCGCCGCGGTCCTCGGGTCGCGGCGCCGTGCGCGTACGGCGTCAGTTCGCGACCGGCGAGAAGGTGTCGTAGGTCTCGATCACGGTGCGGATGCGCGCGATCGCATCCTCGTCCAGGCCGGCGTCCCCCGTGACCTGGTGGAGCCCGTCGACCGCGAGGTTGCCGTACTTGTGGCCCGCGTCCTCCGGGACCGCCGTCGAGAGGATGAGGTCGACGACGCCCTGGAAGGCCGTCACCGCGGGGATCCACACCATGTCCTTGCTCACGGACTCGGAGCGCTGATCCGGCTTGAGCCACTCGGGCTCGGACCAGATGACGCTGGGCCCGATGAAGACGATCGGGTCGTTGCCGTGCTGCAGGTACGCCACGCGCGTGTCCTGCCAGGTGGTGGTGAGCGCCTCGAGCCCGCCCCACTCGTCCGCCCAGCGCACGTGCAGACCCTGGTCGAAGACCGGCAGCGGGTAGGGACTGCCCTCGTCGCGCTCGTCCTGGAGCGTCGCCCAGATGGGCGTGAAGGAGGGCGTGCCGGCGAGCACCGCGCCCTGGGTCGAGTCGAGCAGGTCGAGCGCGTCGTCGTAGGCCGCCTGGATGCCGAAGCTGCCGAGGCTGAGGCCGTAGACCACCAGCTGGGGGCGGTCGTCGGCGGGGAGCGTCTCCCACCATGCGGTGACGGCGTCGACCAGCGCCGCCGTCCCGTCCTGCGACAGGTCGGGCGTGAGGATCGCCGATACCGGGCTGCCGGTCGCGCCGTACTGCATCGCGACGAGCGCGGTGTCGCCGGCGTGAAGGTACTCGAAGCCGTCGATCGCTCCGGGGTCGAGCCAGCCCGAGCCGGTGGTCCCCGCGATCATCAGCACCGAGCGTTCTGCGGCTCCGGTGCGCTCGAGCTCCTGGACCGCGAGCTGCGCGCGCTCCTCGAAGCTTCCGGGCACATCGATCCCGAGGTAGACGCGGATGGGCTCCATCGCATCGGCACCTGTCACGGTCGCGATCTGCGCGGCGTCGGGGCCTCCGCCGACGATCTTCGCGCCGGCCGCCCCTACCTGGTCCCACGCGATGAGGCTCTCGGCGCTGCCGGAGCGCAGCGGGCTGGTGGGCTGGGCGTAGTCGGGGTCGTACTGACGGTTCTTGCTGTTGGACGCGACGGTCAGCAGCAAGGAGAGGATCGACAGACCGATCGAGAAGACGGCGAGCATCGCGACGACGGTGCCCGCCACGGTCAGCGCGGACGAGGCGCGGGGCCGGGTCTCCTTCATCGGGATCCGCGGCGCGACGAGGCGGTGGAGGCTGCGGTAGCCGCGTGCGACGCCGTTGCCGATCGCGAAGGCCAGCCACGAGCCGAGCGCGAAGGCGACGGCGGCGACGAGCCAGTCGAAGCCGCTCGTGTCGGGCATGCCGACGGCGGCGCGCACGGAGTTCTGCCAGTCGAGCGCGAACGGCATGAGGGCCGCCGTCGCGGCGAAGCCGATGAGCACCACGATCCACGCAGGCGCCTCGGCCGCGTTGTGGGGAAGCCTTCCGCGCGACAGCCGCGCGACGGCGCGCCACACGAGCACGCCGACGCCGTAGCCGACCGCGAAGCCCAGACCCGAGACGAGGCCCTGCCCCCACGCGGGCCTCGGCAGCAGCGACGGCGTGAGCGACAGCGCCACGGCGATCAGGCCCACCGTGGCCCCGGCGATATCCAGCCGGGCCTTCATGCGTGACATCCCGATCACAGGCGTCCTCCCTCGTCACGGCCACATTAGCGGGCGAGGCGCTCCAGAGCAGCGCGTGCGCGGAGCGTCGTCGCGAGTGCGCTCCGTAGAATGGAGCGAGTGTCCGCACCCGTCCCTCCCCTGGCCCGCCAGCACCGCATCGACCCCGACGAGCTCGAGATCACGCTCCGCGTGCTGGCCTCGCTCAGCGAGGTGGACGAGCAGGACCCGGACTTCCTTGCGGTGCGCAACGCGACCGCGAGCATGATCAAGTCCGTCAAGCGCAGCCGGCGCCGCGAGCGCCGCAACGCCATCAACGTCGCCGACTCCGCCATCGTGGCCGCGACGGCGACCGGCGCATCGGACCGGATCGACGATGAGACGCGCGGGCTGACCCTGACGGCCCGCGCCGCCGCTCCCACCGTCGGCGACTACGTCAAGCCGCGCCCCTGCTACATCTGCAAGCAGAAGTACACGCAGGTCGACGCGTTCTACCACCAGCTCTGCCCCGAGTGCGCGGAGACCGGGCACGCGAAGCGCCACGCCCGTACCGATCTGAGGGGCCGGCGCGCGCTGCTCACCGGCGGCCGCGCGAAGATCGGCATGCACATCGCGTTGCGGCTGCTGCGCGACGGCGCGGACCTCACCCTCACCACACGCTTCCCGCGCGACGCGGTGCGCCGCTTCGCCGGGATGCACGATGCGGGCGACTGGCTCCACCGGCTCACCGTCGTCGGCATCGACTTGCGCGACCCGGCGCAGGTGGTCGCGCTCGCCGACTCCGTGGCGTCTCACGGCCCGCTCGACATCCTCATCAACAACGCCGCGCAGACGGTGCGCCGCTCCCCTGGCGCATACGCGCCGCTGGTGGACGCCGAGGCGGTGCCGATCGAGCCGGGGCTGTGGCCGGAGGGTTCGGGTCCGAGCCTGCTCACGCTCGGCCGCACCCACGATGCGCACCCTGTGAGCATCGAGGCGTCCGCGACGGCTCACCCTCTGCTCGCCTCAGCCCACGCGGCCGAGACGGGCATGCGCGAGGCTCAGCGGCTCACCGAGCTGGCGCTCGCGCCGGGATCCTCGTCGCTCGAGCGGTTGGCCGACGGCTCGGCGATCGACGCCGGCGGGCTGGTCCCGGACCTGCACGACACCAACTCGTGGGTGCAGGCGGTGGGCGAGGTGAGCCCGTTGGAGCTGCTCGAGGTGCAGCTGTGCAACTCGACGGCGCCGTTCATCCTCATCAACCGCCTGCGCCCGTCGCTCGCGGCGGCGGCCGCCGCATCGTCCACCGGCCGTGCGTACGTGGTGAACGTCTCCGCGATGGAGGGCGTGTTCGAGCGCGGCTACAAGGGGCCCGGGCACCCGCACACGAACATGGCGAAGGCGGCGCTCAACATGCTCACCCGCACGAGCGCACGCGAGATGTTCGAGTCCGACCAGATCCTCATGACCAGCGTCGACACCGGCTGGATCACCGACGAGCGCCCGCACCCCACCAAGGTCCGTCTCGCCGAGGAGGGATTCCACGCGCCGCTCGACCTGGTCGACGGCGCCGCGCGCGTCTACGACCCGGTGGTGCGCGGCGAGGCGGGCGAGGACCTGTTCGGCGTGTTCCTCAAGGACTACGCGCCGTCGAAGTGGTGAGGGCATGATCAGGCTTCCTGCCCCCGGCCGCCGCGTCGTGGTGCGTTACCTGCTGCCCGACGGCCGTGCGACCGATGCGCTGGGCGAGCTCCTGAGCGTCTCGCCGGACGAGGTCGTGGTGGACGGCAAGCGCGGGGTCGAACGCATCGCCGTCGACGCCATCGTCGCCGCGAAGGAGGTGCCGCCGCCTGCCGCGCCTCGTCAGCCCCGGTCGCGCTGACGGCGTGGGCGGCACGGCCGAAGACGCCGACGTTCTCGACACGGCCCCCGGCATCACGGAGCCGGTTGCTCCGGCACTGGTGTGGCACAGTGACCACGTGAATGAATCCTCCCTGGTTCCGCACGCAGAAGCCGTCCGCGCCGCTGCCGAGGACCGTACGCATCGGAGGCGCCTTGCCGTCCAGCTCGAGACCACCGCGGCGCTCGTGGCGACCCGGCGGGACGAGCTGGCCGAGCTGGAGCGGGTGCTGGCGGTGGAGCGGTCGGATGTCCGCCGGCTCGAGGAGCTCTCGCCTACGAGGATCTGGGCGACGCTGCGCGGAGACGCGGCCGATCGCTTGGCCGTTGAACGCGCCGAGGCAGACGCTGCCGCGCTCGCGGTCGCCGGCGCGCAAGCGCGCCTCGGCCGCGCCGTCGCCGAGGACTCGCGGCTTCGCCGGGAGCACGACGCCCTCCGTGGGGCGGACCGCGCGTACACCGACGCGCTCGTCCGCTATGAGGAAGCCATCGTCGCGGCCGGTGGCCAGGACGCCGCAGCGCTGACAGCGCTGGCGGAGCGGCTGGGCGTGGCCGAGGCCCGGCAACGCGAGATCGCGGAGGCTGTCGACGCGCTGCATGCCACCAGAGCCGCGCTCGACGCGGCTCTCGCGGAGCTCGACAGCGCGGGCGGCTGGTCCACGTACGACACATTCTTCGGGGGCGGCTTCGTCACCGACATGATCAAGCACTCGAGGATCGACGGGGCCACCGAGGCGTTCAGAGAGGTCAACCGGGCGCTCGAGCGGCTCTCCGTCGAGCTCGCCGACATCGGTGGCTCGACCATCGACGGTGTTGACATCTCGCAGCTGCTCACGGTCTTCGACGTGGTGTTCGACAATATCGTCAGCGACTGGATGGTGAAGGAACGCATCTCCGAAGCCCAGACGCGCGCCAAGGGCCTCCGTCGGCGCCTCTCGCAGCTCGCCGATGAGCTTGGAGCCGACGCTGCGAAGATCGCGGCTCGCGTCACCGAGCTGCAGCGGCAGCGCGAGGCGATCCTCACCACGATCTGAACCACCGGCCGACTCGCTCGACCTCCCGTGCGCCTTCCCGGTATCCGACGGCGCGAAGGTCAGTATCTGCCGCTGTCCAGGACCCTCTGCGCCTCGCGCCCGGCGGCATCGTTGCGAATGCCCGCGCGTGAACCGCGCAGCTTGGCAGCGATGTGCTCCGCGATCGTGACCGGCTCGAACAGAGCGGGGTGGTGCTCGTCGACGCACGAGGGAAGCGTGGTGATCACCGTGTCGACGTTGCCGTCGTGGAAGAACGCGACGCTGCGCCGACGCTCGATCGTTCCGTCGATGACGGGGGGCTTGACGCGGTGAAGCGTCGACATCCACCGCTCATTGGTGAGGTGCGCCGTGATGTCGCCGAGGTTGATGAGCAGCGCCCCGTCGGCGGGGTGGACATCGTTCCACGATCCGTCGGAGCCGAGCACCTGGAGCCCTCGCACCTGGTCCGCCCAGAGGACGGTGACGATGCCGAAGTCCGTGTGCTCGCTCATGCCGATGAGGTCGCCGTCGAGAGACACCTCGGTACCCGGCGGAAGCGCGTAGTTGTTCATGCGCATGACATCGAGAGAATGGTCGGTGCGGCTGGGGAAGAAGTCGTCGTCGAGCCCCAGCGCATCGGCGAAGATGCGCGTCATGGTGCGGGCCACCCGGGCGGCCTCGGCGAAGTAGCCCTGTACTTGAGGCTCGAACCCTTCGACGGCGGGCCAGACGTTCTCGGCGTAGTCGGGCTGAGGAAGGTCGGTCACGTGCGGATAGGCCGCCGACGAGGCGCCGACGTTGAACGCCTCGAAGAAGTCGTTCATGCGCGTCGCCGACTCCACCCCGAGCGACAGCGACAGCGACTCCGATTTCGGTGGGCTGTAACCGCGGTTGACCTGTGGGGGCGTGCGGTACCCCTTCTTGGTGTCGAGGTCGAGAGCGAAGAACCGGTCGAGCGCATCGGTCAGCCCGTCGATCACCGTGTCCGGGATGCCGTGACCGATGACCTGGATGAATCCGACCGCACGGCAGGCCTCGTCGATCTGCCGTGCGACCTCCTCTCGGTCCGCGGCGGCACCGTCGGCGACGTACGGCGCGATGTCGACCGTGGGGACATGGAACGTCATGGCGAGCACCTCTCGGAAGGCGGACCGGGTCGACGCCAGGCTATGCCGACGGTGTTTCGCCGGCGTGTCCACGGCACGTGGCAGTGGCGACGGTGGCCGGCAGGCCTGCACCGCGGGGCTTCCGCGCCGCATCGCCGAGAACTCCCCCGGCCACCCGCGGCTAGGCTCTCATGGTGATCGGTACCCACCCGCGCATCGTCGCCACCCGCGTCCGCGCCTACCCCCTCCCCTGCGCCGGCGCGGCTCGGGACGTCGACGGCGATGTGACGTGGTGAGCGAGCTCTTCGACGCGCTGCGGCGCTGGCCCGACGTCGAGGCGCCCGGACTTGTCGCCGTCGACGCGGCGGATCGGTTGATCCTCGACGAATCCGCTGAGCTGCGCGCGGCTGCGGGGCCAGGCGACATCGTGGTGATCAACGACGCCTACGGCGCGCTCACCCTCGGGGCTGCGGACGACGGTGCGACCGGCATCCGTGCGCATCTCGACGCGATCACCGGTGAGCATGCGCTCGAGGCCAATGCTTCGCGCGCAGGGCTCACCGGCCGCTTTCGCTCACTTCCCTTCGACGCTGAACTGGTCAGCGGTGCGCGCGTGGTGTTGCTGCGCCTGCCCCGCACCCTCGACGCGCTGCGCGACATCGCCGGCCTCATCGCCGCGCACGCCGATCCCGGCGTGGTGGTGATCGCGGGCGGGAGGCTCAAGCACATGTCGGTGTCGATGAACGCCGTGCTGAGCGACAACTTCGGGCAGCTGGACGTCAGCCATGCCCGGCAGAAGTCGCGGGTTCTCATCGCACGCGGGCCGCGGGACGGCCGCGATCCCACCCCTGCCGCTGCGCGGGTCGCGGGCCTCGAGGTGCGGGCGTACGGCGGAGCCTTCGCGGGCGCGCGGCTCGACATCGGCACGCGCCTGCTCCTGGAGAACCTCCCTGATGCTCCGGTCGGCGGGACAGCGAGCGATCCCTTGATCGATCTGGCCTGCGGCACGGGGATCATCGGTGCCTGGATGGCGACGAAGTGCACCGGCGCGCATGTGTACGCGTGCGATCAGTCGGCCATCGCCGTCGCATCCGCACAAGCGACGATGCTCGCCAACGGTATTGAGGACCGCGTTGAGGTGGCGCGCGACGACATGCTGAGCACGAGGGCTTCCGGCAGCGCCTCGCTCATCACGTTGAACCCGCCGTTCCACTCGGCCGCCGCCGTGACCGACCTCATCGCGCCCCGCATGTTCTCCGACGTGGCCAGGGTCCTGCGCCCCGGAGGCCAACTGTGGTGCGTGTGGAACTCCGGCCTCAAGTATCGGCCGCTGCTCGAGCGCACGATCGGCCCCACCCGGCAGGTCGCGCGCAACGCCAAGTTCACCGTCACGGTGTCGACGCGTCGTTGAGAGATACCCGACCGAGCGCTCGTGGGTGGCGGCGGAAACCCGCGTGATAGCGCCGCGTCGGTTCGGTGACCCTCGCGGGGGCCACGGCTCGGGCTCAGGTCGGATCGGACAGCAGCAGCACCCACGCCCGGCCGGCGTCCAAGCGTGCGAACATGAACGCCGCCTCATCGCCGTCGGGTGTGTGGATCGCCCAGCCGCCCAGGTGGAGCCACCGCCCGGCATTGGCGGGAGCGGACTCGAGGAGGTCCGCGAGGGCGTGGTCCCCGGAGTCCCGGAGGGTCTTGAGGGCGCTGAGCAGCGGGATCAGCCGGGCGCAAGCCTCGATGACATCCTCGATCGCGTCCTCGTCCGCATGCATGTCGAAGCCCGCCACCAGCGAGTCGACCACGGCATCCGCCAGGGCCGGCCGGTCCGGATACGAGCGTGCCACGGCGCCGTGGACATCGTCCGCGACCGTGGGGTCCTTCGCGTAGAGCTCGCGGAACTCCTCGATCTCGATCCAAAGCGGGTTGTCGTCGGGCTGGTCGGTGCTCACCCCACCACGGTAGACGCAGCTGCTGCGGGCGCGTCGCCTCGAACGGCACCTGCCCCGGGCGCCGGGCGCTTGAGCAGGTCGCACGGCGGGAAGGGATCGCGGTGCGCCGTTGTCGGCTGTCAGCTCCGGAGTCGTGCTGCCATGCCAGCAGACCGACCGCGATCCTGACAAAGATGAGGGCGTCATGTCGCACAAAGCAGAAAAGTCCCGGCAACCCGTGGGTTACCAGGACTTTCCGCCTGCTACACGTCGGGCTGACAGGATTTGAACCTGCGACCCCCTGACCCCCAGTCAGGTGCGCTACCAAGCTGCGCCACAGCCCGTGACAGCCCGATAACTATATCGGAATCCGGAGGCCTCGCTGACCACTTTCGGCCTCCGGCGCCAAGATTGCCCCGGATAACTTGGTGACGCCTGGCACTGCGCCCGCACCGCCGCCCTTCCGCATCGTCCCTCGTCTCCCCTAGTCTCAAGGCACTGCTCGACGACGAGGAGACCCATGCGCGACACCGCGATCATCGGCGCCGGTCCCGCCGGGCTCGCCGCCGCCCACGCCCTCAAGCAGCGCGGCCTGCCCTACACCCACCTCGAGCGCAACGCCGGCGTCGGAGGGCTCTGGGACATCGACGCCCCCGGCAGCCCGATGTACGAGTCCGCGCACTTCATCTCGTCGAAGACCCTCTCGGCCTTCCCCGGCTTCCCCATGCCGGACGACTACCCCGACTACCCGAGCCACCGCCAGATCCTCGCCTACCTCCGCGGCTTCGCGGAGGCCAACCAGCTGATCGACGGGATCGAGCTCGGCACCGCGGTGGAGCGCGTCGAGCGCATACCGGACGGCTACCGCGTCACCCGCGCGGACGGCCGCGCCACGGACCACGCCCAGGTCATCGTTGCCAGCGGAGTGCAGTGGATCCCCCAGATCATCGACATCCCGGGCGACTACTCCGGCGAGATCCGCCACACCGTCACCTACCGCAGCGCGGCCGAGCTCGAAGGCAGGCGCGTGCTCATCGTGGGCGGGGGCAACTCGGGCGCGGACATCGCCTGCGACGCCGCGCGCTCCGCGGACCGCGCGGCCATCAGCCTGCGCCGTGGCTACCACTTCATCCCCAAGCACGTCTTCGGGATGCCCTCGGACGTGTTCTCGACCCGCGGGCCGACGATGCCGATCTGGCTGGAGCAGCGCGTCTTCGGCGCGCTCCTGCGCCTCATCAACGGCGACGTGACGCGGCTCGGCCTCCCGAGGCCCGACCACAAGGTCTTCGAGACCCACCCGCTCATGAACTCCCAACTGCTCCACCACCTCGGCCAAGGCGACATCACCGCCCGACCCGGCATCGCCGCCACCGAGGGCACCACGGTCACCTTCACCGACGGCAGCACCGAGGACGTCGACCTCATCCTGCTCGCGACCGGATACCGCCACGAGGTGCCGTACGCCCGGGAACTCCTGGGCGAGGGCCCGCACCCGGACCTCTACCTCACCGCCTTCGCGCGGCATCCGGGGCTCTACGGGCTCGGCTTCGTCGAGACCAACGGCGCGGCGTACGTGGTGATGGCCCAGCTCGCGGCGATGATCGCGCAGCACATCGAGGACCGGACCGCGCGGCCGGACAGTTGGGACGAGTTCGAGCGCATCATCGCGACGGACGAGCCCGACCTCTCCCGCGGCATCCGTTTCATCGACTCGCCCCGGCACACGGGGTACGTCGAGATGACCGCGATCACCCGGTACCTCCATCGCACGGCGCGGCGCATGAGCTGGAGCCTCCCGTGAGGCGGGCGCGGCTGGACCTCACCGGACGCATCGTCGTCGTCACCGGCGGCGCCGGCGGGATCGGCCGCGCGTTCAGCGCGCTTGCCACCGAGCGCGGGGCCCGCATCGTCGTCGTCGATGCGAGGGACGAGGCGGCAGCGACGGCCGTCGCCGCCCTCCCGGACGGCGCCTCACGCCACCACGCCGAGGTGGCCGACCTCACGGACCGGAGCGAGGTCGAGGCGGTCCTTGACCGCATCGCTTACCGGTACGGGCGCATCGATGTCCTGGTCAACAACGCCGGCATGACGAGCGCCGCGCGCTTCGACGAGCGCAGCGTCGAGAGCATCGAGCAGGAGCTCGCGGTCAATCTCACCGCCCCCCTGGTCGTGACCAGGCTCGCGATCCCGCTGCTGCGCGAGTCGCCGGATCCCCGTGTGATCACGACCGTCTCGCTCGGCGGCATCTTCCCCCTGGGGGAGACGCCGATCTACACGGCGAGCAAGTTCGGCCTGCGGGGCGCGATGCTCTCGATCGCGCTGGACCTGCGCGACAAGGGCATCACGGTGAGCTCGGTGCTGCCCTCTGCCACGGACACGCGGATGCTGCGGCAGGAGGCGCTCGACGGCGGCAACTCGCTGCAGTTCCAGGACCCGCCGCAGTCGCCGCAGCACGTGGCGGCGACGATGATGGGGCTGCTCGACCGGCCGCGTCTCGAGGCCTACCCGCGGCCGAGCGAGTCGTGGCTGGTGCGGGCCGCGCTTCTCATGCCCAACGCGCTCCCGCGCCTCATGCCGCTGTTCCGAGGCAAGGGCAGGCGGGGGCAGGCGCGCTACATCCGCGAGCTGCGCGAGCGCGGACTGGTGTCGACCGTGGACGGCATCGACGTCGCGTTCGAGGACTGATCGGCGGGTCCGTAGACGCGTGCGACGCCGCGGCCCGCCCGCTTCGCCTCGTAGAGCGCCTCGTCCGCCCGCGCCAGCGCGTTCGCGAAGCTCGAGCCGGGCGCGGCGATCGACACGCCGTGGCTGGCGGTCGGCGCCGCGTAGCCGTCGGAGACCGCCCGCTCCACGAAGCGCCGCGTGACCACGGTCGCGCGCTCGGCGGCGCGCTCCGCGGTGATACCCGGGATCACGACCACGAACTCGTCGCCGCCGATCCTCCCGACCACGTCGCCCTGACGAAGCGCGTCGGTCCAGGCCTGCGCGAAGGCGCGCAGCGCCCGATCGCCCTCGCCGTGCCCGTGGGTGTCGTTGACGTCCTTGAAGTGATCGAGATCGGAGATCACCACCGCCACGCCGTCGCGCGCGGCGCCGGAGGAGGACGCGAGCATGCGCTCCGCCTGCTCCAGCAGCTCGCCCCGGTTGAGGACTCCCGTGAGGTCGTCCGTGGTCGCCCGACGCGCGAGCTCCTCGCGCGTCCCCGACGCGTCGAGGTGCGCGACCGCGACGGTCACGATGGATATCGAGGCCACCTGCACCAGCGCGGTAAGCCCGCTCCCGGCGAACGTGGTGAACGCGGCGCTGTCCGGGCCGAACGTCACGAACAGGGCGCATCGGAGCGCGTAGAAGGCCGCCAGTCCGGACGCGGTGAGCGCCAGAGACCGCACCTCGCCGGCGCTGCGCGGGCTGCGATGGCGCCACAGCGAGGCAGCGGTGTAGGCCGAGCAGGCCCCGAGCCCGAACAGCATGTAGCCGCCACCCGCCCAGGAGTTGCGCACGGGGTCCTCCAGCAGCGTCGCGGCGCCCGCGCCGAGGGTGACCGTGGCGAACAGCCACCACGGGAGCGTGGCCCCGCGAAGCCGACGTGCCGTCGCGATCATCATGCATCCGCCCAGGACCGCCGCCATGTTCGCCGGCGCGGCCGTGTAGGGCTGCAGCGGGGTGCCGTCCCCGAGGAACAGGACGGTGCCGGTGGAGAAGGCGGCGAGCGAGCCGGCCCAGGCCGCCGCCACCGAACCCCTGCCCTCGCGGCGGGCAAGGTGAAGCGTGTACGCGAGCGCGACGACCACGAGGACCGCGAGCACGATGCGCATGCTGATGGCGTCGATCATTGCTCCCTCGCCGGCTCGGACCGGTGCGCGACGTGGATCGCGCCTCCTCCGGCCGCCTTCGCCTCGTAGAGCGCCATGTCGGCGCGCCCGATCGCGACCGTGGGCACCGTGTCGCCCGCGAGCATCGCGATGCCGTGGCTCACCGACGGCGCGGGCCGACCGGACGCGCAGTCCTCGGAGGCGAGGCGACACGAGGCCTCGCGCACCCTCGCCACGGCTCCTGCCTCGTCGACATCGTGCAGCATCACCACGAACTCGTCCCCTCCGAGCCTTCCGATCACGTCCTGGGGCCCGAGCACCGACCTCCACGCGTCGGCGAAGGCCACCAGCGCTCGGTCGCCCGCGGCGTGGCCCCAGCCGTCGTTGATCTCCTTGAACCGGTCCACGTCGCAGAGCACGATGGCGTCGGTGCAGTCGGGGGTACCGTCGCGCGCGCGCTCGATGCGCGCCAGGACCTCGCCGCGCGCCAGCACGGCGGTGAGCTCGTCCGTGGTGGCACGGCGCTCGAGGTCCGCGCGCAGGCGTTCCTCGGCGGCCGCGCCGATCGCGAGCGTGGTGAGCGCGACCGCGGCAGTCTGGATCAGGGCGGTCAGCCCGGCGCCCTGATCCGTCGCGAACGCGGTGCTCTCGGGACCGTGCAGGACGAACGCCGCGGTCCTGATGAGGTACATCACCGCGAGGGCGAGCGCACCCACCGCGAAGGCGCCGAGAGCCTGGCGGCCCGTGCGCGACACCTCGGGCATATGCGCTCGCGCGTAGAGCAATGCGCTCGCCATGGTCACCCCGATCGCCGTGTACACGCCCGCCAGCACGACGAGCAGGTACAGGGCTCCCGCCCAGGGATCGCGCCCGGGCTCGCCGAGCGCGGCCGTGCCGAGAGCCCCGACCACGATCGCGCCCTGCGCCACCCACATCGGCCGCCTGTCGAGAAGGGACGCCCCGGCGTTGTACACGCAGAGCACGGCGACCACGCCGGCGGCGTTGCCCAGGGGCACGGTCAGCCACTGCACGGGGCTGCCGTTGCCCAGCCCGTCGAGCATCAGGCTCACGACGGTGACGATGAGCCCGGCTCCCCACCACACCGGAGCGGAGTTCGGCCAGATGCGGCGCACCTTCCCGAGCGAGTGGAGCACCGCGAGCATCACGACCACGCCGAGCGCGACGCGCAGGCTGGTCGGATCGAACATGACCCCAAAGGTAGAGATCCCTACGCGCGCGCGGCCACAGGGTGTGGAGAAGTCCACAGCGCCTCAACTTCGGATCGCCTCGACCGAGGTGTCACGAACCGGACCGAAGGCGCGGAACGCCTAGGCTGAGGGCATGGCACGCGTTCTCCTCACCGCACTCGAACCCCTGCCGGGCGCCGCGGGCGACGGCGCGGCGGATGCCGCTCGCATCCTCGCCGAGACGTGGCACGGATCGGCCGAGATCGTCGCGCGCGAGCTCACCCCCGCGTACACCGAGGCATCGCGCCGGCTGCGCGCCTCGGTGGCCAAGCACCTTCCCGACGCGGTCATCGTCGTCGCCACGCGGCCCGACGCGACCGCCGTCACCATCGAGCGCCTGGCGGTCAACCTGGACGATGCCCCGGTCGCCGACGCGCACGGCGCCCAGCCGATGGACGCCCCCATCGTCGCCGGGGCTCCCGCCGGGCTGTGGACCACGTTGCCGTCACGGGAGCTCCTCGAGGCGCTGGACGCCCGCGGCCTCCCGGCGCAGCTCTCGGTCAACGCCGGCAGCGGCCTGGCGAACCATGTCTTCTACGTCCTGCAGCGCGAGCTCGCGGAGTGGGGCGTGCCCAGCGGGCTCATCCAGCTGCCGCCGACGGCCCCCTCAGCGCCCGGAGGCGTGGCGCTGCCCGCCGAGGTGCTCGCCGAGGCGCTGCGAACCATCGTCGAGACCGTGCTGGGCGAGGAGCACGCCGAGCCCGCGCCGCCCGAGCCCGCCGCGCCCGAGTACGACGCGGACGCCACCCAGCCCTTCCTCATGCCGATCTCCGACCCGATCGCCACGGAGTCGGCGGCGGAGTCCGCACCTGAGCTCGCCGCAGCACCGCTGAGCGTCGCGCCGACGCTCGCGCCGACCGCCGCATCTCCGTCCGAGCCCTCCGATCCGGGCCTGCCCCCGGCCGCCGGGCGACCCGAGACCTCGCACCCCGTGGTGGTCCCGCCGTGGGGACCCACGTCCGGGGAGGTGCCGGCGCTCGAGGCGGCGGCTGAGGCGCCCGCGGCAGAGGCCGCAGAGCCGCAGCAGCCGGACGATGACGCGACCGGCGCTGTGCGCCACCCCACCTGGGATGAGATCATCTCGGGGCGCAGCGACCGCTGAACCGCCCCGACACCTGGAGGAACGATGGCCGAGGGCCTCGCCACGAGCGTCACCCTGTCCCTGCCCCGCTGGCTGATCGACCAGATCCCCGACCTCCCCGGCACGCTCGCGACGCCGGAGGACCAGATGGCGCTGGTGCACCGCCTCGCGGACCGCAACTGGCGTGAGGGCGGGGGCGGCCCGTTCGCCGCGATCGTGGTCGACGCCGGGACCGGCGAGCTGGTCTCGGTGGGGGTCAACGTGGTGCTCGGCTCCGGGGTCAGCGCCGGTCACGCCGAGGTCATGGCGCTCGCGCTCGCGCAGCAGCGCCTCGGGACGTGGGACCTCGGCGCGGAGCGCGATCTCGCGCTCGTGGTGAACTGGCGTCCGTGCGTGCAGTGCTACGGCGCGACCCTGTGGTCCGGCGTGAAGCACCTCGTGGTGGCCGGAGAGGGGCCCGAGCTCGAGCGCCTCACGCGCTTCGACGAGGGGCCCGTGGTGCGCGACTGGGCGGAGCAGTTCGAGGCGCGCGGGATCACCGTCACCTCCGACGTGCTGCGCGACCAGGCACTCGCGGTCTACCGGGCCTACGGCGAGTCCTCCGCGACGGTCTACAACGCCCGCGGCTCTGGACCCATCGACGCCGTCGACGCCTGACCCGTGCCGTGCGCGCTCAGCGCACCTCGAGCTTGACGAACATCATCGCGACGAAGCCGAGCGCCACCACCGCGATGATGCCGAGCACGCCCCAGATGGTCGCGCCCGTCACCGCGATCGCGACGGTCCACATGAGCGGGGCGAGGAACGACACCGCGCGGCCGGTCGTCGCGTAGAGGCCGAAGATCTCGCCCTGCTTGCCGGCGGGCGCGACTCGCGCGAGCAGCGAGCGCGAGGCGGACTGCACGGGACCGACGAACAGGCACAGGAACAGCCCGGCGGTCCAGAAGACGATGCTGCCGAGCGGCTCGAGGAACGCGACCACGAGGCCCGCGCCGATCATCCCGCCCAGCGACCACATGATGAGGGTGCGCGGGCCGAAGCGGTCGTCGAGGAGCCCGGAGAGCATCGTCGCGAGCCCCGCGACCAGGTTCGCCGCGACGCCGAACAGCAGCACCTCGGTCGTCGAGAAGCCGTACGCCACCGATGCGATGACGGCACCGAAGGTGAAGACGCCGGCGAGGCCATCGCGGTAGATCGCGCTCGCCACGAGGAACCACAGCATCGGCCGGTCGGTGCGCCACAGCCCGGCGAGGTCGCGCCACAGGCGCACGTAGCCGCCCACGAAGGAGACCCGCTCCCGCCCCGCCGCGGGAGCCTCCGGCACGTAGCGGAACAGCGGCCACGCGAAGGCGACCGTCCACAGCGCGCAGCCGACCGCGATGAGGCGGTAGGCCATGCCGTTGGACGTGTCGAGGCCGAACCAGTCCGCGGAGTCCGCGATCACCACGAGCACCAGCGCGACGATGCCGCCCGTGTACCCGAAGCCCCAGCCGAGGCCTGAGACCCGGCCCAGGTTCGCGGGCGTGCTCACCTGGGTGATGAGGGCGTTGTAGTTGACGCCGCCGATCTCCGAGAAGATCGAGCCGATCGCGATGAGCGAGACGCCGAGCACGAAGTAGGGCGGCGCGGCCTGCACGAAGTACAGGCCGAGCATGCACAGCACCAGCAGCGTGGTCATCCAGCCGAGCCAGCGCTTGCGCTGACCGTCCGTGTCCGCCCGCTGGCCGAGCACCGGGGCGAGGATGGCGACCAGCACTCCGGCGAGGGTCATCGCGAGGCCGAAGCCTCCCGACATGTCTGCGCGCGCGAGGTCGTACGCCGGGTCGCCCTCGCCCAGCCGCGCGACCTCCGGCTGCATGAAGGCCTCGGACTGCAAGTAGAGCGCCGTGAAGACGAACGTGATGATGACGGAGTTGAACGGCTGCGTCGCCCAGTCCCACAGCGCCCACGCGAGGATCCGGCCCCGATGCGCCGGCCGGCCCTCCGCATCGGCGTCGGCGGTCTGGGGGCTCGCGTCCGAGGTCATGCGCCAAGCGTGCCGGTGTCGGGTGAACGATGCGCGACCAACACGCGAACGCACGCTGAACTCTCCGCCTCGAGGTGGCACGATCGTCGTATGACGACGGCAGTGACCTGGGATGACGATGTGCTCGCCGGGTACGCCGCGCGCCCGCTCGGCGACGCGACGCTGGTGCGTGCGCTCGACGCGCCCGCGTCACCGCGCGCGGCGGTGCTCCACGTCCACGGCTACAACGACTACTTCTTCCAGGACGAGCTCGCGCGCTTCCTCACCGGGCAGGGGCTGGCGTTCTACGCGGTCGACATGCGGCGCGCGGGGCGGTCGCTGCGCGACGGCGACGTCCCGCACCTCATCTCCGACATCGCGGAGCTGGGGGACGACATCGGCGCCGCCGCGGCCGCCGTGGAGGCTGAGCACCCGGGTCTCCCGCTCATCGTCCATGCCCACTCGAACGGCGGCCTCGCCGCGGCGATCTGGGCCTCGGACCGGCCGTCCCCCGCGCTCGCCGGCCTGGTGCTCGACAGCCCCTACTTCGACCGCGTCGGACGATGGTCGGAGCGGGTCGCGCTCCGCGCCGTCCCCGCGCTCGCCGGGGTGCGTCCGGCGATGGTCCTCCACAACGCGCCCTCGCACTACGCGGCGTACCTGCTCGCCGAGGACGGCGGCGGCTGGAGCTTCGACGCGGGCTGGAAGACGCCGGCTGGGGTCCCGGTCCGGGCCGCGTGGCTGGCCGCGGTCCGCGCCGCGCAGGCACGGGTCGCCGAGGGTCTCGACATCCGCGTCCCCGTGCTGGTGGGGCGCTCCCACAGCTCCGGCCCAGACTCCCCCGACAATCCGCTGCTCGGCGCCCAGGACACGGTGGTCGATGTCGGCGCGATCGCACGGCTCGCCCCCCGGCTCGGTCCGCGCGTCACCGAGACCGTCATCACCGGAGGGGTGCACGAGCTGTCGCTCTCGTCCCCCGTCCCCCGCGCGGCGTACCTCGCCGCCGTCGCCGCCTGGCTCACGGAGGTGCTCGCATGACCCCACGTCCCGCCCACCCCTACTTCGACACGGGCTTCGCCCCGCTCGCCCACCGCGGCTTCTCGCGCGACGGGCTCGAGAACTCGATGGCGGCCTTCCAGGCGGCGGTGGACCTCGGCTTCCGGTACCTCGAGACCGACGCCCACGGCACCGCGGACGGCGTCGCCGTGGCGTTGCACGACGAGTCGCTCGACCGCACCACGGACGGCGAGGGCGTGGTGGCCGAGCTGGCGTGGTCCCGGGTCAAGGAGGCGCGCATCGGCGGCGTCGAGCCCGTGCCCCTCCTCGAGGACGTGCTCGGCACCTGGCCCGACGTCCGGGTCAACATCGACGTCAAGGCCGTGTCCGGCATCGTCCCCGTCGCCGAGGCGATCGAGCGCACCGGCGCCCATGACCGCGTGTGCGTCGCCTCGTTCTCGGCCGAGCGCCGCGAGGCCACCGTCGACAGGCTCAGCCGGCCGGTGGCCACGTCCGCGGGCACGTCGGAGGCCGCGCGGTTCTTCGTCGGCGGGCTGCTCGGGCTCGGGACGCTGCGCAGCCTGCGCGAGATCGACGTGCTGCAGATCCCGTGGCGGGTGGGGATGATGCCGGTGCTGACGCAGCGCCACATCCGCCTCGCGCACGAGGCGGGCAGGTCGGTCCACGTGTGGACCGTCAACAAGCGCGAGGAGATGGAGTCGCTCATCGATGCGGGCGTGGACGGCATCGTCTCCGACCGTGCGGACATCCTCCGCGAGGTGCTCGAGTCCCGCGGCATGTGGTGAGGCCGTGAACAAGACCGTCCCCACGGATGTGCCGGTCGAGGCCTTCGTCGCCGGGGTCGAGCCCGCGCGTCGGCGCGCGGAGGCCGAGTCGGTGGTCGCGCTCTTCACCGAGGTGACCGGGGTCGAGCCGGTGATGTGGGGGCCGTCGATCATCGGCTGGGGCTCGGTGCACTACCGCTACGCGTCGGGACGCGAGGGCGACATGCCCGCGCTGGGCTTCTCGCCGCGCAAGGCGCAGCTCACCTTCTACGGCTTCACCGAGACCCCCGAAGGCGCCGGCCTGCTCGCGCAGCTCGGACCGCACACGCGCAGCGTCGCCTGCGTCTACGTCAAGCGGCTCGACGCGATCGACCTCACGGTCCTGACGGACCTCGCCGAGCTAGCGTTCGCACGTTGACTCCCGTCGATTCCCAATGACAAAGGTGAACGGTGTGACAACCCGTGCGCGGCCCTGGTCGGGAGCGCGCGGGCGATGAGCGATGACGACAGGAAGCCGACGATCCGGCCGCGTCCCTTCGCTGCGGGCATACTGCTCGGCTCCGTCACCGGCTTCCTCATATGGATCGCGACGGGCACGTTCGCCCTCTTCCCGGCCTTCGTGAGCATCGGGTTCGTGCTCGGGCTCGTGTTCTCCCGGGCGAGCGGCGGCGGCCCGCAGTAGCCGGCGGCTGCCACTCCGGGACGCCCCGAGCGCCACAGATGGGCCGCACGCTGCCCTTCACCCGCGGCGGGCGTCGGGTGGCCCCGCCCTACGCGACCCTTGCCCCGCATCGGTCACCCATGATCACACCTGTCACACGTGTCATTGGGAATCGACGGCGGGGCTACTTCTTGCGGCCCCGCTTCTCGCGGACGCGGACCGAGATCTGGATCGGGGTGCCCTCGAAGCCGAAGTTCTCGCGCAGGCGACGCTCGATGAAGCGGCGGTACTGCGGGTCCAGGAAGCCCGAGGTGAAGATGACGAAGCGCGGCGGACGCGTGGCGGCCTGCGTCGCGAACAGGATCTTGGGCTGCTTGCCCGAGCGCACGGGGTGCGGGTGCTCCGCGACCAGCTCGCCCAGGAACGAGTTGAGACGGCCCGTGGAGATGCGCTGGTCCCAGCTCGACAGCGCGAGCTCGAGCGCGGGCAGCAGACGGTTGGTGTGCCAGCCCGTGGTCGCAGACAGGTTGACGCGCGGCACCCACGAGTGCTGCACCATGTCCTTCTCGATCGAGCGCTCGAGCAGGAAGCGCTCGTCCTCGCCCACGAGGTCCCACTTGTTGAACACGAAGATCATCGCGCGGCCCGCGTCGACCACCTGCTGCACCACGCGCAGGTCCTGGTCGGTGAGCGGCGTCGACGCGTCGAGCAGCACGAGCGCGACCTCGGCACGCTCGATCGCCGTCTGCGTGCGCAGCGACGCGTAGAAGTCCGCGCCCTTGGTCATGTGGACGCGGCGGCGGATGCCCGCGGTGTCTACCAGCGTCCACGTGCGGCCGCCGTACTCGACCTGCTCGTCGACGGGGTCGCGGGTGGTGCCCGCGAGCTCGTTCACCACGACGCGCTCCGTGCCGGCGAGCTTGTTCAGCAGCGACGACTTGCCGACGTTCGGACGGCCGACCAGCGCGATGCGGCGCGGAGCGTCCTCGTCGACCTCGATCTCGTGCATCTCGGTCGGCAGCACCGCCATCGCGGCGTCGAGCAGATCGCCCGTGCCGCGGCCGTGCAGCGCCGAGACCGCGATGGGCTCCCCGAGGCCGAGGTTCCACAGCGCGGCGGCCTCGAGCTCGCCCTGCGGGCCGTCGACCTTGTTCGCGGCGAGCACCACCGGCTTGTCGGCCTTGCGCAGCAGGCGTACCACCTGCTCGTCGGTCGCGGTCGCGCCGACCATCGCGTCGACGACGAAGACGATCGCGTCCGCCATGTCGATCGCGGCCTCCGCCGCCTGCGCGACGGAGAGGTCGATGCCGGTGACGTTCTTCTCCCAGCCGCCCGTGTCGAGCAGCGTGAAGTCGCGACCGGCCCACTCGGCGCGGTACGCGACACGGTCGCGGGTGACGCCGGGCGTGTCCTCGACGACGGCGAGGCGCTTGCCGATGATGCGGTTGACCAGGGTCGACTTGCCGACGTTCGGGCGACCCACGATCGCGAGGACGGGCAGCGCCTCCTCGGTCAGGGGCTCGGGCTCGCCGACGAGGTCCGCGAGGTCCTCCGGGCTGAGGTCGTAGTCCTCGAGGCCGGCGCGCAGCGCGGCCTCACGGATCTCGTCGAGCGTCTCGGGCGCGTCCGACTCGTGCGGAGCGGGGAGCTCGTCAGTCATGCGGGGTCCTTCTCTTCGCGCGCTTCACGGCGCGGGTCGTCGAGCGGAAGCTCGAGGTCTGTCGTGTCAAGGGTACGGGTCACCTGGTCGCGAAGCGTCTCGGCGAGCCTCTCGGCCGCCCAGGCCTGCTTCGCACGGCCGCCCCGGACGTCCTCGGGAGGGGTGAGCGTGACGGGCTCGCCGAAGGCCACCAGCAGGCGCCGGCCCGGTCGGGGCCACACGTTGACGGACTCGCCGGTGTGCCGGGAGCCCACGATGGCGGTGGGCACCACGGGAGCGCCCGACTGGATCGCGAGCCACGCAGCCCCGCCGTGGACCGCCTCGGCGGTGCCGCCGCCGCGGGTGCCCTCGGGGAACACGCCGATCACGTCGCCGCGCCGGAGCACCGCAAGGCCCTGCGCGAGCGCCTCGCGACCCGAGCCCTCGACCGTGATCTGCTGAGCGGCGTTGAGGATCGCGCCGAGCGGACCGGTCATCATGCCCTTGCGGATGAGGAAGTGCGAGCCGCGCGGGATCACGCCGTGCACCACCGGCCCGTCGATGAGACCCACGTGGTTGCACACCACGATCGCCGCACCGTCGGAGGGGACGTTGTCGCGCCCGCGCACCTCGGTGCGCCACAGCACGCGCGCGAGGAAGCGGCCCACCCAGCGGGACCAGCGAGGGCCCCACCGGCTGGGGACCCGTGCGCTCACTCCCCTGCCTCGGCTCCGGCTTCCTCGGCCTCGCCGTCCTGCGCGCCCTCGCCCCGGACCTCGGCCACCAGGTCGAGCACGGCCTGGACGGCCTCCTCGATGGTGAGCTCCGAGGTGTCGAGCGTGTGGACGCCGTCGGCGGCCGTGTGGAACTGCACCACCGTCGAGTCCTTCTTGTCGCGTCCGAGCACCGCCTCGCGCACGGTGGCGAGGTCGGCGCCCTCGCCGGCGCGGCGCGCGACGCGGATCTCCTCGTCGGCGGTCATGAGGATGCGGACGTCGGCGTCGGGCGCGATCACGGTGGTGATGTCGCGGCCCTCGGAGACCACGCCGCGGCCATCGGAGTACCCGCCCTCGAGCTCCGCCGCGATGACGTCGCGCTGCCACTGCCCGAGCGCCGCACGGGCCTCGAGGTTGGTCGCGACCTTCGACACCGTGAGCGCGACCGAGTCGGAGCGGATGAGCGAGCTCACGTCCTCGTCCTCGAGCAGCACGCGCGGGTTGCGCGGGTCGAGCACGAGCGAGACGTTCATGGTCTCCACCAGCGCCGCGACGTCGGACTCCTGTGCGAGGTCGACGCCCTCGCGCATGCACCACAGCGTCGCGACGCGATAGGTCGCGCCTGTGTCGAAGTAGGCGAGCTTGAGGCGGCGCGCGACCTCCTTGGACACCGTCGACTTGCCGGTCCCCGCGGGTCCGTCGATCGCGATCGAGATTCCAGTCATGATGCAGCGATCTCCCAACCCTGCCGTTCGAGCGCCGCGATGAGGTCCGCGGCGCGCGCGGGCAGCACGTAGAGCGTCGTCAGTCCCACCGGCTGCCGCGGCGAGTGCTCGATGGAGATGTCCTCGACGTTGACGCCGACCTCGGCCGTGTGCGACAGGAGCCGCAGCAGCTGGCCGGGCGTGTCGGGCACGATGACGGTGACGGGCGTCCAGTCGCGGCTCGCGCCGCCGTGCTTGCCCGGGATGCGCGCGACCTCGAAGCGGCCGCGGTCGATGAGGTCGGTGAGCGCCTCGCCGATGTCGTCGGCCTCGCGCACGTCCTCGAGGTCGTCGATGATGTGGCCGAGCGTCTCGATGAGGTGCGTGCGGTTCATGCGGGCGATGTCGGCCCACATCCCCGGCAGCGAGCCCGCGATGCGCGTGACGTCGCGCAGGCCCTGGCCCGCGAGGGCGACGTCGTCCGCGTCGAGGATGCCGAGCGCGGCGGCCACCGCCGACGCCGCGACCTGCGGCGCGTGGGACACGCGGGCGACCGCGGCATCGTGCGCCGAGGCCTCCATGGTGACGACGTCGCACTGGAGCACCTCGGGCACGCGCGAGACCAGCGCGACGGCCTCTGCGGTCGCGCCGTTGGGGCACAGCACCCACGGGCGCGCCTTGAACAGGTCGCCCTGGGCCCCGAGCCCGCCCGAGATCTCGCGGCCCGCCATGGGGTGCGAGCCGACGTAGCGGGACGAGGCGCCGGTGGCGGCGGCCGCGTCGGCGATCGGGGCCTTGACGCTCGCGACGTCCGTCACGACCGCTTCGGGGTACCGGCCGAGCGCGGCGGCCACCACGGCGGGCGCGGCGGACGGGGGCACGGCGACGATGACCAGCTCGGGGGCGTCGTCGCCCGGGGCTCCGCCCGCGCCGATCGAGCGCGCGAGCGCCTGCGCCTCAGGGTCGTTGTCCTCGATGGTGACGTCCCAGCCCTCGGCGGCGAGGCCGATGCCCAGGCTCGCGCCGATGAGTCCGGCGCCGACGATGTGCGTCCGCGGTGGGTTCTGCATGCCGCTCCTACTGGGCGAGGTCGCGGCGCAGGCTCACGGCGTCGCGCAGGTACACGTGGGCGATCTCGTCGCGCGGACGGTCGAGGTGCGCGTGCATCATGACGCGGACCACGCGCGGCAGCGCGCCGGGGACCGCCATCTCCTGCGCGCACATGAGCGGGACGGCCCCGAAGCCGAGGCCTCGGGCGGCGGCCGCCGGGAAGTCGCTGACGATGTCGGGCGTGCACGTGAAGATCACCGAGATGAGGTCGTCGGTGTGCAGCGCGTTCTCCTGCATCATCGCCTCGACCAGCTCGGTGGTCCGCTCGTGCAGATGGGACTTCTCGTCGCGGTCCAGGGTGATGGCGCCACGGATCGCACGGATGGTCATGGCGCCCATCGTATCGGTCGCGGCGGCGCCCGACGGGCGCGTCACATCCCGGCGATGTCCATGAGCCGGCCGACCTCGCCAGGCGACAGCTCCCGCACCTCGCCCGGCGCCATCGTGCCGAGCCTCAACGGGCCGAACTGGGTGCGGACCAGCTCGAGCACCGGGTGGCCCACCTTGTCGAGCATGCGGCGCACGATGCGGTTGCGGCCCTCGTGCAGCTCGACCTGGACGAGCGACGAGTCCTTCGCGACGTCGAGCACCGTGCACGCGGTGGCGCGCACGGGACCGTCGTCGAGCTCGATGCCCTCCTTGAGCTGCGTGGTGACGTGCTTGGACACGCGACCCTTCACCTTCGCGACGTAGACCTTGGACACACCGTGCGTGGGGTGCGCGAGCCTGTTCGCGAGCTCGCCGTCGTTGGTGAGCAGCAGCAGCCCGGTGGTCTCGGCGTCGAGCCGGCCCACATGGAACAGCCGCTCCTGGTACTGCGAGACGAACTGGTCGAGCGCGGGACGGCCCTGCGGATCGCTCATGGTCGACACCACGCCGAACGGCTTGTTGAGCACCACGGTGAGGTGGCCCGCGGCGACGGAGATGCGCTCGCCGTCGACCGCGATCACCACGGCCTCGGGGTCCACGCGCACGCCGAGCTGATCGACGACCTCGCCGTCGACGGTCACGCGGCCGCGCTCGATGAGCTCCTCGCACTTGCGGCGCGAGCCGACGCCCGCCGAGGCGAGCACCTTCTGGAGCCGGACGCCCTCGGGGCGGTGGATCTCGAGATCAGCCATCAGCGGGACTCCCCATCGATGTCGGCCAGGTCGGGCAGGTAGGGCGCGAGCGGCGGCAGGTCGTCGAGAGAGGACATGCCCATCCGCTCGAGGAACTCGGTCGAGGTGCCGTACAGGACGGCGCCGCCGAGCTCGCCGACCTCGGTCACCAGCCCGCGCGCCGCCAGGGTCTTCATCACCGAGTCGACGTTGACGCCGCGGACCTGGGACACCTGACCGCGCGTCACCGGCTGCCGGTAGGCCACGACGGCGAGCGTCTCGAGAGCCGCCTGCGACAGACGCGCCGACTGGCCGTCGACGATGAACCGGCCGACCACGTCCGCGAACAGCCGCGACGAGTAGATGCGCCAGCCGCCGTCGACCTCCCGCAGCTCGAAGCCGCGGGGCGCCTCCGGGTCGGCGTACTCGTCGCGCAGCGACGTGAGCGCGCCGTCGACCTCGGCCACGGGCACCTCCAGGGCCGCCGCGAGCTCCGCCGCCGGCACCGGCTCGTCGACCACCATGAGCACGGCCTCGAGCGCTCCTCGGAGCGATGCCTCGTTCACGATGGCTCCCCGTCCTCCGCCGCGATCCCGGCGGCCTGCGAGGCGACGCCCATGGCATCGTCCTCATCGAACTCCGCGGACACCTCGACCGCGGAGTCGCCGCCGGTCCAGCGGACCGTCAGCTCGCCGAGGGAGCGTACCTGATCGAAGGCGACCACCGCCTCCCGGAACAGCTCGAGCAGCGCGAGGAACCGCGCGACCACCACGGGGGTGCCGTCCGCATCCCTGGTGAGGCTGCGGAAGGACACCGCGCCCTCGCGCTGGAGGCGCTGCGTGATGACCGCCGCCTGCTCGCGCACGCTGACGACCGGGTTGTGCAGGTGGGAGAGGCTCACGGTGGGCGCGGCCTTGGGCTGCAGCGCATGCGCCGCGAGCTGCGCAAACGTCTCCGGCGTGACGGTCCACACGAGCTCGGGGAGCAGCATCGCGAAGTGCGGCTCGAGCGGGACGTCGCGAGGGACCCGGCGGGGCGCGGCGAGCATCGTCGCGAACGCGCCCGCCGCCTGCTTGAAGGCCCGGTACTGCAGGAGCCGCGCGAACAGCAGGTCGCGCGCCTCGAGCAGCTCGAGGTCCTCGACGTCGTCCACCTCGCCCTGCGGCAGCAGCCGCGCCGCCTTGAGGTCGAGGAGGGTCGCCGCGACCACGAGGAACTCGGAGGCCTGCGAGAGGTCCCAGTCGCCCTCGCGTGCGGCGATGGTGGCGAGGAACTCATCCGTCACGCGCGCGAGCGACACCTCGGTGATCTCGAGCTGGTGCTTCGAGATGAGGCTCAGCAGAAGGTCGAACGGTCCCTCGAAGTTGTCGAGATGGACCTCGAAACCCTTCGAGGACTCGGTCGCGACCTGGTCGGTCACGCTACGCGGCGACCCCGCGCGCCACGAGCTCGCACGCGAGCTGCCGGTAGGCCTCAGCGCCGGCGTGCGACGGGGCGAACGTGGTGATGGGCTCGGCCGCCACGGTCGCGTCGGGGAACTTCACCGTGCGGTGGATCATCGTGTCCGTGACACGGTCGCCGAAGGCCTCGCGCACCCGCTCCACGACCTCCTGGGCGTGCAGCGTGCGGCCGTCGTACAGCGTGGGGACGATCGCGTCGATGGTGAGGCGCGTGTTGAGGCGGTCCTGGACCTTGTTGATGGTGTCGACCAGCAGCTTGACGCCGCGCATCGCGAAGTACTCCGATGCGAGCGGGATCACCACGCCGTGCGCCGCGACGAGCGCGTTGACGGTGAGCAGGCCCAGCGACGGCTGGCAGTCGATGAGGATCGCGTCGTAGTCGTCGAGCACCGGGCGCAGCGCGCGGGCGAGCGCGCTCTCGCGGGCGACCTCGCCGACCAGCTGCACCTCGGCGGCGGAGAGGTCGATGTTCGCGGGCAGCAGGTCGAGCCCGGGCACCTTGGTCTCGAGGATGACGTCCTTGGTCGCGACCCCGGTCTCCATGAGGAGGTCGTAGACGGTGCGGTCGAGCGCGTCGGCGTTGATCCCGAGGCCGGCGGAGGCCGCACCCTGCGGGTCGAAGTCGATGATGAGGACCTTGCGTCCGAACTCGGCGAGGGCGGCGGCGAGGTTCACCGACGTGGTGGTCTTGCCGACGCCGCCCTTCTGGTTGCACAGCGCGACGACGCGCGCGGGACCGTGGCTGGAAAGAGGCTCGGGTGCAGGGAAGTCGGACACGCGCCAACCCTACCGCCTGGAAGGGACCCGACTCAGCGGGCGCGCGGGTGCGTCGCCGCGTACACCTCGCGCAGCGTGTCGCGTGTGACGAGCGTGTAGATCTGCGTGGTGGTGACCGATGCGTGGCCCAGCAGCTCCTGCACCACGCGCACGTCCGCGCCGCCGGTGAGGAGATGCGTCGCGAACGAGTGGCGCAGCGTGTGCGGGGACACGTCCTCGACGCCTGCGCGCTCGGCCGCGGTGCGCAGGATCGCCCACGCGGACTGGCGCGACAGCCGTCCGCCGCGGGTGTTGAGGAACAGCGCGGGCGTGCCCGCACCCGACTGCGCGAACGCCGTGCGCGCGCGCACCAGGTACGCGTCGAGCGCCTCGACCGCGTAGCCGCCCACGGGCACGATGCGCTCCTTGCGCCCCTTGCCCCGCAGCAGCACGGTCTCCTCCCCCGGCGCCAGCTCGACATCGTCCACGTCGAGGCCCACGGCCTCGGAGATGCGCGCGCCGGTCGCGTACACGAGCTCGAGGAGCGCCCGGTCGCGCAGCGGCGCGATGCCGTCGCCCACGCCCGCCTGGCCGAGGATCCGCGCGACGTCGTCGGTGCTGATCGCCTTGGGCAGGCGCTTGGGGATCGCGCGCGGCTTCACCTGCGCCGACGGGTCCGCCTGCGTCCAGCCCTCGAGGACCGCGAAGCGATGCCAGCCGCGGACCGCGACCACGGTGCGGGAGGCCGATGCGGGGGCCAGCGCGCGACCGCCGTCGGCGCCCGTGCTGACGGCCTGGGCGAACTCGGCGACGTCCTCGCGCGCGACGTCCGCGAGGTCGTCGCACGCGCGCGAGGCCAGGAAGGCGCAGTACCGGTCGAGATCGCGCCGGTACGCGGCGACGGTGTTGGGGCTCAGCCCGCGCTCGACGGCGACGTGCGCCAGGTAGGCGTCACGCTGCCGCGTCAGCATCCTCAGCGGACCGAGAGGACGTCGGTGATGAAGGGATCCACCATCACCGCGGCGAACACCACCGAGAGGTAGGTGATCGAGGCGTGGAACAGGCGCATCTCCTTGAGACGCTCCTCGCCCCTGCTCGACCGGAGGTAGAGCCGGACGCAGCCCGTCATGAACCAGGCGCCGGCGGCCGTGGCCGCCACGACGTACACCCAGGTCATGTTCGCGACCCACGCGAGCACCAGCGACGTCGCGACCATGGCGGCCGCGTAGCCGAGCATCTCGACCGCGACCTTCCGCACGGGCGCGACCACGGGGAGCATCGGCACGCGGGCCTGCTCGTAGTCGCCCTTGAACTTCATCGACAGCGGCCAGTAGTGCGGCGGCGTCCAGAAGAAGATGATGAGGAACAGCAGGAACGGCGTCCAGGACAGCGACTGGGTCACGGCGGCCCAGCCGATGAGCACGGGCATGCAGCCCGCGATGCCGCCCCACACGATGTTCTGCGCCGTGCGGCGCTTGAGGATCATCGTGTAGACCACCACGTAGCCCACGATCGCGAGAACCGACAGGACGGCCGCGAGCGGCGATCCGACCACGAGCCAGAACCACAGCGTCGAGACCACCGACAGCACCCACGCGAAGATGAGCGCGCCGCGCTCCGACACGGCGCCGGTGACCAGCGGCCTCCGGCGCGTGCGCTTCATCACCGCGTCGATGTCGCGGTCGAGGTAGCTGTTGAACACCTGAGCGCCGCCCGCGGACAGCGCGCCACCCACGAGCGTGCCGACGAGAAGGCCCAGCGACGGCCAGCCGTCGGCCGCGAGCACCATCGTCGGGATGGTGGTGACGAGCAGCAGCTCGATGATGCGCGGCTTGGTCAGCGCGATGTACGCGCCCACGACAGTCGCCACCGAACGGGGCGCGCCGACGGGCGCGGAGGCATGAGCCTCGGTGGTGGCGATCGGCATGCGGACAAGTGTAGCCGCGCGATCCGGGACCAGGGTCCGTGGTCCGCGCGCCGTTCCGCGGCGCGTCAGAGGTCGAAGTGCACCATCGCGTGCTCGAGCCAGGTGTCGACCTTCGCGGACCGCATCGTGAGCTCGAACACCAGCTCGTAGGACTGCTCGTCCTCGGTCATGCCGTCCGTGTAGCCGGGCACCTGCGCGTCGTACAGCGCCGCCACGTCGCTGAACGGGATCCCGGCCCGCCTGATGCGCACGTCCGTGCTGGTGATCGTGGCCCCGTCGGGCGTCGGCGACGTCACCAGCGCGACCTGGCCGGGCGCGTACTCCGTGGGCGTGACGCCCTGAGGCGCGGTCGTGACGTACCAGACGCCCGGTCGCTCCGTCCTGACGAAGCGCATGATCCGGCTCGACGGCTCCCCCGCCTCGGTCGCGTTGGACACGATCACCGTGTTGGTCTGCCCGGCGACCTCCGCGAAGAGCGCGTGCGCGCGCTCGGCGAAGAGGGATCCCTTCTCGCGGGCGGACTCCTGCGCCAGCGCGAGAGCGTCGCCGACCGAGCCGCATCGTCCCGTCTCGAGGAAGGTGAGGATCTGAGGGATGTAGGCGGAGATGTCCTCGTCGCGGTAGTAGAAGTGGAGCCACCGGCGTCCCGAGTGCAGGTCGCCGGCGTACTTGCGCAGCAGCGCACGCTCCTTTCCCGCCACCAGGCGTCGACCCCAGGCGCGCCCGAGCAGGTCGTGACCCACCATGGATCCGAGGGCCGCGGCGATGAGGATGCTCGCCACGAACACCACCCACGCCACGTCCCGCTGCGGCAGCCCTCCCAGGATCGTGACGATCACGACGACGTCGAGCAGCGCCACGGCCGCCGCAACCACGGCGACCACCACCCCCTGATAGCGCCGGAGCTCGTAGCGGACGCGGTCGGTCGCCCGCTGGCGGCGCTTGAGATGCAGCTCGCGCTGCTGCATCTGGTCGACGAGCTCGAGGTCCTCCGCCGAGAGCGCCATCAGTCGACCCCGTGGTCGCGGTAGCGGCTGCGCAGCTCGTAGGTCTCGATGTCGCCGTGCCCCTCGATGCGGATCGCCCGGCGCTCATGCCGGAGCGCCTCGGGGCCGAACTTCTCCTCGTACCAGTCCTCGGCGATCTCGAGCCGCTTCGCGAGCCGCTCCTCGTCGTACGTGGTGATCCGGGCCCGCTTCTTCGCCTGGGCGCGGTCGACGAGGTGGAGCACCAGGAAGAAGACGAGGTAGAAGACCAGAATCAGCGCGAGGAACGCGACCGTGATCTTCCAGATCACGAAGCCCTCGTGGTAGCCCCACCAGCCGCGGTCGGGGTCGCCCTCGTAGTAGAGGGACGAGGCTGTGATGACGATGGGCGCGAGCGCGAAGAACCAGCTGATGAGGACCACGATCAGCTGGCCCACGGGCCGCAGGCTGCGCCACCGGGTGAAGAACCAGTCGACGGTGACGTCCTTCTCGTTCACCTCGTGCACGATGTACGCGGGCTTGTCGGTCATGCGGCGCCTCCCGTCTCCTCGCCGGCGTCCTGCAGGCTGGACGAGCGCTCCGGCGACTTCCACACTCCGCCGTCGCGGCGGGACCAGACCTTGGCGAACGCGGGGATGAGCTCGAGCGCGACCGTCCAGGTGTTGACCATCCAGTAACCCAGCAGGTAGATCGGGCCGAACAGGACGTATCTCAGGGTCCGTCCGCGGTCGTTGTAGAACGATGCGAGCGTGAGCTGGGCCAGCCCGATGATCATCTGGAGCGCCACGAAGATGCCCGCCATGTACCAGGTGTGCCAGAACCTCTCCCAGTCGCCCGACACCGCGAACACCGCCTGGGTGAGCAGGAAGATCACCAGGGTGATCCAGTAGATGAGGCTCCACAGCACCGAGATCGCGTAGTCGGTGATCACGGGCATCATCCGGAACCGCTTGATCGGATGCTTGAGCAGCTTGGGGCCCTTGCTCGCGAGCACGTAGACGCCGCCCGAGGACCAGCGGTGCCGCTGCTTGATCAGCGCCCTCAGCTTCTCGGGCACGTCGAGGAAGAAGCGGATGTGCGGCGCGAACGTCGCCCGCCACCCGGCGGTCTGCATGTCCCACGCGATCGCGATGTCCTCGGTGGGCTGCTCGGCGTGCCAGCCGCCGATGTCGAGGACCGCCTGGCGGCGGTACATCGTGTTCGCGCCGGAGAAGGCGAACAGCGCGCCGTACGCCAGCTGGCCCCGCTTGATGAGGCCGATGATCGAGTTGAGCTCGTTCTGCTGGGCCTCGGCCGTGAGCGTGGTGCGGTTGGCCGCGAGCATGTTGCCGGTCACCGCGCCGAGGTTCTGCCCGCCCTCACGCTCGAAGTAGCTGAGGTACTGCCAGATCGCGTCGGGGTTGGGCTTGGTGTCGGCGTCGTTGCACAGCAGGAAGTCGCCCTTGGCGAAGGCGAGGGCGCAGTTCAGCCCGTGCGCCTTGCCCCGGTTGTTGACGATGGTGACCACGCGGAGCTGGTCGAACTCCTCCATGAGCGCGGTGAGGATCTCGGGCGTACGGTCGTTCGACGCATCGTCGACCACCATGATCTCGTACCTGTCCGCGGGGTAGTTGAGCGTGCCGGCGAGGTAGCGGACCGTGCTCTCGATCGACGCCTCCTCGTTGTGCGCGGGGATGAAGATCGTGACGAACGGCTCACCCTGCTCGAGGTAGCGCGGACGATCCCTGCGCTCCGAGAGCACGTGGTAGTAGAAGCTCGACACGAGGAACCCCATGCCGCCCACGATCGGGTACGACACCAGGATGAAGATGAGCAGCAGCTCGAACCATCCGCCGGGAGTCTCCGGCATGCGCGCCTCCCTTGTCGGTGCGTGCGTCCCCTCGCTCTTCGACGGTAACCCCGCGTCGGCGCCGCGGCATCGCGACCTCCGTCCCGGTGGGCCAGCCGTGGCCGCGCCACCACGTCGACAGACCTTGGACGATGCCCGCCACGCGGGATTCCGCGGTTCGTCACGCCAATGTGAACGTCCTACAAACGCGTGGACCACAGGTAGGCTGGCCCCCGTACCCGCAACCTGTCGAGGGAGACACCTGTGACCATCAACTGGACCGACACGGACCGTCGCGCAGTCGACACGCTCCGCGTCCTGGCCGCCGACGCCGTCGAGAAGGTCGGCAACGGCCACCCCGGCACCGCGATCTCGCTGGCGCCCGCCGCGTACCTGCTCTTCCAGAACGTCATGCGCCACGACCCGTCGGACTCGCACTGGCTCGGCCGCGACCGCTTCGTGCTCTCCGCCGGCCACTCGTCGCTGACGCTGTACCTCCAGCTCTTCGCCTCGGGCTACAACCTGGGCCTCGACGACCTCAAGGCGCTCCGCACCGAGGGCTCGCTCACCCCGGGCCACCCGGAGTACGGCCACACCGACGGCGTCGAGATCACCACCGGCCCCCTCGGCACCGGCATCGCGTCCTCCGTGGGCATGGCGATGGCGGCTCGCCGTGAGCGCGGCCTGCTCGACCCCGACGCGGCCCCCGGCACGTCGCCGTTCGACCACCACGTGTACGTGATCGCCGGCGACGGCTGCCTCCAGGAGGGCGTGGCGCACGAGGCCTCGGCGCTCGCGGGCACCCAGGAGCTCGGCAACCTCATCGTCATCTGGGACGACAACAAGATCTCGATCGAGCACGAGACCGACATCTCCTTCACCGAGGATGTCCTCGGCCGCTACGAGGCCTACGGCTGGCACACGCAGTCGGTCTCGTGGGTCAAGGAGGACGGCTACGAGGAGGACCCGCAGGCCCTTTTCGACGCCATCGAGGCCGCCAAGGCCGAGACCGGCAAGCCCTCGATCATCGCGCTGTCGACCATCATCGGCTGGCCTTCGCCCACCAAGCAGAACTCGGGCGGCGTGCACGGCTCCGCGCTCGGCGCCGCCGAGGTCGCGGGCCTCAAGGAGGTGCTCGGCTTCGACCCCGAGCAGTCCTTCGCCGTGGAGCCCGAGGTCCTCGCCCACATGCACCAGGTCAAGGAGCGCGGCCAGGCCGCCCACTCCGAGTGGAACGCCCAGTTCTCGCGCTGGGAGGCCGAGAACCCCGAGCGCGCCGCGCTGCTGTCGCGCCTCGTCAACCGCGAGCTGCCCGACGGCTGGGAGGACGCGCTCCCCTCGTTCGAGGTCGGCTCCAAGGTCGCGACCCGCGCCGCCTCCGGCAAGGTGCTCGGCGCCCTCGCGCCCGTGCTGCCCGAGCTCTGGGGCGGTTCCGCCGACCTCGCCGGCTCGAACAACACGACCATGGCCGGCGAGCCCTCGTTCCTGCCCCCGCGCCGCTCGACCCACTCGTACCCCGACGGCCAGTGGTACGGCCGCACGCTGCACTTCGGCATCCGCGAGTTCGGCATGGGCGCGATCATGAACGGCATCACGCTGCACGGCCTCACCCGCGTGTACGGCGGCACCTTCCTGGTGTTCTCCGACTACATGCGCGCGTCGGTCCGTCTCGCCGCCCTGATGCAGATCCCCACCACCTTCGTGTGGACGCACGACTCGGTGGGCCTCGGTGAGGACGGTCCGACGCACCAGCCGATCGAGCACATCGCGACGCTGCGCGCGATCCCCGGCCTCGACGTGATCCGCCCCGCGGACGCCAACGAGACCGCGGCGGCGTGGAAGGCGATCCTCGAGACCACCGACCGTCCCTCCGCGATCATCCTGTCGCGTCAGAACCTCCCGGTCCTCGAGGGCACCTCGACCGACGGCGTCCTCAAGGGCGCGTACGTGCTCGCGGGCGCCGACGAGGACGCCGAGGTGGTCATCATCGCCACCGGCTCCGAGGTCTCCGTCGCGATCGAGGCGCGCGAGCTCCTCGCGGCCGACGGCGTCAAGGCCCGCGTCGTGTCGATGCCCTCGCGTGAGCGCTTCGCCCGCCAGGACGCCGAGTACCGCGAGTCGGTCATCCCGGCCGCTCTCAAGGCGCGCGTGTCCGTCGAGGCCGGCTCGGCCCTCGGCTGGCGCGACATGGTCGGCGACGCCGGCCGCACCGTGGCCGTCGACCACTTCGGCGAGTCCGCGGACGGCGCGCTGCTGCTGAAGAAGTACGGCTTCAACGCGGAGAACGTCGCCGCGCAGGCCCGCGAGTCGATCGCGGCCGCCGGCTGACGCATCGTCCTTCCCGGAGGGGGCCTCGCATCGCACGATGCGGGGCCCCTTCCGCGTCTCCACCCCTCCCGATGCTCCGCCCGCCCTCCCCATGCCCCGCATCCGCAACTGGGCGGTTCAGCAGGGCGATCCGGCAGGATCCCCCTGCTGAACCGCCCAGGTCGCGCTGAGGCTCCTCCGTCTCACCAGGTGGCGCCCGCGCATCGTCGCGTCGCAATAGGATGGCCCAAGCGTCAGCGCCTCCCACGATGTCCCCCCTGGAAGGTCACAGAGTGAACAATCCTTTGCGCGATCCTCGCGATCGTCGTCTGCCCCGTATCGCCGGCTCGTGCGGCCTGGTGATGTTCGGCGTCACCGGCGACCTCGCCCGCAAGAAGCTCATGCCCGCCGTGTACGACCTCGCGAACCGCGGCCTCCTGCCGCCGGCCTTCGCGCTCACGGGCTTCGCCCGCCGCGACTGGGACGAGCAGGACTTCGCGCAGGTGGTCCACGACTCCGTGAAGAAGTACGCGCGCACGCCGTTCCGCGAGGAGACGTGGCAGCAGCTGTCGGAGGGCATCCGGTTCGTGCAGGGCACGTTCGACGACCCGGACGCCTTCGCGCGGCTGCGCGAGACCGTCGAGACCCTCGACCGCGAGCGGGGCACGGGAGGCAACCACGCCTTCTACCTGTCGATCCCGCCCTCGGCCTTCCCGCAGGTGATCACCCAGCTGCGCGAGTCCGGCCTGTCGGCGCCGCACGAGGGCACGTGGCGGCGCGTCGTCATCGAGAAGCCGTTCGGCCACGATCTCGAGTCGGCGGAGCAGCTCGACGCGGTGGTGTCGGAGGTCTTCCCGCCCGACTCGGTGTTCCGCATCGACCACTACCTGGGCAAGGAGACGGTGCAGAACCTGCTGGCGATCCGCTTCGCCAACCAGCTGTTCGAGCCGGTCTGGAACTCGCAGTACATCGACCACGTGCAGATCACGATGGCCGAGGACATCGGCATCGGCTCGCGCGCCGGCTACTTCGACGGCATCGGCACCGCGCGGGACGTGATCCAGAACCACCTGCTCCAGCTCTTCGCCCTCACCGCGATGGAGGAGCCGGCGAGCTTCGAGGCCGACGACCTCCGCATGGAGAAGGAGAAGGTGCTGCGCTCGGTGGTCCTCCCCGAGGACCTCGGCGAGGGCACCGCGCGCGGCCAGTACGCGGCCGGCTGGCGCGGCGGCGAGCAGGTGGGCGGCTTCCTCGACGAGGACGGCATCTCCCCCACCTCGATCACCGAGACCTATGCGGCGATCCGCCTTGACGTCCCCAACCGCCGCTGGGCGGGCACGCCGTTCTACCTGCGCGCCGGCAAGCGCCTGGGGCGGCGCGTCACCGAGATCGCGCTCGTGTTCAAGAAGGCGCCGTCCCCGTACTTCCAGGAGATCTCCGGCGGCGACGCGGGCACCAACGCCCTGGTGATCCGCGTGCAGCCCGACGAGGGCGTGACGCTGCGCTTCGGGTCCAAGGTGCCCGGCACCGCGATGGAGGTCCGCGACGTCACCATGGACTTCGCGTACGGCAACGCGTTCACGGAGAGCTCGCCCGAGGCGTACGAGCGGCTCATCCTCGACGTCCTGCTCGGCGACCCGCCGCTGTTCCCCCGCCAGGAGGAGGTCGCCCTCTCCTGGAAGATCCTCGATCCCATCACGGAGTTCTGGGAGACCCAGGGCCAGCCCGAGCCGTACCGCAGCGGCACGTGGGGTCCCGCGGGCGCCGACGAGATGATGGCCCGCGACGGACGCGTCTGGAGGCGCCCATGATCATCGAGCTCCCCGCCACCACCACCGGCGCGATCGCGAAGCGCCTGGTCGAGTCCCGCAAGGACGGCGGCGTCGTCACGCTCGCCCGCGTGATGACCCTCGTCATCGACGCCACGGACGCGGATGCCGAGCAGGCCATCGCCACCGCGAACGTCGCGTCGCGCGAGCACCCGTGCCGCATCATCGTCATCGCCCCCGGCACCTCGGAGGAGGCACGCCTCGACGCGGAGATCCGTGTGGGCGGCGACGCCGGCGCCTCCGAGGTCGTGGTGCTCCGCCCGTCCGGCGCGCAGATCGGCCACGACGACACGCTCGTCACTCCCCTGCTGCTCCCCGATGCGCCCATCGTCGTGTGGTGGCCGGCGGCCGTCCCCGCGGACATCGGCTCGTGCTCGCTGGGCCGCATGGCGCAGCGCCGCATCACCGACACCAAGGGCGAGGCGGACCCCGTGGGCACGCTCCTCTCCCTCGGGACCACCTACCGGCCCGGCGACACCGACCTCGCGTGGACGCGCCTCACCCGCTGGCGCGCGCTCCTCGCGGTCGCGCTCGAGCAGGTCGCGGACCCCGTGGTGACGCGCGCACGCATCCACGGCGACACCAACAGCCCGTCGATCCTGCTGCTGGGCGCGTGGCTCAAGCGCGCGCTCGGCTGCGAGGTCGAGGCCGCCTACGACGACTCCGTGGCGGCGCTCCAGTCGATCGTGCTTGAGACCCCGTCCGGCGCCATCGAGATCGCGCGTCCCGACGGCCACAACGCCACCATCCGTCAGCCCGGCCAGCCCGACCACGTCATCGCGCTTCCGGCCCGCTCGCTCGAGGAGGCGCTCGCGGAGGAGCTGCGCCGCCTCGACTCCGACGAGGTCTACGGCGAGGCGCTCGCGTCCTTCACCGCCGACACCGTGGTGCCGCTGTGACCGGCAACGCGCGCGTGGTGGTCCACACCGACGCCGAGGCGCTCGCCGAGGCCACGGCCGCACGTCTGCTGCTCACGGTGATCGACACGCTGTCGGTCCAGGACCGCGCGGACGTGGTGCTCACGGGCGGCACCGTCGGCATCGCGACGCTCGCGGCGGTGTCCCGCTCGCCGCTCGCGGCCGCGATCGACTGGACCAGCGTCCACGTGTGGTGGGGCGACGAGCGCTTCGTCCCCGCCGGGGACGCCGACCGCAACGAGGGCCAGGCGCAGGCCGCGCTGCTCGCCGGACTGCCCCTGCCCGAGGAGAACATCCACCGGATGGGCGCCTCGTCCGACTTCGCCTCCGCCGAGGAGGCTGCCTTCGCGTACGCCGAGGACATCGCCGTCGAGGGCGCGCCCGCATGGGACGTGCTGATGCTCGGCATGGGTCCCGACGGGCACGTCGCGTCGCTCTTCCCCGGCCACGAGGGCTACGCCGCGACCGGCGCCGAGGTCGTCGCGGTGCACGACTCCCCCAAGCCCCCGCCCACGCGCGTCTCGCTCACGCTCGAGTCGATCCGCCGCGCGAAGCGCGTCTGGGTGGTCGCCGCGGGTGCCGCCAAGGCCGAGGTCGTGGGCCGCTCGCTGCACGGCGACCTCGAGCTCCCCGCAGCCGCGGTGCGCGGCGTGCAGGAGACCCTGTGGCTGGTCGACGCGGAGGCCGTCGCGCAGGTCTGACCCTCGGCGCGGGATGCGCCTCTCCACACACGGAATGCAACTGTGCCCACATCAACAGGGGTGATGTGGGCACAGTTGCATCAGGATCGCCGCGCCGCCGCCGATCCGTGTGGAGGCCGGCTGCGCTCGGGTGCTGCTCTCAGTGCCGCTTGCCCATGAGCAGGTCGCGGCCCTCGGGCTGGATCCCCTCACGCTCCGGCAGACGGTTGCGCACGGAGGCGACGATTGCGTCGATGTCGAACTGCGCGGGCTTGGCGTAGATCTCCTCGCCGTCCGCGCGGAAGGTGAAGATCCCCTTGCGCCCGGTCTTGAGCGTCACGCCGTCGATGGCGTTGCCGAACTCCTCCAGGAGCCGGGTCTGCGCCTCCGTCGCACGCGGGAGGTAGCCGCAGGGCACGCAGTACTCGATCTCGATCAGCATCCTGTCTCCTTCTGTCGGGGGAACTGGTCCCACTCTCCCCTACGTCGGGGCCGGCGCGTGCATTCCCGCGCCGCCGCATCGTCCTGCGTCGCGCCCCGCTGCTGCATGAGTGCCGGCAGCGGCCTGAATCGGTCGCTCATGCACCATCGCGGTGCACTGTGACAGCGCCCGGAGACGCCGAAGGGCCGGCTCCCTGAGGAACCGGCCCTTCGTGACGTCTTACTCCGCAGCCGCGAGGTCTCCGCGCCGCACACGCAGCGTGGTGAGAGCCTCGTCGAGGAGAGCGGCGCCCTCCTCCTCGCTACGACGCTCCTTCACATACGCGAGGTGCGTCTTGTAGGGCTCGTTGCGCATCGGCTCCGGCGGATTCTCCGGGTCGAGACCAGCGGGAAGACCGCAGCGCGGGCAGTCCCACTCGACCGGGATCTCCTGGTCGTCACCGACCGCGAAGCTGGGCGAGTTCACGTGACCTCGCGCGCAGTAGTACGAGACGACCTGACGCGGCGCCGATTCGCCGCGCTCGTCCTCTCCCATGGGCCCTGCGCCGACGCGCGAGCCTCGGATGGCGTTGCCCCCTGCCATGGGTGCGACCTCCGTTGCCTAGATGGAGAACCGGGACACGAGCCCCAGCAGAACGACCACTGCGCCCCAGACGATCGCGACGCCCCACGTGATGCGCGTGAGGTTGCGCTCGCCGACGGCGGACGACTGGACGCCGGACGCGAGCCCGCCGCCGAACATGTCGGTGATACCGCCGCCACGGCCGCGGTGGATCAGCACCAGCGCGATGATCAGCAGCGACGTCACGACGAGCATGACCCAGAGGATGGTCTCGAGGATGTCCACGGTTCTCCCAGATGATGGATTGCGCTCACAAGGATACGCGACGAAAACGGCGGGGCCGGCCCGTTTCCGGACCGGCCCCGCTGTTGTCGTGAATGTCCCTTACGCGACGGTGTGCGCCTTGAAACGGGCGATCTTGGAGAACTCCTCCGGGTCGAGCGAGGCGCCGCCGACGAGGCCGCCGTCGACGTCCTCCTCGGCCATGAGCTGCGCGATCGACGAGGACTTCACCGAGCCGCCGTAGAGGACGCGGACGCCGTCCGCGAGCTCCTGGTCGTACAGCTCCGCGAGACGGCCGCGGATGGCCGCGCAGACCTCCTGCGCGTCCGCCGGGGTCGCGACCTCGCCGGTGCCGATGGCCCACACGGGCTCGTACGCGATGACGACGTCCTTGGCCTTGTCGGCCGGGAGGTCCTTGAGCGCGCCGTCGACCTGCGCGAGCGTGTAGGACACGTGCTCGCCGGCCTTGCGGATGTCGAGGCCCTCGCCCACGCAGACGATCGGCACGATGCCGTGCTCGAAGGCCGCCTGGGTCTTGGTCGCCACGACCTCGTCGGTCTCGCCGTGGTACTGGCGACGCTCCGAGTGGCCCACGGCCACGTAGGAGACGCCCAGCTTCGACAGCTGGGTACCGGAGACCTCACCGGTGTACGCGCCCGAGACGTGCGCGGAGATGTCCTGCGCGCCGTACTTGAGCTCGAGCTGGTCGGCGTCGACGAGCGTCTGCACCGAGCGCAGCGAGGTGAAGGACGGGAGCACCGCGACCTCGACCTCGGAGAAGTCGTGCTTGGCGTCGCGGAGCAGCCAGGCCAGCTTCTGGACGGTGTGCGTCGCCTCGAGGTGGTCGAGGTTGAGCTTCCAGTTGCCGGCGATCAGCGGGGTACGTGCCATGGGTATCAGTCCTCCAGAACGGCGAGGCCCGGCAGGACCTTGCCCTCGAGCAGCTCGAGCGACGCGCCGCCGCCCGTCGAGATGTGGCCGAAGCCGGCCTCGTCGAAGCCGAGCAGGCGCACGGCCGCGGCCGAGTCGCCGCCGCCGACGACCGAGAAGCCGTCGGAGTCGATCATCGCCTGCGCGACGGCCTTGGTGCCGTTCGCGAAGGCCTCCATCTCGAACACGCCCATGGGGCCGTTCCAGACGATGGTCTTGGCGTCCGCGAGCTTCGACGCGAACAGGGTGGCCGAGTCGGGGCCGATGTCGAGGCCCATGCGGTCCGCGGGGATCGCGTCGGCCGCGACGATGACGGCGTCGGCGTCCGCGGCGAACTTGTCCGCGGCGACGATGTCGGTCGGGAGGACGATCTCGACGCCGTTCTCCTCGGCGGTCTTGAGGTAGCCCTTGACCGTGTCGATCTGGTCCTGCTCGAGCAGCGAGCTGCCGACCTCGTAGCCCTTGGCCGCGAGGAAGGTGAAGACCATGCCGCCGCCGATGAGGAGGCGGTCGGCCTTGGTGAGCAGGTTCGCGATGACGCCGAGCTTGTCGGAGACCTTCGAGCCGCCGAGGACCACCGCGTACGGGCGGGCCGGGTCGGTCACGGCCTTGCCCAGCGACACGACCTCCTTCTCGACCAGCGTGCCGGCCGCGGCGGGAAGCACCTGCGCGATGTCGTAGACCGAGGCCTGCTTGCGGTGCACGACGCCGAAGCCGTCCGAGACGAAGACGTCGGCGAACGCGGCGAGCTCGGCGGCGAGCGCCTGGCGCTCCTCGTCGACCTTGGAGGTCTCGCGCGCGTCGAAGCGCACGTTCTCGAGCATCGCGACCTGGCCGGCCTCGAGCGCGTCGGTGACGGCCTTGGCGGACGGGCCGACGAGGTCGTCGGCGAGCGTGACAGGGCTCCCGAGCAGCTCCGCGAGGCGCGCGGCGGCGGGCGCGAGCGAGTACTTGGCGTCGGGCTCGCCCTTGGGGCGGCCCAGGTGCGCGGTGACGATGACGGCGGCGCCGGCGTCGAGGAGCTTCTGGATCGTGGGGACCGAGGCGCGCACGCGGCCGTCGTCCGTGATCGTGGTGCCGTCGAGCGGGACGTTGAGGTCCGAGCGGACGAGCACCTTCTTGCCGCTGAGGTCGCCCAGCGAGTCGATGGTCTTCATGGGTGTTCCTGTTCCTGTGAGAGCGGAAGGGAGATTCAGGGTGACGCGACGACGGCCGCACACGCCAGAGCGTGCACGGCCGTCGGAGCGATCACTTCGAGAGTGCTTAGAGGCGCTCGCCGACGTAGTTCGTCAGCTTGGCGAGCGACGCCGAGTAGCCCCACTCGTTGTCGTACCACGACACGACCTTGACGGTGGAGCCGTTCACGCGGGTGAGCTTCGCGTCGAAGATCGACTGGTGCGGGTCGCCCACGATGTCGGCCGAGACGATGTCGTCCTCGGTGTAGTACAGCGTGCCGGCCATCTCGCCCTCGGCAGCAGCCTTGATCGCGGCGTTGACCTCCTCGACGGTGGTCTCACGCGAGGCCTCGAAGGTGAGGTCGGTGGCCGAGCCGGTGATGGTCGGGACGCGCATCGCGAAGCCGTCCAGCTTGCCCTTGAGCTCGGGGAGCACGAGGGCCACGGCCTTGGCGGCACCGGTGGTGGTGGGGACGATGTTCTGCGCGGCGGCACGGGCGCGGCGCAGGTCCTTGTGGGGACCGTCCTGGAGGTTCTGGTCACCGGTGTACGCGTGGATCGTGGTCATGAGGCCACGCTCGATGCCGATCGCGTCGTTGAGGGCCTTCGCGAAGGGCGCGAGGCAGTTGGTGGTGCACGACGCGTTCGAGATCACGTTGTGGGCGGCCGGGTCGTAGTCGGTGTGGTTCACACCGACGACGAAGGTCGCGTCCTCGTTCTTCGCGGGAGCGGAGATGATGACCTTCTTGGCGCCCGCGGCGATGTGGGCCTTGGCCTTCTCGGCGTCGGTGAAGAAGCCGGTCGACTCGATCACGATGTCGGCGCCCAGCTCGCCCCAGGGGAGGTTGGCGGGGTCGCGCTCGGCGAGGGCCTTGATCGCCTTGCCGTCGACGTAGATGTTCTCGTCGTCGTAGGAGACCTCGCCCGGGAACTTGCCGAGGACGGTGTCGTACTTGAGGAGGTGCGCGAGGGTCTTGTTGTCGGTGAGGTCGTTGACACCCACCACCTCGAAGTCGAAGCCGAGATCGCGCGCGGCGCGGAAGAAGTTACGTCCGATGCGGCCGAAGCCGTTGATACCGACCTTGATGGTCACAGTGTGTCTCCTCCGGTGCGTCGCCGGGGCGACGCGGTTGTGGATGTTGTGAGTGCGCACGACCACGTGCGCCGGACGCCGCTCGGGAGCGGGCCACTGCTGATGAGCCTACAACGAATCTCAGGGCCGTCCCAGCGGACAGAAGTCCCAGGTGAGAACGTTCACAGGCCGCTATTCGTCGTCCAGGAGCTCCTGGCTGATGCCCGCCTCGGTATCGGGGATCCCCAGCTCCTCGGCCCGCTTGTCGGCGGTCGCCAGGAGGCGGCGGATGCGGCCCGCGACGGCGTCCTTGGTGAGCGGCGGATCAGCGAGCTTGCCCAGCTCCTCGAGGGACGCCTCGCGGTTCGCGAGGCGCAGCTCGCCGGCCTCGCGCAGGTGCTCGGGGAGGTCCTCGCCGAGGATCTCGAAGGCGCGCGCGACGCGGGCCCCCGCGGCGACCGCGGCGCGTGCGCTGCGGCGCAGGTTGGCGTCGTCGAAATTCGCGAGCCGGTTCGCGGTGCCGCGCACCTCGCGGCGCGTGCGCTTCTCCTCCCACGCCAGCACGGACTCGTGAGCGCCGAGCCGCGTGAGCAGGTTCGCGATCGCGTCCCCGTCGCGGATCACCACGCGGTCGACGCCACGCACCTCGCGGGACTTCGCGCCGATGCCGAGCCTGCGCGCCGCACCCACGAGCGCGAGGGCCGCCTCGGGTCCGGGCGACGTCACCTCGAGCGCGGACGAGCGTCCGGGCTCGGTGAGCGAGCCGTGCGCGAGGAACGCGCCGCGCCATGCCGCTACGGTGTCCTCGATCGCGCCGCCGACCACCTGCGGCGGAAGACCGCGCACGGGCCGGCCGCGGTGGTCGAGGAGCCCGGTCTGGCGCGCGAGCGCCTCGCCCTCCTTGACCACGCGCACCACGTAGCGGTTGCCCTTCTTGAGGCCGCCGCCGGAGACGACGATGATCTCCGAGCCGAGCCCGTAGGTCTCGGCGATGAATCCGCGCAGCCGGCGCGCGGCCGCTGCTGTGTCGAGCTCCGCCTCGATGACGATGCGGCCGGACACGATGTGCAGACCGCCTGCGAATCGGAGGGTCGCCGCGATCTCCGCCTTACGGGCGGACACCTTCTCCAGCGGGACCCGAGCGAGCTCGTCCTTCACCTGTGCCGTCAAAGCCATGGCGACAATCATGGCATCACTCAGGTGACGCGCGCGCCGCCTTCTCTCACCCATCCCACCAGGGAGGTGTACTGGTCGCGCAGCATACGGACGTCATGCCTGTCGAGCGTGCCCTCCGCGCGCATCGGCGCGCTCACGTACCGCGCGCCCCAGTCCTCGATCCGCCGCCGCAGCGCCGCATCGTCCTCGGAGGCGTCGACCAGGACCACGGCCGGGCAGAAGCCGGGCGCGGCGGCCCGCAGCGCCGCGATGTCGTCCGCGCGGCAGGTGCCGGCGGTCTCCTCGTCCTCGTCGGCAATGTTGAGCGTGAGGATGGTGCGCGGCCCCGCCTCGACCAGCGCGCTCGCCACGCGAGGCACCAGGAAGTGGGTGAGGACCGACGTGTACCAGGACCCGGGCCCGAGCACGACCGCGTCGGCCTCGGCGAGGGCCTCGAGCGTCGCGGCGGGCACCGCCGGATCGGCGGGCTCGATCGCGAGCGAGCGCACCCGGCCGGGGGCCGTGGCGACGGCGACCTGGCCGACCACGCGCGTGGTCGCGCCGTCGGCGCCCATCTCGGCGCTCACGGTGATCGGCTCGGTCGACACGGGGAGCACGCGGCCCTCGGCACGCAGCAGCCGAGCGACCCAGTCGAGCCCCTCGACGATGCCTCCCGTGCGGTCCCACAGGCCCGCGATGAGCAGGTTCCCGACCGTGTGCCCGTCGAGCGGCCCGCCGGTCGCGAAGCGCCACTGCAGCACGTCGCGCCAGGTGCGGCCCCACTCGGTGTCCTCGCACAGCGCAGAGAGGGCCATGCGGAGGTCTCCGGGCGGCGGCACCGGCATCTCCTCGCGGATGCGGCCTGAGGAGCCTCCGTCGTCCGCGACGGTCACCACCGCGGTGAGCACGTCGCACGTCCCTCGCAGCGCCGACAGCGAGGCGTAGAGCCCGTGGCCGCCGCCTAGGGCGACCACCCGCGGTCCGGTCATCGGCGCTCCCGGTCACGATGCGTGACGCGCACCTGGTAGCCGCGCTCGCCGAGCACGCGTCCGAGCTCCTCGGCGATCGCCACCGAGCGATGCTTGCCGCCCGTGCAGCCGACGCCGATGGTGACCGAGTGCTTGTCGTGCGCGCGGTAGCGGTCGAGCACGCCCGCGATGACGCCCGCGTAACCGTCGACGAAGTCGCGCGCGCCGTCCGAGGCGAGCACGTAGTCGCGCACCGGCGCGTCGAGGCCCGTGAGGGGACGCAGCTCGGGCTCCCAATGCGGGTTCTGGAGGAAGCGCACATCCGCGACGAAGTCGGCGTCGTGGGGCGCGCCGTTCTTGAAGCCGAAGGACTGGACGTTGACCTGGAGGGGGCGCTCGGTCTCCCCCGCCACCTCGGTCATGACGTCGCGCAGCTGGTGCACGTTGAGACGGCTCGTGTCGACCACCTCGGTCGCTCGCTCGCGCACCGCGGAGAGCGCGGCCCGCTCACGACCGATGCCCTCGAGGATGGTGCCGTCGCCCTGCAGCGGGTGCGGCCGCCGGGCCTCCTCGAAGCGGCGCACCAGCGTCGCGTCCGAGGCGTCGAGGAACACCAGCCGCACGGTGATGCCCTTGGTCTCGAGATCGTCGAGCACCGCCTCGACGTCCTGGAAGAACGAGCCTCCGCGGACGTCGACGACGGCCGCGAGCCGGTCGTGCCGCCCGCGCCCGACCATCTCCACCAGGCCCGCGAGCAGCTGCGGAGGCAGGTTGTCGACCACGTACCAGCCGAGATCCGCCAGCGCGGCGGCGGCGCGGGTGCGCCCGGCGCCCGACATGCCGGTGAGGACCATCACCTCGGCGTCGATCCCCGTCGCGTCGAACAACGGCCGCGGGATGCCGGAGGGGTAGGTGACCGGGGGGACCTCTTCCATCATGGGTCCAGCATGCCAGCCTGACCCCGCACGGCCTGGTAGACCGTCCGCGCGGTTCCCTCTCCCACGCCGGGCACCAGCGCGATCTGCTCGACGGACGCCTCCTTGAGCCGCGCGAGCGACCCGAAGTGGGTGAGCAGAGCCTTCGCGCGGCCCGGGCCCACGCCCGGGACCTGGTCGAGCTCGGAGACCTTCATCGCCTTGGTGCGCTTCGCTCGGTGGTGCTTGATCGCGAAGCGGTGCGCCTCGTCGCGGACGCGCTGGAGCAGGTACAGCGCCTCGGACCCGCGGGGCAGGATGACCGGGAAGTCGTCGCCGGGGACCCACACCTCCTCGAGCCGCTTCGCGAGGCCCACGACCGCGATCTCGGGCACGCCGACCTCGTCCAAGGTGCGGCGCGCGGCGTTCACCTGGGGCAGGCCGCCGTCGACCACCACGAGCTGCGGCGGGTACGCGAAGCGCGCCGTCTCGCGCTCCTCGGGCGGGAGCTGCGACTCCTCGAGGTAGCGCCGGAAGCGCCGCGAGAGGACCTCGTGCATCGCCGCCGTGTCGTCGACCGCGTCGGCGATGGAGAACTGCCGGTACTCGGGCTTGCGCGCGATGGCGTCCTCGAACACCACCATCGAGCCGACCTGGTTGGTTCCCTGGGTGTGCGAGATGTCGTAGCACTCGATGCGCAGGGGCGCCTCGGACAGGCTCAGCGCCTCCTGGAGCTCCTGGAGCGCGGCCGATCGCGTCGTGAGGTCGGAGGCGCGCTTGAGACGGTGCTGCTCGAGCACCTGCACCGCGTTGCCGTGCCCGGTGGACGCGAGCTCGGCCTTCTTGCCGCGGGCCGGGACGCGCATCGTGACCTTGGCGCCCCGGAGGCCGGAGAGCCACTCGGTGAGGACGGCGTGGTCGTCGGGCAGGTGCGGGACCAGCACCTCGGGCGGGATCTCCTCGGCGTCCGCGGCGCCGTAGGCCTCCTCGAGCAGGCGGACGACCATGCCGGCGGGCCCGAGCGGCTCGGGCTTGTCGACGACCCACCCGCGCTCGCCGGCGATGCGGCCGTCCCGCACGTGGAAGACGTGCGCGGCTGCCTCGAGCTCGTCGTCCTCGAGCGAGAAGACGTCCGTGTCCACCCCGGCGTCGAGCACGATCGCGTTGCGGGCCATGACGTTGTCGAGCGCCCTGAGCCGGTCGCGTGCGCGCGCCGCCGCCTCGAAGTCCTCGCGCTCGGCCGCGGCGTGCATCGTCTCGGTCAGGTCGCGCACGAGCGGCTTGGCGTCGCCCGCGAGGACCTGGCACACGCGGTCGGCGAGGTCGCGATGGTCCTCGGGGTTGATGCGCCCCACGCACGGAGCGGCGCACTTGTCGATGTAGCCGAGCAGGCACGGCCTGCCCTGGCGCTCCGCCTTGCGGAAAACCCCGGGCGCGCAGGTGCGCATCGGCAGCGCGGTGAGCAGCGTGTCGACCGTCGCGCGGATCGCCCACGCCTTCGCGTACGGCCCGAAGTACCGCACGCCCTTCTTGCGCTCGCCGCGCATCACCTGCATGCGGGGGAACTTCTCGTTGAGGGTGACCGCGAGGTACGGATACGACTTGTCATCCCGGAACACCACGTTGAAGCGCGGGTCGTACTGCTTGATCCAGGTGTGCTCGAGGATGAGCGCCTCGACCTCGTTGCGCACCACGGTCCACTCGACCGAGGCCGCGGTGGTGACCATCGCCCGGGTCCGCGGATGCAGCTGCGCGGGGTCCTGGAAGTAGTTCGCGAGCCGCGCGCGCAGGCTCTTCGCCTTGCCCACGTAGACCACGCGCCCGTGCGGGTCCCGGAAGCGGTAGACGCCGGGCTGCGTGGGGATGGTCCCCGGTGCGGGACGGTACGACGCCGGATCGGTCACGTCGCCAGCCTACGGATCACACCGGGGCGGGCGTGCCGAGGATCTCCGCGAGGAAGGAGCCCGTGTGGGACCCCTCCGCCCCCGCGACCTCCTCGGGCGTGCCCTCCGCGATGACGATGCCGCCGCCGGAGCCTCCCTCGGGACCCATGTCGATCACCCAGTCCGAGGACTTGATGACGTCGAGGTTGTGCTCGATGACGATGACCGTGTTGCCCTTCTCGACCAGCCCCTGCAGGACGCCGAGAAGCTTGCGCACGTCCTCGAAGTGGAGGCCCGTGGTCGGCTCGTCGAGCACGTACACGGTGCGGCCGGTCGAGCGGCGCTGGAGCTCGGAGGCCAGCTTGACGCGCTGCGCCTCGCCGCCCGAGAGCGTGGGCGCCGGCTGTCCCAGCCGCACGTAGCCCAGCCCCACCTCGACGAGCGTGGTGAGGTGCCGCGAGATCGCCGGGATCGCCTCGAAGAAGTGAGCGGCCTCCTCGATGGGCATGTCGAGCACGTCGGCCACGTTCTTGCCCTTGAAGTGGACCTCGAGCGTCTCGCGGTTGTAGCGCGCGCCCTTGCAGACCTCGCACGGGACGTAGACGTCGGGCAGGAAGTTCATCTCGATCTTGAGCGTGCCGTCGCCCGCGCACGCCTCGCATCGTCCGCCCTTGACGTTGAAGGAGAAGCGGCCGGGGCCGTAGCCGCGGACCTTGGCCTCCTGCGTGTCGGCGAAGAGCTTGCGGACCTTGTCCCACACGCCCGTGTAGGTCGCGGGGTTCGAGCGCGGGGTGCGGCCGATGGGTCCCTGGTCGACGTGCACGATCTTGTCGAGCTGATCCACGCCCGTGATGCGCGTGTGCCGGCCGGCGACCTGTCGTGCGCCGTTGAGGGTGTTGGCGAGGCTCGTGTAGAGGATCGAGTTCACCAGCGTCGACTTGCCCGAGCCCGAGACCCCGGTGACCGACGTGAGCACGCCGAGCGGGAACCTCACGTCGATGTCGCGCAGGTTGTGCTCGCGCGCGCCCACCACCGTGACATGGCGGTCCGGGTCGACGGGACGACGCTCCGCGGGGACCGCGATGGACCGCCTGCCCGCGACGTACGCGCCGGTGACGGAGCGCTCGTTGGCGAGCAGGTCCTCGTAGGTGCCCGAGTGGACCACCTCTCCCCCGTGCTCGCCGGCGCCGGGGCCGATGTCGACCACCCAGTCGGCGGTGCGGATGGTGTCCTCGTCATGCTCGACCACGATGAGCGTGTTGCCGAGGTCGCGGAGGCGGGTGAGGGTGTCGATGAGGCGGCGGTTGTCTCGCTGGTGGAGGCCGATGCTCGGCTCGTCGAGGACGTAGAGCACGCCGACCAGCCCGGACCCGATCTGGGTCGCGAGCCGGATGCGCTGCGCCTCGCCGCCGCTGAGCGTGCCGGCGGCGCGGGCCAGCGTGAGGTAGTCGAGGCCCACGTCGAGCAGGAAGCCCAGGCGCGCGTCGATCTCCTTGAGCACCTGGACGGCGATGTGGCGTCCGCGCTCGTCGAGCTCGGCGGTGATGAGGAAGTCGCGCGCCTCGGCGATCGACAGCTCGCAGACCTCGGCGATGGACCGTCCGCCGATGGTGACGGACAGCACCTCGGGCTTGAGGCGTGCGCCCTTGCACACGGGGCACGGGACCTCGCGCATGTAGGACTCGTACTTCTCGCGCGAGTACTCGGACTCCGTCTGGCTATGGAGGCGCTCGATCCAGGTCACCACGCCCTCGAAGCCGGTGGTGTACTGACGCTCGCGGCCGTAGCGGTTCCGGAACTTCACGTGCACCTGGTAGTCCTTGCCGGTGAGGATCGCGGTGCGCGCCTCCTGGGGCAGGTCCTTCCACGGGGTGTCCATCGAGAAGCCGAGGTCGTCGGCCAGCGCGGTCAGCGTGCGCCCGAAGTAGTCGGAGCTGGTCGCCGCCCACGGGGCCACGGCGCCCTCGGCGAGCGAGAGATCGCGGTCCGGGATCACCAGGTCGGGATCCACCTCGAGCTTGATGCCGATGCCGGTGCACTGCGGGCAGGCGCCGTACGGGGCGTTGAAGGAGAAGGTGCGGGGCTCCATCTCCTCGAGCGTGAGGACGTGGTCGTTCGGGCACGCGCGCTTCTCGGAGTAGCGGCGCGGCTCGATGTCGCCGTCGACCGGGTCGATCACCACGAGGCCGTCCGCGATGCGCAGCGCGGTCTCGACGGAGTCGGTGAGGCGCTGGCGCACGCCGTCGCGCGCGACGAGGCGGTCGACCACCACCTCGATGTCGTGCTTGAGCTTCTTCTCGAGCTTGGGCGGCTCGGTGAGCTGCACGGTCTCTCCGTCGACGCGGGCGCGCGCGAAGCCTTGCTGCTGCAGGTCCTCGAAGAGGTCCTGGTACTCGCCCTTGCGGCCGCGGATCACGGGCGCGAGCACCTGGTAGCGCGTGCCCTCGGGCAGGGCGAGCACCGAGTCGACGATCTGCTGCGGGGTCTGCGCCTGGATCACCTCGCCGCACACCGGGCAGTGCGGGGTGCCGACGCGCGCGTACAGCAGGCGCAGGTAGTCGTACACCTCGGTGATGGTGCCGACCGTGGAGCGCGGGTTGCGGTTGGTCGACTTCTGGTCGATGCTCACCGCCGGGCTCAGCCCCTCGATGAAGTCGACGTCAGGCTTGTCCATCTGGCCGAGGAACTGGCGCGCGTACGCGCTCAGCGACTCGACGTAGCGGCGCTGCCCCTCCGCGAAGATCGTGTCGAACGCGAGGGACGACTTGCCGGAGCCGGAGAGGCCGCTGAAGACGATGAGGGCGTCGCGCGGGAGGTCGAGGTCGACACCCTTGAGGTTGTGCTCACGAGCACCGCGGACGAGAAGACGGTCGTTCACCCGGCCATGCTACGCGGAAACCGCTTCGAACACACGTTCGATCCGGCGTGTCGCGTCGCGGGACACGCCCCGCCGCCCCCACCCTCACGTTCGCCGGGGCCTTTCCGGCAGGATGGCCCCATGAGCCTCTACGCGATCCACTACACGTACGACGAGCGCGCCGACGAGCGCGCCGCGCTGCGCCCCGAGCACCTCGCGCACTTCCGCGCCCTCGCGGACGCCGGCAAGGTGCCCGCGATCGGGCGCTACGGCGACGATCTCCACCCCGGCGCGCTCATCATCGTCGACGTCGACTCCCTCGACGAGGCGACCGCCATCGTCACGGAGGACCCGTACGTCCGCGCGGGCCTCGTGCCGGAGCACGGCATCCGCGAGTGGCCCGCCTTCGGCGCATGGCCGGGTCGCGACTTCCCCGCCTGAGAGGCGGTGAGGGGCGCGTCAGCCTTCGTCGGCCGGCGCGTCCTCGTGGCGGTGGTGGTGCTCGCGCGGCAGCGTCTCGCCGGTGCGCGCAGAGACGATGACGGACACCAGCGCGGCACCGCCGATCGCGACCACGATCACCGCCAGCGACATCCACGTCGGGATCTCGGGAGCCCAGGCGACGGGCCGGCCGTCGTTGATGAACGGCAGCGAGTTCTCGTGGAGCGCGCTCAGCACCAACTTGACGCCGATGAACCCGAGCACGATCGACAGGCCGTACGAGAGGTACACCAGGCGGCGCAGCAGCCCCTCGACCACGAAGAACAGCTGCCGCAGGCCCATGAGCGCGAACGCGTTGGCCGTGAAGACGATGTAGGGGTCGTCCGTGAGTCCGAAGATCGCGGGGATCGAGTCGAGCGCGAAGAGCACGTCCGTGGTGCCGATCGCGATCATCACCATGAGCAGCGGGGTGACGAGCCGCTTGCCGTGCTCCTTCACCACCACCGCGGCGCCGCGGTAGCCGTCCGTCGCGGGAAGGAAGCGGCGCGCGAGCGCGACGATCGCGGTCTCCTTGTACTCGACCTCGCCCTCCTCCGCGCCGCCCTCGCGCGCGACGCTGACGGCCGTCCACAGCAGGAAGAACCCGAAGAGGTAGAAGACCCAGGAGAAGGCGTGGAGCGCGGCGGCACCGGCCGCGATGAAGAGTCCGCGCAGCACGAGCGCGAGCACCACGCCGAACAGGAGGACCCGCTGCCGGTACTTGGGCGGCACCTGGAAGCGCGCGAGGATGACGAGGAAGACGAAGAGGTTGTCGACCGACAGCGACCACTCCGTCACGTAGCCGGCGAAGAACTCGATGCCCTTCTGGGGACCCGCCCACGCGAGCATGCCGAGCCCGAACACGACGGCGAGGCCGACGTAGAAGAGCGTCCAGCGCACCGACTCCTTGAAGGGAGGCTCGTGCGGACGGCGGACCACCACGAGGAAGTCGAAGACGACCACCGCGAGGACGCCGAGGATGGTCACCAGCCAGACGGTCGTCGATTCCACCCGATCATCGTAGTGGCGCGGCGCCGCCCGCCCGCGCCGGCCCGCCACGAGTCGCCGGGCACCGCGGCGCCGCGGCTCCGCCTGCTGCTCAGCCGGCGTTGATCATCTGCCGCAGCTCCTTCTTGAGCTCGCCGATCTCGTCACGCAGCCGTGCGGCGATCTCGAACTGCAGCTCCGCCGCGGCCTCACGCATCTGCGCGGAGAGGTCCTCGATCAGCTGCGAGAGCTCCTCCGCGGGTCGCTGCGCGAGCAGGCCGCCGCCCGCCTTGGCAGCCTTCTCCCCCGCCTGTCCGCCGTGCTTCGCGAGCTCGAGCGCCTCGGCGGTGTCCGCCTCCTCGCGCGCGAGCATCTCGGTGATGTCGCCGATGCGCTTGCGCAGCGGCTGCGGATCGATGCCGTTCTCCTCGTTGTACGCGACCTGGAGCTCGCGACGGCGGTTCGTCTCGTCGATCGCCGAGGCCATCGAGTCCGTGATGGTGTCCGCGTACATGTGGACCTCGCCGGACACGTTGCGGGCGGCACGGCCGATGGTCTGGATGAGCGACGTCCCCGAGCGCAGGAAGCCTTCCTTGTCCGCGTCCAGGATCGACACGAGCGAGACTTCGGGCAGGTCCAGACCCTCGCGCAGCAGGTTGATGCCGACGAGCACGTCGAAGCGGCCCATCCTCAGCTCGCGCAGCAGCTCGACGCGCCGCAGGGTGTCGACGTCGGAGTGCAGGTACTCGACCCTCACGCCGCGATCGCCCAGGTACTCGGTCAGATCCTCGGCCATCTTCTTGGTGAGCGTCGTGACGAGGACGCGCTCGTCGCGCTCGACGCGCTGCCGGACCTGCTCGAGGAGGTCGTCGATCTGCCCCTCGGTGGGCTTGACGACGATCTTCGGGTCCACCAGGCCCGTGGGTCGGATGATCTGCTCGACCACGCCGTCCGAGCGTTCGAGCTCGTACTTGCCGGGCGTGGCGGAGAGGTAGACCGTCTGCCCGACCCGCTCCTGGAACTCCGGCCACTTGAGCGGCCGGTTGTCGAGCGCCGACGGCAGGCGGAAGCCGTGCTCGACGAGGGTGCGCTTGCGCGACGTGTCGCCCTCGTACATCGCGCCGATCTGCGGCACCGTCACGTGCGACTCGTCGATCACCAGCAGGAAGTCGTCCGGGAAGTAGTCGAGGAGCGTGTGCGGCGGGGTCCCTGCCGCGCGCTGCTCGATGTGCCGCGAGTAGTTCTCGATGCCCGAGCAGGTCCCCACGGAGCGCATCATCTCGAGGTCGAACGTGGTCCTCATCTTGAGACGCTGCGCCTCGAGCAGCTTGTTCTGACGCTCGAGCTCCTGCAGGCGGTCCCCGAGCTCGCTCTCGATGGTCGAGATCGCGCGGTTCATGCGCTCCTCGCTCGCGACGTAGTGCGAGGCCGGGAAGATGTGCACCTGCTGCCGGCGCTCGACCACCTCGCCAGTGAGCGGGTGGAGCGTGTAGAGCGCCTCGACCTCGTCGCCGAACATCTCGATGCGGATCGCGAGCTCCTCGTACACCGGGATGATCTCGACGGTGTCGCCCCGCACGCGGAACGTGCCGCGCGTGAACGCGAGGTCGTTGCGGGAGTACTGCATCTGCACGAACTCGCGCAGGAGCGTGTCGCGATCGACCACGTCGCCGACGCCGAGCGTCACCATGCCCTCGATGTACTCCTCGGGGGTGCCGAGGCCGTAGATGCAGGACACCGAGGACACGACCACCACGTCCCGACGCGTGAGCAGCGAGTTGGTCGCCGAGTACCGCAGGCGCTCGACCTCCTCGTTGATGGACGAGTCCTTCTCGATGAAGGTGTCCGTCTGCGGCACGTACGCCTCGGGCTGGTAGTAGTCGTAGTAGCTGACGAAGTACTCGACGGCGTTGTTCGGGAGCAGGTCGCGGAACTCGTTCGCGAGCTGCGCGGCGAGCGTCTTGTTGTGCGCCATGACGAGCGTGGGACGCTGCAGCCGCTCGACCAGCCACGCCGTGGTCGCGGACTTTCCGGTACCCGTCGCGCCCAGGAGCACGACGTCCTGCTCGCCCGCCTGGATGCGGCGCGCGAGGTCGTCGATCGCCTTCGGCTGGTCGCCGGACGGCTGGTACTCGGACACCACCTGGAACGGTGCCTCGCTGCGGCGGAGGTCGGGGCTGCTCATGCGACTACGGTACGCCGCGCCTCCGACAGCGAACGCCGCTCAGCGCGGGACGTGGAGCGCCCAGAACGCGTCGACCTGGGAGTCGAGGTCCGCGACCCTTCCCGACCCGTCGAGCACCGCATCGGCCGCCGCCTCGCGCTCGGGATCCGAGGCCTGCGCCCTGATCCTCGCGACCGCGTCCGCCTCGGTCATGCCGCGCAGCTCGACCATGCGGCGGATCCGGACGTCGTCGGGCGCGGCCACCGTGACCACGAGGTCGAAGTCGTGCCCCTGGCCGCTCTCGACGAGCAGCGGGATGTCGTGGACCACCACGTCGACGCCCTCGCGGCGGGCCTGCCGGTCGGCGGCCGCGCCCATCGCGATGACGTACGGATGGACGATGGCGTTGAGGCGCTGGCGCGCGTGGTCGTCCGAGAAGACGACGGAGGCGAGCGCCTGGCGGTCGAGCGCGTGGTCGCGGATGACCCGGTCCCCGAACTCGGAGACGATGTCGACGAGCGCGGCGGACCCCGGCTCGACGGCGCGACGGGCGAGCACATCGTGGTCGACCACACGCGCGCCGAGCGCGCCGAAGCGCGCCGCCGCGGTGGACTTGCCCGAGGCGATCCCGCCGGTGAGACCGATGCGTAGCACGGGCAGAAGTGTCACACGCTGGGCTGACGCGCGCAAAACCGCCCGGACGCGACGAAGGCCGCCACCCCCGGAGGGATGACGGCCTTCGTACGGGAACCGGTTAGTTGCCGGTCAGCTTCTCGCGAAGCGCCGCGAGGCGCTCGTCCGAGGCGAGCGTGCCCATGTCGGTCGACTCGTCGTGCGACGAGTACGACGCGGGGGCGTCGCCCTTGCGGCCACCCTTGCGGGGGGCGGCGGCAGCGGCCGGCGCAGCGGTCTCGGCCTCGGCGGCCTGAGCGTCCTGCTTCGCGACGAACGCCTTGTGCGCCTCCCAGCGCTCGTGCGCCTTGGCGTACTCGGCCTCCCAGGCCTCGCGCTTCTCCTCGAAGCCCTCGCGCCACTCCTGGGTCTCCGGGTCGAAGCCCTCGGGGTACACGTAGTTGCCCTGAGCGTCGTACTCGGCGGTCATGCCGTAGAGCGCGGGGTCGAAGTCCTCGCCCTGCGGGTCGACACCCTCGTTGGCCTGCTTGATGGACAGCGAGATGCGGCGACGCTCGAGGTCGATGTCGATGATCTTGACGAAGACGTCCTCGTCGGCCGACACGACCTGCTCGGGCAGCTCGACGTGGCGGGTCGCCAGCTCCGAGATGTGCACGAGGCCCTCGATGCCCTCGAAGACGCGCACGAACGCGCCGAACGGGACGAGCTTGGTGACCTTGCCCGGGACGATCTGGCCGATCGCGTGGGTGCGGGCGTAGACCGCCCACGGGTCCTCCTGGGTCGCCTTGAGCGACAGCGAGACGCGCTCACGGTCCATCTCGACGGTGAGGACCTCGACCTCGACCTCCTGGCCGACCGAGACGACCTCGGACGGGTGGTCGATGTGCTTCCACGACAGCTCGGAGACGTGCACGAGGCCGTCCACGCCGCCGAGGTCGACGAACGCACCGAAGTTGACGATCGACGAGACGACACCCTTGCGGACCTGGCCCGGCGCGAGCGCGGTGAGGAACGACGAACGGACCTCGGACTGGGTCTGCTCGAGGAAGGCACGGCGCGACAGGACCACGTTGTTGCGGTTCTTGTCGAGCTCGATGATCTTCGCCTCGATGGACTGGCCGATGTAGGGCGCGAGGTCGCGCACGCGGCGCATCTCGACGAGCGAGGCCGGGAGGAAGCCGCGGAGACCGATGTCCACGATGAGGCCGCCCTTGACGACCTCGATGACGGTGCCGGAGACGACGCCGTCCTCTTCCTTGATCTTCTCGATCGAGCCCCACGCGCGCTCGTACTGCGCACGCTTCTTCGAGAGGATCAGGCGACCCTCCTTGTCCTCCTTGGTGAGGACGAGCGCCTCGATGGTGTCGCCGACGTTGACGACCTCATCCGGGTTGGCGTCGTGGCGGATGGAGAGCTCGCGCGAGGGGATGACACCCTCGGTCTTGTAACCGATGTCGAGGAGGACCTCGTCACGGTCGACCTTGACGATGGTGCCCTCGACAAGGTCACCGTCGTCGAAGTTCTTGATGGTCGCGTCGACGGCCGCGAGGAAGTCCTCTGCGGTACCGATGTCGTTGATCGCGATGCTGGACTCGGGGGTGGAAACGGACATTAAGGAATTGCTCCGGTGGACAGGGAATCGTATGGATAGTGGTGGCCGGGCACGCGGGCGCGCCAGACCAACGGATATCCTACCTCGTCCGGCAGGTGCGGGGCAATGCGGCTCGCACCTCTCGGCGCGTCGCTACAGCCCGCGTGCGGCGGACAGCAGCTCCTCGGGCACCCACTTGGTCTTGCCCATCATCGTGTCGAAGGGCTCGAGCACGATGTGGTTGCCCTGCAGCGCGGTGAACTTGTGCGACTCCCCCGCGACGATCCCGTCGATGGCGGCGACTCCCATCCGGGTGCCGAGCAGACGGTCGGCCGCGGTCGGGACGCCGCCGCGCTGCACGTAGCCGAGCGTGGTGAGACGCGAGGTGAAGCCGGTCGCCGCCTCGATCGCCTTGGTGACCTCGTGCCCGATCGAGCCCGCGATCGGGTTGCCCTTCGCGTCCAGCGTGGGCTTGCCGCTCCAGTTCGAGCCCTCGGCCGGGATGGCCCCCTCGGCGACGGCGACGATCGAGAAGTTCTTGTAACGGTGACGGTGCTTGATCCGCTTGGCGATGACGTCGATGTCGAAGGGCTCCTCGGGCGCGAGGATGATGTCCGCTCCGCCGGCGATGCCCGCGGTCACCGCGATCCATCCCGAGTGACGGCCCATGAGCTCGACCACCATGACGCGGTTGTGCGACTCCGCCGTGGAGTGGAGCCGGTCGATCGCCTCCGTCGCGATCGACACCGCGGTGTCGAAGCCGATCGCCGCATCGGTGCCGACCACGTCGTTGTCGATGGTCTTGGGGATGCCGATCACCGGGACGCCGAGCGCCTTCGAGACCTTGCCCGCGGCCTTGAGCGTGCCGTCGCCGCCGATGCAGATGAAGCCGTCGAGCTTCTCGTTCTCGAACGTCTCCTGGACGGCCTCCATGCCGCCCTCGACCTTGTGCGGGTGGCAGCGGGCCGTGCCGAGCATCGTGCCGCCGTGGACGAGGATGCCCGAGACGTCGTCGCGCGTCATCGGACGCGCGTCTCCGTCGATGACGCCCTGCCACCCGTTGTTGAATCCGACGATCGAGCAGCCGAGCTCGGAGGTCCCCCTCTTCACCACCGCCCTGATCGCAGCGTTCAGGCCGGGGCAGTCTCCGCCGCCCGTGAGAAGTCCGATTCGCATGGCACCACCCTAGTGTCCGGCGGTGCGCCAGTCACCGCCCTTTCCGACGTTGACGTCGAGAGGGACGCTGAGGTCGCCTGCGGCGTGCATCTCCTCCCTGAGGATGGTCTCGACCGCCGCGCTCTCTCCGGGGGCTGTCTCGACCACGAGCTCATCATGCACCTGAAGTACCTGGCGCGATGCCAGACCTTCGTCCTTGAGCCGGCGCTCCACGCCCAGCATCGCGCGCTTGATGAGGTCCGCCGCGGAGCCCTGGATGGGGGCGTTGAGCGCGACCCGCTCCGCGATGTCGCGGCGCTGGCGGTTCGAGGAGGTGAGGTCGGGGATGTAGCGCCGGCGCCCGAAGATGGTCTCGGTGTAGCCGTCGCCCCTGGCCTTGTCGACCACCTCGCGGAGGTAGTCGCGCACGCCGCCGAAACGCGAGAAGTAGTCGTCCATGAGCGCCTGCGCGGCGCCGACGGGCAGACCCAGCTGGCGCGCGAGGCCGAACGAGGAGAGACCGTACGCGAGCCCGTAGGACATCGCCTTGACCTGCGAACGCATCTCCGACGTGACGTCCTCCGGGGCGACGCCGAACACGCGGCTGCCCACGAAGCGGTGCAGGTCCTCGCCGCGCTGGAAGGCCTCGATGAGCCCCGCGTCGCCCGAGAGGTGCGCCATGATCCGCATCTCGATCTGCGAGTAGTCGGCGGTGAGAAGCGTCTCGTAGCCGTCCCCCACCACGAAGGCCTCGCGGATGCGGTGACCCTCCGGCGTGCGGATCGGGATGTTCTGGAGGTTGGGGTCCTTCGAGCTGAGGCGTCCGGTGGCCGCGACCACCTGCGAGAACGTGGTGTGGATGCGCCCGTCGGGCTGCACCGACTGCGCGAGCGTCTCGATGATCTGCGACAGCTTGGTGGCGTCGCGATGCGCGAGCAGCGCCGTGAGGAACGGGTGCGGCGACTTCTCGCTGAGGTCGTGCAACGACGAGGCGTCCGTGGAGTAGCCCGTCTTGATCTTCTTGGTCTTGGGCATGCCCAGGCGGTCGAAGAGCACCTCCTGGAGCTGCTTCGGGGAGCCCAGGTTGACGCGGTCGCCGCCGATCGAGGAGTAGGCCTCCTCGGCGGCGCGCTCCGCCCGCCCGCGCGCCTCGTCCGCGAGCGACCCGAGCTGCGCGGTGTCGACGGCCATGCCCGCGTGCTCCATGCGCGCGAGGACGCTCACGAGCGGGATCTCGAGCTCCGCGTAGAGGGAGGCCATGCCGCGCTCGTCGACCATGGGGTCGAGCACCGCGGCGAGAGCGCGCACGTGCGCGGCGCGCTCCCCCGCCGACTCCGCGGGCGAGCCGCCGAGCCCCAGGTCCAGCTCGCCCGCCGCGGCGCCCGCGTCGAGCGAGAGGCCCAGGTGCCGCTGGAGGATCTGGTCGAGCTCGAAGCCCCGCTGATCCGGGTTCACCAGGAACGCGGCGATCTGCGTGTCCCCGACGATGCCGGAGAGGTCCCAGCCGCGCGCCTGGAGCGCATGCCAGGCGTCCTTCGCGCCGTGCAGCACCTTGCCCACCTCCGGATCCGCGAGCCAGGCGGCGAGCGCCTTCTCCTGATCCGGGCTCAGCGCGGTGAGGTCCACGGCCCACGCGGCGTCCGCGGCGTCCGTGACTCCGAGCGCCCAGGCATCCGCGTCGACGCCCGCGCGACCGTCGACGTGGACGGCGACCGGTCCGGCCATCGCGGTGATCGCCTCGACGGCGCCCTCGGTGCGCACCACGACGGCCGTGGCCTCCGCGGGCTGCTCCGCGGCCGCATCGTCCGCGAACGGCAGCAGCCGGTCGCGCAGCGTGCGGAACTCGAGCGCATCGCACACCTGGTGGATCGCGGCGGCGTCGGCCCCCGCGTACTCGAGGTCGGCCAGGGGCACCGCCACCTCGAGGTCGGTGAGCAGGTGGTTGAGCTCGCGGTTGAGGCGCACCTGGTCGAGGTGGTCGCGCAGGCTCTGGCCGGCCTTGCCCGGGACATCGTCCGCGCTCTCGAGGATGCCCGGCAGCCCGCCGTAGACGCCGATCCACTTCGCGGCCGTCTTGGGCCCGACCCCGGGCACGCCCGGCAGGTTGTCGCTGGTCTCGCCGACGAGCGCGGCCATGTCCGGGTACTGGTCGGGGCGCACCCCGTACTTCTCCTCGACAGACGTCGGCGTGAAGTGCACGAGGTCGGAGACGCCCTTGCGCGGATAGAGCAGCGTGACGTCGTCGTTGACCAGCTGGATGGTGTCCCGGTCGCCAGACACGACGAGCACGCGCAGACCCGCCTCGCGACCGAGCCTCGCATACGTGGCGAGCAGGTCGTCGGCCTCGTACCGCTCCTTGTCGACCGCCGTCACCCGCAGCGCGCCGAGCATCTCGCGGATGAGAGGCACCTGCGGCTCGAACTCCGGCGGCGTCGCGTCGCGCGTGCCCTTGTAGGACGGCAGACGCTCGGTGCGGAACGTGCCGCCGGGAAGGTCGAAGGCGACCGCCACGTGCGTGGGCTGGTGGTCCTTCATCAGCGTCGCCAGCATGGTGCTGAAGCCGTACACGGCGTTGGTCGGCACACCGGTGGCGGTCGCGAAGTTCTCGACCGGAAGACCGAAGAACGCCCGGAAGGCCATCGAGAGGCCGTCGACGAGCAGAAGAGTTCCCTTGGTGGATTCGCTCACAGGTGCCAACCTATCTTCCATGTCCGACGCCGAGACCTTCCCGCCGCCGCTGCCCGAGGACGGGCTGATCTCCCGGATGGGCATCTCCATCCTGAGCATCACCCCCGACATCGCCGTCGGGACGATGCCGGTGCACGGGAACACGCAACCCTACGGCCTCCTCCATGGCGGAGCGTCCGCGGTGCTCGCCGAGTCGCTCGGGTCGCTCGCGGCGATGGCGCATGTGCTGACGATCGACCCCGAGGGCGTCGCGGTCGGGGTCGATCTCAGCATCACCCACGTGCGCAGCGCGCGCGAGGGGCTCGTGACGGGAACCGCCACGGCGCTCCACCTCGGCCGCTCCATGGCGTGCTACGAGATCGAGATCACGGACGAATCGGGCGCCAAGGTTGCAGTTTCGCGTCTTACCTGTGCGTTGAAAACACGCCGGTAACACGGCCGGTCTAAGGTGTGGGCCAACTCGGAGGGGAGAACGGTGTTCACCAGACCTGACAAGCGGCTGTACCGGGCCGCCGGCTTGCTGCTCATCGCAGCGGCCGCATTCATCATCGCGACGCTCTTGCTCGGCGGAGGTCCCGCCGATGCCGAGACCGTCGAGCCCGTGGCAGCGGGCACGCCTACGGGCACCCTGATCATCCAGAACGTCATCAACGGCCTCGCCTTCGGCGTGCTCCTCGCGCTGGCGGCGGTGGGCCTGTCGCTGATCTTCGGCACCACGGGCCTCAGCAACTTCGCGCACGGAGAGCAGGTGACCTTCGGCGCGCTGCTGACCTTCTTCCTCAGCACCAACGAGCAGGTCACCATCCCGCTCATCCCGGGCTCGTTCAGCATCGGGCTGCCGCTGTGGCTCGCCGCGATCATCGCGGTCATCGTCTCCGCCGGCACGGGCTGGCTCCAGGACAAGCTCCTGTGGAGCCCGCTGCGCAGGCGCCGGGTCGCCGTCCTCCAGCAGATGGTGGTCAGCATCGGTCTGTCGCTCGCGCTGCTCAACCTGCTGCAGTGGTGGATGGGCGCGAGCCGCCACCGCCTCACCAACGCCTCCGGCGGCCGCATCACCTTCGGCGACTTCTACATCGGCACGCAGACGCTGATGTCCGTGATCATCGCGTCCATCGCGCTCGTCGCGGTCGCGCTGTTCCTGCTGAAGACCCGCCTGGGCCGCGCGACCCGCGCGATCTCGGACAACCCGGCCCTCGCCGCCGCCTCCGGCATCCGCGTGGACTCGATCATCCGCCTCGTGTGGGTGATGTCCGCGGCCCTCGCCGGCCTGGGCGGCATCCTGCTCGCGCTGTTCGACAACGGCGCGGGCTTCGACTCCGGCGCCCGCATCCTGCTGCTCATGTTCGCCGCCGTCACGCTCGGCGGCCTGGGCCAGGCCTTCGGCGCGCTCGTCGGCGCCATCGTCGTCGGTGTGGTCTCCGAGGTCTCGACCGTGGTCATCGCCCCCGACATGCGCTACGCGTCCGCGCTGGCGATCCTCATCATCGTCCTGCTCGTGAGACCGCAGGGCATCCTGGGTACGAAGGAGCGGGTGGGCTGACATGGACATCCTCATCAATGCGCTCGAGCAGATGTTCACGCCTGCGACCGCGGCGTTCGCGATCGCGGCCATCGGCCTGAACTTCCACTTCGGCCTCACCGGCCTGCTCAACATGGGCCAGGCGGGCTTCATGCTGCTCGGTATGTACGGCTACGCGATCTCCGTCCGCGAGGGGCTGCCCATGTGGGCCGCGCTGCTCGTCGCGATGGGCGCCGCGATCCTCTTCGGGCTCCTGCTCGGCTGGCCGACCCTGAAGCTCCGCGGCGACTATCTCGCCATCGTCACCATCGCGGCCTCCGAGATCGTGAGGTACGTCGGCCGCTCGAACACGCTGGTCGACGTCACCGGCGGCTCGCTCGGCATCAAGGGCAAGGACTACAAGGGGCCGCTCGAGGGCCTCTCCCCGTTCGCCGACGAGCGCATCACCGTCGGCCCGTTCACCTATCACGGCTCGGCCTCCGACTCGTGGTGGCTGCGCGTGGTCGCGTGGACGCTCGTCGCGCTCCTGCTGCTCGCGTTCTGGCGCCTGTCGAACTCGCCCTGGGGCCGCGTGCTCAAGGGCATCCGCGAGGACGAGGACGCCGTGCGCTCGCTCGGCAAGAACGTCTACTGGTACAAGATGCAGGCGCTCATCATCGGTGGTGTCATCGGTGCCCTCGGAGGCGTCATCTGGGCGCATGGATCCGCGGTGGTCGCCGATGCGATGGGACGTCCCACGACGTTCTGGGTGTGGACCATCCTGCTGCTCGGCGGCGCCGCCACGGTCCTCGGACCCGTGGTCGGATCCGTGGTCTTCTGGGCCGCGCTGTCGCTCGTCAGGGCCGTCGCGAAGGCGTTCATCCCCGAGTCCATCCTGCCCTCCACCGCCATCGAGCCCTTCGGACTCATGCTGGTCGGCGTCGCGCTCATCGTGATCGTGGTGTTCAGACCGCAAGGAATCCTCGGCAACAAGAAGGAGCTTGCGTTCCATGCCTGACACCACTGTCCTGGACGGAGTCGCCCACGAGCCCGGCGTCGCCAAGCCGGACCCGATCCTCGTGGCCGACGGCATCGTGCGCCGCTTCGGCGGCCTCACCGCGGTGAACGTCGACCACTTCGAGGTTCAGCGCAACACCATCACCGCGCTCATCGGCCCCAACGGCGCCGGAAAGTCGACGTTCTTCAACCTGCTGACGAGCTTCGACACGGCACAGGAGGGCGCCGGCACGTTCGACGGCATGCCGCTGCGCAAGGTCGCCCCTCACAAGGTGGCGCGCAAGGGCATGGTCCGCACGTTCCAGCTCACCAAGGCGCTCGAGGGCATGTCCGTCATGGAGAACATGCGTCTCGGCGCGCAGGAGCAGCCCGGGGAGTCCCTCCTCAAGGCGTTCGTGCCGCCGCTGTGGTCCAAGCGTGAGCAGGAGGTGACGGAGCAGGCGCACGAGCTCCTGCACCGCTTCAAGCTCTACGAGAAGCGCGACGACTCCGCCGGCTCGCTCTCCGGCGGCCAGCGCAAGCTCCTCGAGATGGCGCGCGCGCTCATGTCGAACCCCACGATGGTGATGCTCGACGAGCCGATGGCGGGCGTCAACCCGGCGCTCACCGAGTCGCTGCTCGAGCACATCGTCGAGCTCAAGAACGAGGGCATGACCGTGCTCTTCGTCGAGCACGACATGCACATGGTGCGCCGCATCTCCGACTGGGTCGCGGTGATGGCGCAGGGCCAGCTCATCGCGGAGGGCCCGGCGGGCACGGTCATGCAGAACAAGGCCGTGCAGGACGCCTACCTGGGCGAGCACCACGACACCGACCTCTCGGAGGACAACTGATGAACGCTGCAAGCCAGGACGTGCTCATCACGGCGGATGACGTGTGGGCCGGCTACATCCCGGGCGTCAGCATCCTCAACGGCTGCTCGCTCGAGGTGAAGAAGGGCGAGCTCATCGGCATCATCGGCCCCAACGGCGCCGGCAAGTCGACGTTCCTCAAGGCGCTCTTCGGCCTCGTGCCGGTCACCGAGGGCAAGTTCGTGCTCGACGGGGACGACATCACCAACCTGCGTGCCGACCAGCTGGTCAAGCGCGGCATCGGGTTCGTCCCGCAGACGAACAACGTCTTCCCGTCGCTGAGCATCCTCGAGAACCTCGAGATGGGCGCCTACCAGCGCCCGCAGGCGTTCAAGGAGCGTCTCGAGGTCATCGGCGACCTGTTCCCGGTGCTCATCGAGCGCAAGAACCAGCGGGCGGGCTCGCTCTCCGGCGGTGAGCGCCAGATGGTCGCGATGGCCCGGGCGCTCATGATGGACCCGAAGGTGCTGCTGCTCGACGAGCCGAGCGCCGGCCTGTCCCCCGCCCGCCAGGACGAGACCTTCGTCCGCACGCGCGAGATCAACAAGCACGGCGTCACGGTCATCATGGTCGAGCAGAACGCTCGCCGCTGCCTGCAGATCTGCGACCGCGGCTACGTCCTCGACCAGGGCACCGCCGCGTACACCGCGACGGGCCAGGAGCTGCTCAAGGACCCCAAGGTCATCGAGCTCTACCTCGGCACGCTGGGCGCGTAGCGCCCCGCAGCCTCGAAGGCCCGGCTCCCCTCGCGGGGGCCGGGCCTTTCGCTTGCCCCCAGACCGCCCGTACGCGGTGCATCGTCCTGGCGGGACATGAGGGTCGTTTCCAGGCCGGATCCTGCTCTCATGTCCCGCCAGCGCGCACGGACGATACGGGGCGGTGCGTCGCGATGCGCGGAGGGGGCGGCGGTTCGCGCGTGAGCCGGACTCGGGCCAGGGGCGGGCTCAGACGGGGACCCGGTCTCGAGCGTGGGCTCGCGTGGCGCATCGTCCTGGCGGGACATGAGGGTCGTCTCCGGGCCGGATCCTGCACCCATGTCCCGCCAGCGCGCACGATGCCCGTCGCCCGGGCACGCAGAAGGCCCCCGGGGCGAACCCCGGGGGCCTTCCAGACCTAGGTCAGGTGGTCAGGCGATCACTCGCCGGCCGACCACTCCACCTCGTCCACGCGCGAGATGTTGTTCTCGTCGTCGTACTCCCACACGCCGATGACCGCGGCGGTCGGGTCGTTCTCCTCGTTGAAGGGACCCGAGAGCGACAGCGCCTGGTAGTTGATGGTCTCACCCGCGAGGATGAGCTCCGAGCACTCGACCCAGCCGGAGCACTCCGTGCCACCGTCGGCACCCGAGACCGAGGCCATGTTGGCCTGGATGGTGTCGGGGTCCGAGGCGCCACCCTGGAGCGCCGCGAGGGCGACCAGCATGACGGCGTCGTAGGACTCGTTGGCGTAGGACACGTCCTCGAGCTCCGAGCCGTTGGCCTCGTCGAGCAGGGCCTTGAACTCGTCGGAAGGCGCCGAGCCCGGGATGGTGCCCTTGCCGCCCGCGAGCGTGCCCGGCGCGAAGGTCTCGCCCCAGTTCGAGGTGTTGCCATCGCTCATGTAGACCTTCGACATGTCGTAACCGGCGTCGAAGATCGCGGGAACGATCTGCGAGGTCACGTCGAAGGCGATCATGAGGATCGCGTCCGGGTTGGTGGCCAGCGCCGCCTCGACGTTGGCGTTGAAGTTGCCGCCCGCCGGGTCGACCTCCTCGCCCGAGGTGCCGTAGGTGATGGTGCCGCCGGCACCCTCCACGCGCTCCTGGACCACGTCGCGGAACGAGACGCCGTAGTCGTCACCCTGGACCAGGATGGCGATGTTCGAGGCGCCCTCGCCCATCATGAGGTCGGCGACCGCAGCACCCTGCGCGGTGTCCGGCGGAGCGGTGCGGAAGTAGTACTCGGAGTAGCCGCTGAGCGAGGTCGAGGTGTTCGCAGGCGACACCATGACGATGCCCGCCGCGTCGACGTCGTCGAGGACCAGCAGGGTGGAGGCCGACGAGGCCGCACCGATGATGGCCGACACCCCGGCGTTGATGAGCTCGGAGATCGACTGGTCACCGATGGTCGGGTTGTTCGCATCGCCGGAGTCGGTCTCCATGAGCTCGACGTCCTGCTCGAAGAGGCCGCCGGCCTCGTTGATCTCGTTCACCGCGACCTTGACGCCGGCAACCTCCGGCGGGCCGAGGAACGCGAGCGAACCGGTGACCGGCAGGAAGCTGCCGATCTTGAGGGCCTCGCCCGACGGGGCGCTGCCGCCGTCGGTCGCGTCCGAGCTCGAACCACCGTCGCTCGAGTCAGACGAGCACGCGGCGAGGGACAGAGTCGCGACGGCGGCGAATGCCGCGCCACGGGCGATGGAATTCCATCGTGCCATGTTTACTTCCTCCCACTTCGGCGGGGAAATCCCGCCTCGGTCACAGCACCGAAGGGTGTATCCCTCCGGCGGTAACCGTCACGCTAGCGAAGGAAGATTTCGCGTTCGCGTCGTGTCCATCACGATTTCGTGACTAAAGTCCGCGCGCACTTGGGCGTTTACGCTACTTTCCGCCCATCTGGTCGATGACGGCCTCGGCGACCTCTCGCATCGTGAGACGGCGATCCATCGAGGTCTTCTGAATCCAGCGGAAGGACTCGGGCTCGTTGAGCTTCATCTTCTCCATCAGAAGGCCCTTGGCGCGCTCGACCTTCTTTCGGGTCTCCATGCGCTCGTTGATATCCGCGATCTCATTCTCGAGCGCGCGGATCTCGATGTACCGCGACGCCGCGATCTCGACGGCGGGCAGCAGATCGCCCGGCGTGAAGGGCTTCACCACGTAGGCCATCGCGCCGGCGTCGCGCGCACGCTCGACCAGCTCGGTCTGCGAGAACGCGGTCAGCAGCACCACCGGGGCGATGCGCTCCTTCGCGATGAGCTCGGCGGCGGTGATGCCGTCCATCACGGGCATCTTCACGTCCATGACGACCACGTCGGGCTTGTGCTCGCGCGCGAGCTCCACGCCCTCCTCGCCGTTGGCGCCCTCGCCGACCACGTCGTAGCCGCCCTCGCGGAGCGTCTCCACGATGTCCATGCGGATGAGCGCCTCGTCCTCGGCGACGACCGCACGGCGCGCACGCTTAGGGGCCTGGGTCTCCTGCTCCGTCATCGGAGTGTCAGTCTCTTCAGTCACAGGCGCTAGCCTAGTGCCCTCGCCCCGGTAGCCCAACTGGCAGAGGCACGCGGCTCAAACCCGCGGTGTTGTGGGTTCGAATCCCACCCGGGGTACTCCTCCGCCCGACGCTGCGACACGCCGCGCATCGACCGGGACCTCCGCGTGGGATGCTCGGAACGTGACCACGAACAAGCCCTCCGCTCGCCCGCTGCACATCGCGCTGGTGGCGCACGACCACAAGAAGACCGAGCTCCTCGAGTGGACCTCGTTCAACAAGGGATCCCTCGCCCGTCACCACCTGTACGCGACCGGCACCACGGGCACGATGCTCCAGCACGAGCTCAACCTGCCCGTCCACCGCTTCCTCTCCGGCCCGGTCGGCGGCGATCAGCAGATCGGCGCCAAGATCGCCGAGGGCGCGCTCGACATGCTGATCTTCTTCTGGGACCCGCTGGAGCCCCAGCCGCACGATCCCGACGTCAAGGCGCTCCTGCGCCTCGGCGCCCTGTGGAACATCCCCATCGCGTCGAACATCGCGACCGCGGACTTCCTCATCTCCTCTCCCCTGTTCACCGAGGGCTACGTGCGCAAGGTCCCCGACCTCGGCCCGCGCGACTGGGAGGCCATGCGGGAGGCCGGCGAGGCGTAGAGCGCGTCTCAGACGGCCACGACGGGCGGCGACGCCAGCAGGTCCTCGGTCGCACCTGCGACGCCGGCATGGCGCCAGGCCAGACGCGCCCGGTGGTCGCCGAGATCGACCGCGAGCGACGCCTCGTCCTCCCCCGCGCTCCAGCGCATCGAGAGCACGCTGCCCTCGAGCGAGAAGGTGAACTCTGCGTCGAACACCGGCAGCCGGGACCGCAGGGCGCAGAGCGCGAACAGCGCGCGCACCACGGGACGCTCGAGGTCCGCCGCGACCTCTGAAGCGGTGTAGCGGTGACGGTTGATGTCGCGTCCCACCCCGCTGGCCTTCAGCAGCGCGACGTCGTTGCGGCCGGCCAGCGCGCCGACGTAGTACACCTGCGGGATGCCCGGGGTGAAGAGCTGGATGGCGCGGGCGGCCAGGTAGGCCCGGTCGTCGGCGCCCAGGGCGTCGTAGAACGTGCAGTTGACCTGGTAGAGGTCAAGATTGGAGGCGGCGGCGCCGGTCGCCAGCCGCGATGAACCGCCCGAGGCCTCGTGGATCCGTTCGACCAGCGCGTCGAGCTCGGCGGGCGGGAGCAGGCCCGGCGCGTCGGGCGCGGTCTGGTCCGCGCCCACGTCGATGATGCCGATGCCGTCGTGCGTGTCGAGCACCGTCACGGCGTTCGCGGGACGCACCTCGAGCCAGCGTGCGAGCGGCCCCCCGTCCCCGGTGCCGAGGGCGTGGAGCACCAGGGGCGGCAGCGCGAAGTCGTAGACCCGGTCGACCGCCGCCCCGATCTCGACCTGCCGGCGGTAGTACGCGTGCACCTCGACCAGCACCTCGAGGCCGCGGGCCCGCGCATGCGCGGTGAAGTCCGCGATGAACGAGAAGGACTCCGGGGTCATGAAGCACGTGGTCCCGGGGGTCTTGACCGCGTAGCCGACCGCGTCGAGCCGGACCAGGGTCGCGCCGGCGCCGGCGATCGCGTCCAGGATCGAGTCGAGGTACGCCTGCGCGCCCGGGTCGGCGACGTCGATGTCGATCTGCTGCGGCGTGAACGTGGTCCACACGAGCCGCTTCTCTCCCCCGACGTCGTACGGCGTGAACGGCAGCCCCGGCCGCGGCCGGTAGATCCTCGCGAGCTGCTCCTCGGTGGCGCCATCGGGGAACACCGACGCCATCGTGAGGAACATGCCGTCTCGGGGGGACGATGCGCCGTCCCGGCACCAGTCCCGGAAGGCGGCGGAGTCCGCGGAGACGTGGTTGACGATGACGTCGACCATGAGGTCGCGCCCGCTCGCGACCTCCCCGACGTCGCTCCACGTGCCGAGGCGAGGATCCACCTCGGTGTGGTCCACCGGGTCGAAGCCGGCGTCCGCCCCGTCGAACGGGGTGAAGAACGGGAGGATGTGGATGCCGCCGAAGGCCTCGGACCAGGGCGGGGTGCGCAGCAGCTCCGCAAGGCCCGGCAGGTTTCCCGCGAGCCTGTCCGCGTACGTGATGAGCTGGACCGCGTTGCGCGTCATCGCACCCTCCTCGCCAGGCGCATCGTCACGCCTCTCCCACTCTAGGACCGCGTCACCCGGCGATGCCCGGAGGCCCGGGCATGCGGAGGGCCCCGCCGGCGGCTGCCGACGGGGCCCTGCGCAGGTGACGGTGATCAGCGCAGCTGGAACACCGCCGTCGTCCCGTTGCCGGGGCTGTCGCCCGCGACCATCGCGGTGACCGCGTAGCAGCCTCCCGCTCCGGACTTGGGCGTCTTCCAGTTGACGTGGAACCGGTCGCCGGTCCACTTGATCGTCGCGTCGACGGCGACCGCGTCATCGGAGGCCGCCGCCTCGGCCGGGTCCGCGTCGCACGCCATCGGCGCGACCGTGACCTCGACGTCGGCGGGATCGGTGAGCGCCTCGCCCGCGGTGGTGGCGCTGAACTTCAGCGGCACCGTGCTGCCGGCCTTGACCACGTTGGCCCCGACCATGCTCACCGGTGCGTCGAAGCCCGACACCGCGTTGGTGCTGATCCGCAGGAACGTGACCGAGTAGCCCGGGAAGGTGTACTCGAACTGCGGTGCGATGCCGCCGAGGATCGACGTCTCGGGCGAGACAGGCGTCGAGACCCGGGTGTTGGTCGCGCTCGCCTTGGCCACGATCTGGGTCATCTCGGCCTCCGACGCGACCATGCGCTCCCCGAGGTCGATCGCCGTCGTCGCGGCACGCCGCTGCGCGTTGACCACCTTGAGGATGAGGTCGCCCGTCTCGTCGTCCTGGGTGAGGACCTGAGCGAACGGCTCCGTGACCGCATCGTCGTCGAACGAGCCCTCGAGCACGCCGTCCAGGTAGAGGTCCACATGCGTGCCCCTCACCGAGATGGTGATGTCGTACTCGTGACCGGTGTCGAGGCTGCGACCCTCCTGCGCGAAGAGCGTCTCCTTCGCACCGTCGGTCGCCTTCTCGATGACGTGACGGGTGTTGTTCCACCCGCCCAGGTTCCACCAGTAGAAGTTGCCGGCGTCCTTGACCCCGAAGCCGATGAGGAAGCCCTCGGCGCCCTCGAGCTTGGTGGCCTTGAGGTTGAGGTCGTAGTCCTCCGCCTCGAAGTCCGGCGCCGACACCAGGGTGTTGAGGGCGCTCGTGCTCGACTGCACGTAGGCGCCGTCGGTCACGGCCCAGTCGCCGATGCCCGCGAGCGAGCTCCAGCCGTCGGCGTCGCCGTCCTCGAAGTCGTCCTCGAAGATGACGTTGCCGTCAGGGTCGGTCACCACGATGTCGTCGTAGCTGGCCGCGGTCGCCCAGGTGGACAGGCCGACGGTGCCGCCGACCGGGGTCGGCTCGATGACGTCTCCGGTGGCGTCGGTCGGGATCACCCGGTCGCCCACGTTGTTCATGAAGAGCTTCTGAACCTCGTAGTCGGCCGAGCCCCACGACTCGTCGTTGTCGAACCAGATCATGTCCGGCGACCACTGGTAGTGGTTCGCGTTCGCGAGCAGCGGGGCGTAGGACGCCATCTGCACCACGTCGGCGTTGCGCTCGAGACCCGTCATGTAGGCGGCCTCCGACAGCGCGTTGAACCAGCGGTTGTCGAGCGAGGCATACTCGCCCAGCCAGACCAGCGGACCCTCACGGTCGTACGAGTCGTACCGGTCGTTGTTCTGGAGGAACCAGTTGGGGCTGTTGTAGTAGTGCTCGTCGACCATGTCGACCCCGGCCGCGACGTTCTGCTCCCAGTGGAGGTCGAACGCGAAGCCCTGGTCGTCCGGACCCGAGTTGCTGATCACCATGACGTCCGGGTAGACCTCCTGGATCGCGTCCCGGAACTGCACGAAGATCTCGATGAACTCCACCGGGTAGTTCTCCTCGTTGCCCACCTCGAGGCGGTCGAGGAAGAACGGCTCCGGGTGGCCCATCTCCGCCCGCAGCGCGCCCCACTCGGTGGTGACGTCGCCGCGCGCGAACTCGATGAGATCGAGGGCGTCCTGGATGTGACGGTCGATCAGCTCCTGGTTGTCGTACTCGCCCGACCGCAGCGACTGGCCGCAGCCGTTCATGAGCGCCGGCACCACCGGCACCGCCATGGCGCCGATGTCCTCCGCGAACTGGAAGTACTCGAAGTAGCCCAGGCCGTAGGACTGGTTGTAGCCCCAGAAGTTGGTGTTGGTGGCCCGCTCCTCGACCGGTCCCACCGTGTCCTTCCACTGGTACGAGCGCGAGCGCTCGTAGTCCGAGTCCTCGGAGTAGTCCTGGTGGCTGTCGACGTTGACGATGCAGCCGCCGGGGAACCGGATGAAGCCCGGGTCGAGCGCCTCGATCTTCTCCGCGAGGTCCTTGCGCAGGCCGTTGGTGCGGCCCTTGTAGGTGTCCTCGGGGAACAGCGAGACCATGTCGAGCCGCAGCGTCCCCGTGCCGCCCGCCTGGACGTCGAGACGTCCCGAGGTGCTGGTGGCCGAGGCGGTGAGCACGCCCTCGTACTTCGCCCAGCCGTCGTCGCCGACGGTGAGCTCGAGGGTGTCGGACAGCGCCGTCCCGTCCGCGGACACCAGGGAGACCGCCAGCGGGGTGCCGGACTCCGCGGTGGTGCGGGCGAACACGGAGAAGTCGTACAGGTCGCCCTCCTGAAGGGCCACGCCGTCGAATCCGCCGTTGCGCACGCCGAACGTTCCGCCGTCCGCGCTGTCGAGGTCGACCTGGAGGTACGTGCGGTTGCGCTCGTTGAGACGCTCGTCGTCGTTCACGGTGGTGGCCGTGCCCGCGCCGTCGCCGGTCGCCGTGGTGGACCACGCCGTCATGCCGGTGTAGGACGAGTTGTCGATGGGCAGGAACTCGAACGACCGGTTGCGCACGAGCTCCGCGTAGAGCCCGCCGTCCGCCGCCCAGTTGATGTCCTCGAAGAACACGCCGTACATCGAGTCCTGGATCTCCGCGCCCGTCGCCGCATCGTCCACCGTGATGGTGTACTCCGCCGGCTCGTCGTCGGGGTAGGCCGCCAGCAGCGCCGCCTGCTCCGCCGCCGTGATGGGCAGCACCGTGCCGTGACGCGCGCTCGACGGGAGCTGCGCCGACGGGATCGACATCCAGTCGCCCGAGGCGATGTCGTCGGTCTCGAACAGCATGTAGCCCGCGCCGCCGTGGTAGCTCGGCTGGTCGATGAGCATGTACCAGTGGCCCGGCTGCTCGTTGTCCTCGAACACGGTCGGGCCCTCCCCCTGGGTGAACGTGCCGCCCCACGGGTTGGGCTCGCCCACGCCGATGTGCTCCTGGATCAGTTGCCAGCCCTCGGACGATGCGGTCGGCAGGGAGCCGGTGACCGTCGCGGTGAGGTCGGTGGACATCTCCTGACGGATGGTGAAGTCCGCCTCGTCCTTGATGAACCGGTAGTAGGTGCCGTCGTCCTCGACCACGGTCGCGTCGATCATGCCGCGCCCGGTGCCGCGCTTGACGTCGACCCACTCCTGAGGCTCGGTGAACGTCACGAAGTCGCGCGTGGTGACGTACATCATGCGGTTGTACGAGGTGGTGTAATCACGCGCCGAGGTGTCGGTGGTGTCGTAGAGGTTCGACGCCCAGTAGACGACGTACTCCCCTGCATCGGCGTCGTAGAACGCCTCAGGCGCCCACGTGTTGCCGGCGAACGGGCTCGACACGGTGATGGACCGCTGCTCGCTCCACGTCACCAGGTCGTCCGACTCCCACACGTTGAGTCGGCGGCTGCCGATCTCCTGCGCCGTGCCGAAGTCGTAGCTGCCGTAGCGGTCGAACATGTTGAGGTCCGTCGACAGCATGTAGAAGCGGTCGCCCTCGGGCGAGCGGATGATGAACGGGTCGCGGATGCCCTCCTCGCCCATGGTGGACTGCAGCACGGACTCCGCGTTGTTGAGCTCCTTCCAGCTGGTCGGGTCGTCGCCCTCGCTCACGGCGAAGTAGATCTCCTCGCCGACGGTGCTGGTCTCGCCCTCGAAGTACGGGAAGAAGTAGCCCTCGTAGTCGGCGGCCTCGGGCAGCGGGGTCACCGTGGCCTCGAGCACCTTGACGTCGGAGGCGTCGCCCTTGGTGAGCGTCGCGGTGAGGGTCACGGCCGCGGGGGCCTCGCCGGTCGCGGGACGGGTCACCTCACCTGTGGCGCTGATGACGGCAGCGTCCGAGGTCTCCCAGCTGATGGCCGAGCCGTTGTCGCCCTCGGCGGGCAGCGTGATGTTGCCGCGCACGTCGTCGAGGTTCGGGACCGTGAGCGCGGCGAGGTCGGCCGCGACGGCCTCCTCGTCGGTGAGGTCTCCGACGAACAGCTCCGCGACGTCGTCGTCGGTGAGCGCGTCGGTGTAGATCGCGACGTCGCGCACACCGCCCGCGTAGAGCATGTCGGGGTACGACGAGCGGCCGATGTACCCGACCAGGTCGGTGCCGAAGTCGCTCACGGTGCGCGAGGTGGCGACGGTGCCCACCTTCTCGCCGTCGAGGTAGCCCGTGATGGAGGTGGGCGTGATCACGGTGGTGTACATCTGCCACTCGCCGGGGTCCGTGATCGGGCTGGAGATGCCCTTCGCCGCGTCCGTCGGGGAGATGCCGACCTCGGTCCACCACGGCGCGCTCGCGTCGAGGCTGCCGGTGATGACGGTCTTGAAGCGGCCCTCGGCCGGGGTCGCGGGGTTGAGCAGCCAGTACTGGCTCGGCAGCGTCTCCGTGGTGCCGAAGAACATGGCGGCGTAGTAGCCGGTGCCGGTCTCGTTGCGCAGCCACGTGTTGATGGTGAGCGTGTCCTGGCCGTCGAACATGCCGGTCGGCATCTCGACGTAGGCCGCGCCGCTGCCGTTCGCGCCGCCCGGCAGCTCGAGCACATCGCCGTCGATGCTCGCGCCGGCGCCGATGATCGCCGCGTCGTTGCCGTTCCCGCTCGCGTCGGGCACCGTGGTGCCGTCGCTCGCGGAGAAGTCGTACTGGGCCAGCAGCGTCGCGGAGATCGCTGCGCGAGCCGCTCCTGCCGGATACTGGAGCGCGATCACGAGCGCCGCGATCATCGCCGCCGTGAGCAGCGCCGTGAGACGGCGCCGCTCCCCGATGGTGGATGTCATCTGTCCTCTCCTCCCGAGAATGGCGCGACGACGGGCGCGCTGCATCGCGCGCCGTGCCGTCGGCCGAGGGGTTCCCTTGTTCGGCCTGGCATCGCGCATGCAGCGGCCCGCACGGTCACCCGTCGCCCACCGCCCATGCCCGCGTCCTCCTTGACGCTCGACACCTGCCCTGGTCCCGGACGGAGCCCGTCCGGTCCTGCGCATGTGATCGCTCACCTGCCCGGATCCCGCGCCTCCCCCACTGCCATGTAGGGAGGGATCCGTGCGAATTGTGCGCGTTCACACAGTTACGCATCCTTGCGAGGGTTCGCACGCTTTGTCAATCGATGTAGAAGAAGTCATCCGATCGCATCGTTTCGATGCGGGCCCGCGCTAAGCGGCCGCCCAGGGACGGCGAAGGGCCCCGCCGGCCGAAGCCGACGGGGCCCTTCTGCAGTGCGGAACCGCTCAGCCGCGGACCTGACCGACCTTGTGCACGAAGATCGAGTTGGTGGTGCCGGGCACGCCCACCGGGGTGCCGGACACGACGACCACGAAGTCGCCGTCGACGGCGCGACCCGAGGACTTGAGGTAGCCGTCCACGAGGTTGACCATCGCGTCGGTCGAGTCGACCTTCTCCACGAGCTCCGCCTGGATGCCCCAGGACAGCGCGAGGCGCTTCTGGGTGTCGGCCGAGGGCGTGAAGGCGATCATCGGGGTCGAGGGACGCAGGCGCGACATGCGCAGCGCCGAGTCGCCCGACTGGGTGAACGTCACGATGTACTTGATGTCGAGGTTCTCGGCGATCTCCGAGGCCGCGTGCGTGACGGCGCCACCGCGGGTGTGCGGCGTCGACAGGTACGGCGCGATGCGCGAGTAGCCCTTCTCCTCGGTGTTCTTGACGATGCGGGCCATCGTCTCCACCGTGATGATCGGGTAGTCGCCGACCGAGGTCTCGCCCGAGAGCATGACCGCGTCGGTGCCGTCGAGGATCGCGTTCGCGCAGTCCGAGGTCTCGGCGCGCGTCGGTACCGGCGAGTGCGTCATCGACTCGAGCACCTGGGTGGCGACGATGACGGGCTTCGCCTGCGAGCGGCACAGCTCGATGGCGCGCTTCTGGACCAGCGGCACCTCCTCGAGCGGCAGCTCGACGCCGAGGTCGCCGCGGGCGACCATGACGCCGTCGAACGCGTCGACGATCTCGGCGAGGTTCTCGACCGCCTGCGGCTTCTCGACCTTGGCGATGACGGGGACCGTGCGGCCCTCCTCGGTCATGATGCGGGCGACGTCCTCGTAGTCGGCGGCGTTGCGCACGAACGAGAGGGCGATGAAGTCCGCGCCGAGCTTGAGGCCCCAGCGGAGGTCCTCCTCGTCCTTCTCCGACATCGCGGGCACCGAGACGGCGACGCCGGGCAGGTTGATGCCCTTGTTGTTGGAGACCGGGCCGGGCACGACGCACTTGGTGACGACGTCCGTCTCGGTCACCTCGGTGACCTCGAGGCGGACCTTGCCGTCGTCGATGAGCAGCGTGTCGCCGGGGTTGCAGTCGCCCGGGAGGCCCTTGAACGTGGTGCCGCAGATGTCCTTGGTGCCCTCGACGTCACGCGTGGTGATGGTGAAGACGTCGTCGACCGCGAGCTCGTGCGGACCGTTCGCGAACTTCTCGAGACGGATCTTCGGGCCCTGGAGGTCGACGAGGACGGCGACGTTGCGGCCGGACTCCTCCGCCGCCTGGCGGATGTTGCGGTAGACCGCCTCGTGCTCCTCGGCGGAGCCGTGGCTGCGGTTGATACGGGCGACGTCCATGCCCGCCCCCACAAGCTTGCGCATCTGGTCGATCGGCGCCGTGGCCGGTCCGATCGTGCAGACAATCTTCGCGTTACGCATGTTCTCCAACCTTGGTATTCAGGCGCGAAGCGCCGTTGTGTGCGCCGTGACCGGCGCCGGGAGCTCGGTGCTCCCTGTCAAGTATTCATCGATGGCCGCGGCTGCCGCCCGGCCTTCGGCGATCGCCCAGACTACGAGCGAGGCGCCGCGCCCGGCATCGCCGGCCACGAAGACCCCGTCCTGGGTGGTCGCGTAGTTGTGCGCCCGCTCGATCTGAGCGCGCGCGGTCAACGCTACTTGCGACTGTGCCTGCAGGTTCGTGACCTCAGGCCCAGTGAAGCCCATCGCGATGAGCACAAGGTCCGCCGGGATCTCCCGCTCGGTCCCCGGAGTGGGGGTGCGCGAGCCGTCCGCGTTGTACTGCGTGACGGCGACCTTGAGGGACTTCACGTGTCCATTCTCATCACCGATGAACTCCACCGTCGAGGCGAGATAGTCGCGCTCGCCTCCCTCCTCGTGGCTCGAGGACACCTCGAACACGCGAGGGTCGGTGGGCCAGGGCTGGTTCGCGGGGCGCTCCGTCGGCGGCTTCTTGCCGATCGCGAGCGTGGTGACGCTCGCGGCTCCCTGACGGAGAGCGGTGCCGATGCAGTCCGAGCCGGTGTCGCCGCCGCCGATGACGATGACGTGCTTGTCGGCCGCGTGGATCTGGTCGGCGACGTCCTCGCCTGCAGCCGCCTGGTTGCCCTGATGGAGGTACGGCATCGCGAAGTGGATGCCGTCGAGCTCGCGGCCGGGCAGCGGGAGGTCGCGCGGCAGCGGAGCGCCCGTGGCGATGAGCACCGAGTCGTAGCGTGCCCGCAGGTCGTCCCACGTGATGTCCTCGCCGATGGCGATGCCGGTGCGGAAGCGCGTGCCCTCGCGCTCCATCTGCGCGACGCGGCGGTCGATGACGTGCTTCTCCATCTTGAAGTCCGGCACGCCGTAGCGGAGCAGGCCGCCCACGCGGTCGTCCTTCTCGTAGACCGCGACGGTGTGGCCGGCGCGCGTGAGCTGCTGCGCCGCCGCGAGGCCCGCGGGGCCGGATCCGACCACGGCGACCGTCTTGCCGGTGTGACGCTGCGCGATGTGCGGCGTCACGTTGCCGTCCTCGAACGCGTGCTCGATGATCTCGACCTCGACGTTCTTGATGGTCACCGCGGGCTGGTTGATGCCGAGCACGCACGAGGTCTCGCACGGCGCCGGGCAGACGCGGCCCGTGAACTCGGGGAAGTTGTTGGTGGCGTGCAGGCGCTCGATGGCGTCGGCGTACTGGCCGCGCCATACGAGGTCGTTCCACTCCGGGATGAGGTTGCCCAGCGGGCACCCCTGGTGGCAGAACGGGATGCCGCAGTCCATGCAGCGACCGGCCTGGCGCTTGAGCACCACCTCGTCTCGACCGAGCTCGTCCTTGACCTCCGACCAGTCGCGCAGGCGGACCTCGACGGGGCGGTAGGGCGGGACCTCGCGGTCACGGACGTTCAGGAATCCACGCGGGTCAGCCACCCGTCACCTCCAGGAACTCGGCCCAGGCACCCGGCGCGGAGAGGTCCCCGCCCTTGGCCTCGAGCTCGGTCAGCGCCTCGCGGACGCGTGCGTACTGTGCCGGCAGGACGCGCGTGAAGCGCGCCACCGTCATGGACCAGTCGGCGAGCAGCTCGCGCGCCACCGGCGATCCGGTCTCGCGCTCGAAGCGCTCGATCAGCGTGCGGACGATCACCTGGTCCTCGGCGTCCAGCTCGCCGAGCGTGAGCTCGCCGGCCGCCAGCGCCTGCGCGTTGACCCGCTCGGGGCGCAGGTCGAGCACGTAGGCCGTGCCGCCCGACATGCCGGCGCCGAGGTTGCGGCCGGTGCGACCGAGGATCACCGCGGTGCCGCCCGTCATGTACTCGAGGCCGTGGTCGCCCACGCCCGAGACGACGGCCGTCGCGCCGGAGTTGCGGACCAGGAAGCGCTCGCCCACCTGGCCGCGGAGCAGGATCTCGCCGCCGGTGGAGCCGTAGCCCACCACGTTGCCGGCGATGACGTCGCTGGTCTCGTCGAGCATCGACTCCCGCGCCGGACGCACGATGATGCGGCCGCCGGAGAGGCCCTTGCCCACGTAGTCGTTGGCGTCGCCCTCGAGCCGCAGCGTGATGCCGCGGGGCACGAAGGCGCCGAAGGACTGGCCCGCGCTGCCGGTGAAGGTGACGTCGATCGTGTCGTCCTCGAGGCCGGCCCCGCGGTAGCGGCGCGTGACCTCGTAGCCGAGCATCGTGCCCACCGTGCGGTTGATGTTGCGCACCTCGCGCTCGAGCACCACCTTCTCGCCGCGCTCGAGGGCGGCCTCGGCGGCGGCGATGAGGTCGTTGTCGAGCGCCTCGGCCAGCCCGTGGTCCTGGGTGGTCGAGTTCATGAGCGCCGCGCCCTCGGCGGGACGCGCGAGCACCGGCGTGAGGTCGAGCCCCTGCGCCTTCCAGTGGTCGATCGCCGCGCGGGTCTCGAGCGCCTCGACGTGGCCGATCGCCTCCGCGATCGAACGGAAGCCGAGAGCCGCGAGGTGCTCGCGCACCTGCTGCGCGATGAACTCGAAGAACGTCTCGACGAACTCGGGCTTGCCGGAGAACCGGGACCGCAGCTCGGGGTTCTGCGTCGCGACGCCCACCGGACAGGTGTCGAGGTGGCACACGCGCATCATGATGCAGCCGGACACCACGAGCGGCGCGGTCGCGAAGCCGAACTCCTCGGCGCCGAGCAGCGCCGCCACGACCACGTCGCGGCCGGTCTTGAGCTGTCCGTCGACCTGGACGACGATGCGGTCGCGCAGGTCGTTGAGCACCAGGGTCTGCTGGGTGTCGGCGAGACCGATCTCCCACGGCGCGCCCGCGTGCTTGAGCGAGTTGAGCGGGCTCGCCCCGGTGCCGCCGTCGTGGCCCGAGATGAGCACCACGTCCGACTTGCACTTCGCGACGCCGGCAGCGATGGTGCCGACGCCGACCTCCGCCACCAGCTTGGTGTGGATGCGCGCCTTCGGGTTGGCGTTCTTCGCATCGTGGATCAGCTGCTTGAGATCCTCGATGGAGTAGATGTCGTGGTGCGGCGGCGGCGAGATGAGGCCGACGCCGGGCGTCGAGTGACGGGTCTGGGCGACCCAGGGGTACACCTTGTTGCCCGGGAGCTGGCCGCCCTCGCCCGGCTTGGCGCCCTGCGCCAGCTTGATCTGGATGTCGTCCGCGTTGACCAGGTACTCCGAGGTCACTCCGAAGCGGCCCGAGGCGATCTGCTTGATCGCGCTGCGGCGCTCGGGGTCGTGGAGGCGGTCGACGGACTCGCCGCCCTCGCCGGTGTTCGACTTGCCGCCCAGGCGGTTCATCGCGACCGCGAGGGTCTCGTGCGCCTCCTGCGAGATGGACCCGTAGGACATCGCGCCGGTGTTGAAGCGCTTGACGATCTCGCTCACCGGCTCGACCTCGTCGATCGGCACCGCGGGGCGGTCCGAGGCGAACTCGAGCAGGCCGCGCAGCGTCATGAGGCGCTTGGACTGGAGGTCCACGCGGTCGGTGTACTGCTGGAACACGTCGTACTGACGCGTCCGGGTCGAGTGCTGGAGCTTGAAGACCGTCTCCGGGTCGAAGAGGTGCTCCTCGCCGTCGCGACGCCACTGGTACTCGCCGCCGGTGCGCAGGCGCTGGTGCGGGGGCAGCTCGCCCGAGGCGGGGTACGCGTCGGCGTGGCGCTCCTCGACCTCGCGGGCGATGACGTCGAGCCCGACGCCGTCGATCTGCGACGGGGTGCCGTTGAAGTGGAGGTCGACCAGCTCCTTGGACAGGCCGATCGCCTCGAACACCTGCGCGCCGCGGTAGGACGCCATGGTCGAGATGCCCATCTTGGACATGATCTTGAGGACGCCCTTGCCGAGCGCCTTGATGAGGTTCGCGGTCGCCTTCTCGGGGGCCACGTCGCCCAGGTAGCCGCGCTTGGCGAGGTCCTCGACCGTCTCCATCGCGAGGTACGGGTTGACGCAGCCGGCGCCGTAGCCGATGAGCAGCGCGACGTGGTGGACCTCGCGGACGTCGCCCGCCTCGACCACCATCGACAGCTGCGTGCGGCGGTGGGTGCGCACCAGGTAGTGGTGCACGGCCGACGTGAGCAGCAGCGACGGGATGGGCGCGAGGTCGGGGTTGGAGTCGCGATCCGAGAGGACGAGGAAGGACACGCCGTCCTCGAGCGCCTCGTCGACCTCGTTGAAGATCTCCGCGAGGCGCGCGTCGAGCGCCTCGGCCCCGCCCTTGACCGGGTAGAGGCCGCGGATCTTGCGCGCCGAGAACACGCCGCGGCGCTTGGGGTCGCGGTCGATGTGGAGGATCTTGGCGAGCTCGTCGTTGTCGATCACCGGGAAGTCGATGATGATCTTGCGGGCGTGCTCGGGCGTGGCGTCGAGCAGGTTCGGCTCGGGGCCGAGAGCGCCGCCGGTCGCGGTGACGATCTCCTCGCGGATCGAGTCCAGCGGCGGGTTGGTCACCTGCGCGAACATCTGCACGAAGTAGTCGAACAGCAGGCGCGGGCGCTCGGACAGGACCGCGATCGGGGTGTCGGAGCCCATCGCGCCGATGGGCTCGATGCCGGTCTTGCCCATGGGGCCGACCAGGATCTTGAGCTCCTCCTCGGTGTACCCGAACGCGCGCTGGCGGCGCTGGACGGAGCGGGCCGAGTGGGAGATGTGCTCGCGGTCGGGCACCTCGGACAGGCGGATCGCGTTGTCCGCGACCCACTGCTCGTAGGGCTGCTCGGCGGCGAGCGCCGACTTGATCTCCTCGTCCTCGACGATCCGGCCCTCGCGGGTGTCGACGAGGAACATGCGGCCGGGCTGCAGGCGGCCCTTGCGGACCACCTTCGCAGGGTCGAGGTCGAGCAGGCCCGCCTCGGAGCCGCAGACCACGAGGCCGTCGTCGGTCACCCAGTACCGGCCGGGGCGCAGACCGTTGCGGTCGAGCGTCGCGCCGATGACGGTGCCGTCGGTGAAGTGGAGCGCGGCGGGGCCGTCCCACGGCTCCATGAGGCCCGAGTGGTACTCGTAGAACGCGCGGCGGGCCGGGTCCATGGACTCGTTGTTCTGCCACGCCTCGGGGATCATCATGAGCAGCGCGTGGTGGATCGGGCGGCCGCCCAGGTGCAGGAGCTCGAGCACCTCGTCGAAGGACGCGGTGTCAGAGGCGCTCGGCGTGCACACCGGCATGAGCGGCGCCATGTCGCCCAGCAGGTCGGACTGGAGCATGCCCTCGCGCGCGGCCATCCAGTTGCGGTTGCCGCGCACGGTGTTGATCTCGCCGTTGTGGGCGATGCCGCGCAGCGGCTGCGCGAGCGGCCACGACGGGAAGGTGTTGGTGGAGAAGCGCGAGTGCACCAGAGCGAGCTCCGACGCGAACAGCGGGTGCAGGACGTCCGGGAACACCTGCTCGAGCTGGTACGTGGTGAGCATGCCCTTGTAGGTGAGCGTGCGCGACGACAGCGAGGCGAAGAAGGGGCCGCCGGCGTTCTCGGAGCGCTTGCGCACGCGGTACACGCGGCGGTCGAGCTCGATGCCCGACAGCCCGTCGACCGCGAGGAACGCCTGCCGGAACGTCGGCATGGCGCCGCGGGCGCTCGGGCCCAGCGGCTCGGGGTTCACGGGGACGTCGCGCCAGCCGATGACGCGGACGCCCTCGGCCTCGGCGGCGGACTCGAAGGTCGCGACCTGAGCGGCCTCCTGGCCGGGCTCGAGGAACGCGAGACCCACCGCGTACTCTCCCGCCGCCGGGAGGTCGAGGCCGGAGACCTCGCGGAGGAAGGCGTCGGGCACCTGCGTGAGGATGCCCGCGCCGTCGCCGGTCTCGGTCTCGGCACCGACGGCTCCGCGGTGCTCGAGGTTCTTGAGCGCCGTGAGGCCGGCATCGACGATGTCCCTGCCCGCCGTGCCACGCAGGGTCGCGACGAAGGCGACACCGCACGCATCGTGCTCGTAGGCGGGGTCGTAAAGCCCCGCTGCGGGCTGGGGGGCGCCAAGATGCGCGACCATCACACCGTCCTTAAGCGTCCCCGCTCACACGGGGACATTCGTAGATTTCGGGGCGCCTTCGACCCGGTGTTGACACGGGCGTTCAGCCTACCGCGAACGACCCTGCACGGGGAAACCCCCTCAGGACCCCGCGGGGCTGTCGCCGGGGGTGTCGGCGACGTCCGACGATGCGTCATCGTCGGGCAAGGCGGCGTCATCAGGGTGCGAGACACGTGCCGCGAGCTGCGACCGATCCGGTCGCACGGCTGCCTTGCGCTGCCGCCATCCTAGGGCCACGAACGCGAGGATCGAACCCGCGAGCACGATGATCGAGACCCACTCGTTGATGCGCAGGCCCGCGATGTGCACCGCATCGTCGATGCGGACGTGCTCGATCCACAGACGGCCCGAGACGTACACCATGACGTACAGCCAGAACACGCGGCCGCCGCGGAGGTCGTACTTCTTGTCGAGCCAGATGATGAGCGCCGCGCCCGCGAGGTTCCACACCATCTCGTAGAGGAAGGTGGGGTGGAACGTGGCGAACTGCTCGTAGCCGGCGGGCCGGAAACGCTCCTCGATCTCGAGCGCCCACGGCAGCGTGGTCGGGGCGCCGAAGAGCTCCTGGTTGAAGTAGTTGCCCATGCGGCCGATCGCCTGGGCGATCAGCACGCCCGGCGCGGCGGCATCGGCGAAGGCCGTGAAGCTCGCGCCCGCGCGGCGCGCGCCGATCCAGGCGCCCAGCGCACCGAGCGCCACGGCGCCCCAGATGCCCAGCCCGCCGTTCCAGATCTTGAGCGCGTCCCACGGGTTGCCGTCGGGTCCCCAGTACGGGGCCGGCGTGGTGATGACGTGATAGATGCGGCCGCCGACGATGCCGAACGGGATCGCCCAGAAGGCGATGTCGCCGACCACCTCGGCGTCTCCCCCGCGCTCGACCCAGCGGCGCGTGGTGAGCCATAGCGCGACGAAGATGCCGAGCAGGATCCACAGCGCGTACGCGTGGACCGTGAGCGGTCCGATGCTGAAGGAGCTCCACTCGAGAGGCGGGCTCGGGATGGAGGTGGTCATCGTGCTGCGCGCACCCCCTCGGCGAGCTCGGTCACCTTGGCGCGCAGGCGCTCGAGGTCGCCCTCGTCGCCCAGGGCGCGCACCAGCGCCGTGCCGACGATGACGCCGTCCGCGTAGCCGGCGATCTCGGCCGCCTGCTCCCCCGTCGCGACGCCGACGCCGATGCACACGCGAGCGGCTCCGGCATCGCGGGCGTCCTTCACCACGCGTGTCGCGGCGTCGCCCACCGAGGCGCGCTCGCCGGTGACGCCCATGAGCGGCGTCGCGTAGACGAAGCCGGTCGAGGCCCCGCACGTGAGCGCCATGCGCTCGCGCGTGGTCGACGGGGCGACCAGGAAGATCGTGTCGACGTCCTCGGCGCGTGCCGCCTCGACCCACTCCGGCGCGGAGTCGGGCGTGAGGTCGGGCGTGATGACGCCCGCGCCGCCGGCGGCCTTGAGGTCCTGCGCGAAGCGCGACCAGCCGCGCTGGAGCATGAGGTTGGCGTAGCTCATCACCACGGGCACCGCGCCCGCCTCGGCGACCGTGCGCACGGCGATGAACGCATCGTCCACCTTGACGCCACCCTCGAGGGCGCGCGCGGCCGCGTGCTGGATCATTGGGCCGTCGAGGACGGGGTCCGAGTAGGGCGGGCCGATCTCGACGACGTCGCAGCCGGCCTCGACCAGCACGCGCATGGCGGCGAGCGAGGTCTCGACGTCGGGGTAGCCGACGGGCAGGTAGCCGACGAGCGCCGCGCGCCCCTCGGCCTTGCACTGATCGAGGCGGTCGGTCAGCGCGCTCACTCGTCTCCCTCCGGCAGCATGTCGAACCAGCGTGCGGCCTGCTCGACGTCCTTGTCGCCGCGACCCGAGAGGGTCACCAGCAGCGTCGCGTCGGGGCCGAGCTCGCGGCCCAGGCGGATCGCGCCGGCGAGCGCGTGCGCGGACTCGATCGCGGGCAGGATCCCCTCGGTGCGGGTGAGGAGGCGGAAGGCCTCCATCGCCTCGGCGTCGGTGACGGGCCAGTACTCGGCACGGCCGATGCTCGACAGCCAGGTGTGCTCGGGGCCCACGCCCGGATAGTCCAGGCCGGCGGAGATCGAGTGGCTCGGCTGGGTCTGGCCGTCCTCGTCCTGGAGGATGTAGGACATCGAGCCGTGCAGGATGCCGGGGCGACCGCCGGTGAGCGTCGCGGCGTGGCGGCCGGTCTCGACCCCGTCGCCCGCGGCCTCGCAGCCGATGAGGCGCACGTCGGCGTCGTCGAGGAACGCGTCGAACGAGCCGATCGCGTTGGAGCCGCCGCCCACGCACGCGAGCACCGCGTCGGGCAGCCCGCCGAGCGCGAGCATCTGCTCGCGCGCCTCGACCGAGATGACGCGCTGGAAGTCGCGGACCATCGCGGGGAACGGGTGCGGGCCCGCGGCGGTGCCGAAGACGTAGTTGGTGTGCTCGACGTTCGCGACCCAGTCGCGGAAGGCCTCGTTGATGGCGTCGCGCAGGGTGCGGGTGCCGGTCGCGACGGGGATGACCTCGGCGCCGAGCAGGCGCATGCGGGCGACGTTGAGGGACTGCCGCTCGGTGTCCTCCTCGCCCATGTAGATCACGCAGTCGAGGCCCATGAGCGCCGCGGCGGTCGCGGTCGCGACGCCGTGCTGGCCCGCGCCGGTCTCCGCGATGATGCGCGACTTGCCCAGGCGCTTGGTGAGCAGCGCCTGGCCGAGCACGTTGTTGATCTTGTGCGAGCCGGTGTGGTTGAGGTCCTCGCGCTTGAGGAGCACACGCGCGCCGCCGCAGTGCTGGGCGAAGCGCGGCACCTCGGTCACGATGCTCGGGCGGCCGGTGTAGTCGCGGGCGAGGCGCTCGAGCTCGAGGGTGAACTCGGGGTCGATGCGGGCCTTGTCGTACGCGTCGGTGAGCTCGTCGAGGGCGGCCATGAGCGCCTCGGGGACGAAGCGTCCTCCGAACTCGCCGAAGTACGGCCCGGGGGCCTCCTGGAGCGACCCCGTCACGGGCGCACCGAGCGCAGCGCGGGGTGGGCGCCGGCGGCGACCATCTCCGCCACCGTCGCGCGCGGGTCGCGGTCCTTCACCAGGGCCTCGCCCACGAGCACGGCGTCGGCGCCCAGGCGGGCGTACTCGACCACGTCGTGGCTGTCACGGATGCCGGACTCGGCGATCCGCAGGATGCCGTCCGGGATGTGCGGCGCGACGCGGGCGAACGTGGTGCGGTCCACCTCGAGGGTGCGGAGGTTGCGCGCGTTCACGCCGATGACGGTCGCGCCGGCGTCGGCGGCCCGCTTGACCTCCTCCTCGCTGTGCACCTCGACGAGCGCGAGCATGCCGAGCGAGTGGACCCGCTCGATGAGGCTCTCGAGAGCGAGCTGCTCGAGCGCCGCGACGATGAGGAGGACCACGTCCGCGCCATGCGCCCTGGCCTCCCACACCTGGTACGGCGTGACGATGAAGTCCTTGCGCAGGATCGGCGCGTCCACCTTGGCGCGCACCGCGTCGAGGTCCTGGAGCGAGCCGTTGAACCGGCGCTGCTCGGTGAGGACGGAGATCACGGACGCGCCGCCCGCGGCGTACTCGGTCGCGAGCAGCGCGGGATCGGTGATGTCGGCGAGGTCACCCTTGGAGGGGCTCGACCGCTTCACCTCGGCGATGATGCCGACCTCCTCCTGAGCGAGGATCGCGCGAGCGTCCAGCGCCTCGGGAAGGCGTGCGGCGCGCTCCTTGAGCGCGTCCATGGAGGTCAGCTCCTTGCGGACCTCCAGGTCCTCGAGTACCCCCGAGACGATGCTGTCCAGAACGCTCATGCTGCTCCCACCCATGGCGCCCACTCTACCGCCGCAAAGAACGGCTCAAGGACGCCTCAAATTGAGGCACAGAGTGCCTACGAGAGGGGCTGACCGTGGCCCAGCGCACGGAGCACGGCACCCGCGGCGAGCGACGCGACGGCGACGACGATGCCGGCGATCGTGAGCGCGTGGACGGGGATCGCGATGCCCACCGAGGCGAGCAGCGCGGCGATCACCAGGCCGATGTTCGTGACCCACGCGGCGGTGGTCCTGCCGTGGTTGTGCGGGGCGATCTCGGGAAGGTCCTGCGGCTCGAGGTGCACGCTCGACATGGGGTTCTCCTTGGGGACTGGGGAATTGCGCGTCAGTCTAGCGAAGCCGGAGCCGGTGCCAGGCGCGACGCCGTCGAGATCGCGCGGATGAGCGCGGCGGCCTTGTGGCGGGTCTCCGCGGCCTCGTTCTCGGGCACGGAGTCGGCGACGATGCCGGCGCCCGCCTGCACGTGCGCGGTGCCGTCCTCGATCAGCGCGGTGCGGATCGCGATGGCGGTGTCCATGTTGCCCGCGAAGTCGAAGTAGCCCACCGCGCCGCCGTAGAACGCGCGCCGCGTCGGCTCGATCTCGTCGATGAGCGCGATGGCCCGGGGCTTGGGCGCCCCGGAGAGCGTGCCGGCCGGGAACACCGCCGTGAACGCGTCGAGCGCGCCGTGCGGGGCCTCGAGCTCGCCCACCACCGTCGAGCAGATGTGCATGATGTGGCTGTAGCGGTTGACCACCATGAACTCGACCACCTCGACCGAGGTGGGCTCGCATACCTTCACGAGGTCGTTGCGGGCGAGATCGACGAGCATGACGTGCTCGGCGATCTCCTTGGGGTCCGCGAGCAGCTCCTCCTGGAGGCTCTTGTCCTCGGCCGGCGTCGCGCCGCGCGGACGCGATCCCGCGATGGGGAACGTCGAGACCCGCCCGTCCTTGACGGTGCACAGCGACTCGGGGCTCGCGCCGACCACCGCGAAGTCGCGGCCCTGGTCGTCCTCGAGCTGGAAGTAGTACATGTACGGGCTCGGGTTGAGCGTGCGCAGCACGCGGTAGACCTCGAGCGGGCTCGCCTCGCACGGGAGGTCGAAGCGCTGCGAGGGCACCATCTGGAACACCTCGCCGTCGCGGATGGCCTCCTTGGCGAACTCGACGGCCTTCTCGTACTCCCCCGGCGCGCTGCGCTGGGTGATCGCCGGGTCGTCGCCTTCGGTGAGCACCGACACCTCTCCGGCGACGGCGTTCGCGAGCTCGCGCTGCATGCGGTCGAGCCGGGCGACCGCGTCCTCGTACGCCCGCTCGATGCCCGTCTGCTGCGCATCGGCGTTGACCGCGTTGGCGATGAGCCACACCGAGCCGTCGCGGTGGTCGATCGCCGCGATGTCGGTGGCGAGCAGCAGCAGCACGTCGGGCACGTCGAGCTCGCGCGGCGCCTTCATCGGCAGCGTCGGCTCCCACTGACGGATGATGTCCCAGCCGAGCACGCCGACCATGCCGCCGGTGAGCGGGGGCAGGCCCTCGATGGCCTCGGAGCGCATCTCGGCGAGCACCTGCTGGATCGTCGTGAGCGGCGCGCCGTCGGCGAGGCCCACGGGGACGTCGCCGCTCCACCGCGCATCGTCCCCGTCGACCGTGAGCATCGCGCGGCTGTGCACGCCCACGAAGGACCACCGGGCGCGCGACCCGTCGGGCTCGGCGGACTCGAGGATGAAGGTGCCGGGCCGCTCCTGCGCGAGGGCGCGGTAGACCGCGACCGGCGTGAGCGAGTCGGCGAGCAGGCGGCGGACCACGGGCACCACGCGATGCGAGGCGCCGATCTCGGTGAAGCCCGCGAGCGACGGCCAGGTCTGGCCCCAGTCGAGGCGCGGCGCGGCCGTCATGCGAGATCTCCCAGGCCGTTCACCGCGCCCAGGGCTCCCCCGGCCTCGAAGCACGTGCGCGTACCGGTGTGGCAGGCCGGACCCTGCTGGTCGACCTCGAGCAGCAGCGCGTCGCCGTCGCAGTCGAGGCTCACGCGCACCACGCGCTGGACGTTGCCCGAGGTGTCGCCCTTGCGCCACAGCTCCTGGCGCGAGCGGCTCCAGTAGACCGCGCGGCCGCTGGTGAGGGTCTCATGGAGCGCGTCGTCGTTCATCCACGCCACCATGAGCACCTCGCGCGTGTCGTGCTGCTGCACCACGGCGCAGACGAGGCCGTTCGGGTCGCGCTTGAGGCGCGCTGCGAGGTCACCGTCGAGAGGCATGCGGCTTATCCTTCCACGCCCTCCCCTCCGACAGCGCCAACGGAGTCCGCAGCGTCGCACTGCGCGCTGGCGGGACATGGAGGCCGGAATCCGCGCGAGAACGGCACTCATGTCCCGCAGGCGCGCGCGGCGCGGAGGATCAGGCCTCGAGCGGCTCCGAGACGATGCAGTGGCGCTCCATCACGAAGCGCCACGGCTCGGAGAGCTTGAGGTGGACGTCGATCGACACGTCCGAGCCCAGGAGGCGCGCGAGACCCTGGCATGCGGCGACGTCGGCCGCCGCGGAGCAGACCACGGGCAGCCCGTCGAGGCCGTGGTCGACCGCGAGCGAGTACACCGCGTCGTACGCGAGCTTCCATGAGGCGTGCCAGTCGCTCACCAGGAAGTCGGTGTCGGACAGCAGGTCGAAGACCTCGGTGAGGCCCATCTTGCGGGCCTTGGACAGCGAGATCACCTCTCGGATGGTGAGGTGCGGAAGCCGCTCCATGTGCGCATCGAACGCCGCGTAGCGCAGCCCGCGCACGCTCGCCGCCAACGACTCGGTCACGGCCGTCCTTCCCTCAGATCCCTCAGCACGGACCCCAGGGGGTCCTGACGGACATCAAACCACCAGGACCCTCGGATGACACGCACTTCGTGCGCGTTTCGCACCCCGGCGTGAGCAACCTCACGAGGGCTTGCGCCGAGGGGCGCACGGGGCGAGGGACGTCAGTCCCGGGTCTGCGCCACCCACGCGGCGTGGAGACCCGAGTAGATGCCGCCGGCCTTGACCAGCTGGTCGTGGTGACCCAGCTCCACGAGCTCGCCCTGCTCCATCACGCCCACGAGGTCCGCACGCTCGGCGGTCGACAGCCGGTGCGCGATCACCACGGCGGTGCGGCCCTGCATGAGCGACTCGAGCGCGCGGGAGATCCGCACCTCCGTCGCGGGGTCCACGGCCGAGGTCGCCTCGTCCAGGATGAGCAGGTCCGGGTCGCGCAGGTACGCCCGCGCGATCGACACGAGCTGGCGCTCGCCGGCGGACAGCAGCTCGCCGCGCGGGCCCACATGCGTGTCGAGGCCGTGGGGCAGGGTCTTGACCCAGCCCTCGAGCCCGAGCGACTCGAAGGCCGCATGCGCGCGCGCCTCCACCTCGTCGGGCGAGGCCTTCGGCAGCGCGTACGCGAGATTCGTCAGCACCGAGCCGTCGAAGAGGAAGCCCTCCTGCGGCACCACCGCGACCGAGCGGCGCAGCGAGGACATCGGCACGTCGCGCACGTCGACGCCGCCGACGCGCACCGTCCCCTCGGACGGGTCGAAGAAGCGCGACATGAGGCGCGCGAGCGAGGTCTTGCCCGAGCCGGTCTGGCCCACGAGCGCGAGGCGCTTGCCCGCGGGAAGGTCGAGGTCGACGCCCTTGAGCACCTCGGGGCCGCCCGGATAGGTGAGCCGGATGCCCTCCATCGCCAGGTCGCCACGGCCGTGCGGGATGGGCGTGCCGTCCTCGGCCGGGTCGGCGATGGTGACCTCCTCGTCGACCAGCTCGACCACGCGGCGCCAGCCGACGATCGCGCGCTGCATCTCCGCGAGCATCTCGATGATCCACATGAGCGGACCCGAGAACATGTAGACGAGGAAGGCGAAGGCCACCACGGTGCCGACCGTGATGTCCCCGCGCAGCGCGAGGTGCGTGCCGCCGATGAGCGCGATGCCCGTCGCGAGCGACTGGCCCAGCACCGTCGAGGAGAAGTTGAGCGAGGCGAGCGCGGAGGCGCGCTTCTCAGCCTTGAGGATGTCGTCGATCTCATCGCCCAGCTGGTCGCGCATCCGCTGCTGCACGCCGTACGCGCGGATGGTCGAGATGCCCACGAGCTGCTCCGAGGTCTTGCCCAGCAGGTCGGCCATGCGCGAGCGGACGGTGGTGAACGCCGCCCGGACGCGCGGCTGGATCCACAGCAGCGACATCACCATCGGGATGAAGGCGAGCAGCACCAGCAGCGACAGCTGCCACGAGTACGCGAGCATCACCAGGAACACCACGCCGGACTCCATCGCGGCGATGATCATCGCCGCGCCGGTCCACTGCATGAGGTCGCGCATCGTCTCGACGTCGCCCGTGACGCGCGACACGTAGCGGCCGCGCTGCTCCTCGTTCTGCGTGAGCACCGAGAGCTCGTGCACCTTGCCGAACGCGCGGATGCGCAACGTCGCGAGGCCCGCCTCGGCGGCGGAGACCATGCGCATGCGCACGCGCCACGCGAGCACGGCGGAGATCAGCAGGATCACCGCTCCCCCGCTCGCGTACGCGACCACCACGTCGGTGTCGACGCCGCCGGGCGCGAGCAGGCCCAGGTCGGTGACGCGCTGCGTGAGGAAGGGCGACACCGCGCGACCGGTCGCCGCGAGGGCCGCCAGGGTCAGCGTGATGCCGAGCCCCTTGCGGAACTCGGGGCTCAGCTCGAGCCCGCGCCGGAACAGGTGGCGCATCGTCATCTCGTCGGTCATCCCACGTACCCCGCCTGCTCCTCGGCCTGACGGCGCGAGTCCTCCTCGTATGCGAGCACCAGCTCGCGGTAGCCCGCGTCACGGCCGATGAGCTCGGCGTGCGTGCCGGCGTCCACCACCTCGCCGCGATCGACGTGGACGATGTGGTCGGCCAGCATGATCGACGCGAGCCGGTACGCGATCACCAGGACGGTCGGGCCGTCGTCACCGGCCAGGCCGGTGAGGATCTCGCGCTCGACGCGCGGGTCCACGGCGCTGGTCGCGTCGTCGAGCACCAGCACGCGCGGGTCGCGCACCAGGGAGCGGGCCAGCGCGAGGCGCTGACGCTGTCCGCCCGAGAGGTTCATGCCCCGCTCGGCCAGCACGGCGTCGAGGCCGTCCCTGCCGTCGCGCGCGAGCTTCTCCACCACGTCGAGCACGTTGGCGCGCCGCAGCGCGTCCCACACCTTCTCGTCGGTGTGGTCCTCGCCCAGCGTGACGTTGTCACGCACGGTGCCCGCGAACACGAAGGCGGTCTGCGGGACCAGCGCGACGTGCGTGCCGAGACGCGCGATCTCCTCGAGATCCGCGCCGTCGAGCGTGACGGTGCCGTCCGACGGGCGCGCGAGACGCGCGGCCGCCAGGGCGACCGTCGACTTGCCGGAGCCGGTCGAGCCCACGAGCGCCGTCACGGTGCCCGGGCGCAGCTCGAGCGACACGTCGCGCAGGATGATCGCGAGCTCGCCGTCGCCGTCGTCGGCGCCGATCGACGCCTTGTCGAAGCGCACCTCGCCCGCGCCGTCGCGCGAGATCTCGAGGTGGCCCGGCTCGTCGATCTCGGTCGCGGCCTTCGCGATCGATCCGATGCGGCCGAAGGCCACGAGGGCCTGCGGCATCTGCCCGAGCACCCAGCCGAGGCCGCGGATCGGGACGGCCATGAGCGTGACGAGGTAGATCGAGGACACGACGTCGCCCACGGACACGGCACCCGCGGCGGCGCGGAACGAGCCGACGACCATGAGGGACACCGCGCCGAGCGGCACGATGACGTCCATCATCGGCTCGAACCACGCGGAGGTGTGGCCCACGCGGGTGTCGGCGTCGCGCAGGTCGTTGGCCGCCTTCGCGAAGCGCTGCGTCTCGCGGTCCTCGGCGCCGAGCGCCTTCACCACGGTGCCGCCCTCGAAGGACTCGTGCGCGATGGTCGACACGTCGGCGCGCAGGCTCTGACCGAGGTCCCAGCGCGGGGTGATGACCTTCTCGTAGACCACGTTGATCGCGAAGATCACCGGCACCACGGCGAGGCCGGTGACGGCGAGCCACGGGTCCATGCGCCACATGCTGATGCCCGCGGCGATCATCATGACGAACGAGCCCACCGTGAAGGCGAAGGGGTGCAGCGGCGACGTCGCGGTCTCCGAGTCGGAGGACATCGCGGACAGCATGCGGCCCGACGGGTTCGCGCGGTGCCAGCCGAGCGGCAGCGACGCCAGCGCATCGGCCACCACCCGGCGGTGCTTGGCGCCCACCCCCGCGACGCCGAAGCCCTGCACCATGCGGCGCAGGCCCACGAGGATCGCGTTGGCGACGCCGATGAGCAGGAACGCGGCCCCCGCGATCCAGATCGCGACCGTCGGGTCCTGGGTGCGCTCGCCCCAGAAGCCCTGGATCGGCTCGCCCGCGACGCCGGGGATCACCACCTCGTCGGTGATGTCGCCCAGCAGCGTGCCGAAGGTGACGGTGAGCAGGCTGAAGGCCGCCGCGGCGGCGACGGCGATGGCGAACTGCCACGGCTGCTCGCGCACCGCGTGGGCGAGCAGCTGGGCAGCCTTCTTCGAGAAGCGGCCGGAGATCTCGTACCGGCGCGCCTGGTCGCGCGATGTCATCGGACCTCGATCCCTGCCTCTCGCATCGCGTCCTTGACCTCCTGGATCGTGAGCGTGCCGAAGTGGAACACCGACGCCGCGAGCACCGCATCGGCCCCCGCCTGCGCGGCCTCGACGAAGTGCTGGACCGTGCCCGCGCCGCCCGAGGCGATGAGCGGGACGTCGACGACCGCGCGGACCGCGCGGATCATCTCGAGGTCGAAGCCGTCGGTGGTGCCGTCCGCGTCCATCGAGTTGAGGAGGATCTCCCCCGCGCCGAGCTCCGCGCCGCGGCGCGCCCACTCGACGGCGTCGATGCCGGTGCCCTTCTTGCCCCCGTGCGTGGTGACCTCGTAGCCGGAGTCAGTGACGGTGTCGGGACCGCAGCGACGCGCGTCGACCGACAGCACCAGCACCTGCGAGCCGAAGCGATGCGCGATCTCGGAGATGAGCTCGGGGCGCTCGATCGCCGCCGTGTTGACGCCCACCTTGTCCGCGCCCGCGCGCAGCAGCCGGTCCACGTCCTCGGGCGCGCGCACGCCGCCGCCCACGGTGAGCGGGACGAACACGGTGTCCGCGGTGCGGCCCACCACGTCGTAGGTGGTGTCGCGGCCGTCCACCGAGGCGGTGACGTCGAGGAACGTCACCTCGTCAGCACCCGCGGCGCCGTAGGTCGCGGCGAGCTCGACGGGGTCGCCCGCGTCGCGCAGGTTCTCGAAGTTCACGCCCTTGACCACGCGGCCCGCATCGACATCGAGGCAGGGGATCAGGCGGACAGCGACGCCCATCAGGCACTTCCTTCCGGGTTCCAGACATCGAGGATGTCGACGACGAAGACGAGCGTGCCCTTCGCGGCGTAGCCGTAGCTCGCGGGCACCACGAGCAGGACCTGGGAGCCGGCCGTCTGGTCGAGCAGCCCCTCGTCGAGGCCTCGGATCACCTGACCCGAGCCGATCTGGAGCTCGAACGGCGCGGTGCTGACGGGCCACGACGAGTCGAAGACGTCGCCCTTGACCCAGGAGCCGTCCTCGTCCTCACCCTTCGACCAATACCACGCGGAGTAGTTGACCGTGAGGTAGGAGCCGTCCTTCACCTGCGCGCCCGAGCCCTGGACGAGCGTCGCGACCTGCAGGTCGGCCGGCGGGTCGCCCTTCGGGATCTCCACCGACGGCTCGCCCGTGAGCCTGTCGCGGGTCACGGTCGGGAACGCGGGCCCGGCGTCGATCTCGTTGCCCACCGCGTGGTCCGGCAGCACGTCGACCACCATCGCGATCGGGGGCTCCGACTCGGCCGCGAGCGACGGCGGCGCGACCACGAGCAGGCGCGCGCCGACGCGCACCGCGAGCAGGCGCTCGTAGAGCTCCTCCCCCACGACCTCGGGCGCGAGCACGAAGGACCGCGGCAGGCCGTCGTACGTGTTGATGAGCGTGGTCCCGTCGACCAGCGAGGCGCCGTAGATGTCGAGCAGCAGCGGCTGGCCGTCCTCGAGGTGCTCGCCCTCGCCGTCCCACACCAGCTCCGACTGCTCGGAGGTGTACTCGAGCCCGGGCGTGAACTCGAGCGAGGGGGCGAGCGTGTCCGAGCCGCCGATGACGATGTCGGAGATGTCGCCGATGGTCGACGCGCTGGGCTCGGCGCTCGACGTGGACGCGCTGCAGCCGCCCAGGGCCAGGGGCACGAGGGCGAGCGCAAGCACGACAAGACGACGCATGAGTGAGATCTCCATTCGGGACCAGTCGAGTCTACGGCCGGTCAGGACTGCGCCAGCGCGTCGAGCAGCGCGTCGACGCGGGCGTCCTCGGACCGGAACGGGTCCTTGAGCAGGACCGTCGTGCCGGAGGATCCGGCGATCTTCAGGTGGACCCAGTCGACCGTGAAGTCGTGGCCGCTCTCGAGCGCACGCGTGACGAAGGCGCCGCGCAGGCGGGCCCGCGTCGTCTCCGGCGCCGTGGTCATCGCGCGCACGATCGCCTCCTCGGGGACGATGCGCTTCACCAGACCCTGCGCCTGCAGCTTCGCGACGAGGCCGCGCTCGGGCGAGACGTCGTGGAAGGCGAGCTCGAGGCGTGCCAGCCGCGCATCGTCGAGCGCGCAGCCCAGGCGCTCCTGATAGCGGGTGATGAGACGATACTTGATCGCCCAGTCGAGCTCGGTCTCGACGCCGGAGAGGTCCTGCGTGCGGACCGCGTCGACGCCGCGCTGCCACAGGTCGAGGATCGCGTCGACCTCGGCGGTGCGCTCGATGACGCCGCCCAGGTGCGAGCGCACCAGGTCGATGTACGTCTGCTGGACCTCGACGGCGGTGAGCCGGCGGCCGTCCGCGAGCTCGACGGTCGCCTGCCCCGTGAGGTCGTGAGCGACGTCGCGGATGGCCTGCATCTCGCGCGCGAGCGTGAGCTCGGGCAGCACCGCGCGCGCCTCCATGATGCGCAGGACCAGGTCGGTGGCGCCCATCTTGAGCAGCGTGGTCGGCTCGGCCATGGTCGAGTCGCCCACGATGACGTGCATGCGGCGGTAGAGCTCGGCGTTGGCGTGCGGCTCGTCGCGCGTGTTGATCATGGGGCGCGAGCGCGTGGTCGCGGAGCTGAGCCCCTCCCACATGTGGTCCGCGCGGGGCGAGAAGCTGTAGTGCGCGCCCTGCGGCGTGCGCGTGATGCAGCCCGCGCCGGTGACGATCTGCCGGGTCACCAGGAACGGCAGCAGCGCCGAGGCGAAGGCCTTGAAGTCGGCGCGGCGGCGCACCAGGTAGTTCTCGTGGCAGCCGTAGCTGTTGCCTGCCGAGTCGGTGTTGTTCTTGTAGAGGTGGATCTGCCCGTCGACGCCCGCGGCGCGCAGCCGCTCCTCGCCGCCGGCGACGAGGTCCTGGACGATGCGCTCGCCGGCCTTGTCCATCGCGATGAGGTCGGTGAGCGAGTCGCACTCGGCGGTCGCGTACTCGGGGTGCGCGCCCACGTCGATGTAGAGGCGGGACGCGTTGGGAAGGAACACGTTGGACGAGCGGCCCCACTGCACCACGGAGTGGAACAGGTGGCCGGCGACCTCCTCGGGCGTGACAGCGCGCGAGTCGGCGGAGTCGAGGTGCAGGCCGAACTCGGTCTCGAGCCCGAAGATGCGGCGGGCGGGGTCGACGTCGAGAGGCGGCGGGATGTCGGTCGGGATCATGGGCGCGCAGGCCTCGGGCCTACTGTCCGCCCTTCTGCACGAAGGACCGGACGAACTGCTCCGCGTTGACCTGCAGCGAGCCGTCGATCTCCGCGAGGAGGTCGTCGAGCGCGTCGCCGCTCTCCTGCGCCGCCGCAGCGGGCGCCGGGGCGTCGGGCTCGGGCGTCTCGTCCTCGTAGGGCTGTCCTTGCGCGTTGAGCTGGGCCATGATCGCGAGTCTATCCGCCGATGAGGTGGTCGAGGAGGGGGTGACGCGCCGCCATCGGCTCGTCGAGGTGGATCACCTCGAGGTGGCCATGATCGGTCTCGCGGTCGAGCACCACGGTCGACCAGCCGGCGGCGTCGACCACGTCCGGTCGAGCCGCGACGATGCCGCCGCGCAGCCGCGCGCGGGTGTCCTGCGGGGCCGTCGCGACGGCCGCCGCCACCGCCTCCTCGGTGGCGATCCGCTCCATCTGCCCCGCCGCCGCGAGGCGGGTCGCGAGCCCGTCACCCAGACGGCTCCACTGCAGGTCCATGGCGGCGAGCCGCGCATCGTCCCACGGCAGGCCGTCCGGCGTCCCGGGCGAGACATGACGAGCGCGCATGCGCCCGAGCAGCTGCAGCTTCGCGACCCACTCGACCTCGCGCGCGGCGCTGAAGAGGTCCGTCGCGAGCCGCTCGAGGACGCCCTCCCAGCGGGCGATCACGGCGGCCTCGCCCGCGTCGGTGACGTACGAGCGGCAGATCTCGAGCAGCGCGCGCTGGATCTCGAGGGCGCTGGCGGAGTCGCCGTCGGCGATCTCGAGGCGCGCGCGCAGCGTGAGATCGCGGCTGACCGTCTGGACCGCCTCGACGGGGTGCGCGAGCGCGAGCGCGTCGAGGCGCTCGTCGTCGGCCTCGATCGCGGACAGCACCAGCGCGGTGGTGCCCATCTTGAGATAGGTCGCGACGTCGAACAGGTTCGCGTCGCCGATGATGACGTGGAGGCGCCGGTACTTGTCGCGGGTCGCGTGGGGCTCGTCGCGGGTGTTGACGATGGGCCGCCGAAGGGTGGTCTCGAGGCCCACCTCGGCCTCCATGTAGTCGGCGCGCTGGGACAGCTGGAAGCCCGGCTCCTCGCCGAACTGCCCGAGCCCCACGCGCCCCGCGCCGGCGAAGACCTGCCGGGTGACCAGGTGCGGCGTCAGCCGTCGCGCGAGGTCCTCGAAGTCCGTGCCGCGGCTCACGAGGAAGTTCTCGTGCGTGCCGTAGCTCGCGCCCTTGCCGTCGACGTTGTTCTTGTAGAGCTCGACCCGCGAGCCCTCCTCGTCGGCGTACCTCGCCGCCGCGGCGAGCGCGATCGCGTCGCCCGCGCGGTCCCACACCACGGCATCGTGCGCGCTCGTGACCTCGGGGCCGCTGTGCTCCGGGTGGGCGTGGTCGACGTAGAAGCGGGCGCCGTTCGCCAGCACCGCGTTGAGGTGCGCGGGGTCCTCCCACGAGCCGCGGCGACGCCGCAGCGTCACCTTGCCCTCGGACTCGTCGAACTCCGGCGCGTCGGTGAGGAGGTCCGCCGAGGCGCCCATGCGCGAGCGGCGGAAGCCGCGCTGGTCCTGCAGCGGGTCCTCGCCGCCGTAGTCCCAGCGCGTGGTCCGCTCCCCCGCCCACGCGCGGCACGCCGCGACCAGGCGCGAGGACATGAGGATCGGGTTGGCGCGGGGCTCGTCCGGATCGACGATGCCGTACTCCGTCTCGATGCCGACGAGGCGCATCAGGCCCCCGCGAGGGTGCCGGCGGCGACGGCGCGCGCCTCCGCGAGCTCCTGGTCGGCGGCGTGCGCGAGGTGCGCGCGGGTGAGGCCCTTGGCGTTCCCCGCGACGACGCCCTTGATGGCGGCGGTCTTCGCGCGGTCGACCACGTTGCGCACCACCGCGCCGGAGACGTGGCGGTCGGCGTCGGCGTGCGCGAAGATGCGGCTCACGCCGGCGTCGATGAGCGCGCGCGCGGTCACCTCGCGATCGCCGCCGTGAGCGTCGAGCTCGTCCTGCGCGAGCGGCAGCGAGGCGGTGAGGTACTTGCCGAAGATGTCGGCGGTCGCGGCCGGGCTGGGGCGCGAGATCTCGATCTTCACGTCGAGGCGGCCGGGCCGCAGGATCGCGGGATCGATCATGTCCTCGCGGTTCGAGGCGCCGATGACGATGACGTTGCCCAGCGCCTCGACGCCGTCGAGCTCGGTGAGGAGCTGCGGGACGATGGTGGTCTCCATGTCCGAGCTCACGCCGGAGCCGCGGGCGCGGAACAGCGCGTCCATCTCGTCGAAGAAGACCACCACGGGGGCGCCCGAGTGCGCCTTGGCGCGGGCGCGCTCGAAGATGGTGCGGATGTAGCGCTCGGTCTCGCCCACGTACTTGTTCAGCAGCTCGGGGCCCTTGACGCTGAGGAAGTAGGAGCGGTCCGCGCCCACGGCCTCGGCCAACGAGTGCGCCACGGCCTTCGCGATGAGCGTCTTGCCGCAGCCGGGAGGGCCGTAGAGCAGCAGGCCGCGCGGCGGACGCAGCGCGTGCTCGCGGTAGAGCTCGGGGTGCGTGAGCGGCAGCTCGATGGCGTCGCGGATGCGCTCGATCTGCGGGGTGAGGCCGCCGATCGACGAGTAGTCGATGTCGGGCACCTCCTCGAGCAGCAGCGCCTCGACGCCCGTGCGCTCGACCTTCTCCGACGCGAAGCCGGTGCGCGGGTCGATGATGACGGTGTCGCCCTCGTGCACGCGACGCGCGGCGTCGCCGCCGATGAGCGTGACCACGCGCTCGTCCTCGCCGCGGGACACCACGAGGATCCGGTCCTGGTCGATGACCTCGCGGACGATGGCGGCCTGGCCGGTGCGCTCGGGGCGCGCGACGTCGACGACCACGCTCATGGCGTTGAGGAGCACCTCGTCGCCCGGCGCGAGGTCCGCCTCGAGGGTGGGCAGCACCGCGACGCGCATGCGGCGGCCCGAGGCGACCACATCGGCGTTCCGACCCGACCACTCGACGAAGGTCGCGAAGGTCTGCGGCGGCTGCGAGGCCTCCGCGAGCTTCTCGCGCATCTCCCCCAGCTGGTCGCGCGCGAGCGTGAGCAGCCGCTGGAGCTCGGCGTTCTGACGCTCGAGCCGTGCGATGACGTCCTGGGCCTCGGCGACCATCAGCCCTCCTCGCCGTCGTGGTGCTGGGCGGCCTCGGCCGCGGCGTTCGCGTCCCGGCGCACCTTGCGGATCTTCTTGTCGGACACGGCGCGCTCGCCGAGGTCCTCGGGCGTCCACTGCTCCTCGTGCGGGTACGCGCCCTTGGCGGGACGGCGGTGACGCAGCGGGGCGTCGACGCCGGGCGCCATGCGGCGCGCGGTGATGAGGAAGCCGGTGTGTCCCACCATGCGGTGGTCGGGACGCACCGCGAGGCCCTCGAGGTGCCAGGTGCGGACCATCGTCTCCCACGCGCGCGGCTCGGTGTAGCCGCCGTGCTCGCGCAGGTCCTCCGCGACGCGGGACAGCTGCGTGGTGGTCGCGACGTACGCGAGGAAGACGCCGCCCGGGGCCAGCGCATCGGCCGCCGCGTCGATGTTCTCCCACGGCGCGAGCATGTCGAGCACGATGCGGTCCACGGTGCCGGGCTCGAAGGCCTCGCCCACGCGGTCGGCGAAGTCGCCGATCTCGAGGCGCCACGCGGGGTGCGGGCCGCCGAAGTGCGACTCGACGTTGGCGCGCGCGATGTCCGCGAAGTCCTCGCGGCGCTCGATGCTCACCAGCTGCCCGGAATCGCCGACGGCGCGCAGCAGCGACATCGTGAGCGCGCCCGAGCCGACGCCGGCCTCGACCACCCGGGCGCCCGGGTAGATGTCCGCCATCTGGATGATCTGGCCGGCGTCCTTGGGGTAGACGACGGCGGCGCCGCGCGGCATCGACAGCACGAAGTCGCTCAGCAGCGGGCGCAGCACCAGGTACTCGATGCCGGCGGTGTTGCGCACCACGCAGCCCTCGGGCTGGCCGATGACGTCGTCGTGGTGGAACAGCCCACGATGGGTGTGGAACTGCTTGCCGTGGGCGAGCACGATCGTGTGGTGCCGGCCCTTCGGATCGGTCAGCTGGACACGGTCGCCCGCGCGGAGCGGGCCGCGGCGCTCGGACGCGCCGACAGGCTCGGGGGTCTGGGTCATGCGGCCAGTCTAGGGCGCGCCGACGAGGCCGAACGCGGCCGCGGCGGCCCCGATGAGGGCGGCGCCGAGGGTCAGCCGAGCGCCTCGCGGATGTCGTCCAGCCGCGCGATGCCCACCGGCTGGCCGTCGTCGTCGGTCACCACGAGCACGTCGGTGCGCCCGAGCCACGGCACCACGGCGGAGACCAGCCCGTCGCCGGTGGCGGAGGCCGGGATCACCGCGCCGCGCACCACGGGCATCGTCACCGACATCAACGTGGTCGCGTCGCGCGCCTCCTCGGGCACCGCGTCCGTGAGGCTCACCGGGAAGTGGCCCGCGGGCTTGCCGTCCGCGGCGAGCACCACGACCTCGCGTGCATGCGCGGAGGCCGCGACCACCCGCGCCTGCGCGACCGTCGCGTCGTAGGGGATCCCGACGGCCGGCACCGCCAGACCGTGCGCCGAGAGCTGGTCGCGGCGCGCGAGCACGGTCGCGGCCCGGAGCTCGGCGGTCGAGGCGGGCCAGATGACGGAGAACAGGAACATCGCCCAGATCGCGGCGATGAGGTCGATGCCGCGACCCTGGAGCAGCGGCCAGCCGACGGCGACCACGATCACGGCGACGGCGACGATGCGCCCGCCCTGCGCGGCCCAGCGGTGGCCCTTCCACCGGTCGCCGGAGATGCCCCACACGACCGCGTTGACCACGCGCCCGCCGTCCAGCGGCGAGCCCGGCAGCGCGTTGAAGGCCGCGAGGATGAAGTTGAGGAGGCCCGCGTACCAGAGCACCTCGCCCACCGTGCCGTCGACCGCGCCCGCGACCGTGATCGCGATGCCGCCGACCACGGCGTTCGCGAGCGGGCCCGCGGCCGCGATCGCGCCGGTCTCGACGGGCTTGGGGTCCTCGGCGCGGAACTGGGTGTGGCCGCCGAAGAAGGTGAGCACGATCTCGTCGACCGTCCGCCCGAAGGCCCGCGCCACCGCCGTGTGCGCGAGCTCGTGAAGGAAGACCGACGCGAACAGGAGGATCGCGACCGAGAGGCCGAGCGCGAAGCCCTGGCGGGTGAAGCCGTCGTCGCCCATGCCGTAGATCGCGGCGAGGATGAGCGCCATCACGAGCGTCGAGGGCGTGAGCACGATGCGCGCGCCGAGCACGCGTCCGAGCGAGATGCCGCGGGTGGTCCTCGGGCGGGGCGGGGGCCTGTCCATGGTGACCACGGTAGTGGGCGGGGCCCGGCTCCCCCTCCCCGCCTCGCCCGCCCCGCCTCGCCCGCCCTCGCCGTCGCCGGGCGGCCGCGCCATGGACGGCGCCGGGGCTGTCGGAGGCACGGCCTAGGGTTGACCCATGCCTCGACCGCCCGCCCTCTCGCCGTCCCGCGCGGGAGACTTCCAGCAGTGCCCGCTGATGTTCCGCTACCGCGTGGTGGACCGCCTGCCGGAGCCGCCGTCCCCCGCGGCGACGCTCGGCACGCTGGTCCACGCGGTGCTCGAGCAGCTCTACGACCTCCCGGCGCTGGAGCGCACCGTCGAGGCCGCGCGGGCGCGCCTCGAGCCCGGGTGGCGCGCGATGATCGCGAAGGATGCGGCGCTCGCGGAGCTCCACGAGGACGAGGCCGCCGAGCAGGCGTGGCTGGCCGAGGGCCGTCAGCGGCTCGCGACGTACTTCGACCTCGAGAACCCGCAGCGTCTCGAGCCCGCCGCGCGCGAGGAGTTCATCGAGCTCCAGCTGGAGGACGGCCCGCTGCTGCGCGGCATCGTCGACCGCATCGACATCGCCCCCGACGGCGCGATCCGCATCGTCGACTACAAGACCGGCAAGACCCCGGACCCGCGCTGGGGAGAGAAGAAGGAGCGCTTCCAGATGCGCTTCTACGCGCTCGTGATCGAGCGGCTTCGCCAGCGCCGGCCGGCGCTGCTCCAGCTGCTGTTCCTCAAGGACGGCGGGCGGCTCGAGATCCGACCCTCGGGCGACGACATCGCGCAGATCGAGTTCGAGATCCGCGAGATCTGGAACCAGATCACCGCGGCCGCGGAGTCTGGCAGGTTCCGCACCCGCAAGTCGAAGCTGTGCGGCTGGTGCAGCTTCCAGGAGGTCTGCCCGGAGTTCGGCGGCGCGGAGCGCCCGCTCGATCCCGATGCGGTCGAGCGGGCGCTCGGCGTGCGCCCCGTGACGGCGTAGCGGCTAGGCCTCGCGCACCGCGACGGCGGTGTTGAGGCGGCGCGACGTCGACGCCAGCGCCTCGGCCGCGGCGCTCACCTCGGCCAGACCCTCCGTGGTGCGCATCGTCGACTCGTTGACCGAGTCGAGCGCCGCCGCGATCTCCCGGCTGCTGCCCGCGACCCGCTCCGCGCTCGCCGCCATCTCGGCGGTGGTCGCGGTCTGCTCCTCGACGGCGCCGGCGATGGTGGCCTGGTAGTCCGAGATCTGACGGATGATCTCGCCGATGCGCGTGATCTCCTCGGACGCGCGCTCCACCGTGGCCTGGATGCCCTGCACCCGGTCCGAGATGCCGCCGGTCGCGCGGGCGGTCTCCTGCGCGAGGTCCTTGACCTCGCCCGCGACCACCGCGAAGCCGGCCCCGGCCTCGCCCGCGCGCGCCGCCTCGATGGTGGCGTTGAGCGCGAGGAGGTTGGTCTGCTCCGCGATCTGGGTGATGACCTTGACCACCGAGCCGATCTCCTCGCTCGACGAGCCGAGCTCGATGACCGTGCGGCTGGTCGCCTCCGAGACCGCGACGGCCTCGTGCGCCATCTGGGAGACGCGCTGCGCGTTCTCCGCGATCTCGGCGATCGAGCTGCCCATCTGACCGGTGGCGGACGCGATGGTGTCGATCCCGGTGCTGACCTCCTGGGCGGCGCCGGTGACGGCCGCCGTCCGGCTGGTCGCGCCCTGCGAGTCTCGCGACATGCCGTCGGAGGTGGTCGCGAGGCTCGTCGCGGCGGAGTCGAGCTCCGCGACGGCCTCCCGGACGCCCGACGCCATCGCCGAGGCGCGGTCGAGCGTGCCGTTGAGCGCGACCGCGAGGCGCTCGAGCTCGGTCGAGCCGCGGCCCGCGTCGAGGCGGGTGTCGAGGTCGCCCGAGGCGAGCGCGTCGGTGGCCGAGCCGATCGCGCGCACGATCGACCGGCCCACGAGCCAGGCGATGCCGGCGACGACCACGAGGATCCCGAGGCCCCAGCCGGCGAGCGTGGTGGCCTCCGCGATCGCGGCCGCCTCGACATCGTCCACGTAGATGCCCGAGCCGACGATCCATCCCCACTCGGGGACCTCGGCGACGTACGACACCTTCGGGGCCGGGTCCTCCTGACCCGGCTTGGGCCAGTTGTAGTCGACGAAGCCCGCGCCCTGCGAGTTCACCAGCTCGACGAACTCGACGAAGATCGCGGTGCCGTCCGTGTCGGTGATCCCGCTGACGTCGGTGCCGTCGAGCTCGGGCTTGATGGGGTGCATCACCATGACGGGCGCCTGGTCGTTGATCCAGAAGTAGTCGTCCTCCGAGTAGCGCAGGTCGCGCAGCTTCCCGGACGCGAGCTCCTGCGCCTTCTCGACGGTGAGGTTGCCCGCCGCGGCCTCGCTGACGTACGAGTCGACGATCTGCACGGCCAGCTCGACCACCTGCTGCGTGGCGTCCTTGCGCTCCGCCATCATGCGGTCGTGGAGCGCGACGGAGCCCGCCGTGATGAGCGCGCCGATGCCGACGGTGATGAGCGCGACGATCGCGAGGATCCGCACCTGGATCGATTGATTCTGGATGAGCCTCATTGCTGCGTCCTCTTCCCTCAAAGCGGTTCGCAGGCCCTATCGGGCGTCGGCGCGAAGTTGTGAGGGGGAATGCGGGACCTTGGTCCCGCGTGAGGCGGGAGGGTTCAGGCGGTGTCGCCGAACTGCTCGATGACCTCGCCCTCGACCAGCCGGCCGAGCGTGTCGACGTCGATGCCGTCGAGCGAGGCCACCCGGCTCAGCCCCGGCCGCTTCTCGACCGGGATGAGGCGACGGACGCCGATGGTCGCCGCGCCGGAGGCGTGGGCGGCGCCGATGCCCGCAGGCGAGTCCTCGATCGCGACGCAGCGCCCGATGTCGACGCCGAGGCGCTCGGCCGCGGTGAGATAGGACTCGGGGTGCGGCTTGCCGTGCGTGACCTGGTCGCCGGTCACCACGACAGCGAAGGCGTCGGGCGCGCGCGACACGAAGGCCTCGGCGAGCATCGCGTACGACATCGTCACGAGCGCGCACGGGATGCCGGCGGAGACGACGTCGTCGAGCAGGCGGCGCGCGTCGGGCATCCACGGCGTGCGCTCGCGCACCTGCGCGGTCACGCGCCCGAGCAGGTAGGTGATGACCTCGTCGGGCTCGAGGTCGACGCCCCGGTCGATGAGCACCTGAGCGGAGACGAGCAGCGGGTTGCCCACGAGCTGAAGGCCGTCCTCATGCGTCCAGCCGACGCCGAAGCTGCGCGCGAGCTCCGTCTCCGCGGTGATCCAGTAGGGCTCGGAGTCGATGAGCGTGCCATCCATGTCCCACAGGACGGCGGCCGGGTGAGTCGCCTTCTCATTCATATACGCCGAGTCTAGGCTGGCCGGATGATGCACGAGAGCGACCCTGCCTCCCTTGCCGCCGACCAGTCCGTGATGATCGCGGCCTTCGAGGGATGGAACGACGCGGGCTCCGCGGCCTCGGCCGCGCTCGATCACCTCGGACGCATGTGGAAGGCGCGGGAGTACGCGACCCTCGACCCCGAGGAGTACCACGACTTCCAGGTGAGCCGCCCGACCATCCAGACCGTCGGCAGCGGCGACCGCGTCATCTCGTGGCCGGGGACCGTGGTGTCGACCGCGACCGGGCCGTGGGTCGGCGACCGCGAGATCGCCCTCGTGCGCGGCATCGAGCCGTCGATGCGCTGGCGCCGCTTCTGCCGCGAGATCCTCGACTACGCGGAGGACCTCGACGTCCACACGCTCATCACGTGCGGCGCGCTGCTGGTCGACGCCCCGCACACGCGCCCGCTGCCCACGTTCGTCACCACCGAGGACGACCGTGCCCGCGAGGCCTTCGATCTTGAGCGCTCCGACTACGAGGGTCCGATCGGCGTGCTCGGCGTCCTGGGCCACGAGGCCGCGCTGCGCGGCATCACCGTCGTGTCGGTGTGGGTGGGCGTGCCTCACTACATCGCGCACCCGCCGAGCCCCAAGGCCACGGTCGCGATCCTGTCCCAGCTCGAGCGCTTCCTGGGCGAGCCGATCGACCTCGACGACCTCCCCGAGGAGCTCGAGGCGTGGCAGCACGGCGCCGACGAGCTCACCGAGGACGACGAGGAGATCGCCGCCCACGTCGAGCAGCTCGAGTCCGTCATGGACGAGACGAGCCTGCCCGAGGCGTCCGGCGAGGCGATCGCGGCGGAGTTCGAGAAGTTCCTCCGCCGCAGGGATCTGGGGAACGGGAAGGCCTAGCCTCCCGCGCATCGTCCCTTCTCCACCCTCCCCGCCCTCCCCCGGTCGGGACGCTCACCTGCACTTCTCCGCGCTCCACGTGCCGTGCGGGACCGTCATCTGCGGACCCGGGCGGACCGCGACGGTGAGCGTCCCGTGCGGCGCAGAGGCCGCCAGAAAAGCATGGTGAGCGTCCCGGACCCGCCCGGCGCGGGTGTGCGGCGGTCGATCAGGTCGCGCTGAGCGCGCCGCCCGCAAGCAGGCCGATGATGACGCCCGAGAAGCCGATGCGGTAGAGCACGAACGGCGTGAAGGTGTGGTGCGAGATGAGCCGCAGGAACCACACGATGACCGCGTAGCCGACGCCGAAGGCGACGATGGTCGCGATCAGCGTGTTCACCAGTCCCGCGGAGCCGGGGGCGCCGAGCGTGTCCCACTCGGTGATCAGCTCGAAGAAGCCGGAGCCGAGCACCGCGGGGATCGCGAGCAGGAAGGACACGCGTGCGGCCGCCTCGCGGGTCATGCCGAGCAGCAGGCCCATGGTGATGGTGCCGCCCGAGCGCGAGACGCCGGGGATGAGCGCCATCGCCTGCGCGAAGCCGAGCAGCACCGCGTCCTTGACCGTGAGCGAGTCGAGGTCGCGACGCTTCGAGCCGATCTTGTCCGCGATCCAGAGGAACACCGCGAAGATCGCGAGCACCGCTGCCGTGATGTAGAGGTTGCGCAGGCTGGTCTCGATCACGTCCTTGAGCAGCACGCCGAGGATCACGATGGGGAACGAGCCGATGATCACCCACCAGCCCATGCGCGCATCCGGGTCGTCCGCGCCGACGGTGCGGGCGCGCCAGCTGGGCGCCGCGCTGTCGAACAGCGCACGGAACCACGCCGCGATGATGCGCGTGATGTCCTTCCAGAAGTAGACGAGCACGGCGGCCTCGGTGCCGATCTGGATGATCGCCGTGAAGGCGGCGCCCGGGTCCTCCCCGTGCGGGAGCAGCGCGCCGAGGACGCGGATGTGCGCGCTCGACGAGATGGGCAGGAACTCCGTGAGCCCCTGGACCAGACCGAGGATGACCGCTTCCCACCAACCCATGGCGGCAACACTAGCGCCCGCGCGTCGCGCCCTTGCGTGTCGCCGCGACTTCGATAGCGTCTCCCCATGCAGCGCGCACGGTTCGGCACCACAGGGCTCGAGGTGTCACGCGTCGCGCTCGGCACCATGACGTGGAGCCGCGACACCGACGCGGAGCAGGCCGGCGGCCAGCTCGACGCGTTCCTCGACGCCGGCGGCACGCTTCTCGACACCGCGGCGTCCTACGCCGACGGCGGCTCGGAGGCGCTCATCGGGAGCCTCCTCGGCGGCAGCGTCTCGCGCGCCGACGTGCAGATCTGCACCAAGGCCGGCATCCGCCGCACCGCCAAGGGCGGCGTGATCGACGCCTCGCGCGACACGATGCTCGACACCCTCGACGCCTCGCTGTCGCGCCTCGGCACGGATCACGTCGACCTGTGGCTGGTGCATCAGCACGATGCGTCCACGCCGCTCGACGAGACCCTCCACGCTCTCGAGATCGCGGTCAACAGCGGCCGCGCGCGCTACGTGGGCGTCTCGAACTTCCCCGGCTGGGCCACCGCCGCCATCGCGACGCTCGCCGGCACGCGCCCGTCGCTGGCCGCCACCCAGGTCGAGTACTCGCTGCTGCAGCGTGGGATCGAGCGCGAGGTCGCGCCCGCCGCCTCGGCGCTGGGGCTCGGCATCATGGCGTGGTCGCCGCTCGGCCGCGGCGTGCTCACGGGCAAGTACCGCTCCGCGATCCCCGCGGACTCTCGTGCCGCCTCCGAGCACCTGTCGGGCTTCGTCGATCCCTATCTCGACGAGCGGGCCGGCACCATCGTCGAGGCGCTCGCGATCGCCTCCGAGGGACTGGGCGCCACGCCACAGGCCACGGCCCTCGCCTGGGTGCTCGCGCAGCCGTTCATCGCCACCGCGGTGGTGGGCGCCCGCACCGCGGAGCAGCTCGAGCCCTCCCTAGCGGCCGCGACGCTCACGCTGCCACCCGCCATCGTCGACGCTCTCGACGAGGTCTCCGCCATCGAGCTCGGATACCCGGAGCGGCGATGATCACGGCGCGCACGAGCCCCCGGACCGGATGCTCGTGCGCGCGCCTCGCGCTCCGCCCTGCGGCGGCTCAGCGCAGCTGGAAGTCGTCGAGGTCGTCGTCGAGGACGTCCTCGTCCTCCTCCGCATGCGCGTCGAGCGCATCGTCCTCGCCGTCGTCTGGCTCCTCGAGCTCGACGTCGTCGAGGAGCATCGGCAGCGTCTCCCCGTACTCGACGTCGAGCACCGCCTCGTACCGGTCGAACGCGTCCGCGAGGGAGTCGTACGCGTCGTCGACGGAGGCGTCCTCGTCGCCCCGACGCGCGAGGATCGCGGCCAGATGCTCCTCGTATGCCGCGACCAGCAGCCTCAGCGCCTCATGCGCGTTCGAGTCCATGGCTATGACGTTACCTGCGGAACAGGTTGAATGGGAGGCGAGATGAACCACGACGCACGCAGCACCACGCACATCGTGACCCCGACGCGCCGCATGCGCTCCGCGGACAGCAGGTTCGACTGGCGGGTGATCGACATCCCCAGCGAGATCACGCGCTCGGAGGCGCGCGCGCTGCTCACGGAGCAGGCCGAATACGGTCGCTGGGACCTCATCCGTTCGCAGGCGTTCGTCGGCGGGGCGAGGCGCGTGTGGCTCCGGCGTCGCGTGATGAACGTGCGTCGGACGGACGACGCGGCGTAGCCCCTCCTCCCCTGTCCCGCGGCGCCGCGCGAGGGACGATGCGCCGCGGGACGATGCGCCCCGCATCCCGACGGAGGCGGCGCCGCGCGCTCCGCTCGGGCGGTAGAATCGTTGGCCGCATATCCGAGCCGGCACGGGCCGGCCGATGAGGGGTCGTGATGCTGAGGTACCTGGGCTTCGTCGGCATCGGCCTGGCCGCCTTGTGGCTGATGGGCGCGTGCGACGATCCGGCGCCCACGCCGGAGAGCTCCGCCGGCGCGTCACCCTCGCCGAGCGTCTCCGCGACCGCGTACGAGGCTGCGGCGCCCGCCGCGCTGGAGCCGGCCGACAGGCCCGCGCTGGAGCGCTTCGACTCGTGGTTGACGCGCCTCTCGGAGTTCGCGATCGACACCGACGCCTCGCCCGAGGACGGAGAGGCCCAGGCCGCGAAGCTGGCCGCGCTCGCCGACGACTATCCCGGCAGCGCCGAGGTCGCCGCGCAGATCGAGGCCGCGGCGCAGGACCTCGCGCACGCCCATCGGGCCCTCGGGAACGGGCGCCCCGCCACCGCGGCCGCCGCCTTCCGCGACGTGTCGACCGGGCTGTCGGGCGTGCACCCGCTCATCGAGGCCGACATCGAGGACGTCGAGCGCGACAGCGGCTACCGCCTCGCGGGCGCGGGCGTGCAGGCGCATGCGACGTCAACGCAGACCGCGTCGATCGTGCGGTGGATCGACGGCGACACCGTGGCGACGAGCATCGGCCGGGTGCGCCTGATCGGGCTGGACACGCCCGAGCTGTCGGGTCGGTGCGCGACGGCCCAGGAGGCGTTGGCGGCGGCGGAGCAGCTCGCGCCGGCGGGGACGCTCGTGAAGCTCACCGATCCCGCCTCCGTGGACGACACGGACCAGCTGGGCCGGATGCTGCGCTACGTCGACCTGGTGGACGGCACGGACGTGGGCTACTCGCTGCTCGTCAACGCGCTCGGCGACGCGCGCTTCGACTCCCGCGACGGCTACGACTGGCACCCTCGCGAGAAGGCCTACCGCGAGCATTCCGCGAGCGTGGCCGACGAGGACGAGCAGTGCTCGTGGGAGGTCGCGGCGTCCGCGGGGCTCGCCCCCGCGACCGACGACGACGATGACGAGCATCTGCGGGCGCTCCGCCTGCAGGCGACGAGCGCGGCGGTCGACGGGATCCGCCGCGACGCCACGACGCTCGCGAACGCCGCTTCCGCCTCGTCACGCTGATCGACCCCCGCCCGGGGCGCTCGCTTCAGCAGTCGGCGAGGAACCGCACCATCACATCGGTGCCGAACTCGAGCGAGTCGATCGGGACCCGCTCGTCGATGCCGTGGAAGAGCCCGGGGAAGTCGAGCTCGGGAGGCAGCCGCAGCGGCGCGAAGCCGTAGCCCGCGATGCCGAGCTTCGCGAGGTGCTTGTTGTCGGTGCCGCCCATCATCGTGTACGGCAGCACGATCGCGTCCGGGTCGTCGAACGTGACCGCCTCGATGGCCTTGTGCACCAGCGGCACGTCGAAGGGCAGCTCGATCGACGGCTCGGTGATGTACTGCTCGACCTTGACGTGCGTGCCGGCCAGCTCCTCGATGGTCCGCAGCACCTGCTCCTGCTGGCCATGGAGGAAGCGCGAGTCGACGAAGCCTCCGGCGGTGTCGGGGATGACGTTGACCTTGTAGCCGGCGCTCAGCATTGTCGGGTTCGAGGTGTTGCGCAGCGACGCCTCGACCATGCGTCCCACGGCGCCGAGCCCGGCCACCAGCCGGTCGACGGTCGCCGCATCGTCCGCGTACTCCATGCCGAGCAGGTCTGCGGCGCCCCGGAGCAGGTGCTCCGATGTGGGCGAGATCTCCATCGGCCACTCGTACGCGCCGATGCGCGCCATCGCGCCGCCCAGGTGGGCGACCGCGTTGTCGCCGTGCACCAGCGAGCCGTGTCCCTGCACGCCCGAGGCCGCGAGCCGCAGCCACTGCATGCCCTTCTCCCCCGTCTGGAAGAGGTAGACGCGCTTCCCGGCGACCTGGATCGAGAAGCCGCCGACCTCCGAGACGGCCTCGGTCGCGCCCCGGAAGTCGTCGGGGTGGTGCTCGACCATCCACTTGGCGCCGCGGTGGCCGCCGTGCTCCTCGTCGGCGAAGAACGCGATGACGATGTCGCGGGCGGGCTTCACGCCCTCGCGGATCATGCGGCCGATCGCCGCGAGGTACATCGCGTCGACGCCCTTCATGTCGACGGCGCCGCGACCCCAGATCATGCCGTCCTTGACCTCGGCGCCGAACGGATCGACCGTCCAGTCCTCCGGGAAGGCCGGCACCACGTCGAGGTGACCGTGCAGCACGAGCGGCGGACGCGAGCGGTCGGCCCCCTCCCACAGCGCGGTGAGGGAGGCGCGTCCGGGCTCCGACTCGCGGATGACGGGCTCGAGCCCGAGGTCGCTGAGGTATGCGGCGACGTACTCGGCGGCGGCGCGCTCGCCAGGGCCGTCCTCGTCCCCGTAGTTGGAGGTGTCGATGCGCATGAGGTCACGCGCGAGGCGGACGACGTCGGACTCGGTCATGCGGACCAGGCTAGCGGCCTCACATCACCCGGAAGCCGTTGGTGATCACCACGCCGAGCACCACGAGCCCCACGAGCGCGAGGATGTAGACGAGGCGCCGGTAGCCGGCCTTCCAGGCCGCGATGACGATGCACGCGACGGCGCCCGGGATGAGCGCGAGCCCGTACCGTCCGGTCGGGTTCGGGAAGTACTGCGGCACCGCGGTGCTGAGGTACGCCTGGATCTGCACCACGGTCGGATAGAGCACCGTGCCCGCGAGCACCATCCAGCCGAGCGAGCGCCGCGCGGGCTCCTTCGCGCACGCGACGATCACCGCGAAGATCGCGCCGATCACCAGCACGTTGAGAAGGCGGGTCCAGGAGATCATCAGCGCGACGTTGAGCGGTTCCTGGAGGTAGTAGTCCGACGCGAGGTTGAAGCCGAGGAAGAGCGTCTCGAGCCACTCCGAGCCCGGCAGCCCCAGCACGTCGCGGGTGTTGAGGCCTACCAGCGGGTTCTGCCAGTTCGGATCGCCCCGCCCGCTCTGCCACGCCTGCCACGCGATGTACGGGAGCAGGATCGCTCCTGCCATCGCGCCGACGATCGCGGCGTCGCGGCCGTGCTCACGGCGCTTGGCCCAGTCGCGCAGCATGCGGAAGGTCAGCAGCGCGCCGAGCGCGATGAACGGGATCGCGGCGATCGTCTTCGTCATGGCCGCGACGCCGGCCAGCAGCGCAGCGATTCTCCAGTCCGCGTCCTCGTCGACGAAGATCCGTGCCGCCAGCCACACCGCGGAGGCGCCGATCACCACCGTCGCCGCATCCGGATTGACCGTGGTGACGGCGTGCAGCACGCGTGGGAACGCCGGCAGCAGCAGCGGAGCGATGATCGCCGCGGCCGGGTCGACACGCCAGCGCCGCAGCGCCACGAACATCGTGAACATGCCCAGACCCAGCCACAGCACTCCGGGAAGCCGCGCCGCCGTCAGGAAGTCGACGGACGGCAGCGCCGCGTCGATCGCACGCGCCGGCAGGCCGACCACGAGGTAGTACAGCGGCGGGTGCGAGAAGTTGTACTGCTGCCCCTCGTACGGGAACTCCCAGGCCTGCGCCTCGGCCCCGCACGCGGGCAGCTCGTAGCGCTCCTGCCCCACGCAGGCCCAGATGTCGCGGATCTCGGGCGCGATGATCGAGCCCGCGTACGGGATCTCGAGGTGGGACGCGCGCCACGCGTAGTCGGCATGCGTCGGCTCGTCGATGCGGGACATGGCGCCGCCGGGTCCGAGCACCACCGGCACCACGATCGCGGCCGCGACCGCGAGGTAGAGCGCGAGCACGCCGAGGCGGGATCTCCGCGAGTCCTTGAAGGACACCGCCCATTCCTCGGCGATCCCGATCCACTCGGAGGGAAGCGGCGCTCTCCTCGCGTGCGTGACGGTCAACGGCGCTCCTTGGGCGGTGAGGGGGCGCCTGCAGATACGGCGCATTTCCCGCATCGTAGCGGCGTGACCGGGGACGATGCGCGCCGCGAGGACTCCGCCGCGCGCGGCTCTCGCCGGGGAACGCAGAAGGCCCCGACCTTGCGGTCGGGGCCTTCTCCCGGTGTCCGAGGGG